>NZ_JAUASX010000001.1 GCF_030345715.1 Solimonas sp. SE-A11
ACGGCCACACTTGGCCCTCAAATACAAAACGCCCGATGAAGTCCATCGGGCGTCTGTATCCAGCATACTTTAGCAACCAGCTTTATCCCGCATAGGTGTCAACCTACTTCAGGACGGGTCACTGGAGCCTGGGGTTCCTTACTTCTGCTCGCCCACCGACAGCAGCTCGACCTCGAACACCAGGGTCTCGTTGGGGCCGATCTTCACGCCCGCGCCGCGCTCGCCGTAGCCGAGCTCGGAGGGGATGTAGAACTTGTACTTGGAGCCCGGCGTCATCAGCTGCACGCCTTCGGTCCAGCCCGGGATCACGTTGGCCAGCGGGAAGGTGACCGGCTGGTTGCGCGAGTAGGAGCTGTCGAACTCCTCGCCGTTCAGCAGCGTGCCCTTGTAGTGCACGGTGACGGTGTCGGAGGCCTTCGGCTTGGTGCCCTTGCCCTCGGTGACGACCTCGTACTGCAGGCCCGAGGCGGTGGTCTTCACGCCGGCCTTCTTGGCGTTCTCGGCCAGGAACTTCTCACCGGCGGCCTTGGCGGTCTCCGACTGCTTGTTGCGCTCGGTGGCCTGCTTCTCCTGAAGCTTCTTGGCCACGTTCATCTTCACTTCTTCGCGCTGCTTGTCGTCGAGCTTGATGCCGGGCATCTTCTCGGCCTCGGCCAGGGCTTCCTTCAGCTTGGCGTCGTCCGGCTTGGCGGCCAGGGCCTTCTTGGCTTCCTCGACCTTGGCGGCGGCGGCGGCGGCGTCATCCAGGCCGGCTTTCAGCGCCTTGACGTCCACGTCGTCCTTGACCGGAGCCAGGGAGCGGCCCAGGTCCACGCCGATGGAGTAGCCGAACTTCTGGGCGTCGGTCTGGAGATCGCCGGAGCCGGCGGAACCACCGGCCTCGGCACCGCCTTCCTTCTTGGCGCAGGCAACGGACAGGCTGGACGCGACGACGGCGGCCAGAACCAGCATTTTCTTCTGCATAGGAATCTCGTAGGTATGAAAAAAGGGGGCGAAGCCCCCGGGCGACCCGGATTATAGCGAGTCCTTCCGGGGCGTCTAACGCCTGTTCAGAAGGGGCCTCGGAGGCCCCCTGAGGTCCTATCAGACAGGGTCGGGCGGGGTCGGTTCCGAGGACGTGCTATCAGCTTCCGGGGTGGCCGATTCGGCCATCTTCCGGCGCGACAGCAGTTGCAGCAGCATCTGCCGGGTCTCGTCCGAGAGCATTTCCAGCGAGCGCTCGGCGATGCGTTCGATGCGCGCGTCCACGGCCAGGCCCCGGTCGCCGGTCTCCACCACCAGGCCGACCTCGATCAGGGTGTTGAGGTAGCCGCGGAACAGGGCCTTGTCGAAGAACTCCGGGGCGTCGCGGCCGGTGAGGATCGCCATGCGCTCGGCGATCAGGCGGCAGTCTTCCTCGAAGCGCTCGCGCTTGAGCGACTGCTGGGTGCGACGCTCCTCGGCCAGCAGCAGGGCGGTGATGCAGTAGCGCTCCAGGGTCTCGCCCATCACGCGGCCGAGCATGGCCAGCGTAGAGAAGGCCGGGCTGGTCACGTCCGGGCGCTGCAAGCGGTCGCCCTCGCGGCTCAGCAGGCCGAGGCGGATCATCACCTCCAGCCACTGGCGCGTAACGCCCTCCACCTCATCCGGCTGCCAGCGCAGGAAGAACTCGGTGCGCAGGAAGGGGTAGAGCGCGCGCACGCCCAGCACGATGGCCTCTTCGGACAGCAGCATGCGCGTGCGGAACTGGTTGGCGATCATCGACGGGATCGCGAACAGGTGCTGGATGTTGTTGCGGTTGTAGGTCAGCGCGACGGCATCGTTGTCGGTGATGGCGTGCAGGTCGCCCCACTTGTGCGGCACGCGCAGGATGCGCGCGATCGGCGCGCTGCCCTCCACGATGGCCTTGGGCGCCGACTCGGGGATGTAGAGGTTGGCGTTGTCCGGGTGGCCCTTGAGCAGCCACACCAGGTGGCCGATCTGCTCGACGAACTCGTCCTCCGACACCGCGCGCTGCGGCGAGGCCAGCAGCGCCACCGCCGCCAGGCCCACCGGGTTGGCCACCGCGGCGGCGTTGATGTCGCGCATATGCTGCAGCGCCAGCTGGCCGACGTAGGCCTTGTACTGCGGCGGCAGCTCGCCGTTGTCGGCGGCAAAGGCCTCGCGCCAGCCCGGCAGATGCTTGTCGGCGTGGTCCTGCAACACCGTCGGCTCGCCGAAGCTGATGTAGGCCTTGCCGTAGGACTTGCCCAGGATCTTGCCGGCCTTGAGCAGGCCCTCGGCGGATTCCTTCTGCTTCTTGGCGCCCTTGAGTTCCTTGGCGTAGCTCGCCACCTCCCAGCACTTGTCGTAGCCGATGAACACCGGCACCAGCACGACCTTGCGCGTGCGCTGCTTGAGGCTGGCCTCCACCACCATCGACAGCATGCCGGTTTTGGGGGCGAGCAGGCGGCCGGTGCGGCTGCGGCCGCCCTCGGGGAAGAACTCGATGGCGTAGCCGCGCTGGATCAGCGAATCGACGTAGGCGCGGAACACCGCGCTGTAGATGTAGTCGCCGGCGAAGCTGCGGCGCAGGTAGAAGGCGCCGGCGCCGCGCAGCAGCCCGCCCACCGGCCAGAAGTTGAGGTTCACGCCCGCCGCGATGTGCGGTGGCACCAGGCCGGCGTGGTACAGCGTGTACGACACCAGCAGGTAGTCCGCATGCGAGCGGTGCGAGGGCATGTAGACGATTTCATAGCCCTGCTGCGCCCATTCGCGCAAGCGATCCAGGCCGCGCACGTCGATGGCGCTGAATACGCGCTTGAACAGGATGGCGCCGAGGAAGCGCTCGATGAAGACGATGACGTTGTTGGTGTAGTCCGCCGCGATCTCGTCGGCGCACTTGCGCGCATGCGCCAGCGCCTTCTCACGCGTCATCGAGCCGCCCTTGGTGGCGGCATCCACGGCCTCGAGCACGTTCTTGCGCTGCAGCAGGCCGTTGATGACGACGTGGCGCGGCAGCAGGGTGGGGCCCAGCGCCGCGGTGCGAGCGCGCAGGAAGTGGAAATGCAGCGTGCGGGTCAGCTTGCGGATTGCACGGGTGGCGTCCGGCTCGCGGCTGACGAACTCGCGGAACGACAGCGGCAGGCCGAAGTTGGCGAACACGCTGCGGCCGTTGGCCAGCATGATGAAGAACTTGCGCACCATGCCCGCCTGCACGCTATCGGCGAACAGCAGTTCGAACCAGCTCTTCTCGCGGCCCGGGTCGCGGCCCCAGAACACCGATACCGGCACCAGTTGCGCGTCGAAATCCTGCGTGGCGATGCCGGTCTCGATCAGGCGCGTCAGCTCGGTGGAGCGCATGCGCGTCTCCAGCAGCGCCGGCAGGTACACCACCCCGGCCTTCTCGATGCTGGGGAAGTTGGAGCCGGTGCGGTTGGGCCGCGGCAGCCCCAGGTCCTTGCAGATGCGGTCCAGTACGAACAGGTCGGCCCAGGAGCGCGTCGCCAGGATGTAGACCACCGGCTTGGTCACGTCCAGCTTGAGGCTGTCGCGCAGCGCCGCCGGCGTGGTGGTGTAGTGGATGTAGCGGTTGAAGGGCCGGAACACCCAGTACGCGAGCAGGAACATCAGTTTGTACAGCAAGGCTCGCATGGTCCCCGGAATCCTGTATTCAGCTGGTTATGGCCTATAGGTTAGCGATAATGGGGGGATGGACACTACCTCCCGCGATGTGCTGGCCCCCTTGGCCGAGGTGCAAGCCTCCCGCCGCCGCCTGCAGCGGCTTTCCCGGCTGCTGGATGAGGCCATCCGCATTCCGGGGCTGGGCTGGAAGTTTGGCGTGGACTCGGTGGTCGGCCTGGTGCCGGTGGTCGGCGATATCGTGGGCCTGGCGCTGTCCGGATTCGTGGTCTACGAAGGCGTGAAGCTGGGTGCCCCACGGCCGCTGCTGTTGAAGATGACGGGTTTCGCCGCCCTGGACGCGCTGGTGGGCCTGGTGCCGGTGCTGGGCGACGTCTTCGATTTCGCCTTCAAGGCCAACCGAATCAATGCGCGCCTGCTGGAGGACTACCTGCAGGATCAGGAGCGCCGTCACGGCATCGTCGTCGCCGGCCAGGGCCAGCGCCGTGCCGGCATCATCGTGTTGGTGCTGGCGATGGCCGCCGTCGGCGGGCTGGCCTGGTGGGCGGCGCGGCATTTTCTGTAGCCGATCGCCGACGGAGGTTTTGTAGGAGCCAGCTTGCTGGCGAGGCGATGCGGGAAGTCGCCAGCAAGCTGGCTCCTACACGGGGAGTTCAGACCCGGATCGCCGCCCAGCCCCGCTTCTGCCAGGCCATGGTGAAGATCAGCGCCTGCAGCAGGCGGTAGGCGCCCATCGCCATCCACAGCGCCACCAGGCCGTAACCCAGCACCGGGCCCAGCAGCCAGGCCAGCGGCAGGAACAGCAGCCACTGCAGGCCCACCGACACCTTCATCACCAGCTTGGCCGCGCCCGCGCCGAGCAGCGCCTGCATCATGATCAGTCCCAGGCCGTCGAGCGCCACCGTGGCGCCGATCAGCTGCAGCGGCAGCCGGCCCAGTTCCACCAGTGCCGGATCGCGCAGGAAGAAGGCCAGCACCGGCCCCGGCAGCAGCAGCATGGGGATCGATAGCCCCGCGAACACCCACAGCGCCACCTTGTAGGTGTCCCAGGCCCAGCGCTGGGCGTCCTCGGCATCGCCGCGGCCCAGAGCCTGGGCGCAGAGCGTGGCGGCGGCCAGGCCGAAGCCCATCGACGGCAGCACCGCCGTCAGCGTGATCGTGATCAGCACGCTGGCCACCGCCAGTTGCGGCGTGCCGATCTTGCCGACGATCCAGAACAGCACCAGGAAGCCGCTGGAGAACAGCAGCTGCTGGACGCAGGAGGGGATGCTCAGGCGCAGCAGGCTGCGGAACTGCTCCGGCGTGGGCCGGCGCCGCAGGAAGCCGTGCGGGCCGGCATGGCGCGAGGCCAGGAAGAAGTAGATGCCGGTGCCGGCCAGCGTCGCCAGCGTGGTGCCCAGGCCGGCGCCCGCCGTGCCCATCGCCGGCAGGCCGAAGTGACCGTAGATCAGCGAGTAGCTGAACAGGATGTTGAGCGCGTGCATCTCCACCAGCGTCAGCAGGTAGAGGCGCGTCATCTTCACCGCGCTCCAGTAGCCGCGGAACGCGAAGTTCATGCCCACCGCCGCCACCGCCACCAGCCGCCACTGCAGGTAGGGCGTGCCCTCGCGCACCACATTGGGGTCGGTGGTGAGTGCGCCGAGGATTTCCGGCGTGAACCAGATCAGCAGCGCCGACATCGGCACGCCGATCAGCAGTGACAGCAGCAGCCCGCCGTTGAGTGGCACCGCCAGTTCGTCGGTGTGGCCCTCGCCGGCACGCCGCGCCGCGATGGCCTGCACCGCGCTGGCGAAGCCCATGATGAAGGCAAAGGCGATGAAGTTGACGAAGTTGGCGATGCCGGTGGCCGCCAGTGCGTCCGGGCCCAGGCCGCCCACCATCCAGGCGTCGGCCAGGTTCAGCAGGTTCTGCGAGGCCATGCCGCCGATGATCGGCAGGGCCAGCTGCAGCACCTCGCGCGAGCGCGTGCGCGCCATCAGCGGGCCTTCTTCGCGGCGTTCATGCGGCTTCCCAGGCCGAGGCCGTCACTACTTCTTCTGCTGCGCCGTGTTGACGATGGCCGCCGCCAGCTGGAAAGGCTTGTCGCCCAGGCGTTGCGCCAGGCCCGGCGGCAGGTGGCGCTTGTCGATCTGCAGCAGGGACACCTGCGCGAAACCGTCGGCCGCCTGGCCGCTCCAGGTCTCCGCCATCGGCTGGTCGCCGGCGCGGCGCGGCTGGATGCCCAGCGCCGCCAGCTTGTCGCTCTGCGGGATCAGCTCGCCCGCGCCCGCGTCGAGCGAGGCGGTGGAGGCCTGCACCTCGATGAAGGTGTTGAAGTCGTTGCTCAGCAGCGGCTCGGCGAAGGCCCGCACCGCCGGCAGATTCAGCACGCGGTTGGCGGTGCGCTGCACCAGCGAGCCGGTACGCTCCGCCAGGGTCAGCGCGCGGCTGTCGGACAGCGCCACCGGCGCGCCCAGCGCCGGCTTCAGCGCCGAGGCCAGGTTGGTCTGGATGCGTGCGCGCAGGCGCAGGCGCTCGCCGTCGGCATGCGGCTCGGTGGTGACCTGTACGTCGATCTGCCACAGCGGCGCGCCGTCGGGGCCCACCGGGATCGCGGCCGAGAAGGCGGCCAGCTCCGGCTCGCCCTCGGGCAACGGCGTGCCCCGGAGCTGCCGGACCGCAGCCACGCCACGGCGGATTTGCGAGATGATGCCCATGAAACCACCCGATTCTTCAGCTATGCGTGAATGTTACCGCTTCATCGTATCCGGACGCGTGCAGGGCGTGTTCTTCCGCCAGAGCACCGCCGATACCGCCACCCGCTTGGGCCTGGATGGCTGGGTGCGCAACCTTCCTGATGGCCGTGTGGAGGGTAGGGCAGCGGGCTCGCCGGAGGCATTGGCCGAGTTGCGCGGCTGGCTGGATCGCGGGCCACCGGCGGCGCGGGTGGATGGGGTGGAGTGGGTGGCTGCTAGTGAGATTCTGGCGCAGGGATTTGTGGTGCGGAGGTAGCGCCTTTCTCCCTCTCCCCGCTTGCGGGGAGAGGGAGCTGGCAAGAGTGCACCCAACAAAAAACCGCCGCAGGCTCACGCCCGCGACGGTCGATAAAAACAAACCCGCTCAGCGA
Source organism: Solimonas sp. SE-A11 (assembly GCF_030345715.1). Taxonomy (GTDB): domain Bacteria; phylum Pseudomonadota; class Gammaproteobacteria; order Nevskiales; family Nevskiaceae; genus Solimonas_A. The sequence goes on from NZ_JAUASX010000001.1 coordinate 6,707, forward strand.
GCCGCCCCGCCGGCCATCTCGAACGCGCGCTGGTAGATGAACTCGAACGAGAAGCTGCGCGAGTGTGCCTTGGACTCCACGTAGTCGGCCATGCGCGACAGGCGCTTGGGCAGTTCCATGACCTTGTCCTGGGCGGCTCGGCCCACGGCGGACAGGCCGGTCATCTTGTCGATGGCCCAGTGCTTGACCAGGTCCTCCACCAGCTTCAGGTACTCGCGCGGACCGTAGATGCCGGCGCGGCGCTCCACCTCGGACATCTGCGCGAAGCCGGCGATGTTGTGGCCGGGCATGGCCAGCGCCGGGGCCACCGCGGCCAGGGCGTGCAGGGCGCGGTTGATGTCCAGCTTCATCACGGCGGAGAAGGAGTCGCGGTAGAACACGTAGTGGCGCGACTCGTCGGCGCAGATGTGCGCCAGGATCTTCTGCAGCTTGGGCTCGTAGTTGCCCGCCAGGCGGCCGGCGTTGGCGTGGGAGGTCTGCGTCGCCTTCTCCTGCAGGCTGGTGTAGGCCAGCAGGCGGTAGGGGTCATCCTTCCAGTCCGGGTCGAAACCGGACTCGATGTACTGGAACTGCATCTCCTCCAGCGCCTTCATGTTGAAGACGCGGGCGTCACGCACGTAGTCGCGCAGCACGCAGCCGTGGCGGTCTTCCTCGGCGGTCCAGAGGTTGTTCCACTCGGCCCAGGCGCCGCCGTGGCCCATGTACACGGCCACCAGGCGGTGGAAGTGCGGCAGGCCTTCCTCGGTCAGCAGGTTCAGGGCGATGGCCACGCGCACGCCGTCGGGCAGGCCGCGGGCGCGCTCACGCAGGGCCTTGAGCTCTTCCTCGTAATTGGGGTCGGCCAGTTCGTCGGCCGGCATCAGGTCGCTGGGCATCCACAGCTTGCGGCTGTCGCGGTGCTTCTGCATCAGCTCGCGCACCGTCGGCTCGAGCGATTGCAGCACCTCGCGCTGGGCAGGCAGGTCGGGGTTGATTCCGTTCAGCATGGCGTATTAACCGTTAGCAATACAATGACTTGTCGTACGGGCGGCGCCGTTGCCGCGGCAACGGCCATGCCCTTTATACGGAGTTTAGCCCGGTTCGGATCAGCCTATACAACTGTCCTCTAAAGGACGCGGCTCTTAGCTTTGACGCCGGATCAGGTCCAGGAATTCCTGGCGGGTGCGGTGATCCTCGCGGAACCGGCCCAGCATGAAGGACGTCACCATGCTGGAATTCTGCTTCTGTACGCCCCGCATCATGGCGCAGAGATGTTTCGCTTCAATGACCACGCCCACGCCCTTGGCGTCGATGGTGTCCTGCAGGCACTGGCCGATCTGCTGGGTCAGGTTCTCCTGGATCTGCAGGCGCCGGGCGAACATGTCGACGATGCGCGGGATCTTGGACAGGCCGATCACCTTGCCGTTCGGCAGGTAGGCGACATGGGCGCGGCCCACGAAGGGCAGCATGTGGTGCTCGCACATCGAGTACAGCTCGATGTCCTTGACGATCACCATCTCGTCGTTGTGCGACTCGAACACGGCGCCGTTGACGATCTCGCCGATGTCCTGCTCGTAGCCCTGGGTCAGAAACTCCATGGCCTTGGCCGCGCGGTGGGGGGTGCGCAGCAGGCCTTCACGCTCGGGGTTTTCGCCGATGGCCTCGATGATCGCCCGGAATTGTTCTTCCATGCCGTTGTTCTCCTTCATATTCGGGGGATTATCCCATGCCCCGGGGGCCAAGGGTTTGCCGCTGCCGGGCCACGCACGGGTACATGCCGGCAGACCCCACGCCGTACAATAAACGCATGAGCAAGAAGCGGTCTGCCGGCGTCATCCAGGAAATCCCGATCGACCTGATCCGTCCGGGCAGCCAGCAAGCCCGGCGCCACTTCGACCCCGACGCCTTGAAGGAGTTGGCCGAATCGATCCGCGAGTCCGGCGTGGTGCAGCCCATCGTGCTGCGTACCCGGGTCTGGGGCTACGAGCTGCTGGCCGGCGAGCGCCGCTGGCGCGCGACCCAGCTGGCCGGGCTGCACGAGATTCCTGCGGTGATCCGCGACGACCTGTCCGACGACGAGGCCTTCGTCGTCGGCCTGATCGAGAACCTGCAGCGCGAGTCCCTGAGCCCGATGGAAGCCGCCGCCGGCCTCAAGCGCCTGGGCGAGATCCACGGCATGACGCACGAAGAGATCGGCCGGCGCATCGGCAAGTCCCGCGAGTACGTCAGCAACTACCTGCGCCTGCTCAACCTGGCCCCGCCGGTGCAGGAGCTGGTCAACGACGGCCACATCCTGCTGGGCCATGCCAAGGTGCTGGCTGGCCAGCCGCTCAACGAGCAGATGCGCTGGGCGGACGATGTCATCCGCCTGAAGCTGACCGTGCGCGGCCTGGAAAAGCGCATCGCCCAGGAAAAGGACAGCAAGATCGTGTTCCGCCCCGCCAAGCCCAGCGACTGGCAGCGACTGGAGCGGGAGTTGTCGGATCACCTGGCCTGCACCGTGGTGGTCCAGGCTGATGGCAGCGGCAAGGGCGAGGTCCGGCTGGCCTTCCATTCGCTGGACGAGCTCGACGGCCTGCTAGCCAAGATGGGCTACCAGGCAGGCTGATCCCCCCGGCATCCGACCTTGGGCTTAGTGTGTTTTATCGACAGGCGAGGGGGATAAGCCTGTGGATAAAAGCCCTGTGCAACGCAGCAAACGCTGCAAGGACGGGGCTTCGCTACGGTGGTGATGCATTTTTTGCCGTTTGATGAAAGCATCCCGCGCCCTGTCACGCGGGGTTCCCCTTCGCGAACGGGCCTTCATTTTGGCGTGAGATTTAATTGGTGCATTTTTAATTTTGTTTAATTAATTTAAACAAATGTCCGAAGCCCCCGCGACCTCGCAGTTCGAGCTGTTCCAGGAGGATTACCGCCTCGTGGAGCGGCGCAGCCCGCGTTCGCGTCACATCAAGGTGGAGATCCGCTCGTCCACCGAGGTGCGCCTGGTCTACCCGCGCTGGGTCTCCCGGGCCCAGGCCCTGGCGTTCCTGCAGGAGCGCCAAGGCTGGGTGCGGGAGAAGCTGGCGGAGCTGCGCGACCAGCAGGCCAGCCGTGGGGTCACCGCGCTGTGCTGGGACGGCCAGGGTGAGTTGCTGTTCCAGGGGCGGCGCCTGCCGTTGCGCCTGGTGCCGGCTTCTGGCCTGCGCCCGCAGGTCCGTTTCGGGCCGGACGACGTGTGCCTGTTTGCCGCGCCGCAGTTGGGCCTGCAGCCGCGCCACCTGGAGCTGATCCTGCGCCGGGCCCTGCTGCAGCGCGCACGCCAGGAAGCACGCCACCTGCTGGACCAGGAAGGCGCCCGGCTCGGCGTGCAGGCCAGCGGCCTGCGCGTTAACGACACACGCACTCAGTGGGGCAGCTGCAATCCCGGTGGGCTGATCTGCCTGTCCTGGCGCCTGTTGCTGGCGCCGCCGGAGGTGTTCCGCTACGTCGCCGTCCACGAGCTCTGCCATCTGGTGCACCGCAACCATTCGCCGCGCTTCTGGGCGCTGGTGGAGCGGCAGATGCCGGGGTATGACGCACAGCGGGAGTGGCTGAAGGAGCAGGGCGGGATGCTGCAGGACTGGCTGCCGAAAAGCTGAGGGTGCTCGTAGCCTGGTTTCGCGCCAGGGTGCCGGATGAGTGTTCAGAGACCATTCGTGTTGAGCGTGTCGAAATGCGGGCGGTCTCAGTGGGCTGCCAGTGCGGGCCATTCATCCTTCGACAAGCTCAGGACTTCAGGACGAACGGCTGCGGGGTTTCACAGCCAAAACGAAAAGCCCCGCCAATGGCGGGGCTTTTGTTGAACGCAACCGCCTTATCGGCCGAACAGCGAGCCGAAGGCCTTGTCCACGGCCTTGCCCACGGCGCTGTCCTTGGCCGAGTCCACCACGCCCGCCACGCCGGGGACGCGCGGACGGCCGCTGTAGGAGCGCGAGCCGCCGGTGGCGGCCATGCTCAGCTCCGGCTGCACGCGGCCGCAGATGTTGTAGGCGTCCTGCCAGAGCTGCTCGGCGTACTGCAGCTTGGTCACTTCCGCGTCGGCTTGGGCGGCGATCATGTCGCGCATCGAGCCCTTCAGCTTGGAGACGTGCGCGGTGTAGCGCTTGTTGTAGCCGGCGCTGCAGCGCTGGGCGGTGGCGCGGGTCTTGGCTACGGCCTGGTTCAGCTCGGCCAGGTAGGCCGGGGAAGCCGCCTGGAAGGCGCTGGTGTCGCCCGGCGTGGCGCCACTGACCTTGGCCTTGAAGCTGGCGCTGGCGGCCTGGTACGGCGGTGCGATGGCCTGGCTGGTGCCGCTGCTGGAGTTGGAGCTGCCCAGCGCGATGCAGTCGGCGTCGGACTCGCCCAGGTTCAACTGGCCCTGGCCCATCTCGCTGTACTGCTGGATCGCGGCGTAGTTGCCGCTCTGCATGGCGGCCTGCATCTCCGCCTGCATCTTCGGACCTGCGGCGTCGGCCTTGTTCTGGTTGGCTTCGCGGCGCGCGTCGAGCTGCTGCTGCACCTGCTCGCGGCCCTGCTCGTAGACGTCGCACTTCAGCGCCGTGTAGTCGCTCGGGAACGGCGGCACCGCAAACGGGTCGGCGGCATGGGCCGGCACCACGGCAAGCATCGCCAGGGCCAGCAGGCTGCGACGGTAGATCCCCTTGTTCATCGTGAAGCACTCCCTCTGAAGGAAAGATATGGCGGGCCAACGGCTCCGCAGGGGCGCCAACTTAATCGGAAGCCCCGGCGGAAAAGATGACGTGCTTCTCACTGAATGTGAATTCCAGCCTTCTAGGGCGAACTGCTTGGCAGTTGCGGCGGCAGTCCGAGGTTGGACCGGGCCGGGGCGAAGCCCGGGTCCAGCTCCAGCGATCGGGCGTAGGCGGCGCGGGCTTCCGGGACGCGCCCGGCCATGCGCAGGGCCACGCCGTAGTTGTTCCAGGCACGGGCCTTGTGCGGCGAATGCTGCAGCGTGGCCTGCCACAGCGCGATCTCGCTGCGGTAGTCGGCGTTCCTGAAGGCGGTGACCAGCCCCAGCGCCAGGAGCAGCGCCATGATCGCCGGGCGCGTCAGGCGCGACGGCCGCTGCCAGGGCCCCGCCAGCAGCGCGCCGCCGGCCCAGGCCACGCCCGCCAGCGGCAGATACCACTGGCGGTCGTTGGCGATGTCCAGCCGCGGCATCATCGAGTTGGTCGGCAGGAGCTGCAGCACCACCCAGGCCAGGCAGAAGCCCAGCCAGGGCCGCGGCCGCGCCACCGCCAGCCCCGTGCCCAGCAGCGCCAGCAGCAGCGCGGCCTCGGCGCACAGTGCCGCATCGGCCTGGGTGATCACCGGCAGGTCGGGGTCGAAGTTCGGCGCGCGCAGCAACAGCAGGCCGCGCAGCAGCCAGACCAGCGCATGGATCTGGCTCATGGCGTTGTGCCACAGCGGGCGCTCGCTGAGGCTGGCGACGGCGAAGTCGGCATAGCCGGTATGCGGCACCACCACCAGCAGCGCCGCGGCCGGCAGCAGCCAGAACGGCGCATGCCGCAGCAGTCCTGCGCCCCAGCTGCCGCCGGGGCTGCGGAGCGATTCCCATAGCAGCAGCGCCACCGGCAGTACCAGCGCCGGCTCCTTGGTGCCGGCGGCGCAGGCAAAGGCGAGCCAGGCCAGCACGGCATCGCGCAGGCGCCGATCCGTCAGGTAGCGGTCCCAGCACAGCAGCGCCGCCAGGCAGAACAGCGACATCAGCGAGGTGGAGCGCCCGCAGATATAGGTGACCGCCTCGGTCTGCAGCGGGTGCAGGGCGAACACCGCCGCTGCCAGCAGTGCGGCCGGCGCAGCGCGGGCCGGCTCCATGGCGGCGATGCCGTAGAGGCGCCGCGCCAGCGCCCAGACCAGCAGCACGTTGCCCAGGTGTACGGCGAGATTGAAGGCATGGAAGGCCAGCGGGGAGCCGCCGCCGGTGACCCAGCTGAACCAGTAGCTCAGCTTCAGCACCGGCCGCAGGCCGTGGCCGAAGTCCGCGCTCAGCGCCGCCCAGGAATGCACCACCGGGTTGTCGACGATGACCTGGAAGTCGTCGTACTGGAAGGCGCCGTTCCAGCTGCCGGCATAGGCCAGCGCCACCAGGGCGGCGAGCAGCCAGGGGGCATGGCGTTCAGCGAGCGGGCGCATCGCCGTCCAGGGCACGGTCGAGCAGGGCGCCGGCGGTCCACCAGCGTTCGCGGGCATCCAGCATCACCAGCAGGGCGCTGTGCTCGCCGCGCATCGCGAACGCGGCCAGGCAGCGGCCGGCATTGGGCGTGGTGCCGCTCTTCACGCCGACCACGCCGGGATGGCGCCCCACCAGCTCGTTGCGGTTGGACAGGGTGAAGCGTCGCGGCGTCGTGTCGCGGCTGGAGATCGTGGTTTGCGAGGTGGCGGCCAGCACCCGGTAGCGCGGGTCGCGCATCACGGTCAGCGCCAGCGCCGCCAGCTCGCGCGCGGTGCTGAAATGACCCGGGGCGTCGTGCCCGCAGGGATTGGTGAAGCGGGTCTGCTTCAGGCCCAGCGCGGCGGCGCGCGCGTTCATGCGCCGCACGAAGGCGGTCCCGCTGCCGCCGACCACCAGGGCCAGGGCCTGGCAGGCGTCGTTGGCCGAGGCGACGACCGCGGCGGCCAGCAGGTCGCCCAGGCGCATGCGCTCGCCGGCCCGCAGCCGCAGGCGTGTGCCGGTGTCGCGGGCGGCCGCGGCGGGCACGGCCACCACCTCGTCCAGGCTGCGGCCGCTTTCCAGCACCAGCAGCGCCGTCATCATCTTGGTCAGGCTGGCCATTGGACGCGGGGCGTCGGCATCGTGCTCGCCCAGCAACTCGCCGTCGCGCATCAGCAGCCAGGCTTGCGCCTCCACCGCCGCCAGCGGTGCCGCGTGTGCCGCCGGCCAGGCGCCGGCCAGCAGGCCGAGCAGCAGCAGGCGCCGTGTGGCGTCGGGGAGGGGAAGGTGGGCCATGATCGCCGCCGATGATCGGCGCGTGGCCCTGGCGCGGCAAGCGTGTCCGGCGCGTTGGGCGCGATGCGCGTCACGCCGTGACCATGAAAAAAGCCCCCGCGGTTGCCCGCGGAGGCTTGGGCTGCAGCGGAAGTGGCGCTTACTTCTTGGCGCCGGCCTCGACCTTGCCACCCACGTGGGCGCCGTGGGCGTCGGCATCGGCTTCCGCGGAGGCGGCGGCCGAACCCTGCAGGGCGGCGCCGGCGTTGTTCAGCACGTTGCCGGTGGCCGAGAGGCCCTTGCCGGTCACTTCCTTGGTCTTGTTGACGCCGGCCTTGGTCTTCTCGGCGCCCTTGTTCACCAGCTTCTTGGTGCCTTCCTTCGCCTGGCCGGCCTTCTCGACCGTGTAGTCCTTGGCGGCGCCGGCCTTTTCCTTGACGGTCTCGCCCAGCGTCGGGCTGGTGGCTTCGTCGCCCTGCGCGCCGGCATCGGCGTTGGCATTGACGTTGACGCCCTGGCCGTTGACCTGCACGCCGGCGTTGAGGCCCAGCTTGCCTTCGGCGGCGAAGGACGGGGCGGCAGCCAGCGAGCCGGCGACGAACAGGGCGGTGAGGATCTGCTGTTTCATGGTGTTACTCCCTTGGGTATGTGAAACGGTGTGCGCAGCCTATGCCGAGGCGATGAACCGAATCTGAATACGGTTTGGGATCGCCATCAAGCGGTTTTGCGCAGTTGGCCCAGCTTCTTCAGGTGGATCAGCAACAGGGAGACCGCCGCCGGGGTGATGCCGGAGATGCGTGATGCCTGCGCCACCGTGTCCGGGCGGTGGTCGATCAGCTTCTGCCGCACCTCGTTGGACAGGCCGGCCACCGCGCGGTAGTCGAAGTTGGCCGGCAGCGGCGCTTCCTCGTAGCGGCGGGCGCGGTCGATCTCCAGTTGCTGGCGCTCGATGTAGCCGGCGTACTTGCACTGGATTTCCACCTGCTCGGCCACCGCCGGGTCCAGGTCCGTCGGCGCCAGGCCCAGGCCGGTGAGCACGGCGTAGCTGCCCTCGGGGCGGCGCAGCAGGTCCAGGCCGGACAGGCCGGAGGACACCGGCGCGGCGCCGAACACGGCCACCACCTCCGGCTGCGACAGCTGTGCCGGCTTGAGCCACAGCTCCTGCAGGCGACCGCGCTCGCGGGCGATGTCCTCGCGCTTGCGCTCGAAGGCCGACCAGCGCGTGTCGTCCACCAGGCCCATGTCGCGGCCCTGCGGCGTCAGGCGCAGGTCGGCGTTGTCCTCGCGCAGCAGCAGGCGGTGCTCGGCGCGCGAGGTGAACATGCGGTAGGGCTCGGTGGTGCCGCGGGTGACGAGGTCATCCACCAGCACGCCGAGGTAGGACTCGTGGCGCTGCGGCACCCAGGCCGGCTCGCCGCGGGCGTGGCGGGCGGCGTTGATGCCGGCCAGCAGGCCCTGCGCCGCCGCTTCCTCGTAGCCGGTGGTGCCGTTGATCTGGCCGGCGAAGAACAGGCCGGACAGCGTCATCGTCTCCAGCGAGCGCTGCAGGTCGCGCGGGTCGAAGTAGTCGTACTCGATGGCATAGCCGGGGCGCACGATCCGCGCCTGCTCCAGGCCCTTCATGCTGCGCACGAAGCGCTCCTGCACGTCGAAGGGCAGGCTGGTGGAGATGCCGTTCGGGTAGATCTCGTTGGTGGTCAGCCCTTCCGGCTCCAGGAAGACCTGGTGCGAGGTCTTGTCGCGGAAGCGGTTGACCTTGTCCTCCACGCTCGGGCAATAGCGCGGGCCCACGCCCTCGATCACGCCGGTGAACATCGGCGAGCGGTCGAAGCCGCTGCGGATGATCTCGTGCGTCTCTTCGTTGGTGTGGGTGATGTGGCAGGGCACCTGGCGCGGGTGGTCGGCGCGCGAGCCCAGGAAGGAGAACACCGGGCGCGGATCGTCGCCGGGCTGCTCCTGCAGCGCCGCCCAGTCGATGGTGCGGCCGTCCAGGCGCGGTGGGGTGCCGGTCTTGAGGCGGCCGGTGCGCGGCATCAGTTCGCGCAGGCGGCTGGACAGGGCGTTGGACGGCGCGTCGCCAGCGCGGCCGCCCTGGTAGTTGGACAGGCCTACGTGGATGCGCCCGCCCAGGAAGGTGCCGGTGGTCAGCACCACGGCCGGCGCGGTGAAGCGCAGGCCCATGCGGGTGACCACGCCGGCTACGCGGCCGCCCTCCACGATCAGGTCTTCCACTTCCTGCTGGAACAGCTCCAGGTCCGGCTGGTTCTCCAGCGCGTCGCGGACGAAGGCCTTGTACAGAGCGCGGTCGGCCTGGGCGCGGGTGGCGCGCACCGCCGGGCCCTTGCTGCCGTTGAGCGTGCGGAACTGGATGCCGGCATGGTCGGCGCCGCGCGCCATCAGGCCGCCCATGGCGTCGATCTCGCGCACCAGGTGGCCCTTGCCGATGCCGCCGATGGCGGGGTTGCAGGACATCTGCCCCAGGGTCTCGATGCTCTGCGTCACCAGCAGGGTCCGGCGGCCCATGCGGGCAGCCGCCAGCGCGGCCTCGGTACCGGCATGGCCGCCACCGATCACGATCACCTCGTACTGATGCAGTTCAGTGTTCATAACTACCTTCTGGGGCTGGCACCGTCGGTTTCTAAGCTCCGGCTCCTGCCTCGCTAAGAAACCCGGCTCCCGCCATCCATGGCGGGAGCGCTCACCGGCGTGGACTGCCACTGGCAGTCCACGACAGCCCCGGCTCGCCCAGCATGGCCACCGCCGATCACGATGACTTCGTAGTGGTGCAGATCAGGATTCATGGGAGATAAATGAAAACGCCCCGCAGTGCGGGGCGCGATTTTACCGCTATTCCGGCATCAAATCTTGATTTTTCCGGTGAGCATCTGCCACCACATCTTCCAGTCGCCCAGATAGGAAAGCCAGGGATACTGGAACGTGGCGGGCTTGTTGTGCTCGAAGAAGAAATGTCCCACCCAGGCAAAGGCATAGCCCTGGATGAAGGCGGCGGCGATCAGCCACCAGGTCTGCGTGGCCACGGCGTAGATCACCAGGGCCAGGCCCAGGCTGGTGCCGACGAAGTGCAGGCGCCGGCAGGTGCGGTCGGAATGCTCCTGCAGGTAGTAGGGGTAGAACTGTTCCATGTTGCGGTATTCGGCGGGCTGGCTCATGGCGTGCTCCGGTAGAAAGGGTATGGCGCCAGTATCCCCCCGCGCCGGGTGCGTCTCAAGCGTAAATCTTCCCTATGCCGCACCGCTTTTTGTTGTCTAATGCCCATATTCCAGGCACTTACGACGGGATCCCTGCTTGCGCATCGACAAGATCGCCCTGCGGCCGCGCATGCTCGGCTGGCGCGAATGGGTCGCGCTGCCGCAGTTCGGCGTGCGCCAGATCAAGGGCAAGATGGACACCGGAGCGCGCAGCTCGGTGATTCATGCCTTCGCCATCGAGCGGCCGGCGCCCGGGCGCCTGCGCTTCGGCCTGCACCCGCTGCAGAACTCCGAACGCGAGATCTGGTGCGAGGCCGAGATGATCGACGAGCGCTGGGTCACCGACTCCGGCGGGCACCGCGAACTGCGCCCCTTCATCCGCACGCCGGTGACCCTGGGGCACGACACCTGGGACGTGGAAATCTCGTTGACGGCACGCGACACCATGCGCTTCCGCCTGCTGCTGGGCCGCACGGCCCTGGCAGGGCATTATGTGGTCGACCCCGCTTCTTCGTATCTGCTGGGAAAGCGCCGATGAAGATCGCCATCCTGTCTCGCAACCGCCGCCTGTACTCGACCCGCCGCCTGATCGAGGCCGCCGAGCAGCGCGGCCACGATGTCAGCGTGATCGACGTGCTGCGCTGCTACATGAACATCCTGCCGCACTCCCCGGAAATCCATTACCGCGGGCAGAAGCTGCAGGGCTATGACGCCATCGTGCCGCGCATCGGCGCCTCCGTGACCTTCTACGGCACGGCGGTGGTGCGCCAGTTCGAGATGATGGACGTCTACTGCCTCAACGAGTCGGTGGCCATCACCCGGGCCCGCGACAAGCTCCGGGCGCTGCAGCTGCTGGCGCGCAAGGGCATCGGCATGCCGCGCACCGGGTTCGCCCACTCGCCGGACGACACCCACGACCTGATCGGCCTGGTCGGCGGCGCGCCGATGGTGATCAAGCTGATCGAGGGCACCCAAGGCCAGGGCGTGGTGCTGGCCGAGACCGACAAGGCCGCCGAGTCGGTGATCGACGCCTTCCGCGGGCTGGACGCCTACTTCCTCGCCCAGGAGTTCATCGAGGAAGCCAAGGGCAGCGACATCCGTTGCTTCGTCATCGGCGGCAAGGTGGTGGCGGCGATGATGCGCACCGCCAAGCCCGGCGAGTTCCGCTCCAACCTGCACCGTGGCGGCACCGCCCAGGCGGTGAAGATCACGCCGGAGGAGCGTTCCACCGCCGTGCGCGCGGCCAAGATCATGGGCCTGAACGTGGCTGGCGTGGACATCCTGCGCTCCAACCATGGCCCGGTGGTGATGGAGGTGAATTCCTCCCCCGGCCTGGAGGGCATCGAGGCCGCGTCCGGCGTGGATATTGCCGGCAAGATCATCGAGTTCATCGAAAAGAACGCGGCGCCGGGCAAGACCCGGACCAAGGGCGGCTAGCCGTCCGCCGGATTGCCGGCGAATGGCCGGACGCCCTGCGACGGCGTCCCCGTTTGAAACAAGGAGTGCCATGAAGAATAAGAGCACCAGGGCCGCGAAGGCAGACCTCTTCGAGATCGGCGGTGAGCGCGTTGGCTGCGGCGAGCGTCGCAACATCCAGCTGCCGGTGGCCAATCTCTACACCAATACGCCCGTGACGCTGCCGGTGCGCGTGGTGCGCGGCAGCGAGCCCGGCCCCACGGTCTTTGTCAGCGCGGCCCTGCACGGCGACGAGATCATCGGCGTGGAGATCATCCGCCGCCTGCTGGTCTCCAGCCGCCTGGAGCATTTGCGCGGCACGCTGCTGGCGGTGCCCATCGTCAACACGCTGGCGTTCCTGCACCAGTCGCGCTACCTGCCCGACCGGCGCGATCTCAACCGCAGCTTCCCCGGCAGCGAGCGCGGCTCGCTGGCGGCGCGGCTGGCCAACCTGTTCCTGCGCGAGATCGTCGGCCGCTCCGACTTCGGCATCGACCTGCACACCGGCGCCATCCACCGGCCCAACCTGCCGCAGATCCGCGCCGACCTGTCCAACCCCGACACCCTGCGCCTGGCGCGGGCCTTCGGCGCACCGCTGCTGCTGGACTCGCAACCCACCAAGGGCACCCTGCGCGAGTACACGACGAAGAAGGGCATCCCGGTGCTGCTCTACGAATCCTCCGAGGCGCTGCGCTTCGACGAGGTCAGCATCCGCATCGGCGCCCGCGGCGTGCTCAACGTGCTGGAGGCCATCGGCATGCTGCCGCCGCCGGCCCGCAAGTCGCGCGCGACGGTGATCAAGCCGGTGCTGGCCACTCGCGATTCGTGGGTGCGAGCCCCGGCCAGCGGTATCCTGCGCGCCCAGGTGGCGCTGGGCGAGCCGGTGGAGGAGGGCCAGGTGCTGGGGGTGATCGGCGACCCCATGGGCGAGCTCGATGCCCCGGTGCTCAGCAGCACCGACGGCGTGGTGATCGGCCGCGTGTCCATGCCCCTGGTGCACGAGGGTGATGCCCTGTTCCATATCGCCGAGCTGGCCGAGCCGGGCAGCGCCGGCGGCGTGGCGCGGCGCATCCGCCAGGCCGAGCAGCAGAAGAGGAAGCATCCGCGGATCGTTTAAAAGACAGATAGTAGATAGTAGCTTCTAGATAGTAGAAAAAGCGGAAGCCGCCCCCAACTACTATCTACCAACTACTATCTACTATCTTGGCGCCAGCCATGTCCCGCCGCCTCGCCGCCGAAACCCCCGACGACCCCGTCCCCAGCACCGACTGGCGGGTGCTGCGCACGCTCTGGCCCTATCTGACCGAATTCCCCGTCCGGGTGGCAGTGGCCCTGGCGTTCCTGGTGCTGGCCAAGCTGGCGGGCGTGGCCCTGCCGATGTTCCTCAAGCACCTGGTGGACTCGCTGGACATCAAGGACGGCGGCCTGTTCCTGCTGCCGCTGGGACTGCTGCTGGCCTACGGCGCCATGCGCTTCGCCGCCGCGCTGTTCGGCGAACTGCGCGACCTGGTGTTCGGCCGCGTCAGCGAGCGCGCCATGCGCCGGGCGGCGCTCAAGGTGTTCCAGCACCTGCACCGGCTGGACCTGGATTTCCACCTGACGCGCCGTACCGGCGGGCTGTCGCGCGACATCGAGCGCGGCGTCAGCGGCATCAGCTTCCTGCTGCGCTTCACCCTGTTCAACATCATCCCGACCCTGCTGGAAATCGGCCTGGTGGCGGCGATCCTGCTGTTCAACTACGGCGCCAGCTTTGCCCTGATCACCGCGGTGTCGGTGGCGCTGTACGTATTCTTCTCGGTGGTGGTCACCGAATGGCGCACGCAGTACGTGCGCGAGGCCAACGCCCTGGATTCGCGCGCCAACACCCGCGCGGTGGACTCGCTGCTGAACTACGAGACGGTGAAGCTGTTCGGCAACGAGAAGCACGAGGCCGACGAGTACGACCGCTTCCTGGCGAAGTGGGAGACGGCGCAGCAGCAGCAGCGCTTGTCGCTGGGGGCGCTCAATGCCGGCCAGGCCCTGATCGTGGCGGTGGCCCTGACCTGGATGATGGTGCTGGCGGCGCAGCAGGTGGGTGCCGGAACCATGACCCTGGGTGACTTCGTGGCAGTGAATGCCTACATCATCCAGCTGTTCGTGCCATTGAACTTCCTGGGCTTCGTCTACCGCGAGATTCGCCGGGCCATGACCGACATGCAGCGCATGTTCGGCCTGCTGCAGCAGCGTCCCAAGGTGGCCGATGCCCCGGACGCGCCGGACCTGGTCCTGGCGCCAGCCGAGGCCGGCCTGAGCTTCGAGAAGGTGTCCTTCGGCTACAGCGACAAGCGCCGCATCCTGCATGAGCTCAGCTTCGAGGTGCCGCCGGGGCGCAAGATCGCCGTGGTGGGCCCCAGCGGCTCGGGCAAGTCCACGCTGGCGCGCCTGCTGTTCCGCTTCTACGACCCGGACGAGGGTGCCGTGCGCATCGGCGGGCAGGACATCCGCGGCATCAGCCAGGACAGCCTGCGCCGCCTGATCGGCGTGGTGCCGCAGGATACGGTGCTGTTCAACGACACCCTGCGCTACAACCTGGCCTACGGCCGGCCCGGCGCTACCCAGGAGGAGATCGAGCGGGTGGTGCGGCTGGCGCACCTGGAGGGCTTCATCGCCCAGTTGCCGGAGGGCTACGACACCCGGGTGGGCGAGCGCGGCCTGAAGCTGTCGGGCGGCGAGAAGCAGCGCGTGGCCATCGCCCGCGCCCTGCTGAAGAACCCGGCCATCCTGGTGTTCGACGAGGCCACCTCCTCGCTGGACTCCGGCTCGGAGCAGGCCATCCTGTCGGCGATCCGCGAGGTTGCGGCCCATCGTACCGCCCTGGTGATCGCCCACCGCCTGTCCACCATCACCGACGCCGACCAGATCCTGCTGCTGGAGCAGGGCCGCATCGCCGAGCGCGGCAGCCATGCCGAGCTGCTGGCGGCCGGTGGCGCCTATGCCCGCCTGTGGAAACTGCAGCAGCGCGACGGCGCGGAAAATACCCCGGCAAAGATGTGATTCCTCCCTTCCCCGGGGCACGGATTTCGCATACCGTGTGAACGAAAAATCAGGGGAGGCCGGCAGCAGCCGGCACGAAGGAAAAAGATGGCCATCAAGGATGTGCTGAGAGGGCTTGCCAGCTTCAGTCCGGGCGAGTCGCTGTACCGCAAGATCGTGACCCCCGAGGTGGAGGCGGCGATCGAGAAGATTCCCAAGCCGGTGGGCAGCTTCGGCTACGACCCCTGGGGCTACAACGAGAACGCGGTGAAGGTTTCGCTGGGCGTCACCAAGTGGCTCTACGACCACTACTTCCGCGTCACCGCCAACGGCCTGGAGAACATCCCGCCCAATGGCCGCCTGCTGATCATCGGCAACCATTCCGGGCAGCTGCCCATGGACGGCGTGCTGCTGGGCACCGCCCTGGCCACCAACCCCCACGGCCCGCGCGCGGCGCGCGCCATGATCGAGCGCTTCTTCCCCACGGTGCCTTACCTCGGCAACCTGCTGAACTCCATCGGTGCGGTGATCGGCGATCCGCTCAACTGCGCCAAGATGCTGGAATCCGACGAGGTCATCATCGTCTTCCCCGAGGGCGTGCGCGGCTCCGGCAAGCTCTACAAGGACCGTTACAAGCTGCAGCGCTTCGGCAACGGCTTCATGCACCTGGCGCTCACGCACAAGACGCCCATCATCCCGGTGGGCATCGTCGGCTGCGAGGAGACCATGCCCGCCGTGGCCAACATCGCGCCGCTGGCCAAGATCCTGGGCGTGCCCTACGTGCCGGTGGCGCCGCCGTTCCCGCTGCCGGCGCGGGTGCACCTGAACTTCGGCAAGCCGATGCAGTTCAAGTGCAACATGGAAAGCGAAGACGAAGTCACCGCCCTGGTGGAAGAAGTGAAGACCGAGATCCGGCGCCTGATCGCGCTGGGCCTGGAACAGCGCAAGGAGATCTACTGATGGCCGCCCGTCCCGCAGCAGCGAAGAAGACCATCCTGGTCACCGGCGCCGCCGGCTCGCTGGCCAAGCGCGTCATCGCGCGCCTGCACGGCCGCTACCAGGTGATCGCCGTGGACTTCCGCCAGAAGGTGGAGACCGACGCCAACATCCCCTCCTACAAGGTGGACCTGCACAAGCGCGGCTTCGAGGACATCTTCCGCAACCACAAGATCGACGCGGTGATCCACATCGGTCGCTTCTTCGCCCACGAGCAGGACCGCCAGCGGCGCTACAACGCCAACGTGCTCGGCACCAAGAAGCTGCTGGAGCTGTGCCGCAAGTACTTCGTCAAGCAGGTGATGATCCACTCGACCTACTACGTCTACGGCGCCAGCCCCTACAACCCGGCGCTGCTGGACGAGGACGCCCCGCTGAAGGCCAGCGAAGTGACGCAGGATCTGGTGGACTCCGTCGAGCTGGAAAGCCTGGCGCAGATCTACCTGTGGAAGTACCCGGAGCTGAACATCACCATCCTGCGCCCCTGCAACGTGCTGGGGCCGGGCGTCCGCAACAGCATGTCGCTGCTGCTGTCGCGCGGCATCGCGCCGGTGCTGCTGGGCTTCTCGCCGATGATGCAGTTCCTGCACGTGGACGACATGGCCGACGCCGTGGTCGTGGCCTTCGAGCAGAACAAGCCGGGCATCTACAACGTGGCGCCGGAGGACTGGGTGGCCTTCCAGGAGGCCGTGACGCAGAGCGGCTGCAGCAAGCTGCCGATCCCGTCGATTCCGCCGGTGCTGCCGAAGATGTGGAGCAACCTGCTGAACTGGAATGCCTTCTTCCCGCCGTACCTGATCAACTACTTCAAGTACCCGGTGATCATCGACGGCCGCCTGTTCCGCGACACCTTCGGCTGGAAGCCGCGGCGCAGCCTCAACGATATCTTCGGCTACTACCGCAAGAGCAAGCTGCTTGCGGCGTAGCGCGGAGATAGTCTGGATCAATCGTGGCGCAAGGAACTATTCACTGGTTCTGCTCGTCCACCCCTGACTAGAATGCGGGAACCCCATAGGAGCAGGCCCATGGCCAAGGAAAAGAAGCAGAAGGCGAAGATCGACATCGGCATCGGCAAGGACCAGCGCAAGGCGATCGCCGACGGCCTGTCGCGCCTGCTGGCCGACGAGTACACCCTGTACCTGAAGACCCACAACTTCCACTGGAACGTCACGGGGCCGATGTTCAACACCCTGCACCTGATGTTCGAGACCCACTACACCGAGGCCGCCCTGGCGGTGGACCTGGTGGCCGAGCGCATCCGCGCCCTGGGCTTCCCGGCGCCGGGCACCTACAAGCAGTACGTCGCCCTGTCCTCCATCAAGGAGACCGAGGGCGTGCCGGCTGCCATGGACATGGTGAAGCTGCTGGTCGAGGGCCACGAGGCCTGCGTCAAGACCGCGCGCAGCATCTTCCCGCTGGCCGACGCCGCCCACGACGAGCCCACTGCCGACCTGCTGACGCAGCGCATGCAGCTGCACGAGAAGACGGCGTGGATGCTACGGGCGCTGTTGGAATAAAGCCCCGGGGCCGCGTGTATGTGATGTCCGGACGCCGCCTGGCCCTAGCCAGGCGGCGTCCGGCGTTTTGCCCGCCGTCTTTTCCCTACGCCTCCAGCGCCCTTCCGGGGCGTGCCGGAACGCTCCGGTTCCGATAGCCTAGACCCCAATGAACGCCGTACTCGCTCCCGCCGTCTCCCCGCTGCTCTCCGTCCGCCGCCTGCGTGTGCAGTTCCAGCTGCGCGGCAGTTGGCCCTGGAGCAAGCCCGGCATCCTGCGCGCGGTGGAAGAGGTGAACTTCGACCTGGCGCCGGGCGAGACCCTGGGCATCGTCGGCGAGTCCGGCTGCGGCAAGTCCACGCTGGCTCGCAGCCTGGTGGGCCTGCAATCGGTGACCTCCGGCGGCATCCTCTACGATGGCAAGCCGCTGCAGGGCCTGGACGCCGAGGGCTGGCGCGCCATGCGCCGCGAGATCCAGATGGTGTTCCAGGACCCCCTGGCCAGCCTGGATCCGCGCATGACGGTGGGCGATATCATCGCCGAGCCCCTGCGTTCGCTGTGCCCCGAGATCGACGTCGCCGAGCGCGAGCGCCGCGTGGCGCAGTGGCTGGAGCGCGTCGGCCTGTCGGCGGCGCACCGCAACCGCTACCCGCATGAATTCTCCGGCGGCCAGTGCCAGCGCATCGGCATCGCCCGGGCCCTGGTGGTGCAGCCGCGCCTGCTGATCTGCGACGAGCCGGTGTCGGCGCTGGACGTGTCGGTGCAGGCGCAGATCATCAACCTGCTGCGCGACCTGCAGAAGGAGTTCGGCCTGTCGATGCTGTTCATCGCGCACGACCTGTCGGTGGTACGCCTGATCAGCCACCGCGTGCTGGTGATGTACCTGGGCAAGGTCATGGAGCAGGGCCCGCGCGAGACCCTGTTCGCCCAGCCGCTGCACCCCTACACCAAGGCCCTCATGGCCGCCGTGCCCGGCCAGCACCTGGGCGAAAAGGAACTGGTCGCGCGCGGGGAAATCCCCAGCCCGCTGAACCCGCCGCTGGGCTGCGTCTTCACCACGCGCTGCCCGATCGCCGACCCGCACTGCACCCGCCAGCCGCCGCCGCTGAAGTCGCTCTCGCGAGGGCGCGCGGTGGCCTGTCACTTCGTGGGTGGTTAGTCCTCGGGCATTTGAGGGTGCGAAGAAACCGTAGCGAGCATGCCCGAGGTTGCATCGAGGAGCGGAGCCGTACTGAAGTACGGCGAGCACCGGAGATGCAAGATCGGGCAGCGCAGTAGGTTTATTCGTATCCTCAGGAGCAGCGCGGCTTCTTGCCGGCAGCCACGGCCTGCTCATACAGCGGCACGGCCTTGGCCAGGTGCGCGTTCAGGTCGCGGATGCGCGTCTCGTTGGCCGGGTGGGTGGACATGAACTGCGGCGGGGCGTTGCCGCCGCTGGCCTTGGCCATGTTCTGCCACAGGGCTACCGACTGGCGCGGATCGAAGCCGGCACGCGCCATCAGCTCCTCGCCCAGCACGTCGGCCTCGGTCTCGTCGCCGCGCGAGAACGGCAGCACCAGCAGCAGGTTGGCGCCCATGCCGATCATGCCGGCGTCCACGCCCGAAGCGGCGCTGAGGATGTTCACGCCCAGCTGCGAGGCCATCTGGTTGGAGACGCGCGAGGCCGAGTGGCCGGCCAGCACGTGGGAGACTTCATGGCCGATGACCGCCGCCAGCTGGTCCTGCGTGGTGGCCACCTTCAGCAGGCCGGTGTAGACGCCGATCTTGCCGCCGGGCAGGGCAAAGGCGTTGACCTGCTTGTCCTCGAACACCTGCACCTCCCACTGGCGGCCGCCCGGCACTTCGCGGGTGATGGCATTGGCCACGCAGTTGACGTAGGCGTTGGTCTTGGCGTCCTGGGTCGGCGGCGTCTTGCTCTTCATCTCCTGGAAGGCGGTGACGCCCATCTGGTCCATCTCGCTGTCGGAGACCAGGCGCAGCTGGGTGCGGCCGGTCGGCGAGGTGGCGCAGGCAACGATCAGGGCGGCGAGGCCGGCGGTGGCGAGCAGGGCGAGGCGACGGTTCATGGAAGGGTCCGTGAGGCGGTTATCTGGCCGAATGATAGATCAGCGCCCCGGAAATTGTGCGCTGCAGGATTGCCCTCCGAAAAATGGATTCGCTACAGTGAATCCGGGCTGAACGCCCAGGTGCGTGTGCCGCGCAACGATCGCGGCACCGGAGACAGAGATAACAAGGGGAAGGGTTTTACCTATGTCCAATCGTGAAAACGGGACCGTGAAGTGGTTCGATAACGCCAAGGGTTACGGCTTCATCCAGCGCGGGGCGGGTGATGACGTGTTCGTGCACTTCCGGCAGATCCAGGGCAATGGCTACCGCACACTGCAGGAAGGCCAGCAGGTGGAATTCAGCGTGGTGCAGGGGCAGAAGGGCCTGCAGGCGGAGAACGTATCCGTCATGGCTTGAGCCCGCAGGGGCACAACGAAAAAGGCCGGGGATTCCCCGGCCTTTTTTGCTTTGTATCCCCCTCTCGGCAACTGCTCTATGCGTTGCCCTACCTTGGGCATCCATGCCCTCGCCGCCCTCAGGGCACAGATCCTTCAGCCCTTCTTGGCAGCGGCCAACGCTTGCTTCATCCCCGCGCTGGCCACGCTGGTGCCGCCCAGCGACCAGCCGCCGTCCACCGGCAGCACCACGCCGGTGACGTAGCTGGCCATCGGCGAGGCCAGCCACAGGCAGGCGTCGGCGATCTCCTGCTTGCTGCCGTAGCGGCCCATCGGCACCGACTCTTTGGTCAGTCGCTCGGCCTCGGCATTGGGCGCCAGGCGCGTCATGCCCTCGGTGTCGGCGATCGGGCCGGGCACCACGGAGTTGATGCGCACGCCGGCCGGGCCCCATTCGATGGCGCCCACGCGGGTCAGCATGTCCACGCCGGCCTTGGCGGCGCAGACGTGCATCTGGAATTCCATCGGGTTGTAGGCCTGTGGCGCGGAGATCTGGATGATGGACGCGCCCGGCTTCTTCAGCAGCGGGAAGGCGGAGCGCAGCACGTGGAAGCTGCCCAGCAGGTCGATCTCCACTACCGAGCGGAAGCCGTTAGGGGAGATGCCCAGCGCCGGCGCGGGGAAGTTGCCGGCGGCGCCGCTGATGAGCACGTCGATGGCGCCGAGCTTCGCATGGGCGGCCTTCAGCACCTCGTCCACCTTGGCGTGCTCGCGCACGTCGGCGGCATAGCCCGCTACCTCGCCGCCATGGGCCTGCAACTCCTTCACCGCGGCGTCCACCTTGTCCTGCGAGCGCGACATCACCGCCACCTTGGCGCCGGCACGGGCGAAGGCATGGGCGATGCCCAGGTTGATGCCGCTGGTGCCGCCGGAGACGAAGACGGTCTTGCCGCTGAAGTCGAAGGGATTCATGGAGCGCTCCTCGTGGTCTTGGATGTCGCTATCTTCAGGGTTCCAGGCGGTCGATTCGCCACCCGTTGCCGTCGCGGGTGTAGAGCAGGCGGTCGTGCAGGCGGCCGCGGCGGCCCTGCCAGAACTCGATGCTGGCGGGCACCAGTCGGTAGCCACCCCAGAAGTCGGGGAAGGGCACCTCGCTGCCGGCCAGGCGCTGGGCGTTCTCCTCCCAGCGGCGGTCCAGTTCCTCGCGGCTGGCCACCACCGCGCTCTGGCGCGAGGTCATGGCGCCGATCTGCGATTCGCGCGGGCGGCGGTAGAAGTATTCGCGCGACAGCGCCTCCGGCAGCTTCTCCACCGTGCCTTCGATACGCACCTGGCGCTCCAGGCGGTCCCACCAGAAGGTGGCGGCGCAGTGCGGGTTCTGCGCCAGCTCGCGGCCCTTGCGGCCCTCGTAGTTGGTATAGAAGCTCAGGTCCTCGCCGACGAAGCCCTTGAAAAGGACGATGCGCACCGAGGGCAGTCCGTCCACGCTGGTGCCCAGCGCCATCGCGGTGGGCTCGATCAGGCCGGCGGCCTTGGCGTCGTCCAGCCAGGCGGCGAGCTGCGCGATGGGGTCCGCCAGCAGGTCGCCATCGCCCAGCGGGGAATTCTTGGTGTACTGGCTCATGTCCGTCCCCGTTAAGATTGCCGCACATCATCCCATAGCTGCCCCGACAGGAACCGCTACATGACGACTTTCAAGGCCATCCGCGTCCACCAGAAGGACAAGGGCGCCGAGACCCGTATCGAGGACATCTCTGTGGCGGATCTCTCCGCCGGCGAGGTGGTGATCCAGGTCCACTACTCCAGCCTGAACTACAAGGATGCGCTGGCCGTGACCGGCAAGGGCCGCATCATGCGCCGCATGCCCTGTGTCGCCGGAATCGATCTCTCCGGCGTGGTCGCCGAGAGCGCCGACCCGGCCTACAAGGTTGGCGACAAGGTGCTGGTCACGGGCTGCGACATCGGCGAGCTGCACGACGGCGGCCTGGCGCAATACGCTCGCGTCGCCGCGTCCTCGGTGGTGCCGCTGCCGCCGGGCCTGTCGCTGAAGGAAGCGATGCAGCTTGGCACCGCCGGCTTCACCGCCGCGCTGGCGCTGCGCCGCATGCTGGAGAACCACCAGGCGCCGGACATGGGGCCCATCGCCGTGACCGGCCCCACCGGTGGCGTGGGCTCGGTGGCGCTGTCGCTGTTCAAGCGCGCGGGCTTTCGCACCGCCGCCATCACCGGCAAGCCGGAGTCCGCGCGGGACTACCTGCAGGCCCTGGGTGCCGACGAGATCGTGGACCGCAACACGCTGGACCTGGGCAAGCGCCCCATGGAGTCCGCCCGCTGGGGCGGCGCGGTGGATAACGTCGGCGGCGAGACGCTGACCTACCTCACGCGCACCGTGAATCCCTGGGGCAACATCGGCTGCATCGGCCTGGCGCAGTCGCACGAGCTGAACACCACGGTGATGCCGCTGATCCTGCGCGGCGTGTCGCTGCTGGGCATCCACTCCGTGCAGATGCCGCGCGCCTGGCGCCTGGAGGTCTGGCAACAGCTCGCCGGGCCCTGGAAGCCGCAGCTCGACCTGATCGCGCCGCGCGAGGTCACGCTGGAGCAGGTGCCCGCCGCCTGCGCCGAGATCGTGGCCGGCAAGGTCACCGGGCGCAGCATCGTGCGCGTGGCCTGAGTGCAACGGCGTTGAAAAAGCCCGCCTGCGGGCCGGCTTTTTCATGGCATTTAATTATTAATTGTTAAATAAAAATTTAATATTTAATAATTAAAAACAAGCAACAATGCTGCTTTGCGATGGGAGCGGATTTACCCGTACCACGGCACGCCAGACCGGCGAATACTGCAGACCTGACGAATGAGTCAGTAACGCATAGCCAGCGGTTGCCACTTCCCCCCGGACGACGAGGCAGCCGCAGCCAGAGAGCCCGACATCTTCATGAACCCGCGCCCGCGATCCCGTCCTCCGGAGTTTCCGTCCGGTCCGGGCGCGCGCGTCCCGCTGCAAACCCATGACCCGCGCCGGGCCGAGGTCCGGCGCCCGGCGTAGCCGTCACCGATCAAGAGGGGGGAGCGCTAGGCCCCGCGTGGAGCAATCCGGCGGGGTCATTTTTTTGACCGCGCGGGCTAAGCTTGCAGGCCGGCCCCTGGAGTTCCCCGATGTCCCAAGATTTCCGCTACTACCTGCGCGTGCGCTACGGCGAGTGCGATGCGCAGAAGGTCGTGTTCAATGCCCGCTACGGCGAGTACGTGGACCTGGCGGTGTCCGAGTTCATCCGCGCCATCGGCTACGGCGAGCAGATGGTCAGCAGCGAGCTGGATTTCCAACTGGTGAAGCAGACCACCGAGTGGAAGGCGCCCTCGCGCTACGACGACGTGCTGGAATGCCGCGTCGCCACGCGACACATCGGCAACACCTCCTTCACCATCGGCGTGGAGTTCCGCCTGGCCGGCGAAGAGGCGATGCGTGCCAGCTCCGATACGGTCTACGTGATGGTGAACCACCAGTTGGGCAAGACCCCGGTGCCTGCGACCTTTCGCGCCGCCCTGGAAGATGGCGCGAAAGGCCGTAGCATCGATCACGCGGCTTGCGGGCGCTGAGCAGGGGCCCCGCAACGGCAGGCGGTGTCAGGGCGTTATCGGCACCAGCGCGGTCGGGCCTTCGCCGCTCTCCTGCACGATGACCTCGCCCTCGGGAGCCGACGAGAAGTGCGGCGTGCCGGCCGGCACCACCAGCAGGGTGCCGGGGCCGTAGCCCTCCAGCGCCCCGGGGTCGAAGCGCGTGCCGGTGGCGAAGAAGTAGCGCCCCTTCAGCACCGTGATCGTGCGCGTGTCGGGGTGGCTATGCGGCGCGGAGCGCGCGCCCTGCTCGAAGCGCGCGCGGATCACGTAGGGCCCTGTCCTGGGATCGCCATGCACCACCGCGACGATGGCGCCCGGCGCAGCCGGTTCGCTGCGCCAGTTGAGGCTGTCGGGGCTGACGATCTCGACGCCGCCGGCCAGTGCCGCCGGAGCGGCCAGGGCCATCAGCAGGGCCGCCGCCTTGCGTCTCATGCAGGGTGATCGCCGCCGACGAAGGCGACGCCGTGCGGCAGCGGGGCGCCCTTGTAGACCTTCCAGGCGCCGGGCACCTCGAGGATGAAGGTGGCGGCCACGCCGAGCACGGTCAGGCCCATGGCGATGCGGTCGGCCCAGTAGCCCAGGTCCAGGATCACGGCCAGCAGGGCCACCACGATGATCGAGGCGATGAAGCCGCCCATCGACATGGCCAGGAACTGGCGGCGGTCGTTGCGATCGCTGTCGAACTTGAACAGGAACACCGCGGCCAGCGTCGGCGGCAGTTCCACGCGGCTGCCGCGGGACAGCGCTCCGAGCAGGTGGCCCCACTCGTGCACCAGGTAGCCGCTGACGGCCACCAGCGCGCCGCCCAGGATCGCCACCGGCCAGTGCAGCGCCGTACCGGCGGCCTGCAACTGATGGCTCCAGGCCACCAGAGCCAGGGTCGCGGCCACCACCACCAGATCGCGCGCCAGCAGCTTGGGCATCATCGACATGTTCTTCTCCTCGCTTTCATGGGCCGGGTACGTGCCCGGAGCCTTGATCCGATTGAGACATGGCGGGGGCGGGGTCGCCTCGTCCCAACCGGTTAGTTTTCGACCTTAAACCCGGCGCCGGGCGCGGGCAACAAAAAAGGCCGGGCAACTGCCCGGCCTTTTGCAAGACGCCCGCCCGATCAGGCGAGGATCTTCGCCAGCTTCTTGATCATGCCGATGATCTTGAGCGTGAACGCGGAGTGGGGCGGGAAGAACAGCGTGGCGCCCATGATGCGGGTGCGGACCACGCCGCGCTCGTGCGAGAAGGCCTTGAAGCCATAGTGGCCGTGGCCATTGCCGATGCCGGAGTTGTTGACGCCGCCGAAGGGCAGGTTGGCGTGCAGGAACTGCACCACGGTGTGGTTGATGCAGGTGCCACCGGCGCTGGTGTTCTTCATCACCTTCTGGATATTCGCCTCGGTCTTGCTCCAGATGTACAGCGCCAGCGGCTTGGGCTGGTCGTTGATCTGCTGGATGACATCGTCGAGGTTGCGGTAGGGGATGATCGGCAGCAGCGGCCCGAAGATTTCCTCGCTCTGGATCTTGGCGTCCACCGGGATGTTGTCGATCAGTGTCGGCGCGATGAAGCAGGCGCCTTCGTCCACCGCGCCGCCAGTCAGCACGCGCGCGCCGCGCTGCTGCGCGTCGCTCAGCAGGCCGGCGATGCGCTGGGTGTGGCGCTGGTTGACCACGCGCGCCAGGTAGGGGCTGTTCATCTGCTCCTGCGCGGTGGTGCCGTAGGCATTGGCGATCACGCCGCGGCATTCCTCGATGAACTGATCCTTGACCGACTCGTGCACGAAGATGTGATCCGGCGCGATGCAGGTCTGGCCGTTGTTGGTGAACTTGCCCCAGAGGATGTTGCGCGCGGCCAGGTTCAGGTTGGCCGAGGCGTCGACGATGGTCGGCGACTTGCCACCCAACTCCAGCGTCACCGAGGTCAGGTGCTTGGCGGCGGCCGCCATCACCACCTTGCCGATCGCCGGCGAGCCGGTGAAGAAGATGTGGTCGAAGGGCAGGGCCAGCAGGGCGGTGGACACCGCGGCGTCGCCCTCGAAGATCGCCACTTCATCCTCGGAGAACAGCTCGCGGGTGATCTTCACCATCAGCGCCGACAGGTGCGGCGTCATTTCCGAGGGCTTCAGGATCGCGGTGCAGCCGGCCGCGATCGCCGATACCAGCGGCCCGAAAGTCAGGTTAACCGGGTAGTTCCACGGCGAGATGATCAGGCTGCGGCCCTTGGGCTCGTACTGCACGTAGCCCTTGGTGCCCAGCATCAGCGGCGTCGGCATCACGCTCTTGGGCTTCATCCACTTCTTGAGGTGGCGGATGGCGTCGTTGGCTTCCACCACCACGGTGACGATCTCGGTGAGGTCCACTTCCACCGGCGGCTTCTTGAAGTCCTTGTAGCCGGCCTCGTGGAATTCCTCGGAGCGCGCCAGCAGCGTGTCGCGCAGCTTCTTGATCTTGGCGATGCGCTCCTCGGCGGTGGAGGTGCGCAGCCGCAATGCGGTGGCCCGCTGGCGGTCGAAGACGCGCTTGATTTCGGCTTCGGCGGCACTGATGCCGGGCAGGTAGGACACCGCAGTGTTCATGTGCTTCTCCTCGAGGGCTCGCCAGTCGTTTGCTAAACGAGCGTTTAAGAACAAGGCAAAAGTATAGGCCGAAACCTGCGTCCCCGGACATATCAAAGATCAAGGCCGGATCGAGATTTTTAATTAAATATTGCATTGAATATTTAATTAAAATTCACAAAATCACGGGCCTGCACCGTACGCGCCATAGGCCCTGCGGCCAATCTGTGCTTTCATTCCCTCCACAAAATGAAGACAACCGGCTGAGGAGCCTCATGAAAACCCTGAACCCGCTGGATGCGACCTGGCTCTACGTCGACAGCGCGCGCACGCCGATGCATGTCGCCAACCTGTCGATCTACTCGATGCCGGAGAACGCGCCCGATAACTGGTTCAGCGACATCGTGGCCAACCTGCGCCAGACCCGCCATTTCGCCGCGCCCTTCAATCTCAAGCTGACCTCGCCCCGCCTCAAGTCGGTGTTCCCGACCTGGAGCGAGACCACAGACATCGACATCGACTACCACTTCCGCCACTCCGCACTGCCCAAGCCGGGCGGCGAGCGCGAGCTGGGTGTGCTGATCTCGCGCCTGCACTCGCACCCCATGGACTTCACCCGCCCGCTGTGGGAATGTCACCTGATCGAGGGCCTGGAGAACAATCGCTTCGCGCTCTACGTGAAGGTGCACCACTCGCTGGTGGATGGCGTCGGCGGCATGCGCATGCTGACCAAGATGCTCTCCTTCGACCCCGCCGCGCGCGACCTGCCGCCGCCCTGGAGCGTCGGCACCGGCCGCGATGGTCCGCGCCCGCGGCGCGAAGGCGCGCCGAGCACGCCCTGGGAGAAGCTGCGTGCCGGCCTGCAGCGCCAGGGTGAGTCGCTCCCGGAGCTGTCGCGCGCCTTCGGCGATCTCGCTCGCCAGGCCGGCACGCACCAGAACCCGGACTGGGTGCTGCCCTTCGAGGGCCCCAAGTCGATCCTCAACGGCAAGGTCTCCGCGCAGCGCCGTTTCGCCACGCAGCACTACGAGCTGGATCGCGTGAAGAAGGTGGCCAAGGCTGCTGGCGTGACCGTCAATGACGTGTTCCTCGGCCTGTCCGCCGCCGCGCTGCGCCGCTACCTGGGCGAGCTGGATCAGCTGCCGGCCAAGTCGCTCACCGCGGGCCTGCCGGTGTCGGTGCGCCCGGCGGATGACGTGCACTCGGGCAACGCCATCAGCTTCATCATCTCCAGCCTGCACACCGAGCTCGCCGATCCCATCGAGCGCCTGAAGGCGATCCACGATTCCACGCAGGCTGCCAAGGTGCATCTGCAGAGCCTGCCCAAGGCGGGCATCAACAACTACACGATGCTGTACATGTCGCCCTACGTGCTGCAGCTGCTCACCGGCCTGGGCGGCGTCACGCGGCCGATGTTCAATCTGACCATCTCCAACGTGCCGGGGCCGGATCGTCCGCTGTACTTCAATGGCGCGCGGCTGGAGCAGATGTATCCGGTGTCGCTGCTGTCGGACGGACAGGCGCTGAACATCACCAGCGTCAGCTACGCGGGGCAGTTCAACATCGGCTTCACCGGCTGCCGCGACATCCTGCCGTCGATGCAGCGCTTGGCCGTCTACACCGGTGAGGCGTTGGAAGAGCTGGAGATGGAGACGAAGGTGAAGCGGGTAGCGTGACTCTCTTTCCTCTCCCCTTGCGGGAGAGGGTGGCCCGTCAGGGCCGGGAGAGGGGGAGCTATCAATGGCTGGCCTCCCCCTCTCTCCCACAAGAGGAGAGAGGAAAGAAGAAAAGGCGGCACCTAGGCCGCCTTCTGTGTCGCCATCCATGGCGGGACTTCTGTCCCCTGATTGAACCCCTGGGTGGCCATTCATGGCCACCCGGCGTAACCCGCTGTGAGTGTCCACTGGACACTCACACGCTTGCGGTTTACGCCCCCCAGATATTCATCCCGTACTTCCAGTACCCCATCACGTTGTTCAGGCGCGCATCCTGGTCCGCCGGCACCGGCAGCACTTCGCCCTCCAGCAGCGGGGTCAGGAACGGGGCCAGGGAGGCGCCGCCGCCGCCGGTGATGACGATGGCGTCGATGTCCCAGTCGTCGGCCCAGAGGCGGTTCACTTCCTGGGCGATGCGCGAGGCGAGCTGGCCGAAGGCGGCCTGTGAGATCGCGTTGAGGTCGTAGCGCTTGCCCTTGATCTTGATGCTGCCCTTGGAGATGCCCTCGTACAGGCGGTACAGCTCCACGTTGATGCCGCTCTTCTCCAGCAGGGCGTTGGCGATGGCGGTGTAGGCCACCGAGATGCCGGAGTCGCTGGACTGGCTGCCGCGCTCGGAATAGCGGGTCTTGTCGCTGATGGTGTAGTCGGCGGTGCGGAAGCCGATGTCGATGATGCCGATCTTCTCGCTGACGAAGCGCTGGCTGGCGGCCTTGCCCACGTCGTTGAGCATCAGGTTGAACATGGAGCCGAAGGGCTGCGGGATCACGCGCACGCGCTCCACGTACAGCACCTTCTCCTCGCGTTCGCCGCTGCCTGGCTTCACCACGGTGACCGGGTGGCGGTTCTGCAGCAGCGTGGTCAGGGCGTCCTTGTGCTTGCGGAAGTAGCTGATCGGCAGGCCCGCCACCAGGCGGATCGGATCGCCGCTGTCCACGAAGGGCGCCAGGGCGGCCAGGGCCAGGGTCTTCTTGTACTGCGTGAGGAACTGGGTCTGGTCCAGCGTGAAGCCGCGGCCGCGCGACTGCGTCTCGGCGAGCTCGCCGACGAACACCGACTGGCCGCCGACGATCAGGTGGCGCGGGAACAGCGGCTGGCCCGGCAGCAGGCTCTCGCCGAACTGCGACTCGTTGGCCTCGCCGACGATGGACTTGAAAATCTGGTGCTGCTTGCCGTCCGTGGCCTTGGTGTAGCCGAACCCGATATCAGCCCCGAGCACTTTCACTGGATGAACTCCCTCTCGTCGAATCGCGGCTTTCTAGCATGGTGGTCCAGGGTGGTCAAAAGCCGTATGCTCCGGCGCCATGAAAGTGTTCCGCACGCCCGAGGCGCGTTTCGCCGATCTGCCGGGCTACCCCTTCAGGCCCAATCACCTGCTGCTCGACGATGGCCTGCGCATGCACTACGTCGACGAGGGCAGCGCCGCGGCGCCGCCGGTGCTGATGCTGCACGGTGAGCCGAGCTGGTCCTATCTCTACCGCAAGATGATCCCGCTGTTCGCCCAGGCCGGATACCGCGCGCTGGCGCCGGACCTGGTCGGCTTCGGCAAGTCCGACAAGCCTCTGGAGCCGGAGCTGTTCAGCTACCAGGCCCACGTGGACTGGCTGACGCAGTGGATCGTCAAGCTCGACCTGCGCGACATCACGCTGGTGTGCCAGGACTGGGGTGCGCTGCTGGGCCTGCGCATCGCCACCGAGCAGCCTGAGCGCTTCGCGCGCATCGTGGTGGCCAATGGCTTCATGCCCACGGGTGACCGCAAGCCGCCGCTGGCCTTCAAGCTGTGGCGCGCCTTCGCGCTGCACTCGCCGTGGTTCCCGATCTCCGGGGTGATCCGCTCCGGCTGCGCCCGCAAGCCCTCGGACGAGGAGCTGGCCGCCTACGACGCGCCGTTTGCCACGGACGCTTCAAAGACCGCCGCGCGCCGCTTCCCCGCATTGGTGCCGACCACGCCGGATGATCCCGCCACGCCGGCCAACCGCCGCGCCTGGGAGGCGCTGGGCCAGTGGCAGAAGCCCTTCCTGACGATCTTCGGTGCCCAGGACAAGATCACCCGCGGGGCCTACAGGGTCCTGCAGAAGCAGGTGCCGGGTGCCCAGGGACAGCCGCACGAGATGCTTGAGGGCGTCGGCCACTTCATCCAGGAGGATGCGGGCGAAGCGCTGGCAGGGAAGATCCTGGACTGGATGCGGCGCTAGCGCGCCGTCGGCCGTGCCGATGTGGTCAGGCGAAGAAATCCGCTCCGCCTCCGGCCTGCCGTGCCACCACGTTGAGCACGGTTCCCGCCGGGTCCATCACCGAGAACGACAACTCCCCACCGGGGTGCTCGCCGAGCTGGCCCAGCAGCTCGAAGCCGCTGGCCTGCATGATTTCGTGCGTGGCCCGCACGTCCTCCACCTCCAGCGCCAGGCACAGGCCGCGGGTCAGTGCGGTGTGCGCGAACACCGGCAGGCGCCGCGGGTGGCTGGGATGCAGGAAGCCGATCTCCCAGCCATCCACCGACAGGTGCAGGTACCAGTCCTGCTCGAACAGCACCTGCGCGCCCAGCGCCTCCACGTAGAAGGCTCGGCAGCGCGCCAGGTCGGGCGTGGTGATGATGGGGTAGAGGTGCCTCATGCCGTCCGTCCCCGCCCGGCCCGCTGTGTCCGCTGGTTCATCCTGGAGCCAATATTCCCCTTTTGTTCAAGAGCATACGCTCCCGGCCCGGTGCGGGACAGTAGAATGCCCGGATGAAGCTCCCGTTCACCAAGATGCATGGCGCCGGCAATGACTTCGTGGTCATCGACGCCACGCGCGCGCCCTTCCGCCCCACCCCGGCCCTGCTGCACAAGCTGACCGACCGCCGCTTCGGCGTCGGCTGCGACCAGGTGCTGGTGATCGAGGCGCCCGGTGCCCCGGACGTGGATTTCGACTACCGCATCTTCAACGCCGACGGCTCCGAGGTCGGGCAGTGCGGCAACGGCTCCCGTGCCCTGGCCCGCTTCGTGCGCGAGCAGGGGCTGTCGGACAAGGACAGCATCCGCGTGCGCACCCGCACCAGCACCCTGGAGCTGCGCCAGCTGCCGGACGGCCGCGTGCGCGTGAACATGGGCGTGCCGCGGCTGCAGCCGGCGCAGGTGCCGTTCACCGGCGCCGAAGCTGCGGCACCGCAGTACCGCCTGGAGCTGGACGGCGAGACCGTGGAATTCGGCGCGGTCAGCATGGGCAATCCCCATGCGGTGCTGGAGGTGGTGGACGTGGACACCGCCCCGGTGGGCGAGCTGGGACCGCGCCTGCAGCGCCATGGCGCCTTCCCGGAGCAGGTCAACGTCGGCTTCCTGCAGATCCAGGGCCGTGACCGCGTACGCCTGCGGGTCTACGAGCGCGGCGCCGGCGAGACCCTGGCCTGCGGCAGCGGCGCCTGCGCCGCGGTGGTGGCCGGCCGCCTGTGGGACCGCCTGGGTGAAAAGGTGGACGTGGAAGTGCGCGGCGGTATGCTGACCATCGAGTGGGCAGGGGAAGGCCAGCCGGTCTACATGACCGGGCCGGCCGAAACGGTATTTACAGGGGAAGTGGAATGGCCGAACTGAAGGCACAGAAGGACAGCGAAGCACCCAAGCTCAACGAGCGCGAGGTCGTCGCCTTCCTCAAGGTGCATCCGGATTTCCTCACCCGCCACCCGGACCTGCTGGAGGCCATCGAGATGCGCCACAAGGCCGGCTCGGCGGTGTCGCTGATCGAGCGCCAGGTCGATGTGCTGCGCGCCAAGAACCAGCGCCTGGAAGACAAGCTCGAGCGCCTGCTGGCCGCGGCGCACGACAACGAGAAGCGCGCCGAGAACGTGCAGCGCCTGGCGCGCACGCTGATGCGCGCGCCCTCGCTGGCCGCCGTGGTCGTGGGCCTGGCCAAGTGCATGCGTGAGGACTTCGGTATCGAGGAGACCTTCGTCGGCCTGTCCAGCACGCAGTACAAGCGCCACGACATCGACGGCCTGGTCTCGGTGGAGCCGGACGGCAAGATCGCCCGCGCCTTCGAGAATTTCTTCCGCACGCGCCTGATCGAGTGCGGCCCGCTGGCCGCCGACAAGGCCAAGCTGCTGTTTCCCAAGGCGGAGTCGCTGCCGGCCTCGGCCGCGATCATCCCGCTGGAAAAGGAAAAGCACCTGGGCATGATCGCCCTGGGCGCGGTGGACCCGGAGCGTTTCCAGCCGCGTCAGGGCAAGCTGTTCCTGGAGATGACCGCCGAACTGGTGGCCGCCGCGGTGCGCGCGCGCCTCTGATGGCGGAGCCCGCGCCAGCGCCCTTCGGGGCCGAGATCGCGGAGTACCTGTCCTACCTGCGGCACGAGAAGCGCTACTCGCCGCATACCCTCACCGCGAGCCAGAAGGACCTCGACACCTTCGCCGCCTACTGCGGCCAGGCCCGCATCTCGCGCCTGGAGCAGGTGGACCAGCACACCGTGCGCGGCTTCGTGGCCGCCCGGCATCGCGCCGGCATCGAGCCGGCCTCGCTGCACCGCTACCTCTCCAGCCTGCGCGGCTTCTTCAAGCGGCAGGTCAACCGGGGGCTGCTGCAGGCCAATCCCGCCACCGCCGTCCGCGGTCCCAAGCTGCGCCGCAAGCTGCCGTCGGTGATTCCGATGGAGGATCTGAACACCGCGCTCGATACCCCGATCGAGGGTGACTGGGCCGAGCGGGACCGCGCCATCGCCGAGTTGTTCTATTCCACCGGCATGCGCCTGTCGGAGCTGCACGACCTGGACCTGGCCCAGGTGGCCGGCGGTCAGGCGGAGATCACGGTCAACGGCAAGGGCGGGCGCCAGCGCATCGTCATGGTCGGCTCCAAGGCCCGGGAGGCCCTGCAGGCCTGGCTGGAGCAGCGGCCCGCGGTGGCCGCCCCGGGCGAAACGGCCCTGTTCGTGGGCCGTAGTGGCCAGAGGGCGACGCGGGCCATCATCGGCCAGCGACTCAAGCTCTGGGCGCAGCGCGCGGGCCTCGGCACTCACCTGAATCCGCATCGCCTGCGGCACTCCTTCGCCACCCACCTGCTGACCGAGACCGGCGACCTCCGGGCGGTGCAGGAGATGCTGGGGCACGCCAACCTCAGCACCACCCAGATCTATACCCACCTGGATTTCAAGCGCCTGACCGAGGTTTACGACCAGGCCCACCCCCGCGCAAAACGCCCTAAAAAGGCCTCATGAAGGCTGACTCAGTCTTGTGCGCTGCAAAAAAATGCGTATGATTTCGCCCTTAATCGGGGCAGATCACGGTCTGTTCGGATTGCTAGCTAGTTAACTTAATTTTTCAAACCCTTGGGAGTTGTTCAAATGCGTAATGTTCTGATCGCCGCTGGCCTCGCCGCCGCCCTGGCCCTCGCCGCTTGCAAGAAGGAAGAAGCTGCTCCGGCTCCGGAAGCCGCCCCGGCTCCGGCCGCTGAAGCCGCCCCGGTTGAGCAGCAGGCTGCCGACGCCGCCGCCGCCCCGGCTGCCGAAGCCGCCCCGGCTGCTGACGCCGCCGCCCCGGCTGCCGACGCTGCCGCTCCGGCCGCCGAAGCTGCTCCGGCCCCGGCCGCGCAGTAAGAATCGCCCCGCGCCGCAAGGCGCAGCGATGTGAAGAAGGCGCCGCAAGGCGCCTTCTTCTTTTGTGCCGCTGGCGTGCATCGCACCCGCGCCGCAGCTTGAATACCCCCACCATCGCCCCCACCATCGGTGCAATACCAAGATGGGGTCAGCGATGCAGCAATTCGACGGAACCACGATCCTCTGCGTACGCCGCGGCAACCAGGTTGCCCTGGGCGGTGACGGCCAGGTATCGATGGGCAACACGCGCGTCAAGGGCAATGCCCGCAAGGTGCGCCGTCTCTACAACGGCAAGGTGATGGCCGGCTTCGCCGGCGGCACCGCCGACGCCTTCACGCTGTTCGAGCGTTTCGAAGGCAAGCTCGAGAAACATGGCGGCCAGCTCACCCGCGCTGCGGTGGAGATGGCCAAGGACTGGCGCACCGACCGCTACCTGCGCAAGCTCGAGGCGCTGCTGATCGTGGCCGACCACGAGGCCTCGCTGATGATCACCGGCAACGGCGACGTGATGGAGCCCGAGCCGCATGGCGTCATCGCCATCGGCAGTGGCGGCAGCTTTGCCAGCGCCGCGGCACGCGCCCTGGTGGACAACACTGAACTCGGTGCCAGGGACATCGTCGAAAAGGCGCTGCACATCGCCGCCGACATCTGCATCTACACCAACCACAATCTCACGCTCGAGACCCTCGATCTCTGAGCGGCCAGGAAACAATGAACGCACAGCCCCCCGCCGCGTCCGTCAGCATGACGCCGCGTGAAATCGTCGCCGAACTCGATCGACACATCGTCGGCCAGGCCGCCGCCAAGCGCGCGGTCGCCGTCGCCCTGCGCAACCGCTGGCGCCGCCAGCAGGTGGACGTGCAGATGCGCAGCGAGATCCACCCCAAGAACATCCTGATGATCGGCCCCACCGGCGTCGGCAAGACCGAGATCGCGCGGCGCCTGGCCAAGCTGGCCAACGCGCCGTTCATCAAGGTGGAGGCCACCAAGTTCACCGAGGTGGGCTACGTCGGCAAGGACGTGGACAGCATCATCCGCGACCTGGTCGACGCCGCGATCAAGCAGACCCGAGACCAGGCCACGCAGCGCCTGCGCGACAAGGCCGAGTTGGCGGCCGAGGAGCGCGTGCTCGATGCCCTGCTGCCGCCGCCCAAGGATTTCGGCGAGCCGAGCACCCAGCGCCAGAACGAGAACGGCGCCGCGCGACAGGTGTTCCGCAAACAGCTGCGCGAAGGCAAGCTCGACGATACCGAGATCGAGATCAAGGTCAGCAGCCTGCCACCCAACGTGCAGCTGATGGGCCCGCCGGGCATGGAAGACATGACCCAGCAGCTGCAGTCGCTGTTCGCCGGCATGGGCCAGGGCAAGCAGCGCGCCAAGAAGATGAAGATCCGCGAGGCGCTGCAGCAACTGGTCGACGAAGAGGCTGCCAAGCTGGTGGACGAGGAGGCGATCAAGGCCGAGGCCCTGCGCAACGTCGAGGAGAACGGCATCGTCTTCATCGACGAGATCGACAAGGTCGCCAAGCGCGGCGAGTACGCGGGCGCCGACGTATCGCGCGAAGGCGTGCAGCGCGATCTGCTGCCGCTGATCGAGGGCAGCACCGTCACCACCAAGTACGGCAGCGTGCACACCGATCACATCCTGTTCATTGCCTCCGGTGCCTTCCACCTGTCCAAGCCCTCGGACCTGATCCCGGAGCTGCAGGGCCGCCTGCCGATCCGCGTGGAACTGGACGCGCTGAAGACCGGTGACTTCCTGCGCATCCTCACCGAGCCCAACTACTCGCTGACCGAGCAGTACCGCGCGCTGATGGCGACCGAAGGCGTCACGGTGGACTTCACCGCCGACGGCC
Organism: Solimonas sp. SE-A11; assembly: GCF_030345715.1. Lineage (GTDB taxonomy): Bacteria > Pseudomonadota > Gammaproteobacteria > Nevskiales > Nevskiaceae > Solimonas_A. The sequence continues at coordinate 41,533 of NZ_JAUASX010000001.1, forward strand.
TGGAGCGTCTGGCTGCGATCGCCTACCAGGTCAACGAAAGCACCGAGAACATCGGCGCGCGCCGTCTGCATACGGTGATGGAGCGCCTGATGGAAGAGACCGCCTTCGATGCGCCGGACAAGTCGGGCACCACCCTGACCGTGAACGCCGCCTACGTCGACGGCAAGCTCGGCAAGCTGGCCGCCGACGAAGACCTGTCGCGGTACATCCTGTGATCGTCCTGTGACGGCCTCGCGTGTCACCGCGCTGAAGCTGCACCGCGGCTCGCGGCTGTTGGAGGTGGCGTTTGCCGACGGCAGCCGCCACAGCCTGCCCTGCGAATACCTGCGCGTGTTCTCGCCCAGCGCGGAGTTGCGCGGCCATGGCTTGGCGGAGCCGATGCTGGTGGGCGGCAAGCGCACGGTGAACATCGAGCGCGTGGAGCCGGTGGGCAACTACGCCGTGCGCCTGGTATTCGACGACGGACACGACACCGGCCTCTACACCTGGGAACTGCTGCACGAGCTGGGGCAGGACCAGGAGAAGAACTGGGCGCGCTACGAACAGCGCATGGCCGAGATCGGCATGTCGCGCGACCGCGACGTGACCAAGCTGGCGGCGCTGGTTCGGCACTACGCGCCGAAAGATAGTAGTCGGTAGATAGTAGATAGTAGTTGTCGAAGCCCGCTGCGCGGGCTTTGCGCTTTTAACCACTATCTACCGACTACTATCTACTATCCGCTGTTCAGAACAGCGTCGGCGTCTCGTCCAGCAGTTCCTTCAGCGGCGACGCCACGTGGAACAGATGGCCCTGGGCATTGCGCACGCCCAGCGAGGTGAGGGCATCCAGTGTCTGCTGGTCCTCCACGCCTTCCGCGATCACTTCCAGGTTGAGGCACTGGCCGATCTTGCAGATCGACTGCACGATGGTCTGGTTGACCGGATCGTTCACCAGGTCGCGGGTGTAGCTCTGGTCCACCTTGATGCCGTCCACCTGCAGTGACTTCAGGCACTCGAAGGACGTGAAGCCACTGCCGAAATCGTCCAGCAGGATGCGGTGTCCGCGTTCCCGCAGCGCATCCAGCAGTTCCTTGGCGGCGGCCTGTCGGCCGAAGGCGGTGGCCTCGGTGATCTCAAAGCCGATGCGCGCCGGGTCCGCACGGGTCTCGCGCAGCGTGTCCAGCAGTAGCGGTTTGAAGTCCGGATCGGCGATGCTGCTGCCGGACAGGTTCAGCGTCAGGTAGGCGTAGCCGCCCATACCGCCGTCACCGCCGCGCCGGTCGCGCTGCTGCAGGAACGACAGCGTCTTCTGCACGATCCAGCGGTCCAGCTTGCCGGCCAGGCCGAAGCGGATTGCCGGGGGAATGAAGGCGCCGGGATAGATCAGCCGGCCGTCGGACTCGCGCAGGCGGATCAGCACCTCCAGGCCCGGGCTGCGGCGCCCGTCCAGCGCCACGATCTTCTGCGCATGCAGCTGCATGCGGTCCTCGTCCAGCGCCTGCTCCAGGCGCGAGGCCCAGTCCATGTCGTTGTGCGCCTGCTGCACTTCCTCGTCGCTCTGCTGGTACACCTGCGCGCGGTTGCAGCCGCGCTGCTTGGCGATGTAGCAGGCCGTGTCGGCGCGCTTGAGCAGTTCGGCGCTGCTGCGGGTCATGTCGTCGGCCATGGCGATGCCGATCGACAATCCGAGCTGGAACTGGCGGTCCTCCCAGACCAGGCGATAAGCGCCCACGACCTGGATCAGGCTGTTGGCCAGGCGCAGCGCCTCCTCGGCCCCGGCGCAGTCGGCGATCACCGCGAACTCATCGCCGCCCAGGCGCGCCAGCAGGTCGCCGCTGCGCAGGCGCTCGCTGAGCAGGCGGCTCAGTTCGCGCAGCACGCGATCGCCGGCCTGGTGGCTGCAGGTGTCGTTGATCAGCTTGAAGCGGTCCAGGTCCAGGTACAGCAGCGTCTGCCGCCGACGCCCGAGGCCGCCGCTGTAGAGGCGCTCGTCGAGCACGTCCTCGAAGTAGCGGCGGTTGGGCAGGCCGGTGAGCGCGTCGTGGTGCGCCTCGTGGGTCAGCGAGTCCTCGTAGCGCTTGCGCTCCGAGATGTCCTGGATCTGCGAGATGAAGAACTGCGGGCGGCCCTGCGGGTCGCGCTTGAGCGAGACATCCAGCTGGATGTCCACCACATGGCCCTGCTTGTGGATGTAGCGCTTGTCCAGCGTGTAGCCGTCGCGCTTGCCGGCCAGTACCTGTTCCAGCAGGGCCAGGTCGCTGTCGATATCGTCCGGGTGCGTGATGTCCTGGAAGGTCATGTCCAGCAACTCGCGCTCGCTGTAGCCGACCAGGCGCGGCAGCGCGCGGTTCACCGCCAGCCAGCGACCCTCGGGCGACACCAGGGCAATGCCGATCGGCGCATTGTCGAAGGTGTGACGGAACAGGGTTTCGCTTTCGCGCAGGGCGATCTCGGCGTCGCGCCGGCCGCTGATATCGCGGCCCTCCGCGATCAGCATCGTGATGACGCCGGCCGGGTCGCGCACCGGCTTGATCGAGAAGTCCACTGCCAGCAGGCGGCCGTTGAGTCCCTTGAGTTCGGTCTCGTAGCGCACGAACTCGCCGGCGGCGGCGCGCTGGATGGCGCGGCGCAACTGCTGGCGCGAGCCCATGTGGGTCTGCCACCAGGCGGTGCGCCAGAATGGCTGGCCGATCACGTCGGCCGGCGTCACGCCGGCGAAATCCAGTGCCGTTTCGTTGACTTCGATGACGCTGCCATCCGGTTCCAGCAGGCCGATGAACTGGAACATGGAATTGAAGATCGCCCGGAAGCGCTGCTCCCAGTTGCCGGCACTGCCGGCTGCCGCCGGGCCAGGGGCGGCCGTCGTTGCGGGCGTGTTCTTCAGGGAGGGCTTCATGGGCGGGGTAGCGGCCGCCCGCGGCCGGCCTGAAGGGGTAGGGGGCGGACGGTCACCGGGTGGCGATGAACGGCGCCGGGGCCGGCCGGGCCGGCTTGCCGCTACAATGCCTGCCTGTCGTCCCGAGTGCCGCCATGTCGTCCGAGAACAAACCGCCCCAGAAGGACAGCCCCCCGTCCGGAACCACCCATTTCGGGTTCCAGGACGTGCCCACCGCCGAGAAGCAGAAGCGGGTGGCCGGGGTGTTCACCTCGGTGGCCGGCAGCTACGACATCATGAACGACCTGATGTCGTTCGGAATCCATCGCATCTGGAAGCGCTTCGCTATCGACCTGGCCGGTGTGCGTCCCGGCGAGCGCGTGCTGGACGTGGCCGGCGGCACCGGCGACCTGACCCGCGAATTCGCCCGCCTGGCCGGCCCGCGCGGCCAGGTGATCCTCACCGACATCAATGCCGCCATGCTGGGCGAGGGCCGCCGCGCCCTGGCCGATCGCGGCGTGGTCGGCGTGCCCCTGGTGCAGTCCAATGCCGAGAAGCTGCCTTTCGCCGAAGGCTCCTTCGACTGCATCACCATCAGCTTTGGCCTGCGCAACGTCACCGACAAGGATGCCGCGCTGCGGTCCATGCGCCGCTGCCTCAAGCCCGGTGGCCGCCTGCTGGTGCTGGAATTCTCCAAGCCGCAGAGCGAACTGCTGGGCAAGGTCTACGACCAGTACTCCTTCCGCCTGCTGCCGCTGATGGGCCAGTTGGTGGCGCGCGACGCCGAGTCCTACCGCTACCTCGCCGAGTCTATCCGCATGCACCCGGATCAGGAGACGCTCAAGGGCATGATGCAGGACGCCGGCCTGTCTCGTGTGCAGGTCTACAACATGACCGGCGGCATCGTTGCCGTGCACCGCGGGTTCAGGCTCGACTGATCCGATGAGAGCCCCTGCCTTGCTCTGCGCCGCCATCGAGGTGGCGCTCAACCGCACGCTGCGGCTCGAGCCTTCGGTGGCCGAGGAATGCGGTCGCCTGGCCGGCCGCGTCATCGCGCTCGACGTGGAAGGTCCCGGCTGGAGCTTCTACATCGAGTTCGCTACCGGCGGCGTGCGCGTGCTGGACGATCTCGCCGGCGAGCCCGACGTACGCGTGGCCGGCAGCCTGACCACCCTGATGCGCCTGGCCTGGCAGGTCACCCAGGGCGAGGCCGGCGTGCCGCAGGGCCTGCGCGTGGATGGCGATACCGAGCTGCTCAGCCGCTTCAACCGCCTGCTGACCCAGGCCGGCTTCGATCCCGAGGAACTGGCGGCCAAGGTCGTCGGCGACGCCGGTGCGCACCGGCTGGTGCAGGGCGTGCAGAAGCTGTTCGGCTGGGGTCGCCAGACCGCGACGACGCTGGGCCTGGATACCGCCGAGTACCTGCGCGAGGAAACCCGCGACCTGGCCCGCGCGGCCGACGTCGAGGACTGGATGAACGCGGTGGACGAGCTGCGCGGCAGCGTCGACCGCCTGGAGGCGCGCCTGCGCCGGATCGAGGAAGCCCCGCGATGAACTTCGTGCGCCTGCGCCGCCTGTGGCAGATCCAGCAGGTCATGCGCCGCTACAACCTGCGCGCCATCCTCAAGGGTGAAAACGACCGTGACCCGCGCCCGCGCGGCGAGCGCATCCGCATGGCGCTGGAGGAACTGGGCGCCGTCTTCATCAAGTTCGGCCAGGCCCTGTCCACGCGGCCGGACATCGTGCCGGCCGACATTGCCGTGGAGCTGGCCAAGCTGCAGGACCGCGTGCCGCCGTTCCCGGGCGAGGTGGCGCAGGCCATCATCGAGGCCGAGCTCGGCAAGCCGGTGAGCGAGATCTACGCCGAGTTCGATCCCGTGCCGATGGCCTCGGCCTCGGTGGCTCAGGTGCATGCGGCGCGGCTGTTCCCGGCGGCACCGGGCGAGCCCGGCCTGCAGGTGGTGGTCAAGGTGATCCGCCCCGGCATTCGCGACAAGATCGACAGCGACGTGCAGCTGCTGCACACGCTGGCCGACATGGCGGAGCGCTTCTCGCCGCTGGCGCGGCGCCTGCGGCCGCGCGAGATCGTCGCCGAGTACGAGAAGGTGCTCTACGACGAGCTCGACCTGATGCGCGAGGGAGCGTCCTGCGCGCAGCTGCGCCGCAACTGGCTGGGCTCCGAGCTGATCTACCACCCGCTGGTGTTCTGGGACCAGACCCGCACCAACGTGCTGACGATGGAGCGCATCTTCGGCATCTCGATCCGCGAGCTGGCCTACCTGCGCGAACTGGGCGTGGATTTCGAGGCGCTGTCCGAGCGTGGCGTGGAGATCTTCTTCAAGCAGACCTTCCGCGACAATTTCTTCCACGCCGACATGCACCCCGGCAACATCTTCGTGGATGCCAGCAACCCGAAGAAGCCGAGCTACCTGGCCGTGGACTTCGGCATCGTCGGCACGCTGACGCCGGCCGACCAGCGCTATCTCGCCGAGAACTTCTACGCCTTCTTTAACCGCGACTACCGCCGAGTGGCGGAGCTGCACGTCGAAAGCGAGTGGATTCCGGCCGAGACCCGCGTCGAGGAGTTCGAGGCCGCGATTCGCACGATCTGCGAGCCGATCTTCATGCGGCCGATCAAGGACATCTCCTTCGGCTTCTTCCTGATGCGCCTGTTCCAGGTGGCGCGGCGCTTCAACTACCAGGTGCAGCCGCAGCTGGTGCTGCTGCAGAAGACCCTGCTGCAGGTCGAGGGCCTGGGTCGCCAGCTCAACCCCGAGCTGGACCTGTGGAAGACCGCCAAGCCGATCATGGAAGACTGGATGCGCCAGCGCATCGGCCCGCGCGCCACGCTGGAGCGTATGCGCCGCGAGATGCCGGCGCTGACCGAATCGCTGCCGGAGCTGGCGCACCACGCGCTGCGCCAGCTGCAGAAGGGCGAAGGCCTGGGCGGCCCGAGCCGCCGCGAACTGCAGGCCCTGCGCCTGGAGCTGGAAGCCTCCGGCCGCCGTACCCGCCGCAGCGTGCTGGCCGCAGCCTGCCTGCTTGGCGGTGTGCTGGTCTATACGCTGGCACCGCAAGCGCAGCCGCAGCTGCTGGGCGCACCGTCGCTGGCGTGGCTGCTGGGAGCGATCGCGGCGTCGCTGGCCTGGGGCGCGCGGAGCCGGTAAGCCTCCGCCTTCGCCATGCAGGCGGAGAAGACTTACGAGGTGCTGGATGTAGGAGCCGGCTTGCCGGCGACGGCGAGCATCCTGTCGCCCGCAAGCCGGCTCCTACCGAAAAACCTCTCCCGGGTTCGCTGACGGCGCCGGCGTCACGACCGGTTCCACCGCTGCATCGGCTGCCGTCGCCGTGCTCGTGACCGGCGAAGGGGTGGCGACCGCTGCTTCGATCACGGCCGTTGCCGGATTCTGCTCCACTGCCTGCATCGGCGATTCCCCCGGTTGGCTCATCGCCGCGCTCAGCCGCAGCGGCGCCGCCGCCACGCGCAGGCCGCGCGAGGTGCCCTGCTCCCGGATCAGCGCCGAGGGCGCGATCAACCGGATGCCCTGCGCCTGCAGTCGCGGAATCTCCCGCTGCAGCAGTGCCAGGGTCTCTGGATAGGGATGGCCGATCGCCAGCGCCGTGCCGTTCTTGCGCGCCAATGCCAGCAGGCGTTGCCATTCACCCTGCAAGGCGGCGGCGCCACGGCTGTTGTCGAGGAAGACCTGCCGGCGCGTGGTCGGCAGGTCGCGCTGCCAGGCCTCGGCCTCGGCCTGCGTCGCGGCGCTGGTGCGGCTGTCGATGAAGTACAGGCCGCCATGCTCGCGCAGGGCCTGCATCAGCCAGCGCATCGGCTCGCTCTCGCTGGTCAGGCGGCTGCCCTGGTGGTTGTTCACGCCCACGGCCTGCGGTACGGCGGCCAGCGCCCGCTGCAGCAGCGCATTACGCTGCTCGGGGCTGGCGGTATCGAGGATGGTCAGGGGATGGCCCCGGCCCTGGCCGGGCTGCAGTGGCAGGTGCAGCATCACTTCCTTGCCGCGCGCCTGGGCCAGCGCCGCGATCTGCGGCGTGTAGGGCGACTCCGGCAGCATCGCGCAGGCCACCGGCCCCGGCAGTTCAGCCGCCGCACGACTTTCCGCCAGGCGATCGCCGAGGTCGTCGATGACGATGCTGATCGCCGGCGCGCGGGCGCCGGCGATGCAGGGCAGCAACAGCAGGGCAGCGACGGTGCAGCGCAGGCGCCGCACCCGCATCACCTGGCGCGGACGATGACCAGGCCCTTGAGCAGGTTCAGGGCCTCGTAGAGCGCGTAGTCGCTCTCGGCGAGATCCTCGGCCACCTTGGCTTCCTTGGCCTTGGCCTCCTTGTCCTTCAGGGCCTCTTCCTTGTCCTTCTTCTTGGACTTGTCGTTGGACAGGCTACCCTTCAGGTCGGCTTCCTCGATGCCTTCGAAGGCGGCCTGCTGCTCGTCCTTGGCCACCTTGAGCTGGCGGATGGCGATGTCGGGCTCGATGCCCTCGCCCTGGATCGAGCGACCATTGGGCGTGTAGTAGCGCGCCGTGGTCAGCTTGATGGCGGCGTCGCTCTGCAACGGCATGATGGTCTGCACCGAGCCCTTGCCGAAGCTCTTGGAGCCCACTACCACCGCACGCTTCTGGTCCTGCAGCGCACCGGCCACGATCTCGGAGGCCGAGGCCGAGCCGCCGTTGATCATCACGATGATCGGCGCGCCCTTGAGCAGGTCGCCTGGCTTGGCGGTGAAATCGCGCGCACTGGCCAGCTCGCGGCCCTTGATGCTGACCACCGAGCCGCTTTCGAGGAAGGCATCGCTGACCTTGACCGCGGCATCGAGCACGCCGCCCGGGTTGTTGCGCAGGTCCAGCACCAGGCCCTTGAGGTCGCCGCCGTTGTCCTTCTTCAGCTTCTCCATCTCGCGTTCCAGCGCGGCGCCGGTCTCGGTGGTGAAGCTGCTGATGCGCAGGTAGCCCATGCCGGGCTCCAGCATCTTGCTCTTGACGCTGGCCACCTTGATCTCGGCGCGCACCAGGTCGACGATCACCGGCGCGTTGGCGCCTTCGCGGGCGATGGTGAGCTGCACCTTGGTGCCCGGCTCGCCGCGCATCTTGTCCACCGCCTCGGCCAGGCTCAGGCCCTTCACCGAGTCCTCGTCGATCTTGATGATCAGGTCGCCCGGCTGGATGCCGGCCTTGAACGCCGGCGTATCGTCGATCGGCGACACCACGCGCACGAAGCCGTTCTGCATCTGCACTTCGATGCCCAGCCCGCCGAACTTGCCGGTGGTGCTGATGTTGATGTCCTTGAATTCCTTTTCGTCCAGGTAGGCCGAGTGCGGATCCAGGCCGGTGAGCATGCCGCGCACCGCGTTCTCCAGCAGCGTCTTGTCGTCCACCGGCTCGACATAGTCGCTCTTCACCCGGTTGAGGATCTCGACGAAGGTTTGCAGGTCACGGAAGGGCAGGGCTTCGGTCTTGGCGGTGGCCTTGTCGGCCAGCACGCCCTGGGTCAGCGTGATGCCGGTGCCAATGGCGATGCCGGCCGCGAGCACCAGCGGCGTGCGATAGGTCTTGAGCATGGTTCGGAAAGGGGTTTTCAAGCGTGGAGACGACGATAGCATATCGGCCAGGGGCCGCTGTTCAGCGGCTCAGCCACAGTTTCGGGTCCATGGCCATGGTGCCCTTGCGGACCTCGAAATAGACGCCCGGCTGGTCGTGGCCGCCGGTGGTGCCGGCCTGGGCGATGACCTCGCCGGCCCGGACCAGGTCGCCGGCGCTGTGCGCCACGCCCTGGTTGTGGCCATACAGGGTGAAATAGCCACCCTCGTGCTCCAGGATCACGATCAGGCCATAGCGCTGCATCCAGCCGGTATAGACCACCCGGCCGGCGGAGACGGCCCGTACCGGGGCACCGGCGTCGGCGCCGATCCAGTTGCCGTTCCATGACAGGCGCCCGCCCGCCTTGGGCTGCCCGTAGCTGGCCAGCAGCGGGCCGCGTACCGGCCAGGCTAGCTTGCCCTTCTGGCTGGGGAAGGGGCGGTCGCTGAACTGCTCCGGTCCGCGGGGCGTTTCCGGCTCCTGCTGGGGCCTGGGGCGGGAGGGCGGCTGGGCCGCCGCCTCACGCAACGCGCGCTGGATCGCCTCCAGGGTGCGCTTCACCTCGCGCTCGGTGTCGCGCAGCTGGTTGAGCTGGCTTTCCTGGTCGCCCAGCTTGAGCTGCAGCTGCGACAGCTGCGCGGCGCGGCTCTGGCGCAGGCCGCGCTGGCGCGCCAGCGCCGCCTGCTGTTCGGCGCGCAGCGCCGCCAGGGTTGCCGCCTCGTCGTCCAGCTTGTCTCGCAGGGCGCGCAGCTTGTCGGCATGGGCCAGCATGTTGCGCATGCGGCTGGCGCGGGAGCGGGCCAGGTAATCGTAGTAGGTGACCATGCGGTCCACCTGCTGCACATCGCTGAGGTTCAGCAGCAGCCGCGCCGCCGGGTTCTGGCCGATCATGTAGGCCGCCCGCACCTGGGCCGCCAGGGCCTTCTTCTGCCCTTCCAGCTCGCGCTCGGACTCGTCCAGCTCCGCCTGGGCGCGCCGCACCCGGGCCAGCTGGGTCATTTCCTTGCGCCGCAGCAGGCCGATCTCGGCCTGGGCCACCGTGATCTTCTTCTCCACGGTCTCCACGTCGCGGCGCAGGGCGTCCTCGCGGCTCTTGTTGCCCTCGATCTCCCCCTGGAGCTCCTCGATCCGCCCCCGGACCTCCTCCAGGCGCTTGTCGCTGGCCGCGGCGTTCCGGCCGTCCGGGGCGTCCTGGGCGAGGGCGATGGCCGGCAGCAGCAGGGCGAGGGCGAGGAGGGCACGGATCATGCGATAATGATAGGACCTAGAAGCACCCGACCGAAATGGCCTTGAAGCGGTAGATATGGACCAGCTGATCACTTTCGCGCAAAACCACCCCTGGCTGTTCGTCGCCCTGGGGGTGGTCGTTCTCCTCATCGTCGCCAACGAAGTCCACGGCAACCTGGCTGGCGGCAAGCGCCTGACCGCCCTGGAAGCGGTGCGTTTCATCAACGACAAGGACCCCTTGATCATCGACCTGCGCACCGCGGCCGACTTCAAGCGCGGCCACCTGCTGAACGCCGTCAATGCGCCCTTCGCCAAGTTCGACGAATACGCCGGCCAGTTCCGCGACAAGAGTCGTCCGGTGCTGTTGTACTGCGCGCTCGGCACCATGGGCGGCGCCATCGCCGAAAAGCTGCGCAAGCAGGGCTACGCCGAGGTCTACCCGCTGCGCGGCGGCATCAACGGCTGGTTGATGAACAGCCTGCCGGTGACGGTGAAGTAACCATGAAGCCGGTGCGCATGTACACCACGCGGGTCTGCCCGTTCTGCGTGATGGCCAAGCGGCTGCTGAGCTCCAAGGGCGTCACCTACGAGGAAATCCGCGTCGACGAGAATCCCGGGGTACGCGAGGAAATGATGCGCATCAGCGGCCGCCGCACGGTGCCGCAGATTTTCGTCGGCGAGACCCATGTCGGCGGTTTCGACGACTTGTCCGCCCTCGACCACGCGGGCAAACTCGACCCGCTTCTCAAAGACTCCAACTCATGACCGACGAAACCACCCCGAACGCCGCTGCCGGCGCCGCCCCCGCGCGCCAGGTGCTGCTGCAGAAGATCTACCTCAAGGACGCCTCGCTGGAAGTCCCGCTGGCGCCCGACGTCTTCACCCGCCAGTGGCAGCCGCAGCTCGACGTGCAGGTCAACACCGAGCTCAAGCCTCTGCCGCAGGACCATTTCCAGCTGATGCTCTCGGTCACCGTCACCGCCAAGCTGGGCGAGGACGTGGCCTTCCTGGCCGAGGTCCACCAGGCCGGCGTGTTCATCGTGCGCGGCTTCGACAACCCGGCCGAGAAGCATGCCGTGCTCGGCGCCTTCTGCCCGGGCCAGGTCTTCCCCTTTGCTCGCGACGCGATCGCCGACCTGGTGCAGCGCGGCGGCTTCCCGCAGCTGCTGCTGCAGCCGATCAACTTCGAAGCGCTCTACGTCGAGCACCAGCAGAAGGCCGCGGCCGGACGCGCCCAGGCGGACACGAATGGCGCCGCCCTCGCCACCCACTGAGGGGGCTGATCCGCACGGGCCGATCACCGTCCTCGGTGCCGGCTCCTTCGGTACTGCCCTGGCGGTGCACCTGGCGCGCCGCGGCTCCGAGACCTTCCTTTGGGGCCGCAACGCCGACAAGATGGCGGCCATGGAGGCGGCGCGCGAGAACGCGCAGTACCTCCCGGGCTGCCACTTCCCGGCGCGCATGACCGCCGTCTCCGATCTCGCCGTCGCCGTGCGCGGGAGCGAAGACCTGCTGATTTCCACCCCCAGCTACGCCCTGCGCGAAACGCTGGAGAGCCTCAAGCCGCTGCTGCGACCCGGCCAGGGCATCGCCTGCGCCTGCAAGGGCCTGGAACCCAACACCGGCCGCCTGGTGCACGAGGTCATCCTCGACGTGGTGGGCGCGCACTATCCCATCGCCGTGATCTCCGGCCCCACCTTCGCCAAGGAACTGGGCATCGGCCTGCCGACGGCGGTGACCATCGCCGCGCAGGACGAGGATTTCACCCGCCGCATGGTCGGCCGCCTGCACGGTGACGGCTTCCGCGCCTACTCGTCGGAAGACTTCGCCGGCGTCGAGATCGGCGGTGCCGCCAAGAACGTGATGGCGATCGGCGTCGGCATCGCCGATGGCCTCAACCTGGGCGCCAACACCCGCGCGGGCATGATCACCCGCGCCCTGGCCGAGATGATGCGTCTGGGCAAGGCCCTGGGCGGCAAGCCCGAGACCCTGATGGGCCTTGCCGGCATGGGTGACCTGGTGCTGACCTGCACCGACAACCAGTCGCGCAATCGCCGCATGGGCCTGCTGTTGGCCCAGGGCAAGACCGTGCCCGAGGCGATCCAGGAGATCCAGCAGGTGGTGGAAGGCGTCCGCGCCGCGCCCGAGGTGGTGCGCCTGGCGCGCCGCCTGGAGGTGGAGATGCCGATCACCGAGGCCATCAACGCCGTCATCCAGGGCGAGATCACCCCGGTGCAAGCCGTGATGCAGCTGGCCACGCGGCCGGCCAGGGCGGAGTTGGAATAGAGGCTTTTCACCCCTCGCCCGCTGGCGGGAGAGGGGAAAAGCGGTGGCGCCATCCATGGCGGGGCAGCAGTGACCTGATTGAGCCCCTGGGCATGCTTGGCTTACTTCGGCATGACATCGAGTCATGCCTTAGCGAGGCCAAACATTCCATGGCCGCCCGCTCGCCGCCGCAGGCGATGACATTCAGTCATCGCCCAAGCGCGCCGGCGAACCCCATCTGCCGCCAAGCCTCGAACACCGCGATCGACGCCGCGTTGGACAGGTTCAGGCTGCGGTTGTCCGGACGCATCGGCAGGTAGATGCGCTGATCCTCCGGCAACTCGTCGATCAGTTCCTGCGGCAGCCCGCGCGACTCCGGGCCCAGCAGCAGCACGTCGTCCTCGCGGTACGTCACCCGGTCGTAGCGTTGCTTGCCCTTGGTGGTGAAGGCCAGCAGGCGCGAGCCGGGCAGGGCCGTGCGGAAGGCGGCCCAGTCGGCGTGGTGGCGGATGTCCACGAACTCTGCGTAGTCCAGCCCCGCCCGGCGCAGCGAGGCGTCGTCGGTGCGGAAACCCAGCGGGTGGATCAGGTGCAGCCGGGCGCCGCTGTTGGCGCAGAGGCGGATCAGGTTGCCGGTATTCGGGGGAATCTCCGGCTGGTACAGCGCCAGGTTGATCATGTCGTCCGCGGCTCCCCGCAGGACCAGCAGGTCTCGAAGGTCATCGGTGAGGCCTCGCCGCAGGCGCAGTGCCACTCGGCATGGGAATGGCGGCGGTGCTCGTACTGGCGCAGCAGGGCTTCGGCCTGCGTCCGGTCGCGCTCATCCTGCAGGACCAGCTTCGGGTAGACGTCGGCCCCCAGTTCCCCGCGTCCGCTCCACAGGCCACTGCCCAGCACGCTGCAGGAAATCCCGTGCGCGGCCAGGTACTCCCGCAGGATTTCGGCCTCGATGGGGTCGGCGGCGAGGTAGAGCGTCTCCATGGGATCGTCGGGGTGGGCAGGACTTGATTGACAGCTTTCGAAGCGGCGCCTAAGCTGCTGACGCTACATGATATTCGAGGTTGGGGGAAAGTCATGAAACTGTCTCACGTCGCTGCCGCTGCCATTCTCGCCCTGAGCGCCAACCTGGCGCAGGCCGATGAGTACCGCGAAGACGCCGGCACCACGCCGTCCGGTGCCGCCATGGCGGCCGATCTGATCCTCGTGCGCCCGCTGAGCGCCGTCGCCACGGTGCTGGGCGTAGGCCTGTTCGTGCTGAACCTGCCGCTGTCGATCGTGCAGGGCGAGCCGCCCTCCGCGCCGGCGCAGCGCTGGATCGTGGAGCCGGCGCGCTACACCTTCTCGCGCCCGCTGGGCCAGATGGAATGATTTTTTCCAGGGTTTCATGAAAAAGCCGCCGGCAATGCCGGCGGCTTTTTTGTTTGTCCCGATAAACTTTTCTCGGCCGTTCGCACTGAGCTTGTCGAAGTGTGAGTGGTCCGCGCGCCGACCGGCCCGTACTTCGACAGGCTCAGCACGAACGGTTCGGAGGCAACGGCCCTGCGTTGCCGCCCATGGCCGGTCGCGAATCCTGCGCGATGATCTTCAGCCGTCAGCGCAGAATCTTGCCGTCAGCGTCGAGCACGGTGACCTCGCCCCAATCCAGCTTGCGCACCCCCGCCTCGATCTTCTCCAGGTCACCCACGATCAGCCAGGTCAAAGCCTGCGGCTGAACCAGGCGCTGCGCCGCCGCGTTGACCGCGCCGGTGTCCAGGGCCTCGACCTTGCCGACCAGGTCGTTCCAGTAGCTGTCGGGCAGGCCAAACTTCAGTAGCGTGCCGTAGGACATCGCGATCTCGCCGGAGGTCTCGTTGGCGCCGGGCAGGCGGCGCACGGTGCGGTCCTGGGCGTCGCGCACCTCCTGCTCCTGCAGCGGGCGCTTGCCGATCAGTTCCTGGTACTCGCGCAGCAATTCCTTGAGCGAATCCACGGTCTTGTCGGTCTGCACCGGCGCACGCAGTGCGAACGGCCGCTGCGCCTGCGTGGCCATCACCTCGCTGCGCACGCCGTAGCTCCAGTGCTTGTCCTCGCGCAGGTTGAGGTTGGTGCGCGACAGGAAGTCGCCGCCGAAGGCGTCCGCCGCCAGGCGCATGGCGATGTCGTCCGGATCGCGCAGCGGCGGCGCCAGCTGCGCGGCCAGGATATAGGACTGCTGGCTGCCGCTGCGGTTGATCAGGAACACGCGTGGCTTCTGCGGCAGCGCCACCTCGGCGAGCTGCTTCTGCGGCGCCGGCTCCGCCGGGGCCTTCCAGGCCCCCAGGTGTTGCTCCAGCAGCGGCCGGATGCGTGCCTCGCTGGTGTCGCCTACCACCAGCAGCGTGGCGCGGTCCGGGCGCATCCAGCGCGCGTAGAACGCCCGCAGGTCGGCTACCGAGAGCTTCGCCAGCTGGTCCTCGTTGCCCAGGCCGCTGAGCGGGCCGGAGTAGGCGTGGCCCTCGCCGTAGATCAGGCGCGGGTAGACGCGGGCGGCGATGCCTGCCGGCTGCGCCTTCTCCTGCTGCACGGCGGCGATGATCTGCTGGCGGATGCGGTCCAGCTCCTTCTGTGGGAACACCGGGTGCAGCAGCACGTCGGCGAACAGCTCCAGGGATTCCGGCAGGCGTCCGCTCAGCGCGTTGAGCGACACCTGGAAGCTGTCGAGGTCGGCCATCGCCGCCAATTCCGCGCCCAGGGTCTCCTTGCGCGCCGCGATCTGCAGCGCGTCACGGGTCGGCGTACCCTCGTCCAGCATCTCCAGCATCAGCCGCGCGGTGCCCGGCGTGCCGCCCAGGTCCGCGGCGTAGCCGGCATCCACCAGCAGGCTCAGCTGCACCACTGGCGCGCTCGGGTATTCCGCCAGCGCCACCTTCAGGCCGTTGGACAGGGTGAAGTGCTGCAGCGGCGGCAGGCGCAGGTCCGGCGCGTCGCCGCGCGGCGGCATCTTGGAGCGGTCGGCGCCGGATTCAGAGGTGCTGTACTCGGGGAAGGGCTCCACGGTCAGCGTGAAGACGCCGTCGTCCAGCCAGGCGCGCGCGGCGCGCTGCACGTCGGCCGGGGTGGCGCGGCGGATGCGGTCGGCCTCTTCAGTCAGCGCGTCCGGCGAGCCGCAGTAGACCTGGTAGGTAGCCAGCACACCGGACTTGCCGGCGCGGCCGTCGATCTGCTCCAGGCCGCGCACGCGTGCGGCGAAGTAGCGCGTCTTGGCGCGCTGCAGTTCCGCCGGCGTCGGGCCGGTCTGCAGGAAGCGCTTCAGCTCCTCCTCCATCACCCGGTCCACCGCCGCGGCATCGCCGCCCGGCTGCACGTAGGCATCCAGCGTCATCGGCGAGGCGATCTCGAAGGGGTAGCTGGCGCTGGATACGGTGGTGGCCGTGCGGTCGCGGTAGACCAGGCGCTGGTACAGGCGGCTGGTGCGGCCGTCAGCCAGGATGCCGCCGGCCAGGTTCAGCAGCGTGGCGTCAGGGTCGCACAGGCCCGGCGTGTTCCAGACCTTGATGATGCGCGGCTGCGGCACGCGGTCCTGCAGCACGCTGCGCTTGGCGCCCTGGCGCTTGGCCGGCCAGGCGTCGATGCGCTCGCGCACCGGGCCGGCAGGGATGTCGCCGAAGTACAGCTTCACCTTCTCCAGCACCTCGGCCGGCTTGATGTCGCCGGCCACCACCAGGGTGGCGTTGGCGGCGCCGTAGTGGGCGCGGAACCAGCTCTTCACGTCGTCCAGCGTGGCTGCGTTGAGATCTTTCTCCGAGCCGATGGTGGTCCAGGAGTAGGGGTGGCCCGGCGGATAGATCGAGCGGGTGATCACGTCCCAGACCCGGCCATAGGGCTGGTTCTCGCCCTGGCGCTTCTCGTTCAGCACCACGCCGCGCTGCTCGTCGAGCTTGGCCTGGTCCACCGCGCCCAGCAGGTGGCCCATGCGGTCGGATTCCAGCCACAGCACGCGATCCAGGGCCGGCGTCGGCACGTTCTGGAAGTAGTTGGTGCGGTCCATCCAGGTGGTGCCGTTGATCTTGGTGGCACCGGCCTCCGCCAGCGGGCGGAAGAATTCGTCGTTGTGGTTTTCCGAGCCATTGAACATCAGGTGCTCGAACAGGTGGGCGAAGCCCTGGCGTCCCGGCGGCTCGTCCTTGCTGCCGACGTGGTACCAGACGTTCACGGCGACGAGCGGTGCCTTGTGGTCCTCGTGGAGGATCAGCGTCAGGCCATTGGGCAGGATATGCTTCTCATAGGGAATGCGCAGGTCCGGGAAGACCGGTTGCGCGGGGGCGGTGGCGGTGGCATTCCCCTGCGACAGCAGCAGGCCCAGCGCGACGGACAGCGCCTTTCTCATTGGTGGGTTCCCCTGGAAATCTCTGGATTCTTCTGGAAAAGCTTCGTACGGTTATAGCGTGACCGGTTCATCGACACCACAGCGGGCGGTGGGTTCCGCGGCGATCCTGCTGCCGGACGGCCTGCTGCGCGGCGCCCGGCAGCGGCCCTCGCCGAACCAGGACCCGCGGCCCGATCCCGCGGACGTCAGCCTGCTGGTGATCCACAACATCTCGCTGCCGCCGGACCGTTTCGGCGGCCCGTGGATCGACGCGCTGTTCACCAACACCCTGGACCCCAAGGCCCACCCCTATTTCGAGACCATCCACACCCTGCGCGTGTCGGCGCACTTGTGCATCTTCCGCGATGGCCGCGTCACCCAGTACGTGCCCTTTGGCCGCCGCGCTTGGCATGCCGGGGTGTCGAGCTTCGAGGGCCGCGAGCGCTGCAACGACTTCTCCATCGGCATCGAGATGGAGGGCTGCGACAGCAAGCCCTTCACCGCCAGGCAGTACGCCCGCCTGGCCCGCGTCACTGCGGCGCTGCTGGCCGCCTATCCGCGCCTGACGCCCCAGCGCATCACCGGACACTCCGACATCGCCCCCGGCCGCAAGACCGACCCCGGCCCCTGTTTCGACTGGACGAGATACCGCGGCGCGCTCACAGGTAAAGTAGGCGCATGAACCTCATCGGCATCCTCATCGCGCTGCTGCTGGAGCGCCTGCTCGGGCAACTGCCCGGCTGGGGGCGTCCGCTGCTGTTTCTCGGCTACGTGCGGGCGCTGATGTCCGCATTGCCCTTCCCCACCCTATGGCGCTCGCCGGTGGCGCTGCCGCTGCTGCTGCTGCCGCCGCTGCTGCTGATCTGGTGGCTGTCGGACCTGTTCTCGCACCCCCTGGCCGAGCTGGCCTGGTCGTCCCTGGTGCTGCTGCTGTGCCTGGGGCCGCGCGACCTCGCCGAGGACGTGCATCGCCTGGTGGAGGCCCGCGACGCCGGCGACGGCGAGCTCGCCACCCAGCTGGCCGCCGCCCTGCAGCGCGGCCCGCAGCCGGACGCGGGCCATCGCTCACTGCTCGGCGCCCTGTTCATCCAGTCCCACGAGCGCCTGTTCGCCGTGCTGCTGTGGTTCTTCGCGCTGGGCCCGGTCGGCGCCGTGCTGTACCGCTGCCTCAGCCGCCTGCCGCGCCTGCTGCGCGAGACCGTGCCCGACAGTCCCGCCACGCGCTTGGCCGACCTGCTGCACGGCGCCTGCGCCTGGCTGCCCGCGCGCATCACCGCGCTGCTCTATGGCATGGCGGGCAGCCTCGACGACGCCATGCAGACTTGGCGCCAGCTGCTGGCCGAGCGCCAGCACGGCTGGCGCTCCCACACCTGGGCCGTGCTGGCGGAGGTGTCCAGCGCCTCCATGCGCGCCGAGGAGCCGGACGGCCGCGTCGTGGTGCCGGCTTCGCTCCAGGCCAGCCTGGATGAAGTGCTGCGCATGCAGACCCGCGCACTGCTGATCCTGCTCGCCTTCTTTGCCCTGTTTGCCACCGGCAGCATGTTCTGATGAAACGATTCTCCGCGGTTGTGCTGCTGGCCCTCTCCGCCGTCCTGCCGGCCCAGGCCGCCGAGCGCATCGTCACGCTGGCGCCGCACTTGGCCGAGCTGGTCTGTGCCGCCGGCGCCTGCGACAAGCTGGTGGGCGTGGCCCGCTACACCGACGAGCCCGGCGCGCGCGGCAAGCCGGTGGTCGGCGACGCCTTCACTGTGAATATCGAGGCACTGCTGGCATTGCGCCCGGACCTCGTCCTGGCCTGGGGTGGCGGCACCTCGCCGCAGTTCATCCAGCGCCTGCAGGCCGTCGGCATCCCGGTGCGCTGGGTCAGCGTGCGCAAGCTCGACGACGTCGGCTCCGCCGTGCAGCAACTCGGCGTGCTGCTGGACACCCGCCCGGCCGCCGACAAGGCCGCCGCCGCCTACCGCAAGCGGCTGGCCGGCCTGCGCGAGCAATACCGCGGCCGCGCGCCGCTGAACGTGTTCTACCAGGTGGAGGTGAACCCGATGTTCACCCTCAACGACAGCAGCCCGATCAGCGAGGCGATCCGGCTTTGTGGCGGCGTCAACGTCTTCTCGGGCGCCCGCAAGCTGGCGGGGCCGGTCAACGTGGAGTCGGTGCTGGCCGCCGCGCCGGACGTGATCGTCTTCGGCAAGCAGGACATGCCGCAGAAGATCCGCGAATTCTGGAAGAAGTGGCCGCTGGTGCGCGCCGTGGCGCACAAGCAACTCTACGAGATCGACGCCAGCACGCTGACACGCCAGTCGCCCAAGGTACTGGATGGCGTACAGGAGCTGTGCAAGGTGCTGGATACGGCGCGGCCGGTCTACCTGGATCTGCCGAAAAACTAGCTTTTCTTGCTGCGGATCTCTGTGACGGGCTTTTCCCGAACCGCTCATGCCGAGTGCCGCATAGCGGCGTATCGAGGCACGCGCTGCAGCGCGGGAGGCGGCCACGAAGCCGCTCTGATGCGGTGAATCTGTAAGGGTTTATTTCACTCTTTCCCACCTTGGAGGGGGATGTTAGGAATGGGACAAGAAAAATAAGCCCCCAACCAAAAAAAGCCCCGAAGTCTCAATGAGATGAAGCGAGCAAAAATAAACGGCCAAAACTGGCGTTGAGACACGAAAGTGCGGGCGCTCGCACACATTTGGTGGAAAAAAATACCGGGAAAATCTCCATTGAATGCCGGTTAAACGGCGTGTTAATGGCGCTTTAATCCGACAGGTAGCTGTCCAACAGGTCGCCGATCTCCTCGCGGCCTCGATCCGAAAGACCCATCTGCGGCCTGGCTGGAAGCGTCGAGCCAGGGTGCTGAACGGCTCCATAAATCCCGCCGCCGAACGCCAGCGCCTTCTTGTTCCTGGGCTTGATCGTATGCGGCCGGGTGGTGCCGCCCTGGTTCTGGATGGCGGCCTGCACCTTGTTGCTGCCGATCCGGGCGAAGTCCGGGCCGGAGTCGGTCACGTAGCTGACGGCGAGCTGGCCGCTGCGCTGCATGATCTTCCCCGGCCAGTGGCCTTCCTTCCTGCGGGACTCGATGGTGCTTGCGGCCAGCTTGGCCCAGGGCACGCCCGTGGTCGGGTCGCTCTCGGTCTCGAAGGCCTGCTCGGTCTCGTCGGCCAGCACCCCCGCAACCCCCGCCATCAGCTCGCTGGCGTCCTGGGTCAGGAGCCGGGCACGCTCAAACCAGCGATCCACGCCCGGCTTGTCGATCCGGAAAACCAGGGATTGAGACATCAGGGCTCCGGGCTTACCATGCAGGCACCTGGCGTCGGGCAGCTCCCGAGCCCCTCCGGCAAGCCCGGATGATGAGGTCCAGCGGAGGTGCTTCCTCCGCGCCAGGTCATCTCACCTTCTCCATCTTGCGGCGGATTTGCGTGTTCGCCGCGGCCTCGTTTGTCTCGAAGAGCGACAGCAGAAACAGCCGCTCCCGCTTCTCGTCCACCTTCACCGACGCCCGGTACAGCCGGCCCTCCAGGGCCAGCAGCATGATCCGGCGATCGTCGGCCTTGTAGACCTCGCCCTGGTCGATGATCTTCTGCAGCTTCTGGTAGTCGGCCAGGCCGATCTCCGGGTGCGCGGCGATGTGCTCAATCAGGGTGGTGGACGACATCCACACCGTCTGCGACTGGGTGCCCAGGGCCTCGCGGGTGGTGTCATCCAGAATCCCCAGTGGGTACTGCATCGACGACTTCCCGTTCCGGGACATCAGTGCCCCAACCTGGCGGGGCTTCAGGGTCGGGTCAAACTTCAGCTCGTCATCGACCGCCCGCTGCCAGATCCGGAACCACCGGGTGAACTCCGGGCCGGTGACTACGCCCTCGGTGAATTGCTTGGCCGTGTCGGCCGGGTAGCGGTCCAGCTCGGGCATGTAGGCGGCCCGCGCCGGGTTGTAGTTCCAGCCGGGGTCCGTCCACATCGTTGTGGGCTTGCCGTTCTGCCCCAGCACCCGGATGCCCGAGACCTCGGCCCGGCGGATCTCGCCGGTTCGCAGATCCACGCCGGCATCGACCTCGCGGGTGCTGATGCGCCCCTCCGACTTCTCCACCTCCAGGCCGCGGTCAGCGAGGTTGCGGTCCGACAGCGCCCGCACGCGGCAACGGCAGTTGAATCCACAGGGCGGCCAGTGGGTGGCCCAGATGGGATCGTCCCAGCGGAACACCCGGCCGTGCATGGCGGCGTGGGTCGGCCGGGTTTTCGCGTCCATCACCGCCACGTACTGGAAGTAGGGGCGGTGCTTGGCGTTCTTCGCGAACTGCTCGTAGCGGCCCGCCATGTAGGCGGTCTGCAGGTTGGTGCGGTAGATGGTCTTCAGGCGCTGCGGGCTGCCCAACTGGACGCGCTCGGTGGAGCCGTCCGGGCTCACCGAGAACTGCTTTCCCCACCACCCCTTCGCCTGCAGGACCGGCGTCAGCTGGTTTTCGAACCAGCGCTCCGTCTTGCCCTCCTTCAGGGCCTGCTCGACGGCGCCGCGGATGTCCCCCAGGACGTCCATGCGGGTGGCCTTGGCCACCGTGAAGGCCCTGGCATTGGCCTCCTGCCAGGTGTCCTGCCAGTTCCAGCTGATCCGGTGCCCCTTCTGCTCGAAGTAGCGGATCGCCGCGGCAGGCGGCAGGCCGATGGCATGGGTCAGATCGACGGGGTCAGCCATCCGGGTTGTCGCCCGCGCTCAAGCGCCCCCAGACATCGCCGATGAAGATCACCCGCGCCAGCAGGTTTTCCAGGGCGCGATCATCCATCTGCGGGTAGAGGCTCGCGAGGTCCGCGAGCAACTCGGCCGGATCGACGCCTTGCTTCACCCGCTCGAGCAGCGGGCGCAGCAGCTGCGCCGAGATGCCCTGCAGCTCGGCCGACAGGTCCACGTCGTCGATCGCGTCCTGGTCAGGGAACAGCGTGCCGCCGGACTGGGCGAACTCGGCCGCGGCGGCGGCGATCAGGCCCGGGGGTGGCAGGGCCGGCGGCGCCTTGGCCGCGGGCTGCATCTGGTCCTCGGGATCGTTCGGGTCTGCCAGCACAATGGCCAGATCCTTAGCCATCGCCTTGCGGCTCGGGTTGCCGCCCTTCTCAAGGAAGATGCCGTAGACCTCGGCACGGTCCTTTGAGCCCGCTTCCTCGCTGGCGAACTCGCTGGTCGGCGGATTGGCGCCCGGCACGTTGAACTGGGTGATCAGCCGCCAGAGCTGGTCCAGGGTGTAGGCGATGCTGTTGCGGTCGCCCTCATTGACGTCGGCAGATCGGCCGCGCGCGGTCTCGGCCGCGGCTCGGGAGCCCGACCCCGGTTGCTCGGTGGACAGGGTCTGTGACGACAGCGCCTTGCTCATCTCGGCGTTGCAGGCCTCGATCAGCAGGTGCTGCGCGAGCTTGCCACCGCCGGACGCTCCCTTTACCTCGTGAAGCTCGATCGACTCGTCATCAAAGATCACCGCGCATGACGCTTCAACCATCTCCTCCAGGGCCTCGTACAGTTCGTCGGCCTCCTTTTCCCCGGTGCCGCGCGGCACTTTGCCGACCGGGTACGGGATGCCGAAGCGCTCGCAGAACTTCACGAACCAGCGGAAGCCAGCGTCCTTGAACATCTTGTGCCACAGGCAGGACGACAGCAGCGCCACGCCGTACGGGTTGTCGTAGCTCGGCATGTGCCGGTTCTGCAGGAAGTAGGCTTCCTCCGCCGGCACGCCAAACATGGGCTGCTCTCGGGTCAGCAGGCGCAGCTCACCCTGACTCCCATAGCCGAACCGCCGATTCGGCCTGTCCAACAGACGCTCCGGCAGCAGCAGGCTTCCGGAGCGGGTCCAGACAATTTCGTGATACGACCTGGCGCGAAACGGCGCCCTGCCGATATTCCAGATCGTGTCGTTCCAGGTCAGGCCGGGGGCTGGCGGGCGATCGAGCACTGAGCGGCAAATCTGGTAGGCCCGCTGATCCGGCGCCGAGTCGCTCGCCGGGTTCAGGGTGTGGGTGAATCGCTGAAGGTCGGCCCGGATCAGGCGCAGTTCGCCCATCACATGGCTGTCGGCCTCAATCACGTCGAACACCTCCTCGGACCGCCCTGACTTCCGGAGCACGGTGTCCGGGTTCGGCAGCATGGCTAGCGAGGCATAGAAGCGGGGATCAGTACCGCGGCCGGCAAGCTCGCCGGGGGTCGGAAGTGTGCTCATGAGGTCACCCTGGGAGCCGGAAACCCGGCCCTGGAACTGGCTTTGAAATGTGCTTCAAGCCCCGGGCGAATGCTTTTTCGAAAACCGGAAAGGGCTTGACGGAGGGCGCCGTTACGGCGCGTATAGATACAGGCGGCCATTAACGAAACAGGAGCCGCCATGAAAAAAGAAACTAATGAAAACAAGCCTAGTAACTCCAACAGCAAGACCGACTGGTGGAGGCTGGCGAACCAGATCTGGTTCGTCGGCAAGGTGATCGAATCAGCGCCAGGCTGGGCCGAGAAGGTCATCCACTGGATCGAAACCATCAGCAACACCATGATGTAGCCGATCACGATCCGTACCCCTGGAGCATTTCGGCCGACTCCCGCTTGCGACGCCTGCCGCCCCCACCAGGCGGCCGGGTGCCGCGCACGCCCTTGAGGGCGATCTGCCACAGCATCTCCACCGCGTCCGGACCGTCGTCGTGGCCGTCCGGCCACTGCTCGAACTGGTCGATCAGCGCCTTGTGGTTGCGGTTGAACAGGATCAGGCCGTTGGCCATGTGCGGCTGCAGGCTCTCGATGCGGAGATCCTTGTTCTCCGCCGTCTTGATGCCGCGAGCCGGCACCGGGATCTTGGCCTTGGCGGAACGCTTCACCAGCTCGTCCTTCAGGAACTCCTGGAAGGCGGTGCTTTCCACGCCCCAGAGCTGGCAGCCGTACTCCTTCTGTAGCCGGATGATGTCCTCAATCTGCCGGTCCGGAACGCGCCGGGCCACGATGGCCTCCACCACGCTGAGCTTGCCCTCGTCGCGGTCCATGGCGCCCACCACCGTGGCCGCCGGGTCGTTGCGGTTGGAGCCCTTGCCCATCGACGGATCGTGGGCGCCGTAGTGGGTCCAGTTCTTCTTGACCAGGACGTAGTAGCGGATCGACCCCACGAAGGGGTGGCCTTCCGGGTCCACCGGGTTGTGCTGGTGCTCGGTGTCGAAGGCTTTTCGGTCCTCGGCCCGTAGCTTCATCAGCACCAGCAACGGGCGCACCGAGGGCCAGCTCACCTTGGCGCCGGCCTCCATTTCCACCTGGTGCAAGCGGTGGAAGCCGTCCGCCGCCACCTCGGAGTCGTTCAGGAAGATCTCTTCCCACTTGTCCCACAGGTCCATGCGGTCGGGCCAGCGGTGGATGCTGGGCCACAGGTGCGAGGTGGCTTTCCAGCGTGGGTTCTTCACCGTGCGCAGGAACACCGCATCCGGGTAGAGCACGGTGCCCACGTAGATCTGGCGCATCGAGCCGTCAGGCGGGCCGAGGTTGGCCACCACCTTGCGCAGCCAGGCCTCGCGCTTGTCGCGCCAATCCTTCGACTTCACGTTCTCGTCGTTCTCGAAGTCGTCGATGAACACGAAGTCCGGGCGGTGGGCACCAAAGCGGCGTCCGCGGATCTTCTTCCCGGCGCCGAACACCTCGATCATGATCCCGTTCACCGAGACCATCTTGGACACGTTCCAGATGCGCCCACGGCCACAGGCCTCGGGGAAGTCCTGGATCAGGCGCGGGTTCACCTCCAGCTCGGCCTTCACCGCATCGAGCATCATTTCCGCCTGTTCCTTGGCGTCCATGATCAGCGGCATGTAGTGGCTGAGCCCGTAGCAGATCCGCCAGATCGCGTGGAGCTGGATCAGGATGGTGGACTTGCCCTCGCCGCGGGGCGCCGCCTCGGCGCACCGGGCGCCGGGGGTGTCCTGCATCATCACCGGCACCGTGTAGGCATGCAGCTGGAAGATCGACGGCGCCTTGGCGCTGTCGATGAAGTGCGGGAAGTAGGTCTCGCAGAAGAACTGGTAGTCGGTGCGGGCGCGCTCGCGGCGGCGAGCGCTCGCGGCAGGGTTCACCTCGAAGCCGGCCACCTGGGCTTCGATCATGGCGCGCTGTTCCTGGCCGAGCAGGGCCAGCTCAGCCAGGAACTTCTTCCGCGTCAGCTTGCGGAACTCGATAGCCCTACCCATGGCGCCGCCACTTCCAGTGGTTCCGGCCAAACACGATCCACAGGCCGATGTTCATCGGCACTAGGCCCCAGGCCTGCGCGGCCACGATCCACACCAGCCAAAGCGCCTGGTTGGCCAGGCCCACGGCCCAGGCGTGGCGGTGCTTGTTGCCGGCGAGCAGGGCCTGCCACAGCGTGATCGCGCTGAGCAGCCACGGCAGGTAGTCGCGGATCAGCTGGAGCACGTCCATCAGCCGAACTCCGTCGCCAGCTCTTCGCCGAAAGGCTCGATGATCTCCACCAGTGCGGCCTGGTGCTGCGGGAAGTGCTCCATGCAGAACTTCACCAGCAGCTTGATCACGTCCATCCCCCAGGCGAGCTTGGCGATAGCAGGGTCCACGGCGCCGGAGGCCTTCACCGTCTTGGCGTAGGCGTCGGCCAGGCGGCTGATCGCCTCGGCCTTCTCGACCGCATCCAGCTTGTCGCCCTGGATGGCGGCTACCGTGGTCTTGAACAGGGGGATGAACTCCTCCAGCACCAGGCGCGTCAGCGCCTTCACGCCGCCATCACCCACGTCCTCGGCCTGCCGCGCACGGTCCCAATCGTCGCCGCGCTCCAGGGCCTGTTCCTTCCAGGACCGAGCGGTCGAATAGGAGATGTCCAATAGCGCAGCAGCCGCTTTGAGCGGCTGCCGGTCCACGACATAGCTGCGGCGCAGCTGCTTTCGCAGGTCGGGATCGTGAGCCATCAGGGGATACCCACAACCCTCTTGAGGAATTCCCAGCCCACGGCGACCACGGCGGACGCGCTGCCGCCCACCACGGCGCTGGACTTGTGGCTCTGGCCCTTCAAGCCCTCGATCTTCTCGTGCGCCTGGTTGGCGCGCTCCAGGGCCAGATCGGCGGTGTTCTTGACGCTCTTGATGTGGTTGCCTTGTTCATCCAGGCGCTGACCCACAGCAAGGTTCAGATCGTCCAGGCGGCGCGTGTTCGCGGCATGCTGGTCATCCATGCGTCGGTTGATCGACTCGTTCTGAGCCGCCAGCAGCTCGCGGATGCCCTGGAGGGTTCCCTTGATCTCCCCCACATCCTTAGCGAACTGTTCGTTTCCGGTGCTCACGTCTTCTGGTCCTGGCGGCATTCGCCCCTCGATGTCGCTTTGAAAGTGGTTTTAAAGGGCCAGGCCCAGCGCAGCTGCCAGTAACAGCCGGTTGAACCAGCTCTCCCAGGCGTGGGCGATGCTCTCGCGCCGCAGCTGCGTCTCGGCCTCGGCCCAGCGGCGGCCCAGGTGGTTGCTGAACTGCTCTTGGTCCTGCGCCTTGCTCAGCAGCGCGTTGTAGGCGCCCTGCAGCTCGTCGAAGCCCACCGAGCAGGCGCCGGCAATCTCCGTGTTCTTCTCGGCGATCTCGTCGCGGGCCAGCAGCTGCTCGGCCGCGCGGGCGTCGAAGGTCACCAGGTCGCCGGCCGGGCTCTCCAGCAGCTGCGCTATAGGGCGCGAGGGCAGCGGCGCCGGCTGTGCCATCTCCACCTCGGCCTGCTGCAGCTGCGAGAAGTAGCGGGACTCCGGCGGCTGCACCGGCGCCAGGCCGCAGCCCGCCAGCGCGAAGAGCACCAAGCCCAGGAGGATCAGGATCACCACGGTCAGGCCCACGCTGTGGTTGGCCTGGTAGGGGCAGCGGTTGCGGCTAGTCACGGTTCCACCTCCGGACGGTCTCCGCCGCGGTCGGGTGCCCGGCGGTCTCCAGCTTCTTGGCGATCACGTCCGCCTGCTGGCGGGCAGCCTTGGCGATGTCGGCTTGCTTGCCCATGCGGTCCATCGCCCGGTGCTGGTTGGTGATCTGGCGCTCCAGATCCGTGTAGGTGCCCGGCACCTTCTCCGGCAGATCGCTGGCCCGCTTGGCGGCCTCGGCCCGCGAGAAGGCATGGCGGCGCTGCAGCACGAAGAGCGCGGCCAGCGAAAGCAGGCCGATGATCCACAGGTGTGAGCGCAGCCAGGCGGCTGCAGCGTGAAGGCGGGCGATCACTGGGGCGGCTCCGGCGGCGTGGGCTTCACCTGGTCCACCACGCGGCCGACCATGCCCAGCACCAGCACGGCGATGGTCACGGCATGCACCAGCCAGCCAGGCACATCGGCCTTCATGCTGTCTGGTAGCTCCAGCCACGCGCCCTGCAGGGCGATGCTCAGGAGCATCGCGTGCATGCAGAACCAGCGGTAGCACTCGCGCCAGTCCGGAACCAGGGAAGGCTTCTTGATGCTGGGCATGGCTACAATGCCTCCAAGGGAGATCGGAACATGAAGCGGAACGCAGAAGAGGTCGCGGAGGGGCTGCTCGCGCTGTTGAAGCAGTGGCCTGACCTGGTCAAGGCAAAGCTTGCGCGTGAGATGGACCCCGGACTGGAAGCGCCCGCTGTCGCTGTCATGCTCACCATCGTCGAGACGGGCGAGCTGAACGCCTTCAGGACGGCGGCGCGGCCGGTGCAGAGGATGGCGGCGACCCTGACCATTGATTTCATGGCCAAGCTCATGGGGCCACTCGCCCACGTGACTTGGGACGTGCCCGAGACCGTGCAGGGGCCTGCGCTCGCTCGCCATGTGATTGCTGCCGAGATCCGGCGGGCGCACCCTCGGCTCGCAACGCGGCACTGACGGCAGAGCGCTCAGCCCGCATCGCGGCACTGACGGCCGCCCGCGTAGCTTCCAGGCTCGTGCGGGATTCCAGGGTGTCGATCCTGAAGGCCATCAGCCGTTCCCGAAGCCGCCCGCACGGGCGACCTTGTCCACGTAGACCTGGTTCTCGAACAGGCTGGTGCCATCCTGCCTGCGGGGCGAGCCGGCATTGAAGGCCGCGGCCACGCCGCGCCAGCCGTGTTCCTTCTGGAAGCGGCGCGAGAGGTTGGAGAGATGGCGACAGCCGTACTCCACGCCCATGTGCGTGGAGCAAAGCTGCGGGAAGTGGCCCTTCATGCCCAGCTCGCGGGCCACGCCACCCATCACCTGCATCGGCCCCCAGCTGGCGGCCTGGCCCCACCACTCGGCATCACGGTCGCCCGCGCCGGAGAGGAAGTCAGGGGGCGGCAGCTCGGAGGCGATCTCCAGCGCCGTGACAGGGCGGAACGGCCGGTTAAGCCGGACGTCCCAGAAGTAGCGGTATTTCGGCTCGGGGTTCCAGCCGAAGATGTCGCCGCCGCTCTCCACCTTGATGATGGCGAGAATCAACGGCAGCGGCAGGCCAAGATTCTTGGCGCAGATCCCTGCGGAGAGGTGAAGCGGGCTGCTGAGCGCGGTGTCCATGGCGCGCAGCTTCGCGCGCGCGGGACACTAGGTCAGGGACTGAAATGTTTCACACACAGCAAAAGGCAGCGGCTCAATACGCTGAGAACTCGCCGAAGTCGAGGAACTGGGCCAGTCGCTTGTTCAGCCAGGGGATTTCAGAGAACAGGTCTTTGTCCTTGGGCTCTCGACGATCGAAGCCCATGGCTACCAGCATCTCATTGTGGCAAATGAGGTTTAGCGTCGTGAGGAGCGGCGGCTCTTCCGCCTCGATGGCAAGCCGGGACTCTTTGCACTTGCGAAGATCCGCATCCGAGCTTTCGGGGGTGCATACCATGCCGGACTCAAGCTCGATGAATCTCCGCCGGTATTCGCTATGGCGGCGGGCCATCTCAGATGGCGTGTAAAAGAGATCGAGTGACTGCACTGCGGCCACGATCAGCGAGGCTGTCAGCGCGATGGAATTGCCAGAGGCGTCGCCTATCAGCGATGCGGCAGCCGCGCTGCCCGACACTACGGAAATCCAACCGGTCAATCGATGCCAGCGTTCGAAGAAAGCCTGTCGGCGCATGTGATATCGCACCGAACGCCTGACATGGAAAAGCAGGTCGGACCAGGTGTCCTCCAGCTTATTCAAGTCAGTCATTCTTGCTCTCGTCGTCGCCATCCTTAGCCGGCTGCCGTCGAGGTGCGCGCCTGCTGGCAGCCACCATGGGGGCGCTGGATTGGAAAAACTCGACGTATGTGCCCACTTGACCTTTCGAAGGAGGTTTTTTTGCAGGCTTGCTGGCTGCAGCTGCAGCGCGTTTTGGAGGGGGCTTGCGGCCGCTCATTTTTTTTCATCACCGGTATCGCTACCGCCACCACCTTCGCCTGGGCCACGGCGAGGCGCCGGCCGAGACTGCGCGACTTCAGGGAAGCTTTTGATTAGCTCATCCTGGGTACGGTGCCTCCCACCGGACTGATCGCTGTTGTCGGCGCGGCCTCTGCCGGTGCCGCTGTCAACGCCTGGCGGGAAACGCCCCTTCTTCTCATCTGTCATAGCCGTTCCTCAAAAGTGCTGCCAGAAAATGTATTTGGCGCCACCATCTTTACCCTGGGCAGATATCCGGTGGGATCATGCCTCCGCTGAACATCCGCCATCAGCGCCCCAGTCGGCGGATGAAGTAAAACGATCCATCAGTTTCAAAGCTCAACGAGCCGAACTCTGCGACCACTGTTCTGTTGCCGAGCTGAGCTTTGTGAAGCAGGTACCTATGCATGTCGGCCGGGCGATCAAAGAACTTGCCGAACACCCTTTCGGAAAAGTCGAAGCAAACACTTCCCGGGGTAGGCCATAGGAATGCCCCTGACTTTTCGTACATCGAGCATTGCCACGCGACCACATCAGCGTCGTCGATTCGGTTACCTATGATCTCCAGGAACCCGGAGTCAGCGCCGCTGATGTCCCACCGATGGCGAAGGCGACCGTTATTGCTTCGACTTGGTTCGCGGGCCTTGATCGGAAGCTGCGCTGTAACAAACTCGGAGTCAATCAGCTTGGCTTTCAGGATCGCATCCGGCATGCCGCGGAGTATCTCTGTCGAAGCCGGGCGCGGCTGAAGGGGCTGAGCGTGAGCAGCGGGCCAGCCGAGCACTATCGCAATAACGGCCCCCAATAGTCTTGTCTTACCGAAGCCCACGATTCCGCTCTCTGCCGTGGCGCACGACATTGCCAATGATCTCGATGCCATTGCCGATCAGGCCCTCTTTCACGTTGAACGGTGGGTGCTCCTCGGCGTTCATGCTGTAGACCTCGATCAATGCCTGAGGCTCACCGGGCAAGCGGCGCAGGTATTTGCAGATGTACTCCTCGCCGATCTGCACCACGTAGATCTCGCCGCTGCGGATCTGGCGGTCGCTTGCGTTCACAAGGATCACGTCTCCGTCGCAGATTTCCGGGAACTGGGAGTTGCCAATGATCGATGCCTCGAAGAGATCCGCATCGAGTAGGCCTCGCTCAGCGAGGTAGTCGCGGCGATAGGCATTGAACTTCTTAGGCGGTCGATTGAAGACAACAACACGGCCGCCGCCTGCCCCGATCTCAACGTCATAAAACGGAATCCAACGGTAGTCGGCCGGGCT
Source organism: Solimonas sp. SE-A11 (assembly GCF_030345715.1). Taxonomy (GTDB): domain Bacteria; phylum Pseudomonadota; class Gammaproteobacteria; order Nevskiales; family Nevskiaceae; genus Solimonas_A. The sequence goes on from NZ_JAUASX010000001.1 coordinate 71,347, forward strand.
TACGAGAAATTCTTTGCTCCCGACCTGCACGCTGATCTGGCTGCTCATGCTCAGCGGAGCCGACCTACTCGCGTCGAACAACTGCGGCCCTTGATCCCTACGGCCGACCGTCACGTAGAGCGGGTCCACGCCAATGTCGGCCAGCGCCGCCAACTCCGTTCCAGGGATCAGCCCGCTTTTAAACCAGTTGTACAGCGTGGCGCGGGACGCCCGGATTACATCCTCGGCCTTACCCACGCCTCCAACACGTTTGACCTCTTCCTCGAGGCGAACGCCTATTGGGCTAGACGGCCCCTTGATTTCGTCAATCTCATTGGACATACTCTGTCTAACCCGGTTTACAAATGAACCAAAAATCTAATGAGCAAGAAATCGGTAACCGCCCGCATCTACCTTGCTGGATCAAGCCCCAGCGAAATCGCTGAGGCATTGGACATCACGCGATCTGCAGTCAGTCGGGTCATCCATGGCAGAGGCACCAGCGAGCGCGTTGCTACGCACATCGCGGACCTCTTGGACTCCGCTCCCTCGCGGCTCTGGCCTGGCAAGTACCAGAGCCAGTCTCGGCGTTCGGCGTAACTGTATCCCGAGTCCAAGTTCATGTCGCCGGCAAAACCCAAGCGAGTTTTTTCCAGCAACCAGGGGGACCTGTTCCCTGGCCTGGATCAGCCGCCGGTCATCCACCGCCCGAACGCCCCGGACCTGACGGTGGCAGCCGAGTTCCTGGGCAAGGTGGATGGCGCCATGCGCCGCGCCAGCTCCAGCCGCAACGTCAGCCGCGCCCGGATCGCCGACCGCATGAATCTGGCGCTGCCCGGCCTCAAGAAGCCGATCACCAAGCGCATGGTGGACAGCTGGATGGCGGACTCCAAGGAGTTCCACCAGCTGCCGGCCATCTACCTGCCGGCCTTCTGCTGGGCAGTTGAGGACGACAGCGCCATGCACGTCCTGGTCAACGCCCTGGGCTGCGAGATGGTCGATGCCGAAGAGATCGCCGCCAAGCAGATCGGGGAGGCCACGGTGGAGATCGCCGTACGCCGCCGCCAGGTGGCCCTGCTCACCCGGAAGCTCGGCCGATGACTCGCCGCCGCCGCTCCCGCCGCCGGCCCCTGCCGCGCGCCACCACCAAGGCCCTGATGCGCCGGGTCTGCAATTTCGCGACAGCCCCTCACGTCGATCCGCTCGACGCCGAGTGCCTGCTCGCGCTGCTCCTCCGACCAGCCCTGCAGTGGGCTGGTTGCCAACTCCCCGGCCGCGACGGTGGCCGGGGCTTTTTAACCCCTTCAGAGCCGTTCCGAGAGGACCATGAGCACTACTAAAGAAACCGAAAAGCGTGTGCGGGCGCCCGCACACGGCGAGAAAGATTCTCATCTGGGAGTTGTGCGGGCGCCCGCACACCGTGAGAATCATTCTCAATTGGCCATGCCCGCACAGCTCCAGGCCTACCTGGAGCAGACGCTGGGCCGCTTCGAGTCCATAACCGGCGACGTCGAATCCCTGTGGGCGGCCGGCAAGCGCGGCCTTCAGATGGAGACGGCCGGCAAGATCCTGGCGGGCCGTGCCTTCCAGGAGCTGAAGAACAGCCTGCTGCCCGGCCAGTTCAGCGCCGAACTGGCGAGCCGCATGATCGCGCGCCGCAGCGCCTATGACGCCATCGAGGTCTACGAGCTGTTCGCGGCCCTGCCGGACATCGGTGTCGTCCAGGCGCTGGCCCAGCTGGGCATTACCAAGGCCATGGCCATCAAGGCCTGGGACAAGAAGGACCAGCAGGCGCTGGCCAGCGGCAAGGCCGTGCGCGGCATCACCTTGGACGCCGCGGTGGAGATGTCCACCCGCGAGTTCGACGAGAAGATCCGCGACCCCGAGCTGGTGAAGGCGGACAAGAAGATCGCCACGCTCGAAGCCGCCAAGGAAGGCCTGCAGGCGGAGCTGAAGGACCTGAAGGGCCAGCTCCGGCATCGCTACGACAGCATCAACATGCCGGAGTTTGCGGCGCATGCGCGCCAGGAAGGCGTGGCCCTGGCCGAGCAGATCACGCTCTCGCTCACCGCACTGGAAGACCTGGTCACAGACCGGCTGATCGACAACAAGGAGGCCAAGCAATTCCCGGACTGGAAGAACCGCGCCGCCGGCACGGTGTTCCACTCGGCGCTGTCCGCCCAGGCCCGGATGCAGGCGCTGCTGGAGCGCATGCGCGAGGAGTTCGGCGATGCGGTTACCGGCAAGCTGGATTTCGAGTTCACGCTGAGCAAGGGCGAGGCCGAGATCGCCAAGGACGCCCTGGGCGTCATCCAGAAGCGCCACGCGGATCTGGCCCACAACCGTGAGGCCGACCGCAAGAACCAGAAGGGCGGCCGCGGCCGTCCGATGGATAAGCGGGCCGTGTCTTGAGCGCCGTCCTTCAGCTGCATCAGCCGGGGCTGCTGGCGCCCACGACCACCGACCCTCTGTCTCTGTTGACGGACAGCCAGCGCGACGAGGCCATGCGGATCGAGGCCCTGATCATGCCGGCCATCAAGAAGGTGCGCGGCGGGCTCAGCGTCCGCGCGGCTTCGGACTGGCTGTGGAAGGTCCACAAGTGCGAGCTGCAGTGCAGCCAGAGCACCGCGCGCCGCTGGCTCTACGCCTACTTCCAGGAGGGCGGCCTGATCGCCCTGGCGCCCAAGTACACCGGCCGCGTCCGCAAGGATGGCGGCTGGGAGGCCCGCGCGCTGTACTACCGCCGCCTGCCCAGCTGCGCCAGCTACGCCACCATCGCCGGCTGGCTGGTGGATGACGACGGGTTCGATCCGGCGGACGCGACGCCGAGCCGCGTGCAGCGCTACCTGGAATCGCTGCCCAAGGATCAGACCGACTTCCACGGTGACCGCGTCGGTCACCACTTCCGCCGCCTCAACCTCACGCCCAAGAAGATCCGCGACCGCTTCGTGGTGCCGGTGGGCATGCTCTACCAGGGCGACGGTCACTCGCTGCACTACTACGTGCGCCACCCGAACACCGGCCGGCACTGCACGCCCGAGCTGACGCCGTGGATGGACATCGGCAGCCGCTACATCACCGGCTTCTTCCTGGGCTACAGCGAAAGCGCGGTGCAGACGCTGTACTCGCTCTCGGACGCCCTGCGCACCCATAACCATGTGCCGGCGCTGCTGCACGTCGATCCGGGCAGCGGCTTCAAGAACAAAGCCATGTGCGATGCCGTCGCCGGCTTCGCTCCGCGCATCGGCGCCGAGATGATGACGGCCCTCGCCGGCAACGCGCCGGGCAAGGGTGACATCGAAGGATTCTTCCGCTGGTTCGAAGAGCGCCACGGCAAGAAGCAGTCCAGCTACAAGGGCAAGGAGGTCGCGCAGGAGTTCTTGCGCAACCTGGAGAAGCGCATCGAGCGTGGCGATATGTACGTGCCGTACTGGGACGAGGCGCTCGAAGGCATCCGCGCCTACATCACCCGCTACAACGAGAAGAACCAGGAGAACCTGGGTGGCGTCAGCCCAGCCAAGCTCTGGGAGCGCCTGGAGCGCAGCGAGCTGCACATCCCGGCCAACGTCCTGGTCCGCCCCCGCGAGATCCGCGTGGCCCGCAGCTACGACGTGGCGATCTTCAACCGCGTATATCGCGCCGCCGAGCTGAAGGCCTACGAGGGCCTGCAGGTGCAGGTGGAGTACGACCTCCACAACGACGCCGTCGTCTGGCTCTACGACGTCAAGGGCCGGTTCATCGCCCAGGCCGTGAAGGTGAAGGACACGCCGTTCCTCTCGCAGAGCCGCATCGAGGACCTGGCGATCAAGCAGCGCGATGCCGCCATCGGCCGCCTGGAGCGCAAGGCCGAGATCATCCGCGCCAACCACAACCGGCCGATCACGGCCGCCAGCATGGTCGATCAGCTGGAGGGCAACGCGCCGACCGAGCTGCCGTATCAGGCACCGGCCCGTGGCCAGCCCTCGCGCCCGGCCGAGATCATCGACATGGATGCGGTGCGCGCCGAGATCCGCGAGTCCGAGCGCGCCGCCGAGAACCCCGCGCAGCGCTTCGGGCGCTGGTTGTCGCTGCGGGCCTGCATCCAGGCCGGCGAGCAGCTCGGCCAGGACGATCAAGAGTGGTTCCAGATCTACGGCACCAGTGCCGAGTGCCTGGGACACCTCGACGTGTACGAGGCCTTCGGCACGGTGCCGGGCCTCGCAAACGCAAAGGGCTCCGCGCCAACGGAGCCCTCTGCAAGTACCTCTGAAATCACCTGGGAGTCCTGATTATGCGAAGCAAGATCGTGCCCGTCAAAAACATCGGCCGCCTCACGGGATCGGCCCGCGCCCTGACCAACCGCGCCCCCGGGGCCCCTGGCATGGGCCTGGTCGTCGGCCTGGCTGGCGTCGGCAAGAGCAAGACCATCGCCTGGCTCACCAATCGCCCGGAGTTTCCCAGCGTCTTCCTGCGCGCCTTCGCCACGTCCTCCCCGGCGTCGATGCTGATCACGCTCTGCGAGGAGCTGCGCGTCCATCCGGGCGGCAGCAACGCGCTGATGGTCAAGCGCCTGTGCGAGAAGCTGGTGGAGACGCCCAAGAGCATCTTCATCGACGAGGCGGACTACATCGTGGACAGCAAGCGCCTGATCAACACGTTCCGCGATCTCCACGACATGACGGACACGCCCATCGTCCTGATCGGCGAACCCGGCATCGAGGCGAGGCTGCAGCACATGCACCGCATGACCAGCCGCATCGCCGAGCACGTCATCTTCGAGCCGCTGGACCTCCAGGACATGACCCTGGCCGCGAAGGAACTGTGCGAGGTCACCATCGCCGAAGACCTGGTGGCCCACATCCACGCCGCCACCAAGGGCAACTTCCGCATGGCGGTGGTGGCCATGGGCCGCATCGAGCAGCAGGCCAGAGCGCGCGGCCTGGCCACAATCTCGCTCGACCAGTGGGGTAGCACCAAGCGCCAGCTCTTCACGGGCGAAGCCCACCCGACCGCCAAGGCCGCCTGATGGTCCCCCGCATCTCACCGCCCGCGGACTCCGAGCGCCAGCGCATGTGGAACACCATGCGCCAGCTCAAGCGCTGGGACACAGCCGACCTGGAGGCCACGGCCGACGTGTCGAAGAACCACGCGCAGCGCTTCGTCATGGCTCTGGTGGAGGCTCAGTACGTCGTCCTGGTGACCCCTGCGGGCCGCGGCCGTAACGGCCCGCGGGCGATCTACCGGCTGGTGCGCAACACCGGCCCGGTGGCTCCGCGGATCACCGAGCAGGGCATTCTGGACAACAACCTGGTCAGCCCGTACTCGCTGCCGCCGCATAAGCGGGTGACCAAGCATGGGCACGCCTTCCTCAAGGCGCTGCGCGAGCTGGTGGACGCCGTCTCGCAGGGGCCGAACTCCAAGGCCCTCCGCGCGGCGCTGCAGCAGGGCCGTGACGTTCTCCATGCCTACGAGGAGGACGCCTGATGCAGGAGACCTGGCTTGAAGTCCTGCGCACGGCCTGCAAGGCGAAGGGGCAGCGCGTGGTGGCCACCATGATCGGCTACTCGGATGCGGTCGTCAGCGCCGTCCTGTCGGGCAAGTACAAGGGCAACCTGAAGGCCGTTCAAAGCGCCGTCGAAGGCGCCCTGCAGGGCGTCACTGTCGAGTGCCCGGTGGTCGGCGATCTGCCGCGGCAGCGCTGTGTCGAGCTGCAGCGCGCACCCCGCAGCACCGCCAACCCCACGGCGGTCCAGCTGCACCGGGCCTGCCGCGGTGGTTGCCCTCACTCCCTGATCGCCAAGGAGTAGCGCATGCACATCGAAACCCAACCCATCCCCGTGGCGCCCGTTGAGCGCATCGGCGAGTGCGACCTCTGCGGCCTGGTGGATCACCACCTGGTGCTGGACGCCTGCCCGAGCTGCAACCAGGGCCACAACCTGCTGCCGGCGCCCGCCGCGCCCAGCACCCCCGATCAGGAGATCGTATGAACCTGCTCCACACTGCCAGCACCGATCAGTCGATGCTGGTCCTCAACCGCCGCACCCAGTCCCGCCTGGACGACGTGAACGACGCCACCCGCGCCCTGCGCACCTTCGGCGTCAAGGTCATCCGCCAGAACATGCGCCTGGGCAGCAACAAGCGCCCGCTGCTGCAGCTGCAGCAGGGCACCGAAGAGCTGCGCGCCGAGCTGCTGCATATCGTCAACGGCATCGGCGACACCGGCCCCCAGGTGATGGGGCAGTTCATGAACGTGGACGTCTGCTTCCCGCTGCTGATGAAGGTGGCCGGATGAAGACCGACTTCAGCACGCTGGCCTGCGACATCCATGACCTGGTCACCCGCGAAGGCTCCCTGGACGTGGACACCATCCGCGAGCGCCTGACGGTGGCCAGCGCCAACCGTTACGCCGCCGCCCTGCGCGAGCTGCAGAAGGCCAACAAGGTCCACCGCTCCGGCGGCGTCATCCGCCTGCCGGGCGACCACGCCGAGCGCCCCAGCACCCTCCACCAGGCCCGCCGCGCTGCTCGCGTGGCAAGGGCGGCGGCATGAGCACGGTCAAGGCAACGCCGTACTACCTGTTCACGCGCGAGCAGCTGCTGGGCGCGCTGGAGGCGTATGGGCAGCAATTGCAGGTGCTGGGCGGCGCGGTGCAGGGCACCGTGCTGGAGTTCCTGGACAGCGATGTGGCGAAGGAACACGGCCTCGTCGTGGCTCCGGCTCCGATCCCGGTCGGGGATAACACGGTATGAACAAGAGCACCGTTCCACTGCTGTCACAGGATGCAGCCCAGGACGCGGCAGCACTCTTGGAAGATGACCGTGCTCGCGGCTCGTCTGCCTTCGCCCCTTTCGAGACCACGGAAGCCCTCCGCGCGATAGCGGACGGCCGCGCCATGGTGATGTCAACCTCTGACCGGTTCGTTCCTGGCGAGATGCACTGCGCCAAATGCAGATTCTCCCTGACCCGCACGAACCTCTATCTCGGCAGCGGGACAGTGGGACCCGGCGACAGCAAGACCGAGCCCTGCCCGAATGGTTGCGGGCCGCTGTGGCCGGTGACCTGGGAGCAGTCCGCTCGTGAAGCCTGGAAGCGCTGCGAGGATCTGCACCAGCACCTTCAGGAAGCACAGGCCAGTGCGACGCGATACACCTGGTTGCGCAGCCGCGATCTCGAAACCATCACGCGCGGCGGGGTGTTTGCCGGGCTCACCCCTGACAACGTCATCCTGAATGGCGTGACGTTGGACGACGCTATCGACAAGGCTTCGGCAGCGAACCTGCCTCCCCCTTCGCTCCAATCGGTGCTGCTCCGCTTCAGCGAAGAGCTGCGCAAGTACTGGGAGGAGCCGGCAGAGCACTGCACCGATCCAGCGTGCGATGAGTGCCGGGACAACCGGGCCGCGATGGCGCTCGCTGCGGCCATCGACGTGGCGGCCGGCTGGGGGCGTGCCTGATGAAGGTCATTGACATGTTCTCTGGCGCTGGCGGCCTGACCACGGGCGCGATCCAGGCCGGCGCCAAGGTCGTTTGGGCGGCGAACCACAACCAGGATGCCGTCTACTACTACAAGGCGAACCATCCCGGCGTTCCCTGTGTGAAGCAGGACCTGCATCAGGCCGACTGGTCGCAGATCCCCAGCCATGACGCCCTGCTGGCGGCTCCGGCCTGCACTGGGCACACCCCGGCACGCGGCAAGGATCGCCCGCATCACGACAAGGACCGCAGCACCGCCTGGGCTGTGGTCAGCTGCGCCGAGTACCACCGCCAGGAGATAGTCGTCGGCGAGAACGTCCCGGCCTTCCTCGCGTGGGAGCTTTACCCGGCCTGGGAGTACTCGATGCAGAAGCTCGGCTACTGCGTCGAGCCGCACATCGTGGACTGCGCGGATCTCGGTATCCCGCAGCACCGGGTGCGCCTGATCCTGGTCTGCACGAGGTCCAAGGCTCCGCTGAAGCTGAAGCTGCCCCAGCGCCCCCATCAGCCGATCTCCGGTTTCATCCAGTGGGACAAGCACCGTTGGAACCCGATCAACAAGCCGGGCCGCAGCACCAAGACGCTGGCCCGCGTCCAGTCCGGCCGCTCGCGCTTCGGTGATCGCTTCGTGATGCCGTACTACACGCGCGGCAGCGGCACCACGGGGCGCAGCCTGGACCGCCCGCTGGGCACGGTGACCACCCATGACCGCTGGGCGCTGGTCAATGGTGACCGCATGCGGATGATCCAGGTGCCGGAGTACGTGGCCGCCATGGACTTCCCCACCAACTACGTCCTGCCTGCCGCGCGTGATCGCGCGATCAAGCTGCTGGGCAATGCGGTTCCCCCGACCTTGGCGCGTGACGTGATCACGGCCATCAAGGAGGCCGCGTGAGCACCCACAAGTGCCCGATCTCCAGCTGCACCTGGCAGGTGCCGGATGACCGCCTCATGTGCCTGAAGCACTGGGAGATGGTGCCCACCTTCAAGCGGCGGCAGGTAACCGTCGAGCGAGATGCCGTGCGCAAGGCCGGGACCGCGCAGACCCGCCAGGCCGCGCAGCTGCGCTACGTGAAGGCCCAGCGTGCAGCCATCGACTCCATCAGCCATCTGGCGGTGCTGCCGTGACGGTCTTTCGCATGGTGCAAGCGTCACCGGTCGCTCCTGCGGCGCTTGCGCCGGGCCAAGCGATCGAGTGTGCGCTCAGCGTTCCGCGCCGCAAGAAGGTGCAGCAGCGCCACGAGTGCGAGGGGATCAATGTGAATGGTGATGTCGGCGATGAACATGGGCTTCCTGTTTCGTTTGTCCGACACCCATTCAATACCAACTTTCTGGCCCGTCAAGATGTGACCGGTTCTGCATCACGGATTTTCACGGGAACTCACGGATTATCAGTTGGACTCCGCCGCCTGCCGATTGTCCGCGCAGTCAATCGCATGTCATCCCATAGAGAGGTCTGATATGAACCTGACCTGTCCCGACTGCGGGTTCCATGCGCCGCTGGTGGCCTACACCGCGGACGAGGACGGCCGCCGCATCGCCGCCCTGGTCGCGCAGCTGCCCAAGGGCGTCGGCATGCCGGCGCTGGCCTACATCAACCTCTTCGCCCCGGCCAAGCGCAAGCTGACCATGGCACGCGCCCGCAAGCTCATGGAAGAGCTGGTGCCCGACATCGAGCGCGGAGCCATCGAGCGCAAGGGCCGGCACTGGCTGGCTCCGGCGTCCGTGTGGCTGCAGGCCTTCGAGTACATGCAGACGCCCCGCGCCTCGGTGACCCTGCCGCTCAAGTCCCACGGCTACCTCTATGAGGTGATCGTCGGGATCGTGGAGCGCGGCGAGGCGGTGGCTGAGAACGCCACCGAGCTGCAGCGCCGCAATGGCCAACGCCAGGGTGCGACGTCGGCCGCGGCGGTCCTGGGCGACAGACTCCCGCAGATCGACCAGGACGAGCTGCGGCAAAAGCATGCCCGGCAACTGGCCGCCACCCTGATCAGCCGGATCGACGAGGACCGGCGCCGCAAGCTGCCGGTCCGCGACCTGGCCGGCTACGCCCAGGACTACCGCGAGACCTTCGGGGATGCCGTGGTCGATGCGGCCCTCCGTGAGGCCCAGGCCCGCCTGGAGGCCGCGTGAGCCGGTCCCAGCCCTCAATTTCCAAAGTCCCCGGAAACGGCCCTAGAAGCCGTTTTGCGGGGGTGGGGTGCTCCACTGCTCGCTGCAGCTGGCCCCTCGCCGTTTTTGAAGCGGTTTTGAAGCGGTTTTCGGGGCATGCCGGCCCTATCCGCAGCCGCACTTTCCCCAAAAAGCCCTTTTCACCCCAGTTCCACCAGGAGTAACCATGTCCAAGTCCAACCTCAAGACCAAGCCCGCCGCCAAGCCCCGCCGTGCCGTGAAGCTCAAGCCGGCTGACCAGGTGCCGGCCGGCATGTGGCAGGACGCTCAGGGCCGCTTCGTGCCCGAAGAGACCATCAAGCCCATCGACCGCCTGCGTCATGACGTGGTGGTTGATCTCATCAAGAACGCCAAGATCAAGTCGGCGGAGATCGCTGCCTTCAAGGCAGACACCTTCGGCGTGATCGCCGGCTTCCTGGAGATGAGCTTCAAGGAATACAACGTCAAGGCCGGCGGCGACAAAGGCAACGTCACCCTGGTGTCCTTCGACGGCCGCTACAAGATCATCCGTGCGAACCAGGACTCCATTACCTACGACGAGCGCATGTTCGCCGCCAAGGAGCTGATCGACCAGTGCATCCTGGACTGGAGCCAGGGAAGCCGCCCGGAGATCCAGGCGCTGGTCAACGATGCCTTCCAGGTCGATAAGACCGGCAAGATCAACATCGCCCGCGTCCTGGGCCTGAAGCGCCTGAACATCGACGACAAGCGCTGGAAGAAGGCGATGCAGGCGATCACCGACAGCCTGCAGGTCGCCTTCTCCAAGATGTACGTGCGGTTCTACGAGCGCGACGACGCGACCGGCGAGTACAAGCCCATCGTGCTCGATGTGGCGGCGGCATAGGAGCTGCCATGTCCGAGCAGCTCCAAACCCTGAAGGAAGCCCAGGCGGTGATCGCCGACCTGAAGCCCATCGACCAGGACCTGGTGAAGGCCTGCGCCGAGCAGTTCCGCGCCATTCTCGACGCGGAGGGGGAGTTCGCCGTTATGGCGTTCGCCCTGGTCGGGGCGGAGATCGCGGCGGCGGCGCGGTTCCGCTGGGCCACCGGCCCCGTTGCTGCGGCCAAAGACCTGGACACCCTGGCCATCGTTGGCTTCCGGGCTCGCCGCGGCAAAGGTGCCTGGGCCTATGTGGATGACCGCGCACCCGACAGCTTCGAGATTCGGGAGTGCGAGATCCAAAACGTCTATGCAGGCGGCGCCGCCTATGGGCGATGGCCTGAGGTCATCACCTGGACCGCAGCCAGCCGATCTCTGCCCGACAGCGACACCACCGTGCTGCTGGACATGCCGGATGCTGATGAGCCGGTCTGGCCGGGCTATCACGATGGCCAGCGCTGGCTGCTGGCGGACGGCATGCAGGCTCCGCGGGTGCGGGCCTGGGCTCACCTCCCTGGCGGCCTCAACGTCGCACCGAGCGCCCCGGTGCGGCAGTGAACCAGGCCCAGCTCATGCGCCTCATCAACGTCGGCCGCGGCCAGCTGAAGTGGGACGAGGATCTGTATCGCCAGACCCTTTCCCGCTTCGGCGGCAAGGCCGATGCGGACGGGCGCGTGTCGCTGAAGTCCCTCAACGTGAGCCAGATGCAGCAGCTGCTGGAGCACATGCGCAAGGCTGGGTTCAAGAACCAGATGCCCAAGGCGCCGCGCAACCTGAACGTCCGTAGCCGGGCCGAGCTGACGAAGATCGAGGCGCTGCTGGCCGACGCTGGCCGGTCCTGGGAGTACGGCAAGGCACTGGCGCAGCGCATGTACAAGAAGAGCGCCCTGGAGTTCTGCTCGCCCGGGGAGCTGGCCGGCATCGTGGCGGCCCTGGACAAGGACGCCATCAAGCGCCACGCCGCCGAGCTGCAGGAGCTTTTCGGGGAGCGCTGGGAGTCCAGGGCCAACGAGATCGCTACGCTGCTGTTCGGCTTCGACGGCCAGCACCGCAACGTCGGCAGCTACAGCCAGCCGATGTCCCAGGTGCTGCGCTGGTGGCGTGGCGAGGTGGAGGCCTACTGCGAGCGCCCGGTGAATCCCGACAAGCCGCAGTGCTGCATGGCCTGCTTCCAGCTGACGGTGGCGAACCGCCAGTGAGCCACGTCCAGGACATGCCCGACCTCCAGCTGCCGCCGCAGTTCACGCGGCTGCGGCGGTTGCTGCGCGTCCTGGGCGGGCCCATCACCCTGCAGCTGCTGCGCAGCCACGGCGGGCGCTTCCTGACGGTGCCCAAGGGCATGGACAGCGAGTTGGTGGAAGAGATCGGCGCCGAGAACGTGGCCAAGCTGCGCACCGAGTTCGGCGGCGGCGAGCGAATCATGATGCCGATGCCGGACAAGATCGAGGCGAAGATCCGCAACGCCGCCATCTGGGTGGAGATGGATGCCGGCATCTCGGCAGCGGATCAAGCCAGTCGCTATCATCTGACCACGCGCCAGGTCATCAACATCCGCAACCTGCGCCGGCATCCGGCCGAGCCGGAGCCCGACTCCCCACAGTCGGCCATGCCCTTCTGAAAGCCCGCTTCAAGCGGGCTTTTTGCTGTGTGAAATTCTTCAGTCCCTGACGCTACGCGCGCGCGGCCCGAAACTGCGGGCCATGACGAAACGCGCTAGCAATTTCCGGAAGAGCATCTCCGACTGGGTCCAGATCTTCGCGACCGGCAAGCACACCGACTCGAAGGGCAAGACCAAGGAATGGACGACGTCCGATCTGGACCAGATGGTCTCGAACCACAGCGCCCAGGACCTGGCGCCGATAGTCATCGGCCACCCCAAGCACGATGCCCCCGCCTGGGGCTGGATCGGCGCGCTAAAGCGTGAGGGCGATGCCCTCTTCGCCAAGTTCGACAACGTCCACGACAAGTTCGTGGAGTGGGGCGAAGCCGGCCACATCCACAACCGCAGCGTGAAGATCGTCCCTACCCCGAAGGGCTTCCGCATTGGGCACATCGGCTTCCTCGGCGCCATGCCGCCGGCTGTCGAGGGCATGCAGGCGCTGGAGTTCGCGGCCGACGAGGGCGAGACCTACGAGTTTGGCTGGCAGGAAGGCTATCGCTTGTCCCTGATCGCCCGCTTCATGCGCCGCTTCCGCGACTGGGCGCTGGTCAAGCACGGCCAGGAAGACGCCGACGCCCTGGTTCCCAACTACGACATCGAGGAGCTGGAGCGCATGGTGGCCGAAGAGAAGGCCGAGCCCGAGAAGCGCCCCAGCACCTTCACCCAAACCCAGAATCCGGAGAACACCGTGACCACGTTCACGCAGCAGCAGATCGACGAAGCCGTCGCCAAGGCCCGCCAGGAAGAGCAGGAGAAGCACAACGCGACCCAGCTCAAGCTGCGCGCCGCCGAGTTTGCCGGCCACCTGGCCAACAACCGCGCCTTCGTCACCAGCATCTCGGTGGACGCTAAGGGCCAGGTGCGCCTGACCCCGGCCCAGGCCCAGGGCTGGGCGGAGTGCCTGACCTTCGCCCAGCTGCAGGAAGGCAGCGCCTCCGAGTTCACCTTCACGGCCGAGGACAAGAGCGAGCAGAAGCTCAACGTCTACGAGTTCCTCAAGGGCAAGCTCACCGACATGCCGGTGCAGCTGCAGCTCAACAAGGAGCAGGTGCTGCGCGGCGACAAGGTGGACGTTGCCGATGCCGCGGCGCTGGAGAAAGCCGCCAGTGAGTTCATGGCCTCCGAGGCCGCAGCCGGCCGCGAGATCTCGATCGCGCAGGCCGTTTCCTACATCAAGGCCCAGCACGCCTAGCGCGCTGCCCAATCCCACACAGGAACTGACATGTCCGAGATTTCCAAGAATTACGTCGCGGGTGGCGCGATCACCAAGTACCGCCTGGCCAAGTTCGGCGCTGCCGACCGCGCTGCCGTCCAGGCCTCCGCCGCCACGGACGCCCTGATCGGCGTCAACGCCGAGCTGGACGTGGTCCAGGGCGAGCGCGTGGACATTGTCCGCAGCGGCTTCGCCCCGGTGCAGTACGGCGGCAACGTCACCCGTGGCGACCCGCTGACCTCCGACGCGAACGGCAAGGCGATCAAGGCCAACCCGGCCGCCGGCACCCGCATGTCGATCGCCGGCTACGCCGAGGTCAGCGCGGTGGACGGCGACATCGAGCTGATGCTCGTCGCCCCTGGCTTCATCACCACCCCGGCCGCCTAAGCCGGTATCCCTAATCCCCTGGAGCAATACATGCGCAATATCCTGACCTCGAAGTGGACCATGCTGGCGATGCTGCTCGCCGTTGGCGCCTGCATGCACTTCGGCCTGATCGCAGATCCCGGCCACGCCGTGTTCGGCCTGGCGGCACTGTCCACCGCGCCGTTCACGGTGAACCCCGAACTGACGGCCGTCGCGGTCGGCTTCAAGAATACCGAGGACTCCCTGATCGCGGACGAGGTGCTGCCGCGCGTGGACACGGCGGAGACTTTCGCCTGGACGAAGTACGACACGGCCGAGCAGTTCACCGTCCCGGACGCCAAGGTCGGCCGCAAGAGCGAGCCCAACCAGGTGACCTTCACCAGTGAGCAGGTGACGGACAAGGTCGAGGACTTCGGCCTGGACGACTTCGTCCCGCAGCGTGACATGGATGTGTGGGCGGCGATGCCCAAGCCGGCAGGCGGCGGTCCGGTGAGCCCGGAGATGGTCGCCACCATGGGTCTCACCAACCTGATCGTGCTGGGCCGCGAGGTTCGCGCTGCCAGCGTGGTGTTCAACCCGGGCAACTACGAGGTGGGCCTGAAGGCCACCCTCGCGGGCAACGACCAGTGGTCTGACTACGACGACAGCGATCCGCTGAAGGCCATTCTGGAGGCTTTGGACAAGCCGCTGGTGCGCCCGAACAAGATGGTCATCGGCGGCCTGGCCTGGACCACCCTGCGTCAGCACCCGAAGATCGTCCAGGCGGTCCACATCAACGCCACCGGCGCCGGCACCGTGACCCGCCAGCAGCTCGCCGATCTGCTGGAGATCGAGAAGGTGGTGGTGGGCGGCGCCCGGGTGAATACCGCCCGCAAGGGCCAGGCCGCCAACTTCGTCCGCACCTGGGGCAAGCACTGCGCCCTGATCTACAGCAGCAAGATCGCGGCGCAGACCTTCCAGCCGACCTGGGGCTGGACCGCCCAGTTCGGCACGCGCTTCGCCGGCACCATCCCCGAGCCCAAGCGCGGTCTGAAGGGCGGCAACACGATCCGCGTCGGCGAGCAGGTCAAGGAAGTGGTCGCCGCCAAGGGCGCCGGCTACTTCTTCGAGAACGTGGTCGCCTAAGCCATGCCGCGCTACCAGGTCTTGCGGGAGCTGCTCCGCTTCAACGGCAAGGAGTTCGGTGAGAACTCCACCGTTGAGATGGAGCAGTCCCAGGCCGATCCCCTGCTGACCCTGGGCGCACTCGCTCCGTTGAGCGAGGACGCGCCCAAGGCCAGCAAGAAGGCGGCCAAGGATGACCCCAGCCCGAGCAGTGCCCGCGGCGCCGGGGCGGCGGCAGCCAATGCAGCTGCCGCCGCTCCGGCCGATGGCCAGGGCAGCTCGGAGCAGGGACCCAACAACCCCGAGAGCCCGAAGCAGGAAGCACCCGGAGAGGCGCCGGCAATCGTGCCGGCGCCGACCCAGACCGCTGCCGCGCCCAAGGGCAAGAAGGCCGACACCAAGGCGAAGGCCAAGAAGGCTGACGCCAAGACCAAGGCCAAGTAGTCACCCAGACCACCGTGCATGTACGCCACCATCCTCCAGCTCATCAAAGCGTTCGGCATCGTCGAGACCGCCAGGGTCTGCGACGGCGATGCCGCGCCCTTCCTGGTCACCGCCGCGCTGTTCGCGGCGGCGGCCAAGGGTGAGGAGCTGCCGGATGCCACGACGCCGGAAGAAGAAGCCGCGGTAGCGGCTGCGATCGAGAGGGCCGGGGATGCGCTCGTACAGGCATCACGGACCATGGATTCCTACCTGGGCGTGCGCTTCACGCTGCCGCTGTCGCCGGAGGTGGTGGAGGCCAATGGCCTGCGTACCCGTTGCCTGAACATCGGCCGCTACCTGCTGCACGATGACCGCGCCACCGAAGAGATCCGCAACCGCTACAAGGACGACATGACCTGGCTGCGCGAGATCCGCGACGGCAAGGCCCAGCTGATCGGCGCCGAGGGCGGTGGCTCCACGGCCCCGACCAGTGGTGGCATCCGCCACGGCCAGGGCGTCAGCGGCTTCCAGTGGAGCGGCTTCTGATGGGCGTTGCCTCCATTGAAGACGCGCTGATCGCGGACACCCACGCGGCCTACGGCAAGACGCTGAAGACGGTGGATCACCTGCCGGGCGAGTGGAACGCGCAGACCCTGCGCCAGATGGCGACCAACGCACCGGCCGTGTACTGGGCCTACCTGGGCGGCAAGCGGCACCCGCGGCGCGATGGCTGCGAGCTGTGCGTCTTCCATGCCTACGTCTTCACCGGCGCCGGCAACGACGAGAAGCAGCGCCGCCGCGGTGATGCGCTCGCCCTGGGTGCCTACCAGCTGGTGGACACCCTGGTGGGCTACTTCGACGAGCGAGCCGTGCCCGATGCGGAGGCTTTGAAGTGGCTCCGAACCGACAACATCTATGACGACTTCCTGCACGCCAATGGCCTGACCAGCTACCGGATCGCCTTCGAGCTGGTGCGCGACATGCCGCGCAAGCCGACGACGTCCGAGCTGGGCGAGTTCCTCAAGTCGTATCAGACCTATGACCCGGCGCCCGTGGGTGGCAAGACCCTGGGCACCGACAAGCTCCAAGTTCGCGCCCAGGAGGGCTCATGAACACCCGCGTCTACCCCTGCCGTCCGGTCGTTCGCGACCCGATCGCCCGCGACAAGCTCCCGGCCGAAGGCCGCGACGTCGATCTGTCCGACACGTACTGGGCTCGCCGCCTGAGTGACGGCGACATCACCACCGAGGCGCCGAAGGGCGCCGAGAAGCCGGCCAAGCCGGCCGCCAAGAAGTAAGGAGCCCATCACATGGCGTTCGACACGATTCCCGCCCAGATCGGCGTACCCGGCCACTACGTCGAGTTCGACAAGAGCCAGGCGCAGCCGCGTCTGCTCACCCAGCCCAAGCGCGCGCTGATCATCGGCCAGCGCCTGACAGTTGGCACGGTGGCGGCCGGTGTGCCCACCCGCATCACCCGCAAGGAGACCGCCTGGGCGGCCTTCGGCTACGGCTCGATGCTGGCCGAGATGTGCGAGTACTGGCTGCGGCAGACCGAAGCGGTCGAGCTGTGGGCCGTCGCGCTGAACGACAACGGCGCCGGTCAGGCCGCCGTGGGCACCATCACCATGACCGGCCCGGCGACCGCCGCCGGCACGCTGCAGCTGTACGTGGCCGGCAAGAAGATCTCGGTGGGCGTGGCCAAGGCCGCCACCGCGGCACAGATCGCGACCGCAATCGCCGCCGCAATCACCGCCGACCCCAAGTTGCCGATCACGGCCGCGGTGGCTGGCGGCACGCCCACGGTGGTGGACATCACCGCCCGTCACAAGGGCGAGGTGGGCAACAGCATCGACGTGCGCGCCAACTACAACCAGGGCGACCGCCTGCCGGCCGGCGTGGGCATCGCCATCGTCTGCCCGACCGGCGGCACCACCAACCCGGCGGTCACGGCGGCCCTCACGGCGATCGGCGCGGTGCAGTACACCACCATCGTCCACCCGTACATCGACGCCACCAACCTGGCGGCGCTGGAAGCCGAAGCGGCCCTGCGCTGGGACGGCCTGCACGCCAATGACGGCCACCTGATCAGCGCGGTGCCCGGCACGCACGCGGACGGCAGCACGCTGGGCGACAGCCGCAACGCCCCCCACAGCACGATCATGGGCGTACAGAAGTCCCCGACCTGGGCGCCGATCCTGGCGGCCCAGGTGGCGGCGGCCGATGCGGCCGAGCCGGACCCGGCCCGCCCGCGCCAGTCGCTGGTGCTGCGTGACGTGCTGCCGCCGAGCGTGGCGGACCGCTACATCTGGTCTGAGCGCAACTTGCACCTGGGCGATGGCATCGCGACCTACACCGTGGATGACGGCGGCCTGTGCCGCATCGAGCGCCTGGTCACCACCTACAAAGTGAACGAGCAGGGCATCCCGGACGTCAGCTACCGCGACATCGAGCGCATGCGCTCCCTGTCCTATATCCGGTTCATGGTGCGCGCCCGCCTGTCCCAGGTGTTCCCGCGTCACAAGCTGGCCGATGACGGCGGCGACTACGACCCACTCCAGGCGATCGCCACGCCCAGCATCATCAAGGCCGAGCTGGTCGCGCTGTTCCGCGACCTGGTGCGCGCCGCGATCGTCGAGAACATCGAGCAGTTCATTCAGGACATCCGGGTGGTGCGCAATACCGAGGACTCGGATCGCGTGGACATCCTGCTGCCGCCGGACCTGGTCAACCAGCTCCGCGTGACGGCCACGTCCATCCAGTTCCGCTAAGGCCTAAGACCCAGGAGTAAGACATGGCAGGCAAAGTACTCGGCCGGGCGATCATCACCGCTAACGGCCGCCGCATCGAGAGCAACAAGGGCGCCAAGCTGATGGTGGGCGGCGTCAAGCGCAACAGCGTGCTCACCGCGCACGGCCGCGCGGGCTACCAGGAAGAGCAGACCGCTTCGCGGGTGGAGGGCACCTTCCCGCTGAAGTCCGGCATCAAGCTCAAGGAGCTGCAGGGGCTGGTGGACGTCACCGTGCTGTTCCAGGCGGACACCGGCCAGCTCTACACCTGTGCCCACTCCGACTGGATGGACCCGCCGGAAATGGATGACCAGAGCGGCAACGTGCCTTTTGCCTTCGAAGGCGACGAAGCCCAGGAGGCCTGATCCATGCGAACCGTTCAGGGAACCTGGAAGCACGGCCTGAAGATCGGCGACAAGGTCCACAAGACCTTCGTCTTACGTGAGGCGGAGGCAGGTGATTTCTTCGACGCTGAGGCCGACGCGCAAACCAACCAGGTGCTGACCTTCGACGCCGCGCTGGCCTGCCGCCAGTTCGTTTCGATCGGCGACTACACCGGCCCGGTTCTGTTGCAGCAGGTGCGCAAGCTCAAACCGGTAGATCTGATGCTGCTCCGCGTCAAGCAGAAGGAGCTTGATTCCCAGGGGGAAGCACCGGAGGGCGGCGAACCCGGCACTGGGATGCCGTCCTCTTCCTAGCCACAAAGACCGGCTGGAGCCGTGCCGAGATCCTGAAGATCCCGCTGCCGGAGTTCTACCACTACCTCGATCGCTTGACGCAGAAGGCCGATGACTGAGCTGACCATCGCCATGAAGTTGTTCCTGGAGTCCCGTGGCCTCGGCCAGGGGCTCCAGGTGGGCGGGCGCCAGGTGGACAACTTCGGCCGCAACGCCAAGCGCCAGTTCGACTCAGTCAAGCGCTCGATCGATGGCGTCACGGGCAACTTGGCCAAGATGGGCCTCGGCATCGGCGCTGCAGCCAGCCTGGTCCAGTCTGCCCGCCTGGATCAGTCGATCAACCGGATCGGCCTGAGTGCCAGCGCCTCGCGGAAGGAGGTGACTGGACTACGCCAAGATATCTTCCGCATGGCGCGGGATACCGGCGAGGACATTGAGCAGCTTAAGGATGGGTCCGCAGATTTGCTCGCCTCCGGCCTCGCCTGGAGGAGCATGCTGCCCACGATCGACGCGATCGACGACGCAATGGCAGTCACCGGCTCCGGCGCTCGCGTTCTTGCGGGCGGACTGACTGTCGCAGCTTCAGCTTTCAAGTTTGATCTGTCCCAGCCCGGACAGGCGGTGGAGCTGCTGGACCAGATGACGGTAGCCGGTCGTCTGGGTAATGCGGAACTTGAGGACCTGGCTGGAATCTTTTCGTCGGTCGGCGTCAATGCCAAAAGTGCAAACGCAAGCTTCACAGAAACGCTGGGCCTGATCGAGCAGCTGTCTTTGATCGAAAAGAGCCCAGATCGCCTGGCTACTCTCGCAAATAGCACCCTCAGGCTCTTTACGACCGAGAACTATAAGAAGGCGGCTCAGAAGGCGACCGGAGTCTCATTCTGGAACGCCGACAAATCGGCTCGAAATCCTCTGGACGTGCTGGATGACATGGCGACCAGGTATCGCGCACTGGAAAGCGATCAGGCACGCGCGCGCTTCATCGACGGAGCCTTTGGCAAGGCCGATCTCGACACGATAAAGGGGCTCCGAACTCTTCTGGATGGCAACGCTCTGGCGGACGTGCGCTCTAAGGCTCGCGAGATCGAGCGGGCAAGCGGGACCATCGCCCGTGATCTACCCACCGCACTCGACAACGCTGTGTCTCAGGGTAACCGCCTGAAGTCGGTACTACGTGATGCGTCGGAGACCTTTACCAAGCCCATCAACAAGACCATTGCAGACCTGATCTCCACTTCTCTTGATCCGAAGAGCAAGGGTGGTCTGGGGATGAGCAAAGGTGAAGTGGTCGGCTACGGCATCGGAACCCTCCTGGCCGGCGGCGCTGTCGCTGAACTGGCGCGTTCCACTCTGGGCAAGCTCGGCCCGCTCGGCCGCGTCGCCGGTGGCGCCGCTACCACAGCGGCTGGTGTGGCCCAGGGCAAGGTGCTGCAGGAGATGGCGGGGGTCACTCCGGTTTTCGTCACCAATTGGCCGGTGGGTGGCTCCGGTGGTGGCAGTGCAGGCGCAGCTGCAGCCGCAGCTGCGGGCGGCGGCATCCTCGGTGCCGGTGGTGCTGGTGCCGGTGGCATGGCCTTGGCGCGTCTCATGGGCTACGCAAAGGTCGCTGGCTGGACCGCAGGTGCTGGTGTGGCCCTTTACGGCGGCTACCAGGCCGGCGACGCGCTCTACGATCGCTTCGGTGACACCGACCCCTTCATCAACGGCGCCGACAAGTTCGGCCGCAGCGTGGACCGCCTGCTGTCCTTCTTCGGCAATGACGAAGCCCAGTCCCGCCTGACTGCCCACGCGAAAGAAACCGCCCGCCTGGAAGGCACGATCAAGCTGATCCTGGATGAGCGCGGCGTGCGCCTGGCACAGGTGCCGGGCATCAACCAGCCGAACGTCGATATCGACGTGTACTCCGGCCCCATGAGGCTGCCGAACTGATGGCTTGGCGCGACCAGCTCCGCCGGGCGTCCTTCCGCGGCGTGCCCTTCGAGGTGGAGTCTGCCGACAACGTTGGCGGCCGCCGTGCGGACATCACCGAGTACCCGCTGCGCAACGACCCGCAGACCGATGACCTGGGCCGCCGCGCCCGCATGATGCGCTTCCAGGCCTTCGTCATCGGCCCGGACTACATGGTGGCCCGTGACGCACTGATGGAGGCTCTGGAGGCCGACGGCCCCGGCACGCTGGTCCACCCGTACCTGGGCGAGATGGACGTCCAGGTGGGCGAGGTCAGCTTCCGCGAGAGCAGCAAGGAAGGTGGCATGGCCACCTTCAGCATCGAGTGCTGGAAGGCTACCGGCGCGATCTACCCGCGCGTGCAGCCCGACACCCAGGCCCAGACGGTGACCAGCGTAGAGGCGGCCGAGCAGGCCGCTACGGACGCCTTCGTGGAGGAGTTCGGGGTCGGCGGCCAGCCGGAGTTCGTGGTGGAGGCGGCGGTGGCCCGCGTGCAGGAAGTGGCCGCCGCGGTGGAGAGTGCGGTGGCCACCGTCACCACGCTGCCGGGCGAGTTCCCGGCCCTGGCGGATGCGGTGGACGTGATCAGTTCCACGGCCTCGTCGCTGGTGCTGGCGCCGGCCGTGCTGGTGGACCGCGTGCAGGACGTACTGCGCCAGGTGGTGGTGGCGGCCGACCGGCCGCGCGCGGCCCTGGGTGCGCTGCAGGCGATCTTCGGCTTCGGCAATGACCTGGACCCGGTGCCGGCGACCACGCCGACCCGCCAGCGCGAGGCCCAGAATCAGGCGGCGCTGGTCCAGGTGGTTCAGCAGCTGGCTACGCTGGAGGCGGCGCGTGCGGCCTCCCAGGCCGACTTCCCGAGCTTGGACGATGCCCTGGCGGTGCGCGAGATTCTGACCGAGCAGTTCGACCTGCTGTGCGAGCAGGACATCGACGACACGGCCTATCAGGCGCTGGTGGCGGCCCGTTCCGCGGTGGCCCGCGATATCTCCACCCGCGGCGCCGATCTGGCCCGCCTGCGCAAGATCCAGCTGCCCGACACGATGCCGTCGCTGTGCCTGGCCTGGGCGCTGTATGGCGACGCCAGCCGGGCGGATGAGCTGGCCGAGCGCAACCGCCTGCAGGACCCGCTGTTCGTGCCCTCGGGCGTGCCGCTGGAGGCGCTCGATGCCTAGCAACGTGCAGCTGCTGGTGAACGGCATGAGCTACGGCGGCTGGACCGAGATCGACGTGCGCGTGTCGGTGGACTGCCTGGCCAACACCTTCGACCTGACGGTGACCGAGAAGTGGCCCAAGGACGGCAAGCCGGTTGAGCCGCGAAAGATCGCGGACGGCGACCGCTGCGAGGTGCAGATCGACGGCGAGACCGTCATCACCGGCTGGGTGGACGATGTGGATCCGGACCACGATGCCCGCCGCCGCCGGCTGCACATCAGCGGCCGGGACGCCACGGGCGACCTGGTGGACTGCTCGGCGATCCACCAGGGAGGCCAGTGGGAGAGCCAGACCCTGACGCAGATCGCCCGCGATCTGTGCAAGCCCTTCGGCGTGAAGGTGCTGGTACAGACCGACGTAGGCGAGGTCTTCCCGACCTGGCAGATCCAGGAAGGCGAGACCGTCAACGACAACCTGCAGCGCGCCGCCACCCAGCGCGGCGTGCTGCTGTTCTCCGATGGCCTGGGCAACCTGGTGATCGGCCGCGCATCGAGTGAGCGGGCGCCCACGGCGCTGGAGCTGGGCGTAAACGAGGTCTCCGCCAGTGGCCGCCGCAGCCAGCGCGAGCGCTACAGCGAGTACCACATCGTCGGCCAGCAGCCGATGGGCGAGGAAGCCGGCTACGACACCAGCGCCACGGAGGTGGCGGCGATCGCCAAGGACCCTGGCGTGAAGCGCTACCGCCCGCTGGTGATCGTGGCAGAGGACAACGTGGCCCTGGGCACCGCCCAGGCGCGCGCCGACTGGGAGCGGAACGTCCGCGCCGGTGAGGCCGTGACGGCGTCCATCCGCGTGAAGGGCTGGCGCCATGCCAAGGGTCTGTGGCGCCCGAACCGCCGGGTGCTGGTGCGGGACGAATGGCTGCGCATCGACGCCGAGATGTACATCACCGCGGTCAACTACCTGCTGAGCGAGGCCGGGGAAACCGCGATCGTCTCGTTCACGCTGCCGGCCGCGTTCGATCGCATCCCGCTGCCGGAAGCCGACCAGGAGCCGATGCAGTGAAGCGCTCCGATATCGCGCGCCTCCTGCAGCCCCTGGCCCGGCGCATTCGGCTGGCGATCGGCACCGGCATTGTCCGCCTGGTGGACGATGCCGGCGGCCTGCAGGTGCTGCAGATCAGCGGCCTGCCTCGCGAGGTGCGCGATCGCGTCATCCGCTATCAGAACTACGGTTACACGAGCGTGCCGCTGCCGGGCGCCCAGGTGGTGCTGGCATCCGTGGGTGGCAACCGCAACCACCTGGTGGCCGTGGCGGTCGACGACGCGCGGCACCGCAAGGGTGGCCTGGAGAAAGGCGAAGCGGCGATGCACAACCACCTGGGCGACTACATCGTGATCCGCAACGGCCGGATCGTGGAGGTGGTGGCGGGCTCCAAGGTGGATGTGACCGCCCCTGAAGCGGTCTTTAACTGTGCTTCAAAGGTGACCTTGAACACCCCGCTGCTGGCCGTGACAGGTGCCATCCATGCCGGCGGCAACATCCATTCCGACACCCAGGTCTCCGATGCGCTCGGCTCGATGCAGGGCATGCGCGTGACCTACAACCTCCACGTCCATGGTGTGAGCCCTGTGCCCACGCCGCCGATGTCATGACGGATCTCGCGCTCTTCTGGGACAACGAACGCGGCCACGCGGATTTGCGCGTGGCCGGCTCCGACCTGGTCATGTCCGATGACCTGGAGTCGGCCGTCATCATCTCGCTGTTCACCGACCGCCGTGCGCCGGACGACGTGGAGCTGCCGGCCGGCGATGATCGCCGCGGCTGGTGGGGTGACAGCTTCCCCGATCGCGAAGGCGACGAGATGGGCTCGCTGCTGTGGCTGCTGGAGCGCGAGAAGGAGACCCAGGAAGTCCTGGAGCGCTCGCGCATCTACGCCCGCCAGGCGCTGGCCTGGATGATCGAGGACCGTGTGGTCAGCCAGATGCGCGTGGAGGCGGGCTTCGGCCGCGAGCCTGGCCTGCGCTGGCTGGCGGTCTACCTGACGCTACCCACGGGCCAGCAGCGCACGCTGCGCTACGAGTACTCCCCGACCACAGCCCCGGACCCCTTCGCCGAACCCGAAGGCACCCCCGGCGAGATCCGCGGCACCGGCGGCCCGGCCCCGATTGTCGCCGCGGGCTGGGCTGCCGCTGCAGCCGGCCCTGCAGGCGAGATCCAGGGCACGCCCGGCACCGAGCCGATGGTGGCCACCAGCTGGGCGCCTGGCGCCGCCGGCAAGCCGGGCGAGATCCACGGCTCCAGCGGCGTGGCAGCGATCGAGGCCGACGCCTGGGAGCCGGAGCCGCAGGCCACGCCGGGCGAGGCCAAGGGCGTCAGCGGTGTTCCGGCGATCAACGCCGATGCCTGGACGCCAGCGCCCCAGGGCATCGGCGGTGAGGTCGGCTGCGGGCAGTTCCTCGGCATTCCCGCGCCGTCCTTCGACAGCACCCGAATCACTTTCGACAGCACCCTCTTTACCTGGGACCAAGCCCGATGAGCGACAAAGACATGGACCTGATCAACCTCGCCACGCCGAACAGCGACATGGGCGACGATCTGCGCTCCGGTGGCGAGAAGATCAACACGAACTTCGGGAAGCTGAACACCCGAATGATCGCGGTGGAAGAGAACCCCATCCTGGCAGAGGAGCCGACGGCTCCGACGCCGCCGACCGCCGACAACTCCGATCGCGTCGCCAACACGGCCTATGTCGTTGCCAAGTTCGCTGAGCTGATCGACGCAGCGCCGGGCACCCTCGACACCCTGAACGAGCTGGCTGCGGCCTTGGGTGACGATCCCAACTTCGCCGCCACCATCACCGCGTTGATTGCCACAAAGGCCCCCCAGTCCCGTGAGGTGTCTGGCGCAAACTCGATCTCCGGCGGCGGTGACCTCTCTGCCAACCGCGCGCTGCAGTTGCAAGGCGACACTGCCAATCCCGGCAACAACAAGGTTTACGGCACGGACGGCGGCGGTATACGCGGCTGGCAGGACAAGGGAAGCGGCGGTTGCCAAGTGGATGTCTTTAATGCCACCGGCACTTGGAATAAGCCCGCCGGCGCGAAGGTGTGTGAGGTCATCTGTGTGGGCGGCGGTGGAGGTGGCGGCTCCGGAGGCTACACCTCTGGCGGAGACCCGGTTGCCAGCCCGAGGACTGGAGGCAGCGGGGGCGGAGGTGGGGCCATTCATCGCGCTACGTTCGACGCCGCTTTACTTGGTGCTACAGAGGCGGTGACGGTTGGGGCAGCTGGCGCAGGCGGTGCTCCCGTTACTGTTGGGGGGCCAGCTGGAAACGCAGGCACCACTGGTGGGGTATCGTCATTCGGCACTTACATCGCGGCCTACGGTGGTGGCGCTGGTGGCGCTGGTACGAATAGTGGACTTGCAGGCGGTGGTGGCGGCGGCTTGCTTAGCGCGGGCGCGACGTCGGTTGCAGGCGGTGGTGTCGGCAGCTTCGGAGGCGGACTACCGGGCAGTGGAGGAAATGGCGGCTCCGCCGGAGCACCCAACGCCATCAACAACCAAGCACCGACCGGCGGCGCAGGAGGTGCTGGAAGCCCAAACGCTGGTGGCGGCAGCTCTGTAGGTGGCAACGGCGCGTGGGCCTTCAACGGCGCCTCTGGTGGCGGTGGAGGCGGCCAGGTTGGCGGCACCGCCAACGGCGGCGGCCGCCCTGGCGGTGCCGGCGGCAACAAATTTGGCGCCGCCGTTAACGGTGGCGTCGGCTCGGGGACCACCTCAGGGCTGGCCCCTGTTCCTGGTTCGAGCTTGGCCGCATCGGCGTCGCCAGGCTTCGCTGGTGCGGGCGGCGGTGGCGGCGGTGGCGGCTATCTGGCGGCCGGCGGCAATGGCGGACACGGTCAAGCCCCTGGTGGCGGCGGCGGCGGCGGCGGTGCCTGCTACTCGAACACCGCAGCGCCCTCCGGTGCCGGTGGCAATGGCGGCGCGGGTGTCGTGGTAGTCGTGACGTACTTCTAAGCGAGCCCACCATGCCCTTCGCCCGCACCCCGCTACCGGCCCTGATCATCCGCACCACCAACGATCTGGTCTCGCGCCTGGAGTTTGTCAGCCCCGTCCTGCGCCGCGCCGTGGTCCGCGTCCTGCCGCGCGTCTGGAGTGGCGCCGCCCACGAGCTGCACGGCCACCTGGACTGGGCCGCCCGCCAGCTGCTGGCCTCCACGGCCGACGAGTCCGAGCTGCCCCGCCACGGCGCCGAGATGGCCGTGCCGCGACTGGAAGGCGGCAAGGCCGGCGGCGACCTGACCGTCTCGGGCACCAATGGCGCCGTCATCGAGGCCGGCCGCCTGTGGCAGCGTGCCGATGGCCTGCAGTACCAGGCGCAGGCCGAGGCCACCATCGTCGGCGGCACTGCCACGGTCGATGTGGTTTGCACCACCACCGGCGCCGCCGGCAACGCCGCCGCCGGCGTGGTCCTGGCCCTGGTGTCACCCATTGCAGGCGTGGTGTCGGCCGCGGTGGTCGCCGCAGGCGGCATCACCAACGGCATCGACCAGGAAGCCGTCGAGCGCTGGCGCCAGCGCATTCTGGAGCGCAAGCGCCAGGCCGCGCAGGGCGGCGCTGCCGCTGACTACGTCCGCTGGGCCAAGGAAGTGCCGGGCGTCACCCGCGTCTGGGTGCGGCCGCGCTGGCTGGGCGCCGGCACTGTCGGCGTCACCTTCGTGCTCGATGACCAGGTTGACATCATCCCCGACGAGGACAAGGTGGCCGAGGTCCAGGCCTACCTGGACGCCCGTCGCCCGGTCACCGCCGAGGTGATCGTCTTCGCGCCCACGCCGCTGCCGGTGAACTTCAGCATCCAGCTGACGCCGAACACGGCGCCGGTCAAGGCGGCCGTGCTGGCGGAGCTGGAGGATCTGCTGCGCCGCTTCGCCGAGCCGGGCAAGGTTATCCCACACTCCAAGCTCAGCGAGGCCATCTCGATCGCCGAGGGCGAGACCAGCCATGACCTGGTGGTGCCGGCCGGAAACGTGACCCCGACCTCGGGCCAGCTGCCGGTGATGGGAGCGCCCACGTGGCTGTAGCCGCCACCGTTGCCCGCCAACTGGCGAAGCTGCTGCCCCAGGGCGCGGCCTGGACGCGCGCCAGCGACGCCTGGCTGGGCAAGGTGGTGTTGGCTACCGGCGACGAGCTGGAGCGTGTCTACGAGCGCGCCACAAAGCTCCTGGACGAGGCGCACCCCGAGTCGGCCGACGAGATGCTGGAAGACTGGGAACACGAGCTGGGCCTGCCTTCCATCTGCATCACCGAAGCCCAGAGCCTGGCAGACCGCCGCGCCGCGATCGCCGCCAAGCGCCTGCAGGTGGGAGGCCAGTCCCGCGGCTACTTCATCGGCGTGGCCGCCGGCATGGGCGTGGTAATCGAGATCGAGGAGCACCAGCCCTTCTATTGCGGCATCCACGGCTGCGGCGATCCCATCGGCGAGATCGACTGGAAATTCCGCTGGACCGTGCATGCACCGGCCAGCACCTCCGCGGCCCGCCGCGAACTCCTGGAGTGCTCCCTGGCCGAGATTCAGCCCGAGCACACCGAAATCCTCTTTAACTACGAGTAAAAGCCATGTGGAAGAACACTGGAACGGGCGCTACGCCGGGCGGCGGATGGAGCAACGGCATCCCCGGCGTGGAGGATCGCAGCATCTCGGGTGCGGCCTGGTTCAACATGATGCAGGAGGAGCTGCAGAACCTGGTCACAGGCGCCGGCATCGCCCTGGTCGAGGGCGACCACAGCCAGGTGCTGGCGGCCGTTATCGCACTGGCCCAGGGCAATGGCTTCGAGACCGGTGACGCCAAGATCACCACCCGCACCGTCGCCAGCCCCGGCTGGGTCCTGATGGATGACGGGACCATCGGCAGCGCCACCTCGGGTGCGACCACGCTGGCTCACGGCACGGCGCACGCCCTGTACCTGCACCTCTGGAACACCTTCCTGCAGTCGGAGGCCCCGGTCACCGGCGGCCGCGGCGCCAATGCCGCGGCCGACTGGGCCGCCAACAAGCCGATCGCGCTGACCAAGCAGCTGGGCCGCGCAATCGCGGTGGCTGGCCAGGGCCTCGGGCTGACGGATCGCGCCCTGGGCTCGACCTACGGCGTCGAGACGGTGGCCCTGACGGCCGCGAACAACGGCCCGCACAAGCACATTAACGGCGCCCGTACCGAGGGCGGCACGGATGCGGCTCTGTACGGGATCGCGGCGGGCCTGGATCCGGGTGAGGCGGTGGACCAGAACGGCGGAGGTGGGTATTCCAGCTCGCCGTACACCAGCACCGAG
Organism: Solimonas sp. SE-A11; assembly: GCF_030345715.1. Taxonomy (GTDB): domain Bacteria; phylum Pseudomonadota; class Gammaproteobacteria; order Nevskiales; family Nevskiaceae; genus Solimonas_A. The sequence goes on from NZ_JAUASX010000001.1 coordinate 99,491, forward strand.
GGCAACGGCACGCCCCACGAAAACATGCAGCCGACGTCCTTCTGGAACGTCATGATAAAGCTGTAACCCGCTGACCCCCGGTTCGGCGGCGCCGGCCGGATCGGGGGTAGACTGGCCGCCTGGAGGAAGTAACCGGGTGGTCCCATCGGCAGACGGCCGCAACCGTCGCCATCGGGCTGCCCTCAACAGGTGCCCTCCAGATGACCGACACAACGAACCAGCCCCGCCGCCCGCCCCGTTACGGTGAGGAGCCCCACAATCCCTTCGCCGACCTGGACATGGATGGCCTCTACAAGGCCATCTGGACGGCACGCGAGGCCCTGGAGGCCAAAGGGAGGCGCACCCCAGCTGAGCGACAACGGCTCGCCACCGAGATCGGCCAGCTGCTGCAGGTACTGACTGGGTTGCTGCACGCCGGGCCGGGTGACCCGGCCTACATGACAAGGTGGAAGGGCGGTCGGCTCGACCAGTGGTTCATGGAGGCCTACCTCAAGGACAGGGGAAACGCCCGATGCAAGGCGCTCCATCGCGCTGCCCTGGTAGTCCACGGCAGCGATAGGGCCGCCTGGGACTTTACCCACTCCGGTCCGGCTGGGGAGGCCAACTGGTACACCCTGGCTTGGAACAGCGAGGAGGGCCTGAAGCGAGGGCTTGAAGTGCTGGAGGCCCAGAGGGGTCAGCGGGCCAAGTTGGGGTAGACGTGTGCGGGCGCTCGCGCATCCGGCGATACTAAGCGGCAGTTCGATCCCAGGAGGTGATGTATGGCTGCCCCGATCCCCGCCGGTCCGCTTCAAACGCTGCGAACGCACCTCGTCCGACGCGAGCAGAAGAATTTTGTGCTGCGCGAGGCGTACCTCTCGGTCTTCGGCTTCTGCTGGGCCACCTATCGAGATCGTCACCCCCAAGAAGATGATGGAAAGATCTGGGCGTTGATTGCAGTTGGTGCCGCCTGCGATTGCATGACCTTGATTCGGAACGATCCGTTAGCTCGATTCGTGCTTCCTGCGTCTCAGTTCGTAGCCGAGCCGGAAGGGCTGCAGTGGTTCAGGGACTGGACGCCTCACGCTCTGGTCGTGGCTCTTTCAGCCATGCCGGTGGAAGGCTTCGTTCGGGAGGTTGCTGCTCAAGCGGCAGCTGATCGACATAGCCCGGCCGCCTCGTTGCTGGCGTCGATCGCCGAGCTGTCTATCGGCTTCAGCCCCGCGGTGGCTTTGGGACCGGTCCTTACCGACTACTTGAAGCAGGATCTGCCGGCGGTTCGAAAGGCCCTGCTGTCTTGAGTGACGAGCGGCTAAAATTCGTGTCCCATTTCAAGTGTCGCGGTGGCCCATTTCAAGTGTCGCGCTACACACCTTGTCGAAAAAGTAACCAAAAAAGGACACCCTCCATCCTCGGCCCCGCTGAGGCGAAGCAACCTGCCTGGTGGACGAGTGCGACGGGTCGGGTTCGCTGCCTCCGAACCCTCGGCGAGATTTGATGCGGAGGTTAACTTTTGCTCGCCCCTCGCGACGCTAAGATCCCCACTGCGTGGGGGCTCTCCACGCTGCAGGGGACGATAGCCGTGGCCTGAGGCCCCTCGGCCGGACATCCTGTCCGGCTCGACCCTGCACTCGACCCCCAGGCAGACGTTACTGGAAGGGAAACCGGACCACCAAAAGCATTCGCCACGCTCATTCAGCGCAAAAGCCTTGGGAAAGAAAAAGCAAAAGCCCCTCTCCCCTCGGGGAGAGGGGTTGGGGAAGAGGGCATGGATGCCCGAGGTAGGGCAACGCAGGAGCATGTGCCGAGAGGGGGGAAGGTCAAAGGGTTGGCTCAACCGTTCGCCCTGAGCCTGTCGAAGGGTGAACGCATTCAGGTCATTCAAGCCCGAAGAAATACGGAACTCCGTTAGGTCTCCAAGCTGCCAAAACCTAAAATATCCCCATGAGCCCAGGTGCACCTCGGGCTACAGGCGCAAGGCTCCGCGCCGGCACAGGAGGTTCGGCAGACAACCGAGTAGGGCTCTGCCGCTGCAACCGCGAAAGGGTACTGGGACCGCCTGTCTCTTTTACAAGATAGACGTACTGCCCGCCGGGCCCGCAAGGGCCCGGTGCGGCAGGTTGTCTCAGTGCGCGCCGCCCTCTGCACCCGGCTGCATACGCGGCTTCTCGATCAGGGGCAGCAGCAGCGCCAGGCTGGCCACCAGGATCGACAGCATCAGCAGCAGATCGTTGAAGGTCATCACCAGGGCCTGTTGTGCGACACGCTGGGCGAAGATGCCTACCGCCGCCGACTGCGCGTCGCTGCCCAGCATCGGCGACAGCGAGCCGGAGGCGGCGATCGCGGCCTCGCGTACCGGGGTGCGCGACAGGTTCACCGTCTCGGCCAGGTGCGACCAGTGCATCGACTGCAGCCGCGACAGCATCGTATTGATCAGTGCCAGGCCGATGGCGCCGCCGAGGTTGCGCATCAGGTTGAACAGGCCGCTGCCGTTCTTGATGTCCTCCGGCGGCAGCGTGCCCAGCGCCAGGCCGGTCATCGAGATCATGCAGAACATGAAGCCATGGCCGCGCAATACCTGCGGCCACAGGAACTGGTCGATGCTGGATTGCGCGGTGAGGTTGGCGTTGAGCCAGGTGCCGAGGGCCACCGTGAACAGGCCCCAGGCCAGCATGATGCGCAGGTCCAGCCGCTTCTGTGCCTGGCCCGCCAGCGGCGCGGTCAGGAACATGGCGACGCCGGTGACCATCATCACGTGGCCGATCTGAAGCGAGCTGTATCCACGCACGGTGCCGAAGAACAGCGGCACGAGATACACGATTCCGTAGAGCATCACGCCGACCACGAAGGCGACCACCGCGCCCGCGGCGAAGTTGCGGTTGCGGAACACGCGCAGGTCCACGATCGGTTCCTTGTGCGTCAGCGAGCGCCAGAAGAACATCGCGCCAGCGATGATCGCCACGAAGAACAGGGGACGCACGGTGTCGTCCTCCAGCCAGTCATGGCGCGGGCCCTCGTCCAGCACGTATTCCAGGCTGCCGAGGAACAGCGCCATCAGCCCCAGGCCGATGAAGTCGATGCGGCGCGCCAGGCTCCAGTCGGGCTTGTCGATGTCCACCAGGTTCCATACCACCAGCGCCACCAGCAGGCCGGGGATCAGGTTCACCAGGAACAGCCAGTGCCAGGAGAAGGCGTCGGTCAGGTAGCCGCCGATGGTCGGGCCCAGGGCCGGCGCCAGCGTCGACACCAGGCCCAGCGACACCAGCGGCACCGTGCGCTTCTCCGGCGGGAACACCATGAACATCGCGGCGAAGGTAGTGGGGATCATGCCGCCGCCGAGGAAGCCCTGCAGCGCGCGGAAGATCACCATGGATTCGATGTTCCAGGCGAAGGCGCAGGCCAGCGAGGCCAGCGTGAAACCCACGGCGCTGATCACGAAATAGACGCGCGTGGACAGCAGGCGCGAGAGATAGCCTGACAGCGGGATCGCGATGACCTCCGCGATCAGGTAGCTGGTCTGCACCCAGGTCAGTTCCTCGGCGCTGGCCGACAGGCCGGCCTGGATCTGGTTCAGCGAGCTGGCGACGATCTGGATGTCCAGGATCGCCATGAAGTTGCCGAACACCATCGCCACGAAGCCGATCCAGGCGCGCAGCGCCAGAGCGCGGGCTTCCGAGCTGCCGGGCAGCGGGGCGGGGGTGTCGGCGACGGTATTCACGGTGTCAGGCGGCAGATGTCGGTTTTACTGTGCCGCGGCGGTGCGGGTGTCCACCGACACTTCCACCGACATGCCCGGGCGCAGCAGGCCGGCCAGTTCCCCGGCGTTGTCGAACACCAGCTTCACCGGCACGCGCTGCACGATCTTGTTGAAGTTGCCGGTGGCATTGTCCGGCGGCAGCAGTGCGAACTCGGCGCCACTGGCGGGCGAGACGCTGTCGATGCGCGCCGTCAGGGGCTTGTCGGGGAAGGCGTCGACCTTGATCTCGGCGGTCTGGCCCACGCGCATGCCGGTGAGCTGCGTTTCCTTGAAGTTGGCTTCCACGAACACCGCCTGCAGCGGCACCAGCGACAGCAGGCGCAGGCCCGCGTTGACGCGCTCGCCCACGCGGGCGGCGAGGTCGCCCACCACGCCGTCCACCGGCGCGCGCAGTTCAGTGGCGGCAAAGTCGATCTCGGCCAGCTTGAGCATGGCGCGCGCGGCTTCCAGTTCGGCTTGCTGGCGGGCGCGGTCGGCATCCAGCGTCGCCGACTGCTGGCGCGCGGCGGCCACGCCGGCCTGGGCGCGTTCCACCTGGGCACTGCCGGACTTGTAGGCGGCGCTGGCGGTATCCAGGCGCGCCTGGTTGGCCACGCCCTCCTTCACCAGGCGGTCGGCACGCTGCCAGTCCTTCTCCAGGCGCTGGCGGTCGGCACCGGCAGCCACGGCATTGGCCTCGGCCTCGCGGATCATCGCGGCCTGGAAGCTCTTCTGCTCGACGTTGGCCTTCAGCGCGGCCTCACGCACCGCGACGGCGGCGCGGGCGTTCTCCAGCTTGGCCTCGTAGTCGCGCGGGTCGATGCGCGCCAGCAGGTCGCCCTTCCTGACCGTCTGGTTGTTGCGCACTGCCACCTCCACGATCTCGCCGCTGATGCGCGGCGTGATCGCGGTGATGTCGGCCCGCACGTAGGCGTTGTCGGTGGATTCGAAGAAGCGGCCGTGGAACCACCAGCGCGCGCCCAGGGCGATGGCGCCAACCAGCAGCGTGCCCAGGATGATCAGGCGCAGGCCCTGGCGTTTTTCGGCAGTCATGTTGCTTTCCTTGGTGTCCGGCCTGCCGGGTTCCGGGCTTGTCCGGGGCGGGTCAGGGTGTTAATGTACTGAACGTTACAGTTCATTCTCTGCCCGACCGTGCCGAAAGTCAAACCCCAGCGAATCGCCGAAACGCGCCCCGCCAAGGCCCCGCCGCCGCCCGTCCCGGCGACCCGCCGCGGCGAGCTGCGCCGTGCGGCCCTGATCGACGCCGCCCGCGACATCTTCCTGGAGCAGGGCTTTGCCCGGGCCAGCATCGACGAGGTGGTACAGCGGGTGGGCGGCTCCAAGGCCAGCGTCTACCAGTACTTCGGCAGCAAGGAAGGCCTGTTCGGCGAGATGATCGCGCACCAGTGCCAGCAGCTGATCGACAGCGCCGAGTTTCCGGGCCGAGGCGGCGCGCCGGGTGCCGACGTGGAGCAGGTGCTGCTGCAGTTCGCACGCCGCGTGGTGCAGCTGTTCCTGGCACCGGTTCGCATCGCCATGCATCGCGCGATGATCGCCGAGGCCGAGCGCTTTCCCGAGCTGGCTGAGCGCTTCTACGAGGCAGGCCCCAAGCGCGGCCTGGCGCTGCTGTCCGCTTACCTGCGCAGCCAGCACGAGGCGGGCACGCTCGACTGCCCCAAGCCCGAGTGGTCCGCCATCCAGTTCATGAACCTGGTGCGTACCTATCCCATGTTCCGCGCCCTGCACGGCATGCCGCCGATGCCCGAGGGTGAGGACCTGGACGAATTCCTGCAGCACGCGGTGCGCCTGTTCCTCGATGGCTGCCGCATCAAACGCTGAATGAAGTCCGGAGAACCACAATGAAGCCTTCCTTCCTGATCGTGCTGCTGCTTGCCGCCCCGGCGGCGCAGGCCCTGACCCTCAATGAGGCGGCGCAGGCGGCCCTGCGCAGCGACCCGCGCATCCAGGCGGCCGATGCCGACGTCGCCGCGGCGGCGGGCGGGCTGGACCTGGCGCGCGCCGGCTACCGTCCCAGCCTGGGAATCTCGGCCGACATCGGCCGCTCCGATTTCCAGGTGGATTCGGCCTTCCCGCCCTCCGGCACGCGCACTCCCAACTCCGCCGGCGTGCAGCTGACGCAGCCGCTCTATGCCGGCGGCCGTATCGACGCCGCCTACGACGCCGCCAGCAGTGACGCCGAAGGCGCCGGCAGCCGCCGGTCGGCCACGCGGCAGCAGGTGTTGCTGGCCGCGGTGAACGCTTATCTGGGCGTGGCGCGCGACCGCGTGGTGATCGATCTCAACGAGGCCACCCTGCGTGCGCTGACCACCGCCGGCAGCGATACGCAGAAGCGTTTCGATGCCGGCGAGGCGACACGCACCGACGTTTCGCAGGCGCAGGCCCGCGTGGCTGGCGCTCAGGCCGAGCTGGCCGGCGCCCGTGCCGCGCTGCGGGCCTCGTCGGCGAGCTTCGAGCGTGTCGTCGGCGCGGCGCCGCAGGCGCTGGCCGAGCCCGCTGCGGAACCGGCGCTGCCCGCGACCCTGGCGGAAGCCCTGCAGCAGTCGCGCGGCTCGCCGCTGCTGCTCGAGGCCAAGGCGCAGCAGCGCGCCGCCAAGGCCGGCGTGGCCGGCGCACGCGCGGCGGCGATGCCGCAACTGTCGCTGGATGCGCAGGCCAGCACCGCGGACAACACCGACTTCGGCTACGAGCGCATCGACCGCTGGTCGGCGCTGGTGAAGCTGCAGGTGCCGCTCTACCAGGGCGGCGGGCTGCGCGCGCGCATGCACGAAGCCGAGGCGCGCGAAACGCAGGCTGGCGCGCTGGCGGCCGACGCCCAGCGTGCCGTGGATGAGTCCGTGATCCAGGCCTGGGAAGCATTGCAGGCGGCACGCGACCGGGTGCCGGCCTACGAGGCGCAGGTGCAGGCGGCGGACTACGCGCTCGACGGCGTGCGCAAGGAACTGCAGGTGGGCAGCCGCACGACGCTGGACCTGCTCGACGCCGAGCGCGAGCTGCTGGCAGCGCAGGTGAGCCTGGCCAACAGCCGGCGCGATCGCACCGCGGCGGCGTATCGGCTGCTGGCGGTCTGCGGGCAGCTGGAGCTGGCGGCGATCCGGTAGCGAATCCCCACTCGCCAGGCTGGGCTGGCGCCCCGCGCCGCAATGGCGTAAGAATGCGGGCAAGGACCCGCCCACAGGGAGTGGCGGGCGATAAGAAGAAGGGAGAACAAACCGTCCGTCGCCGTCCGGCGACCGCAGGCCTGGACCTGTGCGCGGGGGATGGGCGGCATGCCCACACTGCGGACACGCTCGCGCGGAGTTGCGGGCCCTCCCAAGAAGAGTAGCCCGAAGGATTGCGACGACATGCCGCATGTAACGCTGCGCGACGGTGCGCGGATGCATTACTGGGACATCGGCCGGGGCCCGGCTTGTGTGCTTCTCCACGGTTTCGGCATGCACGGCTGGATGTGGCTGCCGCTGGTGGCGCCGCTGGCGCTGCGCAACCGCTTCATCCTTCCCGACCTGCGCGGCTTCGGCCGCTCGCACCTGCTTCCGATCCGCAAGCCCAATGCGCTGGAGCAGCACGCCGACGATCTCGAGGACCTGCTGACCGCGCTGGACCTGAAGCAGCCGGCGCTGGCCGGCATGTCGATGGGCGCCTGCACCTCGCTGGAGTACCAGCGCCGGTATGGTTTCGACCGTGTCTCCGGCTATCTCAACATCGACAACCCGCCCTGCGTCACCGGCAAGCCCGGCTGGCCCTGGGGCCTGTTCGGCGAGCGCCACCTGGCCTTCCGCGGCGAGCTGCGCGAGCTGATCGCCGATCTCGGCGAGCACGCGCCCTACACGCCGTTCGAGGAGCTGCCGAAGAAGCTGCGCGGCCGCATGTGGCAGCACCTGGCGCAGTTCGGCATGGACGCGGTGGAGAACCCTGTCCTGCAGCGCCTGTTCAGCCTCGGCCGCTTCGAGCCGTTGATCAAGCGCCTGGCCGGCACCGGCCAGTGGCGCGTCTACATCGACATCATGCGCACCTATGCCGAGATGGACCACGACTGGCGCGACTCGGTGGGCCGCACCCAGGGCAAGATCTTCCGCGTCTTCGCCGGTACGCATTCCAGGCTGTATCCCATCGAAGGGCAGATGGCCTTCTCGCGCTACGTGCCGGACGTGGAGATCGTGCGCTTCGAGGGCGCCGGCCACTGCGTGCAGTTCGACTCGCCGGCGCTGTTCACCCGCGAGCTGGGCCGCTTCCTGGACGACGTGCACCGCCGTCCGCAGCGTGTGGCGGCAGAGCCACAGCGTCTCCGGGCCTGAACCGCTATTCTTTCCCGGTGCGCAGGAGCCTTGGACTCCTGCGGCCGGGAGAGAAGAGATGAACCGACTGCAGAAGGAGGCCCTGGACCAGGGCCTGAAGCTCCACGAACGTGTCGCGGCGATGGCGGACAACGCCTTCGACTGGCTGTTCCTGCGCGAGACTCTGATCAAGTCGGGGCTCACGCCCTTCGAGACGGTCTATGCTGGCGACCCGATGTCGCTGCGCTACTACCCGCCCCCAGCGGAGTCCGGTATCGAGCTGGCCGACGGCAGCCGCATGGCGGTGCGCCAGCAGCGCCACCCGGTGCCGCTGGTGCTGGTGCCGCCGCTGGGCGTCACCACCGAGACCTTCGACCTGCTGCCGCAGCGCAGCCTGGTGCGCTACCTGTCGGCGCGCGGCTTCCATGTCTACCTGATCGACTGGGGCAAGCCCGAGAAGCGCCATGCCGGCCTGGGCCTGAAGGACTATGCCATCGACATGTTCGGCACCGCCCTGGCCGAGGTGCGCGCGCATTCCGGCGTGAAGGAGGTGTCGCTGATGGGCTGGTGCATGGGCGGCCTGCTGTGCCTGATGCACATGGGCTTCTCGCAGGACAAGCACATCCGCAATCTCATCACGGTGGCCAGCCCCATCGACCTGCGCGGCGGCGGCATCGTCGCGCGCAGTGCCACCGTGCTGAACACGCCGGCCAAGCTGGTGCGCCGCTTCAGCTCGCTGCGCTTGCATATGCTGGACCCCATCCGCCTGCACGCCCCGGGCTGGCTGACCACGCTGGCCTTCAAGATGACCGACCCGGTCGGCGCCGTCACCAGCTATTGGGACCTGCTGGCGCGGCTGTGGGACCGTGACTTCGTCGAGAGCCATTCCACCACCGCGGACTACCTGAACAACATGCTGTTGTACCCCGGCGGCGTGATCCAGGACATGGTGGTGAAGATGGCCATCGACAACCAGCTCGCCGCCGGCCGCATCGAAGTGCGCGACCGCGTCGCGGACCTGACGAAGATCAAGGCCAACCTGCTGGTCTTCGCCGGCACCAGCGACATCCTCGTGCCGGCGCAGATCGCGCGCCGCATCGTCGAGGTGGTGGCATCCAAAGACAAGGAATTCCGCATTGCGCCCGGCGGGCACATGGGCGTGATCCTGGGCAGCGGCGCACCCAGGGAGGTCTGGGAAGCCAGTGCCCAGTGGCTCGACGAGCGCTCCAGCCTCGACGAGGCCCCGGCCAAGGACACCGCCGCCACGGCCTCACTGCGTCGGGCGCGGCGCTCCCGCATTGCTGACGATCCCACGCTCTGAGGCAGCGCCGTCGGCGCGCCAGCGCGTCTCCAGCAGCAGGCACACCGGGATGGCGTGCGCCAGGGGCAGCAGGAACCAGATCGCGCGCCAGGCCAGCAGGGCCGCCAGCACCGAGGCTTCGGTGTAGACCGGGCTGAGCAGCGCCAGGAAAACCGCCTCCACCACGCCCAGTCCGCCGGGGATGCGGATCACCAGCGTCGCCAGCGTGGCCAGGTAATAGGCGCCCATCACCGTGGCCAGTGGCAGAGGGTCCGGCATCAGGCTGTAGATGGTGACCGTGATCATGCTCCAGCTCAGGCCCGAGAGCGCCAGCTGTGCCAGCGCCATCGGCAGCGAGGGCAGGCGCAGGTGCAACTGGCGGAAGTTCCAGTCGCGACGCTTTGCAAAGGCGCACATCGCCAGCCATGCCGTGAGCAGGGCGAGCAGCAGGAACCCGGCCGCGCGCACGGCCATCACGTCCACCGGCCAGCTGGCCGGCAGTTCCGGCGGGACCAGCACGAACACCAGGCCGGCCACCAGCAGGTAGCCGGTCCAGTTGGTGGCCAGCGCCAGCGTCAGCACGCGCAGGATCTGCCGTGAGCCCAGGCCCTGCCGGGAGTACAGCCGGTAGCGGAAGCCCATGCCGCCGAGTATCGCGCCCAGGTTGAGGTTGAAGGCGTAGCTGACCCCGGCGATGGCCAGGACCCGACGCGTGGGCAGGTGATGGCCGGCATAGCGCCGGCCGATCAGGTCGTAGGCACTGAAGACCAGGTGGCCTAGCATCATCAGCAGGACGGCCTGCAGGAGCATCGGTGCCTGGTAACTGCGCAGGGCCATGCCCACGGCCGCCCAGTCGATGCTTCGGGCGCGGTCCGCCAGCAGGATCACCACCCCTGCGAAAAACGCGACTGCGATGAGCCGCCCCGCCAGCCGGCGCCGACGCCGCTTCCTGTCCATGGAATTGAAGCTCCTTTCACCTATTGGAGCGCCGCGGCCGCGGCCGGGTTCCCCTTCAGCTACGGTTCATCCGCCCGGGCCGACCATGGCCACCAACGGATTTTGAGATGTGAGGGGAACATGGATGCTCCCGTACACGGCCCGGATGCCCGCAGTGGGCTGGCGCAGGACGCGCCTGCCGGCCAGGAACTTTCGTTCAGGATTCTGTCCCTGAACACGCACAAGGGCTTCACCGTCTTCAACCGGCGCTTCGTGCTGCACGAACTGCGCGAGGCGGTGCGTGGCGTGGGCGCCGACATCGTCTTCCTGCAGGAAGTGATCGGCTCGCACCAGGAGCACTCGACCCGCTACGAGAACTGGCCGGCGATGTCGCAGTACGAGTTCCTGGCCGACACCATCTGGAAGGACTTCGCCTACGGCCGCAACGCGGTGTATCCCGCCGGCGATCATGGCAATGCGCTGTTGTCCAAGTTTCCGATCCTGAGCTATCGCAATCTCGACGTGTCCCAGCGCGGGCCGGAACGGCGTGGCTTGCTGCATTGCGTGTTGAAGCACCCCGGCTCCGGCAAGGAGATCCACGCCATCTGCGTGCACCTGGGGCTGCGCGAGTCGCACCGCCTGGAGCAACTGCGCCTGATGTGCCGCCTGATCGACGAACTGCCGCCCGACGCGCCATTGCTGGTGGCGGGCGACTTCAACGACTGGCGACAGCGCGCGCATGAGCTGCTGCACCGGTGCTCCAGCCTGCGGGAGGTCTTCATCGAGGCCATGGGCCGCGCGGCGCGCAGCTTCCCGGTGCGCTGGCCGCTGCTTCCGCTGGACCGCATCTACGTGCGCAATGTGCGCGTGCGCGTGCCCGAGGTTCTGCACCGCAGGCCCTGGTCGCACCTGTCCGATCACGCTGCGCTGATCGCGGAGATCCAGGTATGACCACCGAGCGCTGGCGTGAAGGCAACAGCCTGCGGCTGCTGGAGAATGGCGAGGAATTCTTTCCCCGCGTGTTCGAGGCGATCCGTGCGGCACGCAGCGAGGTGCTGGTGGAGACCTTCATCCTGTTCGACGACCCGGTGGGCCGCCAGTTGCGCGAGGCCCTGATCGCCGCGGCCCAGGGTGGGGCGCGGGTCGAGATCCTGATGGACCACTACGGTTCGCCGGATCTGTCGGACGAATTCCTCGGTGGCTTGGTGGGCGCCGGGGTCAGGGTGCACTTCTTCGATGCCCAGCCCAAGCTGCTGGGCTACTTCCGCGTCAATCCGCTGCGCCGCCTGCATCGAAAGCTGGTGGTGGTCGATCGCACCATCGGCTTCATCGGCGGCATCAACTACTCCTACGACCACCTGCGCGAGTACGGCCCCGAGGGCAAGCAGGACTACTCGGTGGAGGTGATGGGGCCGGTGGTGGAGGACATGCGCGAGCTGATGGAGGAAGCGCTGCAGTCGCCGGAGCGCCAGTCGCGCCGACGCCGCTTCTGGTGGCGCAGCCCCGCGCTGAAGACCTTTCCGCCCGGCACGGGCAAGGCCCGGGCGCTGCTGGTGGTGCGTGACAACCAGGAGCATCGCGACGATATCGAGCGGTACTACCGCTCGGCCATCCGCAGCGCGCAGCGTGAGGTGATCATCGCCAACGCGTACTTCTTTCCCGGTGTGCGCCTGCTGCGCGAGATGCGCGCGGCGGCGCGGCGAGGTGTGCGCCTGGTGCTGATCCTGCAGGGTGCCCCGGACAAGGCGATCATGCGCTGGGCGGCGGTGACGCTCTATGACTATCTGCTGCGCTCCGGCGCGGTGATCTACGAGTATTGCGAGCGCCCGCTGCACGGCAAGGTCGCGGTGATCGACGACGACTGGGCCACGGTGGGCTCCAGCAACCTCGATCCCTTGAGCCTGGCGCTGAACCTGGAAGCCAACCTGCTGATCCGTGACCGCGATTTCACCGGCACCCTGCGGGAGCGCCTGCAGCACCTGATGGACCATTGCTGCCGCGAGGTGCCGCCCCCGCCTACGCCCAAGCCGCGCTGGTGGAGCCAGGCCTCTGCCTATCTGGTGTTCCGCCTGCTGCGCCGCTTCCCGCGCTGGGTAGAGGCCTTGCCGCAGCATCGCCCGAAGATCTCCGCGGCGGAGATCGCGGCGGAGCGCCACGGGGTGCAGCCGCAGCGCGACGCCGCCTAGGGTCCCTGTTCTGGCCTTTGGCGGGGCATGCGGTTAGGCTTGTCGCTCCGCACCCCTGAAAAGCGCCTGACGCATGAACCCCAGCGCCATCGAGGTCGCCGCGGCGATCATCTTCGCCGTCGCCCTGCTGCACACCTTCACTGCCAAGCTGTTCGAGCGCCTGGCCCACCACAATCCTCGCCACTCCGGCCTGCTGCACCTGCTGGGTGAGGTGGAGATCGTGTTCGGCTTCTGGGCCGCGGTGCTGATCGTGGTCATGGCGATGATGGTCGGAGGCGGCGAGGCGGTGAGCTATGCCGAGTCGCGGCACTACACCGAGCCCCTGTTCGTGTTCGCCGTGATGGTGGTGGCGGCCTCGCGCCCGGTGCTGGAGTCCGTGCGGCGACTGGTGGCCGCCGTGGCGCGAGTGCTGCCGCTGCCGACACGCCTGGCACAGGTCTGGCTGAGCCTCTCGCTGGTGCCGCTGCTGGGCTCGCTGATCACCGAGCCGGCGGCCATGACGCTGGCGGCGCTGATGCTGATGCGCACGCTGTTCGATACGCCACTGCCGGAGCGGCTCAAGTACGCGGCACTCGGCGTGTTGTTCGTCAACATCTCCATCGGCGGCACGCTCAGCTCCTTCGCCGCGCCGCCGGTGCTGATGGTGGCGGCCACCTGGGGCTGGGACTCGATGTTCATGCTGACCCACTTCGGCTGGCGCGCCGCCTGCGCCGTGCTGATCAATGCCACGGTGCTGTGCTGGTTCATGCGCGGGCACTTGGGCGGGGATGTCCAGGAGCCGCAGGAGCGCGAGCCGGTGCCGCTGCTGGTGACACTGATCCATTTCGCCTTCCTGGCCGGCGTGGTGGTCTTCGCGCATCACCCGGTGATCTTCCTGGGGCTGTTCCTGTTCTTCCTCGGCTATACCCAGGCCTACAACACGCACCAGAACCCGCTGATCCTCAAGGAGGCCCTCCTGGTGGGCTTCTTCCTGGCCGGCCTGGTGGTGCTGGGTGGCATGCAGCAATGGTGGCTGCAGCCGATCATCTCGGGGCTGTCGCCGCTGGCGCTGTTCTTCGGCGCCACGGCGCTGACGGCGATCACGGACAACGCCGCGCTGACCTACCTCGGCTCGCTGATCACCGGCATTTCGGACGAGGCCAAGTACATGCTGGTGGCTGGCGCGGTGACTGGAGGCGGCCTTACGGTAATCGCCAACGCGCCGAACCCGGCTGGCGTGGCGCTGCTCAAGGGCGGCTTCCGCGATGCCTCCATCGGTGCCGGCGGCCTGCTGCTGGGCGCCCTGCCGCCGACGCTGGTCTCCCTGGTGTTCTTCCTGCTTTGAGCGGCAGTGGCGCCTGCCGGTAGCGGAAAAAGCGAAAATACAAGCCTTGCCATCCGCCGCCTGCGGGCCTATGGTTCGCCTAGTTGGCGAGTAGCTTGATTTCCGGGCCGCAGCGATCTCCCAAGGGCGCTCCGGCCGGCCACCTCGCGACAGGAAGCTACTCGCCAACCCTTCCCCCTCCCAAGACGGCGCCGCGCGGCCCAGCCGCCCGGTGCGACGACTGCTTTTCATTCGCATGAGCTCCACCGCAGAACGCATCCTCCGCACGATCTCCACCGACATCGCCGCCCGCCCGCAGCAGGTTTCCGCCGCCGTGGCCCTGCTCGACGAGGGCGCCACCGTGCCCTTCATCGCGCGCTACCGCAAGGAAATCACCGGCGGTCTCGACGACACCCAGCTACGCCTGCTCGAAGAGCGCCTAGGCTATCTGCGAGAGCTGGAAGCCCGCCGCGCGGCGGTGCTGGAGTCGATCCGCTCGCAGGGCAAGCTGAGCGAGGACCTGGAGTCGCGCATCGTCGCGGTGGAGACCAAGGCCGAACTGGAAGACCTCTACCTGCCGTACAAGCCCAAGCGCCGCACCAAGGCCGAGATCTCGCGCGAGAAGGGCCTGGGCCCGCTGGCCGAGACGATCCTGGAAGACCGCAGCGTGGTGCCGGCGGAGCTGGCGGCGCAGTACCTCAATGCCGAGGTGGCCGACGTGAAGGCCGCGCTGGAGGGCGCGCGCGACATCGTCATGGAGCGCTTCGCCGAGAACGCCGAGCTGCTGGGGCGTCTGCGGTCCTACATGAAGGAACGCGCCGTGCTGCGCGCCAAGGTCTTCGAGGGCAAGGAAGAGACCGGCGCCAAGTTCTCCGACTACTTCGCCCATCATGAGCGCTGGTCCACCATCCCCGGCCACCGCGCGCTGGCGATGCTGCGCGGCCGCAACGAGGAAGTGCTGGCCCTGGAGATCGAGGTGGATGCCGAGGATACCTCCACCTGGAAGCCGGTGGAGCGCATGGTTGCCGACGCCTTCGCGGTGAACCCGGCCAAGGGTGCCGCCGACAGCTGGCTGATGGACGTAGTGCGCTGGACCTGGCGCGTGAAGCTGTCGTTCTCGCTGTCGATGGACCTGATGACCGAGCTGCGCGAGCGCGCCGAGGAAGAGGCGATCCGCGTGTTCGCGCGCAACCTCAAGGATCTGCTGCTGGCGGCGCCTGCCGGCTCCCGCGCCACCATGGGCCTGGACCCCGGTATCCGCACCGGCGTGAAGGTGGCGGTGATCGACGGCACCGGAAAGCTGCTGGAAACCGCCACGGTCTATCCCTTCCAGCCGCGCAACGACGTGCGCGGCGCGCAGGCCGAGCTGGCGCGCCTGGTCGCCAAGCACCAGGTGCAGCTGATTGCCATCGGCAACGGTACCGCCAGCCGCGAGACCGACAAGCTGGTCGGCGAGCTGCTGCCGCTGCTGCCGGGCAGCGCGCGGCCGATCAAGGTCACGGTCAGCGAGGCGGGCGCCTCGGTGTATTCCGCGTCGGCCACCGCGGCGGCGGAGTTTCCGGACCTGGACGTGTCGCTGCGCGGCGCGGTGTCGATCGCGCGGCGCCTGCAGGACCCGCTGGCGGAGCTGGTGAAGATCGATCCCAAGTCGATCGGCGTCGGCCAGTACCAGCATGACGTGGACCAGTACCGTCTCGCCCGAGCGCTGGACGCCGTGGTGGAAGACGCAGTGAACGCCGTGGGCGTGGACCTCAACACCGCCTCGGCGCCGCTGCTGGCGCGCGTCTCGGGATTGGGCGGCTCGCTGGCCGAGGCCATCGTCCTGCACCGCGACAGCGTCGGCGCCTTCAAGTCGCGCCGTGACCTGCTGGAAGTCTCGCGCCTGGGCCCCAAGACCTTCGAGCAGTGTGCCGGCTTCCTGCGCATCACGGAGGGCACCGAGCCGCTGGACGCATCCTCGGTGCATCCGGAAGCCTACGGCCTGGCCGAGCGCATCGTGTCGGCCTGCGGCCGTGACCTGCGCAGCCTGATGGGCGACAGCGCCACCCTGCGCAAGCTCGACCCCAAGCGTTTCGTCGACGACCATTTCGGCCTGCCGACGGTGCGCGACATCATCGCCGAGCTGGAGAAGCCCGGCCGCGATCCGCGCCCGGAGTTCCGCACCGCCGCCTTCGCCGACGGCATCGACGACCTCAAGGACCTCAAGCCCGGCATGATGCTGGAGGGTACGGTGACCAACGTCGCCGCCTTCGGCGCCTTCGTCGACATCGGCGTGCACCAGGATGGCCTGGTGCATGTCTCGCAGCTGGCCGACAAGTTCGTGAAGGACCCGCACGAGGTGGTGAAGGCCGGTGACGTGGTCAAGGTGCGCGTGGTGGAGGTGGACGTGAAGCGCAAGCGCATCGCCTTGTCGATGAAGAAGGATGATGCCGGCGCGTCGCGCGGCGGCGCTCCGGCCGAGCGCTCCTCCGGTCCGCGTGATCGTGATCGGCGCGATGCGCGACCGGCGGCGCGTCCGCCGCAGGCGCCGCCCAAGCCACAGCAGGGTTCGCTGGGTGCGGCGTTGATGGATGCGCTGAAGAAGAAGTAAAGACGTTGATTCCCTCTCCCGATTGCGGGAGAGAGATCAAGGGAGAGGGTTTCTGCATAGCCAGGAAGGATCAGCCCAGCCGCGTTTTACAGAACCCCTGCCCCGGCCCTACGGGCCACCCTCTCCCGCAAGCGGGAGAGGGGACGAGAAGACCCGCCTTACGCCGCTTCCGCCATCGGTTCGACCAGCGGCGCCGGCTTGCCGGGCCGGCTCGGCAGCGCATGGCGCAGGATGCGCCAGATCACCTGGCCGAACTGGCTCCATATCGACCCCGTGTTGTAGTTCTGCCCGTAGCGCTGGCAGATGGCCCGCACCTCCGGCGCCACCTGGGCATAGCGGCGCGCCGGCATGTCCGGATACAGGTGGTGCTCGATCTGGTGGCTGAGGTTGCCGGTCATGATGTGCAGCAGCTTGCCGCCGCTGAGGTTGGACGAGCCGCGCAGCTGGCGCAGGTACCAGTGGCCGCGGCTCTCGTTCTGCACCACGCTCTTGGGAAAGGTCTCGGCATCGGCGGTGAAATGGCCGCAGAAGATCACGGCGTAGGTCCACAGGTTGCGCATGCCGTTGGCCACCAGGTTGCCCAGCAGCACCGGCAGGAAGAAGGGGCCGGCCAGCAGCGGGAACAGCACGTAGTCCTTCAGCAGCTGCCGGCCCATCTTGCGGCCCACGGGGCGGAACTCCTCGCGCAGCTCGGCCTTGGTCTTGCGCCCACTGAAGACCTTGCCCAGCTCCAGGCGCTGGATCGCCACGCCCCACTGGAACAGCAGGGCGAAGATCACCGCGATCAGCGGCTGGAACAGGTAGAAGGGGCGCCAGCGCTGCTCGGGGAACAGGCGCAACAGGCCGTAGCCGATGTCGTCGTCCATGCCGCGCACGTTGGTGTAGGTGTGGTGCTTGTAGTTGTGCGTGTGGCGCCAGTTGTCGCTGGTGCCGACGATGTCCCATTCGTAGGTCTTGCCGTTGAGGTGGGGATCGCGCATCCAGTCGTACTGGCCGTGCATCACGTTGTGGCCCAGCTCCATGTTCTCCAGGATCTTGGACAGGCCCAGCAGCAGCGTGCCCAGCACCCAGGCCGGCGGGAACGCGCCGAAGAACAGCAGCGCGCGGCCGGCGGCCTCGGTGTAGCGCACGGCGGCGACGATGCGGCGGATGTAGCGCGCGTCCTCGGCGCCGACCTGGGCCATGGTGCGGGTGCGCAGCGCGTCGAGCTCGGCGCCGAAGGCGTCCATCTCGGCATGGGACAGCGGGCGGTTCAAGGTGGCTTGGCTCATGGTCAGAGATCCAGGGTGAGGTCGCTGCGGGCGGCGCTGATGCAGATGCGCAGTTCGCTGCCCGGTTCGGCGAGGGTCTCGCCGCTGTTGAGGTTCTGCCCCACGCCCTCGACGAGGCGGCAGGCGCAGGTGTTGCACAGCCCCATGCGGCAGCCCGAGTCCGGGTGCAGGCCCTGGGCTTCCAGCGCCGCCAGCAGCGGCGCGCCGGAGGGCACTTCCAGCGTCTGGCCGCTGCGCAGCAGCTGCACGCGCACCGGCGCGCCGCCGGCCACGGCCTCGGGTGGGGTGAAGGCCTCGCCGTGGAAGCGCAGCGCGCGCTCCTGCGTGAGGCGGCGGGCGTCTTCCACGAAGCCGCGCGGGCCGCAGGCGAAGACCTGCAGGGCGGACAGGTCCGGCGCCACTTCGTCCAGCAGCGCGGCATCGAGGCGGCGGCCGAACTCGCCGGCCAGGCGCAGCGGTTCGCGCGTCAGCGCGAAGTGCAGGCGCAGGCGCGGCTGGCGTGCGGCCAGCTCGCGCAGCTCCTCGGCAAAGCACAGTTCGTCGCGGCGCTGGGCCCAGTACACCAGCGTGGCCTCGGCCTGCGGGTTCTGCTCCAGCGCCAGGCTCAGCGCCATCAGCGGGGTGATGCCGCTGCCGGCGGCCAGGAACAGGTAGCGGCCGGGGCCCTGCGGCAGGCTCATCTCGCCGTAGGCCTGGCCCAGCTCCACCACCGCGCCGGGGCGCAGCTCGCAGAGCGCGTTGCTGAGGCGGCCGTTCTCCACCCGCTTGATGGTCAGACGCAGGCGCCCATCCGCGCACGGCGGCCGGGTGAAGCTGTAGCTGCGCGTCAGGCGCACGCCCTCGACCTCGGCGGTGAGGTTGAGGTGCTGGCCGGGGGTGAAGCCGGCAAAGCGGCGGTTGGGCTGCAGGGTCAGGGTGACGGCGCCGCGCGCTTCCTCGCGGCGGGCGACCACGCGCGCCAGGCAGCGGTCCCAGGCCTGGATGCTGCCGAACTGGCGGCTCCAGAAATCGAAGACCGGCGCCGCGACGGCAGCACGCAGCAGACGGTTGGGGGCAGGGCTCATGGACATTCTTTCCGGTGGCGGACGGGACCAGTATACCGGCAAAAGTACATTTGTCTATACAACTGTATATTAATGATGCGCTATGATTGGGGGCATGACCACCAGCACCCCGACCCGAGCCCCCAGCCGTAGCCCCCGCCGCGGGCAGGCCCCCCAGGGGCGCAAGCCGGTGATCACGCGGGACGACTTGATTGCGGCCGCGCTCAAGCTGGTGGGGCCGAACCGCAGCGTCTCGAACCTGAGCCTGCGCGAGGTAGCCCGCGAGGCGGGTATCGCGCCCAACAGTTTCTATCGCCATTTCCGTGACGTGGACGAGCTGGCCATTGCCCTGATCGACCAGGCCGGGCGCTCGCTGCGCAAGATCATCGGTGAGGCGCGCCATCGCGCCGCCAGTGGCCGCAGCATCGTGCGCAGCTCGGTGGAAACCTTCATGGAGCAGCTCAACGCCGACGAAAAGCTGCTGCACATCGTGCTGCGCGAGGGGACGGTCGGTTCCGAGGCCTTCAAGCAGGCGGTGGAGCGGGAGCTGCGGTCCTTCGAGGAAGAGCTCTGCGTGGACCTGATGCGTCTGGCGGAGCTCAACAAGCTGCCAATCTACGAGCCGCGACTGGTGGCCAAGGCGATCACGCGCTTGGTCTTCGCCATGGGCACCACCGCCATGGACCTGCCGCCGGATCGTCACCCGGAGCTGGTCGAGGAGATGGTGAAGATCCTGCGCATGATCATGGTCGGCACGCAGACCATGGCGAAAGAAGGCATCGTCGCGGATTGATCGGTTGCAGGAGCGGCGATCAGCCGCGAACGCCGGTCAACACCATCACCCATGCTCGCGGCTGACAGCCGCTCCTACGAGTGGTTCAGTTTCTCGTAGTCGTCCCGCGTATCCACGTCCACTGCCGCCTCCGGCATGTCCACGCGCAGCAGTTCCTGCGCCTGCCGCTCCAGCAGCCCGCGCGCGCCCTGCGGGCCCGACCAGCCGGACAGTTCCTCATACCAGGCCCTCGGGAAAACGCAGGGTGGCCCCAGGGCATCGCCATGCGCGGCGGCCGCCATGCGCTGCGGTGCGCGCTGCCAGGCCTCCAGCAGCAGAAGCAACTGCGGCGCCTGTATCCGGGGCTGGTCCGCCAGGCAGACCAGCGCGGCCTGCGAGTCGCCGCCTAGCAGGTGGCGGAAGCCGCAGCCCAGCGAACTCCCCATGCCCTGCGACCACGCTTGGTTATGCAGCAAGGTCAGTGGCAGGCCCTCGAGTGCCGCGGCCACCTCGGCGGCGTAGGCGCCGGTGACCACCGTCAGCGACAGGCCGGCGTCGAGCACGGCCTGCGCGGCGCGGCGCACCATCGCCTGGCCGGTGAGCGGCGCGAGCTGCTTGGCGCTGCCGAAGCGGCTGGCGTTGCCGGCCGCCAGCAGCAGGGCATGGACTCGCGGTGCTTCGGCCATCAGTGGATCGGCCCATCGAGCGCGCTCAGCACGCCGCCGGCGCGGCCGCTGTGGGCCGCCAGGATCTCCGCGGCGATCGCCAGCGCGATTTCCTCCGGCGTCTCCGAGCCCAGGTCCAGCCCGGCGGGTGCGCGCAGGCGCGGCGGCAGCAGTCCGGTGCCGGCGTGCAGCTTGGCGGCGCGGCTGCGCGAGCCGATGGCGCCGAGGTAGGCCAATGGCAGCGTGGCCAGCTCGCGCAGGTAGTCGATGTCGCGCTCGAGGTTGTGCGTCATCACCACGGCGGAGTCGTATTGGCGCGGCCCCAGGGCTTGCAGCAGCGTCGCCGGCATGGCCCGGAGAAATCCGCTGCCCGGCGGCAGGTCCTCGGGTGCGGCGCCGTCCTGCTGGTGATCCACCATCGTCACCAACCAGCCCAGCGTCCGTGCGAAGCGTGCCAGCGCCACGGCACCGGCGGTGACGCCCACCAGCAGCAGTGCATGCGGCGGACGCAGGCGCTCGATCAGCACCTCGTAGCCGCCACGAGCGGTGTCGACGCTTTGCACCAGGGGGGCGCTGCCGGCGCTGCCGCCTTGCGCGAGGACGGCCTCGGTCAATGCCGGATCGTCCAGGTTGCTGCTGGCCACGCCGCCGCACCAGACCAGGCGCTGAGGGCGCGGTGACAGGCAGAGGCCGTCGCGGGTGTAGGCGGTGGCGAGGAAGCCGTCGCGGCGTGAGGCCAGGCAGTCCGCCACCGCATCGACGAAATGCAGGTCCTCGTCGCGGGACAGCGGCTCGATCAGCACTTCCAGCTCGCCGCCACAGCCCATCTCGACCATCACGTCGAGCCCATGCTCGCGGTTGTAGCGCACGATCTCGGCGCGCCCGCTGGCGATCACGCCCTGCGCGCGCGCAACGATGTCGCGTTCCGGGCAGCCGCCGGACAGGCCGCGAACGATCTGGCCGTCGCCACAGACCAGCATGCGCGCACCGGCGCGGCGGAAGGTGGAGCCCTGCGTACGCGTCAGCGTAGCCAGTGCACCGCCGCCGGCAAAGCCCTGGGCCTGCAGCCGGCGCAGCCCGGCCAGCAGCGGGGCGAATTCCTGCGGGGTGTTCATCGCACTATGGTGCCGCGACCGCCGTCCCTGACGCATCGCCCGCCAGCTGTCGTGTGACCTGGCCCACGGTTCAGGCCAGCCGCAGCGGCAGCTCGCGCAGGCGCTGGCCGGTGAGCGCGGCCAGGGCATTGGCCACCGCCGGTGCGACCGGCGGGGTGCCGGGCTCGCCGACGCCGCCGGGCTTCTCGGTGCTGGGCACGATGTGCACGTCCACCTGCGGCATCTCGCCGAGCCGCAGCACCACGTAGTCGTGGAAGTTGGACTGCTGCACCCGGCCTTCCTGGAAGTCCAGGCGGCTGTGCAGCGCGGCACTGAGGCCGAAGGCGACTCCCGATTCCAGCTGCGCCACGATGCCTGCCGGGTTCACCGCGATGCCGCAGTCCACCGCGCAGGTGACGCGATGCACGCGGATGCTCCCGTCCTGCACGGAGACCTCGGCCACCTGGGCGACGATGCTGCCGAAGGATTCGTGCAGCGCGATGCCGCGTGCATGACCCTTGGGCAGCGGCGTGCCCCAGCCGGCCTTTTCCGCCGCCAGGTTCAGCGCGCCCAGGTGACGCGGATGATCCTTCAGCAGTGCGCGGCGGTAGGCCACCGGGTCCTGCTTGGCCGCCAGCGCCAGTTCGTCGATCAGGCCTTCCATCACGAAGGCGGTGTGGCTGTGACCCACCGAGCGCCACCACAGCACCGGGATGCCGGTCTTGGGGGAGTGCATGTCCACGCGATGCGCGGCAATGCCCTTGAGATAGGGCGAGTCGGCGACGCCCTCGACCGAGGTGGCGTCGATGCCGTCCTTGACCATCATCGGTTCCATCGGCGTGCCGACGAGGATCGATTGCCCCACCACCGCGTGCTGCCAGGCGCTGGGCATGCCCTTGTCGTCCACGCCGATCTGCACGCGGTGCAGGTAGGCTGGCCGGTAGTAGCCGCCGCGCACGTCGTCCTCGCGCGTCCACACGGTCTTCACCGGCTGGCCTGCCGCCTTGGCCACATGCACGGCCTCGCTGACGAAGTCCGACGTCGGCGTGGCGCGCCGGCCGAAGCCGCCGCCGAGGAAGGTGGTGTGGATCTGCACCTGCTCGGGCTTGAGGCCGGTGATCTGCGCCGCCACCATCTGGTCCAGGGTCTGGAACTGCGTGCCGGCCCAGATCTCGCAGCGGTCCGGGTCAATCTTCACGGTGGCGTTCAGCGGCTCCATCGGCGCATGCGCCAGGTAGGGTACGTGGTAATCGGCTTTCAGCGTGCGGGCCGCCTGCTTCAATGCCGCCGCCGGGTCGCCGGCCTCGGCCGCAACCAGGCCCGGTGTATCGGCCAGGCGCTGGAACTCAGCCTTCAGCGCGGCCGTGTCCAGCTTCGCGTTGGGGCCCAGGTCCCACTCCACGGCCAGGGCATCGCGGCCCTGCTTGGCCGCCCAGAAATGATCCGCCACCACCGCGATGCCGCTGGGCACCTGCACTACGGCGCGTACGCCGGGCAGGGCCTTGGCCTTGGCGGCGTCGTAGGACTTCACCGTGGCACCGAACACCGGCGGCCGGGCGACCACGGCGGTCAACAGTCCGTCAAACTTCACGTCCATGCCGAAGATGGCGCGGCCGGTGATCTTCTCCGGCGTGTCGAGACGCTTGGTGGCCTTGCCGATCAGCTTCCAGTCCTTCGGCTCCTTCAGCGCGACCTTCTCGGGTGCCGTCAGAGCATTGGCGGCTTCCGCCAGCTCGCCGAAGCGGGCGCTGTGCGAGCCGCTGCTGATCACGCCGTTCTCCACCCGGCAGTCGGCGGGGGCGACGCCCCATTGCTTTGCGGCGGCCTGCACCAGCAGCGCGCGTGCCGTGGCCCCGGCCTGGCGATAGCGCTCGAACTCCGACCAGGTGCTGCTGGAGCCGCCGGTCATCTGCATGCCGAACACGGTGTGCGCATAGACCGGTGCGGCCGGGGCGTGCTCCACGCGCACGCGCGACCAGTTGGCGTCCAGCTCCTCGGCGATCAGCATCGGCAGTGCGGTCCAGATGCCCTGGCCCATCTCGGAATGGGCGATCAATACGGTGACGCTATCGTCGCTGCCCACGCGCAAGAAGGCGTTGGCTGCGGGAGCCGTGGCGGGAGCAGCCGGGGTGGCCTCGCCACCGCCGGCGAAGCGCCTGGCCAGCGGCACGGTGAAGGCGATCACCAAGCCACCGCCAACGACGGCGCCGGCCTTCAGGAACTTGCGACGGGAGGCATTGCTGAGATCGTTCATGGCGAATCTTCCTCAGGCCTTGGACAGCTCGGCGGCGCGATGCACCGCGGCGCGGATGCGCAGGTAGGTGCCGCAGCGACAGAGGTTGCCGGACAGGGCGCTGTCGATGTCCGCGTCCGTGGGCTTGGCGTTGGTGGCGATCAAGGCCGCGGCCGACATGATCTGGCCCGACTGGCAGTAGCCGCATTGCACCACGTCCAGCTCCGCCCAGGCGCGCTGCACCGGATGGCTGCCGTCGGGCGACAGGCCCTCGATGGTGGTCACGGACTTGTCCGCCGCTGCCGCGGCCGGGGTCACGCAGGAGCGCATGGCCGTGCCGTCGAGGTGAACGGTGCAGGCGCCGCATTGGGCCATGCCACAGCCGAACTTGGTGCCGGTGAGTCCGACCAGGTCGCGCAGCACCCACAGCAAAGGCATGTCGGGCGGCGCATCCACTTCATGCGCGGTTCCGTTGACGGTCAGCTTCATGTTGCCCTCGCGGCGGCTGGGATGAAAAGCCGAGCCTACTACTGCCGCGGGCTCTAATCCATCGCGGACCGGGTGGAGCCATTTTCAGGCAAGGAAGCGCCATTTTCAGGCAAGGCGCGCTCCACCCAGCGGGTTGGCGGCGGGGCCACGTAGGCGTCAAACTGCTGCAACAAGCGACGCGGATCGTCGTCCACCATCATCATCGCCCGGTGTCGCGGTCGCACGAAGCCTTCGGCAAGCGTGTGGTCCAGGAATTCGCCCAGGCGATCGTAGTAGCCGGCGACGTTAAGCAGGCCGCAGGGCTTCTCGTGCAGGCTCAGCTGCGCCCAGGTCCAGATCTCGAAGATCTCCTCCAGCGTGCCGAGGCCGCCCGGCAGGGCGATGAAGCCATCCGACAGTTCCGCCATCAATGCCTTGCGCTCGTGCATGGAGCGCGTGATGCGCAGCTCGCTGAGGCCGTTGTGCCCGGCTTCCTTCTCCACCAGCGCATCCGGTATCACGCCGATGACGCGGCCACCCAGGCGCAGCACCTCGTCGGCCAGCACGCCCATGACGCCGAGGTTGGAGCCGCCGTAGACCAGGCCGATGCCGCGCTCGACCAGGGCTGCCGCCAATCCTCGTGCCCCGGCGGCGTAGTCGGGCAGGCGGCCGGGGCTGGAGCCGCAGTAGACGCAGATGTTCTTGAGCATGGAGGTTACAGTCGCAATCCGTCGCGTAGTCTAGCCATCCGCGAGGAGCGGTGGATCGTAATCCATATGATGAGTGAGGCCCCCGTCTGGCAGCAGGTAGGATAGAGCGTCTTCTCGCCGATGCTCTACCCATGCCTGAACTGATCCTGCATCACTACCCGCTGTCTCCGTTCTCGGAAAAGCTCCGCGTCATGCTCGGCTACGCTGGACTGTCCTGGCAGTCGGTGATTACGCGCGAGATGCCGCCACGGCCACGGCTGGAGGCCCTGGCTGGCGGCTACCGCAAGGTGCCGGTCGCGCAGATCGGCGCCGATGTCTTCTGCGATACGCGCACCATCGCCTCCGAAATCGCCACGCTTTCCGTCAGGCCCGAACTGGGCTTGGAGAATTGCTCCGCCGAGGTGCGTGAGTTCGCGGCGATGGCGGACCTGGAGGTGTTCCTGGCCTGTGTCATGGTTGGCGGCGCGGGCAAGATCACCCAACGCGTCCGCGAGGCGATGTCGCTGCCCGACGTACTGCGCTTCGCCTGGGACCGCATTGGCATCGGCCTACGGGCGAAGGTGAAGGGTGTGGGCATTCGCGGCGCGCGTCCGCGCGTGCTGCGGCACCTGGCCGAGGTGGAGGGACGGCTGCAGCAGCGGGACTTCCTGTTCGGTCCGCGGCCGAACCATGCGGACTTCTCCACCTACCACAGCCTCTGGTTCATCCGTGACATGGGCGGCTCGTCGCTGATCGATGCCTTCCCGCGAACCCTCGCCTGGATGGATCGCATGAAGGCCTTCGGTCATGGAGAGCCTCGGCAGATCAGTGCGCAGCAGGCGCTGGACGTGGCGCGTGCGGCGGAACCACGAGCCATTGCCCCGGAGCACCGCCAGGATGCATTGATCGGGAGCAAGGTGAGGGTGGCGCCGACCGATTACGGGCAGGACCCGACCATCGGTATCCTGGTGGGAGCGACGCCGGAGCGCTGGATCCTGATGCGGGAGCCGCAAGGCGGCGGTCGCCTGCACGTCCACCTGCCGAAGGCGGACTTCGAACTGAAGGTTGTGTAGCGTGGAGGCCCATTGGGTCGCTGGCCGGATGCCCTAGAGCATCCCCCGCAGCGGGCCTTCCTGCGTGAAAGAGGGCTCTGCGCCCGACGGCGTGCCCATGACCAAAAAGAAGCCCGGCTTTCGCCGGGCTTCATCAACAGCCGCATGGCCCCGGAAACCTCCGGCGACCATCCGCGCGTCATCGTTTACGCCCGCGCCCGATCAGGAAGCGGACCGCTTCCGTCTGAGCGGCGTTGACCAGGAGTCCAACCAGGAGGTTGCTGTCGGACTGCGGGCGGAAGGCAACTCCTTCGACGGTCTGCCCCGCCATCGGGCAAGGCGCGGCACCAAAGCTCACCTGCAGGGAGTATCCACCCTTCACCGGGTTCAGCTTGCCCGACAGGGTGCAGTCACTGACCGCCTTGGCTTCCGCCGCCTCGACCGCCGCCGGTGCCGCGGTGTCCGGTTCTGCGATCACAGGGTCTGTGACCACGGGGTCGGCAACAACGGGCGCTGCAACGCTGGTGATATCGCCGGTCGCACTGATGTTGAGCTGGACGTTCACAACTGTCGCCGAGGCCGTCGTACGCAATTCCCCCGACGGTTCCCGATCCAGGCTCTCGGTGGTCGGCATGTCCGCGTACAGGGATGTGAATTCATATTCATTAGAGTCGCCGTCGATGTCCTCGACCTCCACGGTCGCGCGCGCGCCACCCTCGGCTATTGTCCCGGTGGTGTAGGTGCCGGTCACGGTAGTGTCTTGGCCGTCAGGGACAGATCCCATGGAGAACACCCTGAAATCGCTGCTGGCAAACGAGTTGTCGCGGCCGGGTGCCAGGGTGCCACGCCCGAAGACCAGGTCTCCGGTGAAGAGGTAGTACTGCCCGGAGTTGAGGATCAGCGTAAAGGCTTCACCGTCGATATCGCTGTACAGACCCGAAAAGGCTGCTGCCTTCCCCTCACTGCTGTTGTCGTTGCCGCCGCAACCCGCCAAGACCAGGCCCAAAGCCATCGCTGTCACTAACTTTTTCACGATTTCCCTCATGTCCATTGGATGTGCGGGCGCATCGGTGGCCCGCATGGGCGAGAGGATGGAGAGGGCCTCCGGGCCTGGCATCTACCACGTGGTATATCGGCCCCCGGGAATGTGACCGACCCCGCATCCCGGCCATCGGGTCAGCCGTCGCGCCGCTCGCTGGCCAGGTGCGCGAGGATCGTCTCGCAATGGGTCAGGGCCAGGGTTTGCCCCGCGCCTTCGATCGGACGCAGCACGTAGCGCTCATTCAACTCTGCCAAACGCGAGGTCAACCCGGGGCGGGTAATGCGATTCTCACTGCCGTAGAACAGTGTGCAGGGGTGCCGCAGTGCGCGCGCTGTCTCGGTCCAGTCGCGCGCCGTGAGCAACACATCCATCTCGAAACCCAAAGCCGATTGCGAGAGGTTGAATGCATAGGCGCCGGGCAGGCCGCAGGCAAACTCGGGGGTACGCAATAGCGCCATCTCCGCTGGAACCTCCCCGAAGATCGGTTCGATCCAGCGTTCCGGCCCCAGCTTGCGCATCTGGCTCATGCCCAGCCGGATCAGCAGCCGCACCAGCCACGCGGTATGACGCGCCGCGGAGATGAACAGCCGCTGCTGTACCGGCATCGGGTCCAGTGGCATGCCCGGGGTCAACGGCGCCGGCGCAGACACGGCGGTGAGGCTGTGTACCCGCTCTCCCGCACGCTCGCACAAGACCAGCGCAGGCAGGAAGGCGATGTCATGGCAGAGCACCTGAATCCCCTCGAGACCTTGCCGGTCCAGCAACAGCAGGATGTCTTCCACCTGGCACTGCACCGCATCTTCCTGCGGCATCGGCGGGTCGGTGCGGCCATAGCCGGGGCGTTCGACCGCAAACACATCCAGGCCGAAGTGCGCCGAGAGTTGGCGCTCGAAT
Source organism: Solimonas sp. SE-A11 (assembly GCF_030345715.1). Taxonomy (GTDB): domain Bacteria; phylum Pseudomonadota; class Gammaproteobacteria; order Nevskiales; family Nevskiaceae; genus Solimonas_A. The sequence goes on from NZ_JAUASX010000001.1 coordinate 127,036, forward strand.
TCGTATTCACCCACGCCGAAGAACGGCCCGTGCAACAGCAGCACCGGATGCCCGCCGACGCGGCCGTAGCGACGCCAGCCGACGCGCCGGCCCTCGCGCGTGAGTTCGCCGGTGGTGAGTGTGCTGCTTTCGAGCACCTGCAGGCGGTCGCTGGATCGTCCGCTTTCACTGACGGCATTGGCGGCGGCAGCGGCAAAGCTGGCGGCCTGAACCTGGGTTCGCGCATCCAGCTTTTGCAGGATGGATTTGATCTGCTGTCGCACGGTCCCCAGGCTGCGCTGGCGTTGTGCCGCGATACTCTCCGCGGAGCCGCCCTGTGCCAGGCCGGCCAGCACTTCACGCTCGGCCAACGACAGCCCGAACAGATCCTCCAGAGCGCGATCAATCGAGTCCGGCCAACTGTGCTGCAGCACGGTCAGAAGGAAGATGCGTGCGTCCTGCTGGTAGCTGCCCACCATCACCAGCGTGGGCTGCCCGATTTGCAGGGGGGCCACTTTCAGCAGGCTAGGACCCTGGTACTCGAACAGGCGGCTGCGAAAGGCATGAAACGCGGCGCGGTTGATGCCCAGGGCTTCATGGCTTTCGCCCGGCGTGATGCCGAACAACTGGCGTGCAGCGGCGTTTGCGGCGGCCACCACACCGGAACCCAGCAGGGCGACGGCGGGTGCCGATTGTCGGTCCACCAGCACGTGCGCCTGGTCACCGTCGCGCGACTGGCGATCGATTTCGCCCAGGGTTACGGCCATCGCCAGAGCCATCGGCGGGGTGAGTGCTTCCGTGTCGCAGATCAACGGCGACAGCGAGGCGATCAGGTCGGTGAATTCCGCCCGCCCGCCGGCCACCTCATGCAGCAACTCGGACAAGCTCTCCGGCGACGACAAGGCCGGGGGCTGCTGCAGCGGAACGCTCGACGCATTCACGGGTTCAGGCACCGTCGGCACCCACTGATGCGAACGACCGGGACGGCCGGCTTTCCAGCACGCCAATCGTGCCGCCGCGTGTGACCGTGGCGAGCATGAGGCACAGGCCCGAAGGCTCGCGCGGCCGCATTGCCGTGGGGATGCCCGGAACTTCCTTGGACACGATGGTTTCGACTGTTCCTGCTTTCACGGGAATACAAGCTGCCCAAGGAAAATGCCCCCGGACTGCGAGCGTGATGCCCACTTTTCGAGGTGCTTGAAGCCATGGCAGGAAAACTGCCGACATGCCGCAGCTGTGCGTGATTGGGACTTGGTGGGCCCTGTGGGATTTGAACCCACAACCAAGGGATTATGAGTCCCCTGCTCTAACCGTTGAGCTAAAGGCCCGTTGAGACGGGCGCGCAAAATACCAAAAAAACAGGCGGCCGGCTCAGGCGGGCGCGCCGCTGGCGGCCACGGACTCGGCGATCACGGTGCGGTTGCGGCCCTGGCGCTTGGCGGCGTAGAGCACGGTGTCGGCCATGCGATAGGCCTCGGCCATGGGGACGTCGGCGTGCACGCCGACACCGCCGGCGCTGATCGTGACGTGGCCCAGGGCGGTATCGGTGTTGGCCAGGTCCAGGGCCTCGACCTGCTGGCGCAGTTCTTCCAGGCGGCGCTGGCCGTCGCTGCGCGAGCAGTCGTACAGCACCACCGCGAACTCCTCGCCACCCAGCCGGGCCACCATGTCCAGCGGGCGCCGAGCGAATTCGCTCAGCACCAGGCCGATCTCGACCAGGACGCCGTCGCCGTAGTCGTGGCCATGGCGGTCGTTGAGGTTCTTGAAGTGGTCCATGTCGACCAGGGCCACGAACAGGCGCTTGTACTCGCGCCGCGCGTGGCGCGCCACGGATTCGTAGTGCTGCTCGAAGGCGCGGCGGTTGGGCAGCTTGGTCAGCGGGTCGACGTAGGCCAGCGACTTGAGCAGCTGCTGCGCGGCCCAGTTGCGGCGGCTGTAGAGCTCGTTCCACATGGCGCCGCTGATGACCACGCCAACGAAGATGCCTTCCACCAGCCAGTCCACCGGGTTGCGCACCGGGGGGGCTCCCGACGGGCGCATCCAGTCGGAGAACAGCATGAAGCCCAGGTACAGCGCGACGAAGGCGGCGGCTTCGCGCAGGGGTACGCGGCCGATCACGATGAAGCCCACCAGCACGCAGGACGACAGGCTGGGGCTGAGATGGAAGCCCATGGACATGCCGCTATGGCGCAGCCACTCCAGCGTCACCGCCAGCACCAGGAAGCTGACCATGAACAGGGTCTCGCCGATGACGCTGCTGGGCCGGCGCCACAGCATCCAGGCGGACACCAGGCACAGCGGCACGATCAGTGCGAACTCGAAGGCGCGGATCAGCTCGATGAAGCCTGCCGGCGGGTGCATCAGGGGCTGGCCCCACAGGGGCGAGGTCACCAGCATCAGGGCCGGCAGCAGGCTGGTCAGCGCGCGGGCCTGGCCGAACTTGGCGCGGGAGTCTTCGCGGAAGCGCCGCTCGTGTTCGGGGGGGGAAGCGCTTCAGCGGATTCGACGTGCGCGAGGCCGCATCGAGCTGGCGGAGGAAATCCGCGCTCCGGCTGAGATCTTCGTAGTCCGTCAGCGGCGCCTGGCGGGAGGCACCGTCCGAGCGGTTCTCCTGGCTGGGCGACATGGCAAGGGACTGATTGCTCTAGGAATACATGATGCCGCCCGGTGCTCCGGGGTGCATCGTGCGTTTGCGCCATACGTCCCTGTATTCGGCGGCGTTCGGCGGCCGGTGGCGGACGTGCAAGTTAACCGATTTCCTGCGGGAACAGCTACTTGGCCCCTTTTGAGTGTGATTTTCGTCACATTTCAGTGGCTTGGCGGGCTCGCCGGAAGTGCCCCGGGCCGTGGCCGTGGACGCGCTTGAAGCTGCGCCGGAACGCGGCCTCGGTCTGGTAGCCCAGGCGGCTGGCCACCGCCAGGACCGACAGGCGCGGCTCCTGCAGCAGGCGCAGGGCCGACATCATCCGCCATTGGGTCAGGTACTGGATCGGGGATTGGCCCATCAAGCGGCTGAACTCCTCGGCGAAGCGGCTGCGGGACATGGCCGACACCTCGGCCAGGCTAGCCACCGACCAGTCGCGACCGGGTTCGCCGTGCATGGCCTGCAGGGCGCGGCCCAGTTGCGGGTCGGCCAGGGCGGCGAGCAGGCCGCGGCGCTGGGGGGTGCGTGCCAGGTAGTGGCGCACGCTCATCACGAACAGGGAGTCGGCCAGCTTGTCGACCACCGCGCCGCTGCCGAAGCTCTCCAGGCTGGCTTCCTCGCACATCAGCTGCGCTACCCGGCGCAGGGCCGAGCCAGCCTCGGTCTCGCGCACGATCAGGCAGTCGGGCAGGGCGTCCAGCAGGGGGTTGCGGTGGCCGCAGACGAAGTCGAACTGGCCGCAGAGCATGGTGGTGAAGCCGTCGCCGTCCAGCCGGTGGGCGTGGCCGCGCGGGAAGATCACCAGGTCTCCCGGCGCCAGGGTTTCGGCCTGGGGCAGGCCGGCTCCGCTGACCGCGCAATGGCCGGAGCCGATCAGGTGGAAGATGCAGGCCTCGACGGACGGCTCGGCCTCGTGCCAGCGGCCGCAGTAGCTGGCGTTGTCGGTCACCCGAGCGTGCAGCTGGTAGGCCGCCAGGGCGGAATCGAGCACACGGTCTTCCGGATTCTTGAGCATGAATGCTGGACGTGCGGGCGCAGTCGGGGCAGATGCGGGAGCCTAGCATTGCCACCATCGAAACCGACATGGGGCCGGAGCATGAAACCGCTGATTGCCGCGCAGGACCTGCTGGATCGCAGCCGCGTGGCTCAGGACCTGGCGCCGCTGCTGATGCGCCTCTACCTGGCCCCGGTGTTCTGGATGGCCGGCATGCAGAAGGCCATGAACTTCCCGGACACGGTGCAGTGGTTCGGCGACATGATGTACGGGCTGGGCCTGCCGTTTCCGGGGCTGATGGCCTTCCTGGCCACGGCCACGGAGCTGGTCGGGGCGGTGGCCCTGGTGCTGGGCCTGGGCTTGCGCTGGATGTGCATCCCGCTGATGGTGACGATGCTGGTGGCAATCTTCACGGTGCACCTGCCGCATGGTTGGCTGGCCATCGCCGAAGGGGCGGGTCCGTTCGCCACCGAGCGCACCATGCTGGCGGTGGAGCGCCTGGCCGAGGCCAAGGATATCCTCCGGGAGCATGGCGATTACGAGCATCTTACCGAGTATGGCCCGCTGGTCATCCTCAATAACGGCATCGAATTCGCCGCAACTTACTTTGTCATGCTGCTGTCGCTATTCTTCACCGGCGCCGGCCGCTACGTCAGCGTGGACGGGTGGCTGCGCCACCGCATCCATGGCGATTCCCTGCGCGTATAAGCGCATATCATCATCGGCCTTCCCGGCCCGTTCACCAGGAGAAAGCAACATGCGTCAGTCCAAGAAGCCCCTCGCCATCGCCCTCGGCGCCGCCTTTGCCATGACCGGCATGGCTGCCCAGGCTTCCGTGTTCAAGACCACCGACCTGTCCGGCGGCTACATGCAGCTGGCCGACGCCAAGGCCGGCGAAGGCAAGTGTGGCGAGGGCAAGTGCGGTGAAGGCAAGTGCGGCGCCAAGGCCGGCGAGAAGAAGGCCGAAGGCAAGTGCGGCGAGAAGAAGGACGCCGACAAGAAGGCGCACGAGGGCAAGTGCGGTGAGGGCAAGTGCGGCGAGAAGAAGGCCAAGTAAGACTTCGGCCTGCACCGTAGAGGGATGAGCCCATGAAGGCCGTCACCACTGCCGTGCAGGGCGCCGGACTCGGTCTGCGGCGGGCCCTGCTGGGCCCGCTCGCAGACCAGTCGCCCGGCGAGATCGGCTTCCTCGAGGCCACGCCGGAGAACTGGATGAACATCGGCGGCCGCTACGGCCGCGCGTTCCGCGAATACACGGAGCGCTTCCCTTTCGTCACCCACGGCCTGTCGCTGTCGATCGGCAGCCCGGCGCCGCTGGATGAGGATTTCCTGTACCGCCTGAAGGCCTTTCTCGATCTTCACGGCATCGCCGACTACACCGAGCACCTGACCTATTGCTCGGACGACGGCCACCTTTACGACCTGATGCCGATCCCGTTCACGGAAGAGGCGGTTGAATACGTCGCCGCGCGCGTGCGGCGCGTGCAGGACATCCTGCAGCGGCGCATCGCGCTGGAGAATGCGAGTTTCTACATTTCGCTGGGCGACAGCATCGGCTCGCGCATGAGCGAGCTCGACTTCATGCGCGCCGTGCTGGAGCGCGCCGACTGCGACCTGCTGCTGGACGTCAACAACATCTACGTCAACAGCATCAACCATCGCTACGATCCGGCGGCGTTCCTCGATGGCCTGCCGGCCGAGCGCGTGCGCTACATCCATGTGGCCGGCCACTACGACGAGGCCGAGGACCTGCGCGTGGATACCCATGGCGCCGACGTGATCGACCCCGTCTGGGCGCTGCTGGAGCGTGCCTACCAGCGCATCGGCGTGGTGCCGACGCTGCTGGAGCGCGATTTCAATATCCCGCCGTTGCCGGAGCTGATGCAGGAAATCCGCCACATCAATACCCTGCAGGCACGCCATGCCGCGCCGCGGCGGGTAGCCCATGGCTGAGGCTGTATTCCAGCAACTGCAGCGGCAGTTCGCCGCGCACCTGCGCGATCCTCAGGCCCATGCCGCGCCGGCCGGCATCGAGGATCGGCGCCTGCAGATCTACCGCGAGCTGTTCTACAACAACGTCGAGGACTGCCTGGCCGGCGCCTTCCCGGTGTTGCGCGCCATCACGCCGGATGACGCCTGGCATGCGCGCGTGCGCGACTTCTACGCGCGCCACCGCAGCGAGTCACCGCAGTTCCACCAGATCGCCGCGGAATTCCTGCGCTACCTGGAAGAGGAGCGCGGCGAGCATCCCGACGATCCCCCGTTCCTGCGCGAGCTGGCGCACTACGAGTGGGTGGAGCTGGCGCTGGACGTGGCGGAGGAATCGCTCGATGCGCCGCAGGGCGCCGGAGCCGATGGGCTTGAGGCGGTGCCGCGGCTGTCGCCGCTGGCCTGGTCCCTGGCCTATGAGTGGCCGGTGCACCGGATTTCGGCGGACTTCCAGCCGGAGCAGCCGCCGGAGCAGCCGACCTATGTGCTGGTGTGGCGCAATCGTGCCGACCAGGTGCGCTTCATGGAGACCAACGCCGTCACTGCGCGCCTGTTGCAACTGATCGAGGAGCAGCCGGGGGTTGCGGGGCGTGAGCTGCTGCTGCAACTGGCCGCCGAGATGGGGCATCCGCAGCCGGAGGCGGTGGTGGAGCAGGGCGCGGACATCTTGCGCGACCTGCGCGAGCGGGAAGTGCTGCTCTGAGTGAGGCCGCCGAATGGTGAGGAGGTGTTCCTGGCTTTTCAGAAACCCTCTCTCTCGGCAATTGCTCCTGCATGGCCCTACCCCGGGCATCCATGCCCTCGCCGGCCTCTCTCCCGCATGCGGGAGAGAGGAGAAGGGGGTATCAGCTCTTCAGCAGCTGTTCCCGCACGGCAGTCAGCTTCTCCAGGGCGTGCTGGTAGCCGCGCTCCACCACCTGGTCCAGCTTCTTCCAGTCGAACAGCGCCACGCCGCTGACGGGCATGCGCACATAGGCGTCGGCGCGCGCGGCGCGCTGGGCGGTGCCGCTTTCGCTGGTCAGGGTGGCGGTGCGGAAGACGATGGCGAACAGGCCCGGGCGCTCGTCCTCCTTCTTGAACTTGAACAGCGCCTCCGGGTCCGGCCCGACCACGCCGGGTGCGGAGATGCCGCCCTCGGTGCTGACGTCGGAGGCGACGATGGGGCCACGGCCCCAGGCCTGCATTACGTCGGTGGGCAGGCTGTTGATCACCGAGCCGTCGGCCAACAGGTCGCCGTTCCAGGCCACCGGCGGTGCCACGCCGGGCACGCACATGCTGGTGGCCACCCACAGGTGCAGGGGGCCCTGGTCGTGCACCATGGCACGGCCGCGCGTCAGGTTGGTGCTGACGCAGAAGTAGGGCGTGCGCAGCGCCTCGATGCGGCGCTCCTCGAACAGCTCGTGCAGGCGCTTGGAGAACTTGCGCCCGCGGATCAGGGCCACGCTGGGGAACAGGTAGTCGTTGAGGTAGTTGTGATGCACGAAGGTCTCGCGGGCGACGTGCAGCATCTCCTCGTGCGTGTACCCGCAGGCGGTCAGCGCGGCGAAGAAGGCGCCCATGCTGGAGCCGCCGGTGGCGTCGATCGGGATGTCCAGCTCGCGCAGCGCGCGGATCAGGCCGATGTGCGCGAAGCCGCGGGCGCCGCCGCCGCCCAGCACCACGCCCACGCCGCGGCCGCTGAGCTGGCGTGCCAGCGACTCGTAGTCGGAGCGGCTGCCGGGGCGCAGGTAGTAGTGGGCGCGGGCCTTGCACAGCTCGCGCCACTTGAGGATGTGCTCCGGATCGATGCCTTCGGGGCGGATCATCACGATCTCCACCGGGGCGCGCGTGCCGCTCTGGCGCAACTCGTCGAGCATTGCGCTGAGCTGCGGGTAGGAGCGGCTGGTGACCACCATCAGCACGCGGTCGGCCTGGCGCATGCAGCGCTGCGCCCAGGCGTCGGCGTCGCGGTTGGCGAGATAGACCAGGTAGCGCTGCTCGCATTCGATGCGATCGAGGAATTCCAGCAGGCGTCCGTTGATGCTCGGGTCCTGCGACAGCGTTGCGCCCGGACCCAGCTCGCTGTCGCAGAGCACCGAGTCCACCAGGCGCACCGGGTAGTGCGCCGACAGCGCATCGCGCAGGCCGGCGGCCACCGCCGCCGCGTCGGCGTCGCCCACGGCCGGCACCACGGCGAAGCTGCGCACGCTGCGCGCCGCCGCGAGTTGCTGCGAGTGCTGGTTCTGGCGCAGGCGGTGGATGATGACGCGCGTGATCTCGATCATCGCGCCCGGGTAGTTCTCGATCACCGCGTAGAGGTCTTCGCGCGGGATGCGCAGCAGGATGCTGTCGCGCACCGCGTAGACCGAGACGCTGCGGGTTTCGCCGGAGATCACGCCGATCTCGCCGATCGGCTCGTGGTGGCCGATGTCGCCCAGCACCGAGCCGTCCTTGTTTACCGCACGCAGGCGGCCGGTGCTGACGATGTAGACCGAGTCCGCCGCCTCGCCCGCCTCGAACAGCGCGCTGCCGCTGCGGATGCCCAGCAGCTCGGTATGGGCGGACAGCGCATCCAGTGCCTCGGGCTGCAGCCGCGAGAACAAGGGTGTCTGCGCCAGGATGGTCCGGGTATCCATCGCTCCCCATGTATTTTCTCGGCAGTCTATCGCTAACGACTGCCGCCCGGTGTGGTCGAAATCACTTCCGCCCGCGTGACATCATCCCGCCATGCGCCTGTGCCGGCCCACGCTCCTGCTGCTGTTTCCGCTGCTCTGGTCCGCCGGTGCGGCTGCCGCCGAGTTGAGCCTGGGCATCGGCCGCATCGAGGCCCCGGGCTGGAAGGCCGAGGGCGTGCAGGCCCGGATGGACGCGGCCGGGCGAGTGTCGGCCCGTGTCGCCCGTGCCGAGGCCGCCGCCCTGCCGGCGCCGCTGCAGAAGCTGGAGGCCTCCTGCCGCATCGCCCCGGGCGAGGGTGGGGGGCTGGCCTGCCGCGAGGGGCGCCTGGCGCTGTCCTCGGCCAAGCTCGGCCGCCTGCAGGGCCGCTTCGCCGTCAGCATGCGTGGCGCCGACGACTGGCAACTGCTGCTGCCGGAGTTGCAGGGCGAGATCAGCGGCCAGGACAGTGCCGAGCGCTTCATCGCGGAAAAGCTGGCCTTTGCGCTCGACGCGGACCTGCGCCGCCAGGGCGGGCGCCTGCGGGGCCGCACAGGCCTGCGCCTGCTGTCCGGCCAGGGCTATGCCGACCCCATCTACGCCGATTTCTCCACCCATCCGCTGCAGCTTCAGGCCCAGTGGAGCCTGGATACGGCCGCCAGCCACTTGGACCTGGAGGGCCTGCAACTGGAACAGCCCGGCGTCGGCCGCCTGGGCCTGAGCGGGCAGTGGCGACTGAAGCAGGGCCGCGCCGGTCTCGACGCGGTGGCCGACATCGGCACCCTGGAGTTGGCGCCGGCGGCCGAGCTCTATGCCAAACCTTTCCTGGCGGGCTCGCGCATAGCCGACGTCAGCGCCCGTGGCCAGTTGCGCGGGCGTATCCAGCTGCAGGCCGGCGCGCCGCGCTCGGTGGCGCTGGAGCTACAGGACGCGGGGGTCACCCTGACCCGGCTGGGCCTGGGCGCCGACGGGCTCAGCGGTAGCCTGGGCTGGGCGGCGGAGTCCGGGGCCGCGCCGCCCGCCACCCTGCGCTGGCAAGCCCTGCGCGTTGGCAAGCTGGAGAGCGCGCCGGGCCAGATGCACTACCAGGCCGGCGCTCGCGATTTCCGGCTGACCGCGCCGCTGCGCCTGGGGCTGCTCGATGGCGCGGTCAACGTCCGCCAGCTGGACCTGCGCCGCGCCGGCCAGCCCGGCATGTCCGCCGCCCTGGATGCCGACATCGAACCCATCGAGCTGGCGCGCCTGTGCCGCGCCTTCGGCTGGCCCGAGTTCAGCGGCACCCTGTCCGGGCGCATCCCCGGCGTGAAGCTGGAGAACGACCTGCTGTCGCTGGACGGCGCGCTGACCGCCCGGGCCTTCGACGGCGACATCCGTATCGGCGACCTGCGCGTGATCCAGCCCTTCGGCGTGCTGCCGCGCGTGGCGGCGGACATCCGCCTGCGCAACCTCGACCTGCAGCAGGTCACCAGCGCCTTCTCCTTCGGCCGTATCGAGGGCCGCCTCAACGGTGACGTCAGCGGCCTGCGCCTGCTGGGCTGGCGCCCGGTGGCGATGGATACGCGCCTCTACACGCCACCGGACGACCGCTCGCGCCACCGCATCTCGCAGCGCGCCATCGACAGCATCTCCCGTGCTGGCGGCGGACCCGCCGGGCTGCTGCAGCGCACCGCCCTGCGCGTGTTCGACGACTTTGCCTACGACCGCATCGCCTGGAGCTGCCGCCTGGACAACGGCATCTGCATCATGGACGGCCTGGAGCCGGCGAAGAACGGCGGCTACGTGCTGGTGAAGGGCCGCCTGCTGCCGCGCATCGACGTGGTGGGCTTCTCGCGGCGGGTCGGCTGGGACACCTTCCTGGCGCAGCTCAAGGCCGCCATGGCTGCCGAGAAGGCCGAAGTGAGATAAGCGGGCCCTGCGTCACAAAGCTTCATCACCGGTTCAGTGCCCCGATCTATACTTCGCGCAAACGACACCCCTAGGAGACGTCACATGACCCGCTGGCTTTCCGCGACCCTGGCCACCGCTGCCCTCAGCCTCGCCGCCTGCGTCACCATCAACGTCTACTTCCCCGCCGCCGCAGCCGAGAAGGCTGCCGACCGCATCATCGACGACGTCTGGGGCCAGCAGCCGGGCGCCCCGGCACCGGCCTCGGTACCCTCGCCGACCTCCAGCCGGGACCTGCAGCGCCTGCTGGTGGGCCTGCTGGACCTGGTGATCCCCCCCGCCGCCGCGCAGGAGCCGAACATCGACGCCTCCTCGCCCGAGGTCACGCACCTCAAGGCACAGATGGAGAACCGCTTTGCCGAGCTCAAGCCGCTGCTGGATTCCGGCGGCATCGGCCTGACCAACGACGGCCTGCTGGCCGTGCGCGAGGTGCCGCTGGCGCAGCGCACCGCGGCGCGCAACCTGGTGGGCAACGAGAACGCCGACCGCACCGCGCTGTACCGCGAGATCGCCACCGCCAACAAGCAGCCGCAGTGGGAGAAGGACATCCGTGCCGTGTTCGCCCAGCGCTGGATCGCCAAGGCCGCGCCGGGCTGGTGGTACCAGGATGCGAATGGGGCCTGGAAGCAGCGCTGAGGCTGCAACACGAAAAAGGCCGCCCTCGGGCGGCCTTTTTCGTGAGCGCTGGCCAGCGGGCCGTCCATCCCAGGCATCGCGGTGCCTCGATTCGCCCTGTGGCTACTCGGCGTGAACGGGTGGGTTGAAGCTTTGCCAGGCAAAGCTGGCGGTGGGAGACGAGATGCAAACGACCAGGCTGCGAGAGATCGCGGCCCGGTCGTTTGTGGGTTGAGGGCGGGGAATTATTCCTTGCCGTCGCCCATCAGCTTCTTCACCCAGGGCGTCGCCAGCAGCAGCAGCACCGCCGCGCCGCCAGCGAACAGCGTCACCTGCATGAAGCGCGCGGGCATCTGCGTTACGGCGTCCGCTCCGGAGAGCTCTCCCGCCAGCAGGCCGGCGATCACGTAGCCCAGCGAGGCCGCCATGAACCACACGCCCATCATCTGGCCCAGGTAGCGCTTGGGCGCCAGCTGCGTAACCGCCGACAGGCCGACCGGCGACAGGCAGAGTTCGCCAACGGTATGGAACAGGTAGGTCAGCATCAGCCAGGTGGGCAGCACCTTCTGGCCCTGCACGACGTAGAGCGAGGCGAAGTACAGCACCAGGAAGCCGAGGGCCAGTTGCGCCAGCGCCAGCACGAACTTGGCCGGCACCGAGGGATTGAGATTGCGCCGCCCCAGGTTGATCCACAGGGCGGCCAGGAAGGGTGTGAGCAGGATGATGATCAGGGGATTGATCGACTGCAGCCAGGACGCCGGGAATTCCCAGCCGAAGAACATGCGGTCCGTGTGCACCTTGGCGAACAGGTTCAGCGACGAGCCGACCTGCTCGAAGCCCGACCAGAACACCGCGGCGGCCACGAACAGGATGGCGATGGCACCGACGCGGCGACGTTCGTTGGCATCGAGGCCGCCGAAGACCAGGATGCCGACGATGAAGGCCACCGCGATGGCGGTGATGGCGCCGGCGGTGTACTTGGACAGCTGCACGGCATCGATTGCCAGCTGGCCCGCCAGGCCGAAGGCGACGACCACGGCGACCAGCGCGACGCCGGCCAGGGCCAGGCCCTTGTCACGCTGGTGGTGGGTGGGGTCGGCCACGCCGGGAGTGGCGCCCGCGCCCTCCAGTAGCGGAAGGCGCAGACGGTACTGGATCAGGCCCAGGGTCATGAAGATGCCGGCGGCGCCGAAGCCCCAGTGCCAGCTGACTTTCTCGCCGAGGTAGCCGCAGACGATCTGGCCCATCAGCGCGCCCAGGTTGATGCCCATGTAGAACAGCAGGAAGCCGGCATCGCGCCGCGCCGGGTCGTTGCCGTACAAGGCGCCGACCATGGCGCTGATGTTGGGCTTGAGCAGGCCGGTGCCCAGGGCGATGAGTACCAGGCCCAGGAAGAAGGTCTGGGTGCCCGGCACGGCCATGGTGAAGTGGCCGGCGGCGATGACGATGCCGCCGTACCACACGGCCCGCTGTGCGCCCAGGATGCGGTCGGCGATCCAGCCACCGGGCAGGGCAGCGAGATAGCACGCGGCGGTGTACAGGCCGTAGATCGCCGTGGCCTGCCGCTCGGGGAGGCCCATGCCGCCGGCATCGACAGCGGCGACCATGGCGAACACCAGGATTGCGCGCATGCCGTAGTAGCTGAAGCGCTCCCACATCTCGGTGAAGAACAGGACAGGCAGTCCGCGAGGGTGTTCCTTGAACAGCGAGCCGATCATCGTGGCGGGTTCCCCTGTGGTTTATTCGTGAGGCAGGCGCAGGCCCACGTCGGTGATGATGTCGCGGTCCATCTTGCGCACGACCAGATCGATCTCGCCCAGGCGCAGGCGGTCGCCGACCACGGCGTTGGGCAGGTACTTGGCGAAGACGCCGCGCACGTCGAGATCGGCACCGCCGGCCGGCGGCGGTACGCCGTAGGCATCGGCGATATCGGCCATCTTCGCGGTGGGATCAAGATGGAACTCGCCGAAGTAGCGCTGCTCGGCCTCGCGCACCGGACGGCGCGTGCTCTGGAAGACCTCGTCGAGCTGCGACAAGTCGCGTTCCGCGGCCACCAGGGAGACATAGTCGCCGGCCCGCAGCGTGCCCCATTCGCGATAGTTCTGCAGGCGCCCGGCGCGAGACAGCGCGATCACGCGCGAGACGTCCTGCAGCGGCAGTTCCTTATGGCGCAGGCCGATCAGGCTGCTGTCATGGCCGATGCGGTAGCTGACGATCTCGTAGCCGCGCTGGCCGGGCAGGTCGAACTCGATGCGATGTACCAGGGTGGAGCTGGCCGGCATCTGCAGGCCCAGCAGGCGGGCCGCGGGCGCTACCGTCCAGCCCTGCACCAGCAGCGACACCAGCACGATGAAGAAGGCGATGTTGAAGAACAGCGCGGCGTTTTCCAGGTTGGCCAGCCAGGGGAAGGTGGCCAGCACGATCGGCACCGACCCGCGCAGGCCGACCCAGCTGATGAAGACCTGCTCACGCGCGGGGAAGCGGAAGGGCAGCAGCGACAGCCACACCGACAGCGGGCGCGCCACCAGGATCAGCACCAGGGCGATCAGCAGGGCGGGGCCCGCCACTGGCCAGAGCTTGGACGGCGAGGCCAGCAGGCCCAGGATCACGAACATGCCGATCTGGGCCATCCAGGCGATGCCGTCGTGGAAGCGGCGGATGCTGGCGACGGCGCGCACGCGGCGGTTGGCCATGGTGACGCCCGCCAGGTACACGGCCAGGAAGCCGCTGCCGCCGAGCACGGCGGTGACGCCGAACACCAGCAGGCCGCCGAACAGGGCCAGTAGGGGATACAGGGAGTCCGACAGTTCCAGGCGGTTGATGGCTTTCACCAGCAGCCGTCCGCCGCCGATGCCGAAGGCGGCGCCCAGGCCGCCCTGCAGCACCAGCATCCACAGGGTATCCAGGGCGCCGAAGGCCTCGGGGTCCTGCAGGTAGGCGATCAGCACCAGGGTCATCAGGATCGCCATCGGGTCGTTGCTGCCCGACTCGATCTCCAGCACCGAGGTGACGCGCTTGTTCAGGTGGACCGCGTTGTTGTGCAGCAGGGAGAACACGGCGGCGGCGTCGGTGGAGCCGACGATGGCGCCGATCAGCAGGCCCTCGGCCCAGCCCAGGTCCAGCAGCCAGGCCGCGAAGCTGCCCACGACGCCGGCGGTGATCAGCACGCCGAGGCTGGCCAGGCTGACGGCGGGCTTCAGGCCGACGCGGAAGTCCTCCATGCGCGTGCGCATGCCGCCGTCGAACAGGATCACGGCCAGGGCCGCGGTGCCAGCCAGGTTGGCCAGGGGATAGTCGCTGAAGTGGATGTTGCCGGGCCCGTCCTCGCCGGCCAGCAGGCCGATGATCAGGAACACGAGCAGCAGCGGCACGCCCAGGCGGGGCGTGATGACGGTGGCGAGGATGCTGGCGAGGAACAGCACCGCCGCCAACAGGATCATGTGGTTGGCGAATTCCATGGGCTACCAAGAGTAACCGCAGAATCGGGTCAGCAAGAACCCTGCCGTGACATCGGTCAAAAAATAACCGCTCAGCGCAGCTGGACCTTGAACAGTTCCTTGGACCGCCGCCAGACATAGGCCACGGTCAGCAGGGTCACGCCGCTGCCGAACAGCACCGAGGGCACCACCCCCATCAGGCGGGCGGCCAGGCCGGACTCGAAGGCGCCGAGCTCGTTGGAGGAGGCCACGAAGATGCTGTTGACCGACAGCACCCGGCCGCGCAGGTGCTCGGGCGGTATGGTCTGCAGGATGGTGCCGCGGATCACCACGCTGACGCTGTCGGCAGCCCCGACGAAGAACAGCGCGGCCAGCGACAGCCAGAGGCTGTCGGACAGGGCGAACACCAGGGTGCCCAGGCCGAAGCCGAGCACCGACAGCAGCATGTTGCGCCAGGCGTGGTTGGTGGGCGGGTACCAGGCCAACACCAGCACCGTCAGCATCGCGCCCACCGCCGGCGCGGCGCGCAACAGGCCCAGGCCCTCGGGGCCGACCTTCAGGATGTCCTCGGCGAAGATCGGCAGGATCGCCACCACGCCGCCGAACAGCACCGAGAACATGTCCAGCGAGATGGCGTAGAGGATGATCTTGCTCTTCCAGACGTATTGCAGGCCCTGGTGCAGCGATTGCCAGAGGGTCTCGCCTTCCTCGGGCACGGCCGCCACCGGCCTGGGCCGGATCAGGAACAGCAGCAGGAAGGCGGCGACGAACAGGGCGATGGACACCAGCAGCGCGCCGGTCAGGCCCAGGCCGGCGTAGAGGAAGCCGGCGGCCACCGGGCCGACGATGGCGCCGGCCTGCCAGAACGTGCTGGACCAGGTGGCACCGTTGGCGTAGTGCTCGCGCGGCAGCAGGAAGCCCCGGAGCGCGGAACTGGCCGGGGAATAGAAGCCGCGGGCGAAACCCACCACCATGAACATGGCGTAGATCACCAGCAGCATGCCCCACTGCGGTAGGTGGGCCCTGGCGCCTTCATGGCTGACCACGGTCAGCACCACCGAGCCGGCGATGATCACCAGCAGGGCGTACTGCATGATGCGGCGCTTCTCGTAGCGGTCGGCGAAGTAGCCGCCGAACAGCGCCAGGGCGATGAAGGGGATGGCCTCGGCCAGGCCGATGAAGCCCAGCGTCAGCGGATCGCGTGTCAGCTTGTAGAGCTCGTAGCCCAGCGCGACCTGCTGCACCAGGATCGCCATGGTGGCGAGCAGGCCGCCGACGATCAGGTAGCGGTACTCCGGGAAGCGGAGCGCCGCATAGGGGTCGTGCCTGCCGACGGCGGTGGACACCGGGTGGCTGTCCTCAGCTGTTGTTGCCGTGCTCTCTGGTCTCAGAGAACTGCACGTCCGGGAAGCGTTCCTTCGCCATGTTCAGGTTGACGTTGCTGGACGCCAGGTACACCAGGTCGCCGTAGTGGTCCTTGGCGATGCGGTTGTCGTTCTTCTCGACGAATTCCTTGAGCTTCTTCGGGTCGGCGCAGTCGATCCAGCGCGCGTTGTGCACCTGCACCGGCTCGAACACCGAATCCACGCCGTACTCGTCCTTGAGGCGGTACTGCACCACGTCGAACTGCAGCACGCCCACCGCGCCCAGCACGATGTCGTTGTTGGCGATGGGGCGGTAGACCTGGGTCGCGCCCTCTTCGCAGAGCTGGTCCAGGCCCTTGTTGAGCTGCTTGGCCTTCATCGGGTCCTTCAGCACCACGCGGCGGAACAGCTCCGGCGCGAAGTTGGGGATGCCGGTGAAGCGCAGCTCCTCGCCCTCGGAGAAGGAATCGCCGATGGCGATCGTGCCGTAGTTATGCAGGCCGATGATGTCGCCCGGGTAGGCTTCCTCGACCACGTCGCGGTCGGCGGCCATGAAGGTCAGCGCGTGCGACACGCGCACCGGACCGCCGAGGCGCACCGAGTGCAGCGTCATGCCGCGCTTGTAGGCGCCGGAGCAGACGCGCAGGAAGGCCACGCGGTCGCGGTGCTTCGGGTCCATGTTCGCCTGGATCTTGAACACGAAGCCGGTGAACTTTTCCTCGGCCGGCTCGACCTGGCGCACCGTGGACGAGCGGCCCTGCGGCGGCGGCGCCCACTCGGTGAAGCCGTTGAGCAGTTCGCGGATGCCGAAGTTGTTGATCGCGGCGCCGAAGAACACCGGCGTCAGCCTGGCGGCGCGGTACTGGTCCAGGTCGAACTCGGTGCCGGCCATCTGCAGCAGGTCGATCTCGTCGCGCAGCGTCTGGTAGATGGAGCCGAAGCGCTCCATCAGCACGGGGTTCAGCAGCCCGTCCACGGTCTCGATCTCGGAGACGCGGTGCTTGTCGCCGGAGTAGAGGTAGAAGCGGTCTTCCAGCAGGTGGTAGACGCCCTTGAAGTCGCGGCCCATGCCCAGCGGCCAGGTGATCGGCGTGCAGTTCAGGCCCAGCACCTTCTCGACCTCGTCCAGCAGCTCCAGCGGCGGGCGGCCTTCGCGGTCCAGCTTGTTGATGAAGGTGATGATCGGCGTGTCGCGCAGGCGGCAGACCTCCATCAGCTTGATGGTGCGGGTTTCCACGCCCTTGGCGGCGTCGATCACCATCAGCGCCGAGTCCACCGCCGTCAGCGTGCGGTAGGTGTCCTCGGAGAAGTCTTCATGGCCCGGGGTGTCGAGCAGGTTGACGATCTTGTCGTTGTACGGGAACTGCATCACCGAGGTGGTGATGGAGATACCGCGCTGCTGTTCCAGCGCCATCCAGTCCGAGGTGGCATGGCGGCTGGCCTTGCGGCCCTTGACCGTGCCGGCCAGCTGGATCGCGCCTCCGAACAGCAGGAGCTTTTCCGTCAGCGTGGTCTTGCCCGCGTCCGGATGCGAAATGATGGCGAAGGTGCGGCGGCGCTGCGCCTGTTCGAGGATGCGGGACATAAGGGGCGTGATTCTAAGGAAAGGGCACGGCCATTGCATGCCGGGCGCCAGCCCCGAACGCCGGCATGGACGCCAGGGTCATCTTTTTCCGCTAGTCTCGGGCTACCGGGACGGCACCCATCAGGACAGGAGACCCATGGAGTACGCGATCGGAGTGGTGCTGGCCCTGGCAGTGTCCCTGCTGGCCCGCTGGATGGGGTTCGACCGGGACCGCTCCTTCTACCCGACGATCCTGATCGTGATCGCGTCCTATTACGCGCTGTTCGCGGTGATGGGCGGTTCACTGCAGGTGCTGGCGCAGGAGGCCGCGGTATTCGTGGGCTTCACGCTGCTGGCCATCGGCGGCTACAAGCTCAGCCCCTGGATCATCGTGGCCGCCCTGGCGGGACATGGCCTGTTCGATGGCCTGCACCCCTTCGACAACCCCGGCATGCCGGCCTGGTGGCCGGGCTTCTGCCTGGGCTACGACCTGGCCGCCGCCGCCTTCCTGGCCTGGAGCATCGGCCAGGCGCGCGGCCGCCGGCTGCGCATGGAGTAGCCATGAAGACGTTTGTTTCCCTGTTTTTCGCCCTGCTGCTGTCCTGGTCGGCCGCCGCGCCGGCGGTGGCGGCCGGCGCCGCGACACGCAGCCCGCAGGAGGTCCAGGATGTGTTCGATCGCAACCGCGCACCCCTGCAGCGCATCTTCATGAAGTACCAGCAGCGCATGCCGCTGGAACAGGTGCTGCGGCTGGAACTGCGCTTCACCGTAGCCCCTGACGGGCGGGTCAGCGAGCCGGCGGTGGTGTCCTCCACCTATGGCGACCGGGAACTGGAGGGGATGGTGCAGGCCTGGCTGAGTGGCCTGCGCTTCGAGGCGCGGGACGTCCCCGCGGTGGTCATCGACCGCTACCCGCTGATGTACCACCCGGCGCGCTGAATCCGGCGTCTCACCACAGCAGCGAAAATTTCCACTGCAGCAGGTCGTCGCTGACGGTTTCCTCGCTGCCGATGCTGCGCGTTCGGCTGTAGTACAGACCGGTCTGGGGACTGCGTCCGGGCAGCAGTCCACCGGCCCAGCGCGACAGGTCCAGGCCCAGGTTCAGCTGGTCGCTGCGCTCGGCCGACTCCGGCAGGAACCAGGCTGGATTCATGCCGCTGGAGACGCCGGCCGACACACCGACGCCGCCCAGCTTGCGCTGCAGGCTGGCCTCGGAGGTCCAGCCCTGGGATACGGCGGGATTCTGCGCGTCGGGTACGCGCTGCCAGGCCAGCCGGGCCTGTGTGGACCAGGCGCCCAACTCCTGCTGCTGCGCCACGCCCAGTTCATAGCCCGCGGCCGGATCGGCCATTGCCGCGCCGGGGGCGGGTGTCGGATCGATGGCCTGCAACCTCAACTGGGAGCGGCTCTTCTCTTCGCCCCATTCGACCGCCGCGGACCAGGTGCGCGCGTCCATGTCGGTGACCGTGGCATCCGCCGCCACCACGCGGCAGCTGCGCCCGCGCAGGCGCAGGGCCAGCGTGTCGGCCGGCAGCGGCATGCGCATCGAGCCCTCCAGCGCGCAGTCCAGCGGCGCGGCCGGGGCGGTGGTGTTGGCCCATTTGAGGTCGAAGGCCGCCAGCGAGGGCGCCCAGCCGAGATTGACCGACTGGCGCACCTGCTGAGCCTCGCCGGCCAGCTGCCATTCCGAGCGGGTCTCCTGTGAAACGCCCAGACGCAGGGGCGCGCCGGCCACTTCGCTGAGGCGCAGGTCGGCGTTCTGTCCCATGGTTTGCAGCGCCAGCTGCTGCGAGGGCGCATCGAAATTGGCGGTGCCGGACTGGAACAGCTGGCCCGGCTGCACGCGGTAGCCGGCGCGGTAGAGCAGCAGTCCGTCGGTGCTGCCCAGGGTGAAGTCGCTGTTGAGCCCTCGCAAGGGTGTTTGCTGGGGTGCGGTCATCTGGCCGTCGAGCTTCAACTGCACGGCGGGTGTCTCGCGTTGCGGCGTGGACGCACAGGCGCCGAGCAGCAACGCGCCCAGCGTCAGCATGATGTTCCCGCTACTCCGCTTCACTTCGTTTGTTCCATCGGCTGGATGCAGTTTGCCGCCAGCGGGTTTGAACGGCCACGGCGGCGGCGAGTTCCCGCAGTGCACAAAAAAGCCGGCGGCCTTGCGGCCGCCGGCTGGTGCTACCACTGAAGGCTTACTGCTTGATCACCTTGAACTCGACACGGCGGTTCTCGGCGCGGCCCTCGTCGCTCTTGTTGCTGGCCACCGGCACCGATTCACCCAGCCCCTTGGCGGTCAGGCGACCGGCCTGCACGCCCTGGCTGACCAGGTAGTCGCGGACCGAGTTGGCGCGGGACTTGGACAGCTTCAGGTTGTAGGCGTCCGAGCCGATGCTGTCGGTGTGGCCCTCGATCTCGACTTCCATCGTCGGCTGGCCGCGCAGGCCCGCCGCAATGCCGTCGAGGATCGCGCGGCCGTCCGGCGTCAGCGTGGCCTTGTTGAACTCGAAGTTGATGTTGCGCAGCACCAGGCGCTGGG
Source organism: Solimonas sp. SE-A11 (assembly GCF_030345715.1). Taxonomy (GTDB): domain Bacteria; phylum Pseudomonadota; class Gammaproteobacteria; order Nevskiales; family Nevskiaceae; genus Solimonas_A. Next base: position 146,724 of record NZ_JAUASX010000001.1, read on the forward strand.
CCTTCACGGCGCAGCCACGCTCGTCCACCTTCATGCCGCGCGGCGTATCCGGGCAGAGGTCGTTGGCGTTGAGCACGCCGTCACCGTCCGCATCGGGCGGCGGCGGCGGCGGCAGGCCGCAACCGTAGGCATCCACGGCGATCCCGCGCGGGGTGCCCGGGCAGCGGTCGATGTTGTCGAGCACGCCATCACCGTCGCTGTCGGCCACGACCGGCGCCGGAGCCGGCGGCGGGGGAGGCGGCGGAGGCGGAGCGTTCTCGCTCAGGTTGAACTGCACACCGGCATTGACACGGGTGTCCCAGACATTGTCGCGGCCGGCAGCCATGCCGGGGATCTCGTCGCTGAAGATCGCGTAGCGGCGGCCTTCGACGCGCAACGCGGCGTCACGGGAGCCGCCGAGCTTGAACAGCAGGCCACCACCGGCATTGGCATAGCCGACGATGCGGTCGCGGCGGCGCTCGCTGGCCGGCGGATCGCCCAGCGCGTCCTCGTAGGTCGCACCACCGCCGAGCAGCAGGTAGGGGTTGACGCGGCTGTTGGGGGCCATGCCGAGCTTGAAATCCAGGCCGGCGCCGAAGTTGCTGTCGGAGCGGCCGGTCACGTCATTGTTGACCTTGTGGCCGAAGACGTTCAGTTCCGTGGCGAAGTGATCGTTGAGCGGAAAGCCGAACAGCACATGGGCGCCGATGCCGTCGTCGTCGGCCTGGCGGCTGCTGTCGGGGTCCACCCAACTGCCCATGATGCCCATGTAGGGCTTGGCTTCGGCGTGAGCCGTGCCCAGCACGCCTCCCAGGAGCATCAATGCAAGAGCTTGGTTTCTCATCTGATTTCCCTATCACAGTGGCTGAATTGCACGGTGCGATGCTCGTGCCGAAGCCCTGAACATGTGCTGAACACTGCCCTTTACTGGGCCTGGAACCCCACTTCTGCACCGCCGCCGGCCTCGCCGCTGGCCTTGAGGCGCGTGGCGGCAATGCCGAGGTCCACCAGGAAGATACGCACCGCCTGGGCCCGCGCCAGCGCCAGCCCCTTGGGCTCGCCGGCAGCGGTACGGCCGATCAGCTGCAGCTGCAGGTCCGGCTGCGAGCGCAGTGCGGCCAGCACGCCGTCGAGTTGCTTGCGAGTGGCGCCGGTGAGCTTGGCCGAGCCGGTGTCGAAGCTCGCGGCCGCGAGGCTCGGGCTGGGCGGCGGAGTCGCGGAAGGCGTGGCCGCCGGCAGGATCGACACGCCGGGTGGCAGGGCGACGGCGGGGGCGGTCCAGGGGATCGGCGTGGCCGGCTGCGGCCCGGGCACGTGGACCACCGGCTCCGGCTCGGGTGCCGGTGTGGTGGCAGCTGCAGCCGGCTCGGCCGGAGCCGGGTGGCTGGCGACAGGGGCGGCCGCAGGCGCCGCCACTTCGACCGGGGGAGCCGGGGTCGGGGCGGGGGCAACCGTGGCTTCCGGCTGGGCGATGACGGGCTCGGCTTTGGCGGCCGCTGCTTCCGCGGCGACCGGCTCTACGACCGGCTCCACCGCCGGTGCGGGGGCCACGGCCGCAGCAACCGGCACTGCCGCCTCGGGCGGCGGCGCGGGCATGGCGGCCGCGGTGGCGGCTTCGGCCGCCGCTTCCGGGAACTCGTCGGCGGGCAGGGGCGGGAGCTTGGCGGCGCAGCCCTTGCGATCCACCAGCGTGCCCGCTGCGGTTCCGGGGCATTCGTCGACGGCGTCGGCCGTGCCGTCGCCATCGGCATCCGCGGGCTGGGCCCAGGCCGTGCCCTGCATCAGGGCGGCCAGCGCAAACAGGGCCGCAGAGGCGGAGTGCGAACGGTGTTTCATGATGTTCCCCGAATGGAATTTCGGCCGTTTTTGCCGTGAATGGGCTTATAACACGGCCACTTGCAGGGGATGAAGCGTAGCGTCCGTGCGCTTGGGCCGCTTGCGCCATACGCACGCGTATCCTTAAACTGGCCCTTTCAATACGCCACCGTATGTAGACTCGCATCATGAAGCCCACGGCCACCGCCGACAGTCGAACCAGCCTCAGTGCCGATGATTGGGCCGAGGCGGCGCTGGACGCGATCGCGGTCGGCGGGATGGATGCCGTGGCGGTGGAGCCGCTGGCCCGCGGCCTGGGTGTGACCAAGGGCAGCTTCTACTGGCATTTCCAGAACCGCGACGCGCTGCTGCGCGCGGCCCTGCAGCTGTGGGAGCGGCAGCAGGTCGATACCCTGCTGTCCCGCATTGATCCGGCGGCCAGCCCCTACGAGCGCATTGTCAGCCTGTTCAAGGCGGCCAACATGAGCGTGCGCGACGGCCGCCTGTACCTGGCCATCGCCGCCGCCGCTGACAACCCGACCGTGCAGGCCTTCGTGCAGCGCCTGTCGGAACGCTGGATCAGCTACCTGGACGAAAGCTACCGCGCGCTGGGCTATGCCGGCCCGCGGGCGCGCCAGTGGGCGCTGTTCGCGTTCGCCACCTTCATGGGCAACCTGCAGGTGCGGCGCGACACGCCGCAGATGATGCCCGAGGGGCAGGATTTCAGTGATTACGTGAAGTTGATGATCAAGACGCTCATTCCCCGGGAGGCGAGGGGACAGGGCGCGGAAGAAGAAGACGACCACCCGCACGTGGTGCCGATGCGCCGCCCGGGTTCCTGATTTCCGCAAGGGGCCTTGAGCGGCCCTCCAAGGAGGTACCCCATGTCGATTCTCTCCGTTGTACTGGCCGCGCTGCTGGTGGCCTGGGTCCTGGCCTATGTCGGCGCTCCGCTGCTGGTATGGACGCTCGGTGCCGGGTTACTGCTGCTGGCGCTCAAGCTCGCCGGCGCGCTTGGTGCCACGGCCTTCGCGATATCGGCGGCCGTGTTCCTGGCGGTGGCGGTCCTGCTCAATGTCCGCCCCCTGCGCCGCGCGGTGCTCACCGGCCCGATCTTCGGCGTGTTCAAGAAGGTGCTGCCGGAGATGTCGTCCACCGAGCGCGAGGCCCTGGAGGCCGGCGATACCTGGTGGGAGGCCGATCTGTTCCGCGGGCGTCCGGACTGGAGCAAGCTGCTGGAGTTCCGCTACACCGCGCTGACTCCCCAGGAACAATCCTTCCTCGACAACGAGTGCGAGGAGCTGTGCAAGCTCTGCGACGACTGGAAGATCGAGTTCGAGGACCGGGACCTGCCGCCGCAGGTCTGGGCCTACATCCGCGAGAAGAAGTTCTTCTCGATGCTGATCAAGAAGGAATATGGCGGCCTGGGCTTCTCGGCCAACGCGCAGTCGGCGGTGGTGACCAAGCTGGCGACCAAGTCGATCACCATGGCGGTGACGGTGATGGTGCCCAACTCCCTGGGCCCCGGCGAACTGCTGATGCACTACGGCACCGACGAGCAGAAGCAGCAATGGCTGCCGGGCCTGGTGTCCGGCAAGGAGATCCCCTGCTTCGGCCTCACCGGCCCCGAGGTCGGCTCCGATGCCACCGCGATGCCGGATCTCGGCACGGTCTGCTACGGCCAGCACGAGGGCAAGAAGGTGCTGGGCATCCGCCTGGATTTCTCCAAGCGCTACATCACGCTGGCGCCCATCGCTACGGTGGTGGGCCTGGCCTTCAGGCTGCGCGATCCGGACGGCCTGCTGGGCGACAAGGCCAAGGCCGACTACGGCATCACCTGCGCGCTGATCCCAGCGAAGCACGAGGGCATCGAGATCGGCCGGCGCCACTACCCGGGCGCGGCCTTCCACAACGGTACCATCCACGGCCGCGGCGTGTTCATCCCGGTGGACTGGATCATCGGTGGCCCCGCCATGGCGGGCAAGGGCTGGCGCATGCTGGTGGAATGCCTGTCTGCCGGCCGCGGCATCTCGCTGCCGGCACTGGGCACGGCGGCGGGGCAGAGCGCCTACCGCATGACCGGCGTGTACGGCCGCTTCCGCCGCCAGTTCAAGGTGGCGGTCGGCAAGTTCGAGGGCGTGCAGGAGGCTACCGGGCGCATCGCTGGCTACGCCTACACGCTGGAAGCCATGCGCGTGCTCACGGCCTCGGCGGTGGATCACTGTGCGCCGTCGGTGGTCACCGCCATCGCCAAGTACCACATGACCGAGCTGATGCGGAAGATCGTCTCCGACGGCATGGACGTGATGGCCGGCAAGGCGATCCAGCAGGGGCCGCGCAACTTCATGGCCACTGCGTACAAGGCGGCGCCCGTGGCGATCACCGTGGAAGGCGCCAACATCCTGACCCGCAACCTGATGATCTTCGGCCAGGGCGCCATCCGCTGCCACGAGTACGTGTTCCCGGAGATGGAAGCGGCGCGCGACGACGACCTGTCCAAGTTCGACCAGCTGCTGTTCGGCCACATCGGCTTCTCCATCAACCGGGCGGTGCGTGCCTTCACGCTGGGCCTCACCGGTTCGCGCCTGGCGTCCTCGCCGGTGGCGGGCGAGATGGCGCCGTACTTCCGCCAGATGGAGCGCTTCTCGGCCAGTCTGGCCTTCTGCTCCGACCTCACCATGGGCGTGCTGGGCGGCAAGCTCAAGTTCATGGAGCGCCTGTCGGCGCGCCTGGGCGACGTGCTGAGCCAGCTCTACATCGCCTCCGCAGTGGCCAAGTTCTATCTCGAGGGCAGCAAGTCCGAGGCGGAGCTGGCGCATGCACGCTGGGCGCTGGACCATGCGATGTACGAGATCGCCAAGGCCTTCGAGGGTTTCATCGACAACTTCCCGGTGGCCTGGGCGCGCGGCGTGATGCGCTTGGTGGTGTTCCCGCTGGGCAATCGCGTGAAGCCGGTCGGCGACCGCCTCAACGCCCAGGTGGCCGACATGATCCTGGAGCCCAGCGACGTGCGCGAGCGCCTGTCCTGGCTGGTGTTCAAGAACGGCGGTGTGCATGACCCGGTTGGCCGCATGGAGCATGCCTGGGAGGTGGCGCTGCGCAGCGAGGCCGCGTACCTGAAGTACTACAAGCACGCCAACCGCGGCGAGCTGGCAGGCGACACCGTGGCGGATCGACTCAAGGACGCCGTCACGCGCAACCTGATGACGCGCGAGGAGGCCGACCAGGCCGCCGAGTACGACCGCGTGCGCTTCGACGTGATCCTGACCGATGACTTCAGCAAGGAATACATCGCCGGCAATTACGCGGCGGAGCGGGCGGACGTGATCGAGCGGTCGGCGGCACGGGCGAAGCTGGCTTAGGGAGAGCGTTGTGATCGGCAAAGGCCGGGCGACGTTCGCCCGGCTTCCTCATTGCCGTCTTTATCAGGACCCGGTCATACCAAGTGACCCGCCATGGCGGGCCGTATCGAGGGACGCGCGCCCCCTCGATACACCGCTTCGCAGCACTCGGTGTGAACGGGTCGGGAGTAATTCCTACAGTCCGCGCCTTCCCTTTGAAGGGCTCGATTGGCGAAGATGGGCCACATCTCCATTGCGACCCTTCCAGCCATGACCGACCCGATCCTGATCGGCAAGGGCGACGACACGCCCCAGTTCCTGCTGCCGGCCTACGCCAACCGCCATGGCCTGATCGCCGGCGCCACCGGCACCGGCAAGACCATCACCCTGCAGGGCTTGGCGGAGGGCTTCGCCGACATCGGCGTGCCGGTGTTTGCGGCCGACATCAAGGGCGATCTCTCCGGCATCGCCGCCGCGGGCGAGGCCAAGCCCAAGCTGGTCGAGCGCGCCGCGCAGATCGGCCTGGCCGGCTATGCGCCGCAGAACTATCCCACCGTGTTCTGGGACGTTTTCGGTGTTTCCGGACACCCGGTGCGCGCCACCATCTCCGACATGGGGCCGACGCTGCTGTCGCGCCTGCTGGACCTGTCCGACGTGCAGGAGGCAGTGCTGTCGCTGACCTTCAAGTACTGCGACGAGCAGGGCCTGCTGCTGCTGGACTTCAAGGACCTGCGCGCCGCGCTGGTGCACGTGGCGGATAACGCCAAGGCCCTGGGCGCCGAGTACGGCCTGGTCAGCAAGGCCTCGGTCGGGGCCATCCAGCGCGCACTGATCCAGCTCGAGCAGGACGGCGCGGAAGCCTTCTTCGGCGAGCCGGCGATGGACCTGAACGATCTGATGCGCACCGACCTCAGCGGCAAGGGCATCGTCAACGTGCTGGCCGCCGACCAGCTGTTCCAGAAGCCGCGGCTCTACGCCACCTTCCTGCTGTGGTTGTTGGCAGAGCTGTTCGAGCGCCTGCCCGAGGCCGGCGATCTCGACAAGCCCAAGCTGGTGTTCTTCTTCGACGAGGCGCACCTGCTGTTCAAGGACGCACCCAAGGCGCTGGTGGAGAAGGTGGAGCAGGTGGTGCGCCTGATCCGCTCCAAGGGTGTCGGCGTCTACTTCATCACGCAGAACCCGCTGGACCTGCCGGAGAGCGTGCTGGGCCAGCTCGGCAACCGCGTGCAGCATGCGCTGCGCGCCTTCACGCCGCGCGACCAGAAGGCGGTGAAGGCCGCCGCCACCACCTTCCGCAGCAATCCCAAGCTGGATGTCGCCACCGCCATCATGGAGCTGGGGGTGGGCGAGGCCCTGGTCTCGACGCTGCAGGACAAGGGCGTGCCCGGCATCGTCGAGCGCACCCTGATCCGCCCGCCGCGCTCGCGCATGGGCGCGCTGACCCCGGAGGAGCGCAAGACCGTGATGTCGCGCAGCCCGGTGGCCGGCAAGTACGACACTGTGGTGGATCGCGAGTCGGCCTACGAGAAACTGTCGCAGCGCGCCGCCGAGGCCACCCCGCCGCCGGCCGCATCCCGGCCGGCGCCCGCCCCGGCACCCGCGCCGAAGGCCGGAGGCGATGGCTGGTGGGACGAGGCCTCATCCCAGCCGGTGCCGGGCGGCCGCCGGGCCGAGCCGGCCCCGCGCAAGCCCGCGGCCCGCCGCAGCGACACCGTGACCGAGGCCGCCATCAAGAGCGTTACCCGCAGCATCGCCAATACGGTGGGGCGCGAGGTGGGGCGGACACTGCTGCGCGGCATCCTGGGGTCGCTGAAGCGCTGAGCGGCCAAGGCCCCCCGGGGGCGGCGGCGCTATACTGCGCGCCCTTTGGAGCCTGCCGTCCCGCCATGAGCCCGTCCCCCTCCCCCTACCGCCGTGCCCGCAATCCGCGCGCGCAGCTGGAAGCCGGACTGGATGAGCTGGGCCTGGATGCCGGCCTGGCCGAGCCGCTGATGGCCTACCTGGACGAGCTCCAGAAGTGGAACGCCGCCTACAACCTGACGGCGATCCGCGACCCGGGCGAAATGGTCACCAAGCATCTGCTGGACTCCCTGGCCCTGCTGCCCCATGTTGGGGGGCGCATGCTCGATGTCGGTGCGGGCGCCGGCCTGCCGGGCATTCCGCTGGCCATCGCCAATCCGGCGCTGGACGTCACGGTGCTGGACAGCAACGGCAAGAAGGTGCGTTTCATGCGCCACGCCGTCCGGACCCTGGGCCTGCCCAACGTGGCCGTCGCCGAGGCCCGGGTCGAGGCCTTCCGACCTGAGTCGCCATTCGGCATGATCACCAGCCGGGCCTTCGCCTCGCTGGCCGATTTCTTTACCGGTACCGAGGCCCTGCTGGCCCCGGGTGGCCAATGGGTGGCCATGAAAGGCAAACTAGACCCCGAAGAGCTGGCCAGCGTGCCGGCTCGATTCGTCATTGGGGGGACGCATCGCCTGCGGGTGCCGGGGCTGGATGAAGATCGCCATGCGGTCATCGCAGGAATGAAGTCATGAGTTACGTCATCGCCGTAGCCAACCAGAAGGGCGGGGTGGGCAAGACCACCACGTCCATCAACCTTGCCGCGTCGCTCGCGGCCACCAAGCGCCGCGTGCTGCTGGTGGACCTCGACGCCCAGGGCAATGCCACCATGGGCATCGGCGTGGACAAGAGCGCGGTCAGCAAGACCGCGCGCGACCTGCTGCTGGAACAGGCCCAGCCGGCCGAGGTCATCCAGTACCTGCCGGAGATCGGCCTGTCGCTGATGCCCGCCAACGGCGACATGACCGAAGCCGAGATCAAGCTGCGCGACGTCGCCGCCGGCGACTTCGCGCTCAAGAGCGTGTTGGCCGAGGTGGCCGACCAGTTCGACTACGTGCTGCTGGACTGCCCTCCGGCCCTGTCCAAGCTGACCGTCAACGCCCTGGTGGCGGCCGACGGCGTGCTGATCCCGATGCAGTGCGAGTACTACGCGCTGGAAGGGCTCACCGCGCTGATGGACACGGTCAACAAGATCAAGCGCGTGATCAACCCGAAGCTGGAGATCGAGGGGCTGCTGCGCACGATGTTCGATCCGCGCAACAACCTCGCCAACGACGTCAGCAACCAGTTGACGCAGCATTTCGGTGAGAAGGTCTACCGCACCATCATCCCGCGCAACGTGCGCCTGGCCGAGGCGCCCAGCCATGGTCTGCCGGTGATGCTCTACGATGCACAGTCCTCCGGCGCCAAGGCCTACCTGGCGCTGGCGGGCGAGGTCCTGCGCCGCCATGACGGCGGGCAGATGAGGCTCAGCGCATGAATGCACAGAAGAAGCGCGGCCTCGGCCGCGGGTTGGATGCCCTGCTCTCCAGCGCCACCGCGGTGAGCCCCACGGCCGAGCCCGGCGAGGAACTGCGCGAACTACCGCTGGAGCGGCTCGGCCCCGGCAAGCACCAGCCGCGCCGCCAGTTCGACGAGGAGGCGCTGCAGTCCCTGGCGGCCTCGATCCGCGCCCAGGGCGTGGTGCAGCCGATCGTGGTGCGCCCGGCGGGTGCCGACCGCTACGAGATCATCGCCGGCGAGCGCCGCTGGCGCGCCGCCAAGCTGGCGGGGCTGAAGCAGATTCCCGCAGTGGTGCGCTCGCTCGACGAGCGCGGCGCGATGGCGGTGGCGCTGGTCGAGAACATCCAGCGCTCCGACCTGAACGCGCTGGAAGAAGCCGAGGCGCTGCACAAGCTGATCGAGGAATGCGGCCTGACGCACGAGGCCTGCGCCGAGGCGGTGGGCAAGTCGCGCGCGGCGGTCAGCAACCTGCTGCGCCTGATGGAACTCAATGCCGACGTGCAGGACCTGGTGCGCGAGCGCCGCCTGTCCTTCGGCCACGCCAAGGTGCTGCTGGGCGTGCAGGGTGCGCGCCAGTCCTCGCTGGCGACGATGGTCGCGGAGCAGCACCTGTCGGTGCGCCAGACCGAGGCGCTGGTCCAGGCCAACCCGCAGCAGAAGGCCGCGCCCAAGGCGGCGCCCGCGGCGATCGGCGAGATCGAGAAGGAAGTCGCTGGCCGCATCGGCCTGGCGGTGAAGCTGCAACAGAACGACAAGGGACGCGGCAAGCTCACGGTCGCGTTCAAGAGCAACAGCGAATTGCAAAAATTGTTGGGTCTCCTCCGCTGAGGAAGGCGGAAGGGACGCAGTCCGCAAATGAACGCGAATAAACGCAAATCAGTCGCCATTCCTTAATTCGCGTTCATTTGCGTTCGTTCGCGGACTGGAATGCTTTGTTCCGGCTGTCCGGGAGAGACAAATGTCCACGACGTATCGCACCGCGCTGATCACCGGCGCTTCCAGCGGCATCGGCGCCATCTTTGCCGAACAGCTCGCGGCCCAGGGCTCCGACCTGATCCTGGTGGCGCGCCGCCAGGATGAGCTGGAGAAGCTGGCGCAGCGCCTGCGCGAGTCCCGAGGCCGCCGCGTCGAGGTGATCTCCATGGACCTGGCCAAGCCCGATCCGGGCGAGCTGCTCGCCGACGAGGTGAAGCGCCGTGGCCTGGAGGTGGACCTGCTGGTCAACAACGCCGGCTTCGGCTCCTCCGCTCATTTCCACGAGGACGGCTACGAGCGCGACCAGCGCATGGTGGCGGTCAACATCGGCGCGCTCACCGAACTGATCCATGCCTTCCTGCCGGCGATGGTCCAGGCCGGCCACGGCGCGGTGATCAACATTGCCTCCGCCGCCGCGTTCCAGCCGATGCCCTACATGAGCGTCTACGGTGCCACCAAGGCCTACGTGCTGTCGCTGACGCAGGGCCTGTGGGCGGAGTATCGCGAGCGCGGCGTGCGCTTCCTCGCGGTCTGTCCGGGACCGGTGGATACGCCATTCTTCGAGGCGGCCGGCGGCGACAAGCTGAAGCAGGAGATTCCCCGCTCGGTGATGATGACGGCCGAGGCCGTGGTGGCTGGCAGCCTGCGCGCGCTGCAGCGCGACGCCTGCGTCTACGTGCCGGGGTTCGCCGTCAAGCTGGGGGCGGTGATGCCGCGCCTGTTGCCGCGGCGCATGCTGGCCGCCACCATGGGACGCGTGATGAACCGCTGAGACGGGTGAAGGGCGGGGCATGAGCGAAGTGGCCGAACCGCGGACCGAGATTCTCAAGCGCCTGTTGCGTGCGGGCGAGTATGCGTCCGCGCTGCCGATCCTGGACCAGAAGCTCGCCGAACGTCCCGACCAGGCGCCGCTGCACTGGCATCGCTCCCATTGCTTGTCGGCCCTGGGGCGGCAGGAGGAAGCTCTGGCGGCGGTGCTGCGCGTGATCGAGCTCAATCCGGATTTCGCCAAGGCCTGGCTGCGCCGCGCCGAGTTGACCTTTGCCTTGCGCGGCGACTATCCGGAACGCGAGGGTGACCTGCAGCTGGCCGTGGCACTGGACGGTACGCTGGCGCCGGCGCATCGCGCACTGGCGCTGATCCGCTACCAGCGCGGCCGGCTTGCGGATGCCGAGGAGTCGCTCGACCAGGCGCTGGCGCTCGACTCGGCCGACGGCGAAGGCCATGCCCTGCGCGCGCTGTGGGCCGGCAATGCCGCCCGTCGCCCGTTGCCGGGCGAGGACACCGTGCCGGGAGCCAATGGTGCGTTGCTGTCGCGTGCCCGGCTCGAGTCCGCAGTGTCCGACCTGCGCCGGGCCTTGCCGCTGGTGGCGGATGCGTCGCGCTATCGCATGCAGCTGGCGCGACGCCTGCAGGACCTTGGGCGGCATGCGGAGGCGGTGACGGAGTACGAACTGCTGCTGGCGGCGCTGCCGGGCGGCCACGTCCTGCGCAACGTCGCCGAAGAGATGCGCCGGCAAGCCTGGGAGCAGGGCGCCGCCGAGCGCGCCGCTGCCGCGGCGGCCCAGGCTTCCGCCCTGGCGAGTCGCCTGGAAGCGGCCGCGACACCGGAGCCGGAGGCCGGCCGCCGCAGCGTGGAAGATGATCTCGCCGCCTCCCTGCTGCGCAATGCCGCGGAGCAGATGCGCCAGGGCAAGGATTTGTCGGCGGTGCTGGAGCCGCTCGGCGATGGCGAGCCCGACACCCTGCTGGCCATCGGCATCGCCGACAAGCTGTTCCAGCTCGGGCACCAGCCGGCCAGCGAACTCCAGCCGGTACCGGCCGAGATCTTCCCCGCCTTCATGCGGCGCCATGCCGCCGCTGCACGGCAGCAGCTTGCGGCGCTGGGTTTCAGCTATCTCGGCGACTTCGACCCGCGCCACCTGGCGCCGATGCTCAGCGAGAGCACGCTGCTGCGCTGCTATCTCTCCAGCGAGGGCGGCGTGGCGCTGAGCTTTGCCCTGCGGCCGGCCTGGCCGGGGTGGATCGGCTGGCTGCGCCTGCGGCTCGCCCGCCAGGCGCGCAGCGCGGGGGTGATCGAGTTCGGCCCCGAGTTCGACGACGGCCATTTCCTCGTGACCAACAACGGCGGCGATGCCAACGCCTTCGGGCCCGGGCCCCAGGTCGGCTTGCTGTCGCTGGTGCCGGCCACGTCGGCGGAGCGGCTGTTCGAGAACCATGTACGCCGCTGCGGCGACTACCTGCGCCAGCACCCGCAGGCTGGGAGACGCCCGGTGGCCGACCTGGCCGGGCTGGTGGCGATGCAGGACCGCTACGCCCAGGCCAGGAACGCCTACCGTCAGTCCATCGGCTACGCCACCGACCAAGAGCTGCATCGCCTATTGGGTCCGCGCCGGGACCTGGCCGAGCGGGTGCGCGGGCAGCTGGCGCGCCTGGCCGCCGCCTGAGACGCCGCCGAGCGGTAGCGCAACGCCGATGAGCCACGGCCGCCGTTGACGCGACGGTGACACGCCCCCCCGCAGCATCCACCTTGCGCGAATCCCGCGCAGTGGAGTGGCCGCAGGTGCCCCGATGCAGTGGAATCCCCTAGTCCGGAGCCTTGTCAGCGCCTGCATCGCAGCATCGTTGCTGGTATCGGTCCCGGCGCGCGCTGGCGATACCACGCAGACCCTTCACAACGTCGAGATGAGCGGCGACCTGCTGCAGTTCGGCGTGCCGGTGGTGGGGTTGGCGCTGACCTGGCTGCTGAACCGCGATCGCGATGCCCCGTCCTTCGACTTCAGCTCGCTGGGTGCGGCGCCTGCCGAGGAAGGCACCGGCGGCCTGAACTGGCCCGGGCCCTCCCTGGATGGCTCGCCGCGCCGTGATTTCCTGGTGTCGTTCACGCGCATGGAGTTGGTCACCTACGGCCTGAAGTACGCCGTCGATGCCAAGCGCCCCAACGGCGGACCGCGGTCCTTTCCCTCGGGACACACCGCCTCGGCCTTCATGGGTGCCGAGTTCATCCGCAAGGAATACGGCTGGGGCTGGGGTGTGCCGGCTTACCTCACCGCCAGCTGGGTGGGCTACAGCCGTGTGGAAACCGACAACCACTACTGGCGCGATGTCATCGCCGGCGCGCTGATCGGCGTCGCCGCGAACCACGACTTCAGCGCCATCAAGCTGCGCCACGGCGAGATCAGCGTCAGCCCGACCGTGGTGGCGCCGGATTCGGTGTCGCGGCCCTCGGGCATGTCTTCCTGGGACGACGACAAGGAATCCGGCCTGTTCGACGGGCACTCCGACCTGAGTCCGGGCCTGCAAATCCGCTGGACCTTCTGACAGGCTCGCCGCCAGGGCGACATTTAATCTGGCATGGCCATTGCTACTTCTGAATCGAGGTCAACGCAGACCTCGTAGGTACCGCGGTCAACGATGCCCGCTTCCTGTGCAGCACTTCTCAGGGGAGCTTGGTCATGTCGTTGATCGCAGAAGGCAAAACCGCGTCGGAGCCCGCATCGGGCCGCGGTTCGCTGGCGATCCTTCGCGGTGCATCCATCTGGTGCATGCTGGCGACGGCGCTGCCGGCCTTGCCGGCGCATGGCGCCGAGACGCCCGTGGCGCTGGCCTCCGCGGCATTGGAGCTGGACCGCCAGGCGCAGTCCCTGCCGGCGACGTCCGACGCGCAGCGTCTCATCCTTTACGTCGGCAATCGCATCGAGGGTTCGCTGCTGCGTGAGGTCAGCGTGACGCTGGACGGTCGCACGACCGCGCGCCACCGCTACAGCGACCGTGAGGCCCTGGCGCTGCGCAGCGGCGGATTGCACACGATCACCCTGGCGCCGATGGCCGAAGGCGTCCATCGCCTGCGCGTGGACTTCATCGCGCGAGCCGAGGATGCCCAGCCGGGCGATGCGCGCCTGCACGCGCAGATCGAACAGGAGTACAGCAAAGGCGTTGCCGCCGGCCGTGTCGAGCTGACCTTGACCAGGCAGGGCCTGCGCGGCAGGCCGAGCCTGCAGTGGCAGGACTGGGCGCAGCCGCAGGCCGCACTGGAGGCGCCGGAACTGCGCGCCGCCGATTTCCTGCTGCGTACCGGACGGGCGCTTCACGCCGCCGCGGTGCTGGAGCGCCTGCGTGCCAGCGGCATGCCGCTGCCGGTGGCCTTCGAGCGCCGCATGGCCGACAGCTTCGCCGCGCTGGGCCTGGCGGCGCCGGCCGTGCCGGGCGGTTCGCCGCTGCTGGATCGCTTCGGCGCCGCCGTTGCCGCGCTGCGCCAGGGCGATGCGCAGGCCGCGGCGCAACTGGAGGCCATGGGCAGTGCGGATTCGCCGGACGCCGAGTCCCGCATGCTGCGCGACTACGCCAACCTGGAGCTGGGGTACCAGTTGCTGCGCCAAGGGCAGGGCGAGCGCGCCAAGCCGGTGTTCGCGCGCATCCGCAGTCCCGGGCCCTGCTCCAACGCCGCGCTGCTGGGCTTCGGCTGGTCCTTCCTGGTGCCGGCGGAAGCCCAAGGCAGCGGCATGTTCGTCGCGCAGGCGCCCCTGTGGCCGGCAGGCCCCGAGGATGCTGCCCGCCTGCGGCGCAGCACGCCGTTCCGTTACCTGCATTCGGTGGCGCTGTCCGGCGAGCGCAAGCTCGACCTGCAGCGGGCGCTGGTGCCCTGGGTGGAACTGCTGGGGCGCGATGCCACCGATCCGGCGGTGCAGGAAGGCCTGCTGGCCGTGCCCTATGCATTGGCGCATCTCGGTGCGCACGAGCAGTCTCAGCAGTACCTGCGCCGCGCCGTGGGCGACCTGGAGCGTGCACGACAGGAACTCGATGCCGCGATGCGTCACGTCTCCGGCGGCGAACTGAGCGCGCGCCTGCGGGAGCGCATGGACGACGAGGTCGACGGCTGGCGCCGCGAACTGGCGGACCTGCCCTATGCCGGGGCTACCGCCTACCTGAAACCGCTGATGCTGGAGCCGGCCTTCCTCGACGCCCTGGCGACGCAGCAGCGCCTGGCCGAGATCGACCAGGTCCTGCGGGCACAGGCCTCGCGTCTCGACTCCGCCCCGGCCGGGATGGCGGCCTCCATCGCCGGGCTGCGGCAGCGTGTCGCCGCCGTGGCGCAGCAACAGGATGAGGACTTGCGCACGCTGACGCTGGACCATCTGCGCCGCCAGCAGCAGCACACGCTGGCCTATCTCGCGGAGGCGCGCCTGGCGCTGGCGCGCGTGCATGATCGACCGCTGGAGGACGAAGCCTCATGATCCGCGCCGGACTCATGCTGAGCCTGCTGCTGGCAAGCGCTGCTGCCGTTGCGGCGGATGCGGTCTCCACCGTCGGCTCGGTCACCGAGAACAATGGCCTGTCGAAGAACGGCTGGCTGCTGGTGCGCACGCCCAGCATCCTGCGCGTGACCGGATCGGCACAGGTCACGCCCGATCCGCGCCAGGCCCTGGAGCAGTATGACCGCATCCAGGAGTTGTCCGGTATCGATCCGGCGATCCGCGCCGAGGCCCTGCGGCGCTCGGCCGACCTGCGCATCCGGCTCGCCGAGTCCGGCGAGATGGATGCCGCAGAACTGGACCGGGCCGTGAATGCCTATCGCCGCCTGCTGGCCGAACAGCCGGACTACGTGCGGGCCGATCGCGTGCTCTACCAGCTCGCCCGCGCCAGCGAGATGCGCGGTGACGAGGCACAGGCCGTCGCCAGCCTGAGGCAGCTCGGACAGCGCTATCCGCAATCGATCCGCCGCGCAGATGCGCAGTTCCGTGCCGCCGAACTGCTCTACCGTGATCGCCGCTACGCCGAGGCCGAGTCGCAGTATCGCGAGGTGGTGGCGTTGGGTGGCAAGACGCCGTTGTTCGAGCCGGCGCAGTACAAGTACGCCTGGTCGTTGCTGCAGCAGTCCAGGCACGAGCAGGCCCTGCCGGTGTTCATCGCCGTGCTGGATCGCGAGTTGCCGCCGGGCGAACTGAGCGACCCCAAGGCCGCGCTGGCGGCCGTGCGCAGCGGACGCGCCGAACTGGCCGGCGACGCGCTGCGTGGCGTCGGGCTGTCGCTCGCGGCGCTGGGTGGTGGCGCTGCGCTCAACCGCCAGTTTGTGCAATCCGGCGAGCCGCGCTTTGCCGCGCTGCTGCATGCGGCGCTGGGCGAGCAACTGCTGGAGAAGCGCCGCTACAGCGACGCCGCCGGCAGCTACCTGGCCTTCATCGAGCGCCACCCGCGCCATGCGCTGGCGCCGGGCTTCCAGCGCCAGGCCATTGCCGCCTACGAGCGTGGCGGCTTCACCGAGCAACTGGTGGCCGCCAAGGAAGCCTATGTACGCGAGTACGCGCCGGGCAGCGCCTACTGGGCCGTGGCGGCCGTACCGGCCGAGGTGCAGGCGCAGGTACGCCAGGACATCGAGGAGCTTGGCCGCCACTACCAGGCCAGTGCGCAGCGTACCGCGGCGGGGCCGATGCGACGGGCGCAATTCCTGAAGGCGGCCGAGTGGTACGGCCGCTGGCTGTCGCTATACCCGCAGGACGCACAGGCGCCGGCCATCCACCTGACGATGGCGGATGCCCTGCTCGACGGCGGCCGCGCGGAAGAAGCCGCGCGCCAATACGCCCGCGTGGCCTACGACTATCCCGTGCATGCGCGCAGTGCCGAGGCCGCCTACGCCGTGGTGCAGGCCTGGCAGCAGGCGGCAGCGATGCCCGCGGCGCACAGCGATGCGTTGCGCGAATCGGTGGCGGCGAGCCTCAAGCTGGCCGAGCGCTATCCGCAGCATTCGCAGCGCTTCACCGTGCTGGCGCGTGCCGCCGGAGATCTTTACGCGCTGGGCGATCACGCACAGGCGGTGGCGCAGGCACAGCGCGTGCTGGACGGCTCCGCGCAGTTGCCGCCGGACCTCGCGCGCAGCGTGCTGGGTATCGTGGCCGACGCCAGGTATGCGCAGAAGCAGTACGCCGAAGCGGAGTCGGCCTATGCCGCACTGCTGCAGCGAGTGCCCGCCGGCGATACCGCGCGGCAGGCGACGGTCGAGCAGCTCGCCGCCTCCATCTACCGCCAGGGCGAGGCGGCGCGCGGCGCGGGTGACCTGCGCGGCGCCGCGGCGGCCTTCCAGCGAGTCGGACGCGCGGCCCCCGAGGCCGGCATACGCGCCACCGCCGACTACGACGCGGCTGCCGCACTGATCGCGCTGCAGGACTGGCCGCAGGCGCAGGCGGCGCTGGAAGCCTTCCGGCAGCGCTACCCGCAGCAGCCGCTGCTGCCGGAGGTGGATCGCAAGCTGGCGGTGGCCTACCAGAAGGGTGGGCGCCCGGCGCAGGCGGCCGATGCCTATGCCCGGATCTCGGCACGTGCCACCGAAGAGCCGGCGTTGCGGCGCGATGCCACCTGGCTCGCCGCCGAACTCTACGGCGAGGCGCGCATGCCATCGGCCAGCCTGCGTGCCTACGAGGACTACCTCTCGCGCTATCCGCAGCCGCTGGAGCCGGCGCAGCAGGCACGGCGCCGCCTGGCAGACCTGGCCCGCGATGATGCGCCGCGTTACCAGCGCTGGCTCGTCGAACTGGTGGATGCCGATGCGCGCGGTGGCTCGGCGCGTACGCCGCAGACACGCCTGCTGGCCGCGCAGGCCAGCCTGGAGCTGGGCCGCATCGAGGCGTCGAAGGCGCGCGAGCTGGCGCTGCGCTCGCCGGTGGAAAAGACCCTGCCGGCCCGCAAGGCCGCCACCGAGCGTGCCATCGCCGGCCTCAGCCGAGCCGCGGGCTACGGCTTCGCCGAGGTCACCACCGCCGCCACCTACGACATCGGCGGCGTATGGCGCGACTTCAGCCGGGCGCTGCTGGCGTCCGAGCGGCCGCGCGAGTTGCGCGGCGAGGCGCTGGAAGAGTACGAGCTGCTGCTGGAAGAGCAGTCCTATCCCTTCGAGGAAAAGGCGATCCAGGCGCACGAGATGAACTTGCAGCGCCTGCGCCAGGGCCTTTGGGACGAGTCGATCCGCCGCAGCAGCTGGGCGCTGGCGGAACTCGCGCCGGCTCGCTACGGCAAGCAGGACCAGAGGGAGACGAACTATGAAGCGCTACGCTGAGCTTTGCGCCCTGGCCGCGATGGTCCTGGGCCTTGCGGCCTGCGCCGGTGGTCCGGCGCCGCGCCCGCATCCTCCGGCACCTCCGCCGGCACCGAAGGCGGCCGCGGTCCAGGCGCCTGCGGCGGGCAAGGCGGAGCAGCGCTACCAGGAAGCACTGGCCTTGCTGAAGAACGGCCAGCGCAAGCCGGCGCAGGACATTCTGCTGGTGCTGACGCGCGAGCAGCCCGAGCTGTCCGGACCCTGGACCACGCTAGGCATCAGCCAGGCCCAGGGCCAGCAGCGCGACGCCGCCATCGCCAGCTTCACGCGTGCCGTGGCTGCCAATCCACGAAACGCCATGGCGTACAACTGGCTCGGTAGCCTCTACCGCGAGTCCGGCAACCTTGTCGCGTCCGAGCAGGCCTACCTGAAGGCCCTGGCGTCACAACCGGACTACGCCGTGGCGCACCTTAACCTGGCGATCCTCTACGACGTATCGATGAAGCGCCCGCAGCAGGCGCTGTCGTACTACCGCAGCTACCAGCAATTCAAGGGTGGCGAGAACCTGATCGTGAGTGCCTGGATCAAGGAGCTGGAAGCCGCGCAGCCGCCGCCGGTGAGCGTCGCCGGGGTACAGC
Source organism: Solimonas sp. SE-A11 (assembly GCF_030345715.1). GTDB lineage: Bacteria > Pseudomonadota > Gammaproteobacteria > Nevskiales > Nevskiaceae > Solimonas_A. The sequence goes on from NZ_JAUASX010000001.1 coordinate 164,843, forward strand.
CATGAGAGGCCTGCTGCTGTCGCTATGCCTGTGGGGCACGGTCGCCCTGGCGCAGCCTCCCGCGCCCGAGGCCGGTACCACCATCGTCGGCGAGCAGGAGTCGGCAGTGGGGTTGTTCCTGACACCCTGGCAGGACGAGCGTGCCAGCGATGTCGACCGGCCGCCCTCGCGCCTGTCGCCAGTAACGCCGGATGCCGGCTCCTTCGCCGCCAGCGCCATGGCCTACGAGTCGCAGTGGGCCTACCGGCGCGAACAGTTGCAGCGCGTGCATTGATTCACGTGCCCCGATTCAACGGAGAACCCGCATGGAAACCTTCGAACCCCTGGCCCGCTTCTTCAACAGCGGCGGCATCTTCATGTACCCCATCGCGATCACGCTGGCGCTGGCGCTGGCGGTCGCGGTGGAGCGCTTCATCTTCCTGATGCGCTGGCGGCGCGACAACCGCCGACTGTGGTCGGAGGTCTCGCCGCTGTTGGCGCAGGGCGACCTGGCCGGTGCCGAACTGCTGACCGCCAGCTCTGATACCGCGGTGGCGAAGATCCTGGCCAATGGCCTGGCGCAGACGCGCATCGACAGCCGGCGCAGCGAGCTGGAGATCGCCACCGAGGAAGGCCTGATGGAAGTGCTGCCGGCCATCGAGCGGCGTACGCACTACCTCGCCACCTTCTCCAACGTGGCCACGCTGCTGGGCCTGCTCGGCACCGTGCTGGGCCTGATCGGTGCCTTCGCGGCACTGGGCGCCGCCGATGCTTCGCAGAAGGCCGACCTGCTCTCCGCCGGAATCTCCGAGGCCATGAACTGTACCGCCTTCGGGCTGATGGTCGCCATTCCCTCGCTGCTGCTGCATTCCTGGCTGCAGAGCCGCACCGGTGAGTTGGTGGACAGTCTCGAATCGGTCTGCTCGCGCTTTGTCAGCAGCATCTGCAATCCCGCGCGGGCGGCTCGCTGAGACCCCTGCCATGAGCACCTGGTCCCTCGACGAAGACGAATTTCCGCGCACCAGTCGCCGACGTGAGCGCCGGCAGCAGCGCCTGCTGCGCCAGGGCGAACAGGAGGAACTGAACCTGGTGTCGATGATCGACGTCTTCGCCGTGCTGGTGTTCTTCCTGCTGGTCAGTGCTTCCGTCGGGGCCCTGAAGCTCAAGGTCTTCGGGCTGGACCTGCCGGCACCCGGCGCCGCCATGGCCGCAGCTCCCGCGCCGCCGGTGGTGCGCCTGCTGTCCGAGGCGATGCTGGTGGAGATCGCACCGGCTCCGCGACGGCGGCTGCCGCGCACGGCGGCAGGGCATGACCTTGCGGCGCTGTCGGCCCTGCTGGTGCAGGCCAAACAGCTGGCTCCGGCGCAGCAGCAGGTTACGCTGCTGGTCGATGCCGACGTGTCCTACGACGAAGTGGTGCAGGTGATGGAGACGTTGCGCCGTATGCCTGCCGCGTCCCGCCGGATCGGCTTGCCCACCGAACTGTTCCCGAAGATCGCTCTCGGCGACGTGGAGCGCGGCACATGAATGCACGCCAGCACCAGCGCCGGCAGGCCCGCGAACTTCGCGGCCGCTCGCGCCGTGCCGTCATCAACCTGGTATCGATGATCGACGTGTTCGCGGTGCTGGTGTTCTTCCTTCTGGTGAATGCCCTGGTGGTGCAGGTTATCCCCACGCCGCCGGCCCTGCAGTTGCCCGCGGCGGCGATCAGCCCCGAGCCGAATCCTGCGGTGGCGATCACGGTGGGCACCGAAGAGGTGCGCCTGGGCGACCGGGTGGTGCAGGGCACGGCGCAACTGCTGCGCGGTGACAGTGCGGGCTTGCGGGCCGCGCTGGCCGAATTGCCGATGGCCAATGGGACCGATCGCGGCGAGATCAACATCCTGGCCGACAAGCGCGTGTCCTACCGCGCGCTGCGCGAAGTCATGAACGCCTGCAGCGACAACCGCTATGCGCAGGTTTCGCTGGCGGTGGCGGAGCGCGATCCCGGAGATGGGGCATGAGCACCACGGTGGGCCTGCGCCTGGGTGATGAGTGGGGCATTACCGCCGAGGCAGATCGGCGCTTCCGTGCCTGGTCCACCGGCAGCCTGGCCCTGGTGCTGGCCACGATGCTGGTGCTGCAGTCCTGGACGTTCGTCATGCCGGATGCCGAGGAGGAGCCGGTTCGCGTGACGCTGTTGCCTCCTCCGCCCCCGCCTCTGCGCATGAAGCCGGTGGCCGAACCGCCGGTGTCCAGGCCCCAGCCGAAGCCGCAAGCCAAACCCACTCCGGCGCAGGCTGCGCCAAAGAAGGCTCCCGCTGCACCGGCTCCGCGCGAGCTCGCCGCACGATCCGGCCTGATGACCATGCGGGACCAGCTTTCGTCGATGCGCGACAGCACTCCGGTGACGGGCCCGCAGACGCTGGTGCGCGATTCGGCTACGTCCATCAGCAGCCGCCGCAGCGGCGAAACGCTGGCGGCTTCGGCGGCCAGTGGCAGCAGCGGCATCGGCAGCGGTGCGCGCAGCGTCACGGCGGTGCAGGGCAGCGGCAGCATCGGTGCGCGCCGCACCGCGGAGGTTCAGAGCGCGCTCGGAACGGGCAGGGCGGATGCTGCGGGCGCGGGAGGGGATGCCGGTGGATCGCGCTCCCTCAAGGAGCTGCAGCTGGCTTTCGACCGTAACAAGTCCTCGCTGTTCTCTATCTTCAACCGCGCGGCGCGCGAGAGTGCCGATGTCGGCGCCGGCAAGATCGTGGTCAGTCTTACCATTGCGCCCGACGGCTCGGTGACGCGCTGCGAACTGGTGTCCAGCAGCTTCGGCAATCCCGACCTGGAACAGAAGATCCTGCAGCGCGTTCGCATGCTCAACTTCGGAGCGAAGGACGTGCCGCCCTATACCTACGCCAACTATCCGATCAATTTCCTGCCGTCCTGATGCATGGATGTGCATCGCAGCATAAGTGGCATGGCGTTTGCTTGATTTGAAAACAGTGAGCCTGAAGTGCTCGCAAACAGGGAGCGGACAGAGTCGCCCGCCCCGAACGGACAGAGACGTCCACGTTGTCGGCATCGCAGCCGGCCAACGTGGACGTTTTTTTTTGGGCGGTTGGGACGCCGGAACGATTCCGGGGGTACCACAAACAAGGAGTTTCAAGATGAATGGGTCACAAGGGAGCAAGCTTCGCCTCTGGTCCTGCGCCGCAATCCTCGGCGCGGCAGCGGCAATGCACAGCGGGTTGGCGTCTGCGGGGTACAACGACGGCAAGGTATTCCTTACCGGCGGCGTGTTCACGGTGGACGGTGCGGGCGGCGGCGGTGCCGTGCCCTGGGCCACCATCACGGGCTATGAAACCCGCGACGGCATCAACGGCGGCGTGGGCTATACCTACGCCAACCTGCCGGCGCTGCAGTTGAACGTGTTCGGCGGCGCGATAGGCTTCTACGATCGCTTCGAGTTGTCCTACGCCACGCACAAGCTTTCGCTGAACCTGTCCAACCTCGATACGGTGGCACTGGTGGCGGAAGCGGCGGGCCTGGACCTGGGCACCGATCCCTGGAACTCCACGCTGCAGATGGACGTCTACGGCGCCAAGCTGCGCCTGTTCGGCGATGCGGTCTACACCTCCGACAGCTGGATCCCACAGGTGGCCATCGGTGGCCTGTACAAGGAAAACACGACCAAGGAACTGATCCGCACCCTCGGTGCGAACAAGGCCAAGGACTGGGAAGCCTATGTCGCGGCTACCAAGGTGTTCTTCCCGCTCAGCACGCTGGTGAACTTCACGGTGCGCTACACCTCCGCCAATGAAATCGGCCTGACCGGCTTCGGCGAGTGCAGCGCCAGCGGATGCACCAACGACAAGGAGTTCCGCTTCGAGGCGTCCGTTGCCCACCTGCTGAGCAAGAATACCGCGATCGGCTTCGAGTACCAGCAGCACGGCGGAAACCTGGACGGCAAGAGCGTTACGGTCGCCGGCCTTCCGCTCACGGGCCTCACCGATCTGCTGGGCGGCGTGCTGGGCGGGGTCGAGGATGCACTGACCCAAGAGAAGGAAAGCGACTGGATGGACGTGTTCTTCGCTTATGCGCCGAACAAGAACCTGTCCTTCGTCATCGCCTACCTGATGCTCGGCAACATCTCGGTGGCGCAGGACCAGAACGGCTTCTACATGTCGATGCACGCCACGTTCTGATCGGCCCCCACACAGGAGAAACATCATGAAGCTATCAAAGATCGGCCTCAGCCTCTTCACCGGCGCAGCGCTGCTGGCGGCCTCCGCCCAGCCCGCCTTCGCCGGCGAGCAGAAGACCAAGCCCATCCTCGGCATTCCCAAGAGCGCGCTCGACGACTTCGGTGGCGCGGCTGGCGTGCATGCCTGGGTGGAGAGCCTGTTCTACTACATCATGCTCGACAACCGCATCAGCCACATCTTCCGCGAGTTCGGCAACGTGGAGCGCCAGATCGCGCTCAACACCCAACTCGAGCAGATGGTGCTGGGCGGTGCGGTGGAATACCAGGGCGCCAGCATGAGCGCGGCGCATGCGGACCTGGGTATCACCATGACGCAGTTCAACGCGGTGGTGGAAGCGGCCTACAACGCCTGCGAGCGCAACAACGTGCCTTACAAGACCTGCAATCACCTGATCGCGGCGCTGGCACCGTTCACGCGGGTAATCGTCACCAGGTAAGGGCGTGGTTCCTGTCCGGCGCTCCTCTCCTCGTCCGGTTCAGGTGCCGCAAACTGAAGAACCCCGTTGGGCTGGCCAACGGGGTTCTTTTTTTCGCGGTTCCAATCTGGATCAGGCGGCGCGCAGCAGACGGTTGAGGCGCACCAGGGTGGGGCCCTTCACGACGTCGGCGAGGGTGTATTTCTTCAGCTCGTCGAGGAAGCCGCGCTCTGCGGCATCCAGGGCGGACTTGAGCAGGCAGGCGCCGTTGAGGGCACAGGGGCCACGCTTGCAGTCGGCCAGCCGGCCGCTGCCTTCCATGGCTTCCACCACGTCGCCGATGCGCAGCTGGTCCATGGGCGTGAGCAAGCGCAGGCCGCCGAGACGGCCGCTGACGGTCTCGACATAGCCGAGCTTGCGCAGGCCTTGTGCCACCTTGTGGAGATGATGCGTGGAAACACGCAGCTGCTCCGAGATGCGCGCAGTGCCGACGGGTTTTCCGTCGGTATTGCCGGCGAGATACACCAGCAGGCGCAAGGACAAATCGGTGTAAAGGGAGAGGCGCACGCCCGGCTCCGAAGCGGTCAGGTAGCCGGATTCTAGCCTCAAAACCTTTTCAAGGGGGTGGGGAGGGCATTCTTCCCCACAAGTATCGGATGGACGCATCAATCCGGCAGAAAAGTGGCATCTGCTTTGCAACATATTTGATGGGGATCGGGAGAAGGAACAATCCATGCTTTCTGAACACACAAAACTACGTGTGATGCTGGTCGACGACGACCAGGAAAGGCTGGCCTTGCTGGAAAGGGCCCTTGTTACGGAGGGGCACCAGGTGGTGGCCCGGTTCAACACCCATGCGGACCTGACCATGGCCGTGGCAGTGCACAAGCCGGAGGTGGTGTTCATCGACGTCGATGCCCCTGGACGGGACATCCTGCAGTCGCTGGGCGAGATGTACCGCGAGCATCCGCGGCCCATCGTGCTGTGGGCGGAGCAGAGCGATGCGCAGACCACGCGCCGCGCACTGGATGCGGGCGTCAGCGCCTACGTGGTGGACGATCTGCAGAGCCGGCGCAATTTCAGTGCATTGCTCGACCTGGCGATTGCCCGCTTCGAAATGCAGCAGGCGCTGCACCAGGAACTGGATCGGGCGAAGACGCGGCTGGCTGATCTGCGCGATATCGAGAAGGCCAAGGGCCTGTTGATGAAGCGCCGCAGCCTGGATGAGGCCTCGGCCTACAACCTGCTGCGTCGCATGGCGATGGACCGCAAGCAGCGCATCGGGGATTTTTCGCGGACGCTGCTGAGTGCGGCGGATGTGTGGACGGAGTTGGGGGGGTGATCTCTCTCCCTTCTCCGTCGCTTTGTTGGAGTGTGGGGCTCTTGGTCAAAAACGTTGATGCCGGCGACGACACCGGTCAGGTGCTTTGGATCTTTGGAGGTTAATTTCGCCTAAGGGCGAGTTACTTTTCTTTGGCGGCCCCGCTGAGACGGGGCAAGCCGCCCGGCGGTCGGTAGCGACGGGTCGGGCACACAGGCCATCCATGGCCTGCGTGTCCTCGGCCGGGCATCCATGCCTGGCTCGACCCTGCGCCCGACCACCGGGCGGGCGCTACTGGAAGGGGCCCGAACATCAACAGCATTCGCTGCGCTCACCAAGCTCTCTCATGACGCAGATTCGCACCACCAGCGCGCGCCTGCGCTCGTTTACAACGCAGCAGATTGCCTGCGGGTGTTCCACGTCTTGGCGCATCCGCCCTGAAAAAGTACACCGGGTCAGGCGCTTAAACGTGGCATCCGAAATACTGGCATAGCGATTGCTACTTTTATCCTGCGGGCAGCGACGAGGCTGCCTGCATTCGAGGACACCGACGTCCACGCCACCGGAGTTTCCGGCGACGTGGACGTTTTTTTTGGCCTGCCCTCGGGCCGCTTCGGCGTGCGAGGCAGGCCGGTTCGCCCACCCATGAACGATCCGATAACGATGACCACATCACCAGAAAAGTTCGCACTCTCCGTCCCCCCGGCGCCGGCCGTTTCCGGAACGCGGCGTTCCTTACTGCGTGGCGCGCTGGCGCTGCTGGCCCTGCCCATGACCAAGGTCGCGATCGGTGCGGGGGAGATGGACAAATTCTTCAAGACCTTCCAGACGCCCGAGGCCTTCCTGGCGGAGGCCTTCGGCGCCACGGTGCCACCGGCTTCGACGCTGGACCTGGACGATGCCAAGCAGTCCCAACTCTCCGGTGTCTATGGCCGCCGCTATCCGCAGGCGCGCCTGCGCTATTGGCGCGCGCCCAATGGACGGACTGCCTGGATATTCGACGACATCGGCAAGGAGGGCTACGTTCCCACCACGTCCGGTTTCGTGGTGCAGAACGGTGTCGTGGAATTCGGCCGCGTGCTGATCTATCGCGAGTCGCGCGGCGAGCAGATCGCGGAGCGCTCTTTCCTGCAGCAGCTGGTGGGCGCCCGCGCCTCCGGCAACGGCATCGACAGGAAGGTCGACAACGTTTCCGGCGCGACCTATTCGGTGAAGATGATGCAGCGCATGGCACGCACCGCCCTCGTGCTCGACTCCCTGGCCCGGTGATCACCATGCCCGAGCCCCAGACCCTTGCGGCCCAGGTGCCTGACGGTGATCGAGAGCCCGGCGCGCGCTGGCAGCGCTGGATGCAGCGACTGCGCATGGGTGCAGCGCCCTCCCCGGCGGGGGTGCGGCCCAAACGCAATCTGAATGTCCTGCTGCGCGAGTGGCACAAGCGCGCCGGCCTGTTCGCCTTCCTGTTCTTGATCTGGCTCGGCTTCAGCGGGTTCCTGATCAACCAGAGCGCCAGTTGGGGTTACGACACCAAGCGGGTCGACTGGGATTGGGTCATGCGCCTCTACAGCCTCCATCCGGAGCCGCCTCAGGTGGGCTTCCGTGCCGGCAACTACTGGCTCGCCTCCACCAGCGACTACACCCTGATCGATGCCAAGCCCCTGGAGACGCCGATCCGCGAATTGCGCGGCTTCGTGCAGGGCGGCAGTGCCGACAAGCCGCTGCTGTTCGTCGCAGCGACGGAGAGCCTGCTGCTGCTGACCCCGAAGGGCGAGCGCATCGACGAACTGACGCCGCCGATCCTGCCGGTGTCCACCATCCGCCGCATCGGCAGCGTGAAGGGCCATCCGGGCAGCATCGCCGTGCAGGACCTGGACGCCTTCCAGAGCCTGGACGAGGGCAACAGCTGGACGCCGGTCGCGTCCACGGCTGTGGAATGGTCGGAGGCGCAGCCCTTGCCGGACGGCGAACGGTCGCGGCTGACGCCGTATTCCCGGCCCAGCGTTTCGCTGGAGCATGTCCTGGTGGACGCGCACAGCGGCCGGCTGTTCGGCAGCTTCGGGGCCTGGGTGATCAATTTCGTCGGTATCGCCGCGATGCTGCTGGCGATCAGCGGCATCTGGATGATGTATCGCACCAGCAGTGCCCGCAGGAAGAGGCAATAGGCTGATCGGGCTGACAGGACGTCTCGCATGACCATGATGCGACCGCTGCTGGTGCGTGGCCTGCGGCTGCAGACGCCGGCGATCATCCGCCGGCGCTTCCTGGCCATGGGTACCGAGGTGATGGTGACCGTGGCCTGCCGCGGACGCCGCAACGATGCCGAGGCGGCGGTCCTGGCAGTGCGGCGGCTGATCGAGGATTTCGGCCGCGATTGGTGGGCCTGGGGCAGCGGCGCGCTGGGAGGCATCAACCGGCGCCTGGCGGCCGGCGAGGCAGTCGACATACCCATGGTGATGCGGCCCCTCTTTTGCCGCGCCTGGGAGATCCACCTGCGCACCGGTGGCGCCTACGAGCCGCGCATCGGGGCGCTGGTGCGGCTCTGGGGCTTCGACGATGTCGCACGCATCCGTGATGCCCCGCCGCCGGCCGATGACATCGCGGCCGCGCATGAGGCATTGCGCGCCGCGGCGCCCTACGATGATGCGGGCCACTATGGTCCTGCGCCGGGCGTCAGCTGGGATTTCGGCGGTATCGCCAAGGGCTGGATCGTGGATGCGGCGCTGGACCTGCTGGCGCATCACGGCTTCACCGACGCGACGGTAGATGCCGGTGGCAACCTGGCCACACGGGGCCAGCGGCATGAGCGCGCATGGCGCATCGGCATCCGCGATCCACGCGCTGATCCGGACCAGCCCGGCCTTCTGGCGAGCCTGGAGACCGGCGACGAGGCCGTGAACACGCACGGCGACGACCAGCGCTGGTTCGAATACCAGGGGCGTCGCTACTCGCACCTGCTGGACCCGCGCAGCGGCTGGCCCGCGCAGGGCCTGCGCGCCCTGACGGTGCTGCATCCCGACGGCAGTTGGGCGGAAGCCGCCGGTGCCGCACTGTTCGTGTCGGGCCCGCAGGGGTGGCAGCTGCTGGCCCGCCGCCTGGGCCTGACGCAACTGCTGGTGGTGCACGAGGACGGCCGCGTGCAGGCCACCGCGCCGCTGCTGGCCCGGCTCACGCCGGAACCGGGCGTGCACATCGAGCGCCTGGATTAGAGCTCAACAGAAAGCCCCGAAAAAAAGAATCCCGCGGCGGAAGGGGAGGCATCCGCCGCGGGAAAGCACACCCCATTCAGTTCACTTCACGATCACCTTGCCCGACATCGACGGGCCGTGGATCGAGCAGTCGTAGGGATACTCGCCCGGCGTGGTGAAGCTGCGGCTCCAGGTGGCGCCCTTCTTCATGCGGCCGCTCTTCTGGTCGCTGAAGGAGACGTTGTGGTTGGAGCCATCGTCGTTGGTCCAGGTCACCGTGCTGCCGGCCGTGACCGTGATCTCCTTGGGCTCGAACACCATCATGCCGATCGTGACCTGAGCATTGCCGCCGGCCGCGGCCGGCGCCGGTGCAGGGGCAGCCTCCGGTTCCGGCACCAGGACGGTCTCCGGCAGGGCTTCGGGCTCATGGGCATGAGTCATGGGGGCCGCAGCCGGTGCCGGCTCGGCGATCTGCACCTCGGAGCTACCTTCCGGTGTCGGGGCATAGGTGACCACCGCGGCGCCGCTGATCTCCACCACCTTGAGTTCCACGCGGCGATTGAGCTCGCGGCCCTCGTCGGTGTCGTTGGTGGTGATCGGCTTGCTCTCGCCGAAGCCGACCGTGGTCATGCGCATCAGGTCCACGCCGCGGCTGCTGAGATAGTCCTTGACCGATTGCGCGCGACGCTCGGAGAGCTTCTGGTTGTAGGCATCCGATCCCTTGGCATCGGTATGGCCGTCGATTTCCACCTTGATGTCGGTACGCGCCAGCAGGGCGTCCGCCACCATGTCGAGCAGCGTCTTGGCGTTGACCGTGAGCTTGGACTTGTCGAACTCGAAGTTGACGCCGCGCAGCACGATCACGTCGCCGGCCTTGCAGCCTTCCAGCGTCATCGGCTGGCCTGGTGCCGGCAGTTCGCAGGGCGGCACCGGGGGTGGCGGCACTGGCTCGGCGGCCATTTCCACCGGCGGCACCACCTGCACCGGTTCAACGATTTCCTTGGGGGCGGCGCGGCTGCCGATAGGGATGTGCAGGCCGAGGTTGAACTGCGTTTCCTCGTAGTCGCCCTCGTCGCTGTGGAACAGCGCCTCGGCACGCAGGCCCCAGCCGCCGTCGCTGCCGCCCAGGTGCAGGCCGATGCCGGCATTCATCAGCGTGCTGTCGCCGCCCATGACGTCGCCGTGCAGGTAGAAGTGGCGGCCCAGGAACAGGTTGGCGCCGGCACCGAGTGCGTAGATCTCCACGTCCTCGGGTTCAGGGCAGGGCAGCAGTCCGCAGAGCAGGCCGCCGACCAGGCCGCGATCAATGCTCTTGGCGTCGTACTTCAGGTAGTTGCCACGCAACTCCAATTCGAACATCGGCGTGATGCGCTTGCCGAAGGCCAGCGTCGCGCCGATGCCATCGTCGGTGTTGCGCGCGTCGTCGGCCAAGACGTAAGAGGCCATCGGCTGGATGTAGTAGCGGTCGTCATAGTCGTCGTCCGCCTGCGCCGCGCCGCAGAACATTGCGGCGGCGAGCAGGGGGATCAGGCGGGGTTGCAACCGGAGGTGGAGGTGGTGCATGGGATCCCTTACTTGTATGTGTAGCTGAGGCGAAGCCTTCAGCGGACCGGCGCGCGCGGCTTGTCGCTCCGCAGCCGGCCGGCGACCGAGCGAAGTCCCTGGGTGAAGCGCGGTAGCTGGAGCAGCAGTGCGAGGCCAAGGCCCAGAAGGGCGATGACCTCGATGGCGGATCCGATGAAGGGAAATAAAACAGGCTCTGACATGGCGACTCCCTGGCTGAAGCTCGGAACAGTCGCGGACGTCATCGGCCGCACAACACGGGGGCAGCAGTGCCCGGATTTAAATCAGCAAACCGTATGCCAAGATTTTGACGCGAGCCTGCACCGCGACGGTGCGTGTTGCCCGCTGCTTGCATCGATGGACGGCCGCCGCTAGTCTGCGCGCCGCTACCGGAGCCTCCGGCGGCCGTAAGCGTTCACGTCAACCAACGCGTCACATCTCCAGTTCGCCGGGCGGTCCTCCGCCCTGCGGGAGCGTGGCGCCCGGCGGACCGGATCACGGAGATTGCAATGAACGCTTCAAACCCGCAGCACACCATCGTCTTCGGCATCCGCAAGCTGCTGCCGCGCTATGCGACCCTGGTGATGCCGCTGTTGTTGTCCATCATCATGACCTGCATCGTGTCGCTGATCAGCACACTGCGCGGTATCGGCTTGGCTCCGCACTTCCTGTCGCTCTGGATGAGCGCCTGGGCGCTGTCCTGGGTGGTCGCTTTCCCGGTGCTGCTGATGGTACTGCCGCTGGTGCGGCGTGCCACGGCGCGGCTCGTGCGCGCGGAGCCCTGAAGGCTGGACGATGCGGTACGCGGAACGGGCCTTCGGGCCCGTTCTTCGTTGCGGCCTTCAGAGCTGGTCGTTGAAGGCGGAGATATGCGCCACCTGAAATACGCCGGACAACGACTGCAGTTGTGCCCGGTGCAGCGCCGCCAGGCGCTTGAGGCAGGCCTCGCCCCGGGCCGTCAGCCGCACCTGGACCTGCCGGCGGTCGGTCTCGCTGCGCACCCGCTGCACCAGCCCCGCGGCCTCGCAGCGCGTCACCAGGGCCACCGTGCCGTGCTGCTGGATCTGCAGGCGCTCCGCCAGTTCGCCGACCAGCGCCCAGTCACGCTCCGGATTGCCCTTGATGTGCAGCAGCAACTGGTACTGCAGGCCGGTCAGCCCCTCGGCCTGTGCGGCGTCCTCGCTGAAGCGCAGGAAGCGCCGCAACTGATAGCGGAACTCCGACAGCGCCTGGTAATCCTGCGGGGTCGGGGCGGGGTGGGGAGAGGGCATGGGCGGGGCTCGGCGGGTGGCGCTGTTATGTCACAACATGATGTAATTGGCGACTCATCATTGTCTCCCGAATCTCCATGGAAAACCTGTTGCCGGGCTGGCTGCGGAGCCTGCTGCCGTCCGCCGCCACCGTCAGCCAGGCGGAACGCCTGCGCTCGGGTACCGGCGCCCTGTTGGGCGTCCTGCTCGCCGGCCTGGGCAGCACGGCGATCCTCGGCGCCACGCCGGGGGCTGTCTGGCTGCTCGCGCCGATGGGTGCCTCGGCGGTACTACTGTTCGCGCTGCCGGCCAGCCCGCTGGCGCAGCCCTGGTCGCTGCTCGGTGGCAATCTCGTCGCCAGCCTGATCGGCGTCAGTTGCGCGCGCTACATCCCGGCGCCGGTGGCGGCGGCCGCCGCGGCGATCTTCCTGTCGATCGGCGCCATGTTTGCGCTGCATTGCCTGCATCCGCCCAGCGGCGCGATCGCGCTCACGGCGGTGCTCGGCGGAAGCCAGGTGCAGGCGCTGGGCTATGGCTTCGTGCTGGCGCCGGTGATGCTCAATGGCCTGCTGCTGGTGGCGGCTGCCGTGATCTACAACCGCGCCGTCGGCCGTCGCTATCCGCATGCGCAGCAGCCGGTCGTGCCGCATCCGCACCATACCGCCGATCTGCTGCCGACTACGCGCCTGGGCTTTACCAGCGCCGACCTGCAGGCGGTGCTGAAGGCGCATGACCAGGTGCTGGACATCAGCGCCGACGACCTGGAGGACCTGTTCCTGCGTACCGAGCGCCACGCCCACCGCCGCCGCTTCGGCGAGACTTGCTGCGCCAACATCATGGCGCGCGACATCGTCACCGTGGAGTTCGGCAGCAAACTCGCGGAGGCCTGGGCGCTGATGCGCGAGCACGCCGTCCAGGCGCTGCCGGTGGTGGACCGTGGCCGGCACGTGATCGGCATCGTCACGCGCTCGGATTTCCTGCGCCACATCGATCCGCTGGAACTGCGCGGCATGGGCCGCCGGCTGCGCGCTTTCCTGACCTATACCGCGCACAGCCACACCGACAAGCACGAGGTGGTAGGGCAGATCATGACCACCCGGGTGCAGACGGTGCGCGAGGGCACCCCCATTGTCGAGCTGGTGCCACTGATGTCCGATGCCGGCCTGCATCACGTGCCGGTGGTGAACGGCCAGGGCAAGCTGGTGGGCATGATCACGCAGACCGATTTCGTGGCGGCGCTGTACGAAACCAGCCTGGCGGAGCTGCAGGACTGAGACCTTGCCCGGCGCCGTTACCCTCTGGATGGGGTGCATCTGCGGCCAAGCGTGCACCAGCGCACAGCCTCTGGCTGTGGTGGCGGCATACTCTGGGGGGATCGTGCGCCGCTTCCGCCAGGGACTGGTCCGCGACATCGCCATCCACGACGCTCTCCGGGGGAGTGAACATGAAGAAGGTCCTGCGGTGCCTGCTGCTGCTTGGCACGGCCCTGGCTGTAGGCTGTAGCGACAACGACGGTGCCGGCCCGGATGGAACGACTCCGCCGCCGGCTGTCACCAAGACGGTGGGCGGCCTTGCCGCCATCGGCGCGGCGATCTCCGGTGGCCAGGTCAGCCTGCGCTGTGCCGACGACAGCACCTACTCCGCCACCACGGCCGCCAACGGCAGCTGGAGCATCGCGGCCGTGCCCGCAGCGGCGCTGCCCTGCGCGGTCCGCGTGACTGGCGGCACCACCGGTGGCGCCGCCAACACCAACACTTTCTATTCGCTGGCGACCAACCGCGACGGCGCCATCAGCGTCAACGTCACGCCGCTGACCGACCTGGCCCTGGCGCGCGCCGTGGGGGGCAGTCTCGATACCTGGTTTGCCGCCACTGGCGCCACCCGCCTGGGCGACGCGGCGACGGACCTGCCCGGTGCCATCGCCGCCCTGCGCACGGATCTGGGCACCGCTGGCTACACGCTGCCGGCTCCGGCGGGGACGTTCGATCCGTTCCTGGCACCGCTCTCCGCCGGCACGCCGACCGATCTCCACGATGCCCTGCTGGATCGCCTGGGCGAGGCGCTGCGTGACGAGGGGCGCAGCTACACGCAGTTGCGTACGGACTTCACCGAGCCGGATGAGGGCAACATCCTGCCCTCGCCATTGGAGGAGGAGCCTGAACCGGCCGGCACCCTCGCCGCGCAGATCGGCGCGTCCTTTGCCGGAACCTATGTGCTGTCCTGCCCTGCCGAGGGTGGGCCGGTGACGAAGACGGTGACGATCGCCGCCGATGGCAGCAGCACGCTCAATGGCGCGGTGGCCGTGGGCGCAGGCCAGGGCGGGACGATCGAATTGAGCAGCTCCGCAGTGCTGGCGCTCCTCATCGAGCGCGATGGACTGTACATCCGCCTGCAGTTCAACGGCGATGGCAGCCTGGCCAGCGGGCAGGTGGGGCCCTCGCGGCAGTCGCCCGGCTGCACGGCCGTCAGCGGCAGCGCGAGCCTGGGCAGTCTCAATGCGCCCTCGCTGATCGGCAGCCTGGCGCGCACGCAGACGCTGAACTGCGGTGCGGCGGCCAGCGGCACGCCATCCCTGAACGGGACCACGACCTTTACGCTGGCCGCAGACGGGAGCATGACCCTGGGCAGCTTCAACATCTCGCAGGCGCAATACCTGGCCAACGGCTATGACATCAAGGACGGCAGCAGCTTCCCGGGACCGGCAGCAGGCAATGAGATCGAGCTCTACAGCCCGACCTCCGGCCCCAGCGGCCGCGAGCTCTACCTGACCCTCTACACCAATGCGGCGGGCGGCACCGCCAAGGTGACATACCGCAACTTCACCTCCACCGCGGGCGAATGCCTGCCTCCGGCCTGAGCGAGTCGAGCTGTCATCACGGGGAGCGGGCTGTGGCCCGCTCCCTTTTTGTTACGAGGCTCGAACACGCCCGGCGATGCCCCCAAGCCCACTGCCCTGTGCGGCGCGTCTCAGTCTGCCTTCCAAGCGTGCGGCAGCGCACGGATGCCGGCCGGTGCCGGCGGAATACTCGCAGCCGCTTTTGGGGATTGCGGAGATCGGTTCATGAACAACAACAGCATTCGTTGCCTGGCCCTGCTGCTGGGCCTGGGCATCACCACTGTGCAGGCGCAGGGCGAGCCGTCGCCTGGTGTCGTGGATGGGGTGGGGCAGGTCGTCACCGAAAAGGCCGAGCGCCAGCAGAACCGCGTGGAGAATGCGGTGGACTACCGCGTTGACCAGACCACCGACCGTGCCGTCGACAAGGCCCTGAACAAGGCCCTGGACAAGATCTTCGGCCGCTGAGGGCATTCCATCCGCTAGACTGGCTCTCTGGCGGATGACAACGGGGCTTGGCCCCAGACCGGGATGACCCTCTACAAGGCCTACGCCGACGATCTGGCGGAGATGATCGAGCGCGGTGCCCTCAAGGCGGGGCAGCGCATGCCCTCGGTGCGCGAAGCCGCGCGCCATCGCGGGCTGAGCGTGGTCACCGTGCTGAAGGCCTACCACTGGCTGGAGGCTCGCGGCCTGATCGTGGCGCGGGAGCGTTCGGGCTACTACGTCGGCAGCCGGCCCCAGGCCTATCCGCCGCAACCGGCGGTGTCGCGCTCCGCCACCGTCTCCACCGCGGTGAAGAAGGGCGACCTGATCTTCGAAGTTCTGGATGCCGTGCAACGGCGCGTGGTCGTGCCGCTGGGCTCGGCGTTTCCCAGCCCGCTGCTGTTTCCCCTGCAGAGCCTGTATCGCTCGCTCAACCGCAGCGTGCGGCACCTGGACCCCTGGCGCACGGTCACCGACCTGGCGCCCGGCAACTGGGAGCTGCGACGCCAGATCTCGCTGCGCTACCACATCGACGGCATGGAGATTCCGCCGGACGAACTGGTGATCACCGACGGCGCCATGGAGGCGCTCAACCTCTGTCTGCAGGCGGTGACCCGGCCGGGCGATGCCGTGGTGATCGAGTCCCCGACCTTCTACGTGGCACTGCAGGCGCTGGAACGGCTCGGCCTGCGCGCCATCGAGGTCGCCACCCATCCGGGCGAAGGTATCGACCTGGCCGCGCTGGAGGCGGTGCTGCGCCAGCAGCGCCCGGCGGCCTGCTGGCTGATGCCCAACTTCCAGAATCCCACCGGGGCGCTGATCCCGGAGGAGCGCAAAGAGCAGTTGGTGGCCCTGCTGGAGCGCTACCGCGTGCCGATGATCGAGGACGATGTGTACGGCGAGCTGTACTACGCCTCCACGCGTCCCAAGCCGGCCAAGGCCTTCGACCACAGCGGCAACGTGCTGCACTGCTCCTCGTTCTCCAAGTGCCTGGCGCCGGGCTACCGCATTGGCTGGACCGCACCGGGGCGCCATGCTGCGGCGGTGCGCAGGCTCAAGCTGGGCACGACGCTGTCCGCCGCCATCCCATCGCAGCTGGCCCTGGCCAACTATCTCGAAGGCGCCGGCTACGACCGCCACCTGCGCCGCCTGCGCGATGCGCTGTTCGTGGAACGCGATGCGATGATCAACGCGATCCGCGAGTTCTTCCCCGAGGGCACGCGCGTGACGCGGCCGGAGGGCGGTTACTTCCTGTGGGTGGAGATGCCGCGTGGCACCGACAGCCTGCAGTTGCACCGCCGCGCGCTGGAGCAGGGCATCAGCATCGCGCCCGGTGCAATCTTCACCGCGCGCGACCGCTATTCGAACTGCCTGCGCCTGAACTACGGCCACCCGCAAGACCGGCGCGTGCTGCGCGCGCTGAAGACGCTGGGGCAGCTCGCGCGCGAATGCCGCTAGGGAAGCTCTGAAGAGGTTACCGCTCGTCCTGAGCCTGTCGAAGGGAGTGAACGGTAACTAATTGTCCGGCCTTGGGAAAAGTCTGCCCGTGCTTCGACAGGCCCAGCACGAACGGACTTCTTCAGCGCTTACCCAGGCGGCCAGCCTCACTGGCCCGCCATCCGCAGTGCCAGGTGTACCGCGCCGTAGAAGATCAGCGAGACGATGCCGGTCATCACGAATCCCAGCAGCAGGAAGTGCCAGGGGTTCCCATGCGTGAAGTCGCGCTCGCGGTTGCGCGAGCTCTGTACCCCGAAGAACGAGGCCGCGACGCTGGCGAAGGTCTGCATCAGCGTGGGCGTGGCGATGGGGCCGGTCGGCTTGGGCTGGTTCATGTTGTGCTCCGGTGAAGGGTATGGGGGAGGCTGCGCGTGGCCAGGGCCTTGAGGGCGTCCTGCGGATCCTGGCCGGGGGCCAGTTCAAAGCTGTCGAAGCCGCAGCGGCGCATCTGGCGCAGTTGTCCGCGCAGCACATCGCCGAAGGCGCGCAGTTCGCCGGTCCAGCCGTGCTGCTGGCGCAGGCGATGCGCCACCGACAGGCTGCGGGCGTCGCGGAAGCTCGGGAAGCGCACTGCGATCAGCGCCGCCTCCGTCAGGAAGCCGGTGCGGGTTTCGAAATCGTCATCGGGGCCGATCCAGATGCCGCAGGCGCCACCGCGCGGCCGCTGCGCCCAGCTCGCCATATGCAGGATCGGCTTGCGGCTTACCGCTACCGATCCCGGGGCGAGCAGTTGCCATTGGTCCGCGACCAGCCGCGGCTGCCCGTCGATCAGCTTGATCAGGCGGGCGTTGGCGGCAGTTGGCTGGATATCGGCGCGGGGCATCGGGACATCTCCGGTATGGCGTCCAGAGTGCCGTGCCTGCGTCGGGGAGTTAATCACCAGATGCCCCGATAAAACCTATAACAGTTATACGTCAGGCGATCATCTGTTATAGGTTTTTTTGCCGCTTCTGACGACTCACGGCCCTGTCCCGGCGCCGGACAATCACCACCGGCGTCATGGGACGCATGTGGACGAGGTGGGCAGATGAAGAAGCGATTCCAGGCGGCATGGCTCACGGCCCTGCTGCTGGCTTGCGCCGGCACGGCCGGGGCGAACCCGGCGGACCCGATGGCCGAACGCGTGCAGGCCTGTGCCGGCTGCCACGGCGAAGAGGGTCGCTCGGCCGCCGAGTCATACGCGCCTTCGATCGCCGGCAAGCCGGCGGGCTACCTGTATCAGCAACTGCTCGGATTCCGCGACGGCCGTCGCAAGCATGCCGTGATGCAGCAGATGCTGGCTTGGCTGTCGGACGACTACCTGCGCGACATGGCGGCCTACTACGGCACGCGTGAGCCGGCGCAGGTGCCGCGCCCGCCGCGGGCCACCGCCGCCGTGCTGGCGCGCGGGCGCCAACTGGTGGAGCAGGGCGATGCCGCCCGGCGCCTGCCGGCCTGCGCAGCCTGCCACGGAGACCAGCTACTGGGTGTGCAGCCGGCCATCCCCGGCCTGCTGAACCTGCGTGACGAATACCTGCAGGCCCAATTGGGGGCCTGGCGCAACGGCTCGCGGCATGCGCCCGCGCCCGACTGCATGGCCGACATCGCGCGACGCCTGAGCGGCGAGGAGATCGCCGCCATCACCGCCTGGATCGCGACCCGCGAGCTGCCGCAGGAGCATCGCCCCGCGCCGCGCCGCGACCAGCCGCTGCCGATCGATTGTGGAGGTGTGCCGTGAAGACCCTGCTGAAGTGGTTCGCGTTGCTGCTGCTGCCTGCACTGGCCGCCGCACTGTGGCTGGCCTGGCCGGACGTGCGGGAGCCTGCGCTAGTCGAGGGAGCGGCGCTGCCAGCCACGGCCGCGCGGATCGAGCAGGGCCGTTACCTGGCGCGCGCCGGCAACTGCATCGCCTGCCACACGCAGGCCGGGCAGGCGCCGTATGCCGGTGGCCGCCGCATCGGCACGCCCTTCGGCGATGTGTTCAGCACCAACCTGACGCCGGATCGCCAGACTGGGCTGGGGGCCTGGACGCCGGGCGAGTTCTGGCGTGCCATGCATCACGGCCGCTCGCGCGACGGCCGCCTGCTGTACCCGGCCTTTCCCTATACCAGCTATACGCGGGTGAGCCGGAAGGACAGCGATGCGATCTTCGCCTACCTGCAATCGCTGCCTGCGGTGGCAGCGCCGCGGCAGGAGCCGGAGCTGCGCTTTCCTTACAACACCCAGCTCGCCCTGCGCGCCTGGCGCGCGCTGTATTTCCGCCCCGGTGAGCAGCGCGAGGATGCGCAGCGCACGGCGCAGTGGAACCGCGGCGCCTACCTGGTTGAAGGACTGGGGCACTGCAACGCCTGCCATACGGCCCGCAACGCGCTGGGCGGGATCGACCTGGCCCGCAACTACGGTGGTGGGCCAATTCCGACGCTGGGTTGGGAGGCGCCGCCGCTGGCGTCGCCGCAGCCGATGTCGGATGCGCAGGCGGCCGAGATGGTGGAGCTGCTGCAGGGCGGCACCTCGCGCCATGGCGTCACCACCGGGCCGATGGCCGAGGTGGTGTTCCACAGCCTGCAGTACCTGCAAGCCGCGGATATCGATGCCATGGTCACTTACATCCGCAGCCTGCCGCCGGTGGGCGACGCACCCGTGCCGCGCCAGCCGCGCGTGTCGGCCGCACGCAGGGCCGAACTGATGCGCAGCGGCGAGCCGATCTACCGCCAGCACTGCGCCGACTGCCACGGCCAGCAGGGCGAGGGACGCGACTACGTCTACCCGGCCCTGGTGGGCAACCGCATGCTCACGGGGGCTTCGGCCGGCAATGCCATCCGCAGCGTGCTGCTGGGAGGCTACGGCCCGAGCACGGCGCGGCATCCGCAGCCGCATGGCATGCCCTCGTTCGCGCAGCGTCTCACGTCGGAGGAGATCGCCGCGGTGCTGACCTACGCGCGCGGCAACTGGGGCAACGAGGCGCCCGCGGTTTCGCCGGTGGAGGTGCAGCGGCACTGAACCCGCCGCATTGCCATGGCCCTCAGTGCAGCGTCATCACCAGTGGTGAGCCAAGGGTGATGATCATGGTGTGCTCATACTGGGCCGAAAGGTTGCCGGGCGCCGCCATCAGCGTCCAGCCGTCGGTGGCTTCGCGCACGGTGCGGCTCCGGGTCGACAGGAAGGGCTCGATGGTGATGACCATGCCTTCCTTCAGCAGGCGGCGGTCGCGGGGATTGTGGTAGCCGAGAATATCGACCGGCTCCTCGTGCAGCGCACGACCCACGCCATGGCTGGCCAGGTTCTCGATGACGCGGAAGCCATGCTGGCGTGCCACGCGCTCGATGGCGGCGCCGATGCTGTTGATCGGCTGGCCGGCACGGGCCACCTTCATTGCCTCGGCGAGCGCGGACTGCGTGGCCTGGCAGAGGCGCGTCTTCAAGGGGCTGCCCGGCGGGATCGCACGCGTGCCGCCGGTGTCGGCGAAGTAGCCGTCCAGCTCCGCCGAGACATCGATGTTCAGCATGTCGCCGGCACGAATGACCCGCTCGCCGGGAATGCCATGGGCGGCTTCCTCGTTGAGGCTGATGCAGGTAGCGCCGGGGAAGTCGTAGGCCAGCTGCGGAGCGGAGCGTGCTCCCTGTCCGGCGAGCAGGGCAGCGCCGAGGGCATCCAGCTCGCGGGTGGTCATGCCCGGCTCGGCCGCTTCCAGCATGCGCTGCAGCACTTGCGACACGATGCTGCCGATACGCCGCAGCCCGGCGATGTCGTGCTCGCTTTCGATCGTCATGTCCAATGCTCCCGGAGGTTGACGGTCATTCTACGCTTGGCTCCGGCAACGGCCAGCGGCGCAAGCGCCGCTGGCCGGCGCTCAGCCCACTAGCACGATGATGTCGCGACCGCGGAGGCTGGGGGCAGTCTGCATGGCGTAGGCCACGGCGCGCGCGTCGTCCAGCGCCAGCTCGGACTTAAGCTGGCTGCGCAGGTATTGCTGGACCCGGGCACCTTCATCGACCGACACCTCGGGATATTTCACGCGGCCGCTGCCCTTGATCCAGGCATGTTCGCGACGACGCTCGCGGTAGGCCCCGCTCCAGGCCTTCTGCTCGCGGTCTTCCATCGGCTCGTGATCAGGCTCGATCAACACCAGTTCGGCCGAGGCTTCACGCAGGAACGGCAGGATGAAGCCGATGCTGTCCGCGCGACTCTGGGTAGCGGCCACCAGCATCGGGAACACCGGCCGGATGCCGGGGTGCTGCCGGTACTGCATCAGGGTTTCGTGGCCCAGCAGCGCGTGGAAATCGTTGGCCAGCAGGGCGTAGGGATGGGGTCCGGCGCCCAGGCTGTGCACGAAGTGCGTGCTCTCCTCCACCGAGGCCCAGTGTCGCAGGGCGGCGGTGCGGGCGTCGTCCTCGTCGGTGACCTCGATCCGGGCGCCGTGCTTGGTCAACTCCATCAGCAGGGACAGGTCGTCGCGCAGGTCCTGCCGGCGCAGGAAGATGGTGCAGGGCATCTGCTGCACTTCGGCCACGCGTGCCACCGCCAGGCTGTGCTGCTTGAACTCGTTGGAGCACAGCAAGGCTTTCTTCTGCAGCAGCTTGGCGATACTGGCCTGCACCACGGCGTTCTCGAATTCCGGCGTGGTCCGGCGGCTGTCCTCGCGCTTGATCAGTACGCGGGCCTGCTCCCTGTCCGACACCGCCAGCGGCAGCTGCACCAACGGGGTAGGGCGCTGCAGCACGGGAGCAATCGCGGTAAATACCCTCTCATGGAAGCGCGCCTCCCGACGCAGCTCCCGATAGCGCGACGCGAGGCGCTCCAGTGTTTCATGGGCTTCGCCCTGGACCATGTCGCCCAGGCGGCGTTTGCGGGGGGCGGCCGTGACCGGCTCGGGCTCGGCGTCGGGCGTCGGGACCTGGCGGGGTGTCTCGGGGGTGGCCTGATCGAGCGCCTCGCCTTCGTTGAAGGCTGCCCAGAGGCCTTCAACGGCGCTCCAGTCCAGCGCCTGGTTGGCGACCGGCTGCGCGCGTGCGTTTCTGGCAGCCCGGCGGAACAGGTCGCGATTTCCCTGGGCACGGTAGACGTCGAACAGCATCAGCCAGAGATCGCTGCGATCGGGCTGGACCTGGATTGTCTGTTGCAGCAGCAGGGCAATGTCGCCGGCCAGGTCGCTGCCGGACTCGATGTCCACGTGCTCCACATCCATGGTCGGACGGATGCCACGGACCAGCGTGTGGGTTTCTTCGATGCCCGATACGGCTTTCATGGTGTATTCAGGAGGGTTCGTTCTCGTTGTTGGAACCGCCCTTGTACCGTCTTTGCATGACACTTCACCAGAAATGAGGGGTCGTTCACGCGCTGCAGTGAGCAGGAGCGAGTCCTCAGGCGAGGGAAATGGAGTGAGGTCGCGGATTTCCGGGCCGCGACGACGACGGTGGGGACGGCGCTAGGGCTTCGCGCCGGAATCACTCGTGTGCTTCACACGTTTCAGGGTCTCGATCCTGGAGATGGGGCACTGGCTGCGGCCGCTGGAATCCTGGACCACCACGCTGTCCAGCGTGGTCAGCCGGCCGGCTGTGCTGGTGAAGCCCAGCTCCGAGGTGAACAGCAGGCCGGTGCAGGGTGCCATCAGGGTCAGCAGGTAGTCGCTGGAAGGCCCCGCGTTGATGATGACGTGGTTGGCGTCCACCGAGTTCCAGCCGTCCACCCGGTGGTTGAGGATTTCCTTCACTGGCTCGCCGATGACGTAGCCGCGCGCGGCGACGACGTCTGCGATCGGCTTGATCTCCGTGATCGGCGTCTGCGTACAGGCGGCCAGCGCCAGCGCGATGATTGGCATGACTCCAAGGCAGGTCTTGGACACGGGCATCTCCGGCAATGCTGGGGCTGATCTTACTCCGTCCCCGGCGGCCGCCGGCAGGCCGCGTGTCAGCCCAGTACGGGCCTGTAGTCCGGCGGAACGCCCTGCTCCCGGATCAGCTCCCGATAGGCCGCCACGGCATCGGTGGGCCTGCGCTTCAGCTCGGGGTCGGTCAGCACGTCCACGGTGTAGAGGCCGAAGCGAGGGCCGTAGTGTCCCCACTCGAAATTATCGGTGAGGCTCCAGTACATGTAGCCCACCACGTTCGTGCCCTCCGCGCGGGCGCGCTGCAACCAGTAGACGCAGTCACGCAGGGCATCCTCGCGGCGCACGCCGTCCGGGCGCGGTTCGGCGTTCAGGGTCGGCATGCCGCTCTCCGCCACCAGCAGGGGCAGGCGCGGATGGCGGCGGGACAGCTTCTTCAGCGCACGCCCCAGGCCCGAGGGGCAGGGGTCCGCTTCCCAGGAGCGTCCCTTGAGCACCGCGTCGGAAATCCCGCGGTAGTAGTAGTCGATCGCCATGCAGTCGATCTTGTCGGTTACACCGTCGAGGAACAGCCAGTCGGTGAACCACTGCAGCGCCCGCGAGCGCAGGCCTTCGCCCATCCAGACGATGTTGGACGACACCATGGCGCCGCTATCCAGTTGGTGGATCAGGTCGTAGACCTGGCGGTGGGCGCTGACGATGTGCTGGCGCATCAGCTTCACGCCGGCCCACTTCATCTTGCGGTACTTCCACTCGATGAGCATGAAGAATGCGGCTTCGTTGAAGGTCAGCCACAGCTTCACGTCGCTGTAGTAGCGCTCCGCTATCAGGCGGGAGAACGCGACGAAGTCCACGGTGGTCTGCGGGTTGGTCCACGCGCCTTGGTCGGCGACCCAGCCCGGGTACACGAAATGATCCAGGGTGATCAGTGGCGCGATGCCGGCCTGCTTCATGGCCAGGATCAGGTCGTCGTAGTAGGCGAGTTCCGCCTCGTCGATCTGTCCCTTGCGCGGCTCCACCCTGGCCCAGTTGATGCCGATGCGGAAGGTGTTGACCCCCAGGTCCTTGGCCAGGCCCACGTCGTCGCGGTAGCGGTGTCGGAAGTCGACCGACATCCCGTAGCGGTCCTGCGTCGGCGTATCCGCGTTGTAGCGGTCCCAATTGGAATCGACGTTGCCGCCCTCGCTCTGGTATCCGGAGGCGGACACCCCCCAGATGAAATCGGGCGGCAGCGGCTTCAGCGGCGAGGAGTGGGCAGAGCTCATGGACATTTTTCCTGTATTGGTCTGGGTTGCGCGTGTCGCGCGGATCAGGAGAGGACCCGCAGCACTTCGTAGCAGGCGCCCATGGTGTGGTAGTCGACCTTGCCCGCCGGGCTCTTCTCGTCGGTCACGCGGCGGTTGTCCGGTGCCAGGATCCGGAACCAGGCGCCGTAGCGATGATCGACGAAGTGCGTCCAGCTGTAGGACCACAGGCGTTCGTACCACTGCCAGTACTTGTCGTCCCCGCTGCGGTCGGCCAGCAGGGCGGCGGTGGCGATGGACTCCGCCTGCACCCAGAAATACTTGTCGCTGTCGTAGGGCCGGCATTCGCGGTCCACGCCGTAGATCATCCCGCTGTGCGCGGTATCCCAGGAGCAGTCCAGCGCACGGTCGAACAGCTCCCCCGCGCGCCTCAGGCGCCAGTCCGCAGGTTGGTGGCGGTCCAGGATCAGCAGCAGCTTGGCCCATTCGGTCTGGTGTCCGGGCTGGTAGCCCCAGGGCCGGAAGATGTTGCTGCGGTCGCCCTTGTTGTAGTCCCAGTCGGGCGTCCAGTCCGCGTGGTAGTGCTCCCACACCAAGCCATCGGTGGCGGCGGTCTGGCGGTTGACCATGTTGTCGGCCAGCAGGGCGGCGCGTTGCAGGTAGCGCGGCTCGCGCGTGGCCTCGTAGGCCGCAATCAGCGCCTCGCAGGCATGCATGTTGGCGTTCTGCCCGCGATAGCCGCTCAGGCTCCAGTCTGCCGTTGCTTCGTCGGCATACAGCCCGGCCTGAGGTTCCCAGAAACGGGCTTCCATGAGCGCCCAGGTCTCGTCGAGCCACAGCCTGGCTTCTTCGATTCCGGCTTCCACGGCCTTTGCGTAGGCCAGCAGGACGAAGGCCAGTCCGTAGCAGTGATGGGTGCGGTCCTGGGGCAGGCCGTCGAGCAGCGTCCAGGCATAGCCGCCGGTCTGCGGATCGCGATGTGCTGCCCGCAGGAAGTCCAGACCATGCCAAAGGGCATCCCGGTATTGCGGCTCGCCGAAGTGGCGCCAGGCCATCGCGTAGTTGAAGATGAAACGCGTGCTGCTCACCAGGTGGCGCGAGCGCCGTTCGTAGACCGTGCCGTCGTCCTTGAAGTAATGGTAGAAGCCGCCGGCGGGGTCGATGCAGCGCGGATGGTAGAACGCCATCGTCGCGCGGACGTGATCCCGCAGGAACGCCGGAGACCGGAAGTCCGGTTGGGTCTCGGCCATCGTCAGCCCTGCCTGGCGGCGAGCACGTGCGGCGCCAGCAGCTCGCGCCACACCTGGTAGCCGGCGCCCGTCAGGTGGATGGCGTCGTAGGTGAATTCCTTCTTCAGCATGCCCTTGCCGTCGTCCAGGGCCGGGAACAGGTCGATGAAGCCGATGCGGCGCCTCGCCGCGATCTCCTGGTAGCGCTGGTTGAGCGCGCGGATGCGCTCAAGCATCTTGCACGCGCGCGGCATTACTGTTTGCAGGTAGATAGGGCAGCCTGGCAGGGCGGCCTGCAGGCGTTCCACGATGGCTTCGACGTCTGCCGCGATGTCCTCGATGCGCCGTGCCGCGGCGATGTCGTTGCTGCCGATTAGCAGGAAGACTTTTTCCGGCCGGATCGAGATCAGCGGATCCAGGCGCAGCAGCAGGTGCTCGCTGCGTTCGCCGCCGATACCGAAGTTGCGCGTGGCGATGTCCGGGAAGATCAGGTCCCAGCGGGCCTGATGGGTGATGCTGTCGCCGAGAAAGGCGATGCCGCCGCAGCCGGGCACGGCCGCCACCTCGATGCAGCCACGCCAGGCGACCCATAGCCTCCTGGCGAAGAAGCGCTCGAACAACATGCCGATCAGGCTGCGTCTCATGATTATTTCTCCTCGTGCCTGATGATGTGCATCGGCCTCAGGCCGCTGCCGCGCGCCGGGCCTGCAAGGTGGCCTGGTTGTGCTGGTGTAGAGCGCGCGAGATCGGATAGAAGCCGATGGACGCCAGCGCCAGGATCACCATCACGCCGATGCCCAGCACATAGAAAATGCCCAGGCGCTCGACGATGTCCAGGCTGATGGTGGCAGGGTCGGCCTTGTCGGGAAATCCGACGACGGTGAGGATCACGCCCGAGAGGAACACCCCCATCCCGGAGACGCCCTTCTGGATCATGATCAGCGCGGCGAACATCAGACCTTCCATGCGTTGCCCGGTCTTGGCCTCGATGTGATCGGCGACGTCGGCCAGCATCGAGCTGCCCATGATCAGCGCCACCAGCACGGTGGCGCCGATCAGCACGCCCTGCAGGATCAGCCAGGGCAGCATCTGCTGCGGTCCGAGGTCGATGATGCCCAGCAGGCGCAGGCTGATCAGCAGTACGAAGGCGACCAGCGCCAGCGCGTAGGCGCCGATGGTCACGGCCTTCTTGCCAAGGTGGCGGGAGAAGCCTGCCACCACCAGGCCTACGATCACGCCCAGGCCGTAGCCGCCGGCGATGGCGGCGAGCTGCGCGGACTGCAGCTTCCAGAAGTAGGTGTTGACGTAGGTGCCCAGCGCGGTGGAAACGCCACCGGCGATGGAGAAGAAGAACACGCAGAGCACCACGCTGACGTAGGCGCGATCGGTCAGCAGATGCCTGAGCCCTGTGACGAGGCCCTGCTGGTGGTGGGCCGGAGTGGAGGCGATCAGCGAGGGGATGCGGTCATGCGTGCCGCGCGCAGCAACCAGCACGCTGAACAGCATGATGGCGGCGGCTACATAGCCGTACTGCACATAGCCCTCGGCGTTCAGCTGTCCCACGGGCTGTTGCGCAGTCGGCGCCAGGAAGAACTGGAACACCAGGATGCCCATGCCGACCAGGCCGATCGCCATGAACAGCGAGCGGCAGGTGGCGAGCGTGGTGCGCTCGTCGTAGTCGCTGGTGAGCTCGGCCATCAGCGCGGCCGAGGGAATCTCGTAGAGGCTGATGGACAGTCGGACGATGACGGAGGTGACGACGAGCCAGACCATCTGCGTGGTCTGCGAGGCCTCCGGCGGCGCCCAGAACAGCGCATAGGCGATGGCCATGGGCAGGGCGGCGCCGTACATGAACGGATGCCGGCGTCCCCACGAGGAGCGGTGGTGGTCCGACACCTGGCCGATCACCGGGTCCAGCAGCGCGTCGATCAGAGTGGCGATGAGGATCGCCAGGCCCACCTGGGACGCGGGCAGGCCGACCACCTGGTTGTAGTAGAGCATCAGCAGGGCGTTGAAACCCTGGTCCTTGATGCCGAAGGCCAGAGAGCCGAATCCGAAGGCGAGCTTCGTCTTGGTGGGCAGTTGGTTCATGTGCGGGAAATCGGTGCGCAGTCGGCCTGCCCCCGGCGCGTAAAAGGCCTGGAGTCAGATACCGACCCGGTTATTGGGCTAACGAACGGCAGGTTGCATTTCTGGGCGAATGCTCTTATCGTTGCCCCATCGTAGGCTAACGATCGTTCGTATGTCAAAATTCTCCGCCACCCAAAGACGCTTGGCCGCCATCGCCACCGTCCTGCCGCCCGGAGCGACGCCGGAGGGCTCGCGGGGGGTGATCCTGGGCGAGGCCCTGCGCCTGTTCGCGGAGCATGGCTACGGCGGTGCGTCGATCCGCGACATCGCCAAGCTGGCCGGCATCAAGGGTGCGTCGGTGTACTCGCACTATCCGTCCAAGGCGCATGTGCTGGCCGAGCTGATCCGGATCGGCCATGAGGAGCACCTTCGCCGCATACGGTCCGCCCTGCTGGCGGCCAGCCCGGAGCCGCGGCTGCAACTGATCGCCGTGGTGCGCGCGCATGTGCTGGCGCATGCCGACTACCCGATGCTGGCCGTGGTCTCCAATGCCGAGCTGCATGCGCTGCCGTCGGAGTTCGCGGCGCCCATCCTGGAGCTGCGCCGCCAGTCGGAGCTGCTGCTGCTGGAGGTGATCCGGCGCGGCGAGAGCCTGGGCGCCTTCAAGGTCGCGGACACGGAACTGGCCCTGCTGGCGATTGGCGCCATGGGCCTGCGCGTGGCGCACTGGTACACCCCGGAGCTCGACAAGACCCCCGAGCAGATCGCCGATGCCTACGGGGATTTTGCCTGCCGCATCGTCGGCGCCATGAACTGAATCCACCAACCAGGGCGGCACTAGACCGCTTCTGTAGTGCACACGAGGAGAGTTATCCATGCTCCATAAAAAGAGCGCAATGGGCGCGGCTGCCCTGCTGGCTGTCATCCCGGTGACCGTTACGAGCTCCCCCGCTCTGGCGCAGGACACGTCGCTCGACGACATCCTGGAGTCCCTCGATGCGCCGTCGTCGGAGCCTGCATCGCAGCCCGCCGGCAACGCAGCCGCGCCCGCCCCGGCGAGTTCGTCGGCCGATGCTCCGCCGGCCAGCGCCGACACACCCGCAGCAACAGCGCCCCCATCGCCCGCCGAAGTCGCTCCCGAGGTACTGGACACCATTCCAGTGCAGGCCAAGGATGCCGCTGCTGAGCCCACGCTTCGCGACAAGCGGCAGGGCCCGGCGCAGATCGAGGAGATCGTGGTCACCGCCACCAAGCGCGAGCAGTCGATCCGCGAGATCCCGGCCTCCATCTCGGCCTTCTCCGGTGAGAAGCTGGAGAACTCCGGCAGCCTGGACCTCAACGACTTCATCCGCGAGTCGCCGGGCGTCACGGTGGCCCAGGGTGCGCCGGGCTTCTCGCGCATGACCTTCCGCGGCATCTCCACCGACACGCTGCCTTCGGCGGGCAATGCGCAGCCGGTGGGTATCTTCATCGGCGACACGCCCTTCACCGATCCCTATATCGCCAACATCGTGCCGGACCTGAGTGCCTTCGACCTCGCCGGCGTGCAGGTCCTGAAGGGGCCGCAGGGCACGCTGTTCGGCGGCGCGGCACTGTCCGGTGCCATCCGCTACGAGTTGCAGGAACCGGTGCTCGATACCTGGCAGCTGCGCGGCTTCTCCCAGTACACCGGTCCCGATCACGGCAGCACGGCCTTCACGCATGGCCTGTCGGTCAATACGCCGGTCGGCGACGAGGCAGCGCTGCGCCTGGCCTACATCCGCCGCGAGTACCCGGGCATCACCGACGATCTGCGTAGCGGCAAGCGTGACGTCGCGGAATCCTCCGGTGACCAGGTCCGCGCGCAGGCCCTGTGGAAGCCCGGCGACTGGAAGATCAAGTTCACCCACATCACCCAGACCTTCGAGGGCGACAACCAGCTCAACGAAGTACGCTTTGCGGATGGCCCCCGTGCCACCGACCAGTCGGTGCTACCGGCGCCCTCGAAGCACGAATTTGGCATGAACAGCCTGGAAGTCGCCTACGACTTCGATTCCATGCGCCTGGTTTCCCTGACGTCGCACGTCCACCGCGACGCGAATTTCAGCCGCGACATCACCTATGCGCTGGCCGGGAATCCGCCGCCGGGCTATCCGGCGATCGCGGGCGTGCTGACCCAGGTCGTCGACGATTCCAAGAGCCTGTCGCAGGAGCTGCGGCTGCAGTCCAACGACAGCGGCCCTTTCGACTGGCTGGTAGGCGCGTACTTCTTCGACTACGACCTATTCTTCAACATCCTGATCGACACGCCGTTGAACCGCAGCCTGCTGGGGCCTGGAAGCCCGCTAGGCAACAATCCCCTGCTCCAGCCCTTGCTCGATCTGCTGGGCCTGCCCAGCCTGGGGGCGGCCACCTCGCTGCTCGATGGAACCTCGGACGCCAAATCGCAGGAGCGCGCGATCTTCGCGGACGTCTCCTACGATTTCGAGAACGGCCTGACCCTGTCGGCCGGCGGACGCTTCTACGAGACCGAGGTGACCGGCGGCTTCGTCGGCTACGGCCTGCTGGTCTCGGGCAACCAGAACCAGGGCCTGGGATCGGATTCGAGGAGCACGCTGAAGGAGCGGGGCTTCAATCCCAAGCTCTCGGCTACCTATCGCTTCACCGACGACGTCTCGCTCTACGCCACGGCGGCCAAGGGCTTCCGCTTCGGCGGCCTGCAGAGTCTGCCCTCGACCCCCGCCAACGGCGTGCCGCCGACCTACAAGTCGGACACCTTGTGGAACTACGAACTGGGCCTGCGAACGGAATGGCTGGACAACACCCTGCAGGCCGACCTGACGCTGTTTTACATCGACTACAAGGACCCGATCATCACCCAGACCACGGAGACCATTCCGCTGGCCTACAACACCAACGTGTCGGCGGCGGTGAGCCGTGGACTCGAGGCCAACCTGCTGTGGAATACGCCGATCCCCGGCGTCACCTGGTCGGTCTCCGGCGCGATGACCGATGCGCACATCACCGAGGAATTCACGGCCTCCAACGGTGACACGGTGTATCCGGGCCAGGAGATGCCGGGCGCCGCGAAGTACCAGTACAGCACCTCCCTGCAGTCGCTGCTGCCGCTGGGCCGGGTACTGCTGGCACCCAGCGTGGGCTACACCTACATCGGCAAGGGCTACAGCAACCTGACGCACGACGTGGAGATCAACGACTACGGCAGCCTGAACGCCGGCCTGCTGATCGCCACCGAAGGCGTCGTCGGCAATCCGAAGCTCGCCATCAACATGACCAACATCCTGGACGAGGCTGGGGTTGTGGCCGGCGGCGCCGGCAAGACCCTGCTGACGCAGCAGACCTACGAGCAGTACCTGCTCAGCCCACCGCGCACGCTGACCGCGCGCTTCTCCTTCGAGTTCTGACATGGCGATGATCCCTGCCACCGAAGCATTGCAGCGTTGGGCCCAGGCCGATGCACGGCACCCGGCGCTGACCGTCGATGGCCAGACGCTGACGCGCGGCGAACTGGAGCGGCGCAGCAACCGCCTCGCCCGCGAATTCCAGCGCCGTGGCGTGGCCGAGGGCAGCTTCGTGACCATCGCGCTTCCCAACGGCATCTTCTTCATGGAGAGTGCCCTGGCGGCGCTGAAGCTGGGCGCCACGCCGCAGCCGGTCTCCAGCCGCCTGCCGCGGGCGGAGCTCGCCGCCATCGTTGCGCTGGCCTCACCCTCGCTGGTCGTGGGAGCGGAGGCGGCGGATTTCCCGGGTGTGTCGGTCATGGCCGCCGGCTTCCAGGTGTCGCCGGAGCTATCCGATGAACCCCTGCCGGTGAAGACGGCGAAGCACTGGAAGGCCCCGACCTCGGGCGGCAGCACCGGCCGCCCCAAGCTGATCGTCGCCGGCAGCGCCGCGGAGATCGACGAGAACGCTGCGGCCTATGCCATGCCGCTGATGCTGCCGCGCGAGGGGGCGGTGCTGATCCCCGGGCCGCTCTACCACAACGCGCCGTTCACCACGGCGGTGCAGGCCCTGCTGCGCGGCAACCACGTCATCGTCATGCGCCGCTTCGATCCCGCCCAGACCCTGGAGCTGATCGAGCGGCACGGCGTCGGCTCCGTGCTGATGGTGCCGACGATGATGTCGCGCATCTGGAAGCTGCCGGAGTCTGAGCGCAGCCGCCATGACCTTTCCTCGCTGCGCGTGGCCTACCACATGGCCTCGCATTGCCCGGAGTGGCTCAAGGCCGCCTGGATCGACTGGCTCGGTGCCGAGCGCATCTTCGAGCTCTACGGTGGCACCGAGATGCAGGCACTCACCGTGATACGCGGCGACGAATGGCTGCAGCACCGCGGCTCGGTCGGTCGCTGCGTGCTCGGCCAGATCCGGATCGTGGGCGAGGACGGTCGGGAGCTGCCCGCTGGCGAGACTGGCGAGATTCAGGTGCGCGAAGCCGCGGGCGCCCCGCCCAGCTACTTCTATCTCGGCGCCGAATCCAAGCGCGTCGATGGCTGGGACAGCCTCGGCGATATCGGCCGCTTCGATGCCGACGGCTACCTGTACCTGGCGGACCGGCGCACCGACCTGATCCTGCGTGGCGGTGCCAACATCTACCCGGCCGAAGTCGAGGCCGCCATCGACGAGCATCCCGCAGTGCATTCGAGCGCCGCCATTGGCCTGCCCGACGAGGACCTGGGCCAGCGCGTGCATGCCATCGTCCATGCGCACACGCCGGTGACGGCCGAAGAACTGTTGGCGTATCTCGCCTCGCGCCTGGTCAGCTACAAGATCCCGGCTTCGTTCGAATTCCTGGCCGAGCCGCTGCGCGGCGACGACGGCAAGGTCCGCCGCTCCGCGCTGC
The DNA here is from genome assembly GCF_030345715.1 of Solimonas sp. SE-A11. Lineage (GTDB taxonomy): Bacteria > Pseudomonadota > Gammaproteobacteria > Nevskiales > Nevskiaceae > Solimonas_A. The sequence continues at coordinate 196,793 of NZ_JAUASX010000001.1, forward strand.
GTGATGCGCGCATGGCAATCACAGAATCAACAAAGGTCATTGGAACGTGAAGAAGCTTGAAGGAAAGGTTGCCCTCATCACCGGCTCGGGTCGTGGCATCGGCCGGGCTGCGGCACTGAAACTCGCTGCGGAGGGCGCGCGCATCGTGGTGAACGATCTCGACGAAGGCCCCGCCAACGAGGTGGTCGAGGAGATTCGCAGTCTGGGTGGCCAAGCCGTGGCCTGCGCAGGCAGCGTGACGGATGCGTCCTTCGCCGAGCGCTTCGTCAATACGGCGCTGGAGTCCTTCCAGGGACTGGACATCATCGTCAACAACGCCGGCTACACCTGGGACAATGTCATCCAGAAGATGAGCGACGAGCAGTGGGAGGCGATCATCGCCTGTCACCTGACCGCGCCCTTCCGCATCCTGCGTGCAGCCCAGCCGGTCATCAAGAAGCTCAACACCCAGGACCGCGAGGCCGGACGCCACGTGGTGCGCAAGGTGGTCAACATCTCCTCGGTGGCCGGCCTGTTCGGCAATGCCGGGCAGATCAGCTATGCCGCCGGCAAGGCTGGCATCGTCGGCATGACCATGACGCTGGCCAAGGAATGGGGGCGCCTAGACACCACGGTGAACTGCGTCGCCTTCGGCTTCATCGAAACGCGCCTGACCGTTGCCGCAGGCTCCGGCACCACCGCCAACATCGATGGCCGCGAGATCAAGGTGGGCATCAACCCCGGCCTCAAGGAATCGATGGAGCGCAGCATCCCGCTGGGGCGAGTGGGCACGCCGGAAGATGCGGCCGGCGCGATCTATCTTTTCTGCCTGCCGGAGTCGGACTACGTCAGCGGGCAGACCTTGCTGTGCAGCGGCGGCGTGACTGGCATCTGAAGGACGAAGGCTCCATGGAGCAGGCAACAATGACAATGAAAACGGTGGAGCGCGTCACCCGGCTCGGACGGGTGCGGGGCATCGAGCGCCTTGGCGTGGAAACCTACCGGGGTCTGCGCTACGCCGAGCCCGCGCAGCGTTTCCGGTCGTCCGTGCTGGCCACCTCGCCGTGGCAGGGTACCTACGACGCCACCAGCTTCAAGGCGATGGCGATGCAGCCCGAGATTGTCCCGGAGCTGTACGGCCCCGTGCCGGAGGCGGCATATTCCGAGGACTGCCTGCTGCTCAATATCCATGCGCCGCAGGCGCCCGCCGACGGACCGCGACCGGTGATCTTCTTCATCCACGGTGGCAGTTTCACCGGCGGCAGCGGCCATTGCTATGACGGCAGCGCGCTAGCGCGTGGCGCCGAGGCGGTGGTGGTGTGCATCAACTACCGCCTCGGCCTCTTCGCGGCGCTAGACCTCGACTGGCTCGGCACTGATCGCGACGGCCAGGGCCAACTGTGGCTCGGCGACCAGATCACTGCCCTGCAGTGGGTGCGCGACAACATCGCTGACTACGGTGGCGATCCCGGCCGGGTCACCATCATCGGCGAATCGGCCGGCGCCGTTTCCGTCGCAGCACTCTGCGCCGCCCCGGCCGCCAAGGGACTGGTGCACCGCGCCGTCGCCTGCAGCACCGGCTACATGGTCCCCGAGCCCTCCAGAGACGTGGTCGGTGTGATGGCCAAGGCGCGTCGCAAGACGCGTAAAGAGACCGTCGCCTACCTGAAGGCGGCCCCCTCCCAGGAGTTGATCGCCTACCAGAGGCGCGGCAAGCAGCTCTCCCCAGTACCGGTTTCCGGCACCACGCTGCTGCCGGGACAAATGAATGAATTGATCCAGGCTCGCGGCCCTGAGGCCGTGCCCCTGATCGCAGGCTACGCCACCCATGAGGGCGTGTCGCTGGAGCTCATGGTCAAGGCCGCCACCGGCCTGCCGGGCTTCGTCATCAGCATCATCGGCCACCTGGCCTCGCGCGGCATCGCCATGCACGCGGCCAAGGGCAAGGCCAACGTCAAGGATTACCTGCGCCGCCTGAAGAAGGCCACCGGCCACATCGGCTTCGGCAGCGCCTTCAACGACCTGGTCTGGACCGACGGGTTCCGCCGCGGCGCCGTCGACTATGCGGAAGCGACGACCAAGGCCGGCAGCCGCGCCTGGGTCTACGCCATGGACATCCCGATGCGCTTTGCCGGGCAGTCCATCCCATCCAGCCATGGCATCGATCTGGCGCTGACGTTCAACGTCAGCGACGATCCCGGACATACCGTCCCGAGGTTCATCGACCATCCGAAGGCGGCCGAGATCGAGCGCCGCTGGGTGTCCATGCTGGGCCACTTCGCCCGTCACGGCGAGCCGGGAACATCGCTGGGCCAATGGCCGTCCTATGAGCCGGTGCAGCGCGCGTCGATGTGGGTGACCGCTGACGGATGCCGCGTGGAACGCGATGCCGAGGCACTGTTTCGCCAGCAGGTCTGGAAGTAGCAGTAGGTCCGCCACTGCTCTGGATAGAGCGGGGCGGTATCTGGAGGAGACGTGCATGAAGTCCAAGCGAAGCCCTGCGCCGGCCTGCGACGCAATGCCTGAATCACATCATCCGGTGACGGCCGATGTCGCTGCTCTCTAACGACTGGGGTGTGGCGGAGCCGGCAACGGCCCATGGGCTTTTCAGCGCTGTGCCCGAGGCCCTCCATTCACCGGCGGTGCGATCATGGGTGGTACCCCTGGTCCGTCGGAATGCCAGCGGCGAACTGGCGGACGTGTTCAAGGCCTTCCTGGAGAGCTCCCCGGAGGCCCTGGTGTTCTTCGACCGGCTGGGTACCCCGTTGTGGTCGAACCGGCGCGGCGAGGCGCAGCGCCTGCGCTGGAATCGTGGACTGGGCCCGGAGTCCGCGCAGCTGGCGCTGCCACAGGCCCTGTTTGCGGCACTGGAGTCCGGGCCTGGGCCCTTCTCGCTGAAGCATCCCGCGCGGCCCGGCTTCTCGGCCGACCTGATGCCGATGCCGGACGGCGGCTACGTGCTGCTGCTGCGCGACACGCGTGCCGAGGGCGAGACCACCCACTATTCGGCCGAGGCCCTGGCGATCCTGCGCAAGCTGACATCGTCGGAGCAGCGTGTTGCCCGGCTCGCGGCCGAGGGCCTGCGCAATGCCGATATCGCCAAGCGGCTGTGCCGCTCCAGCCGCACCATCGAGAACCAGGTGGCGAGCATCTGCCGCAAGCTGGGTATCTCCAACCGGGTGCAGCTGGCGAGATTGCTGGTGGGTGAGACGTCGCGTCCTGGCGATGCCTGAATGGCATCGCCAGCGGTGGATCACGGGCAGCCATGGAGGGCTGCCCCGGAGTTCAATCAGGTGGCCAACGTCTCGCCATGGATGGCGCCCCGCAGCAAGCAGGCAAAGAAAAAACCCCGCCGGATCACTCCGGCGGGGTTTTGATTTGCCGCAGTTCGCTTACTCGAGGACCTTCAGCTCCACGCGACGGTTCTCCTCACGACCGATCTCCGTATCGTTGGAGTCGATCGGGCGGGTCTCGCCGTAGCCCACCGGGTTCATGCGGCTGCCCGGGATGCCACGGCCGGCCAGGTAGGTCTTCACCGAATTGGCGCGACGCTCCGACAGGCCCAGGTTGTAGTTGTCCGAACCCACCGAATCGGTATGGCCTTCCAGGTCCACGCGGATGGCCGGGTAGGCCTTCAGCGTCTCGCCGACCTCGTTGAGGATCAGCTTGGCCGGCTCGGTCAGGCGGTCGGAGTCGAACTCGAACTTCACACCGCGGAGGATGAAGTTCTTGTCCAGCGCGCAACCGTTGGCGTCCACCGCCTCGCCCGGACGCGGCGTACGGCAATCGCCGGTCAGCGCGCAGCCGTTGGGCAGCACCTTGGCACCCGGCGGCGTGCGCGGGCACTCGTCGAGGTAGTCGGGGATGCCGTCACCGTCGGAATCCAGCGGGCAGCCATCCGGACCCACCGCCACGCCCTTGGGCGTCGCCGGGCACTTGTCCATGAAGTCGGGGATGCCGTCGCCATCCGAATCGGTCGCCGGGCAGCCGTCCGGACCCACGATGGTGCCCTTGGGGGTGTTGGGGCACTTGTCATAGGCATCCGGGATGCCGTCACCGTCGGAATCGATCGGGCAGCCGTCCGGGCCCACCATCACGCCGCGCGGCGTGTTCGGGCACTTGTCCAGCTCGTCGGGCACGCCGTCACCGTCGGAATCCGCCGGGCAGCCGGAGGCATTGACCACCGTACCCTTGGGGGTGCCGGGGCACTTGTCCAGGTAATCCGGCACGCCGTCGCCGTCGGTATCCACCGGGCAGCCGTCCGAGTACACCGTCACGCCCTTGGGCGTATTGGGGCACTTGTCCAGGCTATCGGGCACGCCATCACCGTCGGAATCGTTCGGGTCCGCGCCGAACTTGTAACGGAAGCCCAGGCCCACGTCCCAGAGATAGAAGGTCGCGTCCTGCACGATGCCTTCCTGGCTGATGAAGTCCAGGTTGTAGCGGGCCTGGAAGCGCAGGTCCCACCAGGGCGACATCTGGAACATCGAACCCAGGCCCAGGCCCACGCCGGCCCCGCTGAGCGACTCGCCCAGGAAGTCGATGCTGTGGGCGTTGACGCTGGCGATGGCGAAGGGACGGATATCGGCCTTGTCGTTGGCGAAGTACTGCAGCAGGTTGGCGCCGAGCGTCAGGCGCTCGTAGTCCTTCTCCGCCGGCAGGCTGGAGACCGACAGGCTGCTGTAGTTGCCTTCGATTTCGAAACCGGTATAGCGGCCCAGCGCCCGGCCTACGCTGATCGAGCCGGCGATGCCGCTGTTCATGTCCTGCTTGTCGGCGAACACCCCGCCGATCGAGGGCGACACGTACCAGCGCTGGTCGTACTTGCCCGCGTCCTGCGCGGAGGCGGCAGCCGCCCATAGCGTCGCGGCCAGGGCGATCCATCTTGTTTTCTTCATTGCTTGTCTCCGGCGAAGGCTCCGCGTGGAGCCTCGCTGCGAATCTCGATTGGGTTCGTGGTCATGGGGCGCTGGCGGCGTCCCATGACCATCGAAGCTCTTACTCACTCAGGCAGGCAGCGCTCACGCGCACCGACTTGGACAAGTTGGCCTGCAGCACGCCCGCATTGTTCCCCAGGCGCAGGCGGCGATACTCCACCCCGGCTGGCGGCGTGAAGGAAACCCTCACCGTATCCAGGCCCGGCACCAGGTGCAGGCCCAGCAGCGTCAGCTCCAGCGCATTGCTGCCGCCATCGCCCAGGCCTGAAGCGGCTACGCGGCCTGTCACCGACGACACGCCGTCGGCGTCCGAGTGCAGCGACACGTACAGCTGGTTGAACAGACCCAGGTTCAGCACCGGGAAAGTGCCCGGATCGAGCGCCACCAGGAAGCTGACAGGCTTCGGCGCCGGGCCGGTGTTGATCGCAGCCTGCTCCGGCTTCAGTGCCACGTTGATCGCGGTCTCGCCGCCCAGCAGAGCTACGTTGTTGGTCAGCGTCGCGTAGTTGCTGCTGTCGGCGTCGATGACATTGGTGGCATCGTTCGCGGAGCAGATCAGGCACAGCACCGGCACGAACCAGCCGTTGGCCACGAAGCGGTCGTCACGCGCCGGGGCCGCGCAGGCCTCGTCCGCCACGCGCAGTGCGCGGGAGGCGGTGACCGCCGCGTTGCTCTTCAGCGCCGCAGCGAGCGTCAGGCTGCCTTGCTGCTTGCCGGTGACATTGCCGCCGGCATCCACCGTCGCCAGCGGGGTGCCGGCCGGAGACAGGCTCCAGTCCAGCAGGCTGTCCGCCACCACGCCGACCGAGCCGTCGGTGAAGATGCCGATCGCCACCGCCTTGCGCGTGGCGTTCTGCACCACGTCCAGCGGCGTCGTGGGCGGCGTGTCGGAGGCGCCCGGCACCGGAGCATCCGACCACTGCAGCTGCTTCAGGCTGGTGACCGAGGCCGCCGTGACCGTGATCTGCGCGAGGGCGCTGAGCGGCAGGCCGTTGTAGGTGACCGGCAGGCTGCCGTCGGCGTTGTACAGGCCTGCCTTGAGCTGCGCACCGCTGGAGAGCGCCACGGCGGTGGCTGTGGTCGTCGGGCCCTGTGCCGGAGTGATCTCGACCGCAGGATCCGCCGTCCATTTCACCTGGTTCAGCATGCTCTCGATCAGGCGCTCCTGGCCGTCGGTGTAGATGCCGTAGGCAGCAAACGACGCGCTCTGGCCCAAGGACAGGTTCGCCTGCGAGCTGCCGCTGGGGCCGCGCACGATCAGCTGGCGCACGACCGGTGCGCCGACCGTCAGGCTGGCCGACGCGGTATGAGCCGAAAGGCGCGCGGTGATGTTGGTGTTGCCGGCGCCCTTGCTGAGCGCGACGCCCGCGGCGCTGACCGAGGCGATGGCCGGATCGGCCGCTTCCCAGGACACCACGGCGGTGAGTTCCCTGGTCTCACCCGTGCCACCCGGCGGTGCCGTGTAGTGGCCATAGGCACGGAACTGCCGCGATTCTCCCAGCGCCAGCGTATTGCTGGTGGGGCTGACGCTGATCGACTCCAGGCCCGCCGAGAAATCAGGGCTGCTGGCGCCACCGCCGCCGCAGGCCGCCGTTGCCAGCACCCCGAGTATCGCCAGGCCTCTCACCACCCTTCCTAAACCCACCCTTCCAAGAGCGTTCATCTGTTTTCCTTTTTAAGCACATCAATTGAAGAAGCGATTCCCGGACGACCACCGAACTGCCAACCTTGGTCCTCCGGCAACAACATCCCCCGCGGGGCTGCTCTGGGCGCCCTCGTTATGATTTCGAATCGATGAGAACCGGCTCCGCGCGCAGCGAAATTCCGGCCGGCAGCCCGCGCTCACGCGTGGCGGGCGGTGTGTGCCTGAAAACGGGTTCTATGCTTGCCGCATCCCTGTTTCGCCCCTCATTCCGTTGAATGGCCAAGCCTGCAAATCATCCGGTCCCGGTCCGGATGAGAGGCGCGAAGGAGGGCAGGCATCGGCAACGCAGGCCCCCGGCGGATTTGCGGGCGCGCAGCTTGCAGCCTGCACTCGCAAAGGCAAGGCGGATGTTGGCAAAACCAGTAACTCATGTTGACTGCCAAATGACCATCGGCGGTTTCAAAGCGATAAGCGGACGATCGGTTGATTTTTGCGGGATTTCCAGCGGTGCCAGGGGATTTCATGACATTTTCTATCCACTCGACCGGCCGAAATTCGTGGGCCCTCATTCGCAAGACAGCGGGGGGTGATGCCAGTAGTGCGCCCCGGACGCTAATCTCGGATAGGGACAACATCGCCATTGCTTTTCTGCGACATTCTCTGATCGAAAAGCCGTTCCCGGGACAAGGAAACATGACCGCGCTTCCTCGCAGCTATCCCATCGGCACTCCCGGAACCCCGTGGGGCGAGGCCGAGAAGACCACTTGGTTCTCCCGGCAGCAGCATCTGCGCAGCTACGAGGCCGACGTCCTGGGCGTCATCCGCGAGCTGGAGGCCAGCTGCACGGTCGCCCAGTATGGCCAGCTTGAATACGGCGCACGCCACTATCCGCTGTATTCGCTGAAATCCGCAGGTTGGCGACCGGAGTTGCCGGTCGCCCTGATCACCGGCGGGGTGCACGGCTACGAGACCAGCGGCGTCCACGGCGCACTACGATTCGCGCTGGGGCACCTGCATCGCTACGAAGGGCGCCTCAATATCCTGGTCGTCCCCTGCGTCAGTCCCTGGGGCTACGAAACGATCCAGCGCTGGAATCCCGATGCGCTCGATCCCAATCGCTCGTTCCGCGAAAACAGCCCGGCCGGTGAATCCGCCGCCCTGTTGCGTCTGCTGGCATCGGTTCGCGAGCGTGTCCTGCTGCACATCGACCTGCACGAAACCACCGACACCGACGAGTCAGAGTTCCGGCCGGCCCTGGCGGCGCGCGACGGCGTAGCCTTCGTCCCGGACGTCATCCCCGATGGCTTCTACCTGGTCGACGATACCGACGCGCCGCGTACGGACTTCCAGAGCGCCATCATCGACGCCGTGGCCAAGGTCACCCATATCGCACCGTCCGACCCGCAAGGCCGGATCATCGGTGCGCCGGTGGTCGCTCCCGGCGTGATCCGGTATCCCCTCAAGCCTCTCGGCCTCTGCGCCGGCATCACCGATGCCGCATTCCGGACCACGACCGAGGTCTACCCCGACAGCCCCAATGCGGATCCGGAGGGATGCATCCTGGCCCAGGTCACGGCGGTGGGCGCGGCGATCGACTTTGCGCTGGCACACGAATAGGGTGCGATGCCGCCGGGGCGGCGGCCGAAAACCCGTTCTGGCCCGGTTGAGGGCTCGAATCCCACTTTTGCTTTTGGCGGATAGGGAGCATCAAAGGCTGATGGGGGGGCGGCGTCCCTGCCATGGCCGCGCAGCTTCCCATTGAGAAGCGAGGCGCAGAAGAGTCGCTTCATCGCCCATCGACGTGACGACCTGCACGCCGACCGGCAGCCCTGAGCGGCCCTGGTGCAGTGGGACCGAAGCGGCCGGATGTCCGGTGAAATTCAGCAGCGGCGTGAAGAAGGCAAAGTCGGACAGCGCCCGGCGCAGGTAGCTCGCCACATCCTCATCGCTGCGCGAAGGGTCGAACTGCCCGATGAGGGGCGCGGGCGACACACCGGTCGGCATGATCCAGGCATCGAATCGCGCGAGAAAATCGTCAACGGCCCACTTGGCGGCCTGGATGATCGCGTCCGCCTGGAAGACGTCGCCGGCGGTAAGGCCGTTGGCGAAGTCACGCATGCGCAAGGTCATGGGCTCCAGGGTCCCGGGACCGGCGATGCGGTTCGTGGCCTGCTCGATCAGCGCGATGCCGCGCGGCAGGGGCATGGGCCAGGCCATCATCAGGGTCTCCATCAGGGGCAACCAGTCGATCGGCGGAGAGGCTTCCTCCACGATGTGGCCGAGATCCTCGCAGAGACGTGTCGCTTGATCGATGGCCTCGCGGCAGTCCGGGTGCAGGGGCGTCGACATCGGGGAGTCTCGAGTGACGGCGATGCGCAGCTTCCCCGGGGGTGCTCCCACTTCGGAGAGGAAGGCCCGCTCCGGCGGCTTCACCCAGTAGCGAGAGCCGGGAACCGGCCCCTGCAAGGCATCGAGGAAAGCGGCGGAGTCGCGGACGCTACGGGTGGTGACGTGGAAGTGATGCAGCCCGAAGGGCCCCCCATCGGTCGATGAGCCGTTGGGGTTGCGGCCGCGGCTGGGCTTGAGCCCGAAGGTGCCGGTGCAATGCGCCGGACCGCGGATCGAGCCCCCACCATCGCTGGACGTCGCCACCGGCACCACGCCTGCGATGACCGCGGCGGAAGAGCCTCCGCTGGAGCCGCCTGGCGAGTGATCGAGGTTCCATGGGTTGCGCGTGGCCCCATGCAGCAGGGACTCGGTCACGCAGTAGGCGCCGAATTCCGGAGCCGTCGTGGCTCCGATGGCCGCGATGCCGACAGCCCTGAGCCGCTTCATGTACTCGCTGTCCTGCGCCGCCGTCAGGCCGGCACCCAGGCGGGAGCCCAGGACCGTCGGCTGTCCCCGGGCGCCGCAGCCTTCCTTCACCAGCAGTGGCAATCCCGAGAACGCCCGACCGGCGACGAACTCGGCCGGCGCGGCGGGGCCGGACATGAAATTCAGCAGCGGATTCAGCTTCTCGATGGCGTCCAATGCGCAACGCGTGATTTCGGCAGTACTGACCTCGCCGCGCTGCACCAACTCCATCAGGCCAATGGCGTCATGGGATGCGTACTCACGCAGGGTCATCATGAGTCGGGGGCTTCCATCGTGGTGGCCTTGCTGGCCTGCTTGCTGATGGGCACCAGCCACAACAATACGCCGGTCGTGACCATGCCTGCTCCCGGGAGCCAGGCGACGATCCATTTCAGGCCCGACACCGCTTGTGGCGAGAGGTCCGCGCCGGATCGGGTGGCGTCGAAGCCGAGAAGTCCCAGCAGCAGCAAACCCGCGCCGGCCGCCAGTGCGCTGCAGCCCTTGAGCACCTGCCCCTGGAAGGACATGTACAGGCCTGCGCGCTCCACGCCGAATTTCTCGCGGCCGTAATCGATGGTGTCGCCCATGATCACCGGGGCGACCACCAGCGAGGACAGCAAGCCGAAGCCGACGAGGCAGTTGATGACGGCGATCACCAGCACGCCGGAGTTCGGGGGCGCCAGTCCCAGGCCCACGAAGGAGACGCCCGCGAGCATCATGCCGGCGGCCCAGACACGCTGGCGCGGATAGCGCTGTACCAGCAAGCCCCAGACCGGTATGCCCAGCATGCTGATGGGAATGGTCAGCCCCAGCACCGCGTTGACCTCACCGGAGAGCCCCAGGAAATTGGTGAGATAGAGCAGCAGGACGCTGGTGGGAAGGCCGCCCATGAAACTGCTCACGGCGACGATGCCGACCAGCTTGAGCAGCGGGCCATTGCCCGCGATGGAGGCCCAGATGTGTCGCAGGCTCTCACGCTGGGGCTTCATCTCTGCCGCTGCCTGTTCCAGGCCCGGCCGCTGGTCGGGGATGCGCCAGAGCGTCACCAGGATGGGCAGGGGGATGACGACGGCGATCAGCACGGCGCAGAGGCGCAACATCTGCATGTTCGGCTCGGCGGTTTCCAGAAGGCCCAGGGCCTTGCCCAATGGACCAACGGCGTAGAACAGGACAGCGCCCAGCAAGGTAAACATCGCGACCCAGGTGACGATACGCGCGCGATGGGCCGCCTGCGGCGAGTACTCCAGGATCCAGGCCTTGTAGGGAATCTCGATCAGGGACCAACCGATGTTCGCCACCAGGAACCAGGAGGCGTAATAGGTGATCGTGACCTGCGCGGGCGGTCGGAACAGGAACCAGATGGCGATGACCGAAACGACCATTCCGATGCCGATCCAGATCTTGCGCCCACCGCCGTTCTGCTTGCTTCGATCGGAATGAAAGCCGATCAGGAAGTCGGTGCAGAAGTCGATCAACCGCACGACCAGGAGGCCGATGCCGAGCGCGGTGAGCGTCAGGCCGGATTCCTTGGCGTAAATGCCCTGCAGCAGCGACTGGGCGGGCGCCTGCATGAAGGCTTGCAGGATGCCGGGCAGTGCGAATACGAACAGCAGGCTGCGCGTCAGTGGGAAGACGGCAGCGGCCAGGGGTGCGTTCATGCAGTTCTGCTGGTTTCCGTAAAAGACTTCACGTTCAAGGCTCAGACCCGCTCGAACCGCATGCCACGCACACGGTCGGTGTCGAAGGAGAATCCGACGACCTGGCCGTTTTCTCGTTCAAGGCTGAGCGACGCGCTGTTGGGCAGCGCGAAGTGGGGAATGGAGTGATAGCTGCCACAGCCTACGACGTCTTCGGAGTAGGGCTGCAATTCCCAGTAGCCACGACCGTGCAGGGGGAGCAGGTCGAGCACCAGCATTCCGTCACGCAGGGCGATCTCCACTTCCTTCGGATAGCCCCGCTGCCGGTAACGTCCGCAGAGTCCGGTCGCCAGCGACTCGGCTGTCGGCGGCGTCTCCGGCAGGCGCTCAAAGCGCTCAAGGTCGCCGCAGATGTGCATGTCGAGGGTATCGGGCGGATGGGCCCCTGCCGGCGGTTCGCGAATCTCGATGGTGCTGAAAGGGCCATCCGGCAGTGCCAGGCCCAGGCCCGCCTTCCTGAGCGGGCCCACGAGTTGGTTGTAGGTGGACAGCATCAACTGCTTCGGCAAGTCGGGCCGGACCTCCCGAGCATGGAGATCGACCAGGGTCCTGGAGTCGCGGCTGTACCAGCGACCCAGCACGGCGGGGTAGTCGGCGGCGACGGGTGGTAGCTCGGCCGGGGTGAGATCGTCCTCCAGCACCGCTTCCAGCACCTTCAGCGCAAGCGCTGCGCTGGGAACATCCATTCGATTGCTCATGACGACGATATCCAGCGCATGCCCGGGCGCCGTCAGCATCTGGTGCGTGGACCCCATGGTGGCGCCGGCATGGTGGATGATCTTCACGCCGCGGTGCTCATCGAACATCAACCCCAGGCCGTAGCAATGGCGGCTGCCGTTGGAAAAGATCTGCGGCTCAAGCAGGCGCTGCCAGGTTTGGTCACGGCCGATCTTCTTCCGCGCGCCTCCCAGTTGGGCGGTCCAGGCGAGCATGTCGTCGACGGTGGAAATGATTCCGCCACCGCCGAGGTTTTCATCGCAGGGATAAATGCCGCGCCGCCATTTCCCACCGGGGCTTTGGACATGGAGTGTCGCCATGCCGGGGACGATGTCGAGATCGCTGGCGAGCACGGCGGTGTCGTTCATGCCCAGGGGCGCGAAGATGCGATCCGCCATGAACTGACCCCAGCTCATGCCGCTCACCCGCTCGGTGACCAGGGACAGCAATTGGTAGCCGCTGTTGCTGTAGGCAAAGCGCGAGCCCGGCTCAAAGTTGCACTCCTGGAGCCGCGACATCATCTGCAGGTGCCCGCCGCCGGGCAGATTCGTGTAGTACCCGCCGTTCTGTACGAAGATGATCGGCAGGGGATCGTGGAGGCCACCGGTGTGATGCATCAACTGCAGCAGGCTCGGCCTGCCGCAGACGTCGCCCAGCTCCGGCAGCCAGGTGCCTATGGGCTTGTTGATGTCGAGCTTGCCTTCCTCCGCCAGCAGCAGGATGCCCAGGGCGCAGAATTGCTTGCTGGTTGAGCCGATCCGCATGCGCGTGCCGGGCGTCAGGGCGCTTGCATGCTCGATGCTGGCCAGGCCAAAACCGCGGCGATAGACCGGGCGGCCTCGTTGCGAAACCCCCACGATCACGCCAGGGGCGTCGCTGAGGTTCCAGGGCTTGAGCAGCTCGTCGAGCTTCTGCGTGATGGCGGCCGAAGCAGCCGGGACAGGGTCGGAGGAAAGGGACATGAACGTCTGGGATTCGAGGGTGGTCAGGTTTCGGCGGACGCCATCAATCGAACTGCATCGTCAACCGCAAGCTGATGGTGCGTGGCCGGATGTAGTTCCAGGTGGCCACCGGCCCGATGGGGGTGGAGCCCTGCGGCACGACTCGGCCTACCAGGCCGCGTTCATCGGTCAGGTTGGAGATGCCCAGTGTGAGCGAGGGCATCAGCGCGTAGTCAGGGCGCGCGACATTCAGGGTAAGACCGAACGTCCCGAAGTCGAAGATCGAGTAGGAGTTCTTGAGATCGCCATGGGCGGGGCCCCACTGGGCATAGTTCAGGGAGGCGTCTCCCAGCCAGTTGCCGACCAGGGTGTTGTAGGACAGGGTCGTCGTCGTCTGCACCTTGGGAACGGCCGGCAGGGTAGTGCCCGCCGGGATCACGTCGCCGCCGCCGCGATCGTAGGCCTCGCGGGTGCGCGCATCGGTATAGGAGGCGTTGAAGTTGACCGAGAGCCCCTGCAAGGGGGTCAGCCACGAGAAGGAACCCTCGGCACCCCGGATGCGCACCTTGCCGACGTTGTCGACGTAGGGATCGTTCGAAACCTGGCCGCCGGTCTGCTGCTGGAGCTGGGCTTCGTCCCAGCGGATGTCGAAGAGCGCCAGGTCCAGGCGCAGGGTCTTGTCCAGCCAATCCGTGCGCAAGCCGACTTCCGTGCTCCAGAGCACGCTCGAGTCGTAGCTGGTCGGGATCGGCGTGCCGGTGGCCGGGTTCGGGAAGGACAGCGGTGCAACCGTGGTGTTGATGCCGCCGAACTGGAAACCGCGCGCGACCGAGGCGTAGGCCATGATGTCGTCGTTGGGCTTGTAGGCCACGGAAAACTTGGGGCTGATGCCGGATTCGTCCTGTCCCACTGGGGTGGATTTGTAAGGCGTGCCCAGCGCGCTGGTGATCTGCTCACCCCTGAGGGAGGTCGTGTAGCGGCGTGCGCCCGCTGTCACTTCCCAATGCGCGCCCAGGTGACGCGTCAGCTCGCCATAAAATGCCGTCTCCCGGGCCTTCAGCGGATCGATGTCCGAGGACAGAACGGTTCCGATCGGGAGTGCAACCTCGGCATGGACCGTCGCCTGGTAATCGCGCCGGAAGACACCGACGATCCAGTCCCAATTGCCGCCGCCGGGCGAGACCAGCCGCAACTCCTGGCTGTTGCCCCGGGTGCTGTAGTCAAAGGGACCCCGGATGGTCTCGATGCCCAGGCCGCCCGTCAGGCTCAGGTTGCTGTCGACATCGCCATGCGAGCGCTTTTCCTGCCAGTTACCCTGGAGCACCAGCGTTCCCCAATCGTCGAACCGGTAGCGGGTATCGATGCTGGCCAAGCCGAAGCCGAAGTCAATGAAGCTCTCACCGACCTTGTAGTTGTTCTCGAAACGACCATCCGGGTTGTCGGCCAGCAGCACGTCATCCACGTGGGACTGCTGCTTGAGTCCCATCAGGTTGACGCTGAGCTTTTCCGTGGGCTCCCAGCGCCAGGCGGCGCGTGCAGTCCACTTGCGCCGGGTATCGGCGTCGGGGGTGTCGCGCTTCAGGTTGTCATAAAGGCCGGGCGCATTCTGCAGCAGGCCGGAAATGCGGAGCGCGGACTGGCCTCCGGTGGGTGTGTTCACGGCAAGCGCGTAGGTCTGATCCGCACCGCCGTCCTTCACGGAGACCCGGTCGACGAATCCGCGAACCAGGAAGTTATCCAGTTCCGGCTCATTGGGGGCATACCGTATCGCTCCGTTCAGGGCCGAGGCGCCGAAGGTGGTGCCCTGCGGTCCGCGCAGGATTTCCACGGTCTTCAGATCGAAAGGGTCAAGGTCCGGCGCACCGAAATTGCCGAAGGGATCGGTCATGGGGACGTCGCCGATGAACTGGCCCATGGTCTGGTTGCCCAGGCCGGTGTACGAACCGGGGCCGACGCCGCGAACCGTGAGATTGCGCCCGCGGGCTTCGCCGTATTCGCTGTCGACCAGGGTGATGCCCGGCGACTGCATCAGGTAGTCCTTCATGTCGCGTGCGCCGATCCTTTCCAGGTCCTCGCCCTTCAGCGCGGTGATGCTGACGGGAATCTCTCGCGAAGACTGCTCACGCTTGGTGGCCGTGACGATGATCTCTTCCAGTTGCCGCGGCGGCTGTCTCTGCTCGACCTGCCGGGGCGTCTCGGCCTTGGCCTCCGGCAGGGGAATGGTTTCCAGGATTTCGATGGCCGCACGATCCTGTGGGGCATTGCCGGCCGGGGGCGGTTCAGCTTGCGGGGCAGGGAGCGCTGCTACCGCGGGCGGGGATTCTGGCTCCGGCTCCAGCAGCAGAGAGTCCAGGATGTCGGCGTCCGAGGAGGTGTCCTGGGCGCTTTGCTCCCGCGGGGCTGCGGGCTGGGGTGTACCGGCGCTCGTCTCCGCGGATTGGGGGGAGGCCGGAGTGGACGGCTCCTGCGCCTGCGCATTGCCCAGCATGGCGGCCATCACGGTGCCGGCGGCCCAGCATCCTTGACGCGAAAGGAGAGAAATATTCATGCGATTCTCGAGTCGACCCCCGGGCCGTGGACGTAGGTGCGTCATAAAAAATGAGTGCTTGTTTTTTTATTTATAATCCCCGACCATTCAAAAAGCAAACAGGCTCCAGGAATCAGCAATGCCCAAGCGTGACGACGCCCACATGGACGCCCGGCGAAACCAGATCATCGATGGCCTGCTCGTCAGCGTGCGCAAGAAGGGCCTGGCGAATGTTTCGACGCAGGACGTAGCGACGGCTTGCGGCCTGAGCGTCGGATCGATCTACGTGCACTTCAAGAGCAAGGACGAGATTCTTCATGCTGCGATCCGCCGCTCGAGCCAGCGGCTTGAGAGCGGGGAGTTCTATGGGCAGTTCGGCAATCCCGCTGACTTCCTCAAGGTCATGGAGCGGGTGCTACGCTACTTCGACCAGTTGGCGAGCGATCCCATTCATGGGGCCGATCTCGAGATCACACTGATGGCTCGCCACGATCCCATCCTGCGCAAGGAGATCGAGATCAACCAGATCGCCCGTTTCGATTTCATCCGGAAGTGCGCCTCACTGATCCCGGGAGCAGATCGAGTTTCGAAGGCGGACCTGGACGTTCTTGCCGCGACGGTTGCCGCGTTGATGGCAGATGCCGACCAACGTGCGCTTGCCGGTATCGACGTCCAGCGCAAGCTGAAGATGACCGCGATCCGCCAGCTGGTCAGGATGATGATCCCGGCGTCTATCAGCGAAAAGGATGCTGCCTGAAGGCGGTTGTGTCTTAACGTCTGGTCCGCGCTTCCTTTGCTGCTATCGAGGCAAGATTGCCGCCTCTTCCGTTGGTTTCGTCTTCTCGCGCAACCGGTCCCTGAAGATGTCGGGTTAATTCTTGATAAGCGGTTCCATTTTTAAGGCCCCAGGATTACCTGCCCGCCGAGACGGTCTTCGGCCTACATGCCGATTTTCGCAAGCGTAGCGACGTATCGTCCTTTACCCATTCACTCGGCCAGCCCGAAGCCGCCGCGGGGCTTGCACCATCCTCGTGGATCGATCTGGCTTTCCTGTAAGGCGTGGCCTTGCTACTTGCGAAGAGGATCCGTCATCTCAGCCTGGAGGCCATCTCTGAAAATCCTCAGGATGGCGCCGATTGCGCCGTCGACGAAAGGCAGATGCTGCCGAATTGAGAGGTGGGCAAGCAGGCTTCACTGCCTCAGGGTCAGCGAAGACCAGCACAGTTCAGCGCGAATGTGCTGTGCATCCACCTGCAACTGGCTGACTGGAGGCGGCAGTGGGCGATGTTCAATCTCGCCATCGACAGCAAGCTTCGAGGACGTGACTTCGGAAAATGCCAAGTCGGCTTCTTGCGAACTGTCTAAAGTAGACGGTCGTGTCCTTATCTCTATTCAGCGCGTTGAATCATCCGAACGCCCATGCGGCAGTACTTGGCCCTGCCGTCCTGTTCACCCAGAAACAGGATGCGCGCGCCCTGATCGACCTGAGGCTTATTGAGTATCGCGAACTGGCCCGGCGCTACCGCGCGCAGGTTCAAAGTCATTCGGAGCGGCAGGCCCTTGGTGTCAATTTCGAGCTTCAAGTGCCCAGTGTCTCCGACAGAAACCTTCCAAGTCTGGAATATGCCTGCGTAGATGCCGACGTAACGCTGGTGATCAAACTTCATCGCGGGCAGCAGCGCCGGCTGGGGTTCCGGCGGCAGGCCTGCCACCTCAGTGAAGATGGCCCTGCGCAGCTCTTCGGGCAGCGTCGCATTGGGACTGTTGATGAACAGGGCGAAGGCGACATTCTGCTTCGGTAAGGCATGAAGGAAGGCGAACTGCGAAGTGCCTCCGTCATGATTGAAGGCCGGCGCCCCCTTTCCCGGACGCAGAAACCAGCTGAGGCCCATGTGGGTGTAGGTGCCGCGACTGTACGGCGGCATCAAAACCTGCGGTGTCTGCATGGCTCGGAAGGATTTCTGCGAAAGAATCGAAGCCTTGCCAGCGGTGCGGCGCGGCCCCTGCATATGTGCCTGCGCATACAGCAGAAGTCCAGATGCCGTCATGCTCAGCACCGACCCGGCACCGGCCATGCTCATCGGCAGGTAAGCCAATCCCGCCAGCGGCCAGCTACCCTTGGCGGCGGCGCCATGGCCCATGGCCATGCGGAAGCGCAGGGCTTCCGTGGGCTGCGTAATCGCGCGCGTGATGCCCAAAGGCTTGCAGATGCGCTCCAGCACCAGTTGATTCCAGTTGCTATTGCGAAGCACCTCGATGATCCGCTGCAACACCACATAGCCAGAGTTGCAGTAGGCCATGTACTCACCTGGCGAATGCAACTGCCCGAGCTTTCTCATCCCGCGCACGTAGCCTTCGGCGGTGCCACCCGTCTCGGTATCCGGCGGCAGGTAATCACCGTCCATGCCGCTGGTGTGGATCATCAGGTCACGCACCGTGAGTGTCGCGCTGCCCTGGTCGGCAGTGACGAAGTCCGGCAGGTACTGGCGCACTGGTGCATCCAGGTCCAGCAGGCCGTCGTCCACCAGTTGCATGGCAAGCGTCGCGGTGAATGTCTTGCTGATGGAACCGACCTGGAACAGCGTGTCCGGCGTAGCCTCAATGCGCTCTGGTGCATTCGCCCAGCCCGATGCCGCTGCATGGACCACGCCGTCCTTGAGAATGGCGAGGGAGACGCCGCAGATGTCGTGCTCCTTGCGGAGACGGTCCAAGGTGGTCTGCAGTCGCGCGCCGAGGAGCTTGAGAGAGCTTTTTTTCTTCATGGACGGATCGCGCTTTCCCGCGAGGCGGGCACTCGTCATTTGCGAACGGGGGCTTTCATCTCGACCTGGAGGCCGTTACGAAAAATCTTCAGGATCTGCCACAGCCGTTTCTCGCCTGGACCACCGAGAGTTTCAAAAGGCGCGAGGTTGCTCAGCGTTTCCGCGTAGACACGCTCGGTATGGGCGTGCTCGAAGACAACGGCCTTGATGGCAACAAGAACGTTGTGCGCCGATGCCGGGTCGAGTCCCGCCTTCACCAGGAGTTCGACCCCCGGACTTACCAGCGCGAGCGAATGCTCGGCCAGGTTCCGCCATTCTGCGTTGTAGTTGCTCTGGCTGAACTGCAGCGTGACGACAAAAGGGTACTGCTGCGTCAGCTTGAGCAAGACCTCGACATAGCTCTCAAGCCAGCTCGCCCAATCCGCGCCATTGATCCGGTCGAGATGCCGTAACGCCTCCGCGTACATCGCGGCATGCAGGCCCGCCTTGTCGCCAAACAGCCGGTAGAGGGTCGTCACGGTCGTCCCGAGCGACTCGGCCAGGGCCGGCAGGTTGAGATCGGAATCGGCGAGCATCATCGCGGCTGCCAGGACGGTATCGCGATCAATGCTCTTGGGCCGGCCGCGTGTCCGCCTCTGTGGTGCCGTCGTCTTCTTCATCGGTAGCTTCCGTCATTCGTTCGCTTCGGCCGTTGACAGCCGGGGTGTACGCATATTAGCTTACCTTATTACGTAATTAATTACGTAAAAATATACGGGGGCTTCATGAAGCGCCATTTGGGAACAGCAGTAATCGTGACGCTTCTAGCGTCGACCCTGTCGACGGCCAGGGCGGAGGCCCCCGCGACGCCTTCTCCGGAGGCCGAGCCCCCCGCAGAGCCGCCTGCAGCAACGGAGCCCGAAAGCGACCCCCTGGATTTCCTGCTGGACCAGGAAGCGGCGCCCCAACGAGGGCCCGCGGCTGCCTCGATCGCGCCGGATCTGCCGCCAGGATCGACCGCGCCTGTGCCCACGGCCTCTGCTGCGCGCGACTCCGGGGACATCTCCACGCAGGCGCAGCCGTATGAACAAACGATCCCGCTTGCGACCGCGCCGGAAGCCACTCCAGCGCTGGCCGAGGGCCAGCCTGACCGGCGCATCGAAGAGATCGTGGTCACGGCCAACAAACGCCAGCAAAGCGAGCGTAGCCTGGCGGGCTCCGTGAGCGCCGTCACGCGTGAGCGGCTCGACGAGGCCGGTGCCTCCAGCTTCGGCGAATACCTGTCGCTCTCGCCGGGCGTGAACTTCAATAGCGGTACGCCGGGTTACTCGGTCATCACCATCCGCGGTGTTTCCTCGGACACGATCCCCTCGCTCACCCAGACCGCCGTCGGCACCTACTACGACGACATTCCGCTCACCGATCCGGGAGCGACCATCGCGGTACCGGACATCGACGCCTTCGATGCGGAGCGGATCGAGGTGCTGCGAGGCCCGCAGGGCGCGCTCTACGGCTCGTCTTCTCTGGGTGGCGCGGTGAACTACATCCCCCAATCCCCCGACCCGGACAACTTTGGCTTCAATGCACAGGCCTTCGGCGACCTGAAGAAGAACAGCTCCCTTGGCGGTGGCGGAAGGCTGATGGCCAACATGCCACTACCGATAGACGGTGCGGCGCTGCGCGTCGTCGGCTACTACACGCATGTGCCGGGCTATATCGACAACGTCGGAATCGACCGCGAGCAAAGCAATTCCTCGACCACCAGTGGAGGGCGTGTGATCCTCGGGTTCGAGCCGACACCGGATTCGCGCCTGCGCTTCACGGCCTTGACGCAGCGCACCACCGTGGATGACGCCGGCTACGTGGACAAATCGCTCGGCGATCTCAAGAAGAACACCACCCAACTCGAGCCCAGCGAAAACCAGATCAAGCTGGGCGGTCTGCGCTACGAGCTCGACACGGATTACGGTAACTGGACTTTGGTCGGGTCCTACCAGGACAAGACCAGCGCCCTGAGTTTCGATGGCAAGGCCGCCCTGGGGTTGCAGGCCACCGGCCAACTGGCACCCCTGATTCTCACGCAGGGTGGCAGCGTGAAGGGGTACAGCGGTGAGCTGCGATACGTCTCGCCGGCTTGGGATCGTTTCGACTTCCTTGCCGGTGTTTCCTATGCGAACCGCGACGAGAATTTCGAGGTGGTCCTGGATTCGCGGGATCTGTTGCAGACGGCCAACCTGCTGCGCGCCGCCCTGGCACGACTCGGCCTCACCCTGCCGAGCCAGATCGACGCCGCAACGACGGTATTCGGCGAGTATGCGCAGATCGAGGCGCCGGAGACGGCTCTGTTCTTCGACGGCAACCTGCACATCACCGATACGATCAAGCTCACCGCCGGCGGTCGTTACTACCATAACGTCGTCGATAGCCATGTTCTGGCCCGCGGTCTTCTCGTTCTGCCGACAGGCAGCACTGAGTACCGGAAGGACAACTCTCAGTCCGCTCGGGGTTTCAATCCCAAGGTCTCACTGTCCTGGCAGGCGACGCCGGACTTGATGCTCTATGCGCTTTACTCTCGTGGCTATCGCTTGGGCGGCCCAAACCTTGCGCCGAGCACCCCGCTGACGCCCACCCCGCTGTTTTACGGTTCGGACGAGGTTCGTAACTACGAGGTCGGCATCAGGACCACTTGGCTCGATGGGGCGCTGAACGTCGATCTCACGGGGTTCTGGATTGACTGGCAGGACATGCCACTGCTGCTGACGAACAGCCTGCAACTGTTCAAGTACATCGACAATGTCGGCAACGCGCGTAGCCGCGGCATCGAGGCAAGTCTTGCCGTACGGCCGCTGTCATTCCTCACCGCGCGCTCCTCGTTGACCTGGCTCGACGCGCGCCTTCTCAACGACTTCGACCCGAACAATGGGCTGCCGCCGGCGAAGGCCGGCGACCGTCTGCCCGGCGCGCCGGAGTGGACGGTGACGAATTCCCTGATCGGCGCATGGAACTGGGGTTCACACTCGCCGTCACTTGCGCTGATCCACCGCTTCGAGAGCGCATCGTCGACCAATCTTTCCTTTCCGGATATCAAGAAGGGCAACTTCCACACGCTCGATGCGCGCGGCACCGCGCGGTTCGGTTCGTTCACCGTGGCCGCCTATGGCAAGAACCTGACCGATGCGCGGGGCACCAACGCATCCAACAACTACAAGCAGCCGTCCGGGGACACCACCGTGCTGCGCTACATCACTCCACCCCGCAGCTTCGGACTGGAGTTGGGCTATGCGTTTGAGTAAGGCCAACCGAAGCGTCGCCACCCGGCCGGTCATTGAAAGTTCACCGCTGCCGCCACCTACACAGGAAAGTCATGAGTAACACAGCCGCACCCAGGGTCAACCGCATGCAGCTCGCGGATGGCCGCACCTTGGCTTGGGCGGAGTACGGAGATCCGCGCGGGGTTCCGGTCTTCTACTTCCACGGTGGTGGCGCCTCATTGATCGAAGGCGGCTGCTTTGACCGGGATGCGCGCGATGCCGGCATCCGCCTGGTTGCCCCGTCGCGCCCCGGGGGGCTGCATTCCAGTCCCCGGCCCGTAATGCGGTCGACGGATTTCGCCTCCGACTGTGCGCAACTGGCGACGCGCCTGGGTATCGACAAGTTCGTGGTCACCGGGAATTCGAACGGCGGCCTGTTCACGATGGCGGTTGCGCACCAGTTGCCCGATCGGGTGATCGCCGCAGTCCCGATCAACTCGACCGTGCCCCTCTACGACCCGGACGTCTGGCCACTGGTCCCGTGGTCGCTCAAGGCCGCCATGCTCTTCTTCAGGACATTTCCATCGGTGTTCGTGCCGATGAACAGGTTCGCGGTCAAGAGCCGCCCGGATCGCTTCCTGCCCAAGGCCGCGGAGGCCGAGATCGCGCAGATCTACTTCGACAATCTCATGGCGATTACCCAAGACAGCATGCGGCCGGAGATCGGCTTCATGAACCGCCGATGGGATTTCGATCACCGCGCGATCCGTTGCCCCGTCCGCATTCTCTACGGGGTGGAGGACTTGGGGACTTGCTACGGCCCTCGCTGGGCTTCCGAATTGCCGGACGGCCAGTTCATGGCGATTCCGGATGGGCACCTCCCGATAGCGCCTGAACCACGCCGGATCCTGGCTGCGACCTGGCGGTCGTTCTTCGCCTAGGCCGCCTGCTCATGAAACGCTACGACTTTGCGATCGTCGGGGCCGGCATCGCCGGAGCCTCCGCTGCCGCTCGGCTTGCCTCCAAGGCCAGCGTACTGTTGCTGGAACAGGAGACCGCGCCCGGCTACCACAGCACCGGTCGCTCGGCCGCGCTCTACAGCGCGCTTTACGGCAACGACACCATCACCGCCATCACCCGCGCCAGCCGCGCCTTCTTCGATGCGCCGCCGGCTGGCTTTTGCGAGTACCCACTCCTGTCGCCGCGCGGCGTGCTGTTTGCGGGTTGCGAGGCCGACGCGGAGGCGATTGCGGAAATCGCCCGGCTGCCACTGGCACGGCGCATCGATACGGCGGAGGCGATCCGGCGGGTGCCGATACTTGCCGAGCAGTACGCCGCACATTGCGCGTGGGAAGCGGATGCCTTCGACGTGGATGTGCACGGACTTCATCAAGGCTTTCTGCGCATGGCGCGCGGGGCCGGCGCGGAGCTGGCCTGCGCTGCCGGCGTGACGGCGCTTACGCGCGAGCAGGGCGGCTGGCACATCGTCACCGCCCATGGCGAGTTCAGTGCCGGGGTGGTCATCAACGCGGCTGGCGCCTGGGCCGACCGCGTCGCGCAGCTGGCTGGCGCGCCGGCACTGGGTATACAGCCCTTGCGGCGCACGGCCATGATCATCGACGCCGAGCTGCCGGCGGGCTTCAGCCAATGGCCGGCAGTCATCGCCGCCGACGAGTCATGGTACATCAAGCCAGACGCCGGCCTGATGCTCGCGTCGCCCGCCGACGAAACGCCGACCGATCCTTGCGATGCGCAGCCGGAAGAGCTCGATGTCGCCATCTGCGCCGACCGCATCGAGAGTCGCACGCGCCTGCAGATCAGGCGGATCGTGCGCTCTTGGGCCGGCCTGCGCTCGTTCGCGCCGGATCGCACGCCGGTGGTTGGCTACGACCCGCAGGTCGAGCACTTCTTTTGGTTGGCCGGACAAGGGGGTTATGGCGTGCAGACCTGCCCTGCGTTGTCCCAGATCGCGGCGGCGCTGGCGCTGCGCGAGCCGATTCCCGCTCATATCCAGGACGAGGGCTTCGATGCCGCCCAGGTCTCGCCGTGCCGCTTCAGCTGAGTCGACGATGAAAGTCTTCAGCGCGTTCTTCGGCACCGAGACGAATACTGCGGCCGTGGTCCCCACCGGCTTTGCCGATTTCGAGCGCGCCGGCGTCTATCGTGGAGATGCCAGCATCCGCGATCCGCAAGGTTTCGGCGCCTCGCATGTCGAGCTCCGGCGCCTGGCCGCCATCGATGGCCACACGGTGGTGGAGAGTCTCACCGCGCATGCGCACCCCGCCGGAATTACCGCGCGCGCCGTGTACGAACGCTACCGCGACTGGATCATCGAGGACCTCACAGCGGCCATGCCGGTACAGGCCGTCGTGCTGGTGCTGCATGGCGCGATGGTCGCCGACGGCTACGACGACTGCGAGGGTGACCTGATTGCCCGGGTGCGCGAGGTCGCCGGCCCCTCGGTGCCGATCGGTGTGGAGCTCGACCTGCATTGCCATGTCAGCCCGAGAATGCTCGCCGGCGCCGATGCCATAGTCTGCTACAAGGAGTATCCGCACACGGATACGCTGGAACGCCTGGGTGAGGTTTACCGGCTGGTGGTGCGCCAGGCGCAGCAGGAAATACGGCCGGTGACGGCGCTGCACGACCTGCGAATGGTCGGGCTCTGGCACACCACGCGGGAGCCGATGAGATCCTTCGTCGAGCGCATGCAGTCGTTCGAGGGCAAGGACGGCATCCTGTCGGTGTCACTGGGCCATGGCTTCCCCTGGGGCGATGTCCCGGACACCGGCGCCAAGCTCTGGGTGATCGCCGATGGCGACCGATCGAAGGCTCAGCGGCTCGCCAACCAGCTGGGCGAGGAATTCTGGCAGCTGCGCGACCAGACTTGGGTCCCACCGATCCCGATTGCCGCCGCCATCGATCGCATGAGGGCGACGTCCGAAGGCACGCTGGTGTTCGCCGATGTCGCCGATAACGCCGGTGGCGGCGCTATGAGCGATAGCACTTTCATACTCCGGGCCATGCTCGAAGCCGGTATCAGCGATGCGGTCGTCGGCAGCTTCTGGGATCTCGGCGCCGTCGCGCTGTGCCGGAGCGCCGGTGTCGGGGCGAGCCTGAACCTGCGTATCGGCGGCAAATGCGGCCCGCAGTCTGGCGACCCGGTGGACGTGGCGGTCACGGTCAAGGCTATCGTCGAGGACCACGCACAGTACGGATTGAACTTCCGCTGGTCCTTGGGCACCGGAGTCTGGGTGCGCACCGAGGGCGGCATGGACATCGCGCTCAATACGGTCCGCTCGCAGATCTTCTCTCGCGAAGCCTTTGAGGGGCTCGGCATCCGCCTTGAGGGTCGCCCGGTGATCGTGGTGAAGTCCACGCAGCACTTCCATGCGTCATTCGCGCCCCTCGCTCGCGAGGTGCTGTACGTGGGCGCGCCCGGCTCGATCACGCAGAACTTCGCCGAGATGAGCTACCGCAGGCGCGACAACGATTTCTGGCCGCGGGTCGCCAATCCGCGCGGGACGTCGTGACTGCCCGCAAGAAGCCGACCACCAAGAGAAGCCTCGCAAATGATCTCCATCATCGGAACCCGTCCGACGCTCGCCAACGGCGCCGCCGTTCCGCTCAGCCCCGGCGTGCGCGCCGGAGATTTCCTGTTCCTGTCGGGTCAGTTGGGGCTGGACGAGAAGGGCAAGCCGGTCGCCGATGACATTGCCAGTCAGACGCGGCAGGCGATTGCGCGCCTGGAGGCCGTGCTCGCGCAGGCCGGCGGACGTCGAGACCAGATCGTGAAGGTCAACGTCTGGCTCACGGACACTGCGGACTTTCCCGCCTTCAACCAAGTCTATGCGGAGTTGTTTCCCGCTCGCCCGCCGGCCCGCTCCACCGTGGTCAGCCAACTGTTGATTCCTGGCGCGCGCGTCGAGATCGACGCCATCGCCTATCTCGGTTGAACTGATCATGTTGCGATGCGGAGAAAGACGCGGTTTGACGTGTTGTCAGAAGAGGAGTCATGAACGAGAGTTGCTGTCGCGCTTTCAGAATGCGATCCGCCTTCAATGAGAGCCTTGCCGCTGGTTTATGTCGGCAGCAGAGATTTCGGAAGCGGATCGTGACAAGCAGCGGCGATTGGGACACGGCGACCGATGGAAATGCCCCGCTGAATCCGGCGTTGTCGGTCCGCATTGATTTGAGGCCATGTCGCCTCAATCACCCTTGACGTGCGGGCATTGGACAAGATCAGCTACTCGAAGCCCTATCGAGTCGACCGTGCGGCATCACAATCTCGCAGGTTCCGAAGGAAAGACGGGAGCTCCTTGTACGGCAAGCAGGGAAGGTGCTTCTTGCACGCCGGTGAGCGAAGCGCGCGCTTGATTGGCGTAGCAGGATCCGATCTCACGGTTCCAGCGATCATCGCTCGGTCGTAGAGGGCCTCCACACGCTGACGAATTCTCGTGGCGGTCTCGTGATGAGACTGGTGCAGCGCTCCCAGCATCCCCGGTCTCATGCGACGGCCTGGGACATACAGACTGGGATAAAAACAAAAACCCCCGTGAAAACGGGGGTTTAGGAAGGTCCGGGAAGTCCCGGAACCGCTACTTGGCGGAGAGAGAGGGATTCGAACCCTCGATACGGTTATAAACCGTATACACGCTTTCCAGGCGTGCTCCTTCAACCGCTCGGACATCTCTCCAGGTTGAGGATCCGCCACGGCCAAGGCCGCGACGGGGCGCGCATTATACCGATTCCGGCCCGGATTTCCCGGCGGGGCGGCACCCTGCGCAAAAAACCTTACTGCGGCTTGAGCTTTTCCTTGGTCATCTTCTTGCGCTCCTCGGCTTTGGTCGGCGGGGCGACCTCGACCTCCTTGCCGGGCTTGTCCAGGGACACCTCGGGCATCGGGGGAGGGGTCTGCAGGCAGGCGCCTTCGGCGGCCGGCTGGGCGGCGGCCGGGGCGGGGGGAATGCGCAGGGCGGAGGCGGACTCCGGCACCTTCAGGCCGTCCACGGTGGTCAGCGGGGGCAGGGAGGTGGCCTTCTGGTATTCGTTGTCGCCGACGCAGGGATTGCGCGAGGCGCAGCCGGCCAGCAGGGCGGTAGCGAGGACAAGGACAGCAATACGGCTCATGAAACGGCTCCTGCAGCGCGCAACGCGGCGCGCACGGTGTCCTCGGCGGCGCTCGACAAGGGCACCAGCGGCAGGCGCAGGCCTGGCGGGATGCGCCCCATCTGGACCAGCGCCCACTTGACCGGGATCGGGTTGGGTTCGACAAACAGATCGCGGTGAAGTGCCGCCAGCGGTGCGTCGATGCGTGCGGCGGTTTCGGCGTCGCCGGCCAGGGCAGCTGCACACATGCGGTGCATGGCGCCCGGGGCGACGTTGGCGGTCACGGAGATGTCGCCGGCGCAGCCCAGCAGAATCGACTCGCGGGCGGTGGCGTCATCGCCGGAATAGATGGCGAAGTCCTTGGGCACCAGGGCCAGCAGTTCGCGGATGCGCGACAGCTCGCCCTTGGCCTCCTTGAGGCCGATGATGTTGGGGATCTGCGTCAGGCGCGCCACGGTGGCAGGCAGCAGGTCCACGCCGGTGCGGCCGGGGACGTTGTACAGGATGATCGGCAGGTCCACCGCCTCGGCGATCGCCTTGTAATGGCGATACATGCCCTCCTGCGGGGGCTTGTTGTAGTACGGGGTGACCAGCAGGGCGGCGTCGGCACCGGCGGCCTTGGCGGCGGCGGTCAGCTCGATGGCTTCCTTGGTGGAGTTGGCGCCGGTGCCGGCGATCACCGGGACGCGCTTGGCCGACAGCTTCACCACACGCCGGATCACTTCCACGTGCTCGTCCACCTCCAGGGTGGCCGACTCGCCGGTGGTGCCCACGGCGACGATGGCGTCGGTGCCTTCCGCGATATGCCATTCGACCAGCGCGTCCAGGCCGGTCCAGTCCACGGCCCCGTCGGGCAGCATGGGCGTGATGATGGCAACAATGCTGCCCTTGATCATGCGGGGGATTTCGTTCGGAAGTAGAGCTGCGATTATATCGCCGGAGGGCCGGTTTCCGACAGGGCGGGGCGCCGCCTGCCGGGGGCCGGGTTTGCTGCGGAGGGCGGGGGCATTAAACTCTGCGCCCTGAATGCGGTGCCCCCTACATGATGCCTCCCAACGACAACCTCCTCACCATTTCCGCCATCGGCAAGCCCAAGGGCAACGTGCCGCTGGAGCTGTTCAAGGCCATCCGCGAGCGCGGGGGCGAGGTGGAGGACTGCCGGATTGCCCAGATCGGCGACCGGCTCAGCGCCAACCTGCTGGTGTCGGGCAACTGGAGCACCCTGGGCCGCCTGGAGACCGCCCTGCCGGGCATCGCCGAGAAGCTGGAACTGCAGGTGCGCTACGAGCGCTGCGACGCCCGGCCGTTCAATCCGGATTTCCGCCCCTACGCGGCGGAGGTCATCGCCCCGCAGGAGCCCAACCTGCTGGTCAACATCCTGGAGTTCTTCCAGCACCAGGACGTGGTGGTGATGGAGATTTCCACGCAGAAGTACGCGTCCACCTATACCGGCGCCGAAATGGTGAGCGTGCAGATGGTGCTGCACGTGCCGGTCAGCCAGCATCCGCAGGCCTTGCGAGAGTCCTTCATGGACCTCTGCGACGACCTCAACGCCGACGGCATGCTGGACCCTATCAAGACCTGAGGGAGCCGTAGCCATGGCGTTCACCGTGGGAGACAAGATTCCGGACCTGAAGCTGGCCGCCACCGGTGGCCGCGAGGTCGCATTCCGCGCGCTGCGCGGCAAGCCGCTGGTGGTGTACTTCTACCCCAAGGACAACACGCCGGGCTGCACCCAGGAAGGCCAGGACTTCCGCGACCTCTACGAGCAGTTCACCGCGCAGGGCGCCGAGGTGCTGGGCATCTCCAAGGACAGCGTCCGCTCGCACGAGAACTTCGCCGCCAAGTACGAGTTCCCCTTCCCCCTGCTGTCGGACCCGGACGAGGCGGCCTGCAAAGCTTTCGACGTGATCCGCGAGAAGAGCATGTACGGCCGCAAGTACATGGGCGTGGACCGCAGCAGCTTCCTGTTCGACGCCAAGGGCGTGCTGGTGCGGGAGTGGCGCGGCGTGAAGATCAAGGGACACGTTGCCGAGGTGCTCGCCGCGCTCAAGACCGCCGTCGCCTGAGCCCTGCGCAAAGCACCTGAATCCGGCTTCGCCGGCTGGCTTCCTAAGGCGGTTTTTTTGGGCTAGTCTCCAGCTCAGGTGCATCGGCTCGGTCAGGAGCCGATGAAGTGTCAAACCGTCAAACGGTAGTCACAAATTACGATAAATAATCACATCTTCGAATGTGAACGGCCCTACGGGCCGGGGATGCTGACCGTCGCCCTTGTTTACCAGCCTGGCTTTCCCAGCGCTGCTTCCTTGCCCAGCTTTGCCGTGGTCCCCGCCGGCGCGCCTCGCGCGTCGATCTCCCCTGCTGCCCACTTACAGGCCTAATGACCAAGCGCAAGATCTTCGTTCTCGACACCAACGTGCTGATGCACGACCCGACCAGCCTGTTCCGCTTCGAGGAGCATGACCTGTTCATACCCATGGTGGTCCTGGAGGAGCTGGACGGACTCAAGAAAGGTACAACGGAAACCGCGCGCAGCGCCCGCCAGGTCAGCCGCATGCTCGACGACCTGGTGGCCGGCAAGAACCACGCGCAGATCGAAAAGGGCATACCGGTTCCCAGCGCGCTGTCGAGGAAGAACGGCAGTGGCGGCCGCCACAACCAGCCGGCCACCGGCAAACTGTTCTTCCAGACCCAGCCCACCGATGCCGCGTTGCCGGGCATCCTGCCGGGCAATAAGCCCGACAACAGCATCCTGCTGAGCGCGCTGGCGGTGCAGAACCAGAACACCGCCCGCCAGGTCACCCTGGTATCCAAGGACATCAACCTGCGCATCAAGGCGGCGATCGTCGGCGTGCACACCGAGGATTACCACAACGACCAGGTTCTGGACGACACCGACCTGCTCTACAGCGGCTATGTCGAGCTGCCGGCCGACTTCTGGGCTTCGCACGGCGACAAGATGGAAAGCTGGCAGGACGCGGTCGGCCGCGCCTGCTACCGCATCAAGGGCCCGCTGGTGACCAAGTGGCACGTCAACCAGTTCCTGTTCCTTCCGGACGGCGCGGAAAAGGGCCTGGAGCTGATGGTGCAGAAGATCGAAGGCAACGTCGCCGAGCTGCGCGTGGTGCGCGACTACCGCAGCGGCAAGTCCAGCGTCTGGGGGATCCACGCCAAGAACCGCGAGCAGAACTTCGCGCTCAACCTGCTGCTGGACCCGGACATCGACTTCGTCACCGTGCTCGGCACCGCCGGCACCGGCAAGACCCTGCTGACCCTGGCCGCGGGCCTGGCGCAGGTGCTGGACGAGCCGCGCTACCGCGAGATCATCATGACCCGCGTCACCGTGCCCCTGGGCGAGGACATCGGCTTCCTGCCGGGCACCGAAGAAGAAAAGATGACGCCCTGGATGGGGGCCATCATGGACAACCTCGAGGTGCTGACCCAGAACAGCAATGCCGGGGACTGGGAGCGCGCCGCCACCAACGATCTGCTGAGCAAGCGCATCAAGATCCGCTCGCTCAACTTCATGCGTGGCCGCACCTTCCTCAACCGCCTGGTGATCATCGACGAGGCGCAGAATCTCACCGCCAAGCAGATGAAGACGCTGATCACGCGCTGTGGCCCGGGCTCCAAGATGATCTGCCTGGGCAACCTCGCGCAGATCGACACGCCGTACCTCAGCGAGACCACCTCGGGCCTCACCTACGTCGTCGATCGCTTCCAGGGCTGGCCTCATGGCGGGCACGTGACGCTGGCGCGCGGCGAGCGCTCGCGACTCGCGGCCCACGCCTCGGATATCCTGTAGCCCAGGAACTTGGCGTCAGCCAAGCGCGTCATACGGAGAACGCTGGTCCCCAGCCATGAGCATTCAGGGCCGGGGACCGGTGTCGGACGCAATGACGCACATAAGAAAACCAGCACAACAGGAGATGCCATGCTGGGCAAAATGAAAGCCGGCGCCGTGAGCCTGGCGCTCAAGGCCTTCATCGGCGACCGCTTCGGCGAATACGGCGAGATCGAAGAGCTCAAGGTGGATCTCGATGCGGCACGGCTAACGCTGCGTGCCCTGCTGCGCGGCGAGCGACAGTCGGTAACGGTGTCGGTGGAGCACTACGAGCTGCAGCAGGAGGGCGCGGACGTCTATATCGTGCTGCGCGGATTCTCCAGCTCGCGTGAGTGGCTCACGCTGCTGCTGACCAAGCTGTTCCGCGACAAGCGCTACAAGATCCCGGCGGCGGCGGCCAAGCTGTTGAAGTAGCCCAACGCGGTTCGTCGGGCACCCTGCGTCCGGATCCCGAGAGCGGATGAACGGCCCGAAACGCGCCGCGCCACTGGAGTGATCCAGGGAAACCACCAATTGTTGGCGAGTCTCCCATTCGCCACACTGGGGCATGTCCCTGCTGGAATATCTGCCCGACCTCACGCCGCAACTGCTGGCCCTCTGCGCCTTCGCCCTGCTCGCCGGCTTCATCGACTCGGTGGTGGGCGGTGGCGGCCTGATCCAGGTGCCGGCGCTGTTCGTGCTGATGCCCGGGTTGCCGCCCGCCACGCTGCTCGGCACCAACAAGCTCTGCAGCATCTGGGGCACCTCCGCCGCCGCCTGGCAGTACCTGCGCCGCGTGCCGGTGCAATGGCGCGCCACGCTGCCGGCCTGCGCTCTGGCCTTCGCCTGCTCGCTGCTCGGTGCCCGCGCCGTCACCATGACCCCGCCGGAGCAGTTGCGCCCGGTGGTGTTGGCCCTGCTGCTGGCGGTGCTGGCCTACACCCTGTGGAAGAAGGACCTGGGTGCCCTGCATGCGCCGCGGCTGGCGGGCCGGCGCGAGCTGGCCGCCGCATGCGCCCTGGGCGGCATCATCGGCTTCTACGACGGATTCTTCGGCCCTGGCACCGGCAGCTTCCTGATCTTCGCCTTCGTCGGGCTGTTCGGCTTCAGTTTCCTGGCCGCCTCGGCCTCGGCCAAGCTGGTCAACGTGGTGACCAATGGTGCCGCCGTGCTGTGGTTCGGCAGCACCGGACACATCCTCTATGACGTGGCCCTCACCATGGCTGTGTTCAACGTGGCCGGTTCCGTGATCGGCGCCCGCATGGCGATCCGCCACGGCACCGGATTCGTTAGGACGCTATATATCGGCGTGGTCGGCGCGCTGATCCTCAAGTTCTGCTGGGACCTGCTGCGCGGTTAGGGGGGGCGGGTAGGACAATCTGTCCAAGGGGCATCGCGCGCGCGCGCCGCTATGCTGTCGGCCATGGTGTCATCCGCTCATCATGAGCCTGCGTTAAACCTGCCGCCAGCCCGTTCCGTTGCCAGTGAACGTCGCTTGCAAGGTTGCCCGGGGGTTCCCGCAGCCGTTATACTCTCTGCGATTGATGCGGTGCATCATTTAATCTTAAGTCGGCCGACCATGAAAGTCGCCACAAGAATTGCACTGTTCCAATTACTGATCGCGGTCGCCGGGGCTGTCCTGTGGGGTTATTTCCAGGGCTGGATGGCGGCGGCGGCAGGCTTCTGCGGCGGGTTGATCTGCGCCGTACTGACGTACTACACGGCAGTCAAGGCTTTGGGGGTGGAGACATCCGACCCCAGGGCCATGGTCACCAATTTATACCGCGCCGAGTCGCGCAAGTGGGTGCTGGCGATCGTCCTGTTCGGATTCGCCATCATCGTGTTCAAGGGCAGCCTGGCGCCCCTGGCCTCCACTTTCGCGGTCGGGCACATCGTCTACTGGTTTGCGTTGCTCTGGAAATAGCGAATGGCAGCTTCTCCTGCGGAATACGTCACGCACCATCTGAAGCATCTGTCTTCGGGTCACGACGACGCGTTCATCACGATGTCCAACTGGCACATCGATACGCTCATCGTCTCCACGCTGCTGGGCCTCGCCTTCCTGACGCTGTTTCGCATCGTGGCCGTGCGTGCCACCCAGGGCGTGCCGGGCAAGCTGCAGAACTTCGTCGAGATCCTCGTCGAGTTCGTCGATAACTCCGTCAAGGACAGTTTCCACGGCAACCGCTCGTTCATCGCCCCGCTGGCGCTGACGATCTTCTGCTGGGTGTTCCTCTGGAACTGCATGGACCTCATCCCGGTCGACCTGTTCCCGCTGCTCTGGGCCCAGGTCTACGGCGCCATGGGCCATGACCCGGCCCACGCCTATATCCGTGTCGTGCCCTCGGCCGACATGAGCGCCACCTTCGCACTGTCGATCTCGGTCTTCATCCTGATCTTCGTGTACAGCTTCAAGGGCAAGGGGGTGAAGGGTTTCACACTCGAGTTCCTGACCCATCCGTTCGGCGCCAAGCTGCTGCCCGCCAACGTCATCCTGAATACCGTCGAATACCTCGCCAAGCCGATGTCGCTGGCGCTGCGACTGTTCGGCAACCTCTATGCCGGCGAGCTGATCTTCATCCTGATCGCACTGCTGCCCTGGTGGGCGCAGGTGATCCCGGGCCTCGGCTGGGCCATCTTCCACATCCTCGTCGTCACGCTGCAGGCGTTCATCTTCATGACGCTGACCATCGTGTACCTGAGCATGGCTTACGAGAGTCACTGATTCGGTTTTAGCGGCACGGCAGTAGCTGTAAAAAGTTCTGTAGTCAAAAGTTTTTCAACCAACACATCGCACGGAGTTACATCATGGAGCTCATCGCTCAGATTCAGGCCAGCACCGCCCTGACCATCGGCCTCATCTTCGGCCTCGCTGCCCTCGGCACCGCCATCGGCTTCGGTCTGCTCGGCGGCAAGTTCCTGGAAGGCGCTGCCCGTCAGCCGGAAATGGCCAACATGCTGCAGACCAAGATGTTCATCATCGCCGGCCTGCTGGACGCCGTGTCGATCATCGGCGTCGCCATGGGTCTGCTGATGATGTTCGCGAACCCGCTGCTGGCGGCGCTGAAGTAAGCATCGTTCTTCCCACCTTGATCCGGAGCTAGCCATGCAGGCGAGCATTCCCTCCATCGTCGGCCAGATGATCGTGTTCATCGCGTTCGTCCTGTTCACGATGAAGTACGTGTGGCCGCCGATCACGGCGGCGATGGAAGCCCGTCGCCAGCGCATCGCCGACGGCCTCGCGGCCGCCGAGCGCGGCGCCAAGGCGCTGCAGGACGCTTCTTCCAAGAGCGACCAGGCGCTGGCCGAGGCCCGCACCCAGGCCCAGGACATCCTGAGCGCCGCCAACAAGCAGGCTACGCAGATCGTGGAGCAGGCCAAGGGCACCGCGCAGACCGAGGCCGACCGCATCGTGGCCAAGGCCCAGGACGACGTCAGCCGTGAAGTGGCCCGTGCCCGCGAAGAGCTGCGCAAGCAGGTCGGCGAGCTGGCCGTCATCGGTGCCTCGAAGATCCTGAAGCGCGAGATCGACGCCAAGGCTCATGCCGACGTGCTGAGCGACCTGGCGGCTCGCGTCTAAGGAACTCCCATGGCGGACATCACTACCCTGGCCCGTCCCTACGCCAAAGCGGTCTTCGAGCTGGCCCGCGACAGCGGCAAGTTCGCCGACTGGAGCGGCGTGCTCAAGACGATCGCCGACGCCGTTACCGCGCCGCAGGTGGCGCCGCTGCTGAGCCACCCGGCGCTGACCCGCGCCGACCTCGCCGCCGCGCTCACCCAGACCCTGGCCTCCAAGCTGGGCGCCGAGGGTACCGCACTGCTCAAGCTGCTCGTCGAGAACGGCCGCCTGGTGGCTGCCGCCTCGATCGCGCAGCAGTACGAGCAGCTGCGCGCCGAGGCCGAAGCCCGCGCTGACGTTGAGATCACCACCGCCGTGCCGGTGGTCGATTCGCAGCAGCAGCAGCTGGCCGGTGCGGTCAAGAAGCGTCTGGGTCGTGAGGTCGTGATTGCCTGGGGCGTTGACGAGAGCCTGATTGCCGGTGCCGTGATCCGTGCCGGCGACCTGGTGATCGATGGCTCCGTCAAGAGCGAACTGGAACGGCTGGAAACCGCGCTCGCGCGGTGAGTTGAAAGGTCCGCGAAGTGCGCGCAAGCGAGCTTCGCGTGTTTTGCGGACAACCTAATTGTTAACGAGACGAAGCAATGCAGCTTAATCCTTCGGAAATCAGCGACCTGATCAAGGCGCGCATCAAGAACTTCGACGGTGCCGCCGAAGCGCGCAACACCGGCACGATCGTGTCGCTGCAGGACGGTATCGTCCGCGTGCACGGCCTGTCCGATGCGCTGCAGGGTGAAATGCTCGAGTTCCCGGGCAACACCTTCGGCCTGGCGCTGAACCTCGAGCGCGACTCCGTCGGCGCCGTGGTCCTGGGCGACTACAAGCACCTGGCGGAAGGCGACACGGTGAAGACCACCGGCCGCATCCTCGAAGTGCCGGTCGGCGAGGCCCTGCTGGGTCGCGTCGTCAACGCGCTCGGCCAGCCGATCGACGGCAAGGGCCCGATCAACGCGACCGAGAAGTCGCCGATCGAGAAGGTTGCCCCGGGCGTCATCGCTCGCCAGTCGGTGAGCCAGCCGGTGCAGACCGGCTACAAGGCCGTCGACTCGATGGTTCCCATCGGCCGCGGCCAGCGTGAGCTGATCATCGGCGACCGCCAGACCGGCAAGACCGCGATGGCCATCGACGCCATCATCAACCAGAAGGGCACCGGCATTAAGTGCGTGTACGTCGCGATCGGCCAGAAGGCCTCCTCGATCGCCAACGTCGTGCGCAAGCTGGAAGAGAACGGCGCCATGGGTCACACCATCGTCGTCGCCGCTTCGGCCTCCGAGTCCCCCGCGCTGCAGTTCATCGCGCCGTACTCCGGCTGCTCGATGGGCGAGTACTTCCGCGACAAGGGCGAAGATGCGCTGATCATCTATGACGACCTGTCCAAGCAGGCCGTGGCCTATCGCCAGGTGTCGCTGCTGCTGAAGCGTCCCCCGGGCCGTGAAGCCTACCCCGGCGACGTGTTCTATCTACACAGCCGTCTCCTCGAGCGCGCCGCCCGCGTCAATGCCGACTACGTCGAGAAGATGACCAACGGCGCCGTCAAGGGCAAGACCGGCTCGCTCACCGCGCTGCCGATCATCGAAACCCAGGCGGGTGACGTCTCGGCGTTCGTTCCGACCAACGTGATCTCGATCACCGACGGCCAGATCTTCCTCGAAACCGACCTGTTCAACGCCGGCATCCGCCCGGCCATGAATGCCGGTATCTCCGTGTCCCGCGTCGGCGGCGCCGCGCAGACCAAGGTCGTCAAGAAGCTGTCCGGTGGTATCCGTATCGCCCTGGCGCAGTACCGCGAACTCGCGGCCTTCGCCCAGTTCGCCTCGGACCTCGACGAAGCCACCCGCAAGCAGCTGGAGCGCGGCCAGCGCGTCACCGAACTGATGAAGCAGAAGCAGTACCTGCCTCTGTCGGTCGGCAACATGGCCGCCACCCTGTACGCGGTGGAAAAGGGCTACATCGACGCCGTCCCGGTCAGCAAGATCCTGGCCTGGGAAGCCGGCCTGCACCAGTTCCTCGGCAACAGCCAGCAGGAACTGCTGGGCAAGCTGAACACGGGTGACTGGAACGATGCGCTCGAAGCCGGCCTGAAGTCGGCGATGGACGCCTACGTCAAGCAGTCCGCCATCTAAGTACCGACCAGGACAGCGCCGTGCCCGGCTCCAAAGAAATCCGCACCAAGATCAAGAGCGTAAAGAATACGCAGAAGATCACGCGCGCGATGGAAAAGGTCGCCATGTCGAAAATGCGCAAGGCGCAGGATCGCATGGCCCAGGCCCGTCCGTACGCGGAGAAGATCCGCCGTACGCTGGGCCACATCGCGCAGGCCAATGCCGAGTACGTCCACCCGTTCATGGTGGAGCGTCCGGCCAAGCGCGTCGGTCTGATCATCATCACCTCCGACCGCGGCCTGGCCGGCGGCCTCAACGTCAACACCTTCCGCGTCGCGCTCAAGGCGCTGCGTGAATACAAGGACAAGAACGTTGATGTCGAGCTGGCCCTGATCGGCAACAAGGCGGTCGCGTACTTCAAGCGCCTGGGCGGCAACGTCACGGCCACGCAGACCCACCTCGGCGACCGTCCTCACCTGGACCAGCTGCTGGGCGTGATCAAGGTGATGACTGACGCCTACCGCGAAGGCCGCATCGACCGCCTGCAGCTGGTGTCCAGCACCTTCGTCAACACCATGACCCAGCGTCCGCAGCTGCGCCAGCTGCTGCCGGTGGAGCCGGTGCAGGACGACAAGCTGCTGGCTCACTGGGACTACATCTACGAGCCCACCCCGGCGGGCCTGCTCGACTTCGTGCTGCAGCGCTACATCGAGTCGCAGGTCTACCAGGCCGTGATCGAGAATGCAGCCTGCGAGCAGTCGGCACGTATGGTGGCGATGAAGTCGGCGACGGACAACGCCGGCAAGATCATCACCAACCTGCAGACGGTCTACAACAAGGCTCGTCAGGCTTCGATCACCAAAGAAATTTCAGAAATCGTCGGCGGCGCCGCCGCGGTTTAACGCAACAGTATTCGGTTAAAGGAAACTCAAATGAGCTCCGGCAAGATTGTTCAGGTCATCGGCGCGGTCGTCGACGTGGAATTCCCGCGTGATTCCATCCCCAAGGTCTACGACGCCCTCAAGATCACGGGCACCGACCTGACCCTCGAAGTGCAGCAGCAGCTGGGCGACGGCACCGTCCGCACCATCGCGCTGGGCGCATCCGAAGGCCTGAAGCGCGGCCTCGCCGTGACCAACACCGGCGCGCCGATCTCCGTGCCGGTCGGCCCGGGCACCCTCGGCCGCATCATGAACGTGCTGGGCGAGCCGATCGACGAAGTCGGTGCGGTCGAGACCAAGGAACTCTGGGCGATCCACCGCGCTGCCCCGACGTACGAAGACCAGGCGGGCTCCACCGAGCTGCTGGAAACCGGCATCAAGGTCATCGACCTGCTCTGCCCGTTCGCCAAGGGCGGCAAGGTCGGCCTGTTCGGCGGCGCCGGCGTGGGCAAGACCGTCAACATGATGGAGCTCATCAACAACATCGCCAAGGCGCACTCGGGTCTGTCCGTGTTCGCCGGCGTGGGTGAGCGTACCCGTGAGGGCAACGACTTCTATCACGAAATGATGGAGTCGGGCGTCGTCGACGCCAAGAACCTCGGCAACTCCAAGGTTGCGATGGTGTACGGCCAGATGAACGAGCCGCCGGGCAACCGCCTGCGCGTCGCCCTGACCGGCCTGACCATGGCCGAGTACTTCCGTGACGAAGGCCGTGACGTGCTGTTCTTCGTCGACAACATCTACCGTTACACCCTGGCCGGCACCGAAGTGTCCGCGCTGCTCGGCCGTATGCCGTCGGCGGTGGGCTACCAGCCGACCCTGGCCGAGGAAATGGGCGTCCTACAGGAGCGCATCACCTCCACGAAGAAGGGCTCGATCACCTCGATCCAGGCCGTCTACGTTCCGGCCGACGACCTCACCGACCCGTCCCCGGCGACCACCTTCGCGCATCTCGACTCCACCGTCGTGCTGTCGCGTGACATCGCCTCGCTCGGCATCTACCCCGCCGTGGATCCGCTGGACTCCACCAGCCGCCAGCTCGACCCGAACGTCATTGGCGCCGACCATTACAACACCGCCCGCGATGTGCAGGGCGTGCTGCAGCGCTACAAGGAACTGAAGGACATCATCGCGATCCTGGGCATGGACGAACTGTCGGAAGACGACAAGCGCGCCGTGGCCCGTGCCCGCAAGATCCAGCGCTTCCTGTCGCAGCCGTTCCACGTGGCTGAAATCTTCACCGGTTCGCCGGGCAAGTACGTCTCGCTGAAGGAAACCATCCGCGGCTTCCGCGGCCTGGTCGACGGTGAGTTCGATCACCTGCCGGAGCAGGCCTTCTACATGGTCGGCACCATCGACGAAGCCGTCGAGAAGGCCAAGAAGCTCTAAGGCTTACCTAACGGAATCGTCATGGCATCCATTCACGTAGACATCGTTTCCGCCGAAGGGCAGATCCATTCGGGCGAAGCCCAGATGGTGTTCGCCCCGGCCGAGATGGGCGAGGTCGGCATCGCGCCGCGCCACACGCCGCTCCTGACCAAGCTGGTGCCGGGTGCGGTCCGCGTGAAGGCGATCGACGGCTCGGAGCAGTCCTTCTTCGTCGGCGGTGGCATTCTCGAGGTGCAGCCGCATCTCGTGACGGTGCTGGCCGACAGCGCCCTGCGCGCCAAGGACGCCGACGAGGCGGCCGCCCTGGCGGCCAAGCAGTCCGCTGAAGAGAAGCTCGCCGGCGCCAAGGGCGACATCGACCTGGCCAAGGCTCAAGCCGAACTGATCGAGGCCGCCGCCCGCCTGCAGTTCGTGCAGAAGCTGAAAAACCCTTCGCACCGCTAAGACGGTGCCCGAAGTGCGAAAGAGCCCGCCGTTCGGCGGGCTTTTTCGTTTCGGAGCGCATTTCCGGCGAGGTAGGGGTCTCAACGGCGAGCCCCCGGGCTCATGTAAAATCACGGTTCGTTTCTTGCGGATATCAACGGCATGCAAGATCTGTCGGTCATCGTGCTCGCAGCGGGCAAGGGCACGCGCATGAAGTCGCGCCTGCCCAAGGTATTGCAGCCCCTGGCGGGCCGTCCCTTGTTGGCACACGTCCTGGACGCCGCCTCGGCGCTCGGTGGCAAGGGCATCACGGTGGTCTACGGCCATGGCGGCGAGCAGGTCCGGGCCCACTTCCCGGCCGAGGGCCTAGGCTGGGTCGAGCAGGCGGAGCAGAAGGGCACCGGGCACGCCGTGCAGGTGGCGCTGCCGCAACTGCCGCCCGATGGGCGCACCCTGATCCTCTACGGCGACGTTCCCCTGATCCGTCCGCAGACACTGCAAGGCCTGATCGGGAAGGTCGTCGATGGCCGCAGTCTGTCCCTGCTGACACTGGAGATGGCCGACCCCACCGGCTATGGTCGCATCCTGCGCGATGCCAAGGGCGCTGTGCAGCGCATCGTCGAGCAGAAGGACGGTACGCCCGCGGAGCTCGCTGTGCGCGAGGTCAACACCGGCATCTTCTGCGTGCCCAATGCCTTGCTGCATGCCTGGCTGCCGAAGCTGCGCAACGACAACAAGCAGGGCGAGTATTACCTCACCGACATCATCGGCCTGGCCGCCGCGGAAGGCGTGGCGATCCACACCGTGCCGGCGCCGCAGGCCTGGGAGGTCGAGGGAGTCAACGACAAGCTGCAGCTCGCCGCCCTGGAGCGGCAGCACCAGCGCAACCAGGCCGAGGCGCTGATGCGCGCTGGCGTGACCCTGCTGGACCCAGCGCGCTTCGACCTGCGCGGTACGCTGGAGCATGGGCAGGACGTGGAGATCGACGTCAACGTCGTGATCGAGGGGCGCGTGCGCTTCGGCGATGGTGTCCGTATCGGGCCCAACGTACTGCTGCGCAATGCCGTGCTCGGCGACGGCGTCGTGGTGAAGGCCAACACCGTGATCGAGGACAGCGAAGTCGGTGCTGGCTCCGACCTGGGTCCGTTTGCGCGCTTGCGGCCCGATTCGGTGCTGGGCGAAAACGTCCACGTCGGCAACTTCGTGGAGCTGAAGAAGGCGCGCCTGGCCAAGGGCGCCAAGGTCGGGCACCTAGCCTACCTCGGCGATGCCGTGATCGGCGAGCGCGTGAATGTTTCGGCCGGCGTCATCACCTGCAACTACGACGGTGCCAACAAGCATGTCACCACCATCCAGGACGACGCCTTCATCGGTAGCGATACGCAGCTGGTGGCACCGGTGACGATCGAGCGTGGCGCCTATGTCGCGGCCGGCTCCACCATCACCAAGACCGCACCGGCGGGCGCGCTGACCATCTGCCGCGCGCGCGACCAGAAGAGCATCCCGGGCTGGAAGCGCCCGGTGAAGAAGAAGTAGGCGCGAGCCGCGGGCCGGACGCCCGGGCAAGCTCAACCACGGCATTCGACAGAGTTTTCAAGGATTCTCCATGTGCGGCATCGTCGGCGCGGTAGCGCAGCGTAACGTCACCCCCATCCTGATCGAGGGCCTGCGCCGCCTCGAGTATCGCGGCTATGACTCCGCCGGCGTCGCCGTACTGGGTGGCCAGGGTCAGCTGCAGCTGACCCGAGCGGTCGGCAAGGTGTCGCAGCTCGATGCCACGCTGGCTGACAAGCCCAACACCGGGGCCACCGGCATTGCCCACACCCGCTGGGCCACGCACGGCGTGCCGGCCGAGCGCAACTCGCACCCGCATGTTTCCGCTGATGTCGCGGTGGTGCACAACGGCATCATCGAGAATCACGAGGAG
This sequence comes from Solimonas sp. SE-A11, assembly GCF_030345715.1. Taxonomy (GTDB): domain Bacteria; phylum Pseudomonadota; class Gammaproteobacteria; order Nevskiales; family Nevskiaceae; genus Solimonas_A. The sequence goes on from NZ_JAUASX010000001.1 coordinate 237,414, forward strand.
TTGCGTGTCGAGTTGAAAGGCAAGGGTTATGCCTTCAATTCCGAGACCGACACCGAGGTGGTTGCCCACCTGGTGCATGAGCAGATGAAGGCCGGCGGCAACCTGCGTGCGGCGATGGCTTCCGTGCTGCCGCGACTGCATGGTGCCTATGCGCTGGCCGTGATTTGCGGCCGTGATCCGGGCCGCATGGTGCTGGCGCGCAAGGGCAGCCCGCTGGTGATCGGCATCGGCATCGGCGAGCACTTCGCCGCGTCCGATGCACTGGCGCTGCTGCCGGTGACCAACCGTTTCGTCTATCTGGAAGAAGGTGACCTCGCCGAGATCCGCACCGACGGCTACGAGATCGTCGATGCCGGCGGCCAGGTTGCCAGCCGCCGCACGCATGTGTCGAGCCTAAGCTCCGACGCCGTGGACAAGGGCAGCTACCGGCACTTCATGCAGAAGGAAATCTTCGAGCAGCCGACGGCGCTGGCCAACACCCTGGAGGGCCGCCTGTCCGGCGAGCGCGTGCTGGAAGCCTGTCTCGGCCCCAAGGCCGGCGAGCTGCTGGCGCGCGTCAAGCGCGTGCGCCTGGTGGCCTGCGGCACGTCCTCCCACGCCGGCATGGTGGCGCGCTACTGGTTCGAGCAGATCGCCAAGATTCCCTGCCAGGTCGAGTTGGCCAGCGAGTTCCGCTACCGCGACCCGGTGATCGAGCCGGATACCCTGTTCATCACCATCTCGCAGTCCGGCGAGACCGCCGACACCCTCGAGGCGCTGCGCCACGCCAAGGCCAAGGATATCGCCGCCAGCCTGGTGATCTGCAACGCTCCCGAGTCCTCGCTGGTGCGTGAATCCGACATCGCGCTGATGACGCATGCCGGCCCCGAGCGCAGCGTCGCCAGTACCAAGGCGTTCACGACGCAGCTGATGGCGCTGGCGCTGGTGATGCTGCTGATTGCGCGCCGCAACGGCCTGTCCGCCGATGACGAGCGCCGCTACGTCAAGGCACTGGAATCGGCGGCCGGCGTGGTCGAGGCGGTGTTGAAGCAGGACGCCAAGCTTCAGAAGCTGGCCGAGCGCCTGATCCAGAAACACCACGCGCTGTTCCTGGGCCGCGGCCCGATGTCGCCGGTGGCGATGGAGGGTGCGCTCAAGCTCAAGGAAATTTCCTATATCCACGCCGAGGCGTACGCCGCCGGCGAACTCAAGCATGGCCCGCTGGCGTTGGTGGACGAGCACATGCCGGTGATCGCCGTGGCGCCCAACGACGAACTGCTGGAGAAGGTGAAGTCCAATCTCCAGGAGGTTGCCGCGCGCGGCGGCGAGCTGATCGTCTTCGCCGACCGCGAGTCCGGTTTCCGGGATGCGCCGGGTGTTACCGTGATCGGCATGCCGCATGCCGACGAGCTGATCGACCCGATCGTCTACACCATCCCGCTGCAGCTGCTGGCCTATCACGTCGCCGTGCTCAAGGGCACCGACGTGGACCAGCCGCGCAACCTGGCCAAGTCGGTCACCGTCGAGTAGCGCGAGCCGATCGTGACGCCGATCCTGCTGCTGCTGGTCTGCCTGACGCTGGGGGTGCTGGTGGCGCGCTTCGCGCACCCCCCCATGGGTCTGGCGCAAGGTCTCAACTGGTGGGTCATCAACATCGCGCTGCCGGCGCTGGTGCTGGAGCTGATCCCGCGCCTGCACTTCGATCCGCAGCTGTGGTTCCTGGTCGTCACGCAGTGGCTGGTGTTCGTCGGCGCCGCGCTGTTCTTCCACCTGCTGGGCGGGCGCCTGGGCTGGAGCCGCGCCCGTATCGGCTGCATGATCCTGATGACCGGCCTGGGCAACACGTCCTTCGTCGGGTTTCCCTTGCTGGAGGCCCTGCGCGGGCGCGAGGGCCTGGCCCTGGGTGTGGTGGCCGACCAGCTGGGTTGCTTCGTGGCGCTGGCCGTCGGCGGCGTGCTGGTCTCCGCGATCTACTCGGGCAAGCAGCCCAAGGCGCGCGAGATCGTCCGTCGCGTGGCCTTGTTCCCGCCCTTCCTGGCGCTGGCGGCCGGCGTGGTCTTGGGCCTGCTGGGTGGCTGGCCGGTTCCGGCCGAAGAAGTGCTGCACCGTATCGGCCAGACCCTGGTGCCGCTGGCGCTGTTCTCGGTGGGCCTGCGTCTGAAGCTGCAGTTCGGCGGCGGCCAGGCCGCACCGCTGGCGATGGCCCTGGGCTGGAAGCTGGCGGTGATCCCAATGCTCATGCTGGGGCTGGGCCTGGCCACCGGCGTGAGCGGCCTGGTGCTGACCATCGGTGTGCTGCAGGCGGCGATGGCGCCAATGATCTCGGCGGCGATCCTCTGCGACCAGCACCACTTGGAGCCGCCGCTGGCGAACACGATCCTGGGCAGCGGCATTTTGCTGTCGCTGGTGACGGTGCCACTGTGGAGTTACATGCTGGGATAAACCGCAGCCTGGTTCAGGTAGCGGAGTAGGAGCGGCCGGTGGCCGCGAACACAGGGCATCATGATCATCGGTGCTCGCGGCTAACAGCCGCTCCTACGAAAGCGGCTACACCACCTCGGCGTTCAGGTCGTACTCACTGGCCTGGATTACGCGCGCCGTGACGATCTGCCCCGCGCGCAGCGGCTGGTCGGTGGAGAGGTAGACCTTGCCGTCGATCTCCGGTGCGTCGGCCTTGCTGCGGCCCACCATGACGCCGCTTTCCTCGTCGAGGCCATCCACCAGTACCTCGATCTCCTCGCCGATCTTCTCGCGCAGCTTGCGCTTGCTGATCTTCTGCTGCAGCTCCATGAAGCGCGCGTGGCGCTCATGCTTGACCTCGTCCGGCACGGCGCCTGGCAGCGCGTTGGCGGTGGCACCTTCCACCGGCGAGTACTCGAAGCAACCCACGCGATCCAGCTCCGCTTCCTTGAGCCAGGACAGCAGTTCCTCGAAATCCTTGTCCGTCTCGCCGGGGAAGCCGACGATGAAGGTGCTGCGCACGGTCAGGTCGGGGCAGATCTTGCGCCAGGCGGCCAGGCGCTCCAGCGTGTCCTCGGCGGCGGCCGGGCGCTTCATCGCCTTGAGCACGCTGCGCGAGGCATGCTGGAAGGGGATGTCGAGGTAGGGGAGGATCTTGCCCTTCGCCATCAGCGGGATGATCTCGTCGACGTGCGGGTAGGGATAGACGTAGTGCAGGCGCGTCCACAGGCCGAGTTCGCCCAGGCCGTTGCAGAGGTCCAGCAGCGAGGTCTTGTAGTCCTTGCCGCGCCAGCTGCCGCCGGCGTACTTGCGGTCCACGCCATAGGCGCTGGTGTCCTGCGAGATCACCAGCAGTTCCTTGACGCCGGCCTTGGCCAGCTTCTCGGCCTCCACCAGCACTTCGTTGACCGGCCGGGAGTCCAGGCGGCCGCGCATGGAGGGGATGATGCAGAAGCTGCACTTGTGGTTGCAGCCTTCGGAAATCTTGAGATAAGCGTAGTGCCGCGGCGTCAGCTTGATGCCCTGCGGCGGCAGCAGGTCGAAGAAGGGATCGTGCGCCGGCGGCACCGCGGCGTGCACGGCCTTCATGACGCTGCCGTAATCCTGCGGGCCGCTGATCGACAGCAGGTCCGGGAAGCGCTCCTTCACCATCTGGCCCTTGGGCCCGGTGCCCATGCAGCCGGTGACGATCACCTTGCCGTTTTCCGACATGGCCTCGCCGATGGCTTCCAGGGATTCTTCCACGGCCGAGTCGATGAAGCCGCAGGTGTTGACCACCACCACGTCGGCGGCGTCGTAGCTGGGGACGGTTTCGTAGCCTTCGGCCCGCAGCTGGGTCAGGATGCGCTCGGAATCGACCAGGGCCTTGGGGCAGCCCAGCGAAACGAAACCGACCTTGGGACTCTTTGCCTTCGCGCTGGAAAGCTTACGCGGGGTGGACATGCGGGCTGAAACTCCAATAAGCCCAATAGTTTAAGGTATCCCAAGCGGTGCTGGGGCACCGCGTGTCGGCGCGCCGGTCCAATAGGCTGCTAGGGACGGGCTGGCCATAGATTCAAACAATCGACATGATGCCGATAAACAATTTCCTTTATCGAGCCCAGGCCCCTAGGATGCTCGTCACCCAATAGCAGCTACGCCTCACCCACTCCCAACAGAGGAAACACGAGATGTCCCTGATCAACACGAAAGTGCAGCCCTTCAAGACCCAGGCTTTCCACAACGGCAAGTTCGTGGAAGTTTCCGATGCCAGCCTGCAGGGCAAGTGGTCGGTCCTGATCTTCATGCCGGCTGCGTTCACCTTCAACTGCCCGACCGAGGTCGAGGACGCGGCCAAGAACTACGCCGAGTTCCAGAAGGCCAACGCCGAGGTCTACATCGTCACCACCGACACGCATTTCTCGCACAAGGTGTGGCACGAAACCTCCCCGGCCGTGGGCCAGGCCAAGTTCCCGCTGGTTGGCGACCCCACCCACACCCTGACCCGCGCCTTCGGCGTGCACATCGACGAGGAAGGCCTGGCCCTGCGCGGCACCTTCATCATCAACCCGGAAGGCGTCATCAAGACCCTCGAGATCCACGACAACGCCATCGCGCGTGACGTGACCGAGACGCTGCGCAAGCTCAAGGCGGCCCAGTACGTCGCCAGCAACCCGGGCCAGGTCTGCCCGGCCAAGTGGAAGGAAGGCGAGAAGACCCTGAAGCCGTCGCTGGATCTGGTCGGCAAGATCTGACCTGCCGTCGCGGGCCGGCCGCAAGGCTGGCCCGCGACACCCCCAGAATTCGAATCATCCCGGCGCATGGGCGCCGGGCGGGGACACTGCGTCCCAGAACAGGAGCAAGTCATGCTGGATACCGATCTGAAGGAACAGTTGCAGACCTATCTCGAACGGGTCACGCGTCCCATCGAGATCAAGGCCAGCCTCGACGACAGCGAGGCGGCGCAGGAAATGCGTGGCCTGCTGCAGGACCTCGCCACGCTGTCGTCGCAAATCCGCGTCGATGAGAACGGCGATGACGCCCGCAGGCCGTCGTTCACGCTGGGCACGCCGGGGCAGGACATCTCGATCCGCTTCGCCGGCATTCCGCTGGGCCATGAGTTCACCTCGCTGGTGCTCGCCCTGCTGCAGGTGGGCGGCCATCCGTCCAAGCTGGCGCAGGACGTGATCGAGCAGGTCCGTGGCCTGGATGGCGACTACCTGTTCGAAACCTATTTCTCGCTTTCCTGCCAGAACTGCCCGGACGTGGTGCAGGCGCTGAACCTGATGGCGGTGCTCAATCCGCGCATCAAGCACATCGCCATCGACGGCGCCCTGTTCCAGAACGAGGTCGAGTCGCGCCAGGTCATGTCGGTGCCCAAGATCTTTCTCAATGGCGAGGTCTTCAGCTCCGGCCGCATGGGCGTGGAAGAGATCCTGGCCAAGATCGACACCGGTGCCGCCGCGCGCGATGCGGAGAAGATCAAGGCCAAGGCGCCCTATGACGTGCTGGTGGTCGGCGGCGGTCCCGCCGGCGCCGCCGCGGCGATCTACGCCGCGCGCAAAGGCATCCGCACCGGCGTCGCCGCCGAGCGCTTCGGTGGCCAGGTGCTGGATACCATGGGCATCGAGAACTTCATCTCGGTGAAGGAAACGGAAGGTCCGCGACTCGCCGCCGCGCTGGAAGAGCATGTGAAGGCCTACGAGGTCGATATCATGAACCTGCAGCGCGCCGAGAAGCTGGTGCCCGCCGGTGCCGATGGCCTGGTCGAAGTGCAACTGGCCAATGGTGCCGCGCTCAAGGCGAAGACCGTGATCCTCTCCACCGGCGCGCGCTGGAGGCAGATGAACGTGCCCGGCGAGAACGAGTACCGCAACAAGGGCGTGGCCTACTGCCCGCACTGCGATGGCCCCCTGTTCAAGGGCAAGCGCGTCGCCGTGATCGGCGGCGGCAACTCCGGCGTGGAAGCGGCCATCGACCTCGCCGGCATCGTCAGCCACGTCACGCTGATCGAGTTCGACAGCAAGCTGCGCGCCGACGAAGTGCTGCAGCGCAAGCTGCGCAGCCTGCCCAACGTCAAGGTGATCGTCTCGGCACAGACCACCGAAGTCACCGGTGACGGCGCCAAGGTCAACGGCCTGGTCTACAAGGACCGCGCCAGCGGCGAGACGCAGACCGTGGAGCTCGAAGGCATCTTCGTGCAGATCGGCCTGCTGCCGAACAGCGAATGGCTCAAGGGCACGCTGGCCCTGTCGCCGCGTGGCGAGATCGAAGTGGACGCGCATGGCCGCACCTCGCTGCCCGGCGTCTTCGCGGCAGGCGACGTCACCACCGTGCCGTACAAGCAGATCGTGATCGCGATGGGCGAGGGCTCCAAGGCCGCGCTCAGCGCCTTCGACCACCTGATCCGCACGTCCGCCCCGGCGGAGCAGCAGCAGGCAGCCTGAGTGCGCGCAAGCGGCAAGTAGAAGCCGGGATGCGAGAGCATCCCGGCTTTTTTAGTTCTCGCCGTCCTGCAGTTCGGCCGGCGGCAGGATCTGCTCGGTCTCGCTGCCCGGCAACGCCTGCACTTCGCGCAAGCGACGCGTGATGGCACGGCTGCGCACACCAGTCTGCTCGATCTGCGTGCTGGCCTCGTCGAGCTTCTTCTTCACCTTGTCCAGCACATCGCCGAACTTCCCGAACTCGGTCTTCACCGCACCCAGCACCTGCCAGACCTCGCTGGAGCGCTTCTCGATGGCCAGCGTGCGGAAGCCCATCTGCAGGCTGTTGAGCAGGGCCAGCAACGTCGTCGGGCCGGCCAGCGTCACACGATGCTCGCGCTGCATCGTCTCGAACAGGCCCGGCCGGCGCAGTGCCTCGGCGTAGAGTCCCTCGGTGGGCAGGAACAGGATGGCGAAGTCGGTGGTATGGGGCGGCTCCACGTACTTGGCGCTGATGGTCTTGGCTTCGTCGCGCAGGCGGCGTTCCAGCGCCAGCGCCGCGAGCTCGGCGGCGGCGGGGTCGGCGCGCTCCTGGGCTTCCAGCAGGCGTTCGTAGTCCTCGCGCGGGAACTTGGCATCCACCGGCAGCCACACCGGCTGATCATGTGCGCCGCGCCCCGGCAGGCGGATGGCGAACTCCACGCGCTCGCTGCTGCCCGGACGGGTGGCGATGTTGGCGGCGTACTGCTCCACCGTCAGCACCTCGTCCAGCAGCGCCGCCAGTTGGGTCTCGCCGAAGATGCCGCGCGTCTTGACGTTGCTCAGCACGCGCTTGAGGTCGCCCACGCCCGTGGCCAGCGTCTGCATCTCGCCCAGGCCCTTGTGCACCTGCTCCAGCCGGTCGCTGACCAGTTTGAAGGATTCGCCCAGGCGCTTCTCCAGGGTCTCGTGCAGCTTCTCGTCCACCGTGCGCCGCATCTGCTCCAGTTTCTCGGCGTTCTCGGTGCGCAACGTCTGCAGCGCCGTTTCCAGCACGCCGCGCAGCGTCTCCGCTTGGCGCGTCTGGGTCTCCACCAGCTGGGCCAGCGCCGCGCGCTGGGTTTCGCCAAAGCGCTGCAGGCCCTGGGCCTGCTCTTCGCGCGTGCTGCGGGCCTGGGCGACGAAATGCTGCTGCGCCTCGGCCAGGCGCTGGTTCTGCAGGCGCAACTCGGCAGCGAAGCCTTCCAGGCGCTCCGCCACCACCGTGCGCAGGCTGTCCTGCTGGCTGTGCAACTGCTGGCCGAAGCCCCCCAACAGGCCGGCCATCTCGCCACGCTGCGCGCGTGCCAGCTCCGCCGCCTCGCGACGGATGCCGGCGGCTTCCTCGCGGGCAGACCGTTCGCCGCGTTCGAACAGTGGCTCCAGCACGCCACGGTCCTGGTCCGGACGTCGGCGGGTCAGCAGGACGGCGAGGAAGGCGCCTACCAGGGCGCCGACCAGACTCAACAGGGGGATCAGCCAGGAATTCATCCGGGAATTCTAGCGATTGCCGAGAGAGGGCGGGCCGGCACATGGCATCATATGCAGGCTTCAGAGATGCGCCTGTAGCTCAGTTGGATAGAGCAACGGCCTTCTAAGCCGTGGGTCGGGGGTTCGATTCCCTCCAGGCGCGCCATTTCTGCTAGCTCCTCGCAGCGCGAGGATGCCTCACTGAGGCCTCGGCTCTCCCCTCGAATATTCTGAATCAATGGCTTAGGGCGCCGACTGGGCATCTCCGGACGCGGGGGTAGATTTCCGCCGAGCCGTGCTCCCGGGCCTACACCGCATCCCGCCCGATCGGGTGGGGTGGCCGCGCCGTGAGTTGCCGACACTCGGGACACAAGAACCTTGAGGTGACCCCCATGACCGTCACGCGCCGCTGGTACTTCAATCGCAAGCCGTCCCGCGACCTCGAAGCCGACACCTTGTAGCTGCGCGAGGATCGCCTGCCGGAGCCGAAGGAAGGCGAGATGCTGCTGCGCTCGATCTACCTGTCGATGGACGCGACCAACCGCCTGCGGCTGGGTGACTGGGACCTGTACATGGACCCGATCCGCGAGGGCAAGGCGATGAAGGGCTTTACCCTGGCGGAGGTGGTGTCGCGCCATCCCGGCTTCCCCCAGGGCAGTTTGGTGGCGGGTCTGGTGCCCTGGTCGGAGTTCGCCATCAGTGATGGCAGTGGCCTGTCGATCGTGCCGCGCATTCCGGGGCTGAAGCTCGCGGACGCCTTCGGCGTTCTGGTGATCGCCGGCCCCACGGCGCTGGTCGGCCTGATGGAGGTCGGCCGGCCCAAGCCGGGTGATACGGTGGTGGTGACGGCGGCGGCCGGTGCGGTCGGCATGCTGGTGGGCCAGAGCGCGCGGATTCACGGCTGCAAGACCATCGGCATCGCGGGCGGCGCCGAAAAGTGCGGCTGGCTGACCAGCGAGTTTGGCTACGACCACGCCATCGACTACAAGCGCGAGAACGTGGTGGAGCGCCTGCGCGAGTTGGCCCCGCCGGGCGTGGACGTGCATTTCGAGAACGTCGGCGGCGAGATGCTCGACGCGGGCCTTACCGTGATGAAGGATTTCGGCTCGGTGATGATCTGCGGACTGATCTCTACCTATAACAGCGCCGCAGGCGACCGGATTCCGGGCCCCTACATGTTCCGCAACCTGATCATGCGCCGCCTGCGCGTGCAGGGCTTCGTGATCCTGGATTACGCCGACCGCTACCCGGAATACCAGCAGCAGTTCGCCCAGTGGATGCTGCAGGGGCGGCTCAAATTCCGCCTGGACGTGACTTCGGGTATCGACAAGGCGCTGGACACGCTGAAAATGCTCTACACCGGCGCCAACAAGGGCAAGGTGCTGGTGCAGAGCGGCGCGGACCCCAGCTGATCCCGTGGCTGACGGCGCCCGGATGAGTCTCGGGCACCGTCGCCAGCCGGTCGATCAGTCGAACTGGTACATCGTGACCACGCAGGCGCCGCCGAGCCCGAGGTTGTGCTGCAGGCCGATGCGGGCGCCGTCCACCTGGCGCAGTCCGGCCTGGCCGCGCAACTGGGTCACCAGCTCGGTGCACTGGGCCAGCCCGGTGGCGCCGAGCGGATGCCCTTTGGAGAGCAGGCCGCCCGACGGATTCGTCACGTGGCTGCCGCCATAGGTGTTGTTGCCTTCCATGACGAACTTCTCTGCACCGCCATCCGCGCACAGGCGCAGCGCTTCGTAACTCAGCACTTCGTTCTGGGCGAAGCAGTCATGCAGTTCCACCACGTCCACGTCCTGGGGGCCGATGCCGGATTCGGCGTAGACCTTGTCGGCAGCGGCGCGGGCCATGCCGGAGCCGACCAGCTTCATCATGCTGCGATCGTCGAAGCTGTCCGGGGTATCCGTGGTCATGGCCTGCGCGATGATCGAGACGCGGCGGTCCAGGCCGCGCTTCCGGGCGAAGTCCTCGGACACCAGCACCGCGGCGGCGGCGCCGCAGGTCGGCGGGCAGGCCATCAGGCGGGTCAGCTTCGCGGCCGGGAAGACGATGGGCGACTGCAGCACCTCTTCTTCGCTCACCAGCTTGCGGAACAGCGCCATCGGGTTGTGCTCGGCATGGCGGCTGGCCTTGGCGCGGACCTTGGCGAAGATATCCGGACCCACGCCGTAGGTGTCCATGTACTCCTTGCCTGCTCCGCCGAAGTAGCGCAGCGCCAGTGGCACCTCGGGGTAGGGGTTGATCTCGTCGCAGAGCGAATCGAAGCGATGGAAGGGTGACACCCGGTCGTCCCAGTGGGACTTCAGCGCACCGGGCTGCATCTGCTCGAAGCCCAGGGCCAGCACGCAGTCCGCCATGCCGGACGCGACCATCTGGCGGGCCAGGAACAGCGCGGACGAGCCGGTCGAGCAGTTGTTGTTGACGTTGAAGATCGGGATGCCGCTCATGCCCGCCCGGTACAGGGCGGTCTGGCCGCTGGTGGAGTCGCCATAGACGTAGCCGGCCACCGCCTGCTGGACGTCGCGGTAGGCCAGCCCGGCATCCTGCAGTGCCAGCAGGGTCGCCTCGGCACCCATTTCGTCATAGGGCTTGCTATTGCCCGGCTTGGCGAAGGGGATCATGCCGACGCCGGCAACGATGACTTTCAGGCTCACGGGTGATGCTCCTGCGGGAATGTTGTGCCGGCAATGTAGTCCTGCGCCCGGTGGAGGTCCCCACCCCTACGGGGAGGTGACGGGTGGCCCGCAAGGTGGTCGGCATGGCGCAGCACCCGTCGACCTGCAACCAATCCGCACCTTCAGCGGCGGCATGACGAGTGCTGAGACACGCTTCGGCGGCATAACGGGGCCGACGTCTCAGTTTTCCTCCCGGCCGGTGGCATAAAATGCAGGCCGTCCCGAGCCTGGCATCCAGGCCCGGGTGCTCGCCTTTCCACCGGCCCTGAGGAATCACATGAAGAAGCTGCATGCGGGTATCGCGCTGATCGTCGCCCTGACCCTGTCGGCTTGCGCCACCGAGAGCCACCGCGTGCTGGAAGTGCCCAAGGTCAATTCCGCCGGCACGCCCTACCAGGGCGCCCGCAGCCCGATCGCGGTCGGCAAGTTCGACAACCGCTCCAGCTACATGCGCGGCATCTTCTCAGACGGCGTTGATCGCCTCGGCGGCCAGGCCAAGACCATCCTGATCACCCACCTGCAGCAGACCGGCCGCTTCAGCGTGCTGGACCGCGACAACATGCCGGAGATCGGGCAGGAGGCGAAGATCAAGGGCAGCGCGCAAAAGCTCAAGGGCGCCGACTACGTCGTGACCGGCGACGTCACTGAATTCGGTCGCAAGGAAGTGGGCGACCAGCAGCTGTTCGGCATCCTCGGCAGCGGCAAGCAGCAGATCGCCTACGCCAAGGTGAACCTCAACATCGTCGACGTCGAGACCTCCGAGGTGGTGTTTTCCTCGCAGGGCAGCGGCGAATACAGCCTGTCCAACCGCGAGGTCATCGGCTTCGGCGGTACCGCCAGCTACGACTCCACGCTCAACGGCAAGGTCCTGGACTTGGCGATACGCGAGGCGGTGAACAACCTGGTGGCAGGCGTCGAGTCCGGTGCCTGGAAGACGGTCAAACAGTAATCCGGCGGCAAGAGCACTTCGGGGGGAGGGGATAAAGATGGGTGGATGGCTTGCGGCGCCGGGCGCCGCGGTCCTGGCGGCTGTGCTGCTGTCGGGCTGCGTGACGCCGGAAAAACCGCTGTATTACTGGGGCGACTACCAGCCGGTGGTCTATTCGCACTTCAAGGGCGAACCGCCGGAGGCGCAGCGCGCCCGGCTGGAGCAGACCGCGCATCGCGCACAGTCCAATGGCGAGTCAGTGCCGCCGGGCTTCAACGCCCATCTCGGCCTGCTGTACCTGAACACTGGGCAACTGGACAAGGCGCAGGGCGCCTTCCAGACCGAGGCCGTGCTGTTCCCCGAGTCCAAGCCCTACATGGACTTCCTGCTGCGCAAGTTCGCCACGCAGAGCGTGGGAGATGTCCGATGAGCGTCCTTCGCACCGTCGCCTGCGGCCTGCTGGCCCTGCTGCTCTCGGGCTGCGTCACCACGCCCCCGGCCTATGACTACACCGCCTTCCGCCAGAGCCGGCCGAAGTCGATCCTGGTCCTGCCGCCGGTCAATACCACCACGTCGATGCAGGCCACCCACGGCATGCTGTCGCAGCTGACCCGGCCGCTGGCCGAGTCCGGCTACTACGTGCTGCCGGTGACCCTGATGGAGGAGACCTTCCGCCAGAACGGCCTCAACAACCCTGCCGAGATCACCGAAGTTTCCACGACCAAGCTGCGCGAGATCTTCGGGGCCGATGCCGCGCTGTATGTGCGCATCAGCCAGTACGGCACCGTGTACCGCGTGATCCAGAGCGAGACCGTGGTGACCGCGGAGGCGCGGCTGGTGGATCTGCGCACCGGTGCCCTGCTGTGGAACGGCAGCGCCAGCGCCTCGAGCGCGGAGAACCGCGGTGGCTCGCAAGGCGGCCTGGTGGGGTTGCTGGTGGAGGCCGTGGTGTACCAGGTCATGGAGAACGTCAGTGACGCCAGCTATGACGTCGCGGGCATGACCAGCGCCCGCCTGGCCTCCGCCGGCCGCCCGGCCGGCGTGCTCTACGGCCCGCGTTCGCCCAAGTACCAGCAGGACGGCAGCCCGGCCCCCTGACGGGGCTGACTGAACCCCGCCGGGCCGGTCTTGCGGCCGTGCCCGGAACAACCGGATACTGCGGAGCCGGCAGGAGACCGGTGAGCAGCCGCCACGCAGCGGCTGCCAATGCAGTGAGGGCGGGGTTCCAGAATGCGGACAGAACATTGCCGGACCGGGCGGGCAAGGGAGCGGGCCAAGAGCCTGCCGTCCCCGCCGTTGCCGGTTCATCGCCCTGGAGCTGCAATCACTCGATGAGCAAGAGCAGTCTCCCCGGCGACCCCAAGCCTGCCGTTGCCCCCTCCCTGCAACAGGCCGATCACCTCAAGCGCCTGGGCCTGGCCGCGGCCGAGGAACTGCGCAAGACCGTCCGCAGCCACCTGACCGACCTGTTCGCCGCCTTCGTGCAGAAGCTGCCGGCCGACTTCACCGAGATGGCGTTCGGCGCCGGCGACCTCCAGGCGCAGCATGCCTTCGGCGAACTGGCGATGCTGGTGGCCGAGAAGGGAGCGGGCTGGCTGGACGCATACGTGCAGCGCGTTGACGCCGGCCTGGTGGGCGGCGACCTGGCCCGCCGCGAAGTGCCGGGCCAGGCGCAGAATTCGGAGGCCTCGGTGGTCTCGGCCAACGCCGAACTCCGCGCCGAAAGCCTCCATCGCCGCACGGTGGGCGAGCTCGACGCGCGCGTCGACCGGCTGCGGCTGATGCTGTACATCCCCATCTACACCCGTGCGCTGGCCCCGGCCAGCCTGGTGCGGACCCTGCAGGAAACCGCGAACGAGATCGACTGGCCCGCGACCCAGCGCCAGGTCCTGTTCCAGCGCTTCGACGACGCCGTCGTGCCGCAACTCGGGCAGATGTATGAATCGCTGATCGCCTCGATCAAGGTGATCAGCACGGCCGCCGTGCGCGCCACCCAGGAAGGTCCGGCCCCGGTCACCGCAGCCGCGGCACCGCAGCCGGCACCTGCGCCCGTGAATGCCCCTTCGGTAACGCCGCCGGTCATGCGCCGCGAGCCGGCCCCGGCACCGCAGGTCGATTCGAGCACGGTCTCGATGCTGCAGAACTTTGCCGGCAAGGCGGGGGACGGCGTCTACAACGACGGCTCCCTGGCCGCCGACCTGTTGAGCATGACCGGCCCGCATGTGGTGTCCGGCGCGGCCGATGACCCGCGCTGGGTGCCGCTGCAGCGCATGTCGCTGGCCGGCCGCTTCATCAACGAGGCCATCTCCGACGCCCTGGTGCCGGAGGAACTGCGCGCCCAGCACGAGTCGGTGCGCTTCCCGGTGGTGAAGTCGGCGCTGGCCGATTCCACCCTGTTCACCGCCGCCACGCACCCGATCAACAGCTTGGTCAACGACCTGATGCTCAAGTCCGCCAGCGCCCGACTGACCGGCAACGCCGAGGCGCGCCGTGCAGTGGAGCGGCTGCAGCAGGTGCTGGTGCAGTTCGACCTGTCGCCGGAATTCGTACGCGAGGCCATGCTGACCCAGGCCCCGATCGACGAGGCCCAGATCCAGCGCTTCTTCGAGTGGAAGAAGGAAGAGGCCGAACAGCGCCGCCAGGCCATCATCAATGAAGTGCGCCGCCTGGTGATGCGCCAGGTGGAGATGGCCACCTTCGGCCGCAACGTGCCCGAGCCGGCCATGAAGTTCCTGACCTCGGCCTGGGGCCCGCTGCTGATGAAGCGTCTGGCCAACCACGGCGCCGACCACGAGCAGTGGAAGCAGGGCCTGAAGCTGATGGAAGAACTGATCGACGAGGTCGACCAGCCCTTCCCGGACCAGGACCGCGAACCCTGGGACCGCCTGATGAAGACCCTGGCCGAGGGTCTGACCGCCGTCGGCATGGCCGCCGACCGGGTGGCCGTGTCGATCAGCATCCTGCAGGCCGCGCGGCCAGCGCACTAGCTGACTTTCATTTAAATGCGCCCGTAGCTCAGTTGGATAGAGCATCTGGCTTCGAACCAGAGGGCCGGGAGTTCGAGTCTCTCCGGGCGCACCAGTCACGGGGCCGGTCCAAGGCCCTATAGTCATGGACCCCGGCGGGGAATCCGCCGAGGCCGGACTCTCTGCAGGGCCGCCTTTGCCATGAATATGGGGCCCATGGGGCGTCATGGAAGGGGCTTGGCGGGTCAGCTGCAAAAAAGCTTTTGGACTTTTGAAGAGTTCTGCTATTATTCGCGGCCCTTGAGTTTCCCGGGGTTGGGAAGCTCACCAATGGTGGCCGTAGCTCAGTTGGTAGAGTCCCAGATTGTGATTCTGGTTGTCGCGGGTTCGAGCCCCGTCGGTCACCCCAAAATCGGTCGTATGGGTTGCTAGCTCAATGGTAGAGCAGCTGACTCTTAATCAGTAGGTTCGGGGTTCGAGTCCCTGGCAACCCACCATACGTAAACGACGAAGCCCGGCCCTGACCGGGCTTTGGCGTTTTTAGGCTACGCAGCCGTTAGAGAGTTGAGGAAACCATGCTTCAACAGATCCGTGACCGCACCAGCGGTATCGTCGCAGGCTTCATCGTTGCCCTGCTGGTGGTTCCGTTCGCCTTCTTCGGCATCGAGACCTTCGCTGGCGGCGGGGGTGACCCCGTGGTCGCCAAGGTCGGCAAGCAGAAAATCCACCAGTCGCAGTTCCAGAACAACTACGACCAGCGCTACCGCCAGTACGTCTCGCTGATGGGCGAGAACTTCAAGCCGGAAGAGTTCAAGGCCGACAGCTTCCGCAAGCTGGTGCTGGACGACATGACGCAGGAAGCCATGCTGCGCCAGTTCGCCGACCAGGCCGGCTACCGCGCCAACGACGCCGTGGTCTTCGACTACCTCAGCCGCATCCCGGCCTTCCAGAAGGAAGGCAAGTTCGACACCGAGACCTATCGCGCCGTGCTGGCGCGCCAAGGGCTGGATCCGGTGCGCTTCGAGGAGCAGGTCCGCAACTCCATCGCCATCGAGCAGATGCGCAGCGGCGTGCTGGAGACCGCCTTCATCACCGACGCCGACATCCAGCAGGCCTGGCGCCTGGCGATGCAGGATCGCGTGGTGGAGTACGCCCTGTTCGACAATACCAAGTATCTGGCCCAGGCCAGCGTCACCGAAGAGCAGGTCAAGGCGCGCTACGACCAGAAGAAGGCACAGTTGATGGCGCCGGAGCGCATCCGACTGGCCTACGTCGAGCTGTCGCAGGCCAAGCTGGCCCAGGCCTCGCTGCCCGGCCAGGACGTACTCAAGACCATCTACGATGCCGAGAAGGCCTCCCGTTTCACCACGCAGGAGCAGCGCAAGGCCAGCCACATCCTGGTCAACTTCGGCGCCGACAAGAGCGCGGCCAAGAAGAAGGCCGAAGGCCTGGCGGCGCAGCTCAAGGGCGGCGCGGACTTCGCCGCGCTGGCTCGTGCCAACTCCGACGACACCGGCTCCAAGGCGCAGGGTGGCGACCTGGGCTGGATCAAGCGCGGCCAGATGCCGGAGAGCTTCGAGAAGGAACTGTTCGACCTGAAGGCCGGCGAAGTCGCGGGCCCCATCGAGACCGAGTTCGGCTGGCAGCTGATCCGCCTCGACGATCTGAAGCCCTCCGTGACCCGCGCCCTGGCCGACGCCGACGTGCAGCAGGAGCTGATCTCCCTGTACCAGAACCGCGAGCTGGCCAAGCGTTTCCAGGAGCAGACCGAGAAGCTCGAGCAGCTGGCCTTCGAGAGCAATGCCTCGCTCGATCCGGTGGCCAAGGAACTGGGCGTGCAGGTGCAGACCACCGACTGGTTCACGCGCGACGCCGGCACCGGCATCGCCGCCAACCCGGCCGTGATGCAGGCCGCCTTCTCGCCGGAAGTGCGCGAGGACAACGAGAACAGCAAGCCGATCACGGTCGGCGAGTCGCTGGTGGTGGTTCGCAAGGCCGAATACGAAGCTCCGCGCCAGCGTCCGCTGGCCGAAGTGGCTGAATCCCTGCGCGAGGAATTGCGCGCCGAGATCGCCAAGGCCCAGGCCCAGGCCGACGCCAAGAAGCTGCTGGCCGAACTGCGCGCCGGCAAGCCGCTGGTCGAAGCCGTCATCGCCGCGGGTGCCGAGCTGCGCCAGCCCGGCGCGGTGAAGCGCGTGCAGCAGGGCGAGGATCCGCTGCTGCTGCAGGCCGTGTTCAAGCTACCGCGCCCCGCCGCCGGCAAGCCGCAGTACTCCGAGCTGAGCCTGGTCAACGGCAACGTCGTCGTCGCCGTGCTGACCGACGTGCGTGACCCGACTCCGGCCACGGTCCAGGAAGTCGCCCAGCTGCGTCCGCGCTTGCGCGAGATGCAGGCCGGCGCCGAGTTCACCGCCTACCAGAAGGTCATCGGCGAAAAGGTCGAGATCAAGTTGGTGAATCCGCCCACCGCGGCGGCGTCGCCCGAAGAGGAATAAAAGCCCGCAGGTTTGCGTGCCGAACCGTCCGTAGGTCACCCTACGGACGGTTTTTCTTTTTGGGGCGGGCTGATGAAGCTGCACTGGCAGATCGCAATCGCACTGGCGCTGGCCCTGGTTGCCGGCATGACGCTGGGCGAGGCGCCGTGGTTCCTGGAGGCCTGCGCCTTCGTCGGCACCATCTTCCTCAACGGGCTGAAGATGCTGATCGTGCCGCTGATCGTGTCCGCGATCATCTGCGGCCTGGCCGGCATCTCCGACACCGGCACGCTGGGGCGCCTGGGCTGGCGCACGCTGGTGTTCTACATGGGCACCGGCCTGCTGGCGATCCTCACCGGCCTGCTGATGGTCAACCTGCTGGCGCCCGGCATCGTCGATGGCCAGCCGGCCGCGCAGCGCCTGGGCCTGGCGACGGATACCGAAGAGGTTGTCTCCGGCGTGCGCGAGCGCGGCACCGGCGACCTGGTGGCGGTGCTGCAGCGCCTGGTGCCGGCCAACCCCATCGGCGCCGCGGCCGAGGCCGACATGCTCGGCGTGGTGACCTTCGCCCTGCTGTTCGCCTGGGCGCTGGCGCAATTGCCGGAGGCCACGCGGCGCACGCAGCAGGAGTTCTGGCAGGGCGTCTACCAGGCGATGTTGCGCATCGCCGACCTGGTCATGCGCTTCGCGCCGGTCGGCGTGTTCGCCCTGGTGGGTGGCGTGGTGGCCAAGACCGGCCTGGAGGCGCTACGCCCCCTGGCGGTGTTCTTCGTGGCGGTGGTGGCGGGCCTGCTGGTGCATGCCGTGGTGACGCTGCCGCTGTTGCTGCGGCTGGTGGCGCGGGTCTCTCCGATGGCGCACTACCGCGCCGTGGGCCCGGCCCTGCTCACCGCCTTCTCCACCAGTTCCTCGGCTGCGACGCTGCCGCTGACGCTGTCCTGCCTGCGCGAGCGCGCCGGCGTCTCCGAACGGGTCACCGGCTTCGTGCTGCCGATCGGCGCCAACGTCAACACCGACGGCACCGCGCTCTACGAGTGCGCCGCGGCACTGTTCATCGCCCAGGCCTATGGCCTGGAACTGAGCTTCGCCACCCAGTTTACGGTCGTACTGATGGCACTGCTGACCTCGGTGGGCGTGGCCGGCATTCCCTCGGCCAGCCTGGTGGCCATCGCGCTGATCCTGGGCACCATCGGCCTGCCCCTGGAGGGCGTTGGCCTGATCCTGGCCGTGGATCGCGTGCTCGACATGTGCCGCACCTCGCTCAACGTGCTGGGCGACACCGTGGCCACCGTGACGGTGGCGCGGATGGAAGGAGAGGACATACTCCAGCGCTAGGGCAGGCAGAGGATCGATGACCTACTCGTAGGAGCGGCCGTTGGCCGCGAGCGCTGCTGATGACGGCGAAGACGTTCGCGGCCAACGGCCGCTCCTACGGGATTCCCAAGTAGGCCGCCGGGCCTGCCGGCCTAGTGCGGCGTGCCCACGCGCTGCCGCAGCAGCTCCACGAACGCCTCGAAGTCCTGCGGCCGCGCGAAGAACGATGCCGGTACCAGGTAGAAGCCGCTCTTCACCGGGTAGAGCAGTACCAGGTTGCGGGTGCCGCGCCAGCGGCCGATCTGTTCCCAGCGCAGCAGTTGCCCGCGGCCGCCCCGGTCGAAGTGCAGGCCCTGTTCGTCCACCGACAGCGCCATGGGCATTGCGATGCCCGGGCTGGCGCGATAGCGCCGGCGTGCCCGCCAGGGCATCACCAGCAGCAGGTAGGTGGCCAGCACCGCCAGCGTGCTGAGCAGCACCGGCGAGCGCGTCAGCGCCAGGCCGATCAGCGCCGCCACGAGCACCAGCCCCAGCAGGCTCAGCACCATCGGCGGCGGGCGCAGGTGCAGGAACTGCGCGGCGACGTAGTCCGCCTCGCCCAGACTGCCCCGCGCCGCCAGCGGCAGTACCGTGACCGGAGTGCTCACTCGCCGATGCTCATGCCCATGACGTTGTAGCCGGCGTCCACGTACAGGATCTCGCCGGTGATGCCGGAGGCCAGGTCCGAGCTGAGGAAGGCGGCGGCGTTGCCCACTTCCTCGATGCTGACGTTGCGCTTCAGGGCGGAGGCCTTCTCGGCCGCCGACAGCATGCCGCGGAAGCCGGTGATGCCGGCCGCGGCCAGCGTCTTGATCGGGCCGGCGGAGATGCCGTTGACGCGGATGCCCTGCTCGCCGAGGTCCGCCGCCATGAATCGCACGTTGGCTTCCAGCGAGGCCTTGGCCGGACCCATGACGTTGTACATCGGCACCGCGCGCACGGCGCCCAGGTAGGTCAGCGTCAGCAGCGAGGCCTTGCGGCCCTGCATCAGCGGCCGCGCCGCCTTGCCCAGCGCCGCGAAGGAGTAGGCCGAGATGTCGTGCGAGATGCGGAAGCCCTCGCGCGTCACCGCGTCCAGGTAGCGGCCCTGCAGCTGCTCGCGCGGGGCGAAGCCGATCGAGTGGATCAGCACGTCCAGGCCGCCCCACTGCTTCTGCAGCTCCTGCATCACTTCGTCGATCTGCGCGTCTTCCACCACGTCCAGCGGCAGCACGATCTTGCTGCCCAGGCTGGCGGCAAATTCCTCGACGCGGCCCTTCAGGCGCTCGCCCTGGTAGGTGAAGGCCAGCTCCGCGCCCTCGCGGTGGAAGGCCTCGGCGATGCCGGTGGCGATGGAACGGTCGCTGGCGACGCCGGTGATCAGCGCCTTCTTGCCGGAAAGAAAACCCATGGCTAATCCTGCTCTTGGTGTCCTGAGGGGAGCCCCATGATAAACGGGGGGGGCCCTTGTATGGCCACTCCCGTCGGGACTACAGGAGGACAGTCGTTCGCCGGGTCACGTCGGCGGGTGCAGAACGATCGGATAGTTGGGATAGACGAAAGCGGGAATGTCTTTCGCTTCTAAGCGCATGGATTGGACCTGGGCGAGGATTCGGGACTCGAACTCGGGATGTCTGAAGGTGCTCGACACCAGGCTGGAGCCCGTCATCCGGCCATCCGGTGCCACCTCGAGTCGGACGATGATCTTTCCTCCCTCCGACAGTACAGGCCATTGGGCCCTGGCATCCTCGTAGAGCTTGAGGAACGCAGCCTTCTGGCTCTCGAAGCCCAGCTGTACTTCATCAAGGGAACGGCTGGGCACTGCGGGCTTGGTGGGGTTGGGGGCCGGATGCAGGGGAATCTGGAAGCTGGCGACGGGCTTCGGAGCGAAATTGCCGGGGTCGAAGCGGATCAGGCGCAACTGCCGCAGAATCTGGCTTTCCAGTTCAGGGCGGTTGAAGTCGCTGGCCACAAGCTTCGGGTCCGTCACCCGTCCGTCCGCCTCGATGGTGAAGGCAACGGTGATCGAGCCGCCCTTGCGCAGCTCCGGCGTTTCCTTCATCGCCTCCACGAAGGTCGGCCAGAGGATGGGGAACTGCCGGAAGAACCCCGCCGTCACGCTCTCTGATGAACGCTCTGCCGGAGGTGGGCCTGGCGGAGCCGTGCCTGGGTCCCAGGCCTGTGTCATCGAGCCGGCGGGTGCCGTGCGAGGATCAGCCCATTGGGCCGGGGCCGCCGTAGCGCCCAGTAACGCCGCGAGCAGCAGAAGAAGACGGCAGGGACGGGACATGATCGGCAGGATTCCGTGAAGGCCTTCCATGATACGTGCGCTGTGATGGCAAGCCCTAGTTCCGGGGACCCGCAGAGTTCCGGCTGGCGTTTCGCTCGCACAAAGAAAAACAGGGATGGCCTCGCGGCCACCCCCGTCGGAACTACAGGAGCACACAGTCGTTGGCCGGATCAGGTCGGCGGGTACAGGACGATCGGATAGTTAGGATACGTGAACGGCGGGACATCCTTGGCGCCGAAGCTCATCGACATCACGCGCTGGATGATCTTGCGCTCGAAGTCCGGGTCGTTGAACGTGCTGGACACCAGCTTGCAGTCGGTGACCTGGCCGCTCGGGGCGATCGTGATGCTGACGATGATCTTGCCGCCCTGCTCCAGGGCCGGCGACTCCATCATCGCGCGCTTGTAGATCGACGTGAACGAGCCCTTGTTGCGGTCGAACACCAACTGGATCTCGTCCAGCGAACGGCCGGCAAAGATCTTGTCGCCGCCCTGGCCGGGCTTGGTCTTGTCCGGACCGGTGCCGATCGGGCTTTCCACCACCGTGGTGCGGCGGGTGCCGATGCCGGCGCCGCTCTGGCGACGCTGCTCTCCGCTGCCGCTGGCGCCGATACCGGAGCTGCCGCTGGCGGCGGCGCGCTCGAAGGCTGCCGACGAACCGGCACCGGTGGCCCCGGTGCCTGCCTGCGCTTCGATGCGGCTCAGCGGGCGCGGCGTGTCGAAGCCCTGCAGCGACTGGTTGTTGAGCTCGGACAGCTGCTGCTGCATCGCCAGGATGCCGCTGCGGGACGCGGTCTCGCGTGCCTTCTCCACGATCTGCTGCTGCGTGGGCTGCGGCGGGACCACCTTCTCCTCACGCTTGGGCTCGGGCGGCTTGTCCTGCTTCTTGGTCTCGGCCTTGGGCTGTTCCGGCTTGGGCTTGTCTTCCGGCGCCGGCGCCGGCTCCTCGACCTGCTTGGCGATCTCCGCCTCCGGGATCAGGCTGACGTAGCGCTGCTCGGTGGTGTCACCGCCGCCGGACTTCAGGCCCTGCAGCTTCAGCAGCGGCACGATGATGCCCACGATCACGAACAGGATCAGCGACACCACGATGATGCGGTTGAAGCGGCGGTCGGTCTCGTCGGGCAGGCGCCAGCTGTCGGGGGTGGCGTACCAGATGGAGCTCATTGGCCACCTCCCGCGCCGTGCTTCTCGATCACGGCCAGCGAGATCTTGGCGAAGCGCGTTTCGGTGCAGGTGGCCATCACCTTCTTCAGGATCTGATAGGGGATGGCCTTGTCGGCCATGATGTTGACCTCGCCGCGCGTGACCATGCCGGCGCCAGCGCCGGGGGTCTGCATCAGCGGGGCCGCCATCAGCTCGGACTTCAGCGCCGGCAGGATGTTGCCTTCGGCGGCCAGCGCTTCGGACAGGCTCATGACGCGGCGGTTGTTGACCAGCACGTCATTGAGGGTCACCTGCACGAGCGTGTTCTCGCGGGGCTCTTCTTGGATCACCGACTCCGGCAGCTTCAGCGCCTGCGGATTCGGCAGGATCTCCACCACCAGTGCGTTCACCAGCAGGTAGAACACCAGGATCGCGAAGATGTCGATCAGCGAGACGATGTTCAGCTCGGAGTCGCGGCTGGCCTGGCGTGCGAGACGCTGCAGCCGTTTGACGACGCGGTCCTTCTTCATGGGCTCACCGCCGGTGCCGGCACGGCGCCATTCACCGGCGCATCGCCGATGGAGATCTGCGGGAAGAGCTCATGCGGCAGTCCGGAGGCGCGGGCCTCGGCCGGCGTGATGCGGGACGCGTCCATGACCTTCACCAGGTCGTCGTAGGGCGTGTCCGGCTCCAGCAGCACGTTGATGCTCTGCTCCGAGGGATCGGACTTCTTCACTTCCACCAGCAGGTCGGACAGCGCCTGGATGTTGTAGCCCTGCGGCGTGTTGGCCAGGGTGCGGGTGCCGCCGCTGGAGCTGACCACCAGCTCGGTCTTGCGCAGGGTCACGGTCAGCGGCTGCTTTTCCTGCTGCTGGGGCGTGACCGTGCGGTCCGGAGACGGCAGGTTGAGGCTGATGACGTTCAGGCGGGCGGCGGCCAGCGAGGAGCTGACCAGCAGGAAGAACACCAGCACCGCGAACACGTCGATCAGCGAGACGATGTTGAGGTGCACGGCGCGCGCACGCTGCTTGTGGTGCCGCTGCAGACGCCGGATTCTCTGGGACATCGGAATCTCGCGTGTAGGCTGCGAAAGGGACTTAGCGGCGGCGGCTGCTGAGTGCGTTGACGAACTTGCCGGCCACGGCCTCGAGGCCGTCCACCAGTTCGGTCGTGCGGCTCTGCAGGTAGGAGTGCAGCAGCAGCGACGGGATGGCCACCATCAGGCCGAAGGCGGTGCAGTTCATGGCCTCCGAGATGCCCTTGGAGAGCAGGTCGGCCTTTTCGGCCGGGTCGGCGGCGCCCAGTGCGGCGAAGGAGCCGATCAGGCCGATGACCGTGCCCAGCAGGCCCAGCAGCGTGGACATGTTGGAGAAGGTGCCGAGGTAGTGCGTGCGCTTCTCGATCGCCGGCAGTACCTCCATCAGGCCTTCCTCGGCCGCCACTTCGATCTCGCTGCGCTTGTTCTCGACGCGGGCCTGTGCGATGCCGTTGCTGATGATGCGGGCAATGGCGGTGTCGGAGCCTTCCGTCACGCGAGCGGCGGTCTCCAGGTCACCCTGGGCGATCAGCGGCGAAACCTCGGCCCACAGCACGGCGTTTTCCTTCTGCACGCGGCGCAGGAAGAACCAGCGCTCCACCGCGATCGCGATGGCGCAGACCGCGACCAGGGCGATGGGATACATGAAGAGGCCGCCCTCTTGGAAGAAGTGCAGCACTTTGGCGAAGAAATCCATGATTCGAATCCTTTAGTGTCGCTTGCGTCTTTGATGAAAATCGGTGGATGGAGCGCCGTTTACGGGCGTTCCAGCGGTGTGACCAGGCCCTTGCTCTTCAACGCGCCCGAGAGCGCGTCGTAGTATTCCAGCTGCCGCTCG
Organism: Solimonas sp. SE-A11; assembly: GCF_030345715.1. GTDB lineage: Bacteria > Pseudomonadota > Gammaproteobacteria > Nevskiales > Nevskiaceae > Solimonas_A. The sequence continues at coordinate 260,927 of NZ_JAUASX010000001.1, forward strand.
AACACCACGCGGTCCACAGGCAGCACCTGCTCCTGCAGCAGCCGCGCCGGGCGGTCGATATCACGTTCGGCCGGGGATTCACGCCAGGGCATGATGTAGAGGCCGATCGGCGATTCCTTCTCGCCGGCGAAGATGTTCGTGCCCACCGCCTGCTCCTTGACGGCCGTGGTTCGCGGCGCGGCCTGGGCGGGCGTCTCGGTGGGTGCGGCGGGCTGGCCACCACCCACTGCGGGCATCTCGTCCTGGGCCTGGGCGGCGCAGGACATTGCCAGAATCAGGGCGGGAAATAAAGCTTTCACGGTCCTCATTTTGCTTGCTCCGCGGCGCGCGGTCTCGTCTGCGCGGCACCGCTCTTCGGCTGTGGCTGCCCGGCCGGCGCCGCCGGGGTCGCCGAAGGGGACACGGCCGGGGCGGCAGCCGGCGGCGGCGCGGCCTTGGCGATATTGGATTCGATCTCGGCGACCCAGGCGATCACCTTGAGGTCCTGCTTTCCGGACAGGCGCTGGTAATCCTTGTAGTGGGGCAGGGCATCGGCCGGGCGCTTCAGGTACTCATCCAGCAGGATCGCCAGGTTGTAGTGCACCAGGGCATTGTCCGGCTCCAGCTTCAGGGCCTTCTCGTAGGCCATCTGGGCACGGGGGTAGTCCTTGGTCTCGCGCGCCAGCATGCCGAGGTAGTTGAAGGCTACCGCGTTGTCCTGGTTCAGCACCGCCGCCTTGTTGAAGGCCGCGGCCGCCGGGCCCTTGCGGTTGGAGTTGAAGTAGATGATGCCCAGGTTGGTCCAGGGGCCGGAGTACTCCGGGAAGTCCTTGGTCAGCGACGTCAACGCCTCCTCGGCCTCCTGGAACTGCTTGCCCTTGAGCTGTTCCAGTGCCGCGGCAAAGCGGGCCTTCGGGTCACCCTTGTCGGGCGGCTTGGGAGCCGTGGCCTCGGCGCCTGGGCGATCCGGCGGCGCCGGACGCTCCGGCGAGGTCTTGCACGCGGATACCGTCGCGCCCAGTGCCAGCACCAGCGCCAGCTGCAGCTTACTTGAGGCTTTCATAGCGATCCTCGCCCTTCTCACGCTTGCCGTACTTGGCCGGCGCGATCGCGGCCAGCGCCTTGGCACTCTTGGCGACCCATTCGTCGTAGACACCCTGCGGGATGCGCTTGAGGTTGGCTTCCCAGGCGGCGATAGCCTTTTCCTCGAACGGCAGGGCCTGTTCTTCCAGCAGCAGGTTGTACTGCTCCAGCTCCAGGTCCTTGAGGTTGCGCGGCCGCTCGGAGTCCATCAGCGCCTTGCCGAAGTCCTGCTGCAGCGTGCCCAACTCGTAGGTGGCGGCGGTGGTGATCTCGGCAAAGCCGTAGCTTACCGCCTTGTTCAGGGCCTGCACGGCAGCTTCCATGGCCTGCTTCTTGGCCGGCAGGGTCTTTTCCACCGGGGCGGTCAGGCGCAGCGTCTTGGCCTGCGCCGCGCTCATGCGGCCCAGCGCCAGGCTGGCCTGCGCGGCCAGCGTGCGGGTGCGCTCGGTGCGCTCGGCGCCGGCGGTGTCGTCGGCCTGCACCAGCTCACGCAGCCACAGCGTCTCGGCGGTCGTGTCGCCGCGCACGCGGGCCAGTTCCACCAGGCGCTGGCGGGCATCCACCGCGCGGGCCAGCGGTCGCGGGAACTGGCGCACGTAGGTCTCGTAGCCCTGCGCCGTTTCGGCCGGCATCTTGGCCTCGTCGTACAGCGTGGCCGACAGCCAGGCCGCTTCCATGCGCGTGTCCACCGCCTCGGTGGCACGCATCGAGATGCGGCGGTAGGCGGCAGCGGCCTGGGCCGGCTTGTTGTCCTTGTGGTAGGCCACGGCCAGCTTCTTGTCCACGTCCGCGATCAGGGCGTGGGCCGGGAACATGCTGCGGAAGCTTTCCAGCACCTGGGCGGCCTTCGGCCAGTCCTCCAACTGCATCAGGGCCGCGGCGGCGTCGTAGTCAGCGGTGGCGCGGATCTTGGCCTGCGGCGTGACCTGGCCGACGCGCAGGAACTGGTTGGCGGCGGTGCGCAGGTCCTTGGCGTCACGCGCGGCCTCGCCCTGCTTGTAGATCGACGCGGCCAACTGCTCGGTGACCTCGGCGTAGGCCGGGCTGTTGGGCGTGGTGAGCTTGAGCTCCTCGGCAAAGGCCTTCTCGGCGTCCGGGTAGCGCTTCTGGGCGAAGTGCGAGTCGCCGGTCACGCTCCAGGCGGTGCGGCGCAGGTCCTGCGCCACGTTGCCCGGCGCCTTGATCACGCGGTCCGCCACCTTGATCGCCTCGTCGTAGCCCTTGAGCTCGTAGAGGTCCAGCGCCGACTGCGTCAGCACCGGCAGAGTCTTCGGGTGGCCGGGGAAGGTGTCGGCCATCTTCAGGCTGGCATCGATCGCCTGGCGCAGCGCGCTGGCGGCGCGATCGGCCGGCGGCACTTCCTTGGCGTACTTCTGGTACGCCAGCACGCCCGCGTAGGCCGCCTCGCCGGACTTGGTGTGCGGCGGGTAGTCGTAGGCGGTCTTGCTGTATTCCTTGGCCGCTTCCAGCGTCTGGCCGCCGTCGAGCAGCGCGTCGCCGAGCAGGAAGTTGATGTCGGTGATGCGCGGGTCCTTGGGGTAGACCTCGATGATGCGCTTGTACCACTTGGCCGCCACCAGGAAGGACGGCTTCTGCGTCGCCGGGTCCTTCTGCGCCAGGGCGTGGTAGTGCTTGGCCAGGTCCTCCATGTGCGAGCGCAGCTCGGTCAGGACCTCCTGCGTCGCCGGCTGGCCGCCCCAATAGGGTGCCGCCGGGTCGTAGTTCACCGCGTAGCGTTCCTTCTCGCGGACCACGATGTCGCGGAAGCCGCCCTCGGAATACGCCTTGATCACGCGGGTCTGGAAGGCCGGCGCGCGCGGCGAGCGCGGGTAGCGCTCGGTGAAAGCGGCATAGGTCTCGGCGGCGTCGGTGTAGCGCTCCTTTTCCAGCAGCGTCTCGCCCAGCGCGGCGTAGACCAGCGGGTAGTAGCGCGGATCGCCGTGCTTGCCCAGGTATTCGTTCAGGGCCTTGCCGCCGCCCAGCTGCACGAAGGACAGCGTCACAACGCGCAGCGAGTCCTTGGCCATGTCGTACTTGCCCTTGTCGACGCCCGAAAGCGCCTTGTCGGTCTCGTACTGTTCGCCGGCAGGCAGCTCGCGATCCAGGATCGCGAAGAAGGTGCCCACGGCCTCCTCGAACTTGGACTGCTTGTACTGGCTCCAGCCGTACTTGTACTGCGAGAGCTGGAAGAACTGGGTCTGGTCGCCCAGGTCCATCACCGTCTTGTACTCGACCTCCGCCTCGTCATAGCGCTTGGTCAGGAACAGCAGCTCGGCGCGGCGGAAATGCGCGTCGCCGGACAGGTCGGAGTCCGGGTGGCGCTCGTTCAGGCGGCGCAGCGTGTCGATCGCGGCGTTGACGTCGCCCACGTTCTGGTAGGCACGGGCCAGCTGATAGAACACGCGGTCGTTGTTCTTGTCCTCGGGGCGGTCGTTCAGCAGTTCGTTGTAGAACTTGATCGACTCCTTGAGGGCCTGGTTGCTCTCGCCGACATTGCCCTTGCTGTCCTCGATCTGCACCGTGAGGTCGGCCAAGCGGCGCTTGGCCTCGGCCTTGGTGTCCAGGTCGGGCTGCAGGTCCAGCAGCGCGCGATAGTTGTCGGCGGCCTTCTGAGGATCGGTGGCGATCGGCTCGGAGGTGATGATCGGCAGCTTTTCCTGGCTTGGCGCATCCATCTTGCCGATGGCCTTGCTGATGCGCGGCGACGATCCCTTGATCGGCTGCTGCGAGCAGGCCGCCAGCGCCAGCGCGATCGCGGTGAGCGCGAAGGGCAACATCCTGTTATTCATTTGTCGAGCTCACCTTTCTGTGCGCGGTCGTACAGGCGCGCCAATGCGAAACGGGCTTCGATCAGGTACTTCTCGATCTGGCGCTGCTGGCCAGCCAGTTCGCGCACCGCGATCGCCTTGAGCAGGGCATCCTGCTCGGCGCCGATCTGCTCGGCCAGGCCACGCAGCGTTTCCATGCGCTTCTTCAGGTTCTGCGCGCGTTCATAGGGGCCGTTGAAGCCACCGGCCGGCGCAACAGCCACCGCCAGCGGTGCCGGCGCAGGCGCCGGTGCGGCCAGCTTGTCGGTGTAGGTGCCCGGGGCCGAGAGCTTGGTCTCGCTGCGCAGCTGGATGCGCAGGCCGGCAAATGGCACCTCGCTGTCCTGCTTGGCGCGCGACAGCAGCTCCGGGATGATCGCCGGCTCGCGCTCGACACTGCTCCAGCTCTTGTCGGCGGCGTCGATGCGACCACGCCAGGCGTCGATGTTGCGCGAGAGCATGCGCATGTCGCGGTAGTTCTTCAGTGCTTCCTGGAAGCGGTGCTCGGCCAGCAGTGACTGCAGGAAGTAGGTTTCCGGCGCGTCCGGCAGGTCCTTGAGCTTCCACTCCCAGCCCGCCTCGGAGTCGATGTCGCGGCGCACGATGGTTTCCACCATGCGACCCTTGCGGATCGAATCCATGGCGATATCCATTCGCTTGCGGCCCTTCTCGAGCTCGCCGATGGCCTGCTCGTAGAACTTCAGCGCCTGCGTGTGCGCGCCCAGGCGGTCCAGCGTGAAGGGGATGGCCAGCCAGGCTTCCTGCACGGCGGGGTCCATGGGATCACGCGAGATCAGCTCCACCCAGGGAACCAGGGCCTTGCGCAGCGCCTCTTCCTCGTCCTTCTGCGCCTTGGACAGGCGGAAGTTGCGCAGGTTGGCGCGCTTGAAGATGTCGTCTTCCAGGAAGCCGGGGCGCAGCAGCACGCCCAGCGTCGAGAAGTTGGAGAACGGGCTCTCTTCCTTGGTCTGGTCGCCCACTTCCACGCGGCGCGTCTTCTCGCCGGTGGGAGCGAGCTCCGCCCAGCCCAGGCCCAGCAGGGCACGGTTGGAGAAGGGCCCATCCAGGCGGATGCGCGAGAACACCGGCTTGGCGGTGCCGCCCTGCTTGTTCTGCAGGAACCAGTAACCCAGCGTCAGGTTGGCGCGATCACGCAGTGCCAGGTCCTCGGAGGTCACCGGGCGCAGGCGCCCGACCTTGTCGAGGATGGTGACGCCCTGCGCGGCGCGGCCGTCGTTGATCAACGCCACGCCCAGGTTGTAGCGGGTGTACTCGGACAGTTTGCTGGCGTTGTCCTCGGCGGTGAGGGCCTCGGCGGCCTCGCTGTAGCGGCCCTCGGCCATCAGCACGCGGGTGTAGAGATCCTGCCAGTCCTCGACCAGGGTCTTGGGCAGCTTCTCCTTCATGCGGAGCAGTGTGGCGCGCGACTCCGCGTTGTAGCCGCGCTGGTAGTCGAACTCGGCCAGCTTCAGGCGGGCCTTGGCCAGCACCAGCGGATCGGGAGTGCCCGTGGCCAGGTTGCGATAGATCGCCTCGGCCTCGTCGCGCATGCCGAAGGACAGGTAGCTCTCGGCCAGGCGCCACTGGAAGTCGGCCGGCATGCGGGCCGGGTCCTTGCCACGGCTGCCGGACAGCAACTCGACCAGGGCCGAGAAATAGCGGCCGTCGGCGTCCAGGAACATCGCGCTGCGGACCAGCGGATCGGTCTTGGTGCCGGAGACATAGGATTCGGCAGCCGCGGCGGTGCCGGCGGCCATCATCGCCGCGGCAGCCAGGCTGCCGCAGAGCAGTTTGCGCGGGGATATCACTTCTTGGGCCTCCACTGCGTCATGGAGATGCCGGCCTTGGACAGGCGCGTGCGGCGCGAGATGCTGAATTCGAGGTTGGTTTCACGCTGGTCCTTGTCGAACACGGCCTCGTAGCTGTCGCCCACCGGCGGCGCATCGGCCTTGGCGTCGGCCATCTGGCCGCTGTAGCTGATGCGGATGCGGTGCGCCCCCGCGCCGACGGCCGTGCGCAGCACGCGCTGCATGTGGCCCTCGGAGAGCATCGCCTTGGCGTCGCGGTCGGTGTAGGCGAAGGTCTGGGGCGCATTGCCGTCCACCGCCACGCTCACTTCCTTCAGCAGCAGGCCCGGCACCTTCACCGACAGGTATACGGAAAGGCGCGCATGTGGCGGGAAGAGCACATCGTCTTCCACCTGCTGGGCTTCGGTGTTGAAGCCGAGCGCTTCTTTCTTGAATGCCTGCACGGCTTGGTCGAGCTTGAGCGTCTGCTCTTCGAGTTCGGCGGCGCTGGGGCTGGCGGCCTTAGCCGGCAGGGCCAGCGCGAGCAGCGCAACGGGCAATGCAACGAGCATCAGGCCTGCGGACTTGCGGCAGTCGGAGAGGGGCATCGGGGATTGGCTTCGCGTCTGAATCTGGCCGGAGTGTAGCAAAAGGAATGAGCGGTCAACCCTGCCCGCTGTCACGCTGTGACCACGGACGGGGCTTCATGTTCCACCGATGGGCTCATTGGCGTGCGCACGTTTGTCGGCCCTGCACGCTCCCCGGTCGGCCAGGGTAGATTTTCCTACATGTCGCAGGCCCCGAAAGCCGCATGGCGCAAGGCTTTGCGGGCGATCAGCGGCTTTGTTGACGCTCTACAGGTCGCTTGTTATAAAGCGCCGGACCTGGGCTCCAGCCGTCCCCAACGGGCTTCGCCGCCGTCACGGCCAAGTCACTCCGAGCCAGGAAAATCCGCATCCAGCATCCAGTCGGCCATCAGGCCGTATCAAATAATCCGTCTGTGAGGGAATGAGTCAATGAACAAGACCGATCTGATCAACGCGGTTGCCAACAAGGCCGAACTGTCGAAGGCCGACGCCGGCCGCGCGATCGATTCTCTGTTTGAAGTGGTGGCCAAGGCTCTGAAGAAGCGCGACAAGGTTTCGCTGGTGGGCTTCGGCACCTTCCAGGTGCGCGAGCGCAAGGCCCGTACCGGCCGCAATCCCAAGACCGGCGCCCCCCTGAAGATCAAGGCCAGCAAGACGCCGTCATTTAAAGCTGGCAAAGCGCTGAAAGACGCTGTAAAGTAGCGGGCTCTTCTGGGGCGTTCGGTACGAACGGCCAAGGTTCGAGGGGTGCTTAGCTCAGTTGGTAGAGCGTCGCCCTTACAAGGCGTAGGTCGGGGGTTCGAGCCCCTCAGCACCCACCAGAGGATACAGTGGAGCGGTAGTTCAGTTGGTTAGAATACCGGCCTGTCACGCCGGGGGTCGCGGGTTCGAGCCCCGTCCGCTCCGCCACTCTATAGAAGTAAAAACCGGCCACCGAAAGGTGGCCGGTTTTTTTGTGCCTGCTGTCCGGTCCCGCGCGCCCAGGCATTGGCTGATCTGCGCCGGTTCAGCCGCTCCATCGGCTCGTCTGCGCTCTGGAAGAGGCAGCACAAAAAAGGCGGCCTCGCGGCCGCCTCTCTCCTCCAGGCTCTCGCCCTTATTGTCCCGTCCCTATCAGGCTGCGCTCTCGGCCGCCTTCCTGGCTTCGAACTTCTTCTTCCCCGGCAGGATGTTCATCATCTTGCAGATGATGCCCAGCATCACCTCGTCAGCACCGCCGCCGATCGACACCAGGCGGGTGTCACGGTAGGCGCGGGAGACGTTGTTCTCCCACATGAAGCCCTGGCCGCCCCAGTACTGCAGGCAGGCGTCGGTGACCTCGCGGCCCACGCGACCGATCTTGAGCTTGCACATGGAGGCCAGCATGGCCACCTCCTGCGGCGACTTCTTGCCCAGCACGTACTCCTCGGTGGTCTGGTAGATCAGCGCCTTGAGCGACTCCACTTCGGTGCGCAGTTCCGCCAGGCGGAAGTGCACCGACTGGTTGTCCAGCAGCGACTGGCCGAAGGCCTGGCGCTGTCCGGTGTACTCGATGGTCTCCTTGATGATGTTGAACAGGCCGTCGATCCCGGAGGCGGCGCCGAACAGACGCTCCTCCTGGAACTGCATCATCTGGATGGTGAAGCCCATACCCTCGCTGCCGATCAGGTTGCGGCGCGGCACGCGCACGTTGTCCATGAAGATCATGGCCGTGTCGGAGGAGCGCATGCCCAGCTTGTCCAGCTTGGTCTTGCGGTCGATGCCCTTGGCGTCCATCGGCACCACGATCAGCGACTTGTTCATGTGCGGCTTGCCCTCGCCGGTGTTCACCAGCATGCAGGCCCAGTCCGACTGGGTGCCGTTGGTGATCCACATCTTGGAGCCGTTGATCACGTAGTCGTCGCCCTCGCGGCGCGCCGTGGTCTTGATGGCGGCCACGTCGGAGCCGGCCGAGGCCTCGGACACCGCGATGGACACCACCATCTCGCCCTTGATCGCCGGATCCAGGTATTCCTTGCGCAGCGCCGGCGAGCCGAAGCGGGCCAGGGCCGGGGTGGCCATGTCGGTCTGCACGCCGATACCCATTGGCACGCCGCCGCAGAGGCAGTTGCCCAGCGCCTGGGCAAAGAGCATCTGGTAGGAGTAATCCAGCCCGAGGCCGCCGTTCTCCACCGGCTTGTTGATGCCCAGCAGGCCCAGGTCGCCCATGCGCTTGAGCACCTCGTGGGCCGGCCAGATGCCGGCCTTCTCCCACTCCGCCACGTGCGGATTCAGCTCTTCCTCGACGAAGCGCTTGGTGGTGCGGTACAGCTCCTCGTGCTCGTGGGTAAATTGCATTACCAAAACTCCGATGAATAGCGATGAGGCCACTATACATCTGCGGTTATATCAAAGGCTACGCCTTCATAATCCGCATTGGTAATTATTATTACTTATTGACTGAGGAAGTCGCCGCCGGGTGCAAGGCGGGCCAATCCACGCGCAGCGCGAAGAGCCGCGGCCACCACTTGCCGGTGACATATATAAGGTCATGCTCCGAGTCGTAGGCCAGGCCGTTGAGCACGGCACCGTCGGGCAGGTTCGTGGGGTCGGGCAGCCGGCGCCGCAGCGGCGCCAGATCCAGCCATCCGCCGACGCGGCCGTCCGCCGGGTTGATCAACGCGACACGATCGCTGTACCAGACATTGGCCAGGAGCCAGCCGCGTGCGAATTCCAGCTCGTTGAGTTGCGCGACGGGTCCGCTGCCATCACGCACCTCCACCTGTCGCAGATCGCGATGCGTCTGCGGGTCCATGAAGGTCAACCGATGGCTGCCATCGCTGCGCACCAGCTCCTTGCCGATGCTGGCCAGGCCCCAGCCTTCGCCGGGAAACCGGAACTCGCGCAGCAGGCGCAGCTTCAGGTCGAACACGAAGCCGCGTTGTTCACGCCAGCTCAGCACATGCACCTCGTCGCCGTGCAGCGCAAGCCCCTCGGCGAAAACCGAGCGCGGCAAAGCCACCCGTTTCAGGGTCCGCTGGTCGCTCAAACGGGTCTCAAACAGCGCAGATTGCGCGTAAAGGCCGCTGCTCTCGAACAGACTGTCGTCGCGAAAAGCAAGGCCCTGAGTGAAGCGTTTCGAGTCGTGCGGCAACTCGCGCAGCAGTTCGTACGAAATCGCTGAAACGCTGTATCCATCAGCGTTTGCGGGCATTCCGCACGCAAAAAATTGAACGATCAAAACGCAAAGCGCAGCAATTTTTTTCATGCGGTTCGTCGAGTGTGAAAAAGTCACTCCAGATAAAGACGTTGCTTTTTTATTTATTTTTAAGTAAATATTCACAACAGGGAAATGCGAGTTGCATCTCCTGCTCATGCGGAAAGCGTTCCGCAAACCGTCTAGATCGGAGGATTGTGACATGGCAACCACTGCAAAGAAGGCTGTAAAGAAGGCTGCGAAGAAGCCGGCTGCGAAGAAGGCTGTGAAGAAGGTTGCGGCCAAGAAGCCGGCCGCCAAGAAGGCTGCCGCCAAGAAGCCGGCCGCCAAGAAGGCCGTGAAGAAGGCTGCCGCCAAGAAGCCGGCCGCCAAGAAGGCCGTGAAGAAGGCTGCGAAGAAGGCCAAGGCTGCTGCCAAGGTCTAAGCTGTAAGCCTCAAAGGTTCGGGCGGACATGCGCCGCCCGCGCAGCTTCACCATTCACGCATGATCGATATCGCCACGCCGGGTCTTCCTGCGTGGCGATTCTTTTTTCCGGGCGCCGTTACAATGTCCGCCTCATTTACTGACGACGGACACCTCACATGATCCGCAGCATGACGGGCTACGCCCGAGCGGAAGTGCAGAAGCCCTGGGGCCGGCTCAGCTGGGAGCTGCGCTCGGTCAACCACCGCTACCTCGACCTGCAGCTCAAGATGCCGGAGGAATTCCGCGCCATCGAGAACGAACTGCGCGTGCTGGCCGGTGCCCGCCTGGGCCGCGGCAAGGTCGAATGCGGCCTGCGCTTCAACCGCGAGGCCCAGGCCGACGAAAAGCTGCAGCTGGACGTGGGCCGCCTGCGCCAGCTGCGCGAGGCCATGGACGCCGTGTCACATGAATGCGGTCCCCTGACCGCCACCGACCCCATCCGCCTGCTGTCCTTCCCGGGCGTGCTGCGCCAGGAGCAGGCCGACTTCGCGCCAATGCTGGCCGAGGCCAAGGCCTTGTTCGAGCGCGCCCTGGAAGACTTCAGCGCCACCCGTGGCCGCGAGGGCGAACGCCTGGGTCACTTCCTGACCGAGCGCACCGTGGCCCTGGCCGAGCTGGTGGCCAAGGTCCGCGAGCGTCACCCGCAGGTGCGCGACCAGTGGCTGCAGAAGCTGCGCAGCCGCTGCGCCGAACTGGGCGTGGAGATCGAGCCGCAGCGCCTGGCCCAGGAAACCGCCCTGGCCGCCACCCGCCTGGACGTGGAAGAGGAAATGTCGCGCCTGCTCAGCCACCTGGAGGAGGTGAAGCAGGCCTGCGCCCGTGGCGAGTCGGTCGGCCGCCGTCTGGACTTCCTGATGCAGGAACTCAACCGCGAAGCCAACACGCTGTCGTCCAAGTCCCAGGACGCCGAGATCACCCGCTGCGCCGTCGAGATGAAGGTCATCATCGAACAGATGCGCGAGCAGGTTCAGAACATCGAGTGATCCGCGCATGACGGTATCCGGCACGGCGGCGGGCACGCTGTTCATCGTTTCCGCGCCTTCGGGCGGCGGCAAGACCAGCCTGACCCGGGCCCTGGTCCCGCACCTGGCGGCTCAGGGCATCCCTGCGGACATCTCGGTGTCCTACACCACTCGTGCCCCGCGGCCCGGCGAGATGGATGGCACGCATTACCACTTCGTGACCCGTGAGACCTTCGCCGGCATGGCGGAGCGGGGCGAGTTCTTCGAGCATGCCGAGGTCTTCGGCAACCTCTACGGCACCGGCCGGGCCAGGACCGAGGCCCTGCTGGCGGCGGGGCATGACGTGATCCTGGATATCGACTGGCAGGGTGCCCGCCAGGTCCGGGGTCAGACCGACGAGGCGGTGGGCATCTTCATCCTGCCCCCGTCCCTGGAGGAACTGGAGCGCCGCCTGCGCGGCCGCAGCCAGGACAGCGACGAGGTCATCGCTCGCCGCATGGCCCAGGCCCATGACGAGATGTCCCACCATGACGAGTACGACTATCTGATCGTCAATGAGGACTTCGACCGGGCCCTGCGGGAGATTTCGGCCGTTTTCGTGGCTCACCGGCTCCTTATAGAGGGGCAGACGCGCCGCCACCGGGACCGGATTCGTGGCTTGCTGGCTTAAAAGCGCCCGATCCGGTACCATGCCGCCCTTGTTTTTGCCAGAGTTCTGCTGCCATGGCCCGTGTAACCGTTGAAGACTGCCTCGCCCGCATCCCCAACCAGTTCGACCTGACCCTGGTCGCCGCCAAGCGCGCGCGCCAGCTGGCCCGCGGCGCCGACGCCCGCCTGCCCTGGGGCAACCACAAGTCCACGGTCCTGTCCCTGCGCGAGATCGCCGAGGGCTACATCGACCGCAGCGTGCTCGAAGAGATCGACCTGCCGGCCGTGCAGCAACCGAAGGTGGAGCTGGAAGCGCTGGACCCGAGTTTCGATGCCTAAGTAGGACACGCGGCGCTCACGCCGCGGATTTCGAAAGAAGCCTCAGGCCCGCGCAAGCGGGCCTTTTTCGTGGTGGAGGCTTTTATTGCTCAAGTAGGGCAAAGCAGGAGCAGTTGCCCAGAGGGCATCTGAAATTCAGGCGGGTTGCGCCTGCGGGCATCTGCAGCGACCCTCCCCAGGACCTCCGGGTCACCCTCTCCCGCAAGCGGGCGAGGGGACAGCCCATCCGGGCTTGTTAGATGGCTACCGAAGCCCGACATATACTCAAGCCATGGAACTGCCCGTCATCCAGCGTATCAGCACCGTCATCCGCACCCAGCGCGCCGAGCGCGAGTACGGTATCGACGCGCTGGCCAAGGTGCTGGAGGGCTATCTCACCGACGAGCAGATCGGCGAGGTGCGCCGCGCGGCGGAATTCGCCGGCAATGCCCACAAGGACCAGCGCCGCACCTCCGGCGAGCCCTACGTCTACCACCCCCTGGCGGTGGCGCGCATCCTGGCCGAGATGCGGCTGGACCACACCACGCTGATCGCGGCGATCCTGCACGACGTCATCGAGGACACCGGCATCTCCAAGGACTCGCTGGCCCTGGAGTACGGCAAGGACGTGGCGGAGCTGGTCGACGGTGTCAGCAAGATCGGCAAGATCGAGGGCATGAGTCGCCAGGAGCGCCAGGCGGAGAGCTTCCGCAAGCTGCTGTTGGCCATGACCCAGGACCTGCGCGTGATCCTGGTGAAGCTGGCCGACCGCCTGCACAACATGCGCACCATGACCCACGTGGCGCCCGACAAGCGCCGCCGCGTGGCCCAGGAAACCCTGGACATCTACGCCCCCATTGCCCAGCGCCTGGGCATCCACACGATCCGCACCGAGCTGGAGGACCTTGCCTTCGAGGCGATCTACCCGCGGCGCTACTTCGTGCTGACCGCGGCCATCCGCGAGCAGATGGGCGACACGCGCAGCGTCATCAAGGAAGTGGAGCAGAAGCTTTCGGCGGCGCTGAAGCAGGAGGGCATCGGCGCCACCGTGGTGGGACGCGAGAAGAACATCTATAGCGTCTACCAGAAGATGCAGCGCAAGAAGCTCAAGTTCCTGAAGGTCATGGACCTGCTGGGCTTCCGCGTGATACTGCCCAAGGTCGACGACTGCTACCGCACCCTGGGCGTGGTTCACCATGTGTTCAAGCCGGTGCCGGGCGAGTTCGACGACTACATCGCCAATGCCAAGTCCAACGGCTACCAGTCGCTGCACACCGCCTGCATCGGCCCCGGCGGCCACAAGATCGAGGTGCAGATCCGCACCCGCGACATGCACCACGTGGCGGAGAGCGGCATCGCCGCCCACTGGCAATACAAGCTCGGCGCCCGCGACGGCACCGCCGCGCCGCAGGCCCGTGCCCGCGAGTGGCTGCGCGGCCTGTTCGACACGCTCAACAATTCTTCCTCGACCGATTTCCTGGAAAGCGTCAAGGTCGACCTGTTCCCGGACGAGGTCTACGTCTTCACGCCGCGAGGCGATATCCGCCGGCTGCCGCGCGGTGCCACGGCGGTGGACTTCGCCTTTGCCGTGCACTCCGAGCTGGGCGAACACTGCGTGGCCGCCCGCGTGGACGGCCAGCTGGAGCCGCTGAACTCGCCGCTGAAGAACGGCCAGACCGTGCAGATCATCACCGCGCGCCACGCGCGGCCGAACGCCGCCTGGCTCAACTTCGTCAAGACCGCCAAGGCCCGCACCTCGATCCGCAGCTATCTCAAGAACCAGCGCGAGGACGAAGCCATCCGCCTGGGCCGCCGCCTGCTGGAGATCGCCATGCGCGAGCTGCAGGTGCCCATGGCGGCGCTCAAGGACGAGAGGCGTTATGCCCCCGTGCTGAGGGCCTATGGCCTGAACGACATCGAAGACCTGTTCGTCTCCATCGGCACCGGCAACCGCCTGGCGCCATTGGTGGCGCGCCAGCTGCTGCCCGAGCACGAGATCGACAAGCCCGCTCCCGGTGCCGCGCAGTCGCTGGCCATCGAGGGCACCGAGGGCCTGGTGCTGGACTACGCGCGCTGCTGTCATCCGGTGCCGGGCGACGAGATTCGCGGCAATGTCAGTGTCGGTCGAGGCATCGTCGTGCACCGCACCGATTGCAAGCACGTCAAGGCACGCCCCGAGGATTGGGTGTCGCTGACCTGGGCCGACCAGGTGCAGGGCGACTATCTGGCCGAGATTCGCGTGAAGGCCGAGAACCAGCGCGGCCTGCTGGCGCGCGTCACCACCGAGATATCGGAAGCCGGCTCGTCCATCGAGAACGTGCACTTCCCCGACCGCGGCGGCGGCGAAGGCCTGGAGATGCGCTTCCTGATCACCGTGCGCGACCGCGTACACCTGGCGCGCGTGATCCGCCGCGTCCGCCGCCTCGATTCGGTCGAGAGGGTCATGAGGGCCTGACGCCGGTCTTTCGCCAGCGTTTGGATTATCCTTCGCCCACCCAAGGACCCATCCAGACATGACTCGCGAAATCATCCATACGGACGCCGCCCCTGCCGCCATCGGCACCTACTCGCAGGCGGTGAAGTGCGGCAACACGGTCTACCTCTCGGGCCAGATTCCCCTGGATCCCGTGAGCATGACCCTGCTCAACGCCACCATCGAGGACGAGATCCACCAGGTCTTCAAGAACCTGTCGGCAGTGGCGCAGGCCAGCGGCGGCTCGCTGGCGGACATCGCCAAGCTCAACGTCTTCCTGACCGACCTGGCGCACTTCGCCAAGGTCAACGAGATCATGGGCCAGTACTTCAAGCCGCCGTACCCGGCGCGCGCCGCCATCGGCGTGGCCAGCCTGCCCAAGGGCGCGCGCGTCGAGGCCGACGGCATCCTGGTGCTTGGCTAAGCCAGAGCAAAAGAAGCCTGCTCCCGCGTCCACCCTCGCCACCGAGGTCAAATACCTCAAGGGCGCGGGGCCGGCGGTGGCGCAGCGCCTGCGCGTGCTGGGCATCGAGCGCGTGCGCGAGCTGCTGTTCCACCTGCCGCTGCGCTACGAGGACCGTCGCCACATCACGCCGGTGACCCGGCTGCGCGACGGCGAAGAGGCCCAGGTCCGTGCCCGCGTGCTGCATGCCGAGGTGCGTTACGCCGGGCGCCGCAGCCTGCGCGTGCTGGTGGACGACGGTGGCGCCAGCCTGCGGCTGCGTTTCTTCCATTTCAACGACACGCAGAAGCAGGCCTTCCAGCCGGACCGCTGGATCCAGGCCTACGGTCTGGTGCGCCACGGTGCGCAGGGCTGGGAGATGGTGCACCCCGAGTACCGCCTGGCCGACCGGCCGGAAGACCTGCGCACCGAAGACCGGCTGACGCCGATCTACCCATTGACCACCGGCATCACCCAGGCCCGCCTGCGCACGCTGGCGCAGCAGGCGCTGAAGATCGCCGAGGGCGATGTGGGCCTGGCCACGCCGCTGCCGGAACTGGGCGAGGTCACCACGCTGGCCGCGCTGCGCGTGCTGCACCAGCCGCCCGGTGATGCCGACACCGACGCCCTGCTGCGTTGCGCGCACCCGGCGCAGCAGCGCCTAGTGCGCGAGGAGTTGCTGGCGCACCAGTTGTCGATGCGCCTGCTGCGCAACCGCGTGAAGGCCGGCGCCGCGCCGAAGATCGGCGGGCTGGTGGCCGCGCAGAAGGAGCTGCAGGCCGGGCTGCCATTCTCGCTCACCGGCGCGCAGCGGCGTGTCATCGGCGAGATCGCCCGGGACCTGGACAGCGTGCGGCCGATGCTGCGGCTGGTGCAGGGCGACGTCGGCTCCGGCAAGACCCTGGTCGCAGCGGCTGCCATGCTCACCGCCGTGCGTGCTGGCTGGCAGGCGGCGCTGATGGCGCCCACCGAGCTCCTGGCCGAGCAGCACGCGCGCAATTTCCGCCAGTGGCTGGAGCCGCTGGGCGTGGAGGTGCAGCTGCTGGCCTCCAAGCTGAAGAAGTCCGCCAAGGACGCCGTGCTGGCGCGTATCGCCGATGGCGGCGCCGGCATCGTCATCGGCACCCACGCCGTGTTCCAGTCCGCCGTGAGCTTCCACCGCCTGGGCCTGGTGGTGGTGGACGAGCAGCACCGCTTCGGCGTGCAGCAGCGCCTGGCGCTGCGCGACAAGGGGCCCGGCAAGCTGTCGCCGCACCAGCTCATCATGTCGGCCACGCCGATCCCGCGAACGCTGGCCCAGACCGCCTACGCCGACCTGGACGTCAGCATCATCGACGAGCTGCCGCCGGGCCGCTCGCCGGTGATCACCGGCGCCATGTCCAACGAGAAACGTGGCGAGGTGCTGGCGCGCATCGGCGAGGTCTGCGCCCAGGGTCGCCAGGCCTACTGGGTTTGCAC
This sequence comes from Solimonas sp. SE-A11, assembly GCF_030345715.1. Lineage (GTDB taxonomy): Bacteria > Pseudomonadota > Gammaproteobacteria > Nevskiales > Nevskiaceae > Solimonas_A. The sequence goes on from NZ_JAUASX010000001.1 coordinate 277,112, forward strand.
CCTGGTGGAGGAGTCCGAGCAGGTTGAGGCGCAAGCCGCCGAGGACACGGCGCTGCAGCTGCGCGCCGAGCTGCCGGGCCTGCGCGTGGGCCTGGTGCACGGTCGCCTCAAGTCCGACGAGAAGGACCTGCAGATGCGCGCCTTCAAGGAAGGCCACACGCAGTTGCTGGTGGCCACCACCGTGATCGAGGTCGGCGTGGACGTGCCCAACGCCAGCATCATGATCATCGAGAACGCCGAGCGCCTGGGCCTGTCGCAGCTGCACCAGCTGCGCGGCCGCGTCGGCCGCGGCGCGGTGGAAAGCCAGTGCCTGCTGCTCTACAAGCCGCCGCTGTCGGAGATGGCGCGCCAGCGCCTGGCGGTGATGCGCGAGACCAACGACGGCTTCCGCGTGGCGCAGAAGGACCTGGAGCTGCGCGGGCCGGGCGAGCTGTTCGGCCGCCGCCAGACCGGCGTCATCGGCATGAAGCTGGCCGACCCGATGCGCGATGCCGACCTGGTGGCGCCGCTGCAGGTGCTGGCGGATAAATGGCTGCAGACGCAGCCGGGCCGGGCGGAGCTGCTGATCGGGAGATGGATCGGGGATGTGGGGCGCTACGCCCAGGTGTGAGGACGCGAATAAACCTACTGCGCGGCCCGATCTTGCGCGCGCGGTGCTCGCTGTACTTTCGTACGGCTCCGCGCCTAACGCGCAACCTCGGGTCGCTCGCTACGGTTTCTTCACATCCTCGGGGAACTGAGCAGGATCAGTTCGAAGATTTCTGCTGCGGCAACTGCTCCAGCACATGCGCCAGCACGTCGCCCAGGTTCTGCTTGATCGCCTTCTCCATCGCTCGCGCCACCTCGGCGTCCACTGCGACGTCGGCCACGGGGCGCAGCTTCCAGATGGTTTCGGCCAGGCGCGGCACTTCGCTGGCCGGCGGCAGCTTGCCGTGCATGTAGGGGGCGAAGACGTGCTCCACGATCAGCTGCACGATGCCGTTGGCGGCGCGCTCGACGTTGCCGCGCAGCATGCGCACGATGTCCAGCAGCTCCGACAGCGGGATGCCCATGGACGCCAGTTCAGCCGCCGCGTGGATCAGCTGCGGTCGCGGCGCGCGGAAGCGCAGGCCCTCGGACTGCAGCACGTCCAGCTCCACTGCCTTGCGCAGCACCGCAGCGATCTCGGAGGCCTTCACGCCCTTGCCGAGCATCTTCACCAGCTCCGGCATCGTGAAGTAGGCCGGCAGTTCCTCGGACCAGGGCGTGGTCAGCGCGGACTCCAGGCCCAGCAGCTGGCGCAGGTCCTGGCCCTGTTCCCAGGCGCCGATCAGCTCGGCGATGTTGGCCAGGGTGTAGCCGCGGTCCAGCAGTTGGCCGATCAGGCGCAGGCGTGCCAGGTGCGCGGCGGTGTAGATGCCAGTGCGCCCGCGCTTCTCCGGCGCCGGCAGCAGGCCGCGATCCTGGTAGGCGCGGACATTGCGCACTGTGGTGTCCGCGGCGCGTGCGAGCTCGTCCACCGTGTATTCGGAGGCGTCCCGCAGGCTGCTTTTGGGCGCTCCGCGCCGCGTGCGCGGGGCGGGCGGCGACTCCGCACCTGATTTCCTTTTCATGCCAAGATGATAGCGCAGCCGCGCGACTTTTTTACCCATCCCCCTGGCATGTCCCCGAAACTGACCGATTACGCCCGCCTGATGCGCCTGGACCGGCCCATCGGCATCTACCTGCTGCTCTGGCCCACGCTCTGGGCCCTGTGGTTCGCCGCCGGCGGGCCGCCGTCCCTGCGGGTGTTCGTGGTCTTCGTGCTGGGCACCGTGCTGATGCGTTCCGCTGGCTGCGCCATCAACGACTACGCCGACAAGGATTTCGACCCCCACGTGGCCCGCACCCGTGAGCGGCCCCTGGCCGCCGGCCGGGTCCGCCCGCGCGAGGCCCTGGCCCTGTTCGCCTGGGTCTGCCTGGTGGCCCTGGCCCTGCTGCTGTCGCTGCGCAACCTGCAGGTGGTGCTGTGGTCGGTGCCGGCGGTGATCCTGGCCGCGGCCTATCCCTTCATGAAGCGCTGGATCTCGATCCCGCAGGCGGTGCTGGGCCTGGCCTTTTCCTGGGGCATCCCCATGGCCTTCGCCGCCGTGCGGCCCGAGGTCGACTGGGCCCTGGCGCTGCCGCTGATGGTGGCCAACATCGCCTGGGTCATCGCCTACGACACCTGGTATGCCATGGTGGACCTCGAGGATGACATCAAGATCGGCGTGAAGTCCTCTGCCATCCTGTTCGGCCGGCATGCCCGCCTGGTGATCGCACTGCTGCAGGGCGGGGCGCTGCTGCTGCTGATCCAGCTCGGCTTGAACACCGGCCGGGGCGTGTTCTACGAGGCCGGCATTGCCGTGGCCGCGATGCTGGCGGTCTACCAGCAGTGGATCACGCGCGGGCGCGAGCCGGCGCGCTGCTTCCAGGCCTTCCTCAACAATCACTGGTTCGGCGCGGCGATCTTCATCGGATTGGCGCTGGATTACGTACAAAGGGCATGAACACGAAAATCCTGCTGCTTTCCGCCCTGGTCCTGCTGACCGGTTGCGCAACCCATACCGGGCCTACCGGCTCCCCCGATCCCGCCCTGGAGATGGATGTGGACTACGCCGTCCAGAAGGATGTGCCCTACACCCCCGCGGGCTGGCCCACGGAACTGCGCGCCGATCTCTGGCGCCCTGCCATCGGCGGCGCCAAGCCCGCGGTGCTGCTGATCCACGGCGGCGGCTGGGTGGGCGGCAAGCGCCAGCAAATGGACAGCATCGCCAGGCGCCTGGCGCGCCGCGGCTACGTGGTGATGAACATCAGCTACCGCTTCGCCCCGGAGTATCGCCACCCGGCGCAGTTCGAGGATGCGCGACAGGCCCTGCGCTGGCTGCGCGCCAACCACGAGGCCCTGCAGGTGGAACCGCAGCGCGTCGCCGCCTGGGGCTACTCGGCCGGCGCCCATCTGGCGGCGCTGCTCGGCGCGGCAGACACGCCCGCGGCGGATCGCGTGCAGGCGGTGGTGGCCGGCGGCATCCCGGCGGACTTCCGCTACTACCCGGACAGTCCACTGATCGGCAAGCTGATGGGCACCACGCTGGCGGATGACAGCGCCGGCTGGACGGCCGCCTCGCCGGTGGTCCGCGTCGGGCGCGGCAGCCCGCCGTTCTTCCTGTACCACGGCAGCTGGGACCAGATCGTGGGCCTGAAGAACGCCGACGCGATGAAGGCCGCTCTGGATAGCGCCGGCGTGTACAACGAGCTCTACGTGCTGCGCGGGCTGGGGCACATCCCGGCCTTCCTGTTCGACGGTGGCGCGGTGCGCGCGGGCACGGCGTTCCTCGACCGGACGCTGCGCTGATCAGATCGTAGGAGCGGCTGTTAGCCGCGATTCCCGCTCGAGGCTAACAGCCGCTCCTGCGAAAAGCGTTCAACCGTCGTACGCGTCCTGCAGTGCCGTGATGTCGAGCTTCTTCATCTTCAGCATCGCGTTGATCACGCGCCCGGCCTGCTGCGGGCTGCCCTTCATCCACTCGCCCATCTGCGCCGGCACGATCTGCCAGGACAGGCCGTAGCGGTCCTTGAGCCAGCCGCACTGCTGCGCCTCTGGATTGCCGTCCTCGGAGAGACGCGTCCAGTAGTGATCCAGGTCATCCTGCTTGCGGCAGTTCACCTGCAGCGACACCGCCTCGGTGAACTTGAACATCGGCCCGCCGTTGAGCGCGGTGAAGGCCTGGCCGTCCAGCTCGAATTCCACCGTCATGACGCTGCCCGGCTCCTCCTGGTGGAGCTCGTACCCGGCCTCGGTGAAGTGCGTCACCTGCGTGATGCGCGAGTTCGGGAAGACGGAGACGTAGAACTTCGCGGCTTCCTCGCCCTGGGTATCGAACCAGAGGCAGGGGGTGATGGTCTGGATGCGTTCCATGGCGGGGACCTCCCGGGTGGCGATACGGCTTAGACAATCTCCCGCACGCGGAATTTCCGGCCCTTGATCTTGTTGTTGCGCAGGCCGTCCAGGGCCTTCTTCGCCTGCTTGATGTCCACCGCGACGTAGGTACGGGTGTCGAAGGTGTTGATCTTGCCGATGGCGCCGTTGGGGATGCCCGCGTCGCCGGTCAGGGCGCCGAGCAGGTCACCGGGGCGCAGCTTGTCGCTGCGGCCGGCATCGACGCAGAGCGTCATCACCATGGGTTTCAGCGGCTTGTCGGGCGAGAAGCTGCCGGCGGCCAGGCGCTGTACCTCCACCGTGGTCCCCAGGCGCTGCTCGATGGCGGTCACACGGGCATGTTCGCGCCCGGTGAACAGGTGCAGCGCCAGGCCCGCCGCACCGGCGCGGCCGGTGCGGCCCACGCGGTGCACATGCGCATCGGGGTCCGAGGGCAGCTCGTAGCTAAGGACGCAGGCGAGGTTCTTGATGTCCAGGCCGCGCGCCGCGATATCGGTGGCCACCAGGATACGGGCGCTACCATTGGCGAAGCGCACCAGCATCTCGTCGCGCTCGCGCTGGTCAATGTCGCCGTGCAGGGACAGTACCGAGAATCCACGCTTGCGCAGCTGTGCTTCCACTTCCTGCGCGTCATTCTTGGTGTAGCAGAACACCAGAGCGGATTCGGGCTGGCGCGTGCTCAGCAGGTGCGCCAGCGCATCGAGGCGACGCGTGTCATCCACCTCGTAGAACTTCTGCTCGATCTGCCCCGGCGCGGCAGCCAGATCGGTGCGGGCTTCCACCGGATTCTTCTGCAGGCGCTGGCTCACGGCGCGCACGGCATCGGGGAAGGTGGCGGAGAAGAACAGCGTCTGCCGCGTCTTCGGCGACTGCTGGATGATCGCGCGGCTGGCCTGCTCGAAATCGCCGTCGAGCATGCGGTCGGCCTCGTCCAGCACCAGCACGCGAAGGTCGTCGAGCTTCAGCGCGCCCTCGGTGAGCAGTTCGCCCACGCGTCCGGCCATGCCGACGATGATGTGCGGATCGTGCTCCAGCGAGGCCAACTGCGGCCGCTTGGAGATGCCGCCGCCGAGCACGGTCAGCTTGATATTGGGCAGGCAGCGCGCCAGCCGGCGGATTTCCTTGGAGATCTGGTCGGCCAGTTCACGTGTGGGGCAGAGCACCAGCGCCTGCAGCTTCGGCAGTGCCGGATCGATGCGCGACAGCAGGCCCAGGCCATAGGCGGCGGTCTTGCCGCTGCCCGTGCGCGCCTGACCGATCACGTCACGGCCCTCCAGGATCAAAGGCAGGCTCAAGGCCTGGATGGGCGTCATCTGCCGGTACTCCAGCGAGTCCAGCGCTTGCAGCAGGGCGGGATGCAGGGGCAGGCTGTTGAACGGCTGGGACGGGGGCTGGGCGGGCTTGTTGTCCACGGATCACCTTGTTGCGGCCCGGGCCGGATGGCGCGGGGCGCGGATTGTGAGGCCTTGCGGCAGATTCTGCCTGCTCAGGCGGTCCGGGCCACCGCCCAGGCCTCGATCCGGGCGGCTCCGGCCTGGCGGCAGGCCCGGGCCAGTTCGGCCAGCGTGGCCCCGGTGGTCATGACGTCGTCGAGCAGGGCCACGTGCAGTCCCTCCAGGGATGTCCTTATATGGAAGGCGCCCTTGAGGTTGCGGCGGCGCTCCACGGCGGTCAGGCCGATCTGGTCCGGGGTGGGGCGCAGGCGCCGGGCGGCGCGCGGGTCTACCGGGATGCCGGTCAGCCGGCCCAGGTGGCGGGCCACCTCGCCGGCCTGGTTGTAGCCGCGGCGCGCCAGGCGCCAGCGGTGCAGGGGCACCGGCAGGATCAGGTCCGGGCGGGACGGCAGCCGCGGCGCCAGCAGCCGGCCCAGCCGCGCGGCCTCGATCAGCTGCCCCTGGTATTTCAGGCGATGAATCTCTTTCTGCACAGGCACTTCCAGGCGGAAGGCGGTCCAGGCGGCGTCATAGGGCGGGGGCTTGGCGGCGCAATGGCCGCAGCGCTCGCCGTGGACCTGGGGCCGGGCGCAGCCGGGGCAGGCGGGGTCGTTCCAGGGCAGCCCGGCTCGGCAGTCCGCGCAGGCGTCGCTGCCGGGGGCGCCGCACCAGGCGCAGGCGGAGGGGAATATCAGGCCCAGCCAACCGTCAACCACGCTGTCACCTCCTTGGTTGACAACCATCGGCGCCCTCGGGACACTGCCGGCCACGATTCATAGGGAAAGCCTTCAAATGAGTACCGATCTGCGCCACGACTGGACCCGCGAAGAGGTCCAGGCCCTGTTCGAGCTGCCGTTCAACGACCTGCTGTTCCGCGCCCAGAGTCTGCACCGCCAGCACTTCGACGCCAACAAGGTCCAGCTGTCCACCCTGCTCTCGATCAAGACCGGCGCCTGCCCCGAGGACTGCGGCTACTGCCCGCAGTCGGTGCGCTTCAACACCGGCCTTAAGAAGGAGCCGCTGATGGACGTGGATGCCGTGCTGGAAGCCGCCCGCGAGGCCAAGGCCAACGGTGCCGCACGCTTCTGCATGGGCGCCGCCTGGCGTTCCCCGAAGGACCGTGATCTCGCCAAGGTCGAGGACATGGTCAAGGGCGTCAAGGCCATGGGCCTGGAGACCTGCCTGACGCTGGGCATGCTCAAGGAACACCAGGCCCAGAAGCTGGCCGATGCCGGCCTGGATTACTACAACCACAACCTCGATACCTCGCCGGAGTTCTACGGCAAGATCATCACCACCCGCACCTACCAGGACCGCCTGGACACGCTGGAGAACGTGCGTGCCGCCGGCGTGAAGGTCTGCTGCGGCGGCATCGTCGGCATGGGCGAGGAGAAGCAGGATCGCGCCGAGTTGCTGCGCCAGCTGGCGATCATGACCCCGCATCCGGAGTCGGTGCCCATCAATAACCTGGTGCAGGTGGAAGGCACACCGCTGAAGGGCGCCGAGGCCCTGCATCCGCTGGAGTTCGTGCGCACCCTCGCGGTCGCCCGCATCCTGATGCCCAAGTCCTACGTGCGCCTGTCCGCCGGCCGCACCGCGATGACCGAAGAGTTGCAGGCCCTGTGCTTCATGGCCGGTGCCAACTCGATCTTCTACGGCGAGAAGCTGCTGACCACCAGCAACCCGCAGAACGCCAAGGACCGCGCGCTGTTCGCGCGCCTGGGCATCACGCCGGAAGGCGGCAGCTTCGAGCCGGTGGCCACCACCGACGGGCATGGCCATGAGCAGGATCACGGCTGCTGCGGCCACGAGCACAGCCACGAGCACGAGGCGCCGCCGGCGATGATGGCCGCAGGCTGCGGCTCGCAGGCGGCCCGCGCCGAGTAGTCCTCCGCGCATCCGGGGCCGCGACCATGGCGAATCGTTCGCTCAATGCCGCGGCCCTGCTGGTCGCGGTGCTGGCACTGCTGGAGCTGGGCCTGCTGCACCTGGGCTCGGGGCTGGAACACCGCCTGTCCGATGCCTTCGTGCGCGCGCAGGCCGCGCGCCTGCAGCCCGATCCGGGCATCGTGATCGTCGACATCGACGAGGCCAGCCTTGCGCGCCTGCAGGACGACTACGGCCGCTGGCCCTGGCCGCGCGCCATCTATGCCGAGATGCTGCCAGGGTTGCTGGCGCAGAAGCCGGCCGCGGTAGTGTTCGACCTGTCCTTCTCCGAGCGTGACATCGACCGCCCCGACAGCGACCAGGCGCTGGCGGACGCACTGCGAGATCAGCCGCGGGTCTACGTGCCGAGCCTGCGGCTGTCGGCACAGGACGATGCGCGCGGCGTGTTGCTGTCCGAGTTCGGCCCGCCGATGGGCGCGCGCCGCACCGCCGCCGCGGGGGACCAGGCCCGCGCCATGCTGCTGCCGCCGCTGGTGCTGCCGCCTGAGTCCTGGCGCACCGGCCTGATCAACTTCGACGAGGAGTCCGACGGCGTCGGCCGCCGCTACCTGCTGCGCTTGGACGTGCAGGGCTGGCAGTTCCCCTCGCTGCCGGCGCGGGTCGCCGCGGACCTCGGCTGGCCGGTGCCACGGCAAGACTCCCTGCTGCTGCACTGGCGCGGCGGTCCGGGTAACGGCTACCGCCATGTGTCCTTCGCCGACGTCCATGCCGACCTGATCCGTCGCGAGCGGCAGCGGCCCGCCGACGAGTTCCGGGATGGCATCGTTATCATCGGCTCCGCCGCCTCGATGCTGCACGACCTGCGCGTCACGCCGCTGGGCAACCGCTATCCGGGCGTGGAGGTGCTGGCCACCGCCTTCGACAACCTCAAGCACGGACGCTCGATGCAGCGCCCGCCGTGCTGGGCAGCGCCGGCCCTGGCGTTGCTGCTGATCGCCCTGCTGTGGCTGGCCTTCCATCGGCGCGGTCACGCGCTGGCCATCGGCGTCGCGCTGGCCGCCATCAGCGCTGCGCTGCTGGCTGGCGCCTGGGCGGCGGTGCCGCGGCTGTGGCTACTGCCGGTGTTGCTGCCCCTGTTCTTCGCCTGGGCCTTCTATTTCAGCGCCGCCTTGCTGGAATACCTGCGCGAGCGCCGCGCGCGGCGCCAGGCGGTGCAGATGTTCGGTCGCTTCCTCAACCCGGTGGTGGTCAACAAGCTGATGGAGCGCGGAGAGACGGTGGAGTCGCTGTCCGGCAAGCATCACCAGCTCAGCGTGCTGTTCTCCGACATCCGCGGGTTCACCTCGCTGTCGGAGACGCGGCCACCGCAGGAGATCGTGGAGCTGCTCAACCGCTACTTCAGCCGACAGGTAGCGATCGTGTTCAGGCACGGCGGCACGCTCGACAAGTTCATCGGCGACTGCATCATGGCCTTCTGGGGCGCGCCAATCCCGGACGATCAGCACGCGCAGCGTGCCGTGGCCTGTGCCCTGGACATGCAGCGTGCCTTGCTGGAGTTCCGCGAGGAGCTGGGCGCGGCGGCGGCCGACTTCGACGTGGGCATCGGCATCCACTCGGGGCCGGCGGTGGTGGGCTTCATCGGCGCCGAGCAGAAGCTGGAGTACACCGCCATCGGCGACACCGTGAACCTGGCCAGTCGCGTGGAAGGCCTGACCAAGGGCGTGGCGCGCATCCTGGTGTCTGGCGACACCATGGCGGCATGCGGGACGCAGTTCCGGTTTGCGTCACGGGGTTCGTTTAAGGTGAAGGGCAGGGCGCAGGAAGTGGAGCTCTACGAACCTGCGCACGGACCTGCAACGGAACCCGGGAAGGGGGAGATGTCATGAAGCGATGGATTGCGATGCTGCTGCTGGCCTGTGCCGGCGGCGCAGGGGCCGCGGAAAGCGGCGTGCTGGCCAAGGCCGGCGAACTCAAGCAGGAGCCCTTTGCCGACGCCGCCACGGTGGTGGAACTGCCGGCGGCGGCCCCGGTGGAGGTGCTGGCGCGCCAGGGCGCCTGGATGAAGGTCAGCTCCGGCGGCCAGGCTGGCTGGGTGCGGCTGCTGTCGGTGCGCCTCGCTGGCGTGCCTGCAAGAGCCGGCGAGTCCGGCCTGGCCAAGGCGGCCAATGTCGCCCTGAGCGGCTCCAGCGGCACCGCCGTGGCCACCGGCGTGCGCGGGCTCGACAAGGAACAGATCGCCAACGCCGCACCCAACCCGGTGGAGGCGGCCAAGCTTGAAGGCTACGTGGCGACCGACGCCAAGGCGCGCAGCTTTGCCCAGGCTGGCCCCTTGGTCGAACAGACCGTTCCCTATCTGCAATGAGGCGGCCTGCCATGAAGAAGATCGCATGCACGATGGCCGGCCTGCTGCTGGCGGCACCGGTACTCGCCGCCGACTGGGGCAGCCTGCTCAACAAGGCGCAGGATGCCGTGAACAACTACGGCGACGATGCCGCCGGCGTGGTCACCACCAAGAGCGTGGATGAGGAGCGCGACATCGGCCGCCAATGGGCCGAGACCCTGCTCGGTGCCGCGCCGCTGTGGAACAACGACCGCGCTCAGCGCTACGTCAACGAGGTGGGCCTGTGGCTGGCGCTGCACAGCGAGCGCCCGAACCTGGCCTGGCGCTTCGGCGTGCTGGACTCGCCCAACGTCAATGCCTTCGCCACGCCCGGCGGCTACGTCTTCGTCACGCGCGGCCTGCTGGCGCGCATGCGCAGCGAGGCCGAGCTGGCCGGCGTGCTGGCGCACGAGATCGCCCACGTGGTGGAGAAGCATCACCTCGACGCCGTGCGCAAGGCACAGGGCATGAGCTTGGGCGGCAAGCTGCTCAAGCAGTTCGCCATCAAGGACAAGGGCAACGAGCAGGTCAACGAGCGCCTGCTCGGCGGCGTCAAGGAAGTGCTGAACCGCGGCCTGGACAAGGGCGACGAGTACGAGGCCGACCGCATGGGCGTGGTGATCGCCGCGCGGGCCGGCTACGACCCGTACGGCCTGCCCGCCGTGCTGCAGACCCTGCATGCGATGAGCGCGCAGGATTCGACGCTGTCATTGATGTTTGCCACGCACCCTGCGCCGGAGGCCAGGCTGGAAGCCCTGGACAAGGCCATGGGTGCGTCGCTCGATGCCTATGCCATGCAGCCGCAACTGCAGGCGAGGTTCCAGAAATCGGTAGGAAGGCCTTGAACGCGAAGTCCCTGAAGAATGTAGATCCAGCCGTAAAGGCGGAAAGCCCGCTCGACGCGCGCCTGCGTGGGGAGCTGGACAGGCTGCGCGCCCGCGCGCTGTATCGCACGCGCCGCGTGATCGAGGGTGCGCACGGCGTGCGCATCACGGTCAACGGCCGCGAGTGCCTGAATTTCTGCAGCAACGATTACCTGGGCCTGGCCGCCGATCCGCGCCTGGCCGCGGCCGCCAAGGCCGCGCTCGACGCGGGCGGTACCGGCAGCGGCGCCGCGGCGCTGATCTCGGGCTACAACCGCGAGCACCAGGCGCTGGAGGAGGAGTTGGCGGATTTCCTTGGCCGCCCCCGGGCGCTGCTGTTCTCCTCCGGCTGGGCCGCGAACCTCGGCGTGATTCGCGCGCTGGCCGGACGCAAGGACTCGATCATCGCCGACGAGCTCAACCATGCCTCGCTGATCGATGGCGGCCGTCTCAGCGGCGCGCAGTACCTGCGCGCCAACCATGCCGACCTCAATGCCTGGGCCGTGGCGCTGGCCGCCGCCGACGGCGAGCAGCGCCTGGCGGTGACGGATTCGGTGTTCAGCATGGACGGCGACATCGCGCCACTGCCGCAGCTGGCCGAGCTCTGCGCCACGCGTGATGCCACGCTGATGGTGGACGACGCCCATGGCCTGGGCGTGCTGGGACCCAACGGCGAGGGCGCCGTGCAGGCCGCCGGCCTGGGCCTGGATGCGGTGCCGGTCTACGTCGCCACGCTGGGCAAGTCGCTGGGCTGCAGCGGCGCCTTCGTCGCCGGCTCCGAGGCCCTGATCGAATACCTGGTGCAGCGTGCGCGCACCTGGGTCTTTTCCACCGCGCCGCCGCCGGCCATCGCCGCCGCCGCGCGCCGCGCGCTGCGCATCGTCCGCGAGGAGCCTCAGCACCGCGAGCAACTGCTGGCCAACGTGCGCCGCTTCCGTGCCGGCGCGCGCCAGCTCGGCATCCCGCTGTCGGCGTCCGAGACGCCGATCCAGCCGCTGCTGCTGGGCCAGGAACAGCGCGCGCTGGACCTGTCGCAGGCCCTGTTCGACCGCGGCTACTGGGTGGCGGCGATCCGTCCGCCCACGGTGCCCCACGGCACCTCGCGCCTGCGCATCACCTTCTCCGCCGCGCACACGGCCGAGCAGATCGACGGGCTGCTGGAAGGATTGGCGGCAGGGCTGAAGTAGATGTCCGCCACCCGGATCGATCACGCCCGCGCCGCGCGCAACTTCAGCGCCGCCGCCACCAGCTACGACCGCGCCGCGACGCTGCAGCAGCGCACGCGCGAGGTGCTGCTGGCAGAGCTGGCGGCGCGCGTCGAGGCGCCGCAGCGCCTGCTCGACCTGGGCTGTGGCACCGGCCTCGGCGCGCAGCGCCTGCAGGCACTGTATCCGCAGGCCGCCGTACTGGCGCTGGACCGTGCGCCGGGCATGGTCCGCTGCGCGCGTGATGCGGGGCTCGACGCGGTGGTGGCGGATGCGCAGCGCCTGCCGCTCGTCGCGCAGGGCTGCGATGCGATCCTGTCGAACCTGGTCCTGCAGTGGTGCCCCGAGCCGGAGCGCGCTCTGGCCGAGGCGCAACGGGTGCTGCGGCCGGGCGGCTGGTTATGCCTGAGCCTGCCGGGCCCGGCGACGCTGCAGGAATTGCGCGAAGCCTGGTGCCAGGTGGACCAGGCCGAGCACGTCCACCGCTTCGCCCCGGCGTCCGCCTGGCTGGCGCACGCCGAGGCGGCGGGGCTGGAACTGCTCAGCTTGCGTACGTCGCGGCTGCAGGGGTGGCACGCCGACGTGTTCGCGCTGATGCGCAGCCTGCGCGAGACCGGCGTGGTCAACGCCAGCGCTCAACGCCGCCGCGGTCTGCTGGGGCGTTCCGCCCTGGCGGCGCTGGAACAGGCCTATGCTCCCTGGCGCCGCGACGACGGGGTCGTCGCCAGCTGGGAAATCCTCTACCTGGTGCTGAGGCGCCCGATCCCGCAATGACCGCTGCCCGTACCCTCTTCGTTACCGCCACCGACACCGGCGCCGGCAAGACGCTTGCCGCCTGTGGGCTGCTGCATGCTTTGCGCGCCCGGGGACTTCGCGCCTGCGGCTTCAAGCCGGTGGCCGCCGGCGGCATGGAGACGCCCGAAGGCCTGCGCAACGAGGATGCGCTGGCCCTGCAGGAAGCTGGCGGCACCGACGAGCCCTACAGCCTGATCAACCCCTGCCTCCTGCGCGAGCCGGCGGCGCCCCACCTGGCGGCAGGGATGGAAGGCCGGCGCATCCGCATGGCCGATCTCGACGTGGCGCATCGCGAACTGGCCTCGCGCTATGAGACGCTGGTGGCCGAGGGGGCCGGTGGCTGGCAGGTGCCGTTGGACGAGGTCTGGACCCTCGGCAGCTGGGTGGCGGAGCGCGAATGGCCGGTGATCCTGGTGGTAGGCATGCGCCTGGGCTGCCTCAACCATGCCCTGCTCAGCGCCGAATCCATCACCCGGCGCGCGAAGCTGGCCGGCTGGATCGCCAACGTGCTGCCGCCGCAGATGCCCCTGCTGGAAGGCAACATCGAGACCCTGCGCCGCCGCTTCGCCGCGCCGCTGCTGGGGATCATCCCGGCCGGCGCCGACGCGCGGGCCGCCGGCCGGGCCCTGGACCTGGCCCCGCTGGGCCGCTTCCTGGACCCGCCTCCGCCGCCGGAGCCCGACGAAGAGGGAGAGGAAGGCTAGGGCGCCCGCGCGCCGGCCGGCCGAAGGACGCTTCAGTGACCGGCGGATCGCGCGAAAATGGCTGTTCCGGATGCCGAAATCGCCGCTGCGGCCTTTGCGCGCTCCGATTGCGTTGCACTACAATTCCGCGGCTGGACGCCGTCGGATGACTGCCCCCGTCAACACCAGACTGGTTATCGGACCCAATGCCTCCCTGACCCCGCGTCAGGCGGTTGGGTTCATGGCCCTGGTTTCTGTGCCGGGCCTGGGCATCGCGGGGGTGTTCGCCGCCCAGGGGTTCTGGCCCATTTTTCCGTTTGCGGGTCTGGAGTTATCGGCGCTTGGGGCGGCCCTGTGGGTTTCCCTGAGGCATAACCGATACCGCGAGGTGCTCCGCTTCGAAGGCGGGCAGCTGGTGGTGGAGTGCGGCGACCTCGGCGGGGAGGTGCGGCGGGTGTTGGCCTGGCCGCGGGCGTGGACGCGGGTGGTCATGGAACGGGGCCGGCGCGGCAACGATCCGCAGCGGTTGTTGCTGGTGAACGCGGGGCGGAGGGTCGAGATCGGCCGCTGCCTCACCGATGACGAGCGCGCGGCGTTGCGCGAGCGCATCAAGGAATTGCTGAGGCCCGTGGTGCCGGAAGGCGCGGCGGGTGCAGTCGGTAGGGGGCCGGAGCCCCCCACCCAAGACTTATGTTCGGGAGAGTAAGGCGATGAAGATGGGACGGCTCGCGCGTATCGCAGCAGGTACCTCACTGGCTCTGGCGGCGTTTGTCGCGCAGGCCTACACGGAAACGAGCGGCGGCTACAACCTGCCGACCGGCGTCACTGACCTGAGCAAGGAGGTGCACAGCCTCCACATGCTGATCTTCTGGATCTGCGTGGCGATCGGCACCGTCGTCTTTGGCCTGATGATCTACTCGATCGTCAAGCACCGTAAGTCCAAGGGCCACAAGCCGGCCGACTTCCACGAGTCCACCCTGGTGGAAATCCTCTGGACCGCCGCGCCCTTCATCATCCTGATCGGCATGGCCATCCCGGCGGCCGGCACCCTGATCAAGATGGAAGACACCCGCAACGCCGACATGACGGTGAAGATCACCGGCTACCAGTGGAAGTGGGAATACGAGTACCTGGGTGAAGGCGTGAAGTACTACTCCACCCTCACCGCCGAATCCAACGCCGCCCGCCAGCATGACGGCAACGGCCTGCTCAGCGGTGCCGCCTGGGCCAAGACCTTCAGCAAGGCGGAGCTCGAGCGGCTCAAGAACGTCGATGGCGGCAACTACCTGGTCAACGTCGACAACGAACTCGTCCTGCCGGTCGGCAAGAAGGTCCGCTTCCTGATCACCTCCAACGACGTCATCCACGCCTGGTGGGTGCCCGAGATCGCCGTGAAGAAGGACGCCATCCCGGGCTACGTCAACGAGACCTGGGCCAAGATCAACACCCCGGGCGTCTACCGCGGCGTCTGCGCCGAGCTCTGCGGCCGTGACCACGGCTTCATGCCGATCGTGGTCCGTGCCCTGCCGGAAGCCGAGTACAACGCCTGGCTGGCCAAGCAGAAGGGTGGCGAGCCCGCCGCTGCCGCCGCTCCGGCTGCCGCCCCGATCGAAGTGGCGACCGCTCCGGCGACCACCGCCACCGATGCGGCCCCGGCCGCTGCGCCGGTCGAGGTTGCCGCTGCCGCTCCCGCCGCCCCGGCCGCCGCCAAGGAACTGTCCAAGGACGAACTGATGAAGAAGGGTGAGCAGGTCTATACCGCCAACTGCTCGGCCTGCCACCAGCCCACCGGCAAGGGCCTGCCGCCGAACTTCCCTTCGCTGGTCGGCAGCAAGGTCGTCAAGGGCGCCGCCATGGATCACATCAAGCAGACGCTCAACGGCAAGGGCATGATGCCCCCGTTCAAGCACCTGTCCGACCTCGACGTCGCGGCCGTGGTGACCTATCAGCGCAACTCGTGGGGCAACAGCAGCGGCGTGGTCCAGCCGGCCGCCGTCGCCGCCGCGCGCTAAGAAATTCAGGAGTAGAACATGGCTCATCACGACCACGCCCACGACGATCACGCTCACGACGAGCACCATGGTCCCGAGAAGGGAATCATGCGGTGGATCAAGACCACCAACCACAAGGACCTGGGTACCCTGTACCTGTTCTTCGCGTTCACCATGTTCTTCATCGGCGGCCTGATGTCGCTGGTGATCCGTGCCGAGCTGTTCCACCCTGGCCTGCAGTTCGTCGATCCTGAGTTCTTCAACCAGATGACGACGATGCACGCGCTGGTGATGATCTTCGGCGGCGTGATGCCGGCCTGGGTCGGCCTGGCCAACTGGATGGTGCCGATGATGATCGGCTGCTCCGACCTGGCGCTGCCGCGCATCAACAACTGGGGCTTCTGGATCCTGCCCTTCGCCTTCACCATGCTGCTGGGCACGCTGTTCATGGAAGGCGGCGCCCCCGCGGGCGGCTGGACCATGTACCCGCCGCTGGTGCTGCAGACCGGCAACGCCTTCCCGTTCCTGATCTTCGCCGTGCATCTCATGGGTATCTCGTCGATCACCGGCGCGATCAACGTGGCGGTGACGATCCTGAACATGCGCGCCCCGGGCATGAGCCTGCTCAAGATGCCGCTGTTCGTCTGGACCTGGCTGATCACCGCCTACCTGCTGATCGCCGTCATGCCGGTGCTCGCCGGCGCCGTGACCATGCTGCTGACCGACAAGTACTTCCTCACCAGCTTCTTCACGGCGTCTGGTGGCGGCGACCCGGTCATGTTCCAGCACATCTTCTGGTTCTTCGGCCACCCCGAGGTGTACATCCTGATCCTGCCGGCCTTCGGCATCGTCAGCACGATCATCCCGACCTTCGCCCGCAAGGCGCTGTTCGGCTATGACTCCATGGTGTACGCGGTGGCCTCCATCGCCTTCCTGTCGTTCATCGTGTGGGCGCACCACATGTTCACGGTGGGCATGCCGCTGGCCGGCGAGCTGTTCTTCATGTTCGCCACCATGCTGATCGCCGTGCCCACGGGCGTGAAGGTGTTCAACTGGGTCGCCACCATGTGGAAGGGCTCGATGACCTTCGAGAGCCCGATGCTGTTCGCCCTGGCCTTCGTGTTCCTGTTCACCATCGGCGGCTTCTCGGGCCTGATGCTCGCCATCACCCCGGTGGACTTCCAGTACCACGACACCTACTTCGTCGTCGCCCACTTCCACTACGTGCTGGTGCCGGGTGCGGTGTTCGCCATCCTGGCCGGTGTGTACTACTGGATCCCGAAGTGGACCGGCCGCATGTACAGCGAGAAGTGGGGCAAGATCCACTTCTGGCTCTCGGCCATCTTCATCAACATCACCTTCTTCCCGCAGCACTTCGCAGGCCTCGCCGGCATGCAGCGCCGCGTCCCGGACTACGCCGTGCAGTTCGTTGACTGGAACGTCTGGTCCACGATCGGCGCCTTCGGCTTCTTCCTGGCGCAGTTCATCTTCATCTTCAACATGCTCGCCTGCTGCTACGGCTGGTTCGGCCGCAAGCAGGGCCTGCCCGACCGCGTCTGGGAAGGCGCGCACGGCCTGGAATGGACGGTGCCGTCGCCGGCTCCGTACCACACCTTTGAAGTGCCGCCGGTCGTCTCCGACAACGAGCTGACCGCTACGCACGATGCCGTCGATGCCTTGGACAAGCACAAGCTGAGCTGATTGACATGAGCAGCGTCGACCTTCGCGCCCGGGCGCGCCGTAACAAGATCCTGGGGGTCCTGCACCTCCTGCTTGCGCTCGGCATCGTGGCGGGCTTCGTCATCGCGCAGAGCCATCGCTGATGGACGCCGGCGCGCGGCGCAGCACT
This sequence comes from Solimonas sp. SE-A11, assembly GCF_030345715.1. GTDB lineage: Bacteria > Pseudomonadota > Gammaproteobacteria > Nevskiales > Nevskiaceae > Solimonas_A. The sequence continues at coordinate 294,135 of NZ_JAUASX010000001.1, forward strand.
TTCAAGTTCGTGCTCGTCGTCGTCGGCATGTTCGGCTTCGGTTTTGCGCTGGTGCCGATGTACAACGCGCTCTGCGACGCGATCGGCCTGAACGGCAAGGTCAAGATGCAGGCGGCGGCGGAGCCGGTGCAGGTGGATACCAGCCGGACGGTGACGGTGCAGTTCGTCACCACCGTCAACGGCGGGCGCACCTGGGAGTTCCGTGCCGAGGAAGACAGCGTCAAGGTCCACCCCGGCGAGATGCGCGCGGTGAAGTTCTACGCCCGCAACACCGAGGGACGCGACCTGATCGCGCAGGCGGTGCCCAACGTCGCTCCGATGGAAGCGGCCAAGCACATGCGCAAGACGGATTGCTTCTGCTTCAACCAGCAGCCCTTCGCGGCCGGGGAAGAGAAGCACATGCCGGTGGTGTTTATGCTGGACCCCGCCCTGCCCAAGGACGTGGATACCGTCACGCTGTCGTATACGTTTTTTGAAGTGGAGCAGGTGGCCCACCAGGGCGCGCCGGCACAACCGAAGATTTGAGACACAGAGGAACAGTCATGGCCGAGCACGCCACTCCGAATCCCGACCGTTATTTCGTACCCGCCCCCAGCGCCTGGCCGTTCGCGCTGACGGTGGCGCTGGTCGCGATCCTGGCTGGCGTCTCCAGCTACCTGGAAGACAAGCACATCGGCCCGGTGCCCATCTATGCCGGTGCCGTGCTGATGATCTACATCCTGTTCCGCTGGTTCCGCGGTGTGGCCATGGAGAGCGAGGGCGGCTTCTACGGCGCCCAGGTCGACCGCACCTACCGCTGGAGCATGGCCTGGTTCATCTTCTCCGAGGTGATGTTCTTCGGCGCGTTCTTCGGCGCGCTGTATTACGCCCGTCACCTGTCGCTGCCCTGGCTGGGTGGTGAGGGCAGCAAGATCGAAACCAACCTGCAGCTGTGGTCCGGCTTCGAGAACCACTGGCCGACCAACGGCCCGGCCAAGCTCAACGGCGACTTCGACACCATCCCGGCGTTCGACGTGCCCTTCATCAACACCCTGCTGCTGCTGACCTCGGGCGTGACGCTGACCCTGGCGCACCACGCGCTGAAGGCCAACAAGCGCACCGCCACGATCCTGTGGATGTGGGCGACGGTGGCCCTGGGCTGCGCGTTCCTGTTCTTCCAGGTCGAAGAGTACATGCACGCCTACGGCGACCTGAACCTGAAGATGGCCTCCGGCATCTACGGCTCGACCTTCTTCATGCTCACCGGCTTCCACGGCATGCACGTGACGCTGGGCACGCTGATGCTGCTGATCATCACGCTGCGCCTGATGTCCGGGCACTTCAAGCCCGACTCGCATTTCGGCTTCGAGGGCGTGGCCTGGTACTGGCACTTCGTGGACGTGGTCTGGATCGGCCTGTTCATCGTGGTGTACTGGCTCTAACCCGGCCGGCAACAAAAAAAGGGCGGCCATCCGGCCGCCCTTTTTGCTTTACCGCTTTACCGCGCTCAAGGCGACGCTTCGACGTTGGCGGGGCGGCCCTGGTAGATGCCATGGGGCTTGAGCCAGCCCATGAAGTAGCTGAGGACCAGGAACAGGATCAGCGTGACCGACAGGGCCACGCGCAGTTTCAGGCTGTTGAGCATGCGGCGACGGTTGCCGGGGTCCTTCACCAGGAAGGTGCCGCCGGCGATCAGGGAGCCGATGATGGCCAGCAGCAGGACGATGATGATGGTTTTGACGAGCATGGGCAGGACATCCGGAGGCAGGGGAGCGGCGGCGCAGGGAACGCGCACGGCCGTTGGCTGGTCATCTTACCGGTCCGCCACCGTCGCCGCCTGCCGCTCCCTGCCATGAACTACACATTCCGACCGCCCTGGTGGGCCTGGCTGGCCACCGCCGCCCTCAGTGCCCTGATGATCAACCTGGGCCTCTGGCAGTACCACCGCGGCCAGGCCAAGGAAGGGCTGATGCGGGCCTACGCCGAAGCCTCGGCGGCCGCGGCCACCCCGTTCGACCCGGCCGAGCCGCCCCATGCGGAAGCCATGCTTCGGCGCTCCCTGTCCGGCGATTACCTGGGCGCGCGCCAACTGCTGCTGGACAACCAGGGCTCCAAGCGCCGCGCCGGCTACCATGCCTGGGCGGCGCTGCGCCTGGCCGACGGCAGTCTGGTGATGGTGGATCGCGGCTGGGTGCCGGGCAACCCGGACCGCAGCCAGTTGCCGGCGCTGGAGATCCCGTCCGGCACGGTGAAGATCGAGGGCTTCTGGCGGCCGCTGCCGCGCCCAGGCCTGCGCGTGGCGAGCGATAATTGCGATGAGCGCCCCTTCCCCCGCGTGGTGCAGTACCCCACGCAGGAGGACCTGGCCTGTCTCTATCCCGGCGAGCGCGTGGCGCCCGGCCTGCTGCTGCTGGCGCCCGAGGCGCCGGGCGGCTATGAACGCGAATGGAATATCGGCGTCGAAGTGCCGCCGCAAAAGCACTACGGTTATGCCCTGCAGTGGTTCGCCTTTACCGCGACCCTGCTGGTCCTCTTCATCAGGCTCAATCTCAAGCGTCGATCATGAATCCCACCGAGCACCCCGTTGGCCGCGGCCGTGGCCAGTTCCTGCTGCTGGCCACGCTGTTCTTCGCACCGCTGCTGCTGGCCATCGTGTTCTATTTCTTCGCTCCGGCCTGGCAGCCGACGCACAAGACCAACTACGGCCAGCTGATCAACCCGGCGCGGCCGCTGCCGGCGCTGCAACTGCTGGATCATGACGGCAAGCCGCAGGATCGCGAGGCCCTGCGCGGCAAGTGGAGCTTCGTTTACCTGGCCGGAGCCGGTTGCGAGACCGCCTGTCTGCAGAAGCTCTACCAGATCCGCCAGATCCGCACCCTGCTCAACGAGAAGCGCCAGCGCGTGCAGCGCGTCTACCTGGCCCCGGATATGGCTGGCCTGAAGGCAGGCGAGGAAGCCCTGAAGAAGGAGCACCCAGACCTGGTGTTCCTGGCCGCCAGCGGACAGGGCGATGACCTGGCCCGCTTCCTGGAAGCCAAGGACCCGCAGGCCCTGTACCTGATCGACCCGCTTGGCAACTGGTTGATGGTCTACCCGGCCAACGCGGAGTCGCCGGGCATCCTGAAGGACATCAAGAAGCTGCTGCGGTTGAGCCAGATTGGATAAAGGACAGGCATGGGGTTGCCGTCCATGGCGGGACGGCGACTCGCCCATCCAACCCCTGGGCGGCCATCCATGGCCGCCCGTGGTCCGCTTTGGCGATGCCCTTTAGGCATCGCCAAAGCGCGGCGAATCACCCGCTTGCGGGAGAGGGGGCCGAATCGAGGCGCCCGGGCTGGGACGAAATGCCCAGCCGACCCCCGGCCCCCGATCCTGTAAAATCTGTCCCCCGCGTCGAGTCACTAGCCTGCCGCCATGTCCTGGTTCCGCCGCATCAATTTCCTCGCCATCTGCCTGTGTTTCGGCGTCGTCGTGCTCGGAGCCTTCGTGCGCCTGTCGCATGCCGGCCTGGGTTGTCCGGACTGGCCGGGCTGCTACGGCCATATCGGCGTGCCCCTGGAGGCCCATGATGTGGCCAAGGCGGAGCAGAATTTCCCGCAGCGTCCGGTGGAGGCCCATAAAGCCTGGAAGGAGATGATCCACCGCTACTTCGCTTCGACGCTGGGCCTGCTGATCGTGGCGCTGGCATTCATGAGCCTGAAGCTGCGCAGGCAGGGGGCACCGGGCGTGCTGCCCTGGGTATTGGTGGCCTTGGTGATCTTCCAGGGCTTGCTGGGCATGTGGACCGTGACCGAGCTGCTCAAGCCGCTGATCGTGACCGCCCACCTCATCGGCGGCATGAGCACGCTGTCGCTGCTGGTCTGGCTGTGGCTGGCCAGTGGCCGCCCCGCTGTGGCTGACGCCGAGCCCGCGCGCCACCGCTCCGAGCGCCAGCTGGCCATCGAGCTGCAGCGTACCCCGGCGCAGGAAGGCCCCAAGCCCCTGCCGCTGCCGCCGTCCAGGCTGCGCCGCTACGCGCTGGGCGCGCTGCTGCTGGTCTGCGTGCAGATCTTCCTGGGCGGCTGGACCAGCACCAACTATTCGGCCCTGGCCTGCCCGGACCTGCCGACCTGTCATGGAAAATGGCTGCCGGAGCTGGATGTACCCACCGCCTTCACCCTGTGGCACGGCCTGGGTATCGACTACGAGCACGGCATCCTCGATGCGCGGGCACGCGTCACCATCCACTTCTTCCATCGCGTGGGCGCGGTCGTGGTGACCGTGGCGCTGCTGCTGCTGGGCTGGTTCCTGTGGCGGCGTGGCGAATTCCCGATCTGGCGCGGCTATGGCGTGGCGGTGGTGGCGGCGCTGGCGCTGCAGGTGTCCATTGGCCTGTCGGTCGTCAAGCTGCAGCTGCCGCTGGGCCTTGCCACGGCGCACAATGCCGGGGCGGCGATCCTCCTGCTGACCCTGGTCAGCCTCAATTTCTTCGCCTGGAAGGCCCGTCGCTAGCATGGCTGCCACGATGGAGCAGACCCTGAGCCTGCGGGCACGGCTCAACGAATACTACGAGCTGACCAAGCCCCGCGTGGTCATGCTGATCGTGTTCACCGCGATCGTCGGCATGTTCCTGGCAGTGCCCGGCCTGCCGCCCTGGGGCGGCTTCCTCTGGGGTACCCTGGGCATCGCCCTGCAGGCAGCCTCGGCGGCGGCGGTGAACCAGATCATCGACCGCAATATCGATGCGCGCATGGCTCGCACCTGCGGCCGCCCGCTGGTCACCGGCGCCCTGACGATGACCGAATCCATCGCCTTCGCCACGGCGCTGGGCATCGGCGGCTTCGTGCTGCTGTGGTTCCTGGTCAACCCGCTGACCGCCGTGCTGACCCAGTTCACGCTGATCGGCTACGCCGGCATCTACACGCTTTATCTCAAGCGCGCTACGCCGCAGAACATCGTGATCGGCGGCGCTGCCGGTGCGGCCCCGCCAGTACTGGGCTGGGTGGCGGTGACCGGGGAGGTCCATCCGCATTCGCTGATCCTGTTCCTGATCATCTTCATCTGGACCCCCCCGCACTTCTGGGCGCTGGCGATCGAGCGGCACAAGGAGTACGCCGCCGCCGACATCCCGATGCTGCCGGTGACCCATGGCCTGGAGTTCACCCGCACCCAGGTGCTGCTCTACACCGTGCTGCTGACGGCGGTGACGGTGCTGCCCTTCGCGGTGGGCATGTCGGGCTGGCTGTACCTGGTGGGCACCCTGATCCTGGACGGCCTGTTCCTGTACTACGCCTTCCGGCTCAAGTACGCCCCCCTTCCGGGCCTGCCGATGAAGACCTTCGGCTACTCCATCGTCTACCTGATGGCGATCTTCACCCTGCTGCTGGTGGACCACTACCTGCCCCGCGCGGCGCTCTGAGCGGGTCCAGGCCGTCCTGGGTCCTTGCAGGGGAAGGCAATATGCCCGACCGGGCATCAAAGGCTCGTCCTGGCGGGGTATCGAAGCCTGTGAATGGTCATTCTCTCACTGGTGCTTCCCTCGGGGCCATCGCCCGCATCCGACTTAGGTCGGAGGGCGTATTGGGGCCGAGGGTGTAAAGATATTCTGGGCCTATAGATATTTCATACGTCGGGAGCAAACCGACTGCGGGTTGCGGATATTTGCCAATGGTCGGAACTTGACCAGTGGGCTAAACTGCCCCCTGATATGGAATAACCTTAGGCCGCAATCGACGGCTTGCCAGCAATCTTGTAGGGAGATTCAGATATGTTCGAGCGATTCCGCGGAGCCGGTACGGTCCTGGCCGGTTCCCTTGCCCTGTTGCTGGCCGCTTGCGGCGGCGGGGGCGGTGGCGGCAGCAGTGGTGGCGGTGGTGGTGGTGACGGTGCGGCCAAGTCCTGCTCCGAGAGCTTCAGCGCCGACAAGGCCGCAGCCGATGCCGGTGCCTGCCAGCCGACCTACAACGCCCAGTGCGACTCGCTGAATCTCCGCGTGCCGATCAACGCGATGAATCCCACGCCCTGCACCAAGGATGGCGCGGATGGCGGCGTCACCTACCAGACCCTGAAGGTTGGCGATACCGAGTACGTGCTGGTCACGCCGCCTACCGGCGGAAAGAAGGGCCTGTACATTGCCCTGCACTGGCGCAGTGGCAACGGCGCCACCATGATCAACAACATGCGCCTGTCGGAGCTGGCCAAAGCCCGCGACATCACCATCGCGGCACCGACCTCCCCGTACGTGCTGCTGGGCGGCGGCGGCGTCGGCTTCGTCCGCGAGTGGGACTTCGCCGGTGCGGCCGACGCGATTTCCGCAGTCATCAACGATGCCAAGATCCAGGCCAAGCTGAACGCCAACGTGACGGTCGTCGTGGCCGGCGTTTCGTCCGGCGCGGCCGGCGCCACCCGCTTCCTCTGCGAGCGCGGCAACGAGATGAACGGCATCCTGCTGGTAGCCTCCGGCACGATCAGCTCCGAGTCGACGGCGGGTTGCCTCTCCGCAGCGGCGGCTTCCAAGGCCGATATCGGCGCCAAGGCGGCGGTCTCGACCCCGGTGGTGCTGGTGGAAGGCGTGGACGATCCGGCCTACGACACCACCGTGGCCCGCTACGGCCAGTTCAAGACCATCAACGGCTGCAGCGCTGCGGCTGAGGCCAACAAGACCGTCAAGCTGAACGACCAGGTCGATATCGCCTACAACACGACCTGCAGCTCCACCGACGGCGCGGCCCTGGTCACGGTCAAGGACAGCGGCCACAACTGGCCGGGCATGGATCGTCCGATCCCGCCCAACCCGCTGACCGATGCGCTGTCGCTGCTGGGCACCAGCACCGCGATGAGCATCTTCGGCAAAGTCTCGTTCTCCTTCGACGCGACCCTCCAGGGCTACGACCTGGTGCGTTCGCTGGATTGATGCATCGAGAGGTACAAAAAAACCGCGGCCTCGTGCCGCGGTTTTTTTGGCCTTGTGGAATGCAGGCGCGGGGGTGACCTGCCCTGCGTCCTGCCCGCTCAGCGCTTGGGTTTGAGCATGGTGCCGCTGCACTCCGGGGCGCCGCAGCGGCAGGCCCAGAGGGCCTTCATCCTCGCGGTCTGGCGTACGGGCAGGCTGATGCCGTAGTCGTAAGTCAGCTCCTCACCCGGGGCGATCTCGCGCAGGGTCTCGATCAGGATGCGGTCCTTCTTCGGGTTGCCGTCGGCGCTCTCTTCCCATACGGCTTGGCAATTGGGTGCGCAGCTATGGTTGAGCCAGCGCGCTTCATTGCCGTCGACGTTGGCGTCGATGATGTAGCGCTCGTTGAGTGTGAACAGGAAGGTGTGGCCGGTATCCACGCCGCCTTCATACAGGCGGTCTGCCTGTGCGTGCGTCATCAGGCGGCCCTGGTATTCGATGAGTTCAACGCCGGGGGCCAGCTTGCGGGCGGCGAAGACGCCGTTGCCATGGATGGGGGAGCGACGCGTGACGATCTTGCGGGACATGCGGTCGTAACAGGTGAGGGGACTCGGCGGATTCTCCGCATGTAGCGTGCCAGTGCGATGACGGGCTGCCTGCGGGCTGCGCATTGTGGGCAAGTCCCGGGCCGGCGTCACCTCCAGGGTCGCGTTCATGGACGGTTCAGTAGGCCACCACCATCCTGCGCTCACCGCTTGATCGCGGAACGGCGGCCCAGAAGAGGCCGGACGTCACCCCCGAATGACAGGAGTCACGAACATGAAAGCACTCACCCGAACCCGCCTGATGATCGCTGCCGGCGCCCTGGCGGCACTGCCCGGACTGGCCGCGGCCCACAATTACACCTACGTGGAAGGCGGTTTCCTGAACCGCGACTTCGACGGGTATGACGAATCCGGCTTCCGCATCGCCGGCTCCGGCGATATCCACAAGAACATCGCCCTGATCGGTGAATACAACGATACCGACGATCTGGAGCAGCTCAGCCTGGGTGCGCTGTTCCACACGCCGCTGAACAACAGCGTGGATCTCACCGCCGGCGCCACCTATGAACGCTTCGAGTTCGGCTCGGCGGACGAGGACGGCTTCGGCCTGCGCGGCGGTGTGCGCTGGCAGAACGCCGATGGCCGCCTGGAGCTGTCGCCGGAAATCCGCTACATCGACATCGACGGTTATGACGACACCTCGCTGCGCCTCACCGGCCTCTATGGCCTGACGCCGAAGGTCGACCTCGTGGCCGCGGTCCAGGGCGCGGGTGACGACGACCGCCTGGAAGCGGGCGTGCGCTACAACTTTGGCCCGCGCCTCACCGGTCGCTGAGACCCTGCCTGGCGGCAAAAGGCGGCGCCCTTCGGGGCGTCGCCTTTTTTGTGCCCGGCCGCCGGGGCCGTGCCGCCTTCGGCGGACAGGCCTGTAGGACTTTTTCGCACGGCCCCATCCAGGGGCGGCGGGTATGCTCCGGGCGGGGTACCGGGCTGGGGAGCCCGTTCCAGAGCGAGACCAGGAGAGCCTGAAGAATGAAAAGCAAAATGATCCTCGGCGCGTTGGCAATGCTGGCCATGACAGGTGCAGCGCAGGCGCAACAGGCTGCAGGCCCGCAGCCGATCCGCGGACTGGTGAGCCAGCTGATACCCGATCAGTACATCGTCGAACTGGCGCCGGCGGCGGCCCGCAGCGGCCCGCTGGCCCAGGTCGTCCAGGGCGTGGTGGGCAGTGTCGGCGGCGGCGAAGTCCGCCAGGTCTACAGCCATGCGCTGAAGGGCTTCAGCGTACGCCTGCCCCCCGCGGCGGCCGAGGCCCTGGCGCGCAACCCGCGCGTGCTGCGCATCGAGCAGGACCGCACGCTGTTCCTCACCGAGACGCAGTTCAGTCCGCCGTCCTATGGTCTGGATCGTATCGACCAGGTGAACCTGCCGCTGGATGGCCAGTACAGCTATCCGGCCAGCGCCGGGCAGAACGTGCATGTCTACGTGATCGACACCGGCCTCAATGCCGCGCACACGGACTTCGCCAACCGCATCGGCACCGGCCGCAACTTCGCCGCCAACGGCAACGAGGGCCTGCTATGCACCCTGCTGGGCTTGGGCTGCCCGCCGACGGATCCGGTCAACACCACCGACTGCAACGGCCATGGCACGCACGTGGCTGGTACCGCCGTGGGCAGCAGCTTCGGCGTGGCCAAGCGCGCCACACTGCACCCGGTGCGCGTGTTCGGCTGCGGCCGCAGCACGGCGACCTCCACCATCATCGCGGGCGTGGACTGGGTGACGGCCAATCGCCAGTTGCCGGCCGTGGTCAACATGTCGCTGGGTGGCGGCGCGTCCGACCTGCTCGATACCGCGGTCAACAACCTGATCGACTCCGGTGCCACCGTGGTCGTGGCGGCCGGCAATGAAACGGCCAACGCCTGCAATGGCTCGCCCAGCCGCGTGCCGCGCGCGATCACCATCGGTGCCACCACCAATACCGATGAGCGTGCGTCCTATTCGAACTTCGGCGCCTGCGTCGATCTGTTCGCGCCGGGCTCCAACATCGTGTCGGCGGCCTACAACAACAATGCCGGCTCCAGCAGCCTGAGCGGCACGTCCATGGCCAGCCCGCATGTGGCCGGCGCGGCGGCGCGCTATCTCAGCGTGAACAGCGGTGCCAGCCCGGCGGCCGTGGATGCGGCGCTCAAGGCTTCGGCCACCAGTGGCAAGGTAGGCAACCCGGGCAGCGGTTCGCCGAACCTGCTGCTGCGCCTCGATCCGTCCGCGTACTGAGCGGCAGATCCTCCACTCGGCGGGCCCTGCGGGGCTCGCCTTCTTTTTGCCCGCGCTTCAGAAGACGCCGCAGGCCAGCCCGGCGGCCAGGGTCTGGCCGAGTTCGCGGCAGCGTGCCAGCGCCATCCCGTCGGGCTCGCCCTGTACGATCAGGGCCTCGGCCACGCGGGTCCAGCCATAGCCGGTGGCAATACGCTCCAGCGCCCGCACGGCCCCCGCGCCGTCGTTGCCGGCGGACACGAACATGGCCCAGGGCAGACCCAGGGTCTTGCCCTCGGCCGGGTAGTAGGTGCGGTCGAGGAAGTCCTTCACCGCGCCGCTGAGATAGCCGAAGTTTTCCGGCGTGCCGATCAGCAAGCCCTCGGCCCACAGCAGGTCGTCCAGCCCTGCGTCGAAGGCGCGCAGCACCCGCAGTTCCACCTCGCCGGCAAACTCCGCGGCGCCCGCGCAGACGGCTTCCATCAGGCGGGCGGTACGGCCGCTCTGGCTGTGGTAGATCAGCAGCAGGCGCTTCATTCGGCCAGCAGGATCTGGGCGCCGCGCCAGCGCTGGCCGGGCTCCAGGCGTACCGGGTCGACGGTGGTGCCGGCCTCGACGCAGAGCATCCGGCGCCAGTCGTCCGTCTGCATGTCCGGCAGCGTCGCGGTGAGCGCGGCGGCGGGGTTCCAGACCACGGTATCGGTGAAGCCCTCCTGGCGGATGCGCAGGCGCCGCGAAGGCTCCTCCATCAGGAGTTCGCCGGGCGCGTCGAAGTAGATGCGGTCGATCCACTCGCCGAGGACCAGTGGCTCCTCGTGTTGCACGTGGTGCTCGCGGTCGAGCACGGCATCCAGGTAGCGCCGGCCCCGCAGGCCGTGCAGGCGCGTTTGATGGATGTCGCCGACCTGCAGGTAGCTGTGCAGCGCTACGGTGAACTCGAATGCCGATGAGCCGGTATTGAGCGCCGACAGCGCCATCTGCAGCCGGTTGGCTTCGATGGACACGTCCAGTTGCAGCTCGAAGGCATGGGGCCACAGGGCCAGGGTCTGTGCCGATTCCCGCAGTCGCAGGCGGCAGTGCGAGTCCCGCTGCTCCACCGCCTCCCAGTTCTGTACCCGCGCAAAGCCGTGCTTGGGCAGGGAGCCATGCCCCGAGAACTGGGGAAAGACCACCGGGACGCCGCCGCGTACCGAGACGCCGCTGCGGTACTCCGCCGCCGGGCTGAGGAACAGGCGGTTGTGCGGCTCCCCGGCGGGCGTCCAGGACAGCACATGTGCCCCGTACGGCAACACCTCCAGGCGAGCGCCATCGGCTCCCCGCAACCGCAAGGGCTGGAACGGATTGGAGGCGGGGGTGGGGGAAGCTTGGCTCATGGGCAGCGCGGACGGTCGGCGGGGTCAATCCAAGCATAGCCTGCCCGTGACAGAATCCCCCATTACCTTCAGAGGCGAGCCTGTTCCATGCCGCACGTAAGGGCCAATGGCCTGCAGATCTGCTACGAAACCTTCGGCAATCCGTCCAACCCGGCGCTGCTGCTGATCATGGGCCTGGGCGCGCAGCTGGTGCACTGGCCCGACGCCTTCTGCGAGGCGCTGGCCGCCGGCGGCTATCACGTGATCCGCTTCGACAACCGCGACATCGGCCTGTCGGAAAAGCTCGATCACCTGGGCAAGCCCGACCTGCTGCGCAGCGGGCTGTTCTACACGCTGCGCCTGCCGCAGAAGTCGGCTTACCTGCTGGACGACATGGCCGAAGACGCGGTGGCGCTGCTCGATGCGCTGAAGATCAAGACCGCGCACGTGGTGGGACTGTCGATGGGCGGCATGATCGCGCAGGTGCTCGGCTACAAGCATGCCAGCCGCGTGCGCAGCCTGACCCTGATCATGACCAGCAGCGGCAATCCCTGGCTCAAGAAGCCCTCGCTCCGTATCCAGATGCGCATGATGTCCAAGCCCAAGGCGCGTGATCGCGAGAGCCTGCTGCAGTTCGGCATGAACACCTGGCGCATGATCGGTAGCCCGGGCTATCCCTCACCCGAGCCGGAGCTGCGCGAGTACGTTGCCCGCGCGCTGGACCGCAACGTTCACCCGCAGGGCCTGGCACGGCAGATGGTGGCGATCATGGCTTCCGGCAGCCGCGTGAAGCAGCTGGCGCGCATCAAGGCGCCGACGCTGGTCATCCACGGCGACAAGGACCCGCTGGTGCCGGTGCCGGCGGCGCGGGACCTGAAGAAGCACATTCCGGGCTCGCAGCTCGAAATCATCCACGGCATGGGCCATGACCTGCCGTCGTCGCTGCTGCCCAAGCTGTCGCACCTGATCCTGCATCACGCCAAGCACGCCGAGCGCGCGCACGGACGCCGCGCGGCGTAAGCGGCTAGGGCCTATCATCAATTCCACGATCGCTGCGATGACAGGCCCTAACAACTCACGCCGCCGCACCGTGATCGCCGTGGGCCTGGGCCAGTTGCTGGCCTGGGGCTCGAGCTACTACCTGCTGGCCACGCTGGCCCGGCCGATGGCCACGGCGCTGGGCCTGGCGCCCGCCACCGTGTACCTGATGTTCTCCGCCGCGTTGCTGCTGGCGGCGGCGCTGGGCCCGCTGGTGGGCGGCCTGATCGACCGGCAGGGCGGGCGCCGCGTGCTGCTGGCCTCCAACCTGGTGTTCGCCACGGCGCACCTGACCATGGCGACCGCCCAGGGCCCGCTGCAGCTAGCCCTGGGCTGGCTGCTGCTCGGCGCGGCCATGCCCATGGGTCTCTACGACGCCGCCTTCTCCACGCTGGTAAGCCTGTACCGCGGGGAGGCGCGCCGCTCCATCGTTGGCGTGACCCTGCTGGGCGGATTCTCCAGCACCGTGAGCTGGCCGCTGACCGCGGCGCTGGAGGCGCACTACGGCTGGCGCGTGGCCTGTGCCGTCTGGGCGCTGGCGCACCTGAGCATGGGCCTGGGCATCCATTACTGGATGGTGCCGCGGGTGGACCGCCCCCTGGAGATGCATCGCGCCGAGGCTCCGGCGCCCGCCGCAGGGCCGCCGGCGCTGACCATGTGGATACTTGCCGGTGCTTTCACCTGCTCCGGCCTGGTGTTCGCCGGCATGGCCACGCACCTGCCGCGCATCCTGGAGCGGATCGGCTGTACGCCCGCGATGGCGGTGGCGGCGGCATCGCTGTTCGGCGTCTCGCAGGTGGCGGGGCGCCTGGCCGAGGCCGGCTATCTCAACCGCTTCCACCCCCTGGTGGCAGCGCGCATCTCCATGTCACTGCATCCCACGGGCGCGATGCTGGTCATGGCTTTCGGCGCGCCCTTTGCCGCCGTCTTCACGGTGCTGCACGGCATGGGCACCGGCCTGATGACGATCATCAAGGGCACCCTGCCGCTGGCGCTGTTCGGGCCCGCCGGCTTCGGGCGGCGCGCCGGCTGGCTGGAAGCCCCCTCGCGCGTGGCGCAGGCGGCGGCGCCACTGGCGTTCGGCATCGGGGTGGACCGGCTCGGCGGCCATGTGCTGTGGATCTCCGCCGGCATAGGCTTGACCGGATTGAGCGGGCTGCTGTGGCTACGACGCAGTGCCTCCGCCACGCAATACTGAGGAGCAAGACATGACCAAGAAGACCCATCCCCTGGCCGAGGTGCTGCTTGAAGCCCACGTGCAGTTCACGCTGGAGCAGCTGGAGGGCGACGAACTGAAGGTGGTGGTGGCCGAGCTGCTCGACGAGGGCCTGGCCGACGCCGCCAAGCTCAAGCTGGCCGAGGCGGTGACCCGCAAGCAGATCAAGGACACCGCCCACACCTACGCCGCCAACCTGGAGCTGGGCAGCGGCATTCCCGAGCTGGTCGGCGAGATAGCGCGCGTCATCCACGCCCACCCGGCGCTGGACGACACCCGCCTGGGCGACCTGATGAGCGACCGCCAGTTCGAGGAGTTCACCGACCTGGTACTGGAGCAGAAGTCGGCACGCGAGGCCATCGTGCGCGGCGTGGTGGCCAGCCCGCTGTACGGCCGCATCGCCTCGGAACTGTTGCTGAGTGGCATCCGCGGCTACCTGTCGCAAAGCTCGCTGGGCGAGAACATCCCCGGCGCGCGCTCAATGATGAAGCTGGGCAAGGCCGTGCTGAGCCGTGCCGCCTCCGTCTCCGGCCTGGACGAGACGGTGGAGGAAGGCCTGCGCCGCTACATCGCCAAGAGCGTCGGCAGTGCCTCGCAGCGTGCCGTGGAAATGCTGCTGGACGAGGAGGGCGACGAGATCCTGCGCGACGCCTCGCTGCGCGCCTGGAAGGAACTCAAGAACCTGCGCCTGGGCGAGCTGCGCCGCCATATCGACGAGCGCACGCTGGAAGAGATCTTCGTGGCGGGCTTCGAGTACTGGCGCGAGCTGCGCAAGGCGCCGATCTACACCAAGCTGATCGACGCCGGCATTGATGCCTTCTTCGAGCGCTACGGCAAGGTCTCGCTCAAGGCACTGCTGGACGACCTGGGCATCGACCGCGACCTGATGCTGGCCGAGGCCATGCGCCACGCGCCGCACGTGATCCAGGCGCTGAAGAAAAAGAAGATGCTGGAACCCACCGTGCGGCGCCTGCTGCAGCGCTTCTACAACTCCGGGGCCTTCGAGAAGGCGCTGGCTGCGCACGGCGGGTGATCTGTTCGTAGGAGCGGCCAACGGCCGCTCCCACGATTTGGTCGACGCTGCGAGGCTGAAATGAAGAGGGCCGGCGAAAGCCGGCCCTCTTCGTTCTCGACGTATCCTCAGTTCACCGGCGACTGCTGCGGATAATCCACTCCCGGGTACACCTGCGGCAGCGCCGAGCACTCCAGCGCGCCGACCATGACCTCCTGCGGCTTCTCGCTGACCGCGGGCGGTGCCGGCGGGTTGCCGTAGGGCTTCACGCCGTCCTGCAGGCCGCGCGGGGTGTAGTTGCAGACCCAGACCTCGGCGGTCTCGCAGCGCGCGCGGCCGCAGCCCACCTCCTCGGTAGCACCCCAGATCATCTGCAGGTACTGGCCGCACTGCGTGCCGCCCTGGTTACGGCACTGGTGCAGGTTATGGTCGTAGTCGCGGCCTTCCTCGTTCCAGCGCGACACCACCTGCGCCGGCGTGCGGCGGTAGCCCTGGTAGGGCTGGCCGGCGGTGGCGCGGAACACGTTCTCGCCGTACTTCTCGCGGCGGGTCATGTCGGGGTTGTAGCGCGCGGCGCAGTTCTCGCGGGCCAGCTGGTCGGCCCAGGACTGGGCCTGCGCGGCGGCCTGTGCCGACCAGCGCAGCGGCGGCTGGTTGACGGCCCCACGGATGCCGTTGTGCGCACCCAGCATGCCCTCGAAGCCCGGCGGTTCGCCCTGCGCCTGCAGCACGCCCGGCAACAGCGATCCCAGGGCCAGCATCAGTGCGGCAATCAGTCGCGTCTTCATGTCTCTCATCTCGCTCCAGTTCCCGGCGTCAGCGGCCGGCGAAGGACTCCGTGAGGAAGTCCTTCATCATCTCGAAGGCGCGCTTGGCGGCGCGCGCGTCATATATCGCCTTGCCCGGCTGGTTGGCATCGGGGTCGGTAAAGGAATGCACCGCGCCGCCGAAGCGCATCATCTGCCAGTCGGTCTTGGTCGTGCGCATCTCGTCGAGGAAGGCGTTGATCTGAGCCACCGGCACGTAGGGATCGGCATCGCCATGCAGCACCAGGATGCGGGTCTTGGGCGGCTGGCTGGGCGCGGGAGCATCCAGCGACGGGTTGCCGTGGAAGGACACCACCGCGTTGAGCTCCTCGCCGGTGCGCGCCAGCTCCAGCACCGTGGAGCCGCCGAAGCAGAAGCCGATGGCGGCAATCTTGTCCGGGTTGGCCGGCAGCTTGAGCCGCTTGACCGCCGCCTGGGCCTGCTCCTTGGCGGCCTTGGCGCGCGTGCGCAGCAGCAGGCGGTTGCCGTAGAGCTGGCCCACCAGCTTGCCGGCGGCGTCGGCATTGGCCGGCTGCTGGTCGCGGCCGTACATGTCGGCCAGGAATACCACGTAGTCGCGGCCGGCGATCTTGCGCGCCTGGCGGCGGTTGGCCTCGGAAGTGCCCATCCAGTTCGGCACCATCAGCACCACCGGGCGCTTCTTGGCGCCCGCGGTGTCGTAGTAGACGTAGCCGCGGTAGGACTGTTCGGCGATCTGGTAGTCCACCACCTTTTCCACCGACTTGGCCTGGGCGCCGCAGGCGGCGCAGAGCGCGGCGGCCGTCAGCCATTTCCCGATCCGATTGGAGATGCTCATTGCTCGACGTTCCCTGTGATCGGTCGGCGCCTCAGGCCCGACCGAGGAAGTCCTGCTTGCCGAGCTCCACTCCATTGTGGCGCAGGATGTTGTAGACGGTGGTGGCGTGGAAATAGGCGTTGGGCAGCACGAAGAACTGCAGGTAGTCGTGGCCGGTGAAGTTCATCTCTCCGCGCGGGGACTTGAGCTGGATCGCCTTGCCCTCGCTGCCGTCAATCTGGTCCGGGCGGAATTGCCCGAGGAAGGCCAGGGTCTTGTCGACGCGCGCGATCAGTTCGGCGAAGGTGGTTTCCGTGTCCTCGTAGCGCGGCACGTCCTGGCCGGCCAGGCGCGCGGCGGCACCCTTGACCATGTCGGTGGCGATCTGGACCTGGCGGGTCAGGGGGAACATGTCCGGATAGAGGCGGAAGCCAGTCAGGCTGGCCGCGTCCAGCTTGCGCGATTCGGCATGGGCGGCGCCCTTTTCCAGGATCACGCGCAGGTTGCCGAGCAGGCGGATGAAGGCGGGCACCGAGGCGGAGTACATGGTCAGGCTCATGGAATCCCTCGCAGGATCAGGCAGTTCGGATGACGGATTCTAAGGTTTTGCGGCGCCCTTGGGTTGAACCGTGGTCCGGAATGGCCGGGCAGGGTGCAAGTTCAGATTCGGTTAAGACCGCTGCGCTAGTGTCTGCGCCATCTACCCCGCGATCCGAGGTCGCACATGAAACGCACTATCCTGGGTTTTCTGGCTCTTGCTGGCGCCACCCTCGCCACCCCCAGCTTCGCCGGTGACGACCGGGCCGTCGGCGCCGTGATCGGCGGCGTAGCCGGCGGCGCCATCGGCCATTCCGCCGCCGGCACCGACGGCGCCGTGGTCGGCGCGGTCCTGGGCGCCGTGGTCGGCGCCGTGATCGGTGACAACAACAGCGATCGCCGTCACTACCGCTCTTCCTACCGCGACGACCATTACTACTCGGCCCCGCCGCGGGTGGTCCATCACTACCGCGAACCGCCCCGCGTGGTGCACCATCACTACCGCGAGCCGGTGCGTCACGTGTATCACCGCGACTACCGGGACAGCCGGCGCGACTACCGCCATGACCGCCGCGATGGCCGCTGGGACCGCGACGATCGCCGTGGCCACTGGCAGGGCCGCCACTGACGGCGCATGCTGCACAGCACAAAAGGCGGGCTTCGGCCCGCCTTTTTGCTTATGCTCGCCGCATGGACGAAGAACGCCTGATCGAACTGGAAATCCGCTTCGCGCACCAGGAAGAAACCCTGCGCGTGCTCAACGACATCGTCACCCGCCAGCAGGACCGCATCGAGCGGCTGGAGAAGATCTGCCGGCAACTGGCCGAGAAGGCCGCCAGTGCCGGCGATGGGCTGCTCAAGGTGACAGCGGCGGACGAAGTGCCGCCGCATTACTGATTCGACACGGGCGGATCGATGATCCGCTTCGTCTTACCAACGCATCAGCACCGCACCCCAGGTAAAGCCCGAGCCGAAGGCCACGGCGCAGACCAGGTCGCCTTTCTTTACCTTGCCCAGCGCCCGCGCCTCGGACAGGCACAGCGGGATGGTGGCGGCGGTGGTGTTGCCGTATTTCTGGATGTTGTTGTGGACCTTGCTCTCGTCGATCTGGAGAAGCTTGGCCACCATTTCGTTGATGCGCAGGTTGGCCTGGTGCGGGATCAGCATGTCGATGTCGGACACCGCCAGGCCCTGGTCGGCCAGCACTTCCTGGATCACCTCGGGCATGCGCTTCACGGCGGTCTTGAAGACCTTCTGGCCTTCCATGTTGGGCCAGATGCGGCCTTCCTCGATGTCCTGCTGGGTGAGGTAGGCCTCGCGGCCGGCGGCCATGCCGGGCCACTGCATGGCCAGGCACTCGGCATCGCTGCCGTCGGAATGCATGCGGCTGACCAGGATGCCGCGCTCGGGGTCGTCGCTGGCGCCGATCACGGCAGCGCCGGCGGCGTCGCCGAACAGTACGCTCACGGTGCGCCCGCGGGTGGACTTGTCCAGGCCGCGGGAATGCACTTCGCCGCCGATCAGCAGGATCTTCTTGTACTGGCCGGAGCGGATGAAAGCGTCGGCCATCTGCAGGCCGTAGACGAAGCCGGAGCACTGCTGGCGGATGTCGAAGGCCGGTATGTGGCCAATGCCCAGTTCGCGCTGCACCAGCACGCCGCAGCCGGGGAAGAAGTAGTCCGGCGACAGCGTGGCGTAGATGATGCAATCGATCTCGCTGGCTTCCAGCTTGGCGTCGGCCAGCGCCGCGCGGGCGGCCTGCACGCCCATGGTGTAGTTGCCGTCCTCGGGCGTCACCCAGTGCCGCTCCTCGATGCCGGAGCGCTCCACGATCCACTCGTGGCTGGTCTCCATGGTCTTCACCAGGTCGTGGTTGGTGACGGTGCGGGCCGGGACGTAGGTGCCCAAGCCCAGGATGCGTGCGCGCGGTGTGGCCACAGAAATGCCCTCGTTGAGTGGCCGATAGGTTAACGGCGAAGCCGCGGAATGGGGAGTGGGCTCATTCCTGTGGCAGTACGGTCCTGAAACCCACGTGCGAGGTCGGCAGGTCCGACTCCTGCGGGTGCCGCGCCGAGGCGCGGTAGCGCACACAGAAGTTGGCGGCACAGAGGTAGCTGCCTCCCTTGATCACAGCCAGATTGCCGTTGACCTGGGGGCGGGCACTGGCTGCATCGCCGTGGCCGTGCGGCTGGCGCGGGCCCTGGTAATCGTCGAGCGTCCATTCCCAGACGTTGCCGATGACGTCGTAGAGGCCGTAGCCGTTGGCGCCGTAGCAGCCCACGGGCGCGCGACCGGCGTAGCGGTCGCGCGCGTCGTCGGTGTAGGGGAAGTTGCCCTGCCAGAAATTGGCTTTCGGCGCTTCGGCGCTGCCGATGAGCAGATCGGCCTCAGCGTTGCCGAGGCCGGCCTTGGCGGCGGCCTCCCACTGCGATTCGCTGGGCAGGTCATGCTGCAACCAGCGGGCGTAGGCCAGCGCGTCGGCGCGGGTCACCTGCACCACCGGGTGGTTGTCGCGGCCGGCGATGCTGCTGTCGGGGCCTTCGGGGTGGCGCCAGTCGGCGCCGGGTTGCCACTTCCACCAGGTGGAAGGCGAAGCGGCGGCGTTGGTGGCCGGGCTGCTGAAGACCGCGCCGCCGCCCTGGCGCTCGGCGTCGGTAACGTGGCCGGTGGCGGCGACGAACGCGGCGAACTGGGCGTTGCTGACCTCGGTAGCGTCGATCCAGAAGCCGGCGACCTTTTCGCGCAGCACCGGGCGCTCGTCGGCATAGCCGCGGTCCGAGCCCAACTCGGCCTCGGCGGCGGGCACGTGAACCATGCCGGCCTTGCGCTCGCTGGGCCAGCCCGGCGGCAAGCCGCTGTACTGCTCGCAGCGCTCGAAGCTGCCCAGGCCTGGCAGTTCCGGCGAGGCCGGCCGCGCCAGCCAGGAAGCCGCCAGGGCCAGGACGACCGACAATCCGGCGCCAGCGAGGGCGCCGCCGTATCGGCGGATATTCATGGTTTGTCCCGACCCGGGAGGGGGTGATGGGGGAGGGGCTTCATCGGGATTCGGGCCTGGAAATCGTGAATATAGAGGCTCAGGGTATAACAAGCTCGCCTGATACAAGATTTTCCAAGCTTGTAACGCCGGAACGTCCCACTCGTCTTGAAGCCGATGATAGCGGTCATACTTGGAATAGACGCGGCCGGCCGGCCGCACAGCCAGCGGACGACACCATGATCAGTTCCCTTTTCGGTGGCAGCAGCCTGCGCATCAGCCCCAAGGATTTTCCGGACCCGGTGGACGACGCGCCACTGGCCCCGCAACCCGGCCGCGCCCTGGCGGTGCTGGCGGGAGGCTGCTTCTGGTGCACCGAGGCGGTGTACCTGGAACTGGAGGGCGTGCTGGGCGTGGTCTCCGGCTATTCCGGCGGCAGCGCGGAAACGGCGGACTACAAGAGCGTCTGCACCGGCCGCACCGATCACGCCGAGGTGATCCAGATCGAGTATGACCCGGCACACCTGACCTTCGGCGGGCTGCTGAAGATCTTCTTCGCCGTGGCACACGACCCGACGCAGCTCGATCGCCAGGGCAATGACGTGGGCACGCAGTATCGCTCCGCTATTTTCTACGCCAACGACGAGCAGAAGCGCATCGCCGAGGCCTATATCCGCCAGCTCGACGAGGCCCAGGTTTTCTCATCGAAGATCGCCACGCGGCTCGAGCCTCTGGAGGATTTCTTCGAGGCCGAGGCCTATCACCAGAACTACGCGGCGCTGAACCCCGGTCAGGGTTACATCCAGGGCGTGGCGCTGCCCAAGGTCGAGAAGCTGCGCAAGTATTTCGGGGAGCAACTGAAGAGCTGAGGCCTCACTGTTCCGCGAGCATTCATCTGCGCGGGAGATGCGTGTTTCCGTTCGGGTGGCGTTCAGGCTCGGGTTGCGATGCTGGAACCGTACCTTCCAGGATGGAGAAAGAACATGCAACGCAAGGAAGAAATCCTGAACCGCATCGATGAACTGTTCACGGCCGAGCTGCCGGACATGGACGCCGCCTTCGACTTCGGCGACGACCTGCTGCCGGGCCTGAGCCAGGCTGGAACCTCTGGTGACGACCTCACACCGTCCTCGCTGCTGCGCGAGCACGGCAGCCTCTGGGCTACGCGCGCCGATGAAGACGACATGGGTCTGGAAGATCCGGATGCCTTCGCCCTGAGCGAGGCCTGGGAGATGGAATCTCCGCGCCGTCGCCGCCTGCACTGATCTTGTGCGGTGTCCTGCATGGAGTCGGTGACGACTCCTGCAGGACGCCGCATGACGCTGATCCACGGAAGGAGAACGTCATGAAGCGCATGCGTGAACGCGTCTCGGCGCAGATGCAGCAGGGCAAGGTCGGTTACATCATCCTCTGGGCGTTGGGCGTGCCCATTCCGCTGCTGTTCCTGGTGTTCCTGTTGCGAGGCTGCGACTGATGGAATCCTCCGCCCTGGCGGCGATCATCGGTCCTTTGCTGATGGGCCTGGTCGCGGTGGGCGTCCTGCTGTCGATCAAGATCGCACGCCGCCGCCAGGCAACGCGGGCGGCCGATGCCGGGTACAAGCCCGGCATCGGCGAGGCGGTGCCGGCCCGCCCGCTGTCGCAGAAGGACGCCGCCACCATGATGCGCCGCTACCTCTGGTCGGCAGCGGCGATTCTGGCTGCAGCCCTGCTGGCCTTCTTGCTGATGGGCTGAGGCCTCAGGACACTAGTCCCAGCGCGCGGCCCTGGTTCAGTGCCTGGGTCCACGCCACCAGGGCCTTCAACTGCTTGCGGATCAGTTCGCGAGCCTTGTCGTCCTTCATCTCGCCCGAGGTATCGAAGGCCGCACTCGCCGGCCCGATCATGATCTCCGGCTTGTTCAGCGGATGCATGTCGAGCGACAGCAAGACCTGGCGCAGGTGAGCCTGTGCCCGTGCCGTGCCGAAACGGCCGGCAGAAACGCCCAGCAAGGCTACGGGCTTGCCGCCCCAGGCACTGTCACCATAGGGGCGCGAGGCCCAGTCGATGGCGTTCTTCAGCACGCCGGGAATCGAGTAGTTGTATTCCGGCGTAGCGATCAGGATGGCGTCGGCGGTGCGGATGGCGCGCTTGAAGTCCGATACGGCGGCGGGTGGCGTCTTTTCCTGATCCTCGCTGAAAGGCGTGATCGGCGACAGGTCGAAGATCTCCAGGTGCGCATCCTCCGGCAACAGTTGCCGGGCTACGCGCAGGGCGGCACGGTTGTAGGACTTCTCGCGGAGGCTGCCGGCGAAACCGAGGATGTTCACGATGGACATGGGGATTCCTTTGTGGGTACGACAAGAGACTTCGGGACTTTAGGACGGTCCGGCAGGGTCTGGAAGATTGTGACCGACAATCTTCCGCGGAATTTCATGCCGCCGGCCGATGTTCAGGCTGCGCTCAGCGCCTCTGGGATAGCTTGGTCGAATGTCCTGCGGTATCGCACGCAGGACATCAATCCCGAACATAGGAGCAATACATGAAAAGGAACTTCCTCATCGGCCTCGGCCTGACCCTCGCCGCCAGCACGGCTTTTGCCGCCGATAATGGCGTCCTGCCATCTGCCAGCCAGGCCCCGGCAGCCAAGGTCGGTGCCGGTGTGAATGCCACCACGGACGGGGTCGGTATCTCGGCGGCTGCGGGCGCTGACTTCGGCAGCCTCGACACCAACGCCGACGGCAAGCTGACCCGTGCCGAGGTCAAGAGCAACACCGAACTGACGGCGCGCTTCAAGGCGCTGGACAAGAACAAGGACGGCAAGCTGTCGTCCGACGAGTACGCGGCTCGCAACGCCGACGCCACCGGCGGCTCGGGCCTGGACAAGCCGATCAACTAAGATCGCGCTGCATGGAAAAGGGCGGCATGACGCGGCCCTTTTTCTTTGCACGGGATTCTCAGGGATCAGGGACGAACCCTGCCGGAAACGGCTCGGGGCGGCGCGGCGCCCACTCATGACGGGGCAGGGGGATGACACCCTGAGACGCGAGTTTGCGGTGTGAGTCGTACCAGAGGGTGATGACCTCCACGGGCTTGTCCGAGGCGCGCTCGAACGCGGTGTATTCCGCGCCCGACCATTCGCGCGTGCCGTGTCCGGTACCCAGGCTGGGCGATGGTGCATGTTGTGCTCTGGATTCCGCCGCGGATGCGCTGGCGCTTTCCTCGCGCAGCGGTTCGTTGCCGCGCCAGCCGTCCCAGGGCCGCGGTGCGGGGCGTTCCTCGAAGACGGCGATGCCGATCACGCCGACATTGCGCGGCCGCCCGGTGCGCGCGGCGTAGGAATCGGGCAGCGTGGTGAAGCTGAAGCGGGCAATTTCATCCAGGCTCTTGCGCCAGCCATCCACCTGCAGGGAGCCCCACGGCCGCAGCACGTAGCCGCCCTGTGTGGTGGATGCGGTCTGTCCGCTGATGACGTTGATGCCATCGACGCTGGTCACGGCCAGCAGGCGCTCACCGCGGCGGCTCTGCAGGTGGATCTCGTAGTCATGTCCCGGTTCGCCAGCCAGGTAGCTGCGGCCGCGGTGGTGGTACAGCCGCAGGTAGCGTCCGTCCGTGCGGTCGTAGACCTGGACTTCGACACGGCGGCCGGTGAAGGATTCCTGGGCGGGCGCCGCCAGGGGCAGTAGGACAGCAAGCAACAACAGGGCGGGGCGGATCATGTTCGGGCTCGTTGGGGACCTGAACATGTAAACGGCGCGGCAGCCGTTTCGGGGTTGAGACCCGTGGAATTATTCCGCCGGCGCCCGTCGCAGGTTCTTCACCTGGCCGCGGCGCATCTTGCCCTCCAGCCGTTGCAGGCGTTGCGCGCGGCTGGGCTTGGTGGCCTTGCGCGCCTTGGGCACCACGGCGGCGCGGCGGATCATGGCGGCCAGACGTTGCAGCGCGGCGTCGCGATTCATCTCCAGGCTGCGATGTTCCTGTGCCTTGATCACGATGACGCCATCGCGCGTGAGTTGCTGGCCGCCGGCCTGCAGCAGGCGCTGCTTGCAGTCCTCCGGCAGGGAAGACGCCGTCACGTCGAAGCGCAGCTGCGCGGCGTTGGCGGTCTTGTTGATGTTCTGCCCGCCGGCACCCTGTGCGCGGATCGCGCTGATGCGCATTTCGTCGAGTGGCAGGAAGAGGGAGGCGTGGATGCGGAGCTGCGTCATCCGCGAATCCTGCGCAGCAAATCGCGCAGGCGCAACTCGGTGGCGTCGAACAGGCGGGCCGCCGTGCGCGATTCGCGTGCCACCATCACCGCCGCCAGGGCCACCACGATCATGCCGGGGCCCGGTGCGGGCATCATGACCAGGCCAACCGGCAGCAGGACCAGCCCCAGCACCAGGCGGCAGCCGCTGAGAAAGGCGCTGCCTTCGCCATGGCGGCGCTCGTAATAGTCCTGGAACCGCTTGCCCGGCTCGCCCTGGCGGAATTTCTGCCAGTGCTGCCGCAACGCCGCCAGTGCCATGCCTGCTTTCCGTGCAAACCCGCCTCTAGGACCGCAAAAGCGTTGCCTGATTCCCATGAGCCCTTGCTTTTATGGCGGTTTTTTCCATTTTTGCTATCGACAAACCGATTCTGGACGGGTAATGTCGGGCTGGCAGTCGCTTCAAGCATGTAAGCAGCATGGTGGTATCCGTCCTCACAACGGCTCGAAACACCCGGCTACCTTCCTTGATCGTTTGCACCCTGCGGGCGGGATGGCCCGATTTTCTACTTCAACGTTTTAAGGAATGTATCAATGAGCAACGCTTCCACCGGCACCGTCAAGTGGTTCAATGAAGCCAAGGGCTTCGGCTTCATCACCCCGGAAGGCGGCGGCGAAGATCTCTTCGCCCACTTCAAGGAAATCCAGGGCACGGGCTTCAAGACCCTGACCGAAGGCCAGCGCGTCGAGTTCAAGGCTCAGCGCGGCCCGAAGGGCATGCAGGCGACGCAGATTCGCCCGCTCTAAGCCTCATCGCTTAGCTAAAAACCGCGGCCTCGTGCCGCGGTTTTTTTGTGCCCGAACACTTTTTGCACATCCAGCCGTTATTCTTGCTGGCATGAACATTTACGTCGACGCCGACGCCTGCCCCAAGGTGATCAAGGAGATCCTATTCAGGGCTGCCCTGCGCAAGCAACTGGACCTGGTGCTGGTGGCCAACCAGCCCCTGGCCGTGCCGCGCCAACCCGGGGTGCGTGCCGTGACCGTGCCGCAGGGTTTCGACGTGGCCGACAAGGCGATCGTGGAGTGGGCGCAGGCCGGCGACATCGTCATCACCAACGACGTGCCTCTGGCGGCCGGGGCCGTGGACAAGGGCGCGCTGGCGATCAGCCCGCGTGGGCAGCTGTGGACACGCGACAACGTGCGCCAGGCCCTGGGGATGCGCAATTTCATGGACGAGTTGCGGGGTGCAGGCGTGCAGACCGGCGGACCCGCGGCGATGGACCAGCGTGACCGGCAGGCTTTTGCGGCGCAGCTCGACAAGCTGCTGGTGAAAGTGCCGGCGCGGAAGATCGGTGGGTGAAGCGTGGGCTGATCCTGCTGCTGTGGCTGCCGCTGGCGGCGATGGCGCAGCCGGTGGACCTGGTGTACGTCGACAAATCCGCGCGGCAGCTCTACCTGATGTCCGGAGGAAAAGTGCTGCGGCAGTTCCAGATCGCGCTGGGCGACAACCCCATCGGGCACAAGCAGCAGGAAGGCGACGAACGCACGCCCGAAGGCCGCTACCTGCTGGACTACCGCAAGGCGGACAGCGCGTATCACCGCTCCATCCACATCTCCTATCCCAATGAAGTCGATCGCGAGAAGGCGCGCTTGCGTGGGGTAAGCCCCGGTGGGGCCATCATGATCCACGGCCAGCGCAACGGCTTCGGCTGGCTGTCCTCGCTGACGCAGCAACGTGACTGGACCGATGGCTGCATCGCGCTCAGCGATGCGGACATGGACGTGGTTTGGGACGCGGTGGTGACTGGGACGCCGATCGAGATCGTGCCCTGAGCCGATGCTTCATTGCAGGTAGCAGGCCTTGGCGCGGTTCACCCTTCGACAGGCTCAGGGCGAACGGAGGCCTGGTCGGGCCTTGCACGGGCTCCCACCCATAGGGCCGGCCAGCCATCGAAACCCGCGCTCGATCCGTGTAGGGTTCCAGGCTTCGACGGCTGGGGAGCCCAGGGGCATGAAACAGGTCACTATCACCGGCCACGGCGGCCCGGAGAAGCTGCAGGTTCGCGAGTCGCCGGACCCGATGCCCGGGGCAGGCGAGCTGCGGGTGCGGGTGCGTGCCACCGGCATCAACTTCGCCGACATCCTGGCCCGCAAGGGCCTCTACCCGGACGCGCCGAAGACGCCCTGCGTGGTGGGCTACGAGGTCTCCGGCACGGTCGATGCCGTCGGTGCCGGGGTCGACTCCGGCTGGGTCGGCCAGGACGTGTTCGGCCTGACGCGCTTCGGCGGTTACTCGGACACGGTGGTGGCGCCGCTGGGGCAGATGTTTGCCAAGCCCGCCAAACTGAGCCACGAGCAGGCGGCGGCGATCCCGGTGAACTACCTGACGGCTTGGCAGCTGCTGGTGGCGGCGGGCTCGCTGTCGGCAGACGAGACCGTGCTGATCCACAACGCCGGTGGCGGCGTGGGCCTGGCGGCGATCGACGTCGCGCGCCATGTCGGCGCCACCATCTACGGCACGGCCAGCGCCGGCAAGCATGAGTTCCTGAAGGGCCGTGGTCTGCACCAGGCCATCGACTACCGGACGCAGGACTGGCCCCGGGAGTTGCACAAGCTCACCGAGGGCCGCGGCGTGGAGCTGATCAGCGATCCCATCGGCGGCAACCACTGGAAGAAGAGCTACAAGGCCCTGCGCCACAGCGGGCGCCTGGGCATGTTCGGCATCTCGGTGGTGACCGAGTCGGGCCTGATGGGGCCGCTGAAGCTGCTCAAGGCAGTCAGCGGCATGCCCCTGTTCAATCCGGTGAGCCTGATGAATGACAACCGCGGCGTCTTCGGCGTGAACATGGGCCACATGTGGCACGAGACCGCCAAGATCCGCGGCTGGATGGAGAAACTGCTGGCGGGCGTGGAGCAGGGCTGGGTACGGCCGCACGTGGACCGCACCTGGCCGCTGGCCCAGGCCGGCGAGGCGCAGTCCTACATCGAGTCGCGCGGTAATATCGGCAAGATCGTCCTCATTCCCTGAACATGGACCGCAAGGAACCTTCGCTTGATTCCGACGCCAACCCGCCGCTGCGCCCCTCGCGCGGTGAACCCGTAGTGGCGGCCCGTCCGCGCCGCCGCAAGGGCCGCCTGCGCCGCTGGTTCTGGGGCTTGCTGCTGTTCGCGGTGCTGTTCGTGCCGGTGTCGGTGCTGCTGCTGCGCTGGCTGCCGCCGCCGACCACGGCCTTCATGCTGCAGAGCCCCAAGCACCCGGTGCAGTACGACTGGGTGCCGGCCTCGCAGATCGCCGAGGCGGCGCGCAAGGCGGTGGTGGCCTCCGAGGACCAGAAGTTCTGGGACCACAACGGCTTCGACCTGGAGGCGATCGAGAAGGCGCGCAAGCACAACCAGCGCTCCAAGAAGCGCCGCGGTGCTTCCACCATCAGCCAGCAGACCGCCAAGAACCTGTTCCTGTGGTCGGGCGGTGGCTACTTCCGCAAGGGCGTGGAAGCGGGCATCACGGTGCTGATGGAAGCCCTGTGGCCCAAGCAGCGCATCCTGGAGGTCTACCTCAACATCGCCGAGTTCGGCCCCGGAATCTACGGTGTGGAGGCCGCCTCGCAGGCTTACTTCAACAAGCCCGCCGCCAAGCTCAGTGCCAACGAGGCGGCGCGCCTGGCGGCCGTGCTGCCCAGCCCGCGGCGCTGGAGCGCCAAGGTCCCGGGCCCCTACGTGCAGAAGCGCGTGCGCTGGATCATGGGCCAGATGGGCTACGGCGCCCGCGTGGCGGAGCCGGAGCCGCCCCCGCCCGTGCCGGGCGAGCCGGGGGATGCAGGTGACGAGAGCGGTTTCTTCGACGGTGACGGGCCAGCCGCGGACGGCGTTGCGCCTGCTGGCGAGGCCCCGGCGGCGCACCAGCCTGTGGAAGGTGAAACGCCTCCGGCGCTGGACGCGCCGGTGGAGGGCGGGCCGGTGCCGGAGGCGGCACCCGTGGTGGAAGCGCCGGCTGCACCTTCGGAGCCGGTGCCCACTCCCTGACTCGTTGCCCAAGAGAGGATTTCTGCAGGACGAACTGGGAGCCTGCCAGATGCTTCCTTTACAGAAGCCCTCTCTCCCGCAAGCGCGCGAGAGGAGACCCGCGGTCAGTGCGAGGCCTCGGCGGCTGTCTGCGGATTCTCCGTCAGCCGATACCGCGACGTGAACAGTAGCATTGGCACCGCCAGGCAGCTGACCCAGGCGATCAGGATCAGCGCGTCGTTGTAGGTCAGCACGCTGACCTGGCGCTCGATGCGCATCGCCAGTTCCACCAGCGGCATCGGCAGCTCGCGTGACCAGCCGCCGTGTTCCACCACGAAATCCCGCACCGGCGCGCGCGACAGGCTCAGCGACTCGGTGAGATTCTGCTCGTGCACCGCGCGGCGCCAGAAGATGATGGTGTTGATCGAGGCCAGGCCCAGCGCGCCGCCGAGGTTGCGCATCAGGCTGTACATGGCGCTGGCGTTCTTCAGCTCGCTCATTGGCAGGGTGCACAGCGACAGCGTGGAGCAGCACACCAGCGCCAGCATGAAGCCGGCCCCGCGCAGGAACTGCGGCAACGCCAGCTCGGCGAAGCCGGTGTCGGCGGTGAGGTCCGTCATCATCCAGCTGCCGATGGCCACCAGCATCGCGCCGAAGGCGAACAGCAGGCGCATGTCGTACTTGCGCGTCAGGCGCGCCGCGAAGGGCGCGGCCATGAACATCGACAGGCCGCCGATCATCAGCGTGTTGCCGATCTGCTGCGAGGTGAAGTCGCGCAGCTGCCCCAGGAACACCGGCACAATATAGTTGGTGGCGAACAGCGAGATGCTCAGGAACAGCGCCGCCACGTTGGCCCACAGGAAGTGTCGGTTGCGGAAGGGCCGCAGGCTGACGATGGGGTTGTCGTGGGTGGTCACGCGGTGGAAGAACAGCAGCCCGGAGACCACGCAGACCACCGCCCAGGCGGCGATGGCATCGTCGTCCAGCCAGTTGTGCGCGGGCCCTTCCTCCAGCACCCACTGCATCGAACCCAGGAACAATGCCATCCAGGCGCTGCCGCGCAGGTCGATGCTGCGCCACAGCGCCCAGTCGGGCTGGTCGATGCGCACCAGTTGCCACACCAGCCCGCCGACCAGCAGGCCGGGCAGCAGGTTGATCAGGAACAGCCAGTGCCAGGACGTGGCGTCGGTGATCCAGCCGCCGATGATCGGCCCCAGCACCGGCGCGGTGCTCATGGTGATGCCGGCCACCACCTGCGGCACCAGGCGCTTCTTCGGCGAGGGGAACAGCGCGTACATCGCCGCGAAGGAGCAGGGGATCATGCCGCCGCCCAGGAAGCCCTGTAGCGCCCGGAACAGGATCATCGACTCGATGCTCCAGGCCATGGCGCAGAGCGCGCTGGCCAGCGTGAAGCCGAGCACGCTGACGGTGTAGTAGATACGCGTGGACATCATGCGCGTCAGGTAGCCGGACAACGGGATCGCGATGACCTCGGCGATCAGGTAGGACGACTGGATCCAGGCCAGCTCGGTGGCGGTGGCCGACAGGCCTGCCTGGATCTGGTTGAGCGAGCTGGCGACGATCTGGATGTCGAGGAAAGCCATGAACGCGCCGAAGCTCATGGCGATGAAGCCGTACCAGGCGCGGCGCTCCTCGGGCGTCAGCGCGCCGCGGGGTTCCTCCTGCGGGAGGCTGACCGTGTCGGCGGGGACGCTCATGGCAGGCGCGGGGTCATCGTGGGGTCAGTATTTCCGCCGGATACCGTCGGCGAATCCCCCGATTCGGTTAGAAAAGCAAACGCCCGGCGAAGGCCGGGCGTCTGGGAACCGCGCGAAGCCGCGATCAGTTGCGGTAACCCTTCACCTTCACCTTGAAGCTGGTGGCGGGGCCCGGCGTCGGGGCGGTCTTGGTCTTCAGCTCGTAGTTGGGCGGGTCCAGTTCCAGGTCCAGCTTGTGGAACAGGCGCGCCATCGACAGGGCGATCTGCACCTCGGCCAGGCTCTTGCCCAGGCAGGTGTGCGGGCCGCGGCCGTAGGGCGAGTAGACGCCGGGCTGCATGTGCTCGGCGCGCGGCTTGGCGTAGCGGTCGATGTCGAACTTCTTGGCGTTGGGCCAGTACTCTTCCATGAAGTGCGGCACGCTGGTGGCGATGTAGATCATCTCGCCGGCGCGAATCTGGTGGCCCTCGAACACGAAGTCCTTGGTGGCGGTGCGCATCTGCGCCACGGCGATCGGGTAGAGGCGCATGGTCTCCATGATCGCGCCGTTGAGCGCCGGCAGCTTCTTCAGCAGGCCTTCTTCGTCCACCGTGCCGGCGGCAAAGAGCTCGTCCACTTCCTTGAGCACGCGCGCCTTCACGTCCGGGTTCTTCAGCACCGTGTAGGTGATGGCGGCGGTGGTGTTGGCCACGGTGTCCAGGCCGGCCACGTAGGGGCCGGTCAGGGTCACGATCAGGTCGGAGGCCGGCATCACGTCCGGCTGCGTCAGGTGGGCGTGGTAGATGTCGTCGATCAGGTTGCGGTCTTCTTCCTTGATCGTCTTGGAGCGGGCCTTGGCCTGGGCGATCATCTTCTCGCCCAGCTCGAATACGCGCGACTTGGCCTTCTTGTACTGCGGGTTCTTCAGCAGAATCTTGGGGCGCTGGCGCGTCACCAGCACGTTGAGGATGTGCAGGATGGTGGTGCGGATGTCCTTGACGTATTCCAGCGGCGCGGCGCCGGTCAGGATAGTGCCTAGCTGGTCCACCACCATGTACTGCATCGCCGGCAGCACGCTCACCGAGGTGCCCACCGGCCAGTCGCGCTTGAGGGCGCCGTCGGTGATCTGCACCAGCTCGTTGTAGCGGCCCTTGATGGACTCGCGCGAATAGCCGCTGCGCATGATGTCGCGCAGCTGCTTGTGGGATTCGCCGTCCTCGCCGGTGAGCATGCGCGTGGCGCCGTACTCGGCCACCAGGCCTTCCCAGAACTCCTTGGAGCGCAGGCTTTCCTTGCCCTCGCGGGTGCCCAGGAAGTTGGCGGCTTCCACGCCGGCGATCACGCAGTACTGGTTGCCCAGCACGTTGACGCGGAACACCGGGCCGTACTTGCGGTAGTTGTCCACGAAGAACTGGGCCGGGTCCTTGGCCATGCCGAGGACGCTGCCGATCAGGGGCAGTCCGGGGACCTGCGGGGTGGGGCGCAGCTCGAGCGATGGGGTGGCGGTGGACACGGGTCTTCCTCGAATAGTGGTCATGGGCAGACAGGGGTCCGCCAAGGTTGCGTATTGGTACCAAACCGGGGCGGGGGCGAATTCATCCGGGCGGAGTAGGCGGCGGCCCGGCGAAAGGGGATGTATGCTGTCAAAAAACCAATAAGGAACCGGTATTCAGCCGGGCGCACGAGGGGTGCGGGGCCATGGAACAGGTCGACGAGCTTCACCACGCCAGGCAGCACCGGCGTTTCTGGGAGCGGCTGCCGCCGGCCCTGGAGGAGCAGTTCCGGCAGTCCCAGCGGATGCGCTACCGCTATCCCCGCGCCATCCTGTTCCTGATCGCCGCCCTGGCCTACGGCCTGGCCCCGGTCTACGAGGACGACCTGCTGTCCCCCTCGGCTGGTTTCCGGCCCCTGTTCAACCTGATCCAGTTCGGCTTCGTGGTGCCCCTGACCCTGGCCGCCGGCATCCTGACCCTGGCGCCGGTGCCCCTGATGCTGCGGCGCTGGGCCCAGGTGATCGGCGTGCTGGCCTTCGTCGGCGGGGTGCTGCTGCTGCGCTACCACGCCCTGCGCGGCGAACTGAGCTACCCGCCGGAGATGCTGGGTATCGTGGTAATCGCGGTGTCTTTCTTCGGCGGCTTCTCGTCGCGGCGCGTGGTGCTGCTGGGCGGCGGCCTGATGGTGGCCGGCATCTGGGTGGAGCTGAACGCCCCGAGCTCGCTGACGCCGGAGCTCAATGCGCTGAGCCTGTTCTACATGGCGCTGATCGCGGTGCTGGGTTCGCTGACGCAGGAGTGGCAGGCGCGCTCGGCCTGGATCAACCACCGCTACGTCACCGCGCTGGTGCGCACCGACCTGCTAACCGGGCTGTCCAGCCGCAGCGAGTTCAACCACCTGTTTCCGCGCTTGCTGGCGATGGGCCGGCGTGAGCTGAAGCCCCTGGCGGTGGTGTTCCTGGACATCGACCACTTCAAGCGCATCAACGACCGCTATGGCCACCTGTTCGGCGACGAGGTGATCCGCCGCGTGGGTCGCGCGCTGTCGGCGCACTACGCGCGCCGCCCCTGGGACCTGTGCGCGCGCTTCGGCGGCGAGGAGTTCGTGCTGGCCTGCTATGACGCCGACCTGAATTCCCTGGCGGGGCAGGTGGCCGATCTGCTGCAGGCAGTGCGCGGCCTGCAACTGAAGGCGCCGGAGAACGGCGGCCCGGTGTCGATCAGCGCCAGCGCCGGTGCCCTCTGGGTGCTGCCGATCGAGGAGACGGTGGAGCAGGTGCTGGGCGAGGCCGATGCCTTGCTCTATCGAGCCAAGGACCTCGGCCGCAATCGCGGCTGCGTGGCGCGCCACGGCACGGCTGCCGAGATCATCGAAGTCGCCTGACGGCTCTCGCGGTCACCCATTCCCCTGCGGTTCACCGTCGATTCATGGCGGAATTGCTAGCGTGTGTCGTTCGAGGGCAGGACGCCCAAGGAGGATGCAACATGCACAGAACAAAAGGATTTGTCGCGCTGGCCCTGGTCGCCGGCATGGCCGCGCCGCTGGCGCAGGCCGAAATCTTCACCAATGAGAAAGGCGAGCGCGTGGAGTGCCGCGACGAGGTGGTGAACACCGGACGCCAGGGTGTGAACCCCACGGTCGGCGCCATCGGCGGTGCCGTAGCCGGCGGCGTGCTGGGCCACCAGATTGGCGGTGGCCGCGGCCAGGACATCGCCACCGCGGGCGGCGCCGTGGCCGGCGGCATGGCCGGCAAGCGCATGGCGGAGAACAGCGGTGGCGGCCAGCAGCAGACCGTCACCCAGCGGGTTTGTCGCCCGCTGGGCTGACGGCCGGCCTCCCGTCGTCAGTTGACGGCGGGAGGCAGCTTGTCGGCGAGGTCGTCGAGCGGATCGGTCAGGCCGCCGCCCTGCTGGCGCTGCCCACCACCCTGCTGTCCCTGCTGACCGGGAAATTGCTGGTCACGAGGCTTCGGTGGAGGTGTGTCGCGGATTTTCGGCGGAACCGGATCCTTGATCTGCGGTGTCTGAGTGTTGCGGCTGTCCTTGCGGTCCTGGGTCATGGCTCACTCCTTGAGTCAGGCCCATTGGGACCGCGCCGGGCCGGCCTGCGTTCCCATCCATGGAAGGAGAGTGCGATATGGCGAGCAAGCAGAAGAAAGTGGCCGTGGTCAGCCAGAAGACCGTTGATGACCTGTTCGACCGGGCCGATGGCCTGGTGACGGAAGGCCTGCACCTAGTGGAGCAGCAGCTGCGCGAGCGCATCCAGGGCGCGCGCCGCCGCGTCGACAGCCTCTATGACCGCTGGCCCAGCGGCACCAACCGTGCCATCAGCGCGGCCACGCAGTACGTGCGCAACCATCCGGTGCAGGCAGCGGGCCTCTGCGTGGGCGCCGGCGTGGTCGCGCTGGCGGTGGCGTATCGCCCGACGGCCGCCTGAGGCACCGGCGCGTGAGGGTCCGCCCGAGCATGCGCATGCGCGCGGTGCTCGGCATCTACCGCGCGCAGCGCAAGCCGCGCGGTGGATCGCTGAGCCGGCCAGTGCTGGAGCGCGAGTGGAAGAAGAGCGGGCTGCGCCACGGCGACCTGGCCGCTGCACTGGAAGACCTGGTGCAGCGGCAGTTGCTGTTGCGTTGCCCGCATTCGCCCACGCCGGCCTGGGAGCTCAGCGCCCTCGGCGAGCGCGCGATGCATTCGCTGCGCTTCAACACCGGCTTCGGCGCCTTGCGTGACTGGGCGATGCTGCGCCGCGCCCGCCGACGACGCATCCAGCCACCCTCCAGCGAACGAGGACGGCGGCGCGAGGATCACTAGGGGGCAGCCTGCACGGCGGCGGGCGAAGTGCCGTTCTGCTGGTGTTCAGTACGCCGAGTGCAGGCTGCCAGGCATGGATGCTAGGAGAGAGCACATGGAAACCGCCAAGGACGTTCGCCAGCACCCGCGTTCACCGCTGCCGCCGCAGCACCAGGACAAGCCGGGCTTCGAGTTCAAGATGCAGCCGCGCCCGCAGTACCAGGCGCCGGGCTATCGCGGTTCCGGCAAGCTGGAACGCCGTGTGGCGCTGATCACCGGCGGCGACAGCGGCATCGGCCGCTCCGTGGCCACGCTCTACGCCCGCGAGGGCGCGGACATCGCCATCGTCTACCTGCAGGAGGAGAAGCTCGACGCTGCCGAGACGCAGCGTGCCGTGGAGAACGAGGGCCGCCAGTGCCTGCTACTGCCGGGCGACGTACGCGATCCGGCCTTCTGCCGCCGCGCGGTGGAGAACACCGTGGAGTGCTTCGGGCGGCTCGACGTGCTGGTCAACAATGCCGCCTTCCAGCAGAGCGTGGAGCGCCTGGAGGACCTCAGTGACGAGCAGATCGAGCGCAGCTTCCGCACCAACATCATCGGCTACATGTTCATGGCGCGCGCCGCGCTGCCGCATCTCAAGCCAGGATCGGCCATCGTCAACTGCGGCTCCATCACCGGCCTGGAGGGCAGCCATGCGCTGCTCGACTACTCCGCCACCAAGGGCGCCATCCACGCCTTCACCAAGTCGCTGGCGCAGAACCTGGTGGATCGCGGCATCCGCGTGAACTGCGTGGCGCCGGGGCCGGTGTGGACCCCGCTCAATGTCGCGGACAAGCCGGCGGAGAAGGTGGCACAGCATGGCGCCAAGACGCCGATGAAACGCCCGGCGCAGCCCGAGGAAATCGCACCCGCCTTCGTGTTCTTCGCCTCCAACCTGGATTCGAGCTACATCACCGGCGAGGTGCTGTCGCTGCTCGGCGGCGACACCACGGCGGCTTAGCTATCTTGCTGAGACATCGGCGCAGGCACTTGTAAGAAAAATCCCCCATCCATTCGGTGTAGAGCCCTGGGCGTCGCTTTGCTTCTATGATCGGCCCGGGGAAAGCCGACGTTTGTCATGACGCGGCTGGCATGTGCGAATGGGGGAAGCCTTGTCACAGAACAACAAAACGCCTGCCGCAGACGGCAGGCAGGGCGGCGTGTCGCGCCGCAGCGTCATCAAGGGCCTGGGTTCCATCGCTGCGGCTGCGGCCTGGGCGCCGCTGTTCCGCCTGACGCCGGCCGATGCCGCGGCGGGCGCGCCGCCGCCGGCCTTCCCGGCGGGCTTCGACCTGTACCGCCAGGGCTTCGAGAACTGGGCCGGCGACATCCGCGTGGATGCGCTGTGGACCTGCTCGGTGCGCAGCCCGCAGGCGGTGGTCGCGCTGGCCAACTGGGCCAAGGCCCAGGGCTGGCGCCTGCGCCCGCGCGGCTCCATGCACAACTGGTCGCCGCTGGCGCTGGAGCCTGGCACGCGCTCCGACGCGCGCATCCTGATGGTGGACACCACCGCGTACCTGGCCGACATGGCCATGGTCGCGCCGCTGCCGGAAGCCGCAGTACGCGTGCAGGCCGGCGCCATGCTGGAAGAC
The DNA here is from genome assembly GCF_030345715.1 of Solimonas sp. SE-A11. GTDB lineage: Bacteria > Pseudomonadota > Gammaproteobacteria > Nevskiales > Nevskiaceae > Solimonas_A. The sequence goes on from NZ_JAUASX010000001.1 coordinate 329,297, forward strand.
CTGCTGGGCTTTCTGGAAACCAAGGGCTGCGGTCTGGCGGCCTCGCCGGCACCGGGTGACGTCACCATCGGCGGCATGCTGGCCATCGGCTGCCACGGCACGGGCCTGCCGGCGGCGGGCGAGACGCGCAAGCCGGGCCACAGCTTCGGCACGCTCAGCAACCTCATCGTCAGCATCACCGCCGTGGTCTGGGACGCGGGCAGCGGCAGCTACCAGCTGCGCACCGTGCCGCGCTCGCATCCGCACTGCAAGGCGCTGATGACCCACCTGGGCCGCAGCTTCGTCACCGAGGTGGTGCTGCGCGTGGGCGCCAACAGCAACCTGCGCTGCCAGTCGTTCATGCACATCCCGGCCAGCGAGATGTTCGCCGCGCCGGGCAGTGGTGGTCGTACCATCGCCAGCTTCGTCGAGCAGGCTGGCCGCATCGAGGCGATCCAGTTCCCGTTCACGCCCAATCCCTGGCTCAAGGTCTGGAGCGTGAGCCCGACCAAGCCGCTGCTGTCGCGCAAGGTCAACAAGCCCTACAGCTACGTCTTTGCCGACGCGATCCCGCGCGTGGTCTCGGACCTGGCCGACCAGGTGCTCAGCGGCATCGGCGCGGCCACGCCGGCCTTCGGCGCCGTCGAATACACGGTGAGCAGCGCGGGCCTGCTGGCGACGCTGTCGCAGGACATCTGGGGACCGTCGAAGAACCTGATGCTGTACGTGAAGCCGACCACGCTGCGCGTCACCGCCAACGGCTACGCCATCCTCACCTCGCGCGCCAACATCCAGCGCGTGATCCACGAGTTCCACCTGAAGTACCAGGCCATGATTCAGGCCTGGCAGGCGCGCGGCCGCTATCCGGTCAACGGCCCGGTGGAGATCCGCATCACCGGCCTGGACCATGCCGGTGACGTCGGCATTGCCGGCGCGGAGGCCGCGGCGCTGTCGGCCGTTCGCCCGCGCGCGGATCATCCGGAATGGGACGTGGCGATCTGGCTGGATCTACTGACCTTCCCCGGCACGCCCGGCGCCAACGAGTTCTTCCGCGAGTTCGAGCTGTGGGCCTTCCAGAACTACAGCGGCAGCTACGCCACGATGCGCGTGGAGTGGTCCAAGGGCTGGGGCTACGGCAGCCAGGCCCCCTGGACCGACCCGGTGGTGCTGGGCCAGCACATCCCGCAGGGCTTCCGCGCGGCGGCCGGCGCGCACGAGGACTGGGACTGGGCCCTGGCCCGGCTCGACCAGTTCGATCCGCACCGCATCTTCAGCAGCCCGATGCTGGATCGGCTGATGCCGGCCTAGCGGTGTAGTGCTCCACAACGAAGAAAGTCGCCTTGCGGCACCTTTCTTCGTTTCAGCTCTTTCACTTCAACGCGCGGGCGCCGAGCGGTCCTGGTCGCTTTCGTCGCGCGGACGCGGCGCGTTCTCGAAGATGCGCGCCACCAGCGACAGGAAGTGCACGCCCATGTCGACCTCTTCGGGCGTCATGTAGTCGATGGCCCAGCGCATCAGCGACTGGCCGTTGGTGACCATCTGCAGCATGAAGCGCTCGCCCTTGGGCGTGAGCTTGATCAGCTTCTCGCGGCCCGAGTCGGGATCTTCCATGATCTGGAGCAGGCCCAGCGGCGGCTTGGACATGGCCCGTAGCGCCTTGGAGACCGAGCTGCTGGTGATCTCGAACCAGTCCATCATCGCCTTCTCGACGAACTTGCGGCGCATCAGCTTGCCGTCCACGCCCTGCGAGCGGATCAGCCACATGATCACGGTCTGGTGGCGGTTCAGCGCCTTGCCGGAACGCAGCGTGTCCTCGATCGTCATGCCCACCGTGTAATGGATGGGATAGAACAGCTCCAGCAGTTCGTGCGGCCCGTTCAGGTGCGGGATGCGGCGGACTTCGGTGGTCTTTGAAACGCCTTTCTTGTTCACGGTGCTCGGTTCAGGGCAGGAGGTCTTGTCTTCGCGGCGAGGCTATACGAAGCCGGCCGCTGGCGGCGGAACTGTTTATAGCCTGAAACATAGTAACTTGGAAAACAATATAAAAAAATAATTATGTCTTGACGGACATAATTCACAAAAGCACACTCTCGCGCCGCCTGCCGGGTCCCCGGCGGGCGCTTTATCCATGGCGCGGAGGGTTGGGCGATGCACGGTGACGGCAAGGCGGTATCGGTGGTCGGGGCGGGGACGAATCTGGCGAAACTCCTGCAGGTCCAGCGGGCGGCCCATGCGGCGGACCCCTTTCCCACGGCGGAGCAGCGCATCGACCGCCTGCGCCGGCTGCTGGCCGCGCTGGAGAGCCACGAGCAGCGCATTGTCGAGGCCCTGAACGCCGACTTCGGCTACCGCTCGCCGCACCAGACCTGGTTCGCCGAGGTGGTCACCACCGCCAAGCCGCTACGCCTGGCCATCGCGCAGCTGCGGCGCTGGATGCGGCCCGAGCGCCGCAGCACCGGTTTGCCCTTCAACCTGCTGGGCGCGCGTGCCGAGGTGCACTACCAGCCGCTGGGCGTGGTCGGCGTGATCAGCCCCTGGAACGTGCCGGTGAACCTGGCGGTGGCACCGCTGGCGGGCGTCCTGGCGGCCGGCAACCGCGTGATGATGAAGCCCTCCGAGGCCACGCCCGCCACCGCGGAGCTGCTGCAGCAGATGATCGCCTCGGCCTTCGATCCGGCGGAGCTGACGGTAGCCACAGGCGGCGTGGAGGTAGGCCGCGAGTTCAGCGCGCTGCCCTTCGACCACCTGCTGTACACCGGCGGCGAGGCCGTGGCCAAGCACATCATGCGCGCGGCCTCGGATCACCTCACGCCGCTGACGCTGGAGCTGGGCGGCAAGTCGCCGACGCTGATCGGCGAGGGCGCCGACCTGCAGCTGGCGGCGCGCCGCATCGCCTTCGGCAAGGTGTTCAATGCCGGCCAGGTCTGCCTGGCGCCGGACTACGTGCTGGTACCCAATGCGCGCAAGCGCGAGCTGGTCGACGCGCTGATCGAGGCCTTCAAGGGCATGCTGCCCGAGGCCTCCGGCAGCCGCGACTTCGTCGCCGCGATCAACGCCCGCCATGCCGACCGCCTGCGCGGCTACGTGCTGGAGGCGCGCGCCTCGGGTGCCGAGGTGATCGAACTGGAGTGGACCGGCCGCAGCAGCGCGCCGGGCGCGATCATGGTGCCGCTGACCCTGCTGGTGGAGCCCTCGCCGATGCTGGCGGTAATGCGCGAGGAGATTTTCGGGCCGCTGCTGCCGATCGTGGGCTACGACCGCTTCGAGGATGCGCTGGCGATGATCAACGCCAAGGATCGCCCACTGGCGCTGTACTACTTCGGCGACGACCGCGCGCAGATCCAGCAGGTGCTGACGCGCACCGTCTCCGGCGGCGTCACGCTCAACGACGTGATCATGCACTACACCATGGACGACCTGCCCTTCGGCGGGGTCGGCGCCAGCGGCATGGGCGCCTATCACGGCCGTGACGGCTTCCGGCGCTTCTCGCATGCGCGCGCCGTCTACACGCAGAGCCGCTTCGACATCGGCGGCATGCTGCGACCGCCCTACGGGCCGCGCTTCGAGCGCATCGCCCGAGTGCTGCAGAAGCATGGCTGATCCCGTCTCCATGACCTGACCCGACAGGCCCGCCGCTGGCCACGTGCGGGCTTATTGTGTCCTTGACACAATAGTGTCCAAAAGACACAATCAACCAATAATCACATTCAAAGTGCGAGTGAGGAAACACCGTGAGCCAGCCCCGTCTGCCCGATGCAGCGAGCTTCACCGTCGAGTCCCTGAACCGGCCCGAGGTGATCGCCAATCCCTATCCCTGGTACGCGCTGCTGCGCGACCAGCCGCCGCAGTTCGGCCTGCGTGACTGGCCTCCGGGCACGGTGCCCGGTCAGGACGTGCCGGAGCCGTCCTGGGTGTTCCTGAAGTACGCCGACGTGGCGGCGGCGGCGAAGAACCATGACGCCTTCTCTTCGCGCGATCCGATGCAGGAGGCCTCCGACGCGCCGACGCTGATGCTGGTCAACCACGACCGCCCGCGGCACACGGTGCTGCGCAACATCGCCAAGCAGGCCTTCACGCCCAAGCGTGTCGAGCATGACGTGGCGCCCTGGGTGGAGCGCACGGTCGCCGGCATGATCGCGGAACTGCCGGACGGCGACGTCGAGTTCATGCACAGCTTCGCCGAGGTGCTGCCGGCCCGCGTGATGACCAAGCTGATCGGCACGCCGGAAGGCGACTACGACAAGCTGCGCCGCTGGGCCAGCGCCTTCATGGTCACCTCGGACTTCACGCTCGAGGAGCGCAACCAGTGCAACCGCGAGATCGCGATGTACTACGCCGAGGCCGTGGCCGAACGCTACCGCGACATCGAGCGTGGCCTGACCCCGCCGGACGACCTGATGACGGCCTTCATCCGCGCCGAGGACGAGGGCCAGACGCTGACCCGCGACGAGGTCACCCGCTTCTGCCTGACGCTGGTGGTGGCCGGCGCCGAGACCACCGGCTACCTGCTCGGCAACCTGGCCTGCACGCTGGCCGAGGAGCCGCAGTTCTTCCCGCTGCTGAAGCAGGACCGCCGCCTGGTGCGCCCCTTCATCGAGGAGAGCCTGCGCCGCGACGGCCCGCCGCAGCGCCTGTTCCGCGTAGCGACCATGGACGTGGAGATCGGCGGCGCGCAGATCCGCGCCGGCGAATGGGCGGCGCTGTTCTACGCCGCCGCCAACCGCGACCCGGCCGTGTTCGAGTCGCCGGACGAGTTCATCCTCAACCGCCCCAACGTCGGCCGCCAGCTCACTTTCGGTCACGGCATCCATCACTGCATGGGCGCCGGCATCGCCCGCCTGGAGGCCGACAAGATGATCAACGGCCTGCTGGACCGCTGCTCGCGCATCGACCCCGGCAGCCAGCCGTTCAAGCGCCAGACTGGCGGCCTGCTGAACTACGGCCTGGACCGCTGCCCGATCGTGCTGGTGCGCTGAGCGCACAAGGAGAGCCCGCACATGTCGCTGCAACTGACGCGCAACGGCGCCGTGGCCGAGATCCTGATGGACCGGGCCGAGCGCATGAACGCGCTCGACACCGCTTTCTGGAGCGAGCTGCCGCGCCTGCTCGACGAGGTGGATGCCGACCCCTCGATCCGCGTGCTGCTGCTGCAGGGCAGCGGCAAGCACTTCAGCGCCGGCATGGACCTGGACTTCTTCCCGGCGATCCGTGAGCAGGAGAACGGTGAACCCGGCCGCTACCGCGACTGGATCCGCCGCAAGGTGCTGGCCCTGCAGGCGGCGCTGACGCGGCTCGAGACCCTGCGCGTGCCGGTGATCGCGGTGACCCAGGGCGCCTGCATCGGCGGCGCCCTGGACCTGGCCTGCTGCACCAACCTGCGCTACGCCACGGCCGATGCCTATTTCCGCATCCACGAGATCAACATCGGGATGATGGCCGACCTCGGCGTGTTGCAGCGCCTGCCACGACTGCTGCCGGCGGCATTGGTGCAGGAGCTGGCCTTGACCGGCCGGCCGATGAACGCCGCGGAGGCCTTGCAGCGCGGCTTCGTCAACGCGGTATCCGACAGCCACGAGCAGGCGCTGCAACTGGCGCGCGAGACTGCGGCGCGCATCGCCGCGCTGTCGCCGCTGGCAGTGGCCGGCACCAAGGCGGCGCTGAACCACGCCCGTGATCACAGCGTGGCCGACGGCCTGGAGTTCGCCAGCCTGTGGAATGCCGCCATGTTCGTGTCGGAGGACGTGCCGCTGGCGCTGGCGGCACAGAAGCATCGCGGCGCCGCGCAATTCCAGGACCTGCTGCCCTGAGGGCAGCCAACGCCTTTTTCAGCGCGTGCCCCTGCCGGGGCGCGCCATCGACCGGAACATTCGAAAGTGAAGATTCATGTCATCGACCGGGGCGGCCGCGCCCATGAGCTGGAAGCCGACGCCGGCGAGGCGCTGGTGAACCCGTTGAGCTTCGCCAATCTGGTGGAAGCAACCTGCGGCGGTGCCTGCTCCTGTGCCACCTGCCAGGTCTACGTCGATCCCGCCTGGCTGGAGCGGCTGCCGCCGGCCGTGGGCGACGAGAGCCAGTTGCTGCCGGAGCTGCTGAACACGCAACCGAACAGCCGCCTGGCCTGCCAGGTGGTGATGAGCCCCGCGCTGGACGGCATCCGCCTGACCGTGGCGCCCGAACAGTAAAACCGTAACCGAGGAGACGCGAGCATGAGCATGAACCCTGTCGAGGCGACCCAGGAAATCTTCACGCGCTTCGGCGCCAAGAACGTGCCGGGCATCGTCGAGCTGCTGGACGACGACATCCGCATCGAGTTCTACGGGCCGTCGGTGATCCCCTATGCCGGCGACTATCGCGGCAAGGAGGAGGCGCGCCGCTTCTTCGAGACGGTGCTCAGTTCAGTGGACATCCACCAGTTCGACGCCGAGCAGATGCTGCGCGACGGCGACATGGTGACGGTGACCGGCGTGCTGCACCTGACCGCGCGCGCCACCGGCCGCGACATCCGCTCCGACTTCGCCCACGTCATCACCGTGCGAGACGGCAAGTGGCTGCGCTTCCGCGACTTCATGAACACGGCCGTGGCCGTGGCCGCCTTCACCCGCTGAAGGCCGCCGCCATGTCGATCGAGCGGCACATCGCCGCGGGTGACCTCGGCCTGTTCCTGGCCCTGGCGGTGCCGGGGCTGGGACCCTGGCTGGTCGAGGCCCTGCTGCAGCTCAACGGCCTGCTGGGACTGCCGGGGCAGGGCGGCATGCATGGGCTGTCGCCGCTGCTGCTGGGCCTGATGGGCCTGCTGGGTGCCGGCTTCGCTTGGGCGCGGCTGAATGCGCCGGCGGGCCTGCTGCGCAAGCCCGCCATGCTGGTGAAGGCCGCCGCGATGCTGCTGTTCGTGCTGGCGGTGCTGGGCGGCGCGCCGGCCATCCTGCTGCTGCTGGCGGCGGCCGATGCTGTGGCTGCGGTGCTGCTAGCGGTGGCCCGTGACCCGCGCTGAAGCCGCCCCGCCGCCGCAGGCGCGGCAGGAATCGCCGCACACGGTGATCGAGGCCTTCACCGCCACCGCGCGGCGCCTGGCCTCGCGGCCGGCGCTGCGGCACAAATGCGACGGACGCTGGCACACGCTCAGCTTCCGCGAGTACCACGCCGAAGTGATGACCGTGGCGCGCGCCTTCATCCGCCTGGGCCTGCAGCCTGGGCAGACCGTCTCGATCCTGGGCGGCAACAGCCCCCAGTGGCTGATCGCGGATCTCGCGGCCATTGCCGCGGGTGGCGTGGCGGCGGGCATCTACGCCACCTCCAGTGCCGAGCAGTGCCAGTACATTGCCGGGCACAGCGGCTCCGCCATCGTCGTGGTGGAGGACTCGGCGCAACTGGCCAAGCTGCTGGCCGTGCGCGCCACGTTGCCGGAACTGCGGGCCATCGTGCTGATGAAGGGCGAGAGCGACGTGGCCGGCGTCCACGGCTGGGAGCAGTTGTACGAGCTCGCCGAAGGCGTGCCGGAGGCACAGCTGGAACAGCGGCTCGCCACGCAGCGCCCCGGCGACCTGGCCACGCTGATATACACCTCCGGGACCACCGGTACGCCCAAGGCGGTGATGCTGTCGCATGCCAACCTGCTATGGACCGCGCGCGGCGCCGCACTGCTGCTCGGCACGCGGGAAGGGCAGGACTGGCTCAGCTACCTGCCTTTGTCGCATGTCGCCGAGCAGATGCTGACGTTGCATGTGCCGCTGCTCGTCGGCAGTTGCGTATGGTTCGCCGAGAGCCTGGAGCGCCTGCCGGCCAACCTGCCCGAGGTGCGGCCCCACAGCTTCCTGGGAGTGCCGCGCGTCTGGGAGAAGATCCAGGCGCGCATTCTCGGCCTGGAGGCGCAGGCTCCGTTCGCGCGCCGCCAGCTGATGCGCTGGGCGCGCGGCGTCGGCCGCGCCGCGGCATGGGCGCAGGAGCGCGGCGGCCAGCCGCCGTTGCTGCTGCCGCTGGCGGATCGCCTGGTGCTGTCGAAGCTGCGCGCCGCCCTGGGCCTGGATCGCGCGCATCACTGCGCCACCGGCGCCGCGCCCATCGCGCCCGAGACCGCCGCCTTCTTCGCCAGCCTGGGCCTGCCGCTCTACGAGATCTATGGGCAAAGCGAGTCCACCGGTGCCTGCACCATGGGCGGACCCGGGCGCCACCGCAGCGGCTCCGTCGGCCGGGTCTGGGACGGGCTGCAACTGCGCCTGGATACCGACGGCGAGATCCTGCTGCGCGGACCCTGCGTGTTCATGGGCTACCTGAACAACGAGCGGGCCTCGCGGGAGGCGCGCGATGACTCCGGCTGGCTGCGTACCGGCGACATCGGCCGCATCGACGACGAGGGCTTCCTCTACATCGTCGATCGTAAGAAGGAACTGATCATCACCGCCGGCGGCGAGAACATCTCGCCGGCGCACGTCGAAGGCGAGATGAAGTCCATTCCCGCCGTCGGCCAGGTCTGCGTGATCGGCGACCGGCGCAAGTACCTGGTCGCGTTGTTCACGCTGGACCCCCTGCTGCTGCCGGCGGTGGCGCAGGCGGCTGGCAGCCTGGCCACCACGGCGACCGAGGCGGCACAGTGTCCTGCCTTCACGCGCTGGTTCGGGGCGCAGGTGGCCCAGGCCAACCGCCGCTTGGCGCGCGTGCAGACCATCAAGAACTGGACGCTGCTGCCGGAGCCGTTCTCGCTGCAGAACGGCGAGCTGACGCCGACCATGAAGACGCGCCGTGCGGTGATCCTGCAGCGGCATGCCGCCGCCATCGAGGCCATGTACGACTGAGCCTCGCCGCCTTGCGCGGGGATGTCAGATTCAAAAGCCGTCCAAATGACACAATATTAATGTTGACACCATTAAATACTGGATATAATATTTGTGCGACGGTGAGAAGTCATAAGAAGTCGCCGGAGTGCATCCCGGCGAACGACGAGAAGCACATGAGGAGAATCATGCCGTTCATCATTTCCCATCTTCAGTGCCCGTTTCGATTCGCTGCCGACACCCTTGGTCGGTGGCCGCGCCAGGTGCCTGCCTGACGTACGCGCCGCCGGCCCGTAGGCCTCCGCGGCATCGCTGAAAAGCCGTTCGAGTAACGAGGGGGCAGTCGGCCCCGGCCGATCCTGCCGGGGCAATTGCGCGCGCGATTCGTGCCGCGGCCCCGCGGGAGACCGGGCCAGCCGCGCTGCGTGGATCAAGTGGAGACGCCCTGTGCCGCAACGAGGCGAGGGCGCGTGACCGATATGGAAGGTGCCATGAAGAAGATCGTAAGGAACGCCGCGCTCGCCGGCATGTGTGTCGCGGCGATGGGTGCCCAGGCGCAGGATGCGCCGCCGTCCGATGCGCTCGACGAGCTGCTGGGCTCGGAGCTGTTCAGCGAAGAGGCCACCGGCGCGCCCGCCGCGGCGCCCGCGACGGCGGAGCCGGCTCCCGCGGCATCCGCCGAGGCCGCGCCGGCCGCTGCGGAGACGCCGGATGCCGCGCCTGCATCGGAGCCCGCCCAGGCCGCCGCGCCCGAGGCTGCCCCAAAGGTCTATGACGACACCATCCCGGTGGCGCAGAAGGAGACCGAGCCAAAGAACCCGGTCAAGCAGCCGTCGGGCAGTCGCCTGGTCGAGGAGATCGTGGTCACCGCGCAGAAGCGCGAGGAAAACCTGCAGGAAGTGCCCATCACGATCAACGCTTTCAGCGGCGAGAAGCTGGACGCCTTCGGCGTCGAGTCCACCGCCGATCTGCAGAAGATCACGCCGGGCCTGACCTACACCTACTCCTACGGCTACAGCGTCGTCTTCATCCGCGGCGTCGGCACCGACGCCTTCCTGCCTAATGCCGACCCCAGCGTCGCCACCTACATCGACGGCATCAACATCGGCCCCAGCCAGGGCAAGCAGGATTCGCTGGGCCCGGTGAAGCGCGTGGAAGTGCTCAAGGGCCCGCAGGGCACGCTGTTCGGCCGCAACGCCACGGCCGGCGCCATCAACATCATCACCGAGGATCCGCCGGACGAGTTCACGGGCTCGTTCAAGACCGAGCTGGGCAACTACAACACCCGCAAGTACCAGCTCTATCTCGGCACGCCGATCACCGACTCCATCGGCGCCACGCTGGCGCTGTTCAAGGAAGACCAGGACCTGTTCGGCCGCAACGAAGTCTTCGGCCAGCCGGGTCCCATGCGCGAGGACTACGTCAAGGGCGGCCGTGCCAAGCTGCGCTTCCAGCCCACCGACGACCTCAGCCTGACCCTGGTGGGCTCCTACAACCGCCAGTTCAACAGCAACTCGCTGTCGCAGGAGAACACGCGTCCGGCGCCGATCCTGGTCGGCGGCGTGCCGGCTGATCCGCTGGACCGCGTCTGGCACAACAACTACCAGGGCGGCAACGAGACCACCAACACCCTGTACGGCGCGACGCTGGAGTGGCTCACCAGCTTCTCCGACATCAAGTTCATCTACTCCGACAACGAGGCGGTGGTGGACGAGGCGATGTACGACTTCGACTCCACGGCCACCTCGCAGGCTACCTTCTACAGCAACGACCAGTTCAATAAGCAGCGCACCTATGAGCTGCAGTTCGTCTCCAACTCGGATACGCCGGGCTCCGACACCTTCCAGTGGGCGGCCGGCTTGTATCGCCTGGAAGGCGAGGGCGGTTTCGGGAGCCTGTATCTGACGCTGAACGCGCTGGGCGTGGGCTCCAACGTGCTGGGCCTTCCTTACCTGCTCAACCGCGTCGGTGGCCTGCTGGGGCTCAACAACCTGGGCTACAACGTCAACCAGCTGATCAACGCCTCCAACGACATCGTGCTGGGCAATGGCGGCATCCTGACCACGGAGTCCAACTCCGCCTACCTGCAAGGCACCTGGTTTGCCACCGACTGGCTGGATATCACGCTCGGCGCGCGCTACCAGATGGAAACCCGCGGCATCACCAACAGCTATCTCGACGTGGTGCTGCCGACGGCGGGCGAGCCACCCAATGCCTATTTCGATTCGGGCAGCCGCGCGCAGAACCTGCGCATCCGAAACTTCAGTGCGCCGGACCTGGAGGACAAGACCCTGTCGCCCAAGCTGGCAATCCAGATCCACCCCTGGGACAACTTCCGCATCTACGCCTCGGCGCAGCGCGGCTACAAGAGCCCGACCTACAACATCGTCAACTTCTTCTCCAACCCGGACCCGGTGAAGCGCGAGACCGCCACCTCCTACGAGCTGGGCTTCAAGTCCGACCTGCTGGATGGCGCACTGCGCTTCAATGCCGCCATCTTCCACACGCAGATCGACGAACTGCTGACCGCCATCGTGTCGGTCACCTCCGGCGGCGTGGTGTCGTTCAGGAACGCAGGCGAGGCGCAGATCAATGGCGCCGAGTTCGACATGCTGTGGCAGCCTATGCCCAACCTGAACCCGGGCCTGGCCATCGCCGCCAGTGCCACCTACCTGGACGGCAAGTACACCGATTACAAGGACGGCTCGGGCTTCGATGACACCACCGGCCTCTACTTCGGCAAGGACAGCCTGCTGCTGCTGCCGGCGCGTGACTTCACCGGCAACGACATCGTGCGCACCCCGGACCTGACTGCCAGCATCTCGGTGAACCAGGCGATTCCGGCGGGCAGCTTCGGCTCCTTCGAGCTGGGCGTGGACTACTACTACAACAGTGGCTTCAACACCACGCCGCAGAACTCGCCGCTGTACGAGCAGCCGGCCTACGGCCTGCTGGGTGGGCGCGTTGCCTACTTCTACGAGCCCTGGGGCATCCAGCTCACCGCCTTCGTCGACAACGCCCTGGACAAGGATTACGCCCAGGCCATCGTGCAGCACGACTTCGGCCGCACCGTGACGCTGGCGCCGCCGCGCCTCTACGGCCTGCGCATCAAGTGGGAATTCTGAAGATGAATCAGCAAGGAAAATCGAGCATGAAACTCCATGGCAAGCGTCACGCGGCGATGCTGCTGGCCGCCCTGCTGGCACCGGTGGCCTATGCGGCCTCACTGCCGGAGGTGATCAAGGCAGGCGAGAGCTTCATGGTGGCCCAGGCCGACTCCCAGAAGCGCGTTGACGCCCTGGCCGAACAAGGCCGAGACCTGTCGAACGACTACCGCACGACCCTGCGCGAAAGCGAAGGCCTGAAGCTGTACCTGCAGCAGCTGCGTGCGCAGCTCAAGAGCCAGGAAGAGGAAATGGCCGTGATCCGGCAGGAGTCTTCCGAACTGGACCGCACCAACATCGAGATCCTGCCGCTGATGCAGCGCATGCTGGCCTCCATGGACCAGTTCGTGCAGCTGGACGTGCCCTTCCTGAAGGAAGAGCGCGCCGCCCGCGTCGCCCGCCTGAACGACATGATGCCGCGCGCCGACGTCACCGTGTCGGAAAAGTACCGCCGCATCGTCGAGGCCTACCAGATCGAGATGGAATACGGCCGCACCATCGAAGCCTACCGCGGCAAGCTGGGCGACAAGGAAGTCGACTTCCTGCGCGTCGGCCGCGTCGGCCTGTACTACCAGACCCCGGACGGCAAGCAGACCGGCTACTGGGACCGCGACAAGAAGGACTGGACCTCTGACGGCAGCTACGCCGAAGGCGTCACCGAGGGATTGAAGGTCGCCAAGAAGCAGACCTCCCCGAACCTGCTGATCGTCCCCGTCCAGGCCGCCGCGAGCCAATAAGCCATGAAACTGAAGAACATCACGCTGTCCCTCGCCCTGGCCCTGGGTATCGTCGGCCTACCCGTAGCCGCCCAGGCCCCCGCCCAGGCGACCGCCAAGAGCCTGGACGAACTGCTCGAACAGGTCCGCACCGCCGACGCCCGCGACGCCAAGGCCAACGCCGAACGCGAAGCCCGCTTCGCCGCCGCCCGCGAACAGCAGCGCAGCCTGCTGGCTGAAGCCAACGCCGAAAAGACCGCCCTGGAAAACCAGGCCGCCGCCCTCGCCAAGCAGTTCGAAGACAACGACCGCCTGATTGGCGAACTGACCCAGGCCCGCGACATCAAGGCCGGCAACCTCGGCGAACTGTTCGGCGTCATGCGCCAGACCGCCGGCGACTTCGCCACCGTCGCCCGCAATTCGATGCTGACGGCCCAGTTCCCGGACCGCGTCGCCCAGATCGACCGCCTGGCGCAGACCAAGACCATGCCGCCGATGGAAGACCTGAACCGCTTCTGGTTCGAGATGCAGCGCGAAATGACCGAAGGCGGCAAGGTCGTCCGCATCCAGGCCAAGGTCACCGCTCCCGACGGATCACAAGCCGACAAGACCGTCCTGCGCGTTGGCCCCTTCGTCGCCGTATCGGACGGCCAGTTCCTGGAATACACCACCGGCGCCAACGCCTTCAGCACCCCGCCCAAGCAGCCGCCTTCGAAGTTCGGCGGCATCGCCGAAGATTTTGAAGAGGAAGGCTCCGGCTACCACGCCATGGTGGTCGACCCCACCCGCGGCGTCCTTCTGAACCTGTTCTCCCAGCGCCCCGACATGGTCCAGCGCATCGTCGAAGGCGAATCGGTCAACTGGCTGATCCTGGCCATCGGCCTGATCGGCACCATCATCGCCATCTACCAGTTCGGCTACCTGACCCTGACCAGCACCAAGGTCAACCGCCAGCTCGCCAACCTCAACAACCTGTCCACCGACAACCCGCTGGGCCGCGTCCTGCTCGCCTTCAAGGGCGGCAACGCCCCGAGCAGCAATGAAGACTCCGAAGTCATCGAACTGCGCGTCTCAGAAGCCGTGCTCAAGGAACTGCCCCCGCTGGAACGTGGCCAGTCCTTCCTCAAGCTGGGCGTCGCCGCTGGTCCGCTGTTGGGCCTGGTCGGTACCGTCGTCGGCATGATCCACACCTTCCAGGTCATCACCGAGTCCGGCTCGGGTGATCCCAAGCTGATGGCCGCCGGTATCTCCATGGCCATGATCGCCACCCTGTTGGGCCTGGGCATCGCCATCCCGCTGCTGTTCGCCAACTCTGCCCTGCAGAGCCGCTCCAAGCGCCTGATCCAGATCCTCGACGAACAGAGCACCGGCCTGCTGGCCGAGCTGATCGAGAAGCGTCGTGCATAGGACCTGTCATGGCATCCCCCGATCGCAGCGCCGGGGGTCACTTGGGCGCCGTGCGGCAAGCGGGCAATGGAGCGCGTTGAAACGGTGCCGGACATCTTCGGCATCGCAGGGCGCCCAAGCGGCCCCGGCCCTGCGGGTTATCCCCGCCGCGGGCGCCAGGCGTTGTTGCTCGTCGGTTGTTTGGGCCCGCCAAACGTCCTCCTCGCGCCTAGCCTGGCACCCACGGCGGGGCAACGCTGCGACCGGGGAATGCCATGACAGGTCCTGAGATCCTGCTCGCTCCGTTGCACGCGGTCAGCCAGCTGACCATCGCCGGCGGGCCGTTCGTGATGTGGATCCTGGTGGCCGGCGTCCTGATGTGGACGCTGATCTTCGAGCGCCTGTGGTTCTTCCGGACCCATTTCCCCGGCATGACCCAGCGCCTGCTGGGTCAGTGGCAGGGGCGTCCGGGACACCAGTCCTGGATGTCGCACCAGATCCGCACCGCCATGATCTCGCGGCTCAACGGCGCCATGTCCGAGAACATGCCGGTGCTGAAAGTCCTGATCCCCATGTGCCCGCTGCTGGGCCTGGTGGGGACCGTGCACGGCATGCTCGAGGTGTTCGACTCCATGTCGATCCTGGGCTCGGCCGACGCACGCACCATGGCCAGCGGCGTGTCCAAGGCCATGAACTGCACGATGACGGGCCTGGCGGTGAGCGTCACCGGTATGTACCCGGTGTTCTATTTCCAGTCGAAGATCGCCAAGCAGACCGAACTGCTGGCCGACCGCTTCACCTTCTAGGAATTCCTTCGCCATGGGCCTGCGCCACCGCCGCCAGCACGTCGAGCACGACGAGGAGGCCATCGACCTCGCGCCGATGCTCGACTTCGTGCTGAACCTGCTGATCTTCTTCATCATCACCGCCGTCTTCGTCAAAGAGGTGGGGCTCTCACTCAACACCCCGCCTCCCTCTCCGCCGAACCAGAAGCAGCAGGAAGAGGACAACAGCACCCTGTTCATCGCCGTGCACAAGAACGGCGACATCTCGATCGACCAGAGATTGGTGGACCCGGCCGCAGTCCGCGCCAACGTGGAACGTTTCAGGGGCGAGAAGCCGGACGGTCCGGTGATCGTGGTGGCCAACACCAAGGCCCCCACGGGCATGGTGGTCAAGGCCATGGACCAGGCCCGGGCGGGTGGGGCGATGAACGTCATGCTGCAGCCGACCACGAGCAAATAACCAGAGCGAGCCTGAGGAGACACCCATGCAAGCCCGCCGACACGCAACCGACGACGGACGTCACGGCATCGACCTGGCGCCGATGCTGGATTTCGTACTCAACCTTCTGATCTTCTTCATCATCATCACCAGCTTCGTCAAGCAGGCCGGCGTCAAGGTGGACAAGGAGCAGGCCGAGACGGCCGAGTCCAAGGCCAGCGGCAACATCCTGATCGCGGTGCGTCCCAACGGCGAGGTCTGGATGGATCGCAAGAAGGTGACGATGCCGGAGGTGCGTGCCCTGGTGGAACGCATGCATGCCGAGCGCCCCGAGGACACGGTGGTGATCCTGGCCGACAAGGCCTCCGAGAGCGGAATCATGGCCCAGGTGATGGACCAGGTGCGGGCCGGCGGCGTGGATAGCGTGTCGGTGGCGACCAAGGGAGCCGAGTGATGGCCAGTTCCACCTCCACGGGTGATCGCGTGCCGCTGTTCGTGGTGGACCGCAACAGCGGCGTCCCGAACAACCCGCCGATCGGTGAGCAGCCGCAGTTGAGCCCCTTGCGCTTCATCGCACCCCTGGGCCTGGCCTGCGTGTCCATGGTCGGACTGTTCTGGCTGCTCTATGCCCTGATCCATTCGACCACGGGCGCCGTGCCCAACGGCGAGATCCTGCCGACGGTGGATTTCCTGCGCCTGGCCAAGAACTTCGAGATCGAGAGCCGCGAGCGCAAGCCGCCGCCGGAGATGCCGGATCGCCCCGAGGCGCCGCCGGAGGTGCCGGTGCAGACCACGCAGATCCAGGGGCCGACCAACACCAACGTCGCCATCAACATGAAGCTGGAGAACTCCACGCAGGTGAAGTCCAGTTTTGGCTTGTCATCGACGGATGGTGAGTACCTGCCGATCGTGAAGGTGGCGCCGATGTACCCGGCCCGTGCGCAGAGCCAGGGCATCGAGGGCTGGGTGCTGCTGAGCTTCACGGTGACGGAGGCGGGCGGGGTGACCGACCCGAAGGTGATCGAGTCGCAGCCGCCGGGGGTGTTCGACGAGGCGGCCAAGAAGGCCGTGCTCAAGTTCAAGTACAAGCCGCGTGTCGAAAGTGGCAAGCCGATCGCCGTGCCCAATGTCCAGCACTTGATCCGCTTCGAGCTCGACAAGAGATGAGGTGCCCGGTGAACGTGAAGAACCTGATCCTGTGCGGCACCCTCAGCGTGCTGCTCGCCTTCGGCGTCATCGTGGCGGACGCCAAGGAGAAGTCAAAGGGAAAGCCGGCGCCTCCGCCCAGCAAGCAGACCGGCGTGATCCGCGCCGAGACCTACAAGAAGATGGAGGTTGCGCAGAAGGCCTTCGAGGCCAAGGACTACAAGGGGGCGCTGTCCTCCCTGGACGGCCTGCGCGCCGGCGAAGCCAAGCTCAACGACTATGAGCGCGCCACGCTGTACAACCTCTACGCCGCCACCTGGTATGCGCTGGACAACACGCCGAAGGCGCTGGAGTCCTATGCCTTGGTATTGAAGCAGCCGAACCTGCCGGAGGGCCTGCGTGACAGCAGCCTCTACGCCATGGCGCAGCTGCACTTCATCGCCGAGGATTATCCCAAGGCGATCCAGACCGTGAACCAGTGGCTGGTCGTGGTGGCCGAGCCCAGCCCGGATGCCTATGCGCTGCTGGCGCAGGCCTACTACCAGACGCAGAAGTATCCGGAGGCCGAGAAGGCCCTGACCACCTCGATGAAGATCTCGCGCGAGCGCGGCGTGGTGCCGAAGGAAGCCGCCCTGGCGCTGCTGCGAGCGATCTATTACGAGCGCAAGGAATACGCCAAGGCGGCCAAGGTGCTGGAGATCCTGGTGGCCAGCCATCCGGACAAGGGCAGCTACTGGCAGCAGCTGGCCGGCATGCGCGGCCTGATGGACCAGCAGCGCCAGCAGCTGGCCCTGATGCATGCGGCCTATCGCAATCGTTTGATCACCGCGGAGACTGACCTGTTGAACCTGGCGCGGCTGTACATGGTGCAGGAGGTCCCCTACGCGGCCGTGCGCCTGATGGCGGGCGGCATGAAGAACAAGAGCATCAAGGCCTCTCCGGAAAACCTGCAGCTGTTCGCGCAGGCCCTGGCCCTCTCTCAGGAATACCGCCAGCAGATCCCTGTACTGAAGACGCTCGCCGAGATGACCGGCGAGGCCAAGCACTACATCTACCTCGGCCAGGCCTACAACGAGACCGGCGATTGGAAGAGCGCCGCCGGTGCCTTCCGCACGGCGCTCAAGGCCAAGGGCCTGGACAAGCCGGCCGACGCGCACATGCAGCTGGGCACCGCACTGTTCAACGACAAGCAGTTCGCAGAAGCACGCACGCAGTTCGTGGCGGCGGCGCAGTCGCCGGCACTGGCCGATGCCGCCGGCAACTGGATCAAGTTCGTCGACCAGGAGATCGCGCGCCGCGAAGCGGTCCGCGCCATGTAGTCCTCGTCTTCCTCCTCCTCCACCACATCTCTCCCTCGTCAAAGTTGTGGAGGACTTCAACCCCTTCCTCCCCGCGAAGGGGTTTCTTTTTTAGGGGCCGGCAACGGCCCGTCCATGCGGAATGCTGAAATGACGGAGCAGAGCGACATCGTGGTGATCGGCGCCGGGCAGGCGGGCGCGGAGCTGTGCGTGGAGCTGCGGCGGCGCGGCCATGCGGGCCGCATCGTGCTGCTGGGCGACGAGGCCTGGCCGCCGTACAAGCGCCCGCCCTTGTCCAAGGCCTACCTGGCCGGCACGGCGGACGAGGCGGCGCTCCATGCCGTGCCGCCTGCACAACTGCAGCGGCATGCCATCGAGTTCATCGGCGGCGCACGGGTCGTTCACCTGCACCGACAGCACCGTGAGGTGGAACTGGCCGATGGCCGCCGCATCGCCTACCGCGGCCTGGCCCTGACCACCGGCGGACGCGCGCGCCCGCTGCCGGTCCCGGGCGGCGACCTGCGCGGGGTGCAGGTGCTGCGCAGCATGGATGACGCGCGTGCCCTGCGCCCGGCGCTTCGAGAAGGCAGCCGGCTGGTCATCATCGGCGGCGGCTTCATCGGGCTGGAGGCGGCCGCGGCGGCGATCAAGGCCGGAGCCAGGGTCACGCTGCTGGAAGGCCTGGAGCGCGTGCTGGCACGCGTGACCGCGCCCCAGATTTCGGACTTCTTCGAGCGCGCGCATCGCGAGGCGGGGGTGGATCTGGTCACCGGGGCGCAGGTCGCGGCAGTGCTGGGCCGGGACGCGGTGGAGGCGGTGCAACTGGCGGACGGCCGGCTGATTGCGGCGGATCACGTGCTAGTGGGCATCGGCCTGCTGCCCAATGTCGATCTGGCGCTGCAGGCCGGCCTGGAAGTGGCCGACGGCATCGTGGTGGACGAATGCGCCCGCAGCTCGGATCCGCAGATCGTCGCCGCGGGAGATTGCGCCAACCATCCCAGTGCCTTCGCCGGGCGCCGGCTGCGCCTGGAGTCGGTGCAGAACGCGCTGGAGCAGGCCCGCACGGCCGCGGCGACGCTGCTCGGTGCCCAGGAGCCCTACCGCACGGTGCCGTGGTTCTGGTCGGACCAATACGACCTGAAGCTGCAGATGGTCGGCCTGTCGCAAGGCCATGATCGCCTGGTGCTTCGCGGGGATCTGCAGCTGGCGCGGGACTTCTCCGCGTTCTACCTGCGCGAGGGCCGACTGATCGCGGCCGACGTGGTGAATCGCCCGCAGGAATTCATGCTGGCGAAGAAGCTGGTGGCCGCGGCGGCGACGCTCGATCCGGCCCTGCTGGCCGACGCCAGCGTGCCGCTGAAATCCCTGCTGCCGTCCTGAATCCGGCCCCGTCGCATGGCGGTGGGGGGGCGGTACGCTCAGGCCGCCTGCAGCAGCACCACGCTGCCCTGGCCGCCGTCGGCGCAGATGCTGACGATGCCCAGCGTGCCGCTGGGCATGGCGGCGAGTTCCTTCACCGCCTGGCTGAGGATGCGCGCGCCGGTGGCACCGAAGGGGTGGCCGATGGCGACGCTGCCGCCGTTGGGGTTCACGCGGTCGCGCGGGAAGGTGCCCATCACCGCCTTGACCCCGGCCTTCTGGTGCAGGAAGGCCACGTCCTCCATCGCCTTGATGTGGAACAGCACCTGCGCCGAGAACGCCTCGTGGATCTCCCACAGGCCGACGTCGTTGTAGGTCAGGCCCTGGCGCTCCAGCAGGCGCGGGATCGCGAAGGCCGGCGCCATCAGCAGGCCCTCATGGCGGAAGTCGATGGAAGCAATCTCCCAGTCCACCAGCTTCACGCGCGGCGTGTCCTTGGCGAGCTTGAACAGGCCCGCCTCGGTGCCTACCCAGATGGCGGCGGCGCCGTCGGTCAGCGGCGAGGAGTTGCCGGCGCTGAGCGTGCCCTTTCCGCTGTCACGGTCGAAGGCCGGCGGCAGCTTGCCGAGCTTCTCCAGCGTCGTGTCCTTGCGCGGGATGCCGTCACGCTTCACATCGCCCAGCGGGATCACCAGGTCGTCGAAGAAGCCGCGCTCCCAGGCCGCCACCGCGTTCTTGTGGCTGGCCAGGGCGCTTTCGTCCTGCGCGGCGCGCGGGATCAGCCATTCCTTGGCGGTGATCTCGGTGTGCTCGCCCATGCTCTTGCCGGTGGTACGGTTGGTCACGGACGGAATGTAGAGCCCCACGTCCGCCATCTTCAGGCGGGCCAGGTGCTGCAGCTTCTCGCCGGTGGTCTTGGTCTTCTGGAACTTGCGAAGCCAGTCGGACAGGGTCTGGCCCAGGCCGATCTGCACACGGCTCATGCTCTCCACGCCGCCGACCAGCGCCAGCTGGCGGCTGCTGTCGTTGAGCATGCCGGCAGCTTCGATGGCGCCGATCATGCTGGTGGAGCAGGCCATCACGGTGGAGAAGGCGGTGATCGTGGCCGGCGCGCCGGCTTCCATCAGCACCTCGCGGGCGAGGTTGCTCCAGGTGAGGTTGGGCACCACGCTGCCCCAGACGGCGAAGTCCGGCGCGGCGCCGTCCAGGCGCTGCAGCATGGCCTGCACCACCGGCACCGACAGCTCGATGGCGTCGTGAGAGGCCAGGGCACCGTCTACCTTGGCGAAGGGCGTACGGACACCGGAGGCGATCCAGGCCTGGGGCGGAGGGTTCTTCTTGGTCATGACGTTCTTCCTTGGCGGGCGACAGGGTTCAGGCGGAGCCGCGCAGGCCGCGCACGGCGGACCTGCCCAGCAGGACGAAGACGACCAGCAACAGGCCCTGGGTGATCATGAAGCCCGGCGACTTGTCGCTAGGCGCCAGCGCGTTCAGGGCCGGAATCTTCTGCAGAGCCTGCACCAAGGCTACGAAGGCGTCCAGATACACCGCGATGGCCAGCGTGGCGCCGTAGACCGTCAGCCAGTGCCCGGCCAGGCGCTGGCTCCAGCGTGCCACCAGCGTCCCGGCCAGCAGGATCAGCGACAGGATGCCGAAGGCATGCGAGGGCAGGAACTTGATGAAGGGGAACATGAACCCGGTGATGCTGGTGGCCAGCAGCAGCACGAGGGTGGCCGTCGCCAGCCCCGGCTGCGCCTTGCCGCCGCGCCAGGCGAACAGCAGGGCAAGGCCGGCTACCAGCGCCAGCAGGCTGATGATGACGTGTATGAGGGTGAAGGTCTTGAGATCGAACATGGCGGGCTCCCTGATGATGAGTGCAGGTGGCGTTTACGACAGGACGGCGTTGCGGTAGCGGGCAGCGGGTTGGCTCAACGACAGATGGGGCGCCATCGCCAGGCGCCGTGCGTCATAGGCGGCCCAGTTCGCGGCGTCGGGCAGCGAGGGGATGGTCACGATCTCGCCCTGATCCAGCCCGGCCAGCGCCGCGTCCACCATGTCGCCAGCCTCCATCACCATTTCCGGCGGCAGCGATTCGGCAGACGTGCCGGGCTGATCCCAGATCGGCGTGCGTGTCGCCCCGGGCAGCACCGCCTGCACGTGCACGCCGCGCGGCGCCAGCTCCTGCGCCAGCGCCTGGCTCAGCGTCAGCAGGTAGGCCTTGGTGGCGGCATAGACGCCATTGAAGCGTTCCGGCAGCAGCGAGGTCACAGACCCCATGTTGACGATGGTGCCGTGCCCCTGGGCGGCGAAAGCCTCGGCGGCGGCCAGCGCCAGCCGCGTGGCGGCGACGCTGTTGAGCTGGATCATGGCTTCGAGCTTCGCGGGATCGGCCTCCAGCAGCGGACCGTTGACGGCCACGCCGGCATTGTTGATCAGCAGGCCGATGCGTTCGTCGCCGCGCAGTTGGGTCTCGACGGCCGCCAGGTCTTCGCGGCGATTGAGGTCGGCGACCACGATTTCGACATTCACGCCGGCTTCGTCGCGCAGGCGCTGGGCCAGGGCCTCCAGGCGTGCACGGTCGCGTGCCACCAGGATCAGGTCGTGGCCGCGGCGGGCGAGCCGTTCGGCATAGGTGGCGCCGATGCCGGAGGAGGCGCCGGTGATCAGGACGGTGCCGGAGATCTTCGAGGTGGTCATGAGAGTTCCTTTCGCGCGAATCTGGAGAGATCAGGACTTGATGAAGTCCAGCAGGTCCGCGTTGAAGCGATCCTGGTGGGTCACCGTCAGGCCGTGGTCGGCCCCCTTGTAGACCTTGAGGGTGGAGTTCTTGACGATCTTGGCGGCCAGCAGCGCGGAGGCGCCGATCGGCACGATCTGGTCGTCGTCGCCGTGGATGAACAGCGTTGGCACGTCGATCTTTTGCAGGTCCGGGGTGTAGTCGACCGCGGAGAACTCGTGGATGCAGTCGAGCTGGCCCTTGATGCCGCCCATCATCCCCTGCAGCCAGAACGACTGGCGCACGCCCTCCGAGACCTTGGCACCAGGGCGGTTGTAACCGTAGAAGGGCATCGTCAGGTCACGGAAGAACTGCGAGCGGTCGTCGTAGGTGCCCTTGCGGATGCCGTCGAACACTGCCAGCGGCAGGCCGCCGGGATTGGCGGCGGTCTTGAGCATCAGCGGCGGCACCGCGCCCACGAGCACCGCCTTGGCGACGCGTTTCGTGCCGTGGCGACCCATGTAGTGGGTGATCTCGCCGCCGCCGGTGGAGTGGCCCACCAGGATCAGGTTCTTCAGGTCCAGTGTTTCGATCAGGGTCTGCAGATCGTCGGCGTAGGTGTCCATGTCGTTGCCATCCCAGGTCTGGCCAGAGCGGCCGTGGCTTCGGCGGTCATGGGCAATCACGCGATATCCCTTCTGCCCCAGGAAGACCATCTGGGCGTCCCAGGCATCGGCCGTCAGCGGCCAGCCATGGCTGAACAGCACTGGCTGCCCCTTGCCCCAATCCTTGTAGAAGATGGGGGTGCCGTCCTTGGTGGTGACGGAGCCGCTGCCCTGGATGCCGCGCTTGGCCGGGCTGGCGGCCGCGGCTGGCAGGCCCGCGGCGGCGGCAACGGCGCCGATGCCGGCGACCAGGATTTCGCGGCGGGTGGCCAGCGGGCTGTGGTGGGTCATGTCGGTGCTCCCTGTGGTGGTTGGCGGCGGAACGTCGTGTCCTGCCTAGGTACAGATTGCGACCCGGCCCGGCGCGGCGGAATCGCCGCGCTTGCAAGCTGCCTTTGCAAAAATGCAAAGATGGGAGCCTGGGGACGGGCTGATGGGGCGGGGCATGGGGATTTCTGCGTTGGACTGGAACGATATCCCGCTGCTGCTGGCGCTGGCCCGGGCTGGCAGCATGAGTTCGGCCGCGCGCGACCTGGGGGTGGATGTCTCCACCATCAGCCGGCGTGTCGCAGCGGTGGAAGCCGCCATGGGCACGCGCCTATTCATCCGCAGCAACCGCGGCTATGAGCCCACCGATGCCGGTACCGTGTTCATCGCCCACGCCGAGCGCGCCCTGGGCGAGGTGCAGGCCCTGCAGGCCGAGACGCGGGCCGAAGGCGAGGGCATCAGCGGCCGAGTGCGGCTCACCGCCGTCAACGTGCTGTTCGACCACTGGCTGCTGGACCACCTGCCGGCACTGCTGCAGTGCCATCCGAAACTGGACCTGCAACTGCTCACCGACAACAGCAACCTGTCCTTCACGCGCCGCGAGGCCGACTTCGCGCTGCGCCTGGCGCAGCCCACCCAGGACGCCGCCATCCTGATGCGCAAGGTCGGCGACATCGGCTTCGCGGTATTCGGTGCCGGCGCCCATGCGCAGGTGTTGCCGGAGCGCTGGAGCGAACAGCCTTGGCTGAGCTACGGCGAGGAGCTGGATGGCTTGCCGGAGATGCGCTGGCTGTCGGAGCTGGGCATTGCCCGGCGCATCCTGCGGGTCAGCAACGTCACCACACTGGCGCGCGCCTGCGAGCAGGGCCTGGGCCTGGCGCTGCTGCCCTGCATCGTCGGCTCGCGACAGGGCCTGAAACAGCTGGGCGCGCCGGTGGTGACGCGCGAGTTGTGGCTGCTGAGTCACCGCGACGCGTCGCGCATCAAGCGCTTCCGCGCGGTGTCGGACTGGCTGGCGGAGTTGTTCGAGCGCGAAGCGGCGGCGCTGCGCGGTACGTAGCCTTAAGGTTTTCCGGAGAGAGAGCCGAGCTTGCGCCAGATGTCCTGGCCGGCGCGGTCGAAGCGGCGCACGGTCTCGACGAAGGCATGGCGCGCGTCGGCGTCCACCAGCGGCGCCGGCAGCAGCGGGTCATAGACCACGTGGCGGATCGCATTGCTGCCTAGCAGGTAGGACTCGCGCGCGGCGGCTTCCGGCTCCAGCCGGTCGGCACGCGCCAGCCATTCCTCCAGTTGCACGCGCAGCTTGCGGTAGCTGGCGTTCAGCGCCTTGCCGTCCCAGAGTTTGCGGATCGCCGCCTCGCGCGCGGTATCGAACTCGCCCGCCACGAACACCGGCGCCTGCTTCTCCAGCCCCAGCGCATGCAGACGCTTGCGTACCGCGTCCACGCTGTCCTCGATGTTGTCCGGCCGCAGGTGCAGCCCGCCGTCGAGCTCGCGGAAGCCGAGCATCGCCAGTGCCCGCGTGCGGCGGCGCAATGCCACGCGGTCGCTGCGGCCCAGCCCGGCGCAGTGCACCGCCAGCCAGCCGCCCTGCCAGGGCCGCAGGCGCTGCTCCGCGTGGCGCCAGGTGGCCACGTCATCGGCCAGCTCGTGGGCGCTGGCGCCCAGGCGGTAGCTGCCGCGCTCGGTCGCCTCGATCAGCCCGTCGGCCGACAGGCGCACCAGGGCGACGCGCACGCTGTTGGCGCTGATGCCGAACAGGCCGCAGCCGGCGATGGCGTCGCGTACCGACAGGGGCTGGCCTTCCGCGGCGAGCAGCAGGCCCAGGATCAGGCGTCTTGGCTTGGGGATCATGCGCGCATGGTAAGGCAGCGTTTGCCAGTGGGTGAAACATTACATAGACTTTCATTGAATGCCATTTGGAGTAACAATCGTGAGCGAAGTCCTGATCGAGCGGCGTCCCCCGCTGCTGTGGGTGACGATCAACCGGCCGCAGGCACGCAACGCCGTGGACGGCGTCACTGCCGCGCAACTGGCCACCGCCTTCCGCGACTTCGACGCCGACCCCGAGCTGTCGGTGGCGATCCTGTCCGGAGCCGGCGAGCACTTCTGCGCCGGTGCCGACCTGAAGGCCGTGGCCGGTGGTGATCCCGCGCGCGCCAACCGCATCGACACCGTCGGCGACGGCCCGATGGGGCCCTCGCGCATGCAGCTGTCCAAGCCCGTGATCGCCGCGGTGTCGGGCTACTGCGTGGCCGGCGGCATCGAGCTGGCGCTGTGGTGCGACCTGCGCGTGGCCGACCAGACCGCGGTGTTCGGCGTGTTCTGCCGCCGCTTCGGCGTGCCGCTGATCGACGGCGGCACCGTGCGCCTGCCGCGCGCCATCGGCATGAGCCGCGCGATGGACATGATCCTCACCGGCCGCCCGGTGGACGCGGCAGAGGCCCTGTCCTTCGGCCTCGCCAATCGCGTGGTGCCCGCCGGCCAGGCGCGGGCCGAGGCCGAGAAGCTGGCCCTGCAACTCGCCGCCTTCCCGCAGCAATGCATGCGCGGGGACCGTCGCAGTGCCTACGAGCAGTGGGGCCTGGCGGAGGATGCCGCCATCGCCAACGAATTCGCGCATGGCCTGAAGACGCTGGGCAGCGGCGAGACGGTGGCCGGTGCGACGCGCTTCAGTGGTGGTGTGGGAAGGGGCGGGAAGTTCTAGCCGAGCCTTACAGTCATGGTAGGAGCCAGCTTGCTGGCGACTTCAAGGCTCGCTGTCGCCAGCAAGCTGGCTCCTACAAGAAGATCTGATCGGAGAAGTCATGGACACGCTCAAGACGATGACCTACGCCGTCACCGGCCGCATCGCCCGCATCACCCTCAACCGTCCCTCGCGCGGCAACGGCATCACCATGGGCCTGCCGCGCGAACTGGCGGAGTGTGTCGAGCGCGCCAACATCGACCCCGCGGTGCACGTCATTGCCCTGTCGGGCAACGGCACCGGATTTTGCGGTGGCTATGACCTCGTCGACAGCGCCGAGAGCATGGCCATCGGCGAGGAAAGCCCGTATCGGCCCAAGGGCTCGGTGCTGGACCCTCGGGTGCAAATGCAGAACCACGTGCCGGGTTCGCAGTGGGACCCCATGACCGACTACGCCATGATGAGCCGCAACGTGAAGGGCTTCATGAGCCTGTTCCACAGCGAGAAGCCGGTGGTCTGCAAGGTCCACGGCTTCTGCGTGGCCGGCGGCACCGACATGGCGCTGTGCTCCGACCTGCTGGTGATCGCCGAC
This sequence comes from Solimonas sp. SE-A11, assembly GCF_030345715.1. GTDB lineage: Bacteria > Pseudomonadota > Gammaproteobacteria > Nevskiales > Nevskiaceae > Solimonas_A. The sequence continues at coordinate 355,263 of NZ_JAUASX010000001.1, forward strand.
GACGCCAAGATCGGCTATCCGCCCGCACGCGTCTGGGGCTCGCCCACCACCTCCATCTGGTTCCACCGCATCGGCCTGGAGAAATCCAAGCGCCTGCTGTTCACCGGCGACTGCCTCTCCGGCAAGGAGGCGAAGGAATGGGGGCTGGCCATCGAGTCCGCGCCGCCGGATCAGTTGGACGCGCGCTTCGAGATCCTGCTGGAGCGCATCGCCCGCATGCCGGTGAACCAGCTGGTGATGATGAAGCTACTACTCAACCAGAGCGTCATGTCCCAGGGCCTGCACAGCACCCAGGTCCTCGGCACGGTGTTCGACGGCATCACCCGGCATACCCCGGAAGGCTACGCCTTCCAGCAGCGCGCGGCCGAGGCGGGATTCCGCACGGCGGTGCGTGAGCGGGATGAGCCGTTCGGGGACTTTGGGTTGTCGACGTTTAAAGGCTGAACAGCCCAGGTTTCCAGCCGTTCGCCCTGAGCTTGTGGAAGAGCGCGGCCGCGAACTCTGGGGAGCCGTCCATCGCGAGACAGTAGCTGGTTAAATGGGCCAGGCGTTCGCATTCCTGGAGTGCCATTCAAGGCACTCCAGGAATGCTCACCCAAATGCAGGGCGATTCCCGCCCGTCCAGCCCGCTACCTTGGATCCGCCCATGACCCAGCCTCCGCGCCCGTTCCGTTTCGAGTTCCCGCCCGCTGCCGTAGCCGAGCTGCGCCAGCGCCTGGCCTGGACGCGCTGGCCCGACGAACTGGAAGGCGAGGGCAATGCCGCCGGCTTGCCGCTGGGCCAGGCCCGTGCCCTGGTCGAGTACTGGCAGGACGGCTTCGACTTCGCGGCAGCCGAGACGCGCCTCAACCGCTACCCGCAGTACCTCATCGACATCGACGGCCTGGACCTGCACTACGTCCACATCCGCTCACCGCATGCGCACGCGCGCCCGCTGCTGCTGACGCACGGCTGGCCCGGTTCGGTGCTGGAATTCTTCGAGGCCGTGCCGCGCCTGACCGAGCCTGAGCGCTACGGTGGCAACGCGGCCGACGCCTTCCATCTCGTGCTGCCCTCGCTGCAGGGCTACGGTGGCTCGCCGTCGTCGGGCAAGCCCGGCATGAGCCCGCGCCAGATCGGCCGACGCCAGGCGCGCCTGATGCAGGAACTGGGCTACGAGCGCTACATATTGCAGGGCGGCGACTGGGGATCGGTGGTCTCGCACTACATGGCGGTGGACGATGCCGCCCACGTCGACGGCCTGCACCTGAACCTCGTCACCTTCACGCCGCCGCGCGACCTGGCCGCGGCGATGAAGCAGGTGCAGCCGCACGAGCTGGCCTGGCTGGCCGCCTCCGACGCGCACCGCCGCGACGGCATGGGCTACTACCGCCAGCAGGCCACCCGCCCGCAGACGCTGGCCTACGCGCTCACCGACTCGCCCGCCGGCTGGTGCGCCTGGATCGGCGAGAAGTACGGCGGCTGGAGCCAGGACGCCGCGGTGGACCGCGACACGCTGCTGACGCAGGTCTCGCTGTACTGGTTCACCGGCACCATCGCCTCCGGCATCCGCCTGTACCGCGAATTCGCGCAAAGCCTGCAGCGCAAGGAGCCGCCGGGCAAGATCACCGTGCCCACCGGTTTCGCAAGCTACCCCAACGAGATCGTGCGCATGCCGCGCGCCTGGTGCGAGCAGGCCTACCCGCTGATCCACTGGAGCGAGCCACCGCGCGGCGGCCACTTCGCCGCGCTGGAGCAGCCGCAACTGTTCGCCGAAGACCTCTGGGCGTTCGCAGGAAAGCTGCGCGCCCACGAGAAGAAATGACAGAGGAGCCCCCATGTCCAGCCTGCAGCTCGATCCCTACGACCACGCCTTCCACTGGGATCCTTACCCCACGTACAAGGCCCTGCGCGAGCAGGACCCGGTGCATTACAACGAGAAGCTGGACCTGTGGTTCCTGACCAAGTGGGATGACGTCTTCGGCGCCTTCCGCGACTTCAAGAGCTTCATCAACACCGGCGCCACCTCGCTGGAAAAGGGCTCCACCGAGGCGCTGCCGTACCCCATGTTCATCTTCAGCGATCCGCCCGAGCACACGCGGGTTCGCAACCTGTTCATGCCGCTGATGACGCCCTCCGCTGTGCAGGCGCTGGAGCAGTACATCCGCGACAAGACCGTGCGCCTGCTGGAAGCGAAGCTCAAATCCGGCAAGCTCGACTTCGTCGACGATCTCGGCTGCTTCCTGCCGATGGACGTCATCTCCACGCTCACCAGCGTGCCGCCGGAAGACCAGGACCGGGTGCGCGGCTGGGCCGACGACCTGATCGCCCGCGAGGACAAGCAGCACGCCCTGTCCGAGCGCAACATCAACGGCTTCATCAACATGGCCACCTACTTCGAGACGCACTCCGCGAAGTTCGAGGCCGCTGGCAACGCCGAGGGCCTGGTGGAGATCATGCTGCGCGCCGAGAAGGCCGGCACCATGAGCCGCAAGCAGACCGTGGGCACGCTGATCCTGCTGGCCATCGCCGGCAACGAGACCACCACCAAGCTGATCGGCAACATGGCCTACCGGCTGTGGCAGCACAAGGACCAGCGCGCCCTGCTGGCGCGCGATCCTTCGCTGATGGCCAACGCCGTCGAGGAGACCCTGCGCTTCGACGGCTCCTCGCAGATCATCGTGCGCCGCGCCGGCAAGGACGTGAGCCTGCGCGGCAAGACCATCCCCGAGGGCGCGCGCGTCGGCCTCTGCATCATTTCCGCCAACCGCGACGCCGACAAGTACCGGGACCCGGACCATTACGACATCACCCGCGGCGCCCGCGACCACATGGCCTTCGGCATGGGCATCCATGCCTGCCTGGGCTCGGCCCTGGCCCGCCTGGAGGCCCGCGTGGTGTTCGAGGAGATACTCAAGCGCATCCCGGACTACGAAATCGATGAATCCGGCCTCAGGCGCGCCCACAATCCCAATGTGCGCGGATTTACCCATGTCCCTGCAACTTTCCCCGTCCCCGGATGAGCTAATCTAGCCCCAAGCGGGCGGGGGCCCGCCGTATACCGGGGTTTCACCAATGCGTCACATCCTGCTCGGGGCCGCGCTCGCCACCATGGCGACGCCCGCCTTGCCGGCCAAGGCCTGCGAAGAACTGGGGGCGGAGATTTCCGCCAAGATCGAATCCAAGGGCATTCGCGGCTATTCTCTGAGGCTGGTGCCGGCCGCCCAGGTGGGCGACCAGACCGTCGTCGGAAGCTGCGACAGCGGGGCGACGAAGCTGGTCTACCGTCGGAACTGAGCCGGCGCAACGGGAACAGGGAGCGTACTCACATGAAGCAGATCATCCTCGCGGCCGTCCTCACCTTGCCGACCCTGGCCGTGGCGGCCAAGCCCTGCGACGAACTCAAGGGCGAGATCGCCGCCCATCTCGATGGCAAGGGCGTCAAGTCCTACTCGCTCGACGTGGTGCCGGCGGCCGAGGCCAACGGTGGCAAGGTGGTCGGCAGTTGCGACGCCGGCGCCAAGCGCATCGTCTACAAGCGCACGCAAAGCCTCTGATTCCGGCAGCGGGCGGCGGGTTATGCTTCACGCATGATCCCTGCCGAAACCTCCCGCCCTCCCGTGCTGTCGGTGCGGGCGCTGCACAAGCGCTACCGCGAGCTCGTGGCCGTCGAAGAGCTGTCCTTCGACGTCGGCCGCGGCGAAATCGTCGGCCTGCTCGGCCCCAATGGTGCCGGCAAGACCACCACCATCAACATGGTGCTCGGCGTGCTGCAGCCCAGCGCCGGGCAGGTGCTGGTGGACGGCATCGACGTCGCCCGCCGTCGCGAGCAGGCCCTGGCACGCACCAACTTCGCCGCTGTCTACGCGCCGCTGCCCGGCAACCTCACGGTCTGGCAGAACCTGCGCTACTTCGGCCTGATCTACGGCGTGCGCGATCTTTCCGCACGCATCGACGCGCTGCTGCTGCAGTTCGCCCTGGAGCGTTTCCGCGACACCCGCTGCGGCCTGCTGTCCTCCGGCGAGCAGACCCGCGTGTGCCTGGCCAAGGCCATGCTCAACCGCCCGCCGTTGCTGCTGCTGGACGAGCCCACCGCCTCGCTGGACCCCGCCACCGCGCAGGACATCCGCCAGCTGATCCGCCGCCTGGCGCGCGAGGAAGGCGGAGGCATCCTCTGGACCTCCCACAACATGGGCGAGGTGGAGGAAGTCTGCGACCGCGTGCTGCTGATGTCGCGCGGCCGCCTGCTGCTGCAGGGTGATCCGTGCACACTGCCGCAGGAGCACGGCGCCGACTCGCTGGAAGACCTGTTCATCCGCGTCGCGCGCGAGCCGCTGCAGTTCGGAGGTGGCCGATGAAATGGCGTGCCGTCGCCGGCGTGGTGCTGCGCCAGGTATACCTGATGCGCAGCAGCCCCACGCGCGTGCTGCCCCTGTTCGCCTGGGTCGCCGTGGATATCGTGCTCTGGGGTTTCTTCACGCGCTGGCTCAATGCAGCGGGCCCTTCCGGTATCGACTTCGTGCCGCAACTTTTGGGCGCCGTGCTGCTGTGGGATTTCTTCGGCCGCGTGATGCAGGGCGTGACCACCGCCTTCTTCGAGGACCTGTGGTCACGCAACTTCCTCAATGTCTTTGCCACGCCGCTGACCATCTCCGAATACGTCAGCGGCCTGGTCGTCACCAGCACCGCTGCCAGCATGCTGGGCCTGGCGGTGATGCTACTGCTCGCCAGCGCCGGCTTCGGCCTGTCATTCTTCGCCTACGGCATCCTGCTGCTGCCCTTCCTGCTGGTGCTGTTCCTGTTCGGCATCGCGCTAGGCATCGTCGCCAGCGCCATCGTGCTGCGCTACGGCCCTGCCTCGGAATGGCTGGTGTGGCCGCTGCCCGCCGTGCTGTCGCCCTTCGCCGCCGTGTTCTATCCCTTGTCCACGCTGCCGGAATGGATGCAGGCCATCAGCCGCCTGATGCCGCCGTCCTACGTCTTCGAGGGCATGCGCGCCGTGGTGGCAGGGCAGGGCGTGTCCTGGCCGATGCTGCTGGGCGGCCTGGCATTGGCGCTGCTGCAGGTGTTCCTGGCGGGCTGGCTGTTCGCGCGCGTGCACCGTCATGCGGTGAATAGCGGGTTGCTGGCGCGGTATAGCGCCGAGAGTGTGAACTGAGTCGTCATCCCCTCTCCCCGCGTGCGGGGAGAGGGTTGGGGTGAGGGGCGACGGGTCTTCGGTCGAGATCTGAGACATGGTGCCGGCGACTACGCCGTTCAGGTGTCATGGGTACCTGAAGACTGGATTCGGCTAAAGCGCCAGGAGGGCAGGAAAACGAAGCGTATCCGGCATTCCGAAGCGGCGGGATGCGCTGTGCTTTCCCGCCCTTGTTGCTGAACCCGTCGAGGGGTGAACGCGATCAAGCCGCCGCCAACCGCGTCACAACCCCTTCTGCAACATCCCGATCAACCGGTGCTTCGTCGGCACCACCCACTGCTGCTTCAACTGCGCCGACAGCAGCCCCGCGGTTTCCAGTTCGTCGCAGAGATGCATCTGGTGCGCCAGATCGAACAGGTCGAGCTGGTAGGTGAACAAGCCATCGTCGCCCACCGTGATGAACGAAACCCCCGGCGTCTGGTAATAGCTCCCATCTGCGCGTTGCCCCGGCCCGCGGTTCCACCAATGCGTGATGATCTGGTTGCCGTGCGTGGCATAGCGTTCGATCGGGAAGCTCCAGCCCTCCCAGCCCACCATCATGTCGCGGCCGTAATGGGTGGCGCGGATCTCGTCGCGGTTCTTGGCGTAGACACGCATGGTGCCGGCGTACTCGCAGAGGTATTCACAGTCCTGCGCATAGAACTCATCGGCGATCCAGGCCCACTCGTTGCGGCGGGCGGCCTCGACGAAGGCGTCCTGCATCGCTTGGGCTCGCGCTTCCAGTTGCTGGGGGCTGATGGCCATGACTCGTCTCCTCGTAATGTCGTCCGGCCATCCTGCGCGCGGCTGGCGGGAGCGGCCTCACCCGATCGGGCGAGCGCGGCTGGCCGCAGGCGAGGGTGGAGGGTAAAGTCCGCGCCATGCCGATGCCCAAAGCCCCGCCCGCCGAGAATCCGGACGCCTATGTCGCCGCCCTGCAGGGCTGGCAGCAGGCGCAGGTGCAGAAGCTTCGCCAGGCCGTGCGTGGCGCAGCGGAACTGGAAGAAGCGGTGAAGTGGGGCCACCTGGTCTATTTCGCCAACGGCCCGGTGCTGCTGATCCGCGCCGAGGAGACGCGCGTGTTGTTCGGCTTCTGGCGTGGCCAGCGCCTGCGGGAGACCGAGCCGCGCCTGAAGCCCGGCGGCAATTACGAGATGGCCACCCTGGGGCTGCAGGCCGACACCGCCATCAGTCCGGCGAAGGTGAAGGCGCTGGTGCGCCAGGCGGTGGCGCTCAACCAGTCGCTGGGCAATCCGGCCGTACCGGCAAAGAAGATCGCGGCAACAAAGACAGCAAAGAAATCCGCCACGAAGAAGACCACCACGAAGCGCAAGACCTCATGACCACCATCTTCGAACGCATCATCGCCGGCGAGCTGTCCGCCAGCTTCGTGCACCAGGACGCGCGCTGCGTCGCCTTCATGGACATCAACCCCGTTACTCGCGGCCACGTGCTCGTAGTGCCGCGTCGCGCGGTGGCGACGCTGGACCAGCTCGACGCGCTGACCCGCGCGCATCTCTGGGAGACGGCCAACCGCATCGGCCGCGCGCAGCGCCAGGGCCTGGGCAGCCGGGCCCAGCACCTGCTGGTGAACGACGGCAAGGCCGCCAGCCAGACCGTGCCGCACGTGCACATCCATGTGATCCCGCGCTACGGCAGCGACACGCTGCACACCCTGGCGCGGCTGGCCTGGCACATCACCACGATCACCATCCCGCGGCGCGAGACCCCGGAACGGCGCGGCAAGCTGGAAGCCGCCGCGGCGGAAATCCGCAGCGCGCTATAGCGGCTCCCCGGGGATCGACTGCTCCGTCTGGCGCCGCAGCGCTGCGGCCAGGCTGGCGGCGGCCGGATCGGCATCCAGCACCTTCAGCACGTCGGCGACGTGCTCGCGGGCCACGGCGTGGATGAGCTCGGGTTCGCGGCTCTGGGCCAGCAGGCCCATGACGAGGCCTTCCAGAACGGTCAGGCGGGCGTGGAGCTGGTCGGAGATCATGGTTTCCTTCGGTATGCAGTAGGGGAGGGAACACCCCGATTGGGTGGCAGGGTCGCAGGCGTTCGGTCCGACATACTAGGTCATGGCGCTCACAGTGACAGCGCCGCCGCCGGGGAATATGGGATGTCCAGCAACCGTCTGACGAATCACGTCGTGTGGATCGCGAGCCTGCTGCTGGTGGCCGGAAACGCCGCTGCCAGGGACAGTGAGTGGTACTTCAAGGTCAGCAACGATACCGGGTCGCGCATCACCGCGCTTCAGGTGTCGATCGATCGCCAGGCCTGGGGAGATTTCGACATCGGCCGCGGCATCAAGGCCGGCGCCACCGAGACGCTGACCTGGGACGCCAGCACTGACGACGAACCCTGCGAGCAGTGGATTCGTGCCAAGTTCGCCGATGGCAGCGTCAGCCCACCGAGCAAGCAGGATTTCTGTCAGGACCTGGACGATCCGATCGTATTCTCGGAGTAGTTAATCGTCTGCAGGAGGCTCTCGCCGCAGCTGGTCCATGCGGCGACGCGCATCCTCGGCCTGCACTTCATCCAGTTGGCGCTGCTCGCGCGTGCGGCCGAAGCGCACGCGGTTCTCGGCCGCCAGCTGCTCCGCCTCCGCGCGGGCCTTGCGCTTGCGCGCCTTGTTCAGGTTGATGATGTCGGCCATGACGTCTCTCCGCCGGGGAGCCGATAATAGGCCCCCGCGACACCCGAGGCGAGCCTGAACGCCGCTTTCATCCGGATGTCGTATCGTCCGCATTCCCCCTTGGGGTCTGTTAACGCTACCGCGATCGCTGCGATGCCACCAGATTTGCCGCCAGGCAAGGCGCGAGGAGGGCGTTGGGCGGGCCTCAATAACCGACGAGTAACACAGCATGGCGGCAAATCTGGTGGCACCCGAAGGGCGGGACCATTTTGGCGCATGGCGTTGTCCCGCCCCGCTTATGTACGTCAAGTACTCCGCGCGTGACGGGACTTAGCCCTGCGTCAAAATGGTCGCCGTCGCAGTGATTGCGGTAGTGTTAACAGACCCCCTAGGAGAGAACAGAATGAAAACCCGCGCCGCCGTGGCCCTCGAGGCCGGCAAACCCCTGAGCCTGGAGATGGTGGACCTGGAGGGCCCGCGCGAGGGCGAGGTCCTGGTGGAGATCAAGGCCACCGGCATCTGCCATACCGACAAGTACACGCTCTCCGGCGCCGATCCGGAAGGCCTGTTCCCGTCGATCCTCGGTCATGAGGGGGCCGGCGTGGTGGTGGACGTGGGGCCCGGCGTCAAGTCGCTGAAGAGGGGCGATCACGTGATCCCGCTGTACACGCCGGAATGCCGCGAGTGTGACTACTGCACCTCGCAGAAGACCAACCTCTGCCAGAAGATCCGCGGCACCCAGGGCCGCGGCCTCATGCCGGATGGCACCAGCCGCTTCTCGCTCAACGGCAAGCCGATCCTGCACTACATGGGCTGCTCCACCTTCGCCAACTACACGGTGATGCCGGAGATCGCGCTGGCCAAGGTGCGCGAGGACGCGCCCTTCGACAAAATCTGCTACATCGGCTGCGGCGTCACCACCGGCATCGGCGCAGTGATCTTCACCGCCAAGGTCGAGGCCGGCACCAACTGCGTCGTCTTCGGCCTCGGCGGCATCGGCCTCAACGTCATCCAGGGCCTGAAGATGGTCGGCGCCAACATGATCGTCGGCGTCGACATGAATCCCGAGCGCGAGGCCATTGCGCGCCGCTTCGGCATGACGCACTTCGTCAATCCCAAGGACGTGCAGGGCGATCTCGTCGCCCACCTGGTGGAGCTGACCCGCGGCGGTGCCGACTACAGCTTCGAGTGCATCGGCAACGTGCAGGTCATGCGCCAGGCGTTGGAGTGCTGCCATAAGGGCTGGGGCGTCTCCACCATCATCGGCGTAGCCCCGGCCGGCGCCGAGATCGCCACCCGTCCGTTCCAGCTCGTCACCGGCCGCCGCTGGATCGGCTCCGCCTTCGGCGGCGCCCGCGGCCGCACCGACGTGCCCAAGATCGTCGACTGGTACATGGACAAGCGCATCAACATCGACGACCTGATCACGCACGTCCTGCCGTTCGAGAAGATCAACGAAGGCTTCGACCTGATGACGCGCGGAGAGTCGATCCGCAGCGTCGTGGTGTACTGATGAAGGAGCTCTCGCGCCAGCGTTGTTTCGGCGGCTGGCAATGCGTGTACAGCCACGCCTCCGAGTCCACCGGCACCGAGATGCGCTTTTCCGCCTACCTGCCGCCGCAGGCGGAGCAGGGCAAGGTGCCGGCGCTGTACTTCCTGGCGGGCCTCACCTGCACGGAAGAGACCTTCATGATCAAGGCCGGCGCCCAGCGCCTGGCCGCGGAGCTGGGGCTGATGCTGGTGGCCTGCGACACCTCGCCGCGCGGGCTCGACCTGCCCGGCGACGCGGAGCACTGGGACTTTGGCGTCGGCGCCGGCTTCTACCTCGACGCCACAGAAATGCCCTGGGCGCCGCACTACCGCATGGGCCGCTACATCAACGAGGAACTGCCCGCGCTGGTGGAAGCGCAACTGCCGGCCGCGCCCGGCCGCCGCGGCATCTTCGGCCACTCCATGGGCGGGCACGGCGCGCTGGTCACGGCGCTGCGCCACCCGCAGCGCTGGCAGTCGGTGTCCGCCTTCGCGCCCATCGCCAATCCGGTCGCCGTGCCCTGGGGCCAGAAAGCCCTCGGCCGTTACCTGGGTGCGGACGAGTCGCAGTGGCGCGAGTGGGACGCGAGCCTGCTGATGGCGCGCCAGCCCTATCCCGGCGACATCCTGGTCGACCAGGGACAATCGGACCCATTCCTGGAACGGGAACTGCATCCGCAGGCCCTGCAGGATGCGGCGCAGCGCTCGGGGCAGTCGCTGACGCTGCGCCTGCAACCCGGCTACGATCACTCCTACTGGTTCATCCAGAGTTTCATCGGTGATCACCTGCGGCACCACGCCGCGCAACTGGGCGCCTGAGGCGAGGTCGCCCGGCGTCCTACGTGCGCTGTCGGCAGCGTCTGACACGGGGGAGGGGATTGGTTCCGATGTGGCGAACGGCGCCGCTGCCGGACAATCGCGATATGTCTGGAGACCCTTCCGCCATGTCCGATATCACCGCCGTCGTTGTTCCCGCGCGTCCCGCCAGCCAGTGGCCGGTCGGTGCGCGCCTGCGCTTCCTGCCCGAGGCGGAGCTCAATCCGAGCCACGAGCGGCTGCGCGGAACCATGGCCCTGGTGCTCGGCGAGATGCAGCTGATCGGCCCCTCGAACGGACGGTACTCCTGGCGGCAGCAGATCCTGTCGCTCAGCACCTGCAGGGTTGGTTGGGCACGGCCGGACCAGTTGGGTCTGCCGTTGGATGGGGAGGACGCAGAGGCCGGTTAACTCCAGCCAGGATCTCCGCGTGCAACAAAACGGGGGCCAACTTGGGTTGGCCCCTTTTTCTTTGATGCCGCCTTGCCCCGCCAGCCTTGTAGAGTGGGCACGCTTCGCTTGGCGCACCCCACAAAAATCACCGGCTTTCTACGGTGTGGCGGTCAGAGGACTCAGGCTGCCGCTTCAACCTTCCCCGCAAACTCCTCGATGCCTTCCAGGAAGTGGCGGTTGTCGTCGTCCCAGGGGTGGAAGTCCGGGCGGAAGTAATCGAACCACGCGCCGATGCGCTTGCGCAGGAAGCCCACGCGGCCGAAGCCGTGGTGGTAGAACTCCAGCCAGCCCTTGGCGTCCGCCAAGCGTCCCTCCGAGCGCAGCACCGCCAGGTAGGCCGGCGTGATCATCGCCCAGAAGATCACCGTGGCCAGCACCAGGCCGCCCGCGCGTTCCGCATAGGCGCGCGGCCCCGTGCCCTTCACCGTCTCCCAGACATCGAAGGCCACCGCCTTGTGCTCGGTCTCCTCCAGCGCATGCCAGTGCCACAGCGCGGCAAAGCGCGGGTCGGCCTTCTCCAGCACCTCCGGCTGCTTCAGCAAGCCATCGGCGAGGATCGCGGTGAAATGCTCCAGCGCGATCGTCGCCGACAACTGGTAGGAGCGCGGCGTGTGGCGCTGGATGCGCCCCAGCAGACCGGCCACGATCTTCTCGAAGCGCGCCGCCGCGGGCACCCGGGCGAACAGCGCCTCGTTGTACTCTTCGTGTTCGCGGCCGTGCATCGCCTCCTGGCCGATGAAGGCGGTGACAGCCTTCTTCAGTTCCGGGTCGGTGATCTGGTCGCGGTAGTTGCGCACGCTCTGGATGAAGAAACGCTCGCCCACCGGGAACACGATCGACAGCGTGTTCATGAACTGCGAGATATGCACGCTGCCGCCATTCCAGTCGGCGATCCTCTCCGCCGGCAGCCGGAACTTGAGGTCGCGGCGGGTCGGCAGGATCGGTGTCTTGGTGCGGCTGGCGGTCTTCGGCTTGCTGCTCATCGTCCTGTGCTCCATCGGGGGCGACGAACCCCGGAAGAGGTATACAATCGTCTACACGAAAGGTAGACGACTGTAGACATCGATGTCAACGAGTGATGTCACAGTCCTTCTGATTCCGCAGATCAAGGCGTTGATATGAAAAAGGATTCCGCTGAAGACAGACCATCGGCCAAGGTCCCGTCGCCCCTGGTCAGCGGCCGCCAGCGCCTGATGGAGGCCGCCCTGCAACTCGCCGCCACCACCCGCAGCCTAGCTTCACTGGGGCTGCGCGAGGTGGCGCGGCAGGCCGGCCTGAATCCCAACACCTTCTACCGCCACTTCAACGACTTCGATGAGCTGGGCCTGGCCGTGATCGACCAGCTCAGCGGCCAGCTGCGCGAAGGCCTGCGCGAGCGCCGCCGCAGGCCGGCGGAAGCCGGGCTCAAGCTGTCGGACACCGCGAACCCCGGGGATGCCTGGCGCAAGGCCCAGGACGTAGTGCGCGAGTCGATCGCCCTGGTGCTGGATTTCGTCACCGAGCACCGCACCGCCTACGTCGTCGGCATCCGTGAGATGCACGGCAGCTCGCCGGTGCTGCGCAAGGCCCTGCGCAAGGTGCTGGACGATATCGGGGAGGACATGACCGAGGACGTGCTCGGTGCCCTGCAACTGCCGCTGCTGCAGCGCGAGGACGTGGCCGAGATCTCGCAGCTGGTCATCCGGCAGATGACCTTCTTCTCGCTGGATTACCTGGAGCATCCGGAGCAGCGCGAGCAGATCCGCCGCCAGGCGGAGCGCTTCGTGCTGTTGTTGTTCTGGGGGGCCATCGCAGCCAAGGCGCCGCAGGAACTGGCGGCGTCGGGACTCAGGTTTCCGGACTGATGCCGGGCTGAGGTCCAAATCGGGAGTGGCGGTCCGGGCGAAGTCCTGCTGATGGAAGGGAGGAAGCAACCACCAGCAGGACCGCCCTTACGCGGTTTGAAGGATAGCGCGTTGAGCGCGGCTTGTAGCGGGTTCCGCCCCGATTGCCAGGGCGAAAACGGTCCCGCCGGCCGGGCCTATGCGAACAGCGAGAACAGTGCGTCCAGCAGCGTGCGGTGGTGCAGGGCCGCGATCCCGACCATGGCCATGACCATGCCGGTGTTCACGAAGCCATCCGGCAGGCCATAATGGATCGCAGGGTTCTCCTGCGAAATCATGGTCTTGCGGCGCGCGGCGCTACGGCGGTGACGGCTGTCCACGGTCACCGTGGCCTCGGCGGGGAGGCGGGTGCGGCGGCGGGACGGGGTCTGGGTTGCTGCGGCAGTCGCGAGGCTCATATACTGTTTACCTGACAAGTACTGTTCAAACGAACAGTAGTCGTTTCCGAAACAGGATGCAAGCCCCGATGGCCAATCTGACGCCCCGCCAGACCGAGATCCTGCAGTTCATCGAGCAGCGCCTGCGCGCGGAGGGCTATCCGCCGTCACAGCGCGACATCGCCGAGCACTTCGGCTTTGCCCAGAACGCCGCGCGCGATCACCTCCAGGCCCTGGCACGCAAGGGCGAGATCGAGATCTCGCCCAACGATGCCCGCGGCATCCGCCTGCTGCGTGAGCAGACGCCACCGGGCCTGCCGCTGCTGGGCCGCATCGCCGCCGGTGCGCCGATCACCGCGCCGTCCAACGCCGAGCACTGGCTGGAGCTCGACCCCGGCCTGTTCCAGCCGCGCGCCGACTTCCTGCACCGCGTGGACGGCGACTCGATGATCGACGCCGGCATCCTGCCGGGCGACTTGGTGGGCATCCACGCGCAGTCCGAGGCCGAGAACGGACAGATCATCGCCGCCTGCCTCTACGAACCGCGTGGGGGTTTCGAGCGCATCACGCTCAAGCGCTATCGCCGCAAGGGCAGCGTGGTCACGCTGCATGCCGAGAACCCGCGCTACGAGCCCATCGTCATCGACCTGGCGCAGCCGGCGGAAGACCAGGAGGCCGCGCCCTTCCGCATCGCCGGCATCATGGGTGGCCTGCTGCGCACCGGCGCGCCGCGCTGATCCGCGAGCCGGCTCGCGGATATCGCTGTTTCCTGCCGGGCGAAAAGGCCGCGTCAGTAGGCCTGGTACAGCCGCCCCATCAGCACCCCGTCGGGCTCGTACCACACCACCACCACATTGCCGTAGGCATCCATCGCCGTGGTCGGCGCGCTGACGATGCGGATGTTCTCCGTGCCGTCGGCACGCACCGTGGTCTTGCCGCCGCGCGGGCCGCCGTCGGCGTCTTAGCGCTGGATGTCGACTTCCTGTCGAAACCAGCAGGCTCGCTGGCGCGCCAGGCGATCACATAGTTGCCCGCCGCGTCCATCGCCACTCGCGGATCGGTGCCCGGATTGCCCGGCGCGGCTACCCCGAACTCGGGGCCCTGCGGAGTGCCGTTGGCGTAGTAGCGCCGTGCGTTGATCGGCGGAGTCGGTGCCGGCATCTCGGACTGCCAGCCCACCAGGAAATTGCCGGCGGCATCGCGCGCCACCTGCGGCCTCCACTGCCGAAACCCAGCGGATCACCGGGGCCGGCCTGCGCCGGACTCAGGGCCATGACGACAACGGCAACGCGCGCGGACCCGTGCCCCATCTGCATGGTCTTTCTGCCCCGGGGCTATCCTGCCGGCCCGCAATATAGGCCGCGGCCCCGCGGTGGCCAGGCCTGCACTATGCTTGGCCGGCCCCCGTCCGACGAAAGGATTCCGACCGATGAAGCTTCTCCGTGCCCTGTGCTGCGTCCTGCCGCTGCTGCTGGCGCGGCCGGCCCAGGCCGAGCCCACACAGGCGCCGCCCTGGTCGCTGAAGACGCCCGACGGCAAGACCGTGAACTACCCGGCCGACGCCAAGGGGCAGCCCACCGTGCTGCTGTTCTGGCCCTCCTGGTGCCCGTTCAGCCGTGCGCTGCAGCCTTACGTGGACGACATCTGGAAGGATTATCGCGGCAAGGGCGTGAACGTCTGGACCATCAACATCCTGGAGAACCGCGGCGGCGACCCGGTGCAGGCCATGAAGGACCGCGGCCTCAGCTTCCCGCTGCTGCTCAACGGCGATCCGTTGATCGCCCCCTACGGCATCTCGCGCACGCCCTGGTTCCTGGTGATCGACGGCAAGGGCCGTATCGTCTACTCGCGCCCCGACAACGTCCCTTCGCCGATCGACGTGGCGAAGAAGGCACGCGAGACGCTCAACGGCCTGCTCGGCGACCGCGCCGTGCCGCTGCCCACCAGCTACTCGCCGCCCTACGACCTGCACCTGCGCAAGCCGGGTGGCCCGCAGTCCTCGCGCCTGGAATCGGCCGCCGCGCCGGACGCGGACTGGCGCCCCTGGGCGCAGAAGTATCTGGAATCGGTGCCGGCCGGCGAGAGCGTCGCCGGCATCGCGCCACGGGGCCCGGTGGCCGACGGCAAGACCGCCATCCGCATCGCGCGCGAGCTGTGGACGCAGCGCTGGGGTGCAGAGCAGACCGCCATCCAGGCGCCGTACCGCTCCTATCGCCGCAACAACCTCTGGCTGGTACTGGGCAGCGCCAAGACCGCGCAGCTTGGCCAGGGCTGGGTGCTGGTGCTGGAGGCCGACAGCGGCAAGGTCGTCCGCCTGTCGCAGGGCGACCCCGCGCCTTGAAGCATCGGCTGCTCCCGGCTCCGCTGGAGCTGCCGGCGGAGGCGCCGCTGCACCCGCTGGAGCGCGCCTTCTACGACCGCGACGCGCAGACCGTTGCGCGCGAGCTGCTGGGCTGCTACCTCGTGCACCGCAGCGGCGGCGTCGAGCGCGTTGGCCGCATCGTCGAGGTGGAGGCCTACCTCGGCCCGCACGATCTCGCGGCGCATTCCTCCAAGGGGCTTACACCGCGCACGCGCGTGATGTTCGGCCCGCCGGGGCATGCCTACGTCTACCTGATCTACGGCATGCACCACTGCGTCAACGTGGTGACCGAGGCCGAGGGCATCGCCTCCGCCGTGTTGCTGCGAGCACTGGAGCCGGTGAAGAACCTGGAGGGACGCACGCGGGGGCCGGGCCTGCTGTGCAAGGCCATGGGCCTGGACCTGCGCCACAACGGCCTGGACCTGCTGGGCGACGAGCTGTTCGTGGCTGCGCCGCAGCCGATGCCGCCGGTACGCATCGAGCGCCGCCCGCGTATCGGCGTGGACTATGCCGGCCACTGGGCACGCCGCCTGCTGCGCTTCTACATCAAGGACAATCGCTGGGTGTCCAAGCCCTAGCGTCGACGGGCCCTAGTTCAGCAGGTGGCTGTGGCGCTGTGCCTGGGGCTGCGCGGCGCGGCTTTCGTAGTGACGCCGGCCATTGCCGCCCGGGGCGGCGGGCAACTGGCGCTGGCGCAATGTCGGCAGCAGCACGCCCTGCAGGTACTGGCCCCAGGGCATGCCCTCCGGGCCGCTGAGCATGCGCGCGCCGGTCCCGCCGGCCGGTGTCAGCGACAGCAGCGTATCGCCGGCCTGGTCGTCGATCCCGAGGTTGCCGGTGGCGGACAAGCGCACGATGGCGTCGAGCAGGTCGCCGCGGCGCAGCGTCGTGATGCTCCAGAGCTGTTCCACCTGGCCGAGCGGCACCTGCCGTCCCGCGCCCAGCCCGCGGGCGTGGAACAAGTGCAGCAGCGTGTTCTGCAGATCGCTGACGGTCAGGCTCATGGCGTTTCCTGGAGACGGTAGGGCCAGACTGTGGCGGGCCCGGTCCCTCGTCCAGCGGAAAAGAACTCCCGCAGGCCTGTGATCAACTTTCCGGCGGGCCCTCCGCGCTCCAGGCGTGCTGCTGCACCCAGGCCAGCTTGGCTGGCCGCTTCAGCTTCTTCAGCGCGCTCTCCGTCTTCAGCGCGCTGCTGCGGTCGGCACAGGCCATGGCCGCCAGGACCCGCCGGGGTGGGTTGATGCGCGTGAAGGCCGCGCCGCGGCCGCTGCAGTGCTTCTCGAAGCGCTGCGCCACGTCCGGGGTGATGCCGGTATAGAGCCGGTCGCCCGCGCATTCGAGCATGTACACGTACCAGCAGGGGCTTCCGGAGTCGGCCATCCCCGCCATGATAAGGCTGAACGCCGGCTGACTTCGCCGCTCAGTTTCTGTTCAGCGCGCCGCGCTAACTTGGGCTCACCGGCGCAGGGTCGCGCCTTTCGAAGAAGGACAGGAAGTCATGAACAATCTCACTGCGGGTATCGTCGGCGGCGTGGCGGCCGCGGTGGTCGGCATGTCGGCCATGGTGTTTGCCAGCAAGTCCGGCGATGAGCCGGCTGCGGACAAGAAGGAAGTCGCGGCAACGCGCGAAGAGTGCCGCACCGAGCGTGTGGTCACCAACAAGGAATGGGGCGTCAAGCGCGTCACCGGCACCCTGCTGGGTGGTGCCGCAGGCGGCGCCCTGGGCCACCAGATCGGCGGTGGCAGCGGCAAGGACGTAGCCACGGTGGCCGGTGCCCTGGGTGGTGCCTATGCCGGCGGCAAGGTGGCCCAGCAGCACTATCCTGACCAGGAAGTGAGCTACCGCGAGCGTTGCCGCCAGGTGCCGGCGAACTCGTAAGGGTTCCTCCGCAGCGTGCACGAGGCGGGCCTCCGGGCCCGCCTTTCTCATGATCGGCCCATCGCGGGCCGTTTCGTTTTGCAGGACCACGACCGGTCGGCGGCGCATCGCGACCATTCATGCCGGGCAGTACATTTTGTCTACTTACGGTGGATAACCTCCCCGCTACGGTGCCTCCACTGGCACCTTCATGAGCCCCCGATCATGCGATTGACGACTCGCGGCCCCCGCGCCGCAAGCCTGTTGCTGTCCCTTTGCACCGTACTCGGCACCACCCCGGCTTCGGCCCTCGACCTCAGCACCCGGCTGGGCTCGGTAGGGTCCGCCGACCACATGATCGACGACGGCGTGCAGACGCCGGTAGCCCTTGAAGCGTCCAACCGGCTGGACGACGAATTCGTGGTGGACCTGGTGATCAGCGACGCCCTGTCGATGCTCGGCACCGACTACCAGCTCGGCGCCCGCGACGAGAATTCGGTGGACTGTTCCTCGCTGGTGCAGCGCATCTTCCGCGTCATCGGCCTGGACATGCCGCGCACCACGCGCCAGCAGGTCGGCTATGGCGAGCCGGTGGCACGCGACGACCTGCGCAAGGGTGACCTGCTGTTCTATCGCTGGCAGCCGCGCAACCTGCACGTGGCGGTCTACATGGACGACGGCTACATCCTGCATGCCTCGCCGGGCCAGGGCCGCGTGGTGGTCACGCGCCTGACACCGGACTGGGAGCGCCGCCTGGTGGCCGCGCGCCGCATCATCTGAGACTACCTTCTAGAGCCGCACCAGCTCGTAGTTGTTGCGGCCCGAATCCTTGACCCGGTACAGCGCCTCGTCCGCCGCGCGGTAGGCGTCCGACAGCCGCGCGTCCGGCAGCACCACCGCCGCGCCGATGCTGACCGTGATGATGCCCAGCGTCGCTCCGCGGTTCTCGATCTGCAGGCCCGACACCGTCTCCAGCAGCGATGACAGGCGCTGCCGCCCCGCCTCCTCGTCGCAGTCATAGAGCAGCAGCGCGAACTCCTCGCCGCCCATGCGCGCGGCCATGTCCAGCGGCCGGCGGGCGAAGCCGGACAGTGCCACCGCGATCTCGATCAGCACGCCGTCGCCGTACTCGTGCCCCTGAAGGTCATTGACCTTCTTGAAATGGTCCAGGTCGATGATCGCCAGCACCATCCGGCCCGTGCGGCTGCCCCGCGCCATCGCGCGGCCCATCGCCTCGTAGTGCTTCTCCAGCGCGCGGCGATTGGGCAGGCCGGTGAGCGGATCGCGGTGGGCCATCACCCGCAGCAGCAGTGCCGCCGCCCACTGCCGGCGCAGCGCCAGCTTGTTGGACGCCGAGGCCAGCACCACCAGCGCCGGCAGCATCCACTTGATGATCCAGGAGCTGGCGGCATGCGGATTGGCCGCCTCCTTCCAGATCCAGGCCTGGCTGACCGTGATCACCGCGAAGGCGCCGAGCAGCATCAGGCTGCGGCCGAAGCGTGGCCGGGCCATCAGGATCACCGCAATCGGCACCAGCACGCCCACGGACGGGTCCACCGGGAAGCCGCTGGCGTCGCTGTGGTGGCGCATCGTCTCGATCACCAGCATCTCGATGCAGTAGGCCCCCAGCATCAGCCACTCGGTGCTGTCGCGCTCGCCGCGCTTCCACAGCAGCCACAGCACCACCGCGAACAGCGGCGTCACCACCAGCAGCTCCATCGCCAGCACAAAACCGCTGCTGGACGGTGCAGAGCCGAGCAGGACAGGGGCCCACAGGGCGGCGGAGGCGAAGGACAGCAGCGTGATGGCCGCCAGGATGATGCGGGCGTTGCGGCTGGACGCGCGGTTGAAGGCCTGGAAATCGTCCTCCAGGCGCTGCGGGAAGCGGAAGCGCTTGGTGCGCGCCGCCACGATGTCCGCCACGTCCAGCGCCTCCTGCGGCGTCAGATCGTACTCCGGCAGGTCGCGCAGGGCAGCGACAGCCTTGCGCGGGGCCAGCCCGTCCTCCTGTGCATCTCGGTCGCTGTTCATGAAGCGGCTCTTGATCTAGGGCCTGTTGACCCCTCTTGTGTCGCGCAGCCTAGCAGGCTGCGGGGCGAGTGCCGACCCCTCAATAAATACAGGTCCCCGCCTCCTCGAAGCGCGGCCCACGGAAGCAGCGCCGCGGGTTGCCCCGCTCCAGTTCGTGGTGCAGCTGGCGGCGCCCGGCGCGCAGCGATTGCCGCGCCTCTTCCGCCTGCTGCGCCAGGCGGCGGCCGAGCAGCAGCAGCGCCAGGCGCCGGTTGGCGTGCTGGCTGCGTTCCGACTGAACCTTCACACTGATGCCGCTGGCCAGGTGCGTGGCCCGCACCGCCGACTCGGTGCGGTTGACGTGCTGGCCCCCGGCCCCGGAGGCGCGCAGCGTATCGATCCGCACCTCCCCGGACGGTGGCGGCGCCGGCAGTGCCAGCACCTGGCCGGCGAAGTACCAGTTCTTGCGCCCGTAGCCCGGCCGGTAGGGGCTGGGGCAGGTCCATAGCAGGCTGCCGTTCCAGCGCTGTGCCAGCGCCTCGGCCCCGGCGCCCTCCAGCGCCAGCAGCAGCGACTGCCAGGTGCCGGGTTCCGGTCCCGGCTCCTGTTCCAGCACATTGCAGTCCACCCGCATTGCCGCCGCCTCGTCCCGCAGGCGCTCCAGCGCCCTCGCCAGTGCCAGGCAGCATTCGGCCGGTCCCTGGCCGGCGGAGAGTTGCAGCAGGATCATGGGCAGCACCCCGCGCGCGTCTTGTAGGTGAGCACCGGCTTCAGCCGCGCCAGCAGCCGCAGCAGGCCCGCCTCGCGCAGCGCGCCCACCACCGAATCCACCGGCTTGTAGGCCTCCGGCGCCTCCTCCCAGATCAGCGCGCGGTCATCGCAGATCACGCGGCTGCCCAGCGCGGTGCGCTGCAGTTGCTCCGGCCGGTAGCGCCGCGACAGCCGCGCCTTGCAGTCGCCGCGCTGCCACTTGCGTCCGGCACCGTGCGCCAGCGAGTGCAGCGCCTCCGCGGCAGCGTCACCGGACAGCGGCTCCGCCAGGTAGCTGTAGTCGCCGCGCGAGCCCGGGATCACCACCGTGCCGCGGTCCGAGGGCGTCGCGCCCTTGCGGTGCAGCCAGCCGTCCTCGCCGCCGATGTGCGCCGGACCGACCAGGTTGTGATGGATGTCCAGCGCCGCCTCGCCCTCCGCCCGCAGGCGCTCCAGCAGGCGCCGCGCGATCAGCGTCCGGTTGGCCTCGGCATAGCGCAGCGCGCCGTCGTGGCGCGCCAGGTAATGCCGCGCGTCCTCGCTGCCGTGCTCCAGCCCGCCGTGGCCGTGGCGCTCCACCTGCTCGCGCAGGATCGCCTCGCCCAGTCCGCGCGAGCCGCTGTGCACGAGCAGCAGCAGCTGACGGCGCTCCAGCTTCAGCGCCGCCACCGCTTCGCCGTCGTAGACCTCGTCGAGCTGCTGCAGCTCGGCGAAGTGGTTGCCGCCGCCGATGGTGCCGAGCGAACGCGCATGCGCGCCGGCTTCCACGCCCAGTGCATCGACCTGCACCTGCCAGCGCGGCTCCAGCGGCCCGTCGATGGAGCCGAGGCGTTGCTCCAGCTTGTCCAGGTGTAGCCTCGCCGTGGCGATATCGGTGCGCCACAGCGACATGCCGCAGCCGATGTCGTTGCCGACCAGGGCCGGGTAGAAGCGACCTACCGAGAAGAATGCAGCGCCCACCGGGTAGCCGCGCCCGGCGTGCAGGTCCGGCATGCCGGCCACGCGCCGCATGCCCGGCAGGGCTGCGGTGGTCTGCAGTTGCTGGATCGCATTGCCCTCGATCCAGCAGTCGTCCGCGGCGACGAGGACGACGCCCGCAGACAGGTTTTGAATGGGATTGCCCATGTTTCCATTTCCAGAAATGGTGAAGAGAAGGTCTGGTGATGGCAGGCCGGGCGGGCCTGGGCACAGCAACCGCTGTCAGCGGTTGAGGCTAGGCTCGGCGCGGCCTGCAAAGGCGTTTCGACAGCGTCATGAAGCGTCTCCTTTGCAGTGGGGGGGATGAGAGGGCGCGCATCCTATGCCTGGCCGCGCGCGAATGCAATGCGTCTTCACTGCGGCCAGAACAGCAGCGTCAGCACCAGCAGGCCGGAGTACATGCCGATCTCCAGCGTCTCGCTGATCGGCTGGATGCCCTGCACCGCGCCGCGCACGTGCACCACGATCATCAGCACCGCCACCAGCGCCAGCACCTCGAAGGTGAACAGCATGCCGACCCCGGTGAGGCCGGCGCGCAGCATCAGGCACTCCACGATCAGGATGAATGCGCCCAGGCAGCGGCCGAAGTAGATCGCCAGGTCCGTGTCGGCCGGGATCTTCCAGCCGAAGCGCCGGGCCCAGGCCAGTGGTGCCAGGAAGATCGGCAGCGCGAACACCAGCGTCGTAGTGGCGGCGATGACCAACAGATAGACATGGGCGTACTTGCCCCAGAGTCCCAGCATGCTCGTTCTCCCGGAGATCCGGGGAGGGTAGGTGCAGGCAGCCAGCCAGCGCAACACGTAATGGAATCAGTTACTTGAAGGGTACCGGCGCCGCCTTGAACTTATCCACAGGACGGCACGGAGTTTTCGCCACTGTTGCGGTGCAGCATGAAATCCGAAGATGCCTCCCATGACTTCCAGCACGAACAACCACAAGCCGCTGATGGCGCTGGCCCTGTCCATGGCGCTGCTGCTGGCCGCCCCGCTTGCGGAGGCTGCCCCGGCCAGGTCCAAATCCAGGGCTGCACAGCCGGTGAAGGCTGCCCGCCAGGCCGCGCCGCTGCGCGGCTACGTGTACAGCCCGCAGCAGGCCGCAGTGGCACTCGTACCGCCTCCCGCCATTGCCGGTGCCCACCCTGTGTCCAGCGTGCCGGCCGGCACCGAACTCACTCGCATCGCCGCCCTGATGCGCCAGTGCGAATCCGCCATTGCCACCGCCCACCCCTGGCGCGCCGCGCAGGCCCAGCGCGAGATGTTCCAGCTCAAGGTCAGCATGTCCTACCGCGCCGCGGCCGGACGCCTGAGCCCCCAGGACATGTCCAGCGCCATGGCCATCGAAACCCGCGCCTACGGCAACCTGGCCGCCACCTGCGCGCCGCTGCTGGTCTGATCTCTCCCCTGTCCTTGCTCAAAGGACACTTTCTGGCCCCGCCCTGCGGGGCCTCTTTTTTTGGGCGGGCTAGTCGCGGCGCTGGCGAACCGGCGACGCGCCTGGCCGCTCCAGGCGCAGCAGGGCGATCAGCGTGAGCAGCGCCAGCAGCCACTCCGAAGGCGCACCGCCACCGCCGCCATCGCTCGACGACCCCGTGTCGTCCTTGCCCGCGGCCACGGCTGACGCCGCGCGCCGAGCCGGCCCCGGCCCCTCGAAGGCGGTCTTGGCGGGATCCCAGGGGCTTTCGCCCCAGCCGCGCTCGATCAACTGGATGTTGTCGCCCTGCACCTCGATATAGGCGTAGGACAGGTTGTCGTCGTCGCGGGCTTCCAGTACGTGGTTGTTGGCATCGACGCGCGACTGCACCACGTAGCGGCCGTTGGGCATGCCGTCGAACTCCACGTACATGCCGGGACGCTGCCAGCGGTAGACGTCGCCCCAGCCGATCGACAGGCCGATGACGCCGTCGTTGGGCGAGAAGCAGCTGCCCAGCGCGGTGTCGCCCCCAGGCACTTCGTAACCCTGGTTGAACTGGGTCCAGTCGGCGAACAGCTGGTCCGCCGGGCAGAAGCCGGACTTGGTGCCCTCGCCGACGCGCGTCATGCTGCCGCGTGCCGCGTCGTTCACGGCAAACAGCTCGAAGCTCAACACGTAGTCGTCATGGAAATGCGCGTGGATCGGGTGGAAGCTGTAGGTGCCTGCCGTGATCTCCTGCGTGCTGCCGTCGGAGTAGTGGATCACCTGCTGCATCGGCCCTACCACGATGCGCGACAGCGCCTCCTGCAGGTTGAGCTGCGCGGTGCCGGCGATGAAGTCGTCGATCAGGCGGAAGCGCATGTCGTAGATGCCCGGCCCCAGGTTCATCGGCCCGGAGGTGAAGCGCAGGCAGCGCTTCGCCCCGCCGCCACCCAGAGCAACCGGCGCCGCCTCGTCGGCCGTGCAGGAGATCGGGTGGATGTCGCCGATCGCCAGCGGCGGATTGATGGTGTCGGGCGGATAGACGCCGTTGAGCGGATTGGCCGGTGCGATGAAGGTGAATTCGTAGGGCGGCACGGTGCGCAGGTTGGGCAGCAGCGCGCGGCGCGCACCCTGGGCGGAGAGGTCCTCCGGCAGTACCGACTCCAGCTTTGCGCGCATGCGGAACGAAGCCTGCGTGACGCTTTCGGGCCGCACCCGAATGGTCCATTCGCCGGGCTCGGGATCCATCACCAGCGCCTCCGAGTTGAACTGGTTGGAGTTGCTGTCGCTGGCCGCGACCGCGCCGTGCGGGTCGATCAGGTCCACGGCGAAGGTATCGGTGCGCTCCGGTGTGTCGATGCCGACGCGCAGGCGACGGCCGCCCGGGGCCAGGGCGATCTTCCAGCTCGGACAGGGCGCGGCGCGGTCGCAGAGGGCGGCATTGCTCACGCGGCCGGAGGCGATGGTGCCTCCGTCCCAGAAGGTCGATTCGCCCAGCCCCAGCGCGGCAGCAGGGCCGGCGGCCTTGGCTCCATGCGCCAGGGCGCAGGTGGGTGACAGCAGCAGCACGGCCAGCAGGGCGTGCTTCGAAAATGGCGATGGCATGCGTTGGATCCCCGGATGGCGGCGATGCACCACGCCGGCGCGGCGGGGCTTGCGATGGCGCCATCCGGATCACCGGGAGCAACGGACGTGCCATGGGGTGCCGCGGGCGGCGGCGAGTGTGGATTTACCATCGCGACCGCGGATGGCAGGTAAAATGTTGACATGCTGTAAATAAAGCGCCTTTAATGTCGCCGGCCGCGCCATGTACGCGACCGGGGGAGGGGTGCCTTGAAGAACAGCCTGAATTCCATCGCGACCTGCGGCCCGCGTGCGCTGCGGCCGGCCTGTGCCCATGGAGGCTTCCGCGCATGATCCAGCGATTCCTCGATACCCTCAGCCGCCTGCAGCAGCGCCACGCCCTGCTGCTGTTCCTGGCGCTGGGCGCCGTGCTGTTCGCCGCGGACTTCCTGAAGCAGCACGAGGCGCCGCTGTCGCCCCCAGCCGTGGCCGCCGAAGGGCAGAGCGCCGAGCAGTGGCTGGAAGACGAGGTGCTCTATCGCGAGGCGCTGGCGCGCGGCCTGGAAGAGGGTGACCTGATCGTGCGCCGCCGCCTGGTGCAGAAGATGCGCCTGCTGCTGGAGACCGGCGTGGACGTCGCCGAGCCCACGCCGGCGCAACTGCACGAATGGATCGACCAGCACGCTGGCCGCTATGGCGGCCTCGAGCGCCTGAGCTTCGACCACGTTTTCCTGTCGCGCGGCTTGCGTGATGCCCACATGGCGGCGGACGCGGCGCGGCTGGCGGCGTTGCTGCAGCAGCCGGGCGCCGACCTCGCCTCGTTGAGCGACCCGCACCCCGGCGGTACGCAGGTGGTAAGCCTGGGCCCGCGTGAGATCGTCAGCCTGTTCGGCATGCCCTTCGTGGCGCAGCTTGCCGAGCTACCGCAGGAGAGCTGGCAGGGTCCGCTGCCCTCGGCTACCGGCCTGCACTTCGTGCGCATCCATGAGCGTCGCGTCGGTCGGCCCGACTACGCCGCCGTGCGCGAGCGCGCACAGCGCGACTACCTGCTGGAGCACCGCCGCGAGCAGACCCGCCTGGCCCTGGCCCAGCTCAAGGCCCGCTACGGCTTGGAGCCCTGATGCGCGCGCTGCTCGCCGCCCTGGTCCTGCTGCTCGCCGCGCCCTCCGCCTGGGCGCATGCGATGAGCAGCGCGCAATGGCGCGTGACGCAGGCCGACGCCTGGACCTGGGATAGCCGTCTACGCCTGCCTGAAGACTTCGAGGGCAACCTGCTGTCGCTGGAGCCGCATTGGCCGGCGAGCTGCACGCAGCTGGGCGAGACCCGCAGCCAGCCCGCCGACGAGGGCGTGGTGCTGCATTGGCGCCTGCGCTGCCCGCAGGGTCTCGACGGCACCCTGGGCCTGGCCGGCTTCACCGTGCAGTTGCCGGATGCCGTGCTGCTGGTGCAGCCGCTGCAGGGCGAGGGACGGTACAGCGTGCTGTCCGCCGCGCGCCCGGAATGGCACGCCGATGCGCACGTCGACATGCCGCCGGTGGCGCACTACTTCGTGCTGGGCGTGGATCACATCCTGCTCGGCATCGACCACTTGCTGTTCGTGGTCGGCCTGTTCGCGCTGTGGCGCCGCAGCGGTCGCGGGCTCGGCACCCTGGTCGGCACGCTCACCGCCTTCACGCTGGCGCATTCGATCACGCTGGCCGGCGCCATGCTGCGCGGCTGGCAGCTGCCCTCCGGCGCCGTGGAGGCCTGTATCGCCGCGTCGATCCTGCTGCTGGCGGTGGAGCTGGCCACCGGAGCCCGGGGCCTGGCGCAGCGCCGGCCCGCCTCGGTGGCCTTCGCCTTCGGCCTGCTGCACGGCTTCGGCTTTGCCGGCGCGCTGGCCGAGACCGGCCTGCCGGAGCAGGCCCGCGGCTGGGCGCTCGCCGCCTTCAACCTGGGCGTGGAAGCAGGGCAGTTGCTGTTCGTGCTGGGGCTGCTGGCGGTGGTGCGCCTGCTGCAGCCGCAGCGCCGCTGGGCGCCGCTGGCGCTCTGCGCCTATGGCGCCGTGTCGGCCTACTGGCTGATCGAGCGCAGTGTCGCGGTGCTGGGATGAGGAGAACCATGAAAAGAACCATGATGCGTTACGCCGTGCCGGCCCTGGCCCTGCTGCTCGCGGCCTGCGGCCGCTCCGAGGCGCCGTCGGGGGGCAGCGAGCCGCCCACGGACAATCCGCCGGGCACCGTGCAGGGTGAGTGCGGGCCGGTGCTGCCGGGCCGCAAGCAGGCGCTGTACGGCGACCTGCACGTGCACACCAGCTTCTCCTTCGACACCTACTTCTTCAACTCCATCAACGGCCCGCGCGAGGCCATCCGCTTCGCCAAGGGCGAGCCGGCCGGCTACCCGGCGGGCGATACGGATCCCGACACCCCGGTCACCTTCGAGACTCTGGACCGCCCGCTGGATTTCGTCGCCATCACCGACCATGCCGAATTCCTCGGCGCCTTCGAGCTGATCTGCGAGGCAGGCGGCGCGCTGCCGGCCGGCACCAACCCGGTCTGCAACATCATCGGCAACAACATCCGCGGCAACATCCGCGCCTTCGTCGAAGGCACCACCACGCCGTTCCAGATCCTGATCCAGACGCTGCTCTCGGAGAGCCCCACCGACCGCACCGCCTGGGCGCAGGAGCGCGCCATCACCGACGAGGAATACGTGCCCTGCAGCTTCACCACCATGCACGGCTACGAGTTCAGCTCCAACAAGCGCGGCCAGATGCTGCACCGGAACATCATCTTCCGCGGCAAGGCCGACGAGGTGCCGGACACCGTCTTCAGCTCCGTCTCGCCGACCAGCGGCATCGACGACCGCAACGTCAACGACGAGTGGATGCTGTTCGACCACCTGAACACCGAGTGCGGCAAGGTCAAGGACTGCAAGGCGCTGACCATCCCGCACAGCGCCAACCTGTCCGACGGCCGCTTCTTCATGCCGCGCGATTTCGCTACCGGCCTGCCGCCGGGCCGCGACGGGGTCGCGCTGACGCGCGGAGACGCCGAGATTCGCCGCGGCTACGACCGCGTGTTCGAGATCTACCAGCACAAGGGCGGCTCGGAATGCGCCGTGGGCCTGGAGGGCAACTATCTCAGCGGCGAAGAGGGCAGCTGCGACTTCGAGCTGTCCAAGAACGTCTGCGCCGGCCTCCCGGGCGACCCGCCGTCCTGCGCCAAGTACTGCACCGGCGACCCCTCGCGCGATCCCAGCTTCTGCTCGCTGACGCAGTCTCCCACCTACCTGACCAGCGTCTGCGAGACCGCGGGCGTCAACGGCGCCTCCGGCCCGGCTGCCAACTGCACCACGCCGCTGGACTACTTCCGCAACATCATGGCCGAGGGCCTGAGCCTGCGCAGCGTGCTGGGCATCAATCCCTACCGCCAGGGCATCATCGCCTCCACCGACACGCATAACGGCACGCCCGGCATGGTGCGCGAGAAGATGTACCCCGGCCACGGCGGCGTGCTGGAAGACGAGCCCAAGGACCATCTCGGCCTCTGGGCCTGCGATAAGAAGAGCGAAGACCCCAACGACCCCGACAACTGCACCAACCGCGTCTTCACCGATCGCGCGCGCGGCTTCGGCACCGGCGGCCTGGCCGGCGTCTGGTCCGCGGAGAACACGCGCGGCCAGGTCTGGGACGCGCTGCACCGCGGCGAGACCTTCGGCACCTCCGGCCCGCGCATGCGCATCCGCATGCAGGCCAGCTGGACGCCGCCGCCCTCCGACATCTGCGCCAGGCTGGCGCAGGGCGGCGAGAGCGTTACCGCCGCCACCGGCGCGGTGATGGGCGGCGACCTGCCGCCGAAGCCGGACGGCGCCACCGCGCCCTGGATCACCGTCTGGGCCATGCAGGATCCGGGCGGCAGTGAGCCCAGCCTGCCGCTGCAGGCCATCGACATCGTCAAGGGCACGCTGGATGCCGGCGGCGCGCCCAAGGTGCATGCCTACGACAATGTCGTGAAGACCACCCACCCGGTGGACCGTCCCGCGCCGGACTGCTCCGTCAACGCCGGCAGCCACCCCGACCAGCTCTGCGTCACCTGGCAGGATCCGGACTTCCACGGCGAGCGCGATGCCTACTGGTATGCCCGCACCCGCGAGATTCCGAGCTGCCGCTGGAGCACCCAGCTCTGCGTCAGCAAGAACGTGGACTGCGCCGCGCTGAGTGCCGCCAACGGCGTCTTCCCGGCCGAGACCGGCTGGCAGGGCTTCGAAGGCTGCTGCCGCATGGAAGGCGGCCCCGGCACGTTCAAGGGCCGCAACATCTTCGCCACCATCGAAGAGCGCGCCTGGGCCTCCCCGGTCTGGTACGAGTCGCCCGCCGCACTGCTGATCAAGAATAAATAACGAGGTCGCCGAAAGACCGTTCGCACTGAGTTTGTCGAAGTGTGAGCGGTCTTTCACCACGACCCTCTCCGAGAACCTGCTGCACTCAGGAAGCACCCATGATCAAGGATTTCAGGAACAAGCTCTGCGTCATCACCGGCGGCTCCAGCGGCATCGGCCTGGCCGTGGCCGAGGAACTGGCCCGCCGCGGCGCGCGCCTGCTGCTGGTGGCGCGTGGTGCCGAGCAGCTCGAGAAGGCCGCAGCCTCGCTGCGCGCGCTCGGCGCCGCCGAGGTGCAGACCATCAGCGTCGACGTCGCCAGCGACGAGGACGTGGCACGCCTGCCCGCCGCGATCCAGGCCATGGGCCCCGCCGCCGACGTCGTCATCAACAGCGCCGGCATCGTCAGCGGCGGCCTGCTGCACGAGCTGCCGATGCACGAATGGCGCCGCCTGCACGAGATCAACGTGCTCGGCGTGGTGCGCGTGCTCAACGCCGTGGTGCCCGCCATGCTCGCGCGCTCCGCGCGCGGCGAGGGTGGCGGCCACATCGTCAATATTGCCTCCGGCGCCGGCCTGGTCGGCTTCACCGGCCTGGGCGGCTATGTCGCCACCAAGGCCGCCGTGGTCGGCTTCACCGAGAGCCTGCGCAGCGAACTGGCCGCCGCCGGCATCGGCGTCACCGCCGTGTGCCCCGGCTTCGTGCAGACGCCCATCGCCTCCAAGGTGCAGCTGTTCGGCCGCATGGACACGCCGCGCACGCAGGCCTTCATCCAGAACTGGTTCAAGACCAACAACCTCCAGGCCGAGACCGTGGCCAAGCGCACGCTCGACGGTATCCGCCGCAACCGCGCCATCGTGGTCGTGGGCCGCGACGCCGTATCCGGCTACTGGACCAAGCGCGTCGCTCCCTGGCTGCTGGATCGCTTCCTGCGCCAATCGGCCCGGCCGCTGACGGCGAAGAAGAAGGCTGCTTAACAAAGAACCCTCTCCCGCTCGTGGGAGAACAGGCAACACTGTTGGAGTTCATGCGGTGAAAAAACTTCTCCTCGCCTTTGTCGCGCTGCTCGTCATCGCCTTCGTCGCCTTCCAGGTCCCCGCCGTGCAGGACCGCCTGGTTGGCGCCGTCATGAAGCGCAACATGGACAACCGTGATCGCCAGGCCCTGTTCGCAGACGACGCCATGCGCCTGCTGGTCTGCGGCAGCTCCTCGCCGTTTCCGTCGGAAGATCGCGCGCGCCCCTGCCTCGCCGTGATCGCGGGCGGCAAGTTCTACGTGGTGGACACCGGCTCCGGCTCCTGGAACCGCCTGGCCCTGCTGCGCATCCCCGGCGATCGCATCGGCGCCGTGCTGCTCACGCACTTCCACTCCGACCACATCGGCGACCTCGGCGAGTTCGACATGCAGACCTGGGTTGCCGGCCGCCCCGGCCCGTTGTCGGTCTACGGCCCGGAGGGCGTGGAGAAGGTGGTGAGCGGCTTCGGCCAGGCCTATGAGCTGGACCACGGCTACCGCGTGGCGCACCACGGCGCCGAGATGCTGAAGCCCGAGTACGGCCACATGAAGCCCATCACCGCCCAGCTCGGCGACGGCCCGCAGCCCCTGTTCACCGACGGCGACCTGCGCGTCAGCATCTTCCCGGTGTCGCATGCACCGATCCATCCCGCCGTCGGCTACCGCTTCGACTATAAGGGCCGCTCCATCGTCATCAGCGGCGACACCACCAAGGATGCGCGCGTCGTCGCCGCATCCAAGGGCGTGGATCTGCTGGCGCACGAGGCCCAGAACCAGGAGATGGTCGCGCGCCTGGCCGCCACCGCCGAGTCGCTGGACCGCCCGCGCCTGCGCAAGGTCTTCCACGACATTCCCGACTACCACACCAGCCCGGTCGAAGCCGCCGAGGTCGCCAACGAGGCCGGCGCCAAGCTGCTGCTGATGTACCACCTGACCCCGCCGCCGCCCAAGGCCCTGGAGCGCCGCTTCCTCGCCGGCGTCAGCGACATCCGCCCCAAGGGCGTCGCCCTGGCCCGCGACGGCATGCTGGTGGAACTGCCGCTGGCCGGCGGCGAGCCGGTGGTGACGCAGCTGCGCTGATTCGCTGTGCCTTGCCCCTCTCCCCTTGCGGGAGAGGGTGAGCTGTCGCGCTTTGGCGATGACTCGATGTCATCGCCTGCGATGGATCACGGGCGGCCATGGAGGGCCGCCCAGGGGCTGGATGGGCGAGCAGAAGTCCCGCCATGGATGGCGTCACCGGAGTTGCACTCCTGCCCTAAAAGCGCACCGCCCCGCTTTCTGAAAGAATCCGCGCGATGACTGCCTTCCCACGTCTCCCGCGATGAGTCTTGACCGCTACACCGACGACACCCTGGCCACGCTGTTCCAGCCCCTCGCCGATGGCCTGCTGGACTGGCCGGCCGAAGGCGGCGCCCTGTTCCTGCGCGCCCAGGACGGCCTCGCCCTGCGCCAGGCACCGCGTCCCGGCCTGGTCTGCGAGCAGGAGTTCAAGCCCGCCGCCGATGCCCTGGGGCAAGCCGGCCTGCCCACCGTCGAGCTCGAATCGCTGGACCCGTCGCGCCGCTATCCGCTGGTGCTGCTGCTGCCGCCGCGCCAGCGCCAGGAAGCGCGCGGGCTGTTCGCCCAGGCCGTGGCCCGCTGCGCTCCCGGTGGCCGCGTGCTGGCCTGCATGCGCAACGACGAGGGCGCCCGCACCGGCGAGGACGACCTGGCTCGGCTGGCCGGCGGCGTCAGCAACCGCTCCAAGCGCAAGTGCCGCGTCTTCTGGACCGCCCCGCTGCAAGGCCCCGCCGACACCGTGCTGGCCGAAGAGTGGGCGAGCCTCGACGCACCACGCCCGATCCTCGAGGGCCGCTTCACCAGCCGCCCCGGTGTCTTCGCCTGGGACCGGATCGACGCCGCCTCCGCCCTGCTCGCCGCCAACCTGCCCGCCGATCTCTCTGGCCACGCCGCCGATCTCGGCGCCGGCTACGGTTACCTCAGCGCCGAGCTGCTGGCGCGCTGCCCGCAGATCACCGCGCTAGACCTGTATGAAGCGCAATCACGCGCGCTGGCCATGGCCAGGCTCAACCTGCAGTCCGCGCGCGTGCCGGTGGAGTTCTCCTGGCATGACGTCACCATCGGCCTGCCGCGCCGCTACGACAGCATCGTCAGCAACCCGCCCTTCCACGCCCAGGGCGGCGAAGAGCGCCCCGACATCGGCCGCAGCTTCATCGCCGTGGCCGCGCAGTCGTTGAACCCCGGTGGCCGCTTCTGGATGGTGGCCAACCGTCACCTGCCCTACGAGCGGGCGCTGGACGAGCACTTCGGCGAGATCCGCAGCGTCGCCCAGGCCGGCGGCTTCAAGGTCGTGGAGGCCCGCAAGCCGAGGCATCGGTCATGAGGCTGGTGCGCCTGATCGCCAACCTCGGCTACGGCAGCCGCAAGGACGTCACCGCTCTGTTCCGCCAGGGCCGCATCACCGATGAGGCAGGCGAGGTCCTGTACGCCGACGACAAGGTCGAGCACGCCGCCATCCGCATCGACGGCGAGCCGCTGGACCCGCCCGCCGGCCTGACGCTGATGCTGCACAAGCCCACCGGCTATACCTGCTCCACCAAGGATCGCGGGCAACTGATCTACGAGCTGTTGCCGCCGCGCTTCCGCGAGCGCTCGCCGCTGCTGTCGACGGTGGGCCGGCTGGACCGCGACACCAGCGGCCTGCTGCTGATGACCGACGACGGCGCCCTGCTGCACCGCATCGTCTCCCCCAAGGCCGGCCTCCACAAGATCTACGAAGCCACTCTGGCCCAGGACCTGCGCGGTGACGAGGCCGTCATCTTCGCCAGCGGCGAGCTGATGCTGGAATCGGAACAGACCCCCCTGGCCCCCGCCCAGATGGAAACCCTGGGCCCGCGCCACGCGCGCCTCACGCTGACCGAAGGCCGCTACCACCAGGTGCGCCGCATGTTCGCCGCGGTGGGCAACCACGTGAACAGCCTGCACCGCCCCAGCATCGGCGGCCTCTCCCTGCAGGACCTCCCCAGCGGCCAATGGCGCCAGTTGGGCCCCGAGCACCTGGAGACGCTGTTCGGGCGCTGAGTCAGCAGCACTTGCGAGGGGCAACAAACCATCTCCCTCTCCCCTTGAGGGAGAGGGGCTGGGGAGAGGGGGCACCATCAGTTCCTGCCGCCACCCCATTCCCTCAACCCACCTCAATCTGTAAATGGCCGTATCAACCTGAGACCCCCGCCACAACTTCCCGCCCCTTGCCCGCCTAGAATCCCCACACCTCCAACACCCGCGCGGCGCCTCGACACATGCCCGATTCCCCGCCGCCCCCCAGACCCCTCAGCGCACTGCCCGCACCCCGCGGCTGGCCGCTGCTGGGCAACCTGCCGCAGCTGGGGCAGGGGCGGATTCATCAAGTGCTGGAGCGTTGGGTGCAGCAGCACGGCCCGCTCTACCGGGTCCGCTTCCTCAACAAGCAGCTCCTGGTGATCGCCGACATCGAGCTTTGCCGCCGGGTGCTGCGCGAGCGCCCCGACAACTTCGGGCGCTTCCCCGCCTTCCACCGCATCATCTCCGACATGGGCCTCACCTCCCTGTTCTCCTCGGAGGGCGAAACCTGGCGTCGCCAGCGCCGCGTCTTCATGCGCGCGCTCAACATCCACCACATGGCGCCCTTCATGCCGAAGCTGGACGTCATCACCGGCCGCCTGCAGGGTCTGTGGCAGCGCGCCGCCGACAGTGGACAGCCGGTGACGGTGCTGGACGACGTCATGCGCTACACGCTCGACGTCACCACCCGCTTCGCCTTCGGCTACGACGCCAACGCCCTGGAGACGCACGAAGACCCCATCCAGAAACACCTGAGCCGCATCCTCCCCCAGGTCAGCCGCCGCGCCCGCATCCCGTTTCCCTACTGGCGCTGGTTCAAGCTCAAGGCGGACCGGCAACTCGACGCCGATATCGCCGGCGTACGCGGCTACATCGAGAACCTGATCGCCGACGCCCGCAAGCGCATCGCCGGCGACGCCAGCCTCGCCGAGCGCCCCACCAACTTCATCGAGGCCCTGCTCGTCACGCGAGATGAGGATGGCTCCGTCTTCAGCGACAACGACATCTTCAGCAACGCCCTCGGCACGCTGGTGGCCGGCGAAGACACCACCGCCATGACGCTGGCCTGGATGATGTACTTCCTCGCGCAGAATCCAGAGGCGCAGGAGCGCCTGCATGAGGAAGCGGTACAGGGCGGGGTAGAGCGCCCCTACCTGGATGCCGTCATGAGCGAGACCTTCCGCCTCAAGCCCGTGGCGCCCGTATTTTTCCTGCACGCGAACGTGGACGTGGCACTGGGCGGCTACGCCGTGCCCGCCGGTACGGACCTGGTGCTGGTCACGCGCCCGGCTGCTGCCGACCCTATTGAGTTCCCCGGCGACCCGGGCTTCCGACCCGAGCGTTGGCTCTCACCGCAGCCCAGCTATGTCAATCGCGCGCCGCTGGCCTTCGGCCACGGTCCGCGCCTTTGCCCCGGGCGCAATCTCGCGCAATTGGAAATCCGTACGGTCGCCAGCATGCTGGCACGCGAATTCCGCATCCGCCTGACAGACGATCGGCCAGTGGAAGAGAGCTTCGCGTTCACCATGGCGCCCCAGAACCTGAAGCTGCGTTTCGAGAGCCGCTGAGCTTTTCCTCCTTCTCACCGCTTGCGGGGAGAGAATTGGGATGAGGGGCCGCGCCCTCCGGCGGGTCGCCTGCCGCGGATCGAATACAGGGGGCTTCAATCCTCGATCGCCTCGATGCCTCGTCGCTCCAGTTCTTCGATCCCGTCGCGCATTTGCTTGAGTCGTTCCGGAGAGTGTCCTTCCCACTCGGTTACTTCGCCGATCACCCGGAAGCCGTGCCGAGAGCGATAGGATTCCGTGGGATTCCCGGGGAACTTCTTGTCCGTCAGATTGGGGTCGTCCTCGATGGGGCCCGTAGGTTCCACGACATAGATCCTGCCTACGCCGGCACCGGCGGCCATTTCGGCTCCCCAGATGGCCGCATCCAGGGTGGCGGTCAGATAAACGAAAACGGCTTTCTTCCTTTTTCCGTAGTTGGATGCATGACCTGGCACGATCAGTTCACCCATCTTCAGGTGGGCTTTCGTGCCGTGGTAGTACGTCTGCGAATCCGACATTGCCTGCTCCATGCTGCCTGCCATTCCGGCAGGGCGCCGATGCTGAACCCTCGACAGGGGCTTCCCGCAAGCCCCCTGGTGTTATATAAATTGGATGTGGGAGGCGCCTGGCGCCTCCTTTTTGGTTTGCGAGACAAGGCCGGGGCGATTCTTCAACGGGACACGGCACAAGCGCTCCCGCCCCAAGTCTGAAGAGCGCCGACACGGGATTGGATCAAAGGCTTGCTTGATTGCGGCAGCCCTCTCCCGAATGCTCAAATGCACCGGCTCCATCCAGGCGTCGCGCAGGACCCGGACCATGAAATTCCATAAGTACCAGGCCCTCCGCAACGATTACATCGTGGTCGAGTTCGATGCAGCGCAAACGCCATCCCCAGCCCTGGTCCGGCGCATCTGCGACCGCCACTACGGCCTGGGCTCGGACGGCATCCTCATGCCCGGCCATGCCCCCAACGGCGACCACGCCCTGCGCATCTTCAACCCGGATGGCTCGGAAGCGGAGAAGAGTGGCAACGGCATCCGCATCTTCGCGCGCTACCTCTGGGACATGAAGCGAGTCAGCGACCAGCCGTTCCGACTGATAACCAAGGGCGGCGTCGTTCAGTGCCAGGTGCAGGACCACGGGCGGCAGATCATGGTCGACATGGGCAAGGTCACGTTCGACAGCGCTGAAATCCCCATCGCAGGGCCCCAGCGGGAAGTGATCGACGAGGAGCTGGATGTCGCGGGCGAGAAGATTCGTTTCAATGGCGCCAGCATCGGCAACCCCCACTACGTCATCCACGCTGACGCCACCAGCCGAGCCATGGTCGAGCGGCTGGGCCCGCTCATCGAGCGGCACGAGAAATTCCCGAACCGGACCAATGTGCAGTTCGTGAAGATCGCCAGCCGTCGACGGATCGAGATCGAGATATGGGAGCGCGGCGCCGGCTATACGTTCGCTTCCGGCAGCAGCAGTTGTGCGGCGGCCGCTGCGTCCGTGCGTCGTGGCTTCTGCGATCCCGATCTGGTGGTCGCCATGCCAGGCGGGGAGTTGTCGATCAGCGTGTCGACTGCATTCGAGGTCCGGATGACCGGCCCTGCCGCAAAGGTGGCCGAGGGCGTCCTCTCGCCTGAACTGATCCGGGCCGCAGCCTGATCGGAAAAGCGGAGGGCAGGGCCAGTCCCGCCTTTCGCGAAAGCTAGGGTTTACCCGAACAACATTGCCCGATGCGCCGAGGCTCCGGCCTGCGCGCCATCCCCCACCGCCAGCGCCACGTTGCCCGCCATGCGCGCGGCATCGCCGCAGGCGAACACACTGGGCACCGTGGTCTGCTTCAGGGCGTCGGTACGGATGTAGTGTCCCATCGGGCTTTCATCCAGCTCGCAGCCGAGTTGTTGCGCCAGTGGGCTGGCCATCGTCATATGCGTGGCGGTGAACAGCCCGTCCAGCACCACGCGCTCGTCGTCTTCCAGTTCCACCGTCGCGGTATCGGCCAGGCGCCGCACGCGACGTGTCTCGATGCGGACACCACGGGCCTGCAGTGCCGCACGCTGCTCGGCGTCGGGCTCGAAACTGCCGTTGATGAAGAAGGTGACTCGTCCCCAATGCGGCAGCATCAGCGCGTGGTGCATGGAATTCGGGCCCACGGCGAGCACGCCGATGCGGCCTTCGTTCAACTCATAGCCGTGGCAGTAGGGGCAATGGAAGACGCTGCGTCCCCAGCGCTCCGCCAGGCCCTCCACCGCCGGCAGTCCGTCCTTCACACCGGTAGCGAGCACCAGGTATGAAGCCTGGAAGCCTGCGCCATCTTCCATCGACACACTGAAGCCGCCTTCCTCGCGCCGGGCCGAGGCGGCGCTGCCGTCCTGCCACTGCACGTTGGGGTAGGCCAGCAGTTGCTGGCGCCCCTCGGCGGCGATCAGTTCGGGCGGCCGTCCGTCCTGTCCCAGGAACCCGTGGGAAGCCTGCGCGAAACGGTTGCGGCGGATGCCGGCGTCGATCACCAGCAGGCGGCGTCGCGCGCGGGCCAGTTGCAGGGCGGCAGACAGGCCGGCGTAGCTGCCGCCAACCACGATGGCGTCGTAGCGGCTGGGGTTTTCAGTGGACATGAGGTGTCTTCCTGCGCGAGTGCGCTTGGTAGCGTCGATTGAAGTCGGCCGAGAGGTCGGCCAGCGTGACGCCGGAGAGCCGGCCGATCAGCAAGGCCTCGGCCTCCTGGAAGGCCTTGTCCAGGCCTTCGTTCACGGCCTGCTCCACCAGGCACTGCGGGTTTTCCTCGCGGTGCCCCATGGCAAAGACGCCTGGCGCGCCTACGGCGTCATAGATGTCGCGCAGCGTCACCTTGGCCAGGTCGCAGCTCAGCGTCCAGCCGCCGCCCGGGCCCTTCACGGCCTCCACGTAGCCCAGCGCGCGCAGCCCCGCGAGCGTGCGCCGCACCACCACCGGGTTGGTCTGCAGGTATCCCGACAACTCCTCGGAGGTCAGGGCCCGGTCGCTGTGCGCCATGTGCAGCAGCACGTGCAGCACCGAGGAAAGCTTGCAGTCCTTTTTCATGTAACAAACAATGATACATATTGGCGGACCTGTCGAGCCGCGCCGGCGGCAAAATCCTGTAGGTCACTGATTCGCGGTGAAATCGGGCGGGCCGGTGGCCCCTGAACTCCGGGCGTCGGCGCCGGTCTACACCCTTGAACCTGCAAAACGGCAGGCATTTCCATTCACTCAGGAGTTCAAGGATGAGCGCCAACAAGATCGTCGAAACCGTCAAGGATGCTGTCGCCGAAGCCAAGGGGAAGGTCGAGTTGATCGGTGCCCACGGCAAGGACGTGATCCAGACCGGCGCACAGACCCTACAGGCCGCCAAGAGCGTTGTCGTGGAAGGCGGGCAGCAGACGGCCCAGGTGCTGGCCAACACCAAGGAAGAACTGCAGCGCACGCTCAAGGACGGCGTGGCGCAGATCGGTCACAAGCTTTCGAACCTGGCCACGCCCACCCACAAGGAGCAGGCCGCCGCGCGCAAGGCCGAGGTCAAGGAGAAGAAGCAGCGCCGTCGCGGCAACGGGGCCGCCGCCCAGGCCGGCGCCTAGCTGCAGGAGCGCCTGCAAGGGCCTGAATTTCTGCGATAAGCTCCCGGGGCCGGCCGGTCCGTGATCGGCCGGCCCCTCTCACTGCAGAAGAAGCCAAGCCCATGAAGACCATCGGATATGCGGCCCTGTCCGCCACCACGCCCCTGGCGCCGTTCACCGTCGAGCGCCGTGAACTGCGCCCCAACGACGTGGCGATGGAAGTCCTCTACTGCGGCGTCTGTCACTCCGACCTGCACACCGCCCGCAACGACTGGGGCTGGAGCACCTATCCCTCGGTCCCCGGCCACGAGATCGTCGGCCGCGTCACCGCGGTGGGCAGCGAGGTCAAGCGCTACAAGGTCGGCGACTCGGTGGCCGTTGGCTGCATGGTGGACAGCTGCCAGAGATGCGACCAGTGCCAGAAGGGTGATGAGCAGCTCTGCCGCCAGGGCAATACCCAGACCTACAACGGCAAGGACCGCATCACCGGCGAGCCCACCTTCGGCGGCTACTCCAAGCACCTCGTCGCGCGCGAGGAATTCGTGCTGCGCGTGCCCGAGGGCCTGGATCCTGCGCGTACGGGCCCGCTGCTCTGCGCCGGCATTACCACCTACTCGCCGCTGCGCCATTGGAAGGTCGGCCCCGGTACCCGCGTGGGCGTGCTCGGCCTCGGCGGCCTCGGCCACATGGCGGTGAAGCTCGCCGTGGGTCTGGGCGCCGACGTCACCGTGCTGAGCCGCACGCCCGACAAGCAGGCCGACGCACTCGCCCTGGGTGCCCACCGCTTGCTGGTGTCGTCCGACAAGGACGCCATGAAGAAGGCCAAGGGCAGCTTCGACGTCATCATCGACACCGTGCCGGTCAAGCATGACGTCACGCCCTACATGCCGCTGCTCGACATCGACGGCACACTGGTCATCGTCGGCCAGCTCGGCCCCCTGGCCGAGACCTCCAGCATGCCGCTGGTCTCCGGCCGCCGCCGCATCACCGGCTCGCTGATCGGCGGTATCGCCGAGACGCAGGAACTGCTGGACTTCTGCGCCGCCCGAAACATCCTGCCGGACTGCGAGATGATCCGTATGGACCAGATCAACGAAGCCTTCGAGCGCATGGAGAAGTCCGACGTGCGCTATCGCTTCGTGATTGACATGGCCTCCCTGTCGCAGGCGAACGCCGACTGAAATCGCTGCTCGCTCGTCTCCGCGGCTGGTGGTGCGGGCTGGTCCTGCGCCTGCCCTGGGCGCGCCCGCCCGCCGCGCCCGCGCTCGCCGGTCCACCGCGCATCTTCATCGACGCGCTGAACCTGGCCTACTGGACCGGCCAGCCGCCGTCCCTGCGCGCGCCACTGACCCTGCTGGCTCGGCTACTGGAACAGGGGCAGGATGCGGTGCTGTACTTCGACGCCAATGCCCGCTATCGACTGGGTGACGAGAGAGCCGTCTACGAGCTTTTGCTGGAGCATCCGCGCCATTGCATCGAGGTAGCCTCGGGCAAGCGTGCCGACGGCGTGCTGCTCCGCATGGCCACCGCCTGCAAGGGGTGCGTAGTGAGCCGCGACAAGTATCGTGACTTCCGCAAGCGTTACCGCCGGCTCATCGACGATCCGGCGCGGCTACTCGGCGGCGGCGTCCGCGAGCGATGCTTGCGGGTTCCACAGCTGCAGATCGATGTGCCGCTGCCGGCATCCGCGCAGGAGGCATGGGAGCGGTTGGCGCCGTTGCTCGTGAAAGATGTGCCGCGCGCTCGGGCATAGGCCCGTATCCTCAGGCCCCCGTCACCTTTTCCACCATCCACAAGCGATCCTGTCCCCAGGTGTTGAAGTCGCCCGCACGGAAGCTCGGCACGCCCCACAACCCCGCCGCGAACAGCGCGTCGCGGTTGTCCTGCGCGTACTGCGTGTCGATGCCACGCGCCAGCTTCGCCGCTGCCGGCGCCCAATCCAGGCGGCAGCGCTCGTAGATGCTCCGCAGCACGTCGTCACGTCCGGCATCCAGGCCCTCGGCCCATACGCTCTGGCCGGCGATGGCGCAGTAGCGCAGCTGTGTATCCACATCCGCCTCCAGGGGGAACACCGTCAGTAGCCGCGATGCCGGATCGCCCACCGGATCGTGGATGCGGCCGAAGGGGATGCCTTGCGCGTCGGCGCAGCGCTTCACGTCGCGCACGATGTACAGGCGCTTGATCGACGGCACCGGCAGTCCGCGCATCACCATGGGCAGCACCGGGCGTACCCGCAGCTCCGTGCCGTGGCCGGTGGCGCGTCGGCGCAGCAGTTCCACCGCGGCCAGGTAGGAATAGGGGCTGCGGAAGCTATACCAGAACTCCAGCGGCGTGCCGGGTGCGACCGGCGCCTCCGGCAGTCGCGAGGCATCCAGCGTCGACAGTGGTGCCGAGTCTCCCAGCACACCGTCGGCCTTCAGCCGTGCCCGCAGGAATTCCAGACGGTCCAACGCCCAGAACCACTCGCCGTGGTACTGCCACATGGCGGGCAGGTAGTGAGCCAACTGGCGACGCCGTGCGGCATTGGCCTGCAGCAGTTTCTGCAGGCTGCCGGAATCGGCCACTGGCCCGCTGATCGGCCGGCCATCGTCCAGCTCCCGCAACGCCGCCTCCTCGGCCGCCAGGAACTCCGCGCCATCCCCGGCCGCCGCCAGGCGGGCCTGCAGCTGCGCGATCTGCACGGGCGTCAGCATCCGGGGCACCGGCAGGCCATGGCAGGGCGCCAGGCGGGCCGCGTCGGTGGCGGCGAAGGCGCGCTGGCGGGCTTCCTCGGGATAGGTCTCGGCGTTGGGCGTGGGCACCAGGCGGATGCGCAACAGGGTGCCCAGGCGCGGCAGCAGGCGCCGCGCCAGCGCGGCGCAGAGCTGGGAGTGCGGGTCCCCGGCCTCGTAGTACAGCTCCAGGTCGGGGCCCGAGCGCCAGCGTGCCAGCAGGTTCTGCGAGCCGGCGATGCGCTCGGCAATACGTGACTTGAAGCTGGGCGGCAAGCCGGCAGCCGGCAGTGTGGCGTTATTCATGGGGCCTATGGTCTCCAGGGTCCTTGACCGTGTCCAGAGGGTAGTTTACATAGTGTAAATATCAATGGAAGGGCCGCAGGCAAGGCCGCTTCCGCATAACCGGGGAGTGGGGACGTGGACAAGCCTTATGTGATGCACGGCTGGCATCTGTCGTATTTCAGTGGCAAGACCCGCGCCTACCTGCGCTACAAGGGCGTGCCTTTCGAAGACCGCGCGGTGGACGCGCTGACGCTGCTGTGGAAGATCCCGCGCAAGACCGGCGCCGCCGTCATGCCGGTGGTGGTCACGCCGCAGGGCGAGTGGCTGCAGGACACCACCGACATCGCCGAGGCCATCGAGCGGCGCTTCCCGGAGGCGCCGGTCACCCCCGCCACCCCGCGCCAGCGCATCGCCGCGCTGCTGCTGGAAGCCTGGGCGGACGAGTGGTGGATCCCCCCGGCCATGCATTACCGCTGGATCTACCCGGAGAACTACAAGCTGTTCCAGGCCGACAGCGGCGACGGCCTGCTGCCCTGGTTCCCTCGCGTGGTGAAGGATCGCTTGGCGGCCTACGTGGCCGACAAGATGCGCAGCTACCTGCCCGCGGTGGGTGTGATCCCCGAGCAGCGCGCCGTCATGGAGCGCTGGACCGAGGACATGCTCGACGCGCTGGAGAAGCACTTCGCCGTGCTGCCTTTCCTGTTCGGCACGCGCCCCTCGGTGGCGGACTTCGGCCTCATCGGCCCGATGTACGGCCACCTCGGTCGCGATCCCTGGCCGAAGAAGCACCTGGTGGAACCGCGCCCGCATCTCAAGGCCTGGATCGAGCGCATGAACCAGCCCAAGGTCCGCGGCGGCGAGTTCCTGCCGGACGACGCCATCCCGGAAACCCTGCAGCCGTTGCTGGACGCGGTATTCCGCGAGTTCTACCCGATGGTGGAAGGCATCCGCGATGAAGTGCGGGCCGCGCTGAAGCAGAAGCCCGCCCGCTCGCGCCTGCCGCGCGCACTGGGCACCATCGAATTCCCCATGGGCCAGGGCCGCTTCCGCCGCGCCGCCATGCCCTACACGCTGTGGATGATGCAGCGCGTGCTCGACGCCTACGGCGCACTGGATGCCGCCGGTCGTGGCCGAGTCGATGCCTGGACCGCCGCGCAGGGCGTGCCGGATGCCATGCGCCTCGACATCGGCGTGAGGCTCAAGCGCGTGGGGCTGCACGTGAAGGCGGAGCGCTGAGACGTGGGCTACCGCGTCTACCTCTCCGACGTCTCCTACTTCAGCGGCAAGCTGGAATGCGCGCTGCGCGCCAAGCGCATCGCCTACGAGCGCGTACCGGTGTCCAGCGACACCCTGCTGAACGAGGTCCTGCCCCACACCGGCTGGATGAAAGTGCCCGCCGTACGCCGCGACGACGGACTCTGGCTCTACGACAGCACGCCGCTGCTGCGCTGGCTCGACGCCGAACACCCGCAGCGCTCGCTGATCCCGCAGGACCCCTATCGCGCCTTCCTCTCCGCCCTGGTGGAGGACTTCTGCGACGAGTGGCAGTGGCGCCCCGCCATGTTCTGGCGCTGGGCCTGGCCGGACAACGCCCGTTATCTCGGCAGCCGCCTGGGAGAGGAACTGTCGCGCGGCACCATTCATCCCGCCGCCGGCATGGCCCTGTACTTCCGCAAGCGGCAGCAGCGCATCTTCCTGCGCGGCGACGGCGTGCGCGCCCATAATTTCGACGCCATCGCCGCGCTGTATCCGCAGGCGCTGGCCTGGCTGGAAGCGCTGCTGGGAAAGCGCCGCTACCTGCTCGGTGACCGCCCCAGCCTGGTGGACATCGCCTGGTGCGGCCCCATGCTGCGCCACTACGCGCAGGACCCGCGCCCCGCCGCGCTCATGGCCGCGCAGGCGCCGCGC
Source organism: Solimonas sp. SE-A11 (assembly GCF_030345715.1). Classification (GTDB taxonomy): domain Bacteria; phylum Pseudomonadota; class Gammaproteobacteria; order Nevskiales; family Nevskiaceae; genus Solimonas_A. The sequence goes on from NZ_JAUASX010000001.1 coordinate 397,513, forward strand.
GTCTGGGCCTGGGTCTCTCGCGTCTGGAACGCCGGCAGCGAAGAGTGGGGCGCCACGGAGCTGGACGACTTCTCCGATTCCGCCTGGGATGCCTTGTTCGCCGACATCGGTACCGCCTACCTGCCGTACCTGCACGACAACGCCGCGGCCGTCGCCGCCGGCCAGAAGCGCTTTTCCGGAGCCTATGGCGGCATCGACTACCCGGACTTGCCGGCGGTGCGCTACCGCGCGCGCTGCCTGGCCACGCTGCAGCGTGACTTCGAGGCCCTGCCGCCCGATGTGCGCCAGCGCATCGGGCAGCGCCTGGGCCCCGTCATCGGCGGGCTCCTGCAGCGCCGCAGCGCCGCGCAAGTGGCGCCCATCGACACCGCCATCGTGCAACCGCGAAAGGTGACGGCCGCCCAGCGCCTGCGCTATTACTTCAGCGGCACACCCTGGGACTGCGAATGACCTACATCCTCTACGGCGGCAACCCTTCGCCCTACTCGCGCAAGCTGCGCGCCATCCTGCGCTATCGCCGGCTGCCGCACGTCTGGAAGGCCGGCACTCCGGAAACCCTGCCGGAAATCGCCCGGGTGAAGCCCAAGCTGATTCCGGTGCTGAAGCTGCCGGATACCGGTGAATTTCGCGTGGACTCCACGCCCACCGCACACCTGCTGGAGCAGCGCCACGCCGAGCGCTCCATCATCCCGCCGGACGCTGCAGATGCCTTCGTCTGCCACCTGATCGAAGACTTCGCCGACGAGTGGTTGAGCAAGCTCATGTTCCACTACCGCTGGCATGAAGATGCCACGGCGATGTGGGCCAGCCACTGGATCGTGCGGGACGCATTGCCCGCCGCCACCGGCAAGGCGCATGACCAGGCTGCGAAGATGTTCCACGACCGCCAGCGCAGCCGCATGGCCATGGTCGGCTGCACCCCGGAAAACGCGCCGGTGATCGAGGCCGCCTACGCTCGCCTGCTGGACATCCTCGGCCCCTACGTCGGCGGCCAGCACTATCTCTTCGGCAGCCGCCCCTCGCTGGCCGATTTCGGCCTCTACGGCCAACTCGCCCAGCTCACCACCGACCCCTGGCCGCAGCGACTCTGCCGCGAGCGTGCGCCCGCCGTGGAGGCCTGGGTGATCACCCTGGATGATTGCTCCGGCGTGGACGGCGAATGGAAGCCGGAGAAGGCCGCCGCCGTGCGCGAGGCCCTGCTGGAAATGGTGGGCGCCGAGTACCTGCCGTTCCTGCGCGCCAATGCCGCCGCGCTGGAGAAGGGCGAGCCGCAGATGACCGTCTCCATCCGCGGCCGCGAGTACACCCAGCAGCCCTTCGCCTACCAAGCCAAGTGCTACGGCCAGATCCGCAGCCAGTGGGCGGCGTTGCCGGTGGAGGCGAGGGCGGGGCTTGAGCCGCTGATGGAGAAGACTGGCTGCTTGGGGTATCTGGCCTGATCTTTCTTTAGCCCTCGCCCGCTTGCCGGGCGGCCACAGATGGCCGCCTTGGTGGTCGATCGGGTAGATGAAGTCCCGCCATGGATGGCGCCATCGCTTGTCTTCCCTCTCCCGCCAGGGGAGAGGGAAGCAGGCGCTAGAACACCTTCGCCACGTAGATCGAAACGTTATCCCGATCCCTCAGCCGGTGATGCGTGCCGCCCCCGGTGAACACCTGGTAGCTGACGCCCGCCGTCCAGTCATCCGGGAACTCCGCCATCAGGCTGCTGACCAGCACCTTGCGGCCCTCGATGAAGTTGATGATCGGTGCAGGCGAGATGCCCTTGATGTCGTGCAACCACAGGAAGGTGGGATACAGCGCGATGTTGCCCGGCAGCTCGTTGTAGGTGAAGCGCAGCAGGCTGCGGTAACCCCAGGCAAAGTCGTCGCCGAAGCCGCTGCGCATCTGCGTGGGATTGATGTGGCGTGTATCCGGCAGGCCGTCGGGCGTACCCGTGCCGTCGGCACCGGCCGAGGGATGCGTGCGGTCGCCGGCACCCTCGAAGTACAGCTCGCCACGGGCCGGCATGTCGTGGACCATCAGCGCTGCGCCCTCGATCACCCAGAACACCTGCGCCGCGCCAAAGGGGTTGTCGGCAAAGCTGCGGATGCCGGTCAGCGACATCTGCGACACCTTCTGCCGCTCGTAACCCTGGACGTAGTCGCCGGCATTGACCGTCACGCCGCGGTAGCGCGAGAGGTAGTCCGGCACCGCGCTGTTCTCGCCGGGTAGCGTGAACAGAGCGCCACCGGGCAGCAGCGCGCCCAGCCCGGCCTGCAGCCCCTGCAGTGCCGGCGCCAGCGCCGACGGCAGGCCGGCCAGCAGGTTGGGGTCCGACACTGCCGACACGCCGATGGGGATGTCCTGCGCCGGGAAGGCCGGCCCCAGCACCGTGAACAGCACGTCGGACTGCAATACCTGCAGCGGCTGGTTGGGACGGAAGTTGTATTCGCCCGACAGTGCCCAGTCGCCCACGTTGGTATTGAAGCTGATGCCGAAGAGATCAATGTCTTCCGGATACTCGAGGAACAGCTGCGCCGTATCCACCGGCAGCGGCTCGCGGCCCAGAGGATTGATCGGCGCGTTGAAGCCCATGCAGGCCACGAAGGCGCCTGCGAAGCCACCGCCCGGAGAATCACGCGTGCAGCTGGCATTCGCCGCATAGCCGCTGAGCAGCGGATAGCGGCTGTGATAGCGCAGGTAGTGCAGGGTCAGCTCGGTGCCGCCGTTGAGCCAGTCCGCCAGGTAGTTCAGGCGCAGGCCGTACTGGCCGTCATCACTCGGCGCGGCGAAGTCCGCGTCGGGGATGCGCAGGGTGCGCGTGGACTGCGACACCAGCGACACCAGGCCGGCCGGCGAGAACTGCCCGTCCGGGTCCTCGCTGTAGTTGCCGAAACCGGTGATGGCGTATTCGCCGCCACCCGCAATGTCGCTGAAGGACAGTAGGCTGCCGGTGGCCGGCAGCTTCGCGCCGCGCCAGCCGAGCTGGTACACCGCCTCCAGCGCCAGGTTCTCCGTCAGCGTCAGCGAAGCCACCGCCAGCGGCACCGCGAGCTGCAGCTGGCTGGGCTCGGAGCCCGGCATGCCCAGCACCGGCGCATCCAGCGGGCTGATTTCCGCCAGCGTGTTGAACTGCACCAGGTTGGCCTCGCCCCAGTTCAGCACCTGGTTGCCCACCTTCACCAGCAGCTCCTGCTCCCCCACGGCAAAGCTGCGCGAGACGAACAGGTTGCCCAGGCGATAGCCGCTGGCAAACAGCTCCTCGGCCGCGCCGTTGCGCCGCGAATGGCGCGGCTGGAAGCGCGTGTCATTGTGGGTTTCCTGGAAGCCGCTGTTGACCACGTCGTGGAAGAACAGTGCCGAGGCCTGGAACTGCCAGTCGTCCCAGACCAGCTCCAGCTTGGGCCGCACCTGGAAGATCGCCGCGGTGAGGTCGCCCTTGTCGTAGTTGAGGTTGCCGTTGTCCTCGTTCACGCCGGAGAAGCTGCCGCGCGCATCGACCAGGCGCTGGTTCGGCGCGGGGTCGCCGCTGGCGGACTGGCAGTCGTCGGCCACGCAGAGCCCCTGCTGGCCCGGCACGTTGAGCTTGCCCAGGAGGCGTTCGTCGCGGTCCTGCACGCGCATTGCGGCGCCGAAGGACAGACGGGTATTGAGCGCCCCGCTGACCGGGCCCCAGTCGAAATCCACCGCCTGTGCCGGCAGCGTCAGGAACAGCGCCGCCACCAATGCCGTCTGCTTCATCGTCTCCTCCCTCATGCGCGGGCGGCGGATTGCCGCGGCCCCGTGGGCGGGGTCTTGACGCGAGATTTACAGGGTGTAAAGTTTACATCATGCCAATACAGGCGCAAGCGATGCGCCGCAGCCGGTCTGGAGGAGACATGCGGCAATTCCAAGCGTCGTCGGTGATCAGGATGTTGGGGGTGGGAATGCTGGCGCTGTGGCCTGCGCTGGCGGGGGCGGGCGTGCCGGAGGCCGAGGCGGCCAAGCTGGGGGGCACGCTGACGCCCGCCGGGGCGGAAGCTGCCGCCAATGCCTCCGGCACGATTCCGGCCTGGGAGGGGAGCAAGCGCTTCCGCCCGGAGCAGCTCAAGCTCACCTATGACGACCTGCAGCGGATGCGCAAGAGCGATCCTGCCGCCCTGGCGCGCGCGCTGGCGCCCAACGGCGCGGCCGACAAGCCGAGCTTCGTCATCACCAAGGCCAACGCCGCCCAGTACGCCGACAAGCTCAGCGCCGGCCACAAGGCGATGTTCGAGCGTTACCCCACCTGGCAGATGCGGGTATTCCCGACCATCCGCGGCGCCTTCCTGCCGCCGGTGGCGGAAGCCGCCACCAAGCTCAACGCCGTGCAGGCCAAGCTTGAAGGCACCGACAAGGTCACTGGCGCCAAGCTCGGCGTGCCCTTCCCGATCCCGCGCAGCGGCGCCGAGGTGATCTGGAACCACAAGCTCAAGTTCCGCGGTTCCGCCGTGCGCCGTTTCAACAACGAAGTCATCGTCGCGCAGGACGGCAGCTACCAGTTGGCGCGCATCGTCGAGGACGTGAAGTTCAAGTACGGCGATCCCAAGGCGCCGAGCCCGATCGAGGACGGCATCATCCTGTACTACCTGCAGGAAGTGCTGACTCCCAAGCGCATCGCCGGTCAGATGCTGCTGGTCCACGAGACCACCGACCAGACCGAAGGCGGCCGCAGCGCCTGGATCTTCAATCCTGGCCTGGGTCGCACGCGCCGCGCGCCCAACGTCGGCTACGACAACCCCAAGGCCTCCGCCGACGGCCTGATGTTCAACGACCAGACCGACATGTACAACGGCGCCCTGGATCGCTACAACTGGAAGCTGCTGGGCAAGCGCGAGCTGTACATTCCCTACAACTCCACGCCCATCCTCGGCGCCGGCGTCAGCTACGACAAGCTGATCCGCAAGGGCCACCTCAACCCCGAGCTGGCGCACTACGAGCTGCATCGCGTCTGGGTGGTGGAAGCCACGCTCAAGCCTGGCGTACGCCATGCCTTCCGCCGCCGCATGTTCTATCTCGACGAGGACAGCTGGAGTGTGTCGATGGTGGACTGCTACGACGATCGCGACCAGCTCTGGCGCTTCCAGGAAGCCCACCTCACCAGCTTCCCCTTCGTGCCCGTCACCAGCGGTAGCCCCGAGGTGCACCACGACCTGCAGAGCGGCCGCTACTTCGTTACGGCCAGCTTCTCCGGCGACGACTACCCGGACTTCAGCCTGCAGCTGGAAGACAACTACTTCCGCCCGCAGACCCTGGCGAGCCGAAAGCTGAGGAAGTGATCCTTCGCCCGTCTCCCCTTGCGGGAGAGGGTGATGCGCCCCGCTTTGGCGATGACTCAATGTCATCGCCTGCGGCGAATCACGGGCGGCCATGGATAGCCGCCCAGGCGCTAGATTGAGTGATGAGGTCTCGCCATGGATGGCACCCCCGACTTGTTCCCTTCTGCCTCGGCTCCCTTTCGGCAAGGCGAGAGTGCGGAAAAGCTCGGCTCAGCTCTTCACCACTCTTTCCATGAAGCCATTGAACAGCTTCACCCCGCGCGTACGGCTGAGCTCACCGTCGCGCACCAGTTGCCGCATGCCCCAGAACGCCAGGATCGACATCCAGGCATAGGCGCGCGCATCGGCTTCGTTCATGTCGAGCGCCTTGCGCACCACCGGCGTCCAGATGCCGCTGATCAGCTTGCGGATGCCCTGGCGGATCTCCTCCAGCTCGGGCGTGCTGCCGGCGGTGCCGGCGATCAGCTGCCACAGCGCGTCGCCGCGGCCGGGCGGCAGGTCCAGCGAGAATGCTTCCGCCGCCTTGATGGCCTCGGTGAGATTGCCGGCGTTGGCCTCCACCGAGTCGGTGGTGCCCTTCGCCACTTCCATGAAGATGTGCCAGGCCGTATCGGCCAGCAGCTTCTCCATGCTCGGGAAATGCTGGTAGATCAGCTGGCGGCTGGTGCCGCCGCGTTCGGCCAGGGCGCTCATGTTCAGCCCGGCCCAGCCGTCGCTTTCGACGATCTGTGCCGCCACCTCCAGCAGCGTCTGCCGGCGCAGGTCCTTGCTGAGGTAGGCGCGCTTGGCGACGGCCGGCTTCTTGACACTGCCCTCGCGCGGCTTGGCCGTCGGCTTGGTGGCCATTCTCATCCCTGGAATGTTACGTGGTGACAATATTTTCCGTTACCCGCAGGCCGGTGTCGATAGCCGTCGGCTTACACGCGGGCCATGCAGAAAACGAATGGAGCCCCATCCATACGGCGCATTTCCATTCCCGGCAGGCCAGGTCTAGCCTGCCCGGCATGAACGAACTGAAGCTGCAGGACCGCTACATCGCCACTGTTCTGGGCCGGCTACGTCTGCGCGTGGCCGGGCAGGGGCCCGCCATCCTGTTCTGGCCCAGCCTGCTGATGGACGGCTCCATGTGGCTGGCGCAGGCCCGCCATTTCGCCCCGAGCCATACCGTGATCCTGGTGGACTCCCCGGGCCACGGCGGCAGCGAGGCCCTGACGCGCATGTTCAGCTTTGAGGAATGCGCGCAGTGCATCGTGCAGGTGCTCGACGCGCTGGGTATCGAAAAGGCCCACATGGTCGGCAACTCCTGGGGCGGCATGATCGGTGGCACCTTCGCCGCCCTGTATCCGGAGCGCATCGGGGCCGCCGTGCTGATGAACGCCACCGCCTCGCGCGCACCCCTGCGCCAGCGTCTGGAGTTCCGCCTGCTGACACACGTCGTGCGTCGCCTGGGCGGCTTCCGCGGCCCCTTCGTGTCGCGCGCCATCAAGGCCTTCGTCGGCCCCACCACCGCGCGTGAGCGGCCGCAGGTCGCCGAGCAAATCCGCGCCGCCCTGCGCCACATCGATGCGCGCTCGGTCTACTGGGCCGTCAACAGCGTCGTCCCCGCGCGCCCGGACCAGCACCAGCTGTTCGGCCGCATCCGCACGCCCGTGCTGGTGCTGGCCGGCATCGAAGACCCCACCTTCCCGGTGCCGGAGACCAGCGAGATGGCCCAGGCCATCCCCGGCGCTGAATTCCTCGTCATGGATCGCACCGGCCACCTCGCCGGCCTGGAACGCCCGGAAGAGGTCAACGCCATCGTCGAGTCCTTCCTGCAGCGCAGCGGGGCCTGAGTGGCCCGAACTGTGGCTCATCGGATGACACGCGATCAGGCATTGCGGGCGCCCTGAACGCCGCCGATACTGCGCGCCATCACGCATCCGGAGTCACCCATGCCGCGCCTGGTCCTCGACGAATCCCGCATCCATCCCGCCGTGCGCGAGGTCATTGCGCAGAATCATCGCGACATCGTGGAAGAAGTCTCCGCCGCAGTGGACGCCAACGACATCGTCGTGGTTGGCATGGCGCAGAACCCCTCGCCCAAGAAAGCGCGCCAGTTGCTCGAAGCCGCGGGCCTGCAGTACCGCTACATGGAATACGGCAGCTACTTCAACACCTGGCGTCGCCGCAACGCGCTGAAGCTTTGGACCGGCTGGCCCACCTTCCCGATGGTGTTCGTCAAGCGCCAGCTCATCGGCGGCGCCAGCGATCTGGAAAAGCTCCTGGCGTCCGGTGAGCTCAAGAAGCTACTTGACGAGCGGTAAGTAAACGGGCGTCGGCGTAAAGCTGTAGCCGCCGGTTCCGCCGATAGCCGAGGCTGGAGGGCTGAACTCGTTCACATCCACGGAGTCGCTCCGCAGGCGTGCGTATTTCTTCTGTGCCAGAGCCCAGTCCCTCTCAAAAGGCTGGGTGTAGTCGACGCTCGCGGAGGTGACGACGAGTCCTCGGTTGGCAAGCTCCGTGAAATGGAAATTGTCGATGTAGGTGATCCTGCCAGGCTGGATCCTGTACTTCATCGAGAAATGCGATGCGGGTCCTGCATGCGCAGAGCCCCCCACCACATCCCAACTGAAAAATTCATAGTCGCCCGGGGGTAGTTCCACCGCGAAGAGATCGCCCTTCATGCCGAGCGCGGTGAAGTCCTGATGGGCATAGCAACTCGGCTCCATGATCGAATCGCAGCCGGTCTCCACGAATTCGAAGCCCTTCTCTTGCCCCAAGGGCCGGTATAGCACCCGGTAGGCAGACAACCGCCCATCACGCGTGACGGAGCCGAGCATCACCCCTTTGTCCGCCGTCTGCTCGTAGTCCGCCCGGATGTTCTTTGCGGCGCAGCCGGAAACCAGCAGGCAGCAGGCAAGTAACGCCAGGCAAAGCGTTGGGCAGGGCCTCATCAGATTCGCGTCCACCATCATGGCTCCAGAGCTTAGCGCAACAGAAGCGCGCGCCCCTACTGATCGTCGTACTGCGGCTCCCGACGCTCCCGGAAAGCCGCCACTGCCTCACGGTGATCCGCCGTCTCGGTCAGGATGATCTGCTGGCGGTTCTCGATCATCAGCGCCGTCTCCAGGCTCGGTGCGTCGATCAGCGTGTTGAGCGTTTCCTTGGTCATGCGCAGGCCCAGCGGTGAAGCACGCAGCATGTCGGCCGCCATCGCCAGGGCGCCATCCAGCAACTGCTCCGCCGGCAGCACCTCGCTGACCAGGCCCATGCGCAGCGCGCGCGGCGCATCGATGAAACGCCCGCTGAGCAGGAACTCCGAGGCCGCCGCCAGGCCCACCAGCCTTGGCAACAGGTAGCCGGAGCCCAGGTCGCAGCCGCCCAGGCCCACACGCAGGTAGGCGGCATTCATCTTCGCCTCCGGCGCGGCGTAGCGCAGGTCCGCCGCCAGCAGCAGCGAAAAGCCCGCGCCGCAGGCCGCGCCCTGCACCAGGCAGATCACCGGCTGCGGGCAACTGCGCATCAGGCGGATCACGCGTGCATAGCGCTCCTGGATTTCGGTCTGCCGATGCGCCCGGCCACTACCGCCCTCGGCGAAGGCCTGGGAGCCCAGGTCGGCACCGGCGCAGAACGCTCGGCCTGCCGCACGTAGGATCGTCACGCGTACCTGCGTACGGCGGTGCAGGCCCTCGTAGTAATCGGCCAGCTCGTCGATCACTTCCGGCGTCAGCACATTGAGCGCCTCCGGCCGGTCCAGCGTCAGGATCTCGATGGCACCGCGCGCTTCCACGGTGATGCTGCGATAACTGCCCATGGCTTCTCTCCCCGCAAACTGCATGGTCCCGGGAGGATTACAGCATGCCGGCGCAGCGCCTGGCTCCTGCATGCCGGGTGGGGAACTTCGCCGTTTTGGCCGGGGTCGCAATGACCCTGCGACACAAGCCATGGAGGGCATCATGTCCGCAAGACTGGAAGGCAAGCGTGTAGCCATACTCGCCACCGACGGATTCGAGCAGTCCGAACTGCTGGAACCGCTCAAGGCCCTGCGCGAGGCCGGCGCCACCGCTGAAATCGTATCCCCCAAGTCCGGCAGGATCCGCGGCTGGAAACATACCGACTGGGGCCAGGAGGTGGACGTGGACGTCGAGCTGGCCAAGGCCGACGCCGACGACTACGACGCCCTGGTGTTGCCGGGCGGCGTCATGAACCCCGACCACCTGCGTGCCAACCGCAGCGCCGTGCAGTTCGTGAAGGACTTCAACGACGCGAAGAAGCCCATTGCCGCCATCTGCCACGGCCCCTGGACCCTGATCGAGGCCGGCGCGGTGAAGGGGCGCCAGATCACGTCCTGGCCGTCGTTGCGCACCGACCTGACCAACGCCGGTGCCCAGTGGGTGGACCAGGAGGTCGTCACCGACCGGGGCCTGGTCACCAGCCGTAAGCCGGACGACCTGCCGGCCTTCTGCCGCAAGATGATCGAAGAGATCGCCGAAGGTCCGCACGAGCGCGACAAGGCTACGATCAAGGCCGGCAAGCAGGAGCAGCGCGCGGCGCGTCACTGACCGTGTACGGGGCAGGCTGGAAGAGCGGGCTTGGCGCCCGCTCTTCCAGTAGCCCGGCTCAGGCCTTCTTCAGGTACTGCGCCTTGAGCATGACACTCATGCCGTCGACCTTGCAGTCCACCTCGTGGTCGCCGGAGACCAGGCGAATGCCGCGAATCTTGGTGCCACCCTTGATCACCGTGGACGAGCCCTTGAGCCGCAGGTCCTTGATCAGCACCACCGAGTCGCCATCCGCCAGCAGGTTGCCGTGGGCGTCCTTCACCACGAGTCGATCATCATCCTGCGCGGTAGCCGCAGGCGGTGCGTCGGCGGACCACTCATGCCCGCAGTCCGGGCAGATCAGCAGTCCACCATCGGGATAGGTATTCCCCTGGCGGCAGGCGGGGCAGGGTGGCAGCTCGGTCATGTCGTTCATCGTTGCGAGCTCAGCCGCGCGCCAGCGCCAGCGGATTGGGCGTTGGCGCCGCCACGCGAGTCAGCGTGTTGCGGTCGGTATGGTGGAAGGGCTCGGCCTGGCCCTTGATCATCATCACGGTGTCTTCGTCATAGGACCAGCTGCCGTCGTCGTTGATCGTCACCTGCATGCGGAACTCCACCGTGCGGAAGGCATGCTCCAGGAACGGCGCCGAGCGGATGCCGAAGGACGTCGAGTCCGCCGTGGCCACCACCTCGAAGCTCTTCGCATCGGCGCTGGCCTGGCCATAGGCCATCACCACCTGCCCGCGCGGGATCGTGAGCGTGTGGATGATGCCGCCGGTGGCCGGCTCCCACAGCCAGTAACCCACCTGGTCATGGTAGGTCTTCACGTTGTTCGGCTTGGTGATGAAGGTGTGGTAGCGCAGCCCGTACAGCAGCTGAGGGCCGTTGGTGGCCGGGTCGATCGGCTGCAGTTCGATGCGTTCCACGTAAGCCTGCTTGCGCGGGCCGTCCGCCTTGGGCTTCACGTCGAGGCCGCGCGTGCCCTCCCAGATGCCGGCGAGGCCGGCCAGCGGGCCGAGGTTCTTCAGGGTATCGACATCGACGTCGGACGGTTCGGTGTAGATGTCGGCGGGAAAGCCGCTGTCTGCGCTCATGGAAAGGCTCTTGTTGTTCGAATGACGGGCGCGATTATGCCCGCTGCCCGGCGACTGCCGTAGGTGAATCTTCCCGCAGGCAGCCATCGCGGGCTCGGCTACACTGGCCCCAAACGACAAGCGCCGGACGGCGCGACGGAGGAGCCCATGAAGACCCCCCTGCTCACGGCCCTGGCGGCCGTGGTCCTGCTGGCCGCCTGCAGCCGGTCCGACGACCGCAGCGACAGCGGTGGCGGCACGGTCACCCCGCCGGCCAACCTGGTCCTCAAGGCCGAGACCGTGCTCCCGCCCGGCCAGTCCGGCTTCGTCTCCCTGGCCGGCCAGCTGCGCGGCCTGCTCAGCGGCAACCCCGGCGACTACGGCGAGCACGTCGACGACCAGCGCCTGCTGTACTGGAGCTTCGACGCCAAGCCCGGCGTGCTCGGCACCAAGCCGGGCACCTCCGTGGTCCCCAAGGAAGGCGTCGAGATCTATCGCGATTCCCACGGCGTTCCCATCGTCTACGCCGCCAGCGTGCGCGACGGCTGGTACGGCGTCGGCTATGCCGTGGCACAGGATCGCCTGTTCCTGATGGACGCCGTGCGCCGCATGGGCTTGGGCACCTTCTCCGAGCTCACCGGCTGCGGAAGCGTGCCGGCCGACATCCAGCAACGCACGCTGACCTACACCGACGCCGAGTACCAGGCCATGTTCGAGGCCGGCTCGCAGGACTCCAAGGACGCCGTGCTGGGCTATGTCGAAGGTGCCAATGCCTGGCGCGAGAAGGCCCTGGCCAATCCCACGCTGCTGCCGGCCGAGTACGTGCTGCTGACCACGCTGCCCGCCGAGTTCACCGTGCGCGACGTGATCGCCGCCGGCGTCTACATCACCCGCTTCGTCGCCAGCGAGGGCGGCAACGAGTTCCTCAACATCCGCATGCTCAAGCAGCTCGAGGCCGAGTACGGCTCGCGCGACGAAGCCTACAAGGCCTTCCAGGACATGACCTGGCTGGAAGACCCCAAGGCCGTCACCAGCGTGCCGCGCGGCTTGAGCACTTTCTCCAACCAGGCCGAGCCCGCCGCCGGCCGCGAGGCCGTGTTTCGCCAGATGGCGGCCTGGGCGCTGACGCTGCCGGAGACCCTGTGGAAGGGCAGCGGCACCGGCCACGCCGCCACGCCATTCCCCTGCGCCTTGCCGCTGGCCCCGCCGAGCCTGCCGGGCGGCCTCGGCGCCTCCGGCAAGGTCGTGTATCCCAAGACTGCCGTCGCCGCGAAATCCCCTGCCAGCCGCCCCGCGAGCAAGACCGAGCAGCAGAGGGCCGTCGCCACCCGCGCCGCCATCCACAAGGTTGTCGCCTCGCTGCAGGACCTGCGCGCTCATCTGCACGGCGGCAGCATGGCCTACGCCCTGGCGCCCTCGCGCACCCGCGACGGCGGCACGCTGATGGTCAGCGGCCCGCAGCTCGGCTACACCTATCCGACGCTGCTGGTGGAATTCGAGCTGCATGCCGGCGACTACCACTCGCGCGGCTCCTCCGTGCCGCTGCTGCCGGCCGTCGGCATCGGCTACAGCGAGCACGCCGCCTGGGGTCTCACCACCGGCTACAGCAAGACCATCGACTCCTTCATCGAAACCACCTGCTCCACCGCGCAGCAGGCCGCCAGCACCTGCAAGGCCGACCAGTATTTCCACGATGGCCAGTGGAAGGACATGCAGTGCCGTGACGACACCGTGCGCTACCGAGCCGCCGCGCAGGGCATTCCCGCCGGCCCGGCCATCCTCAGCGCACCGGCGCGCATCTGCCGCACCGTGCACGGCCCGGTGGTGGCGCGCGACGATGCCGCCGGCCTGGCGCGCAGCGTCCAGTACGCCATGTTCGGCCGTGAGATCGAAACCATCGAAGGCGTCACCGCCTGGTCCAAGGCCAAGAGCTTTGCCGAGTTCAAGGCCGCCACCGCCAAGGTCACCTGGAACGAGAACGTCACCGTCGCTACGCGCGACGGCCACATTGCCTACTTCCACCCCGGCCTGTTCCCGCGCCGCCATCCGGACACCGACATGCGCCTGCCGATCCCAGGCACCGGCGCCTACGACTTTGGCGACAACCTGGCCTTCTCCGAATTGCCGCAGGTGGTGGACCCGCCGCAGGGCTACCTCGCCAACTGGAACAACAAGCCCGCCTTCGGCTGGCTCGACGGCGAAGGCCTGGGCAGCACCTCGCGTCCCGGTGGCGCCGGCCAGCGCGTCACCAGTATCCTGGAACTGCTCGCCACGCGCAGCGACTGGAGCTACGAAGACCTGCGCGGCATCGACCGCCACCATGGCATCCGCGATCACCGCGCCCGCGAATACCTGCCGCTGCTGGCGAACTTCCGCAGCACCGCCGCCGCCCAGCTCAGCGATGTGCAGAAGGCTGCGCTCGACCAGGTCCTGGCCTGGAACGGCGACGCCTTCGGCCCGACCCAGGACGTGGAGTCTCCCAACGCGCGAGACGGCGTGCCGCAGACCCTGTTCGGCGAGATAGTCACCGGCTTGCGCGACGAACTGTTCGGTGGCCTGCGCGACAACATCCTCGACACCGGCGTGCCGGACCCCGATCCCAACAACCCCGACGCGGAAGCCGGCCTCACCGTCTATGGCCGCGTCGCCGGCGTCGGCAGCCATGTCTTCGACCAGAGCGTGATGGACAACCTCGTGCTGCGCATCCTCAAGCCCGAGAGCTCGGGCCTGGCACTGCGCCGCGACTACAGCGGCAACCGCGAGCGTGACGCCGTGATGCTGGCCGCGCTGAACCGCGCCATGTCGGCACTGGCAACCCAGTACAACGGTGGTGCGCCGCTGGCGGTGGCAGACCTGTCCAAGTGCACGCGCATCCACCCGCGCTCGAAGATATGCTCGCTGTCGGGCGTGATCGGCCCGGGCTCGGACACCATCCCCGGCACGAGTTGCGTGACCATGCCCTACGAGGATCGCGGCTCCTGGGTGCATCGCGTCGGCTACGAGAAGCCCTGAGCGATCCAATGGCAATCGTGCTGGGCATCGACGCGGCGTGGACTCCGACCCAGCCCAGTGGGGTGGCCTTGCTCGATACCACGGTGAGCACGAAGTGCGTAGGCGTCGCTCCCAGCTACGCTGCTTTCCTGAAGCTGGCCGATGGCGTAGCGGTCGATTGGAGCGCGTCTCACCTCGGGCAGGAGCCACCGATTTCATCCCTGATGGAGGCGGCTTGCCGGATTGCTGGGGCTCCCGTCGATGCTGTGGCCATCGACATGCCGGTTTCCCGGCGGGCCATCGATTCAAGACGCGCGGCAGACAATGCGGTCTCCAGGGAATTCGGGGGACGCCGCTGTTCGACCCACACGCCGAGCAGCCTGAGGCCAGGGCCCATGGGGGCAAGGATTACCGAAGCATTCGCGGCATTGGGTTATCCGGTGGCGACTGTCGACACTGCACCGGGAACACCCAGGCAACTGCTGGAGGTTTATCCCCATACAGCCTTGCTGTCGCTTCTCGCGCGAGAGATTCGCGTGCCCTACAAGGTCGGCAAGCTGAACCGCTACTGGAGGAATGAGACGCCCGGGATGCGCAGGGAGCTTCTATTCCAGGAACTGGGGGCGATCGAAGCGGGACTGACTTCCGTCCTGGGCCCTCTGCCTATCGAACGGCCCTTGCCCTCGGCAAAGGTGAAAACCCTCAAGGCCTTCGAGGATGCACTGGACGCCATGATCTCCGCTTGGGTTGGCTTGTTGTACCTGGAGCGTCGGGCAGTGGCCTTGGGCGACAGCCATGCCGCCATTTGGTGTCCCGCGGATGTGATCAGGCGAATGCCCTAGCCCTCGCCGTATCGGATGATGTCCCGGCCGCAGCGCTGGCCTGGGCTTGAGAGCCTTCTGGAGCGTTCCATGTCCGGTCATCGCCCCAGTTCCACCGCCATCGGCGCCGCCATCCTGCCGCGCGACCGCCATGCCGAGGAACAACGGGAGCGGGCCATGGCGCGCGGCCTGCGCCAGATCTGCGCCGCGCTGTCGCCCTGAAGCCCCTCGAATGGGGGGTAATGACGCGAATGGGGGGTATGAGGCCTTTCTCGCAGGCCGGAGTATTTCTTGTCTACTTCGCGCGCGTCGGGTTTTCCACAGACTTGACCTACCGCATCGAGCAGGGAGCTCCGTGATGGACCCGTACAACCGAACCGCCGCTGCCATCCCGCAGCCGGCACCGACCATGTCCGCCGCCCTGAGGATCCAACCCTGGCGTCGCGTACTGCTGGGCCTGGCCTGCCTGATGCCGATGCTGCTGATGTTCTCCGCCCTGCTGGGCTATCGCGCGGAGCACGACGAAAGCCCCGTGCTCGCGGTGAGCAGCGGCGTCGCCTTCATCCTCTTCCTCGGCTGGTTGTTCGTGCATGTCTACCGCCTCGGCTCGGTCGTGGTGGATGCCGAGGGCCTGTCGCATGCCTCGCTGCGGCTGGGCATGCCGCGCCGGCAACGCCTGCGCTGGGATCAGGTGCAGCGTGTGCGCTACACCGACTCGGCCTACCGCTTCAGCGGCGCCGACGGACGCGAGGTGATCCTCAGCGCGGCCCTGCTGCCCGACACGCAGGTCACCTTGCATGCCCTGCGCCTCTTCATGCCCACGCGCCTGCTGGCGCAACTGGGCCTGCGCGCACACTGATCAAGTCGCGCGCCGATCGCGCATCCATTCGCGCTGCCGCTTCGCCGCCCGACGCATGAACGGCGTGACCGCCGCCAGGTCCAGGAAGCGCTGGTTGAGCCAATGCCAGGGCTGGCTCAGCGGCCGTGCAAAGTCGGCGAAAAGCACCACGCGCGTGCCGTCCGTGTCGTTCCAGACCTGGTGGTTGAAGCTGTCGTCGAAGATCAGCGCCTGGCCCTCGCGCCAGTGACAGATCTGGTCGCCCACGCGGATGGAACAGCGGCTGGCCGGCTCCGGCACGCGCAGCGCCAGGTGCAGCCGCAACACGCCGTTGTAGGCCCCGCGGTGCGGCGGTATGTGCTTGCCGGGTTCCAGGATGCTGAAGAAGGCTGTGCCCAGACCCGGCACTTCGCGCAGTGCCGCCATCGTCGCCGGGCAGTGCCGGGCGTTCTCGCGGCAGTCCATGCCCGGTGCGTGGAGGAAGAAGGTCTTCCAGCGGGAATCCTGCTGGATCGTGCGGACTTCCTCGAGAATGTCCTGGAAATTCGGGATGCCGTCGACGTCCTGCAGCACCGCGTCCAGTTCCCGCCGGATTCCGGGTGCCCGCGCCTCCAGCCGCGTCACCCAGGGAAAGTCGCGGTTGTCGTAGACCACCGGGTCTCCCTGCAGCGAAGCCCGCGCCACGAAATCCTCCAGCCAGCCCTGCAAGCGCTGGCCGATGGCGCCCAGGCGCGTGCGCGGCGGCGTGAGCGTCTGCGCGCGCGTGCGTAACGCGGGGTCGGCGGCATGCCGGACCTGGGGATCGTTCATGGGGCGTTCCTTCGCGGCGGGTCTCCTAACTTCGGCCCCCGCGCCTGAATCCCCGCTGAAGCCGAGCCGACCCAGGCACAGGAAGAATCGACCCATCCGCGTCCGGCGCCCGTGCGCCGGGTTACCCTGTCGCCATTGCGAGTCCGGGGAGGGACCGTCATGGGCAATGTGTCCGGGGGAATGCTGCAGGGCTGGCGGCTGTTCTGGCTCATTACGGCGGCGTTGGTGGCCATGAGCGGCGCCATGGTGGCCCTGCACCCGGGCGAGGAAGGCGCGCGACTGGTGATCCGTGCCACGGCGCGGACCTCGCTGCTGCTGTTCGCGCTGGCCTTCTCGGCCTCCACGTTGCGGCGGCTGTGGCCGGGCGCTTTCACCACCTGGCTGCTGCGCAACCGCCGCTACCTCGGCGTGGCCTTCGCCGCCTCGCATGCCATCCACCTGGCGGCCATCGTCGCCTTCGCCCGTATCGACCCCACGGAGTTCGGCCAGATCTCCCCGGTGGCCAATCGCATCGTCGCCGGCCTGGCCTACGTCTTCATCTTCGCCATGGCCGCCACGTCCTTCGACCGCATGGTGGCCCTGCTCGGCGCGCGCCGCTGGAAGCTGCTGCACACGGTGGGTGCGCACTACATCTGGCTGATCTTCCTGCTGTCCTTCGCCAAGCGCATCCCGCAGGGCCCGGGCTACGCCCTGGGCGTGGCGGTGCTGCTCGCGGTCATGGGCCTGCGGCTATGGGCGCGTCGGGTAGAGAGCCGCCACCCCGCCAGGGCGTAAGGTGCCCGCGACATTCAGTGCCGTGTCGCCCTGCGCGCCTTCTTGACCTCGTACATCTGCGCATCCGCCTGCTTCAGCAGCGCGTCGGCGTCGATGGCGCCCATCGATGATTCCACCACGCCCACGCTAGCACCCGCATAGTCGATCGGCACGCCCGCACTGACGTAGCGTCCGCGTATCAATTCCTCCAGGCGTCCGCGCAGATCCTGGCCGACCGCCGTCGGCGCCACCACCACGAACTCGTCGCCGCCGTAGCGGGCCACCAGGTCGCTGCTGCGCAGGCCATCGGCCAGGCGCCGCGCCACCTGCGACAGGAACCGGTCGCCGGTCTCGTGGCCGTGCTGGTCGTTGATCGCCTTGAAACCGTCCAGGTCGATGAAGGCCACCAGCAGCGTCGTGCCCTCGCGCTGCGCCTGTGCCAGGCGCTTGCGCAGTTCCTGTTCCAGCGCGCGGCGGTTGGCGACACCGGTCAGCGGGTCCACCAGCGCGTGGCCGGCTAGCTCCTGGTTGCTGCGGCGCAGGTTGTCCACCAGGCGCTCGCGCTCCACCTGGTGCGAGATCAGCCGCGCGAACATGCCCAGCACCTTCACCGTCTCCGGCGACACCGGCACCCTGGAGCCGCTGGCGGCGCAGAGCGTGCCGTAGAGCCCGCCATCGAGATTGCGCACCGGCTGGCTCAGGTAGGTCTGGATGCCCAGCTCCCGTGCCGCCGCGGAGTCACCCCAGCAGTCGGCGACGTTGTCGGTGTAGGCGCGGCCCTCGTCGAGCGCGCGTTTGCACAGCGTGTCGCCCCAGGGCACGTCCAAGCCCTCGGGTATCTGCATCTGCTGCGTGTTGCGCGAATACAGCACGTGCTGCACGCCGTGGTCCTGGTCGATGGTGGTCAGGTAGGTCGACTCCATGCCCGTCACGGTTTCCAGCAGTTCCAGCAGCGGGCGGGTCAGGCTCTCCAGGTCGTTGGCACCGGAGACCGATTCAGCGAGGCGATTGAGCAGATGTTCCATGGGGAGAAATATACGGCGGGTCGGCGGCCGCGCCAAAAAAACGCGACCCTGGCCTGCAACATGCAACCCCTGCGCCCGGGATGGGTTTTATCTAGACCCCGACCCGTTCCAGTTCCGCATAGGCCTTGGCCAGCCACACGCGCACGCGCTGGCGCTCCAGCAGGCTCAGGCCGATGCCGTCGTTGGCCGCTGCCCAGAAGCTGGTGCTGCGCGCGTCGATGCGCGTCATCGCCGCGTCGTGGAGCTTCGGCAGCGTAGCGATCTTTGCCCCCAGTGCCAGCGCCCGACCCTTCTGGCCCGAGGCCTCCAAGATGTCGAAGTCGTCGCTGCGCAGCTGGTTGAGCACCAGCGTGTAGTCGAGCTGGTCGCCGAAGCGATCCAGCAGGCGCGCCAGCAGGTCCACGGAATCGCGTCCGGAGTCCATCACGTGCCAGTAGCGCACCGCGATACCGAGCTCGCGGGCCAACTCCAGCATCCCGGATTCCTCCATCCAGCGCAGCAGCGGTCGCTGCGTCTGTGCCGCCAGATCCACCACGATGCGTCGCTGCTCCTTCTCCAGGGCCGCCTCCACCACCTGGTCGAGGCTGGCGTAGTCGTCGATTACCACCGGCGAGGCGTAGTCGGCGTAGAAGCGCAGCAGCGCCCCATGCGAGCGGTCCGAGTCAAAACCGAGGAAGGGCAGCTGGCGGTCGATCAGGTACTGCGCCATCAGGCGTGCCACCAGCGACTTGCCGACACCGCCCTTCTCGCCGCCGATGAAATGGATCGTTGCCATGCTGGATGCTCCGGGGTGGGTCACGTCGGGTAGGGGAGGTGCGGCTGCCGGCTCGGGTTCCGGAGTGTCGGTCGCCGCCTGGGGCCCCGCGGGCGGCCGCGGCTCGGCCGCGCGCAACTGGCCCTGCTTCCAGGTCAGGCGCAGCTTCACGAAAACGGAGGGATTCAAGCGGGTGCCGGCGCCGCGGCGCCGCTCCAGTGGGTGCGGCGGTCGGGCGGACCACCGGGCACGCACGGGGCGTGCCAGGGTAGGGTAGCGGGCAAGCCCGGCCAGGGCAGCCGGGCGCCCAGCTTACGCGCTTGTCGACTCGCCCGTGTTTCGCTCCCGGCGCTCCTCGTCCGTGGGTGCTGCGGTCAGTGCACCAAAGCTTCCAGCCCGGCCGACATATGGGGCAGGGAGGGCATGTCGTGCAGGGCCGAATCCTCCAGGCCCAGGGCGCGCAGGCGGGCCGAGATCACCACCGGCAACTGCGAGGGCGGACTTCGGCGCCATTCGAACTCGCCGGCCACCCAGGCGCCCAGGGCCACCAACTGGCCCAGCTTGCCTTCGCGCCCCTCCGGCGCGCCCTGCGACTCCCGCAGTGCCTTCACCATCGGCGGGGGGAAGTTCCAGCGTTCCGCCAGCGCCGCCGTCACATCCACATAGGTGAAGCCTAGGCGGCTGCGCTCTGCGCCGGTACGCCCCTCGTCATAGAACGGGCAGAACTGGTCCAGCACGGCCATCTGCTCGTGCATCACGCTGGCCGCCAGCGGCTCCCCCAGGGCACGCACCAGGCCCACGGCGAACGCGGTCTCGGCATCGGAGCGCAGGCTCTGCGCCAAGTGCCGTGCGGCCACCGCGGAGTGCAGGCTGTAGCGCCAGAAGGGCTGTACAGGAAACTGCGCGGGAAACTGGACCGCACCGGACAGCCCCACCGACATCACCAGGTTGCGCGTGGCATGCGTCCCCACGAAGACCACCGCGTCCTGCAGGCGTGTGACGGTGGCGGGACGATGGTAGTAGGCGGAGTTGGCCAGCCGCAGCAGTTTGGCCGACAGCACCGGGTCGGCACCCACCAGCCGCGCCACGCGGTCCACGTCGGTCTCCGGCTTGTCGAACTCCACCATGAGGTCTCGGATCGCCTTGGGCACCGTGGGCAGGTTGTTGACGTGGTCCAGCAGGCTTTGCGCGTCGGCAATGGCCATGGTCGTCTCCGGATTCAGGTCTATCCGGAGGGATAACGGCAGCTTCGGCCGCCGCTTGAGCGACTAGTGTGTTGTATCTAGCGGCGAGGCCTCACCGGACTGTTCCGCCCGCCCCAGCGCCGCCGCCACCTGGGCGCCGAACAGGAACACGGCCGCCGAGAAATACAGCCACATCAGGATCACCGCCAGCGAGCCGGCAGCCCCGAAGGTGTCCGCCGTGCCGGCCCGCGCCAGGTAGAGCCCGAACAGGTGCTTGCCGAAGGAGAACATCAGGGCTGCCACCAAGGCGCCGCGCAGCACATCGCGCCAGCGCGGCTGGCCGTCGGGCAACTCGCGGATCAGGGCCGCAAAAGCCAGGCTCATCAACGCCAGCGCCACCACGGTGCGTAGCAGGTTCAGCAGCCAGTAGGACTTCTCGCGTTCGCCCCACACCAGGTCCAGGGCAAAGCCCAGCGCCGCATCCATCACCAGCAGCACCAGCAGCAGGAAGCCCATGCCCATCACCAAGCCGAAGGACAGCAGGCGCGTCTTCAGCAGCGCCAGCAGGTCGGCCAGCAGGGGAGTGTCGGGTGGGCGGATGTTCCACACCTGGTTCAGCGCCGCGCGCAACTGTGCAAAGGTCGCCGAGGCGCCCACGATGATCGCCCCCATCGAGGCCAGTGCCACCGAGCCGGTGCTGTCCGCCTTCCAGGCATTGGCCACCATGGTCTGGATGATGCTGGCGCCGTCGCGGCCCATCAGCGAGGCAATTTCGGCGTAGAGCCGGCCCTCCGCCGCCTCGCGCCCGAAGACCGCGCCGGCCACCGCGATGACGATCACCAGCGTCGGTGCCAGCGAAAACGCCGAGTAGAACGCCAGGGCCGCCGCCTGGGTGGCGTTGCGGTCCTCGTTCCAGCGGCTGGCGGCGTCCTTCAGTGCGCCCAGCCATTCCGTGGCCTGACGGTGCATGGCGGTCAGGGTGCGCCGCTAGCGCAGGGCGCCACCCACCGCCACTGGGCGCCGCAGTGTAGGCAGGGGCGGTGCACGACGCGGCCCGGCCGCCTCGGCGATGGCCGAGATCGTCTCCACCAGTTCGCCGCGCAGCACGATGGGTCCGTGGCCGTAGTTCATCCAGCCCCGTGGCGCTGTCCAATCCGACATCAGCGTCTGCAGCCGCCGCAGGTGCTTGAGCAGCACCAGGTTCGGCCCGCGCTCGTAGATTTTCTCGCAGATCTCCGCGGTGCGGATCAGGTTGGCCACACCCATTCCGGGGTCACCCTTGGCAAAGCGGTAGAGCTCATGGCACAGCGTGAGGGTCGGGTTTTCGTCCATGAAAAACTCCCTGGGATTCGTGGCTTGCAGCATCCCGGTCTCGCCATCCATGGCGCCGATGCCGCCCAGCCACTGTCGATCCGGCGCGCTGAACTTGCACTGAACACAGGGGAGCCATGCGGTAGGATGCCGGCGTCATGGGAATCATCCGGCATATCTACATTGCCCCGGTGCGCGGCGCACCGATGGTGGAACTGGAGCAGGTCGAAGCCATCGCCGGCTGTGGCCTGAGCGGCGACCGCTATGCCGACGCCGCCAACCGCGAATCGCCGGACTACCAGCTCACCCTGATCGAGCTGGAGAACATCGAGGCCTACGTCGAGGCCAGCGGCCAGCTCATGGCCCTGCACGAGCCGCGCCGTAACCTGGTCACCAGCGGCGTGCGGCTCAATGAACTCTGCGGGCGGGTATTCCGCGTCGGCGAAGTGGAACTGGAAGGCCTGGACCTCTGCGAGCCCTGCGCCCTGTTCGGCGAGCGCACCCGCTTCGAGGCCGTGCGCTTCTTCGTGCATCGCGGTGGCCTGCGCTGCCGCATCCTGAAGGGTGGGGTGGTGAAGCAGGGCGATGAAGTTGGACTTTTTGTGGCATCAAAGAGTGGGCTTTAGGAGTAACTAGAAATCATGAAATTCATCAAGATCATTCTTGCTGCTTTTTTGAGCACCTGTCTCTTTGTTCTGCTGAGTGCATCGGGCGAGTTTGTGGTTGCCAATTTCATTTCCAGTCGACCGGCTTTGTCCGATCAACAAGCCTTTCCATGGTTGCTGACGATCACATTCGCATCGTCTCCGTTTCATTTCATCCCTCAGCTTCTCGGCGGATTGCTGTCATGGCCTGCTCTACGTGAGATCAACGCCATAGGCATGGCTACTTGGGCATTTGCTTCTGCCGTGGCCGATGCGCTTCTTTCAACCATATTGGTTACGGTAGATCTTTCGCTGTATCCTGCGGCATCGTTGCTACTCACACTCTGTCTGCCCCTGACGTTTCTGGTCATTGCCTTCTTTCTTGCCAAATGTCTGGCTAGATTCAGAGAAGAGCACAGGAAGCCGAGCGCTTCAGTTCCTTGAGCGCCGCACTCGCCGCGCACGCCGGCCTCTTCCTCTCTGCCTTCCTCGCTGCCACGATCCTGCCGGCGCAGTCCGAGGCCGTGCTGGTGGGCCTGCTACTGGCCGGTTATACCCCTTGGACACTGCTGCTGGTCGCCACCGTCGGCAACGTGCTGGGCGCGTTGGTCAACTGGCTGCTGGGCCGCGGGCTCGCCGGCGCCTCTTCGCGCTGGGCGCCCAAGCAAGGCCCTATGCTGGAGCGTGCACAGCGCTGGTATCACCGTTACGGCCGCTGGTCCCTGCTGCTGAGCTGGGTGCCCATCATCGGCGATCCGCTCACCGTGGTCGCCGGCATGCTGCGCGAGCCGCTGCCGGTGTTCCTGCTGCTGGTGACGGTGGCCAAGCTCGGGCGCTACCTGGTGCTGGCAGCGATCACGCTCTGAGCCTCAGCGTTTTCCCGGTGGCAGCGTGCGTCCCTTCTTGCCGTAGGCCGGCGGCGCATAGAAGTTCAGCGTGCGCAGCAGCGTGCGCCCGGTATTGCGGATCTCATGCGTGTCGCCATGCTCGATCAGCAGCAGTGATCCCGCCTTGAGCCGCAGGGTCTTCTCGCCGACCCGGGCCTTGCCGCTGCCGCTGACCACGTAGAGCCACTGGTCCGCGCCGCGATGCCGGTTGTTCTCGTCGCCTTCCGCATCGCCGGGCGGGATCACCATCTCTGCTGCCTCCGCGCGGGCATTCTTGATGGCAACCCGGAATCCCTTCCCGAAACGCAGGACCTTGTGCTGGCTGGGCATGGCGTCGTTCTCCTTGAACTCCAGCGCTTCATAGCGCAGCTTGCCTGAATCGCGGATTTACGGTGTCTTGGCCCGCTTTTCGATCCGGCGCTCGTCGTAGAACACGAAAACCCGCGAGCTCTCTTCGGTCAGGCGCACGCCATTCACCACCATCTCCTTGCGGCCGGGCATCTTCAGCGGATAGAACTCCAGTTGCCCGCTGTGGCCGAAGTTGGCTTCCTGCAGCAGCGCCAATGCAAAGTCGCGCAGCGCCTCGCGCGAGGAGAAATCCAGGTTGATGCAGTACCGGTCCGCGTCGAAGTGCGCATGCATGCAACGCGTCTCGTCGTGCAGCACCTCGGGCGAAGGCGCGGCGCTTTCGCCCTCGCGGATCACGATGGTTTCGGACTTGCGCGGCATGCCGGGGCAACCTCTGGGGTAATCGGGCGCGGGGAGCATAGCCGAGCCCTGCCGCGCATGCCGCCGCGATCCCCGTAGAATGCCGCCCATGCTGCTCATGCTCTTCCCCAGGTTGGCCTATCGCCGTGCCGTGCTGCACGCCGGCATCGCGCGGCCGGACGCCGTCTGGGCGCAGGCGCGCGCGATCCACTCCGGGCTGCCGCCGCCGCAGCGGGTGGGCTTGCCGGGCCTGGCGCTGATGCTGCGCTACATGGCCTGGAGCCGCGCGCTGTACCAGGCGCTCTGCGAGTCGGGCCTGGCGCCGGATGCCGCAGGCGCGGTGGTGCGCGAGGTCAACTGGAGCATCTTCGGCCCCGGCATCGGCGTCGTGTTCACGGTCTCGCGCCTGCGTGGCATCGAGCCCCTGCCGCGTGTGCGCCTGATTACCGACCTGCTGTTCACCCTGTTGTTCACGCGCCCCTTCCGCCGCCGCCCGGTGGCCGACGGCGACAACGTCAGCTTCGAGGTCACCGCCTGTCCGCTGGCGGACTACTTCAAGGCCCAGGGCCAGCCGCAACTCACCCATCACGCCGCCTGCAGCCTGGACTTCCTGATGGCGCGGGACTGGGGTGTGGCGCTGAGCCGCGAGCGCACCATCGCCAACGGGTATGCGCTCTGCGATTTCCGCTTCCACAAGCCGTAAAATGGCCGGCCGTTCCACCGCAAGACCTACATGACCCTCCCGTCCTTCCTGCAGAAGCTGCGCGAATTCCCCGAGACCCTGGAATTCGCGGACACCATCGCCGCCATCGAGGCCGCGTACGCCTACACGCCCACCGCCTTCCGCAACGGCGAGGTGGAGAACGCCGCTGGCCAGAACGGCGGCTCCTGCAAGATATTCTCCTTTGCCAGGCTGCAGGGCTTCAGCGAGGCGCAGACGCTGGCCTGCTTCGGCCGCTTTTACCGTGAAGACGTGCTGCAGCACCCCGATGCCACCGACCACCAGAATATCCGCAACTTCATGCGAAGCGGATGGGCTGGCGTGTCGTTTTCTGGTGAGGCGCTGAAGCCGCTCTAGCTTCGCTGCCCGAAGTAGCGGCTCGGCGGCGCGCCCAGCGCGCGGCGGAACATGCTGGTGAAGGCCGCCGGGCTGTCGTAGCCCAGGTCCAGCGCCACGGTGGTCACCGCCTCACCCGCCGCCAGCCGCGGCAGCGCCGCGAACAGGCAGGCCTGCTGTTTCCAGGCGGCAAAGCTCATGCCGGTCTGCTCGCGGAACAAGCGCGTGAAGGCGCGGCGGCTCATCTCCATCGACTCCGCCCACTGGTCGATGTTGTCATGCGGTGTCGGCTGGTCCAGCAGGCGCCGGCAGCGCTTGGCCAGGCGCTGGTCGCGCGGGAAGGGCAGGGACAACGGCAGCACCGGCAGGCGCGTCATCTCCTGCTGCAGCAAGGCCATGAGCAAGCCGTCGCGGCCCTGCGCGTCGTACTCCAGCGGCACGTCGATCGATTCACGCAGCAGCTCGCGCATGAGCGGCGACATGCCCACCACCTGGCAGTGCTGCGGCAGGCCCGGTATCGCGTCGGGCCAGACAAAGGCGCTGTGCGTCTCCATCGGCCCCATGGTCATGTGCACGCTGTGCACCTCGCCGGCCGGCAACCACACTGCCTGCTCAGGCGGCACCACCCAGGCACCGTGCTCCGTCACCACCATCATCACGCCGGTGGCCCCATAGAGCAGTTGCGAGCGCTTGTGGGAGTGGGGCTGAACCACGTGGCCCGCGACATAGCGGTTGCCGATCGCCACCACGGCGCTGGCCACCCGGTCGTACAGCGGCTGGTAGTGGACGTCCCACATCTTTTGGCCCGATCTCGACAAAAGCGTGCCCATGCACGCAAGCGGGACAGATCATAGCGCGTAATCTGCCGCGCCATCGTCGGGAGCCGTTCTGCTCCCGGCCCGATACGGAGAGTTTTCCATGCGTGACATCGCCGCTGCGCCGCAGGCGCAGCCCTCGGCCGAAAGCACCGCCTTCGGCATCATCGCCGCGATCAGCTTCTGCCATCTGCTCAACGACATGATGCAGTCGCTGCTGCCCTCGATCTATCCGATCCTGAAGGACTCGCACGGCCTCACGTTCGGCCAGATCGGCATGCTCACCTTCGTCTACCAGGTCACCGCCTCGCTGCTGCAGCCGCTGATCGGCCACTACACCGACCGCAAGCCGCAGCCCTACTCGCTGGTGATCGGCATGGGCTTCACCCTGGTGGGCCTGCTGGGCCTGGCCTATGCCAGTGGCTTCGCCACGCTGCTGGTGGCCGCCGCCCTGGTCGGCACCGGCTCCTCGGTGTTCCACCCGGAGTCCTCGCGCGTGGCGCGCATGGCCTCGGGCGGCAAGCACGGCCTGGCGCAGTCGCTGTTCCAGGTGGGCGGCAACGCCGGCTCCGCCATCGGCCCGCTGCTAGCTGCCTTCATCGTGCTGCCCTACGGCCAGCACAGCGTCGCCTGGTTCTCCCTGTTCGCGCTGCTGGGCATGCTGCTGCTGTGGAACGTCGGCCTGTGGACCGCGCGCCATGGCCTGGCGCGGCTCAAGCCGCGCGCCTCGCAGGCCGCCGCCGCCCTGGTGCCGCTGTCACGCCGCCGTTTGATCCTGGCCGTGGGCGTGCTGCTGGCGCTGATCTTCTCCAAGTTCTTCTACATGGCCAGCATCACCAGCTACTACACCTTCTACCTGATCGAGCGCTTCGGCGTGTCGGTGCAGTCGGCGCAGTTGCACCTGTTCCTGTTCCTGGGCGCGGTGGCCGCCGGCACGCTGGCGGGCGGCCCGCTGGGTGACCGCTTCGGCCGAAAGCCGATCATCTGGGTGTCCATCCTCGGCGTGCTGCCGTTCAGCCTGCTGCTGCCGCATGCCAGCCTGTTCTGGACCAGCGTGCTGACCGTGCCCATCGGCTTCATCCTGGCCTCCGCCTTCCCGGCCATCGTGGTCTACGCGCAGGAACTGCTGCCGGGCCGCACCGGCACCGTGGCCGGCCTGTTCTTCGGCTTCGCCTTCGGCATGGGCGGCGTCGGCGCCGCCGTGCTGGGCCTGCTGGCGGACGCCACCAGCATCGGCTTCGTCTACCAGGTCTGCGCCTTCCTGCCAGCCATCGGCCTGCTGACGGTGCTGCTGCCGGAGACGCGGGAAGCTCGGGGCTGAGCGAGCGTTGGTTCACCGCGAGGGTTCAGATTGCCGTTCGCACTGAGCCTGTCGAAGTGCGGGCGGCAATCCACTAACTGCGGTGGCGGCCGTTCATGCTTCGGCAGGCTCTGCATGAACGGCTGAAGCTGCGGAAATCACCCGAACCAGTGAGGCAGGCTCACCAGCCGCGCCCTAGGATGCCGGTCATTCCCTGACCAACCCCCGTTCCGACCATGGCCTTCGCAGACACCAACAGCGCCGAGCTCGCCTCCTGGCGCGACACCGTCATCCGCTTCCTCGCCGACGAGGTGGAGCCCCACTACGAGAAGTGGGAGAAGGCCGGCATCGTGCCTCGCGAGCTGTACGGCAAGCTCGGCGCCGCCGGCCTGCTGTGCGTGGACCTGCCCGAGGAATACGGCGGCAGCGCCGCGCCGCTGGCCTTCTCCTTCGCCATCGCCGAGGAGAGCGCGCGACTGGGCTACATGTCGCTGACCTCCAACATGATGATGCACTCCGACATCGTCGCCCCCTACATCCTGCACCTGGGCACGCAGACGCAGAAGCAGAAGTACCTGCCGCGCATGGCCAGTGGCGAATGCTTCGGCGCCCTGGCCATGACCGAGCCCGGCACCGGCTCCGACCTGCAGGCCATCCGCACCTCCGCCGTGCCGGACGGCGACGGCTGGCGCCTCAACGGCTCCAAGACCTTCATCACCAACGGCCAGCACGCCGGCGTGGTGATCGTCGCCGCCAAGACCGACACCAAGGCCGGCGCCAAGGGCATGACCCTGTTCCTGGTGGACACCGAGCTGCCCGGCTTCCGCCGCGGCCGCAACCTGGAGAAGATCGGCATGCACGCCGCCGACACCTCCGAGCTGTTCTTCGACGACGTACGCCTGGGTTCCGACGCCGTGCTGGGTCGCATCGGCGGCGGCTTCGGCCACCTGATCGACGAGCTGCCACGCGAGCGCCTGATGCTGGCCGTGGCCGCCGTCGCCCACGCCGAGGGCGCCCTGCAGCGCACCATCGAATACGTCACCAGCCGCAAGGCTTTCGGCCAGACCGTCGCCAGCTTCCAGAACACCCGCTTCGAGCTGGCCAAGGTCAAGACCGACATCGAGACCACGCGCGCCTTCTACGAGAAGTGCTGCCGCCTGTATGAAGAAGGCAAGCTCGACGTGCCCACCGCCGCCGTGCTCAAGCTCGCCAGCAGCGAGATGGAAGGCCGCGTGGTGGATGCCTGCCTGCAGCTCTTCGGCGGCTACGGCTACATGGCCGAGTACCCGATCTCGCGCTACTGGACCGACGCGCGCGTGCAGCGCATCTACGGCGGCACCAACGAGATCATGAAGGAAGTGATCGCGCGCTCGCTGGTCGGCCGCTGAACCGCGAACCCCTGGAAATCCGCTCGTGCTGATCTTGAGCCTGTCGAAGGATCGAAGCGCGGGCGGATTTCCTTGCCACCCCGCAGGGGTTGCCTAGCGCTTGGCCCAGGCCAGCGCATCTTCCAGCCGGTCGTTGCCCCAGAACAGCTCGCTGCCGGCCACCAGCGACGGCGCGCCAAAGACTCCCAGGCGGATCGCCTCGTCGGTCTGTGTCGCCAGCTTCTGCTTGGACTCCGGCGCCTGCGCCGCCGTCAGTACGGTTGCCGCATCGCTGACGCCCGCCTGCACCAGGCAATCCGCGATCACCGCGGCGTCCGCGATGTCGTGGTCCTGCGCGAAGTTCGCCGTGTACACCGCGCGGACGAAGGCCGGCAGCCAAGGCTCTCCGGAGAAGCGACAAGCCACCCGCGCTGCCAGCAGGCCGTTGCGCGGGAACGTGGATGGGCGCCGCAGCGACAGGCCCAGCTTTTCGCAGCCACGTTCCATGTCGCGCCACATGTACTGGCCCTTCACCGGGTAGAGGTTGAAGGGTGAATCGTTCCAGCCCTGGCTCTTGAAGATCGGCCCCAGCAGGAACACGCGCCACTCCAGCTCCACCCCGGCCTGCGCGGCGGCCTGCTCGACGCGCATCGCCGTGAGATAGGAATAGGTGCTGGCGAATTCGAACCAGAATTGCAGTTTCATCGCTCGTATCGTCCTGGACGGGCCGACAGCTTAACGGGCCTGGCGCAGCAGCCGCAGGATCGCCAACGCGATACCCAGGAT
This sequence comes from Solimonas sp. SE-A11, assembly GCF_030345715.1. GTDB lineage: Bacteria > Pseudomonadota > Gammaproteobacteria > Nevskiales > Nevskiaceae > Solimonas_A. The sequence continues at coordinate 426,433 of NZ_JAUASX010000001.1, forward strand.
GAACAGGCACAGGCTCCACATCATCGCCTGCGCCATCAGACCCCAATCGGCGTAGACACCGACGACGCCGGCCGTGAGCAGAGCCAGCCCCTGGCCGCCGTTGCTGACCAGGCCCATGCGCAGCACCCCGCGCGGAAACTCACCACGCCGTGCCTGCTCGATGCCGCCGTAGTAGCCCGCCAGCAGAGCCAGCGTGGAGAGGCCGTAGAGTCGCAGGAACAGCATCGTCGGCTGCGGTGGAAAGCCCAGCCACTCGTACAAGGCGGCTGGCGCCAGCAGCATCGGCAGTGCCGCCGCCAGCGCGGTGCCCACGATCTTGATCCACAGCAGGCGGATCACGCGGCTCATGCCGTAGCTCCCGCAACCTGAAGTCGGCTCCGGAAGAAATCCAGGATCTCATCGCGTGCGGCCACGGTGGGTTGCCCGACCTCGTCGACCAAGTGCGCCGTCACCACGCTGTGCGGGCTGGCCACGATCTTGGCGAAGAAGGGCGGCGGCTCCGGATGTGCTGCTTCGTCCGGCAGCACGCGCGCCACGAAGCGCGGCCCCAGGGCCGCGCCCAGCGCCGCGAAGCGTTCCGCGCGGCAATGCCGGTCGCCGGCGAAGCGGTAGGCCATCACCGTCAGGTCCTCGCGCTCCAGGCGTTCACGCACCAGCGCCAGGTCTTCCGGCGGGATATCGAGCGCGGTGGGCTGGTCCATCGGCATCGAGGGCTGGCAGACCACCGGGGCGACGGTGGCCGGCTCCAGCATCAGCGACAGCGCGAAGTTGCCGGTGAAGCACATGCCGATGGCGCCCACGCCCGGCCCGCCGCATTCGCCATGCGCCAGCCGCGCCAGCGCCCGCAGCCAGCGCGTCACCGGGCTGCTGCCCGCCGCCAGCCCGCGGAACTCCGCGCTGATGCAGGTGCGGCGGAACACCGCCACGCCTTCCTCCGCGCCCGGCACCGCGCCGTCGCGCCCGAACAGAGAGGGCATGTAGACCCTGAACCCGGCATCACGCACCCATCGGGCGAAGCGCGCCACCTGCGGGCTGATGCCCGGCATCTCCGTCATCACGATCACCGCCGGGCCTTGCCCCGAGACGTAGACCGCCTTCTCCACCCCTTCCAGCGTCAGCGGCCGCCGCTCGAAATCGTCCAGCGGATCGTCCACGTCCATCCTGCCTGCGTTGCCCATGCATCCTCCTGGCGGCCGGGTCATTGCGGCCGGTTTGTATTGCAGCCGTTGCAGGGCCAGAATGGCAGTGTCCGATAAGACTGTTTTAAGGCGTAATCAGACATGCGTGATTTCACCGTCCTGGTGCTGGAAGGAGCCTATGCCAGCAGCGTTGCCCTGACCCAGGACATGCTGGCCACCGCTGCCAGCCTGGCCGCTCGCGCCCGCGTGCCGGCACCGCGCTGGCGGGTCTGCTCGCTCGACGGTGGCAGCGTGGCCCTGCAGGGCGGACTGAGCATCGAGACCACGCGCCTGCCGGTGCGCAGCCGCGACGACCGCTCCACCTGGGTGCTGCCGGGCCTGGGCATGGGCACTCCCACGCTGCTGGCCCGGCGCCTGGCGCGCGAGGATTTGCCGCGCGCCGCCGCCGCCCTGCAGCGGCATGCGCGCGGCGGTGGCGCAGTGGCGGCCTCGTGCTCCTCGGTGTTCGTGCTGCAGGCGGCCGGCCTGCTGGAAGGACGCCGTGCGACCACCACCTGGTGGCTGGCGCCCTTGCTGCAGCAGAAGGAACCCGCTTGCCGGGTCGACGCCGACCGCATGGTCTGCGCCGACGGCCCCGTCACCACCGCCGGGGCCGCACTGGCGCAGACCGACCTGATGCTGCACCTGCTGCGACAGCGCTGTGGCGCCGTCCTGGCCGACGCCGTGTGCCGCGCGTTGCTGATCGATGGCCGCCAGGCCCAGGCACCTTTCATCGTCCCGGAGCTGCTCGCCAGTGGCGACGACCTGGTCGCGCGTCTCGCCGCGCGCGTGGAGAAAGCCCTGCCCGCCGCGCCCAGCGTCGCCGCGTTGGCGGACGAGCTCTGCATGTCGGAGCGCTCGCTATCGCGCCACGTGCACCGAGCCACCGGCAAGAGCACGCAGGCGCTGGTGCAGAGCGTGCGCCTGCGCCGCGCCCGCGCCTTGCTGGAAGGCAGCCGCATGACCGTGGACCAGGTAGCGGCGGCCGTGGGCTACCAGGACGCCACCGCCCTGCGCCGCCTGATGAAGAAGGTGGCGGGTGCCAACCCCAGCCGTTATCGCCGCGTGGTCGCGGCCTAGCGGGAACTTCGCGCGGCTGCGCGGTCCAAGCGCCCATGAGTGCCGCCCCCTCCATCGACATGCAGATCGCCTCCAGCCGCGATCTGAGCGCTGCGCAACGGCAGGAAATCCTGGTGCTGTGCTCCGCCGCCTACGAGGAAGACTTCTCCGCCTACCTGGAGATGCTCGATCCCGCCATGCACCTGCTGGTGTACGCCGACGGCCTGCTGGTGAGCCATGGCGCCTGGGTGGAGCGCGAGTTGCGCGCCGAGGCTTATGGCCGCCTGCGTTGTGCCTACGTCGAAGCCATCGCCACCTTGCCGGAGCAGCAGGGCAGGGGCTATGGCAGCTTGGTGCTGTCGCGGATGCCCTCGCTGTTCGACGACTACGACATCGCCGTGCTGTCACCCTCCGCCGAGGCGTTCTACCAGCGCCTGGGCTGGGAAACCTGGCAGGGTGCGCTGTCCTATCGAAGCCCGGAGGGCGAGGAGATCGCCACGCCGGAGGAGCAGGTCATGATCCACCGCCTGCCGCGTACGCCGGCGTGGCTGGATACGCGCACCGCGCTGAGCGTGGACTGGCGTCCCCTGGAAGTCTGGTGAGCCCTCAGCGTCCCACCGGGATGCGCGCCGCCGGCGTCGGGCTGCCCTCGGAGGTGATCAGCAGCGCGCGGCCATCCGCCGTCCAGGTCACCGCCTCGATCTGCGGATAATCCGGCAGGTCCAGCGCGCGCGGCGCCCGCCGCAGCGCCTCAGCCCAGGTCTGGCCGTTACTGCGCTCGTAGAGATAGGCCCGCGTCAGCGTCACCATCGCCAGGCGGGTGCCGGAGGGGTCGAAGTCCATGCCCGTCACCCAGTTGATGGCCTCCGGGTTTTCCGCGCCGGCCGGCGCGCGTGGGATGTTGATCTCGCCCAGGGCCTCGGCAATCACCAGCGGCAGGGCAGGGCGCAGCGGTACGCGATACAGCCGCGGCACCGCGTCGCGCTTGCTCAGCAGGTAGATGAAGCCCTCCTGAGCATCCACCGTCACCGACTCGCAATCGCGCGGGCCGTCCGGGTAGGCCATCAGGATCGTGCGCACTGGCGACGCACGCAGCTCCGGCACCGTGCCGGCCGGCAATTCGGGTTCGTTGGCGACATACAGCGTCAGCAGCGGCCGGATCGCGCCGTTGTCGCCGATGTCCGCCAGCAGCAGCCGCGGCGCGCCATCCTCGGTGAAGGAGCTCATGTCCTCCCAGTCGAGATTGATCGTGCCGCTCAGCGTCAGCGTGCCGCGCAAGCGGCCCGTCTCGTCGAAGGCATAGGTTGCCGTGGGGCCGCCGCTGTCGTTGTGGCTCCAGTACAGGCCGGCCTCGCGCTGCGAGCGCGCCAGGCCCGAGGACTCGGTCAGCGCCGGAGCGTCGATCTGGAACTCCCGGAGGCTGCCGCCACCATCGACCTCATTGCTGTTCGAGCAGGACGCGAGCGCGAGTGTAAGGGCCAGGCCGGCCAGGCGCAGCGACAGAGTCATGGAGGTCCCCGATGGAAAAGCCCGCCACGCTAGCGGAGGCGTTTGACCGCCGCGTGACAGCCTTCAGGCGGGCCACTCCCGCAGCCTCCAGCCCTGTGGACTTGCTTCCAGGCGATGGGTCAGTCCGAGGTTTGCCAGCAGGGCCTCGTCATGCGAGACCACCAGCAGCGTCCCGCCGTACTGGCGCAGCATCGCCTCCAGCGCCTGCAGCGAGGCTAGGTCCAGGTGGTTGCCGGGCTCGTCGAGCAGCAGCAGTCGCACCGGGCGCTCCGCGTACAACACCCGGGCCAGCGCCGCCTTCATCCGCTCGCCGCCACTGAGCAGCGCGCTGGGTTGCTGCACGCGATCCGCATCCAGGCCCAGCAGGGCCAGGCGCGTGCGCAGTTCACCTTCCGGCTGTTTCGGATTGTCGGCCATCATCTGCGCGAGTAGCGAGGCTCCAGGCTCCAGCACGGAGAAGTGCTGGTCCAGGTAGGCGACCTCCACCTGTCGCTCGCAGTGCCCCGACAGCGGTGGCAGCAAGCCCGCCAGCAATTTCAGCAGCGTGGATTTGCCGCAGCCGTTGGGGCCGGTCAATGCCAGGCGCTGTCCACGCAGGAGCTTGAGCGATAGTGCCTGCGTAGGCCCCTGCACATGCGGCAACTGAACCTCCTCCAGTTTCGCGACGCTGGCCGGCGCCGTGAAGGTGCCCGGCGAAAACAGCACCACCGGAGCGCTTTCCTCCACCTGCGCGGCGGCATCACGCACGCGCTGCGACAGCCGCTCGCGCGCCTCGTCCTGCTGCGCGCGCAGCCGGCCGCTGCTGGACTCGTTGCGCTCCTTCTGCCGGCCGAGCAGGATCGGCGCCTGGTTGGCCTGCGCCGCTTGCCTGGCGCCGCGAGACAGCCGGTGCTCCAGCCGCTCGCGCTGCTCCACCAGCGCCCGCTCCTCGCGCCGGCGTTCCGCCTTGCGCTGGTCCAGCAGTATCTGTGCCTGCTCGCGCTCCTGCGCCCGCGCCTGCGCGTAGAAGCCGTATCCGCCGCCGTAGCTGTGCAGCCCGAGCGCAGACAACTCCACGATGCGCTCCATGGTCTCCAGCAGTTCACGGTCATGGCTCACCACGATCAGGCCGCCGGGCCAGCGCTGTAATTGTGTGATCAGCGCCCGCCGGTGTTCGCGGTCCAGGTGATTGCTGGGCTCGTCCAGGATCAGCACGTCCGCGCCACTGAGGAGTGCGCCCGCCAGCGCCACGCGCATCGCTTCGCCGCCGCTGAGTTGCGTGGCGGGCGTGTCGTGCCGCAGATGCGAAAGGCCGGACGCGGCCAGCTCCTGCTGCAGGCGCTCGCGCATATCCCAGCGCTCGCCCACCGCGTCAAAATCCTCCTGCCGCGTGCTGCCACCCTCGATCCGCCGCAGCGCGTCGATCACCGGCTGCACGCCCGCCAGTCCGGCTACGCTCTGCCCCGGTTGCGGTGCTGTCTGCTGCGTTAGGTAGTGAACGCGGCCGCTGCGCAGGCAGCGTCCGGCAGAGGGAGCCAACTCGCCGGCCAGGATGCGCGCCAGCACGGTCTTGCCCACGCCATTGCGCCCGACCACACCGGTACGCCGGCCGTCGAAGCTTTCATCGAGATCGGAGAACAGCGCCCGGCCATCGGGCAACTGGAAACAAACGCCTTGCAGCGTCAGGGAGACGTGATTCGTCATGCGCACTCCAGGAACAACACCCAGGACTTCCCCGCGAGAGATCGCGGGACGGAAGCGGGCCGTCAGGGGGACGGCGGGGTGCTACTGGCGCATCGGACGAGAGCTCCGGCAGGTGGAAGAGGAGGCGAGTCTACAACGGCTCGTGGCGTTGAACGCGAATGGCCGACGGGCGGATCAACAGGATGTCACTGTAGAGCGGGAGCATCCCGCCCTCTGCGAAGGCAGGCATGTCTATCCGCCAATCGATTGCGACACGCTATCCAACGATCCTTCAAGAGGCTTGCCGCCAATGGCGCTTGAGCAGGTAAAACACCGGCACCCCCGCCGCGATCAGCACTAGCCCGATCGCGCTGTCCACCGGCATGGTCCAGACCGTGTTGACGATCAGCAGCACCGACACCACCACGAATACGATCGGCACGAAGGGATAGCCCAGCACGCGATAGGGCCGCGCCAGGTCCGGGCGCTTGTAGCGCATCACGATCACGCCGGCACAGACCAGGCCGTAGAAGATCCAGGACGAGAAAACCACGTAGTTGGTGAGCTGGTCGAAGCTGCCCAGGGCCGCCATCACCGACGCGATCACGGCCTGCACCAGGATCGACACCACCGGCACGCGGCTGCCCTTGCTGAGGATGCCCAACTGGCGGAAGAACAGGCCGTCTTGCGCCATGGCGTAGGGCACGCGCGCGTTGCTCAGTACGGAGCCGTTCATGGCGCCCAGCGCGGAGATCACGAAGGCGATGGACACCACGCCCACCGCGGCCACGCCCATGAAGGTCATCGCCGCCTTGGTGGCCACCGGCAATGCGCCGGGGTTCAGGCTGGAGTTGGCGCTCAGCACCTCCGACAGCGGCAGCGCCAGGAAGTAGCCGAGGTTGATCAGGCAGTACACCATCATCACCACCAGCACACCCAGGATCAGCGACAGCGGCACGTTCCTCTCCGGCTGCTTCACTTCGCCCGCGGCCATCGGCAGGTTGTTCCAGCCATCGTAGGCCCATAACGCCGCCAGCATCGCCAGGCCCAGGCCGGACAAGGTGAAGGCCTGGGCGCTGCTGCTTTCGCCCAGGTGCGTCGCATCCGCCTGCGGGCTGAAGAACAGCACGCCCACGATCAGGCCCAGCATCATCAACAGTTTCACGCCGGTGACGAGGGACTGCACACGCCCGCCCACCGACACCTGCAGGCAGTTGAGCGCGGTGAAGAACAGCACGAAGGCGATGCCCACGCCGGCCTTGCCGCCGGCCAGGTGCAGGCCCACCGCGCCCTCCAGGAAGGTGGCGGCACCCACGCCATAGGCGGCGATGGTGCCGGGGCCGGCGATCCAGAAGCGGGTCCAGCCATTGAGGAAGGCGGTGAGGTCGCCGTAGGTCTCGCGGAGGTAGACGTACTCGCCACCGGCCTTGGGGAACATGGCGCCCAGCTCGGCATAGCTCAGTGCGCCGGCCAGCGACAGCAGCCCCGCCAGTACCCAGGCCAGCACCACCCAGGACGGCGAGCCGACATGCTGCGCCATGATGGCGCTCTTCAGGAACACGCCGGTGCCGATCATCGAGCCCACCACGATGGCGGCGGCATCGACGAAACCCAGGCCGCGGATCAAGCGAGCGCTCATGGCAGGAGCCGTTGTGGAGACATCCTCATACTAGCCTGAGCGCCCGCCGCCGCGCGCGGTGGCTATTGGTTGATCTGCTCCAGGATCAGCGGGCGGATCAGGCGCCACAGGTTCACGCCGGTGGTGGAGCCCTCCAGCGTCCACAGGGCGGCGCTGTAGTCCTTGTCGAAGTCCATCCAGGGCATGGCACCGAGCAGGCCGGGGTCGCTGAGCTCCGGGCCGGCGCTGCCGGGGTGGGCGGATGCGCCCGACAGCCACCAGCCGTTGCTGTAGCCATCGAGCCCGCTGCTCTCGCCTATCGGCTGGAACAGCACCAGGCGCGAGCCGATCTGGCTGCCGGTCACGCTCGCGGCGCTCTGCGCCGACAGCACCGTGTTGCCGTTGGCGCGACCGCCGTCGATGAACATGCGCATGATGCGCAGGTAGTCGAGCGCATCCGACAGAGCGCCACCGCCGATGCGTGGGTTGTCGTTGCCCACGTAGCGGAAGGTCTCCAGGCCCAGCGGCGTGCCGATCTGCTGGGAAAAGAGCTGAGCCCAGGGCCTGCCCGCGGCCTGCTGCGCCACGTAGCCGGCCAGCTGGTAGCCCGCGCCGCTGTAGAAGAACGCCGCGTTGGGCGGGAAGTTGAGCGTCAGGTTGGCGATCTCCTGCGCGCAGGCCTGCAGGGTGATGCTGTCGTTCTCCATGCAGGGCGAGCCGAAGGGCAGGCCGGAGCTGTGGTTGAGCAGCATCCGCAGGGTGATCGGGGCCTTGTCCAGCGGCCAGGAGATCGAGTTGCCGAGGTAGGTCGACACCGGCGCGTCCAGGTCCAGCAGGCCCTGGTCCACCAGCGACAGGATCGCCGCGGCCGAAGGCGCCTTGCTGGCCGAGGCGATGGGGATGGTCATGCGCGGCGGCATGTTGCCGCCGCTGCGCTCGAACAACAGGCGCCCGCGGATTTCCAGCGCAAAGTTGTAGCCGTCCATCTGGCCTTCGCCACTGCCCAACTGGTCGTCCAGCAGCTTCGCCAGCGCCGACCAGTCGTAGGTGATGACCTTGAGCGTGGTCTCTGCCGTGCGCACGCCGCCAGGGCCGGTCGCGGTCAAGCGATACGTGATGGTTTCCATCGGCGACACGCTGAGGCTGCCGCTGGCGGGTTGCGTGCCCAGGCCTGGCTGGATGCTCACCGTGGTCGCCTCGCTCGTGGCCCAGCTCAGAGTCGCGGATTCCCCGGGCTGCAGCGAAACCGCACTGCTGCCGAAGCTGGCGATCGTCGGTGGTGGCAATACCGTCACCGTGACCTCGCTGCTGCTGTTGCCGCCGGGGCCGGTCGCCGTGAGGCGGTAGGTGGTGGTCACGGCCGGGCTCAGGGTCACGCTGCCATCAACGGGAACCGCGCCCACGCCGTTGTCGATACTGACCTGGGTCGCGTCGGTGGTTGCCCACTGCAACTGGCTGCTGCCACCGGCGGCGATCGATGCGGGGCTGGCCGTGAAACTGTCGACCCGCGCGGCGGCCGCCTGCACCGTGACCTGCACGCTGGCGCTGCGGGTGCCGCTGCTGTTGGTGGCGGTGAGGGTGTAGGTGGTGGTGGCTGTCGGGCGTACCGTGGCCGTGCCCTGCGCGCCCCGGCTGCCCAGGCCCGGCTCGATCCGCACCGTGGAGACGTTGGTCGCGTCCCAGCTCAGCATGGCCGCGCCGCCGGAGACCACGCTCGAAGGGCTTGCGGTGAAGCTGCGCAGCACCGGCGCCGGCGGTTCCGCCGCGCCTTCCTTCTCGCCATCCCCTGCGCCCCCGCCACCGCCGCAGGCACTGACCAGCAGCAGGCCCAGGCCAAGCAGGGCAGAGCGGAAAGCGGGTTTCGGAGACATCACGGCGTCCTTGTTCGAAGAAGGGACGCCGGGGCGCCCTGCCGGCTCAAGGGGCCGGCAGGGTCATGCTGCAGGCTCGGGGCGCGCTTATGGCGCGTGGCAAGACGAGCGGCAGGGATGGCCGTGCGGAATGGGACTAAACGGAGATCATTTAGATTTTCTAAACGACCACCCCAGAACATATCAATTGTTGCGCCGCACCAACCCCCGTACATTGCACATCAACGAAGTACTTGGAGCGCAGAAGGAGGTACCCGATGTTTGCAACGATCATTGTCGCCAGTGTCGCCGCCAGCTTGATGTCGGTAGCCGTTCTGGATGTCACGGATACCGTTGCCGACCTCCGCCGCGCCGAGTCCAAGCACTGACCTGACCGATTTTCCTGCCGCGGTGCGCGGCGCCGAGCCCTCCCCCAACAGGCTCCGCGCACCCCGGTAACGATCTCCTCCAGATCCCGCCATGGGATCTACTTTTCAAGGCCGCAATTTCCCTCGCGGCCTTTTCTTTTTTTCCGTCGCGCCCTGGGCATTCTTCGCATCCAGGGCAGCTTCTTCCAGCAACCATTTCCTGAACGCCACCACCTCCGGCCGGCTGGCCGAGGCCGAGGCGGTAACCGCGTAGTACGCGCGGTCCAGCCGGATGGCCAGCGGAATCGCCACCACCAGGTCACCGCGCCCGAGCTCGTCCGAGGCAAACAGAGGCGTCGCCAGCGTCACGCCCAGGCCGTCGGTGGCCGCGTCCAGCGCCAGCGTGGAGTGGTCGAACTGCAGTCCGCGGCGCGGATCCACGTCCGTCACCCCGGCATGGCGCAGCCACTGTGCCCAACCCGAGCGGGAGCGGTCCTCGATATGCGTGTCGCCGTGCAGCAGCGCGTGGTAGCGCAGGTCGGCTGCCGTCTTCAGCGGGTGCGCGCCCTGCCTGGTCAGGCGCGGATGGCACATGGGCACGATATCCACGGTAAACAGCAGGTCGGCGTGCTCGCTGTCCGGCCGGCCGTTGCTGAAGCGGATCTCCAGGTCCGGCTCCGATTCCGGAGCGTCGTCCGCGCCTGGGCGCTCCGTGGGGCGGATCAGGTTGCCGCTGGCCAGCACGCGCACGTCGATGCCGTCGTACGCCGCCAGGAAGCGGTGCAAGCGCGGCATGATCCAGCGGGACGCAAAGGTCGGCGTGGTCTTCACCGTGAGGTGCGGCGCGCGCCCGTAGTCGCGCAACTCGCTCACCCCCCGGGTCAGCAGGTCGAAGCCGCGCTGGAACAGTGGCAGCGCCGCATTCGCGGCCGGCGTCAGTTCCACGCCGCGCGGCAGGCGGCGGAACAGCTCCACGCCCAACTGCTCTTCCAGTGCCTTGATCTGGTGCGTCACCGCCGCCGGCGTCACGAACAACTCATCCGCCGCCTTGCGAAAGCTGCGATGACGGGCCACGGCCTCGAAGGCGCGCAGGGCGTTGAGCGGAGGAAGACGAGCGTTGGTCACGGGAGGGCCGCCTTGGGGTCAGCGGTCTTGGGTCGGGCCCACAGTTTAGCCGGGAACCGGAAAGGGCAGGCCCACCCCAATGTAGGGTTTTGCCTATAGAAGGAATGCAAAGGTGATGCAGTTGGCGGCGGTATGCACCAAAACGGTGATGTCGGGAGATTCTTCGTCGAGATGCAACGCCGGCATCCCCGTGCAAGGTTTCTTCCAGAAGGAACTCGTAGAGGTGCAGCCTTCAGTGATTGAGCATGGAAGCCGACCACGCAAAGTTCCGTGATGAGCAGGCTCAGCATCCATGCGGACGATCCGCTGCTCAGCAGCCAGTTGAGTTGGATATCAGTGATCTGGAAGAAGGATGCCGGGCGGTCTCGCACGAATCTCCATGTGCTGGAATTACGTGCGCGAGTACGCAACGTAGCGACCGATCAGGCCACGGCCAAGCGAAAATTTTCTCTGCGGATGATGCAACGATGCTGCGGCAGAGCGTGGCCGTTCATCCTTCGACAGGCTCAGGACGAACGGCCACGGCTGGAGGAACTGCTACCGCGCAAACACCTGGAATGCCGGCGACGCCCAGCCCAGTCCCGAATTGGCCGGAACCGCAGGCATCGGCTTGCCACCGTAGACCGCGGCTTCCGCCGTGCCGTACTGCTGCCAGGGGATGGTGGGCTGCTGGCTGACGCCGGGCTTGCTGAAGTCGCAGACGCCGTCGGGGAAGACCGCCTGCAGCTGGGCCCACTGCTCGTCGCTGAAGCCGAAGATGCCGTAGTTGTCGTTACGGTCCATGGGCTTGAGCTGGCACTTGTTGGTGTCGGTGGTGATGGCGTCGCCCGCGCCGGTGCGCGGCGTGCCGTAGATGCCGACGATCAGCGGGCCGCAGGCCTGGTCGAGCAGCTTCTGGCCCACGCCGTCGAAGCAGGCGTCCTTCAGGTCCGCTGGTTTGCGGGTGACCAGCTTCTGCGCCAGCGGCGTGGCGCTGGCGTCCTTCTCCACTTCGCCCAGCCAGCGGTCCATGGCGATGAAGCTGTTCTTGGCGCAGAAGTTGTCCGCCAGCATCGGGATCGGGCCTTCCCAGATCAGCTGGTTGTCGTGATGGCCGTGGGCGCGCTCCAGGCGTGCGCGCATGGCGTAGGCGCGGTAGGCGTCGTGGAACAGGCCCGGATCCGGCCCGCGGCAGTCGATGATGGCGACCTGGTCCATGTTGTTGGCCTGGTTGATCATGCCCGTGCGGTAGGCGTTGGCCAGCGCCGGCTGCACCGCCACCATGCGTTCCTCGGTCACGTTGGTGTCCTGGTCGGCGCCGCCGATCTTCACGTTCAGGTCCACGAACTGCGCGGGCAGGATCAGGCCCTGCTGCAGCGCCTTGAGGCCGTACTGCACGCCGACGTTGTCCAGCGGGAAGCCGGCGAAGCCGCGGTTGATCTGCTGCTCGTAGACGCTCCAGCGCTCCGGCGGGCGAGGGCCCAGCAGGTTGATGGCGGCGTCCTGCACCGTGCAGCGCGTGCCGCCGGGGTTGGTGTCCGGGTGGTAGCGCTGCGCGTCGCTGATGCCGGCGCAGGCGCTGGTGGGCACGGCGACGTGGAACTGCGCGCTGTCGCTGACCTGCGAGTTGACGATGGTGAGGTGGTCCTGCACGTTGGCCATCTGGGTGGGCAGCCACAGCACGCCCGGCGCCCACTGCGAGGGATCCAGGAAATAGTCCAGCGTCAGGTGGTAATCCAGGAACTGCGTGGCGGTGCTCCAGGCGTCGGGGAAGGAGCAGGTCGGCAGGATGCCCTGGTAGATGCCGGGGTAGGCGTTGGCCACTTGCTGCTGCGTCAGCGAGCCGCCCGAGCAACCCTGGCCGATGGTGTAGCGCAGTTCGCCGTACTGCTCGATCACGCGCTCCTTGGCCATCACTAGCGATTCCGCCTGCACCGCCACGTTGCAGTTGTGGCCGGCGTGGTTCAGTGCCGTGGACATCACCGCGAAGCCCTTGCTCAGTGCGTGCTCGGTGGCGTCCTTCAGCACCTCCAGCGGCAGGCCGATGGGCAGCAGCTCGCCGCCGATCACGGGGATGTCGGTGCCGCTGCTGGGGATCACCGACGGCGCGTTGCCGGTCTGGTAATCCACACCGCAGGAGAAGCCGTGGTTGATCACCAGCTTGTGGTTGAACTGCGGCTGCGGCGCGGCGGCGGTCCAGGGCTGGTTCGGCTGGTACAGCGCGGCGATCTTGTACTGGTCGCGGTCCTGGTAGCCGGTCTCCACGCGCACGATAAAGGGCACGGTCACCCCCTGGTCGGTGGTGGTGGTGGCGACGTCGCTAGGCGGGTTCTCCGGGTCATAGGACTGCAGGCCCGGCAGTAGAGGGTTGCTGGATTTGTAGACCCAGACGTACTCCGGCGGCTGATTGCACTGCGCGTCCACCGCGCCGGCATTGGTGCAGGTCCAGGGCTGCAGCTGCGGGCCCGCGAACACCGGGCCGCCATGCGGGTGGTTGGTGAGCGTCACGCTGGCCGAGCCCACGCCCGGCAGGTTTGCGCTGACGGTATTGAGGCCGATGGCCATGCCGCTGACCAAGCCGATCACGCGGCCGTCCTCGCGCCGCGAGAAGGCGCTGCTGGCGTCCGCGCCGGCCACCGTCACCTTCAGCTTGCTGGCGTCGGCATCTGCCGGCAGCTTCACTTCCAGCAGGGCATCGCCGCTGGAGATCAGGTCCGCGCGGTTGGACAGCACGCGCAGTTCCAGCGCTCCAGTGCTGGTGTCGCCGCCGTCACCGGACGCGGGATCAGAGCGGCTGCAGGCGGCGAGAGCGCCGGCCAGCGACACTGAGACGAGGGACAGCAGCAGGCGACGTGCAAGGGTCATGGCGTGGTCGGGTATAGGAATGATCATGGGACCGGCGGCGCGGGAGTATCGGGCAGCGCCCCGACGCCTGCAGTAGGAAAGAAAACCCAGACAGGGTGCTTCGCGCGGTGCGCAGGGCCCGGCCTCAGGACCCTTCGTAACGCTTGAGGTAAAGGCCCAGTGCCGGGTCTTCGTTGCGCAGCGCCTGGTTGCCATGCACGGCCTTCGACTCCACGCCGCTGATCGCCAGCACTGGCCCCACCGCATTGCCCGCCGCGTCAAAGCGGCGCGCCATCACCTGTGTCCGGGACGATGAGGCGCCCGTCTCAGTCCAGGTCAGTACGAAGGCGCCGCTGTCCTGCAGCGCCACCACCGGCCCACCGGCGTAGATGCCGTCGGGCGTGCCGGGTGTGTTGATGCGGGTTTCCGGCCCCAGCGGATCGCCGGGCGCGGCGGTGGCGGCCAGCGGAAACAGCAGAGCGGCAAGCAGGCCGCGGCAAGCCACGCGAATGATGGACCGGTTCATTCCCTCTCTCTACCCCAGGGCGCTGCCCCGGCGCGTTCCCGCCCTCGTTGGGGCGTGGCTGTTTTCCTTATGCGATGCAGTCTATGCCTGCTGGGAATGGACGCCAATGATTGTTTTAATAATTTAAAAATTAAATTAATAACTTATCTCTTATCACAACTCTACAGGCATGCCCGAAGTCCGGCTGGCAACTGGAATCGATGCGTGAAAACGGACGGCGGCGCGGGCAGGCCGGCGGCAGGCAAGGGTTTCGAGGGTAGCCAGAGGAAGGATGCAAGCCGCGGAAATGGCGACCTGAAATCCGTGCATCCTGCAACGCGTTGCTTGCATAAGTTCAATGAAAACAATGGCCTGATACTGGCCTGACTCTTGATTGGCTGGCTTCATCATCCGGAGGGCTGGGCCATGCATCACGAACTCGTTGTAGCAGCGCTGTTGGTACTGACCATGGTCCTTTCCGGCTGTGGCGTGGAAGCAAAGGCCGATGCGGCGAGCCTCGCCAGCTTCGCGCCGCCGGACTCGCTGCCGGAGGCCCTGCGCGGTTCTTACTGCGACCGTTACCTGCTGGTCCACGCCAAGGAAGCCTGCCGGTCCGGCTTGCAGCTGGCCAGCCAGTGAGGGAGGCCCCCATGGATGCGAAATCACGGCATGCCGTGCATCAGCTTCGACAGCTTGCCCATGGCCTGCCCGGCGCCGGTGAGCAGGAATTCTGGCGCGTCACCGGCCTGTGCCAGCAGATTCACGCTGCCAATCCGAATCCGCAATTGCTCATTCGCCTGCGGCATCTGCAGGCGATCATGAAGGATTGGCTGTTGCCACTGCGCTGGCAGGGGCATGAGGACGCACTGGATCCGTTGCGTGCAGAGGTGTTGCGCTGCATCGACGCCGTGGATGATTGCGCCTGCTTCGAGCAAGACGCCGCGGGCGAGGTTGAGCCGCGGCGTGCGGCGCGCGGATGACGCCCCGCCACGATTTCACTACGCAGCGCCAGGAGTAGCCCATGACGATGAAGGCAAGGATGCAGACGCTGGTGCGTCAGGTGGTGCGTGGGCATACCCCGTACGAAGACGAGACCATGACGCGCTTCGGGGCGTCTGCCGGGGCAGGCATGAAGGCCTGCCCGAATTGCAGCAACCCGCTGCATCCCGACTCATCTGCGGCAGGCAACGAGCATGGGCTCGCGCTCTATGTCTGCGGTGTCTGCGGAGGGAGCTGGATCCTGGTGGCGCGCCACTAAGCCGGACAACCCGCAAAGAGGACAGGCCATCGATGGCCTGTCCTCTTTGCGCATCTAGGCCACGGCCTTCTGCTCGCCACCCCAGAGCTGGGCGCGATATCGCGCGAAGCAGCTTGCGCCTGCGGCGAGTCGCAGCAGGGCGCCTTCCGCGATGGGACGGGCCAGTTCCGGGTTTGACGAGACCAGGGGCTCAATGACTTCGCGGTTCCATTGCTCGGAGTGCTTGATATCGAGTCCGGCGTGAATCTGGAAGTAGCGGCGGCCCGGGGCATCCACGCCCAGGCGCTTGAGGCCTTCGTTGACGCGGCTGACGCGACCGGGCGCGGTCATCTCGATCACGCCCAGGGCGCCGACGGACTGATAGGCGTAATGGCGGTTGGCGGCCAGGGCGACCATGAGATTGCCCAGAGCCAGGGATTCCCACACGGTGCTTTCCATGGATGGCTGTAGCTGCAGGGCCTCGACGCATTGCGACAGCATCAGGCCATGCATGGCCTGCAGGCGGCCGCGGCCCATTTCGTCCCAGTAGTTGCTGGCCATTTCCACCTTGGGGCGCGCGGGAAACTGCACCTGCGTCAGGGCCACCAAGTCATCGAAGCCGGCTTCGCCTGCGGCCTCCTGCGTCAGGAACCACTTCATGTCGCTCATGCTCGCGTGCTCGGCGAGCCAGGGGAATAGCGGATCACCCTGGCCGGGGCCGTCGTGGCGCAGGTCGTCGAACCAGTCCATGAAGGCGGCCGGCGTGGTGGGCACCGCCTGCATCCAGGGCGCGATCCCGGCGCGCAGGTGCTCCATGTAAAGCCCTTCCAGGTGGCGCATGCGGATCTCTTCCGCCAGGCCGCTTTCCCAAGCGCTGCTGTCCGGCTCGGGGCGCAGGCGCTTGTGGTTGAAGCGCGTCAGGCGCAACTGGAAGCCCGGCGAGTCGAAGGCCGGAGCATGGTGGGTGAAGTCGCCGGTGGTCAGTACGTTCATGGTGGTCTTTCCGTTTCTCATCCAGGGAGAAGGACCAAGAGCCGTGCCAGCCCGGCCGGCTGATAAGTCACTGATTCATGGAGGCGGATACGGAAGGAGTCATGCAGATTGAACGGAGCTCATCCGCGGAGTTCGCGCTGGCGCATGCAGCAGGCATGAGCATCAAGCCTCCGCGCCTGACCTCGCATAGCGCCCCGGCGGCAGGCCGACATGCCGGCTGAATGCGGTGCTGAAGGCGCTGGCGGAGCCGTAGCCTACGCGCTCGGCGAGCTCGCCGATGCCGAGCTCGCCGCGGCGCAGCAGGTCCTTGGCTACGGTCATGCGCCAGGCCAGCAGGTACTCCATCGGCGCCTGGCCGAGCGTGCGCGTGAAGCGCTCGAAGAAGGCGGAGCGTGACAGAGCGGCGACATCCGCCAGGCGCGGCACGGTCCAGCCCTGCGCGAGGTTGCCGTGCATCTGCCGCAGCGCCCGTGCCAGGCGCGGATCGGCCAGGCCGCGCAGCAGGCCGGCTGGGGCTTGCTCGCCGGAGACTTGGCGCACCGATTCGATCAGCAATATCTCCACCAGGCGCGTCAGGACCAGCTCGCGGCCGGAGCCCTGGCCGCGGGATTCCTCCCGCAGCAGACGCACCAGTGTGGACAGGCGCTCCACACCGCGCACATGGATACGCGGCGGCAGCATGGAGACCAACAGGCCCGCCTCCGGTGATTCAAAGGCGAAGTGACCGCCGAGCAGGCGCACATCCGGCTTGCCGCCGCGGCGGCCGTGGCGCAGCTCGCCGCCAAGCGTGGCGCTCTGCCACGGGTCCATGCGCACCGGCTTGGCGGGCTCGAAGCCTGACATGGTGAAGCCGCCGGTCTTGGGCAGGAGAAGGAAATCGCCGGCTTCCAGCACCAGGGGTTCCTGGCCATCCAACGCCAGACGGCAGCGGCCTTCCAGCACCGCACAGAAGCTGGGCAGGCCGAACTCCGGGTAGCGCACGGCCCAGGCGCCGGCACCGCTGATGCCATTGGAGAACACCGCGCGTGGCTTGAGCAGGGCAATGACGTCGGACAGGGGATCACTCATGTCTGGACTTTGGATAAAAAATGATGGACTCATGATTATGGAGAGTCCTGATCATGGCGCCTATCGTGGACGCCATGCAAACCACACAGGAGTTCCCCATGAAAGCCACACCCAGAGCTGTACTGATCACCGGCTGCTCGTCCGGCTATGGGCTCGAGACCGCGCGATACTTCCATGACCAGGGCTGGAAAGTGATCGCCACCATGCGCCAGCCGCGAGAAGACCTGCTGCCGCGTTCCGAGCGCCTGCGCGTCCTGGCGCTGGACGTCACGCGGCCGGAGAGCATCGCGGCCGTACTGGAGGCGAGCGGGCCGATCGACGTGCTGGTGAACAACGCCGGCATCGGCCTGTTCGGCGCCCTGGAGGCCACGCCCATGGCCACCACGCGCGAGGCGTTCGAGACCAATACCTTTGGCGTGATCGCGGTGACGCAGGCGGTGGTGCCGCAGTTCCGCAGCCGACGCTGTGGCGTGGTGATCAACGTGACTTCCAGCGCGACACTGGCGCCGATGCCGCTGGTGGCGGTGTACACCGCCAGCAAGCAGGCAATCCAGGGGTTCACGGGATCGCTCGCGCTGGAATTGGAGCCCTTCGGCGTGCGCGCCAGACTGGTGGAACCGGGCTATGCGCCCAGCACGCGATTCACCGCCAATGGACAGGAGCGCATGGCGGGGCTGATACCGGAGGCGTATATGCCGAGGGCCCAGCGCATCTTCGCGGCGCTGGACAATCCCATGGTCACGACCGAGCGTGACGTGGCGGAGGCGGTGTGGCGTGCGGCGAACGATGAAGGCGGACAACTGCGCTTCCCGGCGGGCGCGGATGCGGTGGCATTGGCGCAGGCGCGGTGACGGGAAGACACGGGGAATGGGTGGCAGTTTGCTGCCGAAAAAACCTGCTCCGCCGGGCCGACTCCGGAGAGATGGCGCTCGCCACGTGCCAGACCTGGCCTTGCGGCCAGCCGTTGTCTCCGCGGACGCCTCTTGCCGGCACGCCCGTTGCGCTGCGCGGGCTCCCCTGGTGGAGGGACCCGGCGGGCAGCAATACCAAGTTGTTAATGAGCACCGACAGCAGGTGTGACCCGGGACTCGTTCGCGGATGCGCTAGCAGAGCCCTACTGGGTTAGCCCGGCAATCGTTCTACTGCGGGGAAGTCTGGGAGCCGTGGAGGCATGGGCCGGGTGGGTGAGATCGTTCCCGGTATGCGGCGGGCCTCGGTCGTTGCCTGGCAACGTGGGGCGTTGGCTCGATGGGAATAGGTTACGCCGGAGAAGGTGGAACTCATAACGGAGTTCCGTTTTTCTTCTTGGCTGGGTTGCTCGAGCGGTTCACCCTTCGACGGCTGGGTGTGAACGGCTTTCTCCAATTCATTGATGATCTCCCTCTCATCGGCAATTGCTGCGGTATTTCCCTGGCTCCGGCACTCTCCCCGGAGAGATGCTCTGCCATGATGGCCCGCCGGCTTCCGGACAGGCTTGGCCCTCCAGCGGCGTTCGTCCACGGAGGGTGACCAAGAGCTTGGCCTTTGCCCCGACCGATACCCTTGACCTCAAGTGGACTTGAAGTTGCACAGTAGGCCCTGCCCGAGAAGGGCGAGCCGATGGAGCACCGCATGCAAGCCGCGCCGAAGACCGATACTGATACTGCCCCGAGCGGCCCGGCAGAGACGCGGGCGGTGCGTTGGGCGCTGGTGGGACTGTCGCTTTCGGTGCTGCTGTCGTCGCTGGGCACCAGCAGCGCCAACGTGGCCCTGCCGACGCTGGCGCAGGTGTTCTCGGCGTCCTTCCAGCAGGTGCAGTGGATCGTGCTGGCCTACCTGTTGGCGATCACCACGCTGGTGGTCGGGGTGGGGCGGCTGGGGGACGTGGCGGGGCGGCGGCGCCTACTGGTGGCCGGCATCGCGCTGTTCACGGCGGCGTCTGTGTTGTGTGGGCTGGCGCCGACGCTGTGGATGCTGATCGGTGCGCGAGCGGTGCAGGGCCTGGGGGCGGCAGTGATGATGTCGCTGACGATGGCCTTCGTCGGCGAGACCGTGCCCCGTGAGCGCAGCGGCAGTGCGATGGGCCTGCTGGGCACCATGTCTGCCGTGGGCACGGCGCTGGGGCCGTCGCTGGGCGGGCTGCTGATCTCGGAGGTGGGCTGGCGGGCGATCTTCTTCATCAACCTGCCGCTGGGGCTGCTGGCCTTCGGCCTCTGCCGGCGATACCTGCCGGATGTACCGCGGACTGCGCCGGGTGCGGCTGGACGCTTCGATGTGACGGGCACGGTGCTGCTGGCGCTGACGCTGGCGGCGTATGCGCTGGCGATGACGCTGGGGCGGGGGAGCCTGGGAGTGCTCAACCTGGGGCTGCTGCTGGCGGCGGCGATGGGCCTGGTGCTGTTGCTGCGCGTGGAGGTCCGGGCTGCCACGCCGCTGCTGCGGCTGGCGATGTTCCGGGAGCCGGTGTTGCGGGCGGGCCTGGCCACCGGCGTGCTGGTGACCACGGTGATGATGGCGACGCTGGTGGTAGGGCCGTTCTACCTGTCGCGGGCGCTGGGGCTGGATGCGGCGGTGGTGGGGCTGGTAATGGCGGCAGGGCCGCTGATCGCGGCGGTGGTGGGCCTGCCCGGCGGGCAGAGCGTGGACCGCCATGGCGCGCAGCGCATCACGGTGGGCGGGCTGATGGGCATGGTGGTGGGTTGCGCGGCGCTGTCGCGGGTGCCGGTGTCGCTGGGCATACCCGGCTACGTGATCCCCCTGGTGATCCTCACGGCGGGCTATGCGCTGTTCCAGGTGGCCAACAACACCGCGGTAATGGCGGGCGTGGCGGCGGACCAGCGCGGGCTGGTGTCCGGCATGATCGGCCTTTCACGCAACCTGGGATTGGTCACGGGTGCGGCCGTGCTGGGCGCCGTGTTTGCGGCGGCAGCGGGCGCGGCGGATATCCACGCGGCCAGCCCGGATGCGGTGGCACACGGTATGCGGGTGACGTTTGGCGTGGCGGCGCTGCTGATCCTGCTGGCAGCAGGGATCGCGGTGGGGGTTGGGCACGCACGGCGCGGCGCGTAGCCTGGCGTGATCGGGCGCTTGCCCGACCACGCCAGCCCTTGCTGCGCTGCCGCTGGGGCGAGCGCCTTATGCGTCCGGAATCTCGGGGTCTACCAGCTGCGCGAGCTGGGCCAGCGACTCCTGCCAGCCGAGGTAGCAGCCCTCTTCCGGGATCACGTCCGGCACGCCGGCCTGGGTGATGCTGATGTCCGTACCGCAGGAAACCTGCTTGAGGACGATGGTCACGGTCATCTGGCCGGGGAGGTTGGCGTCCTCGAACTGGTCGGTGTGGACGATGCGCTCGTTGGGCACCAGCTCGGTGTATTCGGCGCGGAAGAAGTGGGCACCGCCGGTGGTGAAGTTGGTGAAGGACATGCGGTAGCCGCCACCCACCTTCGCCGAGAACTCATGGATCCTGGCGGTAAAACCATTGGGCGGCAGCCACTTGCAGAGGGCGTCGGCGTCGGTGAAGGCGCGGTAGACGCGCTCCGGCGGGGCCTTTAGGACGCGGTGGAGGCGGATGGTGCTGGGCATGGTGGGGCTCCTGATTCTGGGGAAAGCCGTGGGAGGCATCTACACGTCGAACGGGCAGGGCGGATTTCGACAGGGGGCGATGATTTTTCTGCACGGCCCCCTCAGTGCCGACCTCCACCCTCGGTCAGCGGCCTGGTCCAGCGGCCCCTTCGGCCTCTGCGTACCACTGCGCATAGGGTGAGTTCCGGGCCAGGTGGCGGTTGTAGTCCTGGGCGCCATCCTGCCACCAGACCGGGCCCCTTTCACCCAGCGCGACCTTGGCGGCGTGGACCCGGGCGCGGGCTTGCTTCAGCGATGCCTGGGCGCCGGACTGGAGGGCCTGCCTGACGGCGCGGCGGGCGGACATGAGCTCATGCTGGATCTCCTGCCGGCGCGTGGCCCCGAGCCCGGGATTGGACGTGCGCCACAGGCGCCCGCGCACGACGATGTAGCGCCCGTCCGGTGTGTGCAGCGGAGCGAGCCTGGGGTGCCGTGCGGGAGTGCGTGGGGCGGCCATGCCCCTTGGGACCGCGGCGTGGCACGGCAGGTTTCAGTGTTGCGGCGATGCGAGCGGTGGCTGGGCAGGGCATGGCCTGATGCTCCGGCCTTGCGATGCCGCGTCTGCCCGGGGGCATGCCGTCAGATGGCGCAGCCGGTCGAGCGCAGGGCGCGGCGCAGGTTGGTGTAGTCGCGCGTCTGCGACAGGGCCAGCGGCGGCGTGCTCTCCGCCACGCGGCCCATCTCGATCAGCGCCCATTGCAGGGCGCGCGGCAGGTTGTGCTCGGGCTGGGCCTGCAGCAGCGTCTGCAGGGGCTTCTGCAGGGACTCGACTTCTGTCCGATCACCGGACAGAGCGGCGTCGTGAAGCTTGCGAACCATGCGCGGGACGAGGTTGGCGGTGGTGGAGACACCGCCGGCGAAGCCTTCCAGCACGAAGGGTGCGGCGGCGATGTCACTGCCCGCATACAGCGCGAAGCCTACCGGCAGGTGCAGCGCCAGCAGCGCGCGCGCTCGGGCAAGGTCCGTGGCGCCGTCGACGAAACCGCTGACGCCGTCGATACGCGCCAGCGCGTCCACCACAGTGGGCGCGATGCGCTCATTGGAGCGCAGCAGCAAGGGCTGCTTCACGGCCCGGGCAACAGTCTCCACGTCATGCAGCAACTTGTCCCGCGACGGAAAGGCCGAGATGGGCAGCGTGAGCAGCACGGCATCCACACCGGCCTCGTCCGCGACCTGCGCGAATTCCAGCGAGATCTCGAGCCGGTTCGCGCTCAGGCCGGCGATGACGGCGATGCGTCCGTCGGCCTGCCAGACCACGCGGCGCCACAGCTCCAGGCGCTCCTCGGCGTCCAGCTCCAGGGCGGCGTCGAGCGTGTCGCCCACCAGCAGCGCGGCACTGCCTTCCACCACGTGCCAGTCCACCAGGGCTTCCAGGCTTTCCATCTTGATGGTGCCGTTGGACTCGGCGGGGGATACCAGCTCGACGATGCTGCCCTTGATCATGTGCAGGTTCCTGGCGGGAGCGATGCGGGCCAGTATAGGCAGCCCAAAAGCCCTCATGCGTTTTGCACAAAAAGGGTGCGAAACGGGCCTCGGCAGGGGCGCGGTGGAGTACCTTATCCGCACTCTTGAAGCGTGAGAGCAGGGCCGATGGCGAGCACCCGGAAGACCAAGCGGAATGTCGTGCTGATGTACGGCGAGCCGGACCGCTTCTCGCCGTTGCTGGATGGCGAGCCGGAAGCGGCCGCCGCGCCGGTCACGGTGAAGACCAAGGTATGGCGCTGGAAGCAGGGCGCGGCCTGGCACTTTGCCACCGTGCCCAAGGCGCAATCGGCGCAAATCCGCAGCAAGGTCACCGGCGCCAAGCGTGGCTGGGGATCGGTGCCCCTGCGGATCCGAGTGGGTGAGACAGAGTGGGAGACGTCGCTCTTTCCCGAGGGCAAGGCGGGCACCTACCTGTTTGCGATCAAGGCGAGTGTCCGCAAGGCGGAAGGGATCGAAGAGGGGAACACGATCACCGCGCAGGTGTTTCTCCGCACATGAGCCTGCCCCGCTGCGCAGATGGTGCCGACGATGACGATGCGCATGGGGCGGGGATGCATGCCACAGGAGCCAGGAATTCCAACCCGGCCCTGTTCCGGCTCCACCCGCCTCTGCCGCTCCGCCGGGCTCGCCGGCCAAGGATCGGGCCAGCCGGGGCGGCTACAGTGGGGGTCAACCTTCTCCGATCTGAAGCCTGCCCATGACCACCCAGACCAAGACCCGCAAGAAAGCCGCCAAGCCCGCCGCGAAGGCCAAGGCCCCCAAGGTCCCCGCCGCCCGGAGTGTCGCGAAGCCTGCGGCTCCCAAGACCGTGACCGTGGACGGCAAGGAGCGCTACCACGAGCCCGCGCCCCAGGGGATCGACCTTGAGTCCTTCCGCCAGGTGGTGAGCAGCCGCCGCTCGGTCCGCAAGTTCACCGACAAGCCGATCCCCCAGGCCGTGCTGGACGACTGCCTGGACATGGCGCTGCTCGCGCCCTGCTCCTCAGGCCTCCAGCCCTGGGAGTTCTACGTGGTGAAGTCCGCCGACAAGAAGGCGCGGCTGGTGAAGGCCTGCATGAGCCAGCTCGCCGCCAAGACCGCCGCGGAGCTGATCGTCTGCGTGGCGCGCACGGACCGCGTGCAGGAGTTCTCCCGCAAGATGCTGCGCGAGTGGCCGATGCCGGACGTGCCGGTGCTGGTGAAGCGTTACTACCAGCTGATCCCCTACAACTACGCGCCGGGTCCGCTGAACAGCTTTGCCATGGTGAAGAAGGCCGCCACCGCCGCGGGCGGCCTGCTGGCCGCCGTGCCTCGCGGGCCCTACACCGGCGCGGAGGTGAAGCTATGGGCCGCCAAGAGCACGGCACTGGCCTGCGAGAACCTGGTGCTGGCGCTACGCGCGCACGGCTACGACAGCTGCATGATGGAAGGCTTCGACGAGGTGCGCGTGCGCAAGCTGCTGAAGCTGAATGATGCGGCGTTCCCCATCATGGTGGTGGGGGCGGGTGAGCGTGCGGCGGACGGGGTGTTCTGGCCGCAGCTGCGGTTTGAGCGCAAACTGTTCGTGCATGAGGTGTAGATGCATGCGCCGGGGCGGGAGAGGAGGCTGAGCCCATGACGCGGGGCTGGCTGGATGCGCGCCCGGCCATCTTCGAGCGGGCGCTGAAAGGTGTTCGTGGTCGCACCGCGCCCGCGCCCGGCCTGCCCGCGCGGCTGCTGAAAAAGGGCGCGCGCCGGGGCTAGACGGGCTCGCCGGCCGCATCGAGGTACCCGTAGCGGTACATCACGGCGGAATGGTCCTTGACCAACCGCTGCACCTGCTCTTGCGTGAGCCTGTCGCGCCAGCCGCCAGCGCGGCCCTGGCGGAAGAAGCGCTCGGTGTGCCGCGGCCGCTCGCGAAAGCCCTTTTCCGACTCCTGGCGCGCCAGCTCGCCAAACGCGCTGAAGCGGATCGCCTTGGCCACGCGTGCTGGATCGTCCGGCAGGCCCAGGAAACGGGCCGCCCCGGAAAAGGTTTCCTGCGCCCGATCCAGCATGTCCTCGTAGCGGATCACGTGCAGGTTCAGGCCCGACGCATCGGCCCAGCTTTCCACGTGGCCGGACCAGCTCAGCAAGCGCTGGCGCACCTGCGGCGGCAGGCTCTTGCGCGAGCGGCACAGGGCCATGTCCGGCTGGCCCATCTGCTCGATCGCCTGGTCGATGCTGCAATGCCAGTGATTGGCGGCGGAGGGCGCCACGTCCAGCGGGTTGCGCACGATGTACAGGGCGCCCAGCGTGGCCTCGCGGCTTACCAGCGGCTCGCCCGCCGGAGTGAGGGTGTAGGCATCGTGAATCTTGTGGTACCCGATCTCCGGCTCCCGCAAGCTCCAGCGGTAGACCACCGGCCGCAGGCGCTCGACCTCGTCCGGCGTGAGCTCGGCCGTGTCGAAACCCAGCACCTCGTCAAGCCAGCCCCGGGCACTGGCGATGCTGCCGGTGGACAGCTCATTGATGTCCACCGGCGTTTCGCCATCGGCCTTGAGGTTGCGCAGGAAGGTGCGGAACCAGGTGTTGCCGGACTTGGGGTAGGACGCCAGCCAGTAGATGCCGCCCATCGTCAGGGATTCGCGGCGATGTCGGCCAGGATACTGTCCACCAGGGCGTCGAGTTCAAAGCCATGGTCGGGGCGCGTGACCCGCACCAGACGGATACGCGCGGCGACCTGGCCTATCAGGCGCAGGTGCTTGCCGTTGAGCCCCATGCCCTTGAGGAAGCTGACGCGATAGGTGTTGTCGCGCAGCGGCAGGAAGCGGTCCATGCCGGCGACCGGATCGAGCTGGATGTCCGGCTGGTTTTCGCCGCTCAGGATGTAGATCCAGCGCACCGGCAGCGCGCAGTCGGCGAACTGGGTGACTACCGGGAAGTTGAATTTCTCCATGCCCGGCCGAATGCGGCGCAGGCCGGCCGTATCGATCTGCATGCGGCTGGCGGTGTCCTGCCAAAGCTTGATGCGCGGGAATCCCGGCAGCGCCCGGCATTGTGCGTCCACCGGCACGACATCGTCGGCCAGGATGTTGTAGCCGCGCCGCAGGAACGCCGCCGCCAGGGTGGATTTTCCGGCGCCGGAGTGCCCCACGCAGATCATGGCCCGGTCGCCGACCTGGATGGCATTGCCGTGCAGCACCAGCAGGCCGCGCTGGAACAGCAGCGCGCCGAAGGCCGAGCCCAGCAGGAACACACGCAGGCTGTCGTCGTCGATGCCGGGCTCGGGGTCCACCCGGATCTCGCAGCCATCGTTCACCAGGAACCGTGCCACTTCCGGTATGTGCAGCCAGAACTGCCGCGGGCCGGCCCAGAGGTAGGGCCCCAACTGGCTGGCGCCTGCCGGGCCCTCGGACGGAACGGCGCCTAGACGGATGCGGACGTCCGGCTCATCGTTGCCTGCTGGGGGCGGTTGCTGCAGCTCCGGCAGGTCGAGCTCGCTGTCGATCCGCAGCCCATAGGCGTACCGCAGCTCCCGAGAGTGCTCACTCATGCTCGGCCCGAATCGGCAGCCGCAGGAATGATGTACAGGCGGCTGCGATCGTGGCCGATCTCCACGTCCAGCGCGTCGCCCGGCTTCAGGTCCCGCGCCTGCGGCAGGATATGCAGGTGGGGATCCCAGCTGGATTGCTGCGGCGGCCGGTTCTCGAACACGATGCCGTCACCAAAATCCAGCCGCAGCCAGCGCATCAGGGCCTCCGCGCGGCCCTCTTGGCTGGCCACCAGCCGCAGCGCGTGGCTGGCCTCGGCCGGGGCATCGTGGCGCAGGTCGAAGCCGACCAACTCCACTGGCTCGGACAGCATCTCGACGTTGCCGCCGCCGCCCTTGCCGGCATTCAGCTCCAGCGGGCTGAAGCGGTTGAAGGGCGTGAGGTCAAAGCCCATCACCGTGTCCATGCGGTAGTGCTCGTGGTGCTTGCTCCCGGATACCAGGCAACCCATGGCGGCGACGTGCCAGGGCAGCAGCGGCGCCCCGGGCTTGAGGAATCGTTCCCGAGCAAGCTCGGTCAGCGGCAGCACGTGCTCGCCCAGCAGGGTGTTGTCCACGATCTCGGAGACGAACAGGTCCGCGCGCTCGGGCAGGTCCACGCCGAGCTTCACGTCACGGGCATTGCGGCTGATCACGGTGATGCGGTCGGCCATACCGTTGCGGGCGACGATCGCGCGCGCTGCGGCAGCAACGTCCTCTCGCATCTCGCAGGTGTAGACATGCTGCGCGCCGGCCTGAACCGCCAGCATCGCCAGGATGCCGGTACCCGTGCCGATCTCGAACACGGTCATGCCCGGGCGCACATGATGACGCAGCGCACGGGCATAGGTTTCGTTGCGCAACTGGTCATGGACGATACCGAAGTGCCAGAGCGGGGCCTGGCGGCGGCAGATCCACTCGGTCAGTACGCGCACGCGGATGTCGTGAGGCGCCAGCTCACGCGCTGCCGCCGCCACCAGGAGCGCATCCTTGCGCTGCTCGCGGTCGCGCAGCATCTGGGCCAGTCGTGCCAGGCGTTGCGGTAGTTGCGGATGCTCGGCCAGGGCGACCACGAAGGGCCGGGCTGCGGGGGTCAGTTCGCCAAGGTGCAATACGGCGGCCAACGCCGGCCAGGCCCGGCTCTCCAGGGCAGCCGTTGCGCTCATGCGACCGTCTGGACCAGGCCGCGATGGATCAATTCTTCCAGGAACTTGCGCATGTCCTGCTCGCCGATGGCGGCATCAACCTCGAACTCCTGGCAGATCGTGGCAACGATCTCAGCCAGGCTGACGGGATGCTCCAGCAATTCCCAGGCACGAGTGCCGACGCCGCTGATGCCGTAATACTCGCCGCGCTCGATGCTCATCATCACCAGATCACCGTCCATTTCGCTGGCGATCAGGTCGGGCACTCGGACAACACGGGTTTCGGGGGACATATCCGGCATAGGGGGTTCTTGAGAAAGGAGATGTGAGCGCGCTTGTACCGGGCAGAACATGGCGTCTACCCGCGCGCGCGAGGCTGTGCCAGACCGCATTCTGCTCAATGAATCGGGGCCCTTCCAGGGGCGTGTCGGCGGGCACTCCATTGCGGGTTGCCGCCCGCGCATCAGCGGACTTCGAGCATGCTGAGCAACGCAAGCCCGGGGCTGCGCCCGCGGATCAGGCCGGTGTACGGGCACTCCTTGGGCCCACCCACTTCCGGAGTGCGCAGGCTGGGGAGAAGGCCGGGCCGTCAGGAAGGGGCATAAGCGGAGCCATACTCTTTAATCTGGGTGAGAGCCTTGCCGTGCGTATCGAGGGAGTGCTCCAGGCACACGAGACGCGGGCGCATGTAGGGCCGACGGGCCGGGGACGCAGCATCGGACTTTGGCGCCTGGGTGACGGGGGCGGTGGGGGTGACTTCGGTCATGCGGAGGGGCCTGGAGTGGAAAATAAGATGAGCGGAATCCGTCAGGCAGAGGAGCGGACCCCGTTGCATGGACGGACCTTGCCATTCCGCGGCAAGAGCCGGGGTTGAATTGAGCCCAATCCCTGCGATTACGCTATACAGCTTGTCGCTGGACGGCAACGAACCCGGCGTCACATTCAGGGGGTATGCGGAGCCTGCTGGAAGTGCTGGCCCAGCTGCGGTCCACTGCCATCCTTTCTGCGGGCACTCCAGTGCGGATTGCCGCCCGCGCGTCAGCGGACTTCGAGCATGCTGAGCAACGCAAGCCCGGGGCTGCGCCCGCGGATCAGGCCGGTGTACGGGTACCCCGTGGGCCCATCCACTTCCGGAGTGCGCAGGCTGGGGAGAAGGCCGAGCCGTCAGGAGGGGCCAATAATGGTGCCACCCTCCGGAGAGTTCTTAAAAACCTTGCCGTGCGTATCGAGGGAGTGCTCCAGGCACACGAGACGCGGGCGCATATAGGGCCGACGGGCCGGGGAGGCAGCATCGGACTTTGGCGCCTGGGTGACGGGGGCGGTGGGGGTGATTTCGGTCATGCGGAGGGGCCTGGAGTGGAAAATACTGATGAGCGGAATCCGTCGGGCAGAGGAGCGGACCCCGTTGCATGGACGGACCTTGCCATCCCGCGGCACGAGCCGGGGTTGAGTTGAGCCCAATCCCTGCGATTACGCTACACAGCTTGTCGCTGGACGGCAACGGACCCGGCGTCACATTCAGGGGGTATGCGGAGCCTGCTGGAAGTGCAGCCCTGGCTGCGGACCACTGCTATCCTTGCGACGCCCTGGCGTGCCCCAGGCAGCCGCCACATTCCCCATGTCCCGCTCCGGAAACCCCACCGCCCCTGCCCCCTTCACCGCTCGCTGGCGCCAGCGGTTGCGGCATGTCCTGCAGCGCTCTTTCTTCGAGCTAGGCTGGTTCCTGCCGGCCTGGGTCGTGCTGGGCCTGAGCCGCGCCGCGATCCTGTGCGTGCCGTTCCGGCGGCTGGCACCCTGGATGGGCCGGCATCAAGGGCTGCATCCCTGGGTGCCGCTGCTGACGGCGACGCAACAGGCCCGTGCCGGGCAGGTGGGCCGCGCCGTGCGGCTGGCCGCGCGCTACACCCCTTGGACGTCAAACTGCTTTCCGCAGGCCCTGACGGCCAGCCTGCTACTGCGACTGTATGGCGTGCCTTATGCGTTGTACTTCGGTCTCGCCCCCGGTGCGCCGGGGGAGTCGATGAAGGCCCATGCCTGGGTATGCTCGGGCGCCATCAATGTGACCGGCGGCGCCAGCTTTGCGCAGTTCACGGTGGTGGGCTGTTTCACCAGCATCATCGCGGAACGCTGATTCTCCATGCGAATCGCGGCTGAACTGCGGGATGTGGAGCGCGCCTATGCCGCGCTGATCGGTTTGGTACGCGCGGCCGGCGGCCAGCTGCACCCTGGGCTCTGCCTGCACCAGGAGGGCAGGGCGCTATGGGCCACCGTCGACCGTCAGGCCCTCGCCGCCGCCGAGGCGCCGCTGATCCTGGTTCCGGAGCCGCTGCTGGTGCCGGTGGCCGACCTGCACTGGCGAGCCGCGAGTCGGCTAGAGCCAACGACCGGGCTGGAGCGGCTGAGCCCTTTGCAGCGTCAGGTGCTGGATCAGATGCTGGAGCTGTATGCGCTGACCGGCAAGCTGGCGGACCTGCCGCTGCGGCTGCCGGCGCTGGCGCTGGCCCCTGGCTCGGCGCTGGCACTGCGGCTGCAGACGGGCCACCCGCCCTGGGAGGCGGGCACGCTGTCACCGGCGGAGGCGTTCCTGCGCACCCGCACGCTGGGCTACCCGGCGGCTCCCTTGGTGGCGGACGCGGCGGGGCCGGCGAGGACCCCGGTGCTGATGCCCCTGGTGGATGTGCTCAATCACCACCCGGACGGGGCGCGCTTCAAGACCCGACCCAGTGGCGTGCGGGTCGACCCCTGGCCTTGCGGCGACGGGGGCGAGTGCTATGCCAGCTATGGCTACAAGGATGCGATGACCCTTCTGTTGCAGTATGGGTACGTAGCCCGCGAGCCCCGCTTCCTGCAGTCGGTTGCCTGTGAACTGCGGGTGCCGGGCCTCGGGCGGCTGGTGATCCAGGGCCAGCACCACCGCCCCCACATGGACCTGCCCGCGCTGGAGGTGCTGGCGGACGGCCTGTCGATCAGCCACGTCAACCTGGATGCGGCACGGCCCCTGAGGGCGCGGGCGATATTGCGGGTGCTGGTGGCCGGCCTCCACCCGAAGCTGGCGGGCGCCGAACTCGACAGCCTGGCCCAGGCGGCCTGGACGGCGGTGCTTCACGCCAACCGCGGGCATTACCAGGACCTGCTGGCATTGGGCACGGCCGAGCCGGAGGTTCCCGTCACGGCCATGATCGCGGAAGTGGCGCGGCACCAGCTGGGCCTGTTGGAGGCGATAGGGCAGGTCGCGTCCGGACATGAGCAGATTCCGCCAGCGGCCTGAGGGGCCCAGACCATCGGGCTTTCGAGGCCCCGCAGCGCGGCAAGCGCCTCATTCGCCTCGCAGGCTGGGGACCCGGCCTGCAGACCCGCTGCGGGTCAACCGAGGCAGGCGGCCGGTGCATCACGCTCCAAGAGACACAGAAGCCAGATCAGCGCCCCGCGTGGCCCGGCAGGCAAGCCAGTGACCAGCTCCGCCCGCTTCCACGGAGCCGATACCGGCACTTGAGCCCGGCCGCCCGATTCAGCGGGCGGCAGCGGCCAGCCCGCCGCGGACCATCTGCGGCATGGCCAGGCCGAAGCCGGCGTTGCCTTCGAGCAGCACCGGCCCCCCCGGCGTGATCACCCAGTCCCAGGCGACCGCCCAGAGTTCCGGGCAGAGGCCATGGGCGCTGGCGTTGTATCGCAGCAGCTCTTCCCAGAACGGCACGCGGAAATCCGTCGGCAGGCGTGCGCAGACTTCCGCCTGGTCGCGCCGAACCGGCTCGGGCAGTTGCGCCGCAGCCAGCGGCCGCGGGCACCCGCTACGCGGGTCCAGCGGCAGGATGACGTAGGTCTGTGGTGCCGTTCCCGGGGCGCTGGGGGCGGGGATTTCCAGCGCCGCGTAGCCGGGCGGCGCACTCCCCGCGGGGCCCTGTGTGATCAGGCGCAGGGTAATGGCGTCATCGCGGGTGCCGAGCGCCTGCAGTGCCGGGTGGTTTTCGAGCCGCGGCTGGATCAAGGCGTCGTCGAGAGCCAGCAGCTCACGCCAGGCCTGCTCGACGGCCGCCGTGTCGTCCAGCGCCCGCCCCTGGAAGCTGCATCCACGCAGGCCGCCTTCGACCCGCCAGACGGTAAACGCGCCCCGGCCGGCGTGACCGCTGCGTGTCTTGCAGAACCAGCAGGCGCCCGTGCCCAGGCGCGACGCCAGGGTGCCCGCGCTGTGCCGGGTGACACAGTCCAGGGTCTGTGCGACCGGCACGCCTCGTGCGGCCAGGGCCGCGGCGGCCGCCAGCTTGTCTTGCAGGCGCTGCCGCGCCGCACCGGCGGATGGGCCGGGGCTGCGCCAGCGGTGGTAGGCGGCGAGCTCGTGGTCGTAGATGTAGTCGGCGGCCGCTGCCGGCCGGCGGTAAAGCTGGAAGCGATAGACGTCGGCCGGCGGTATGCCCCAGCCCAGGCCCAGTACCAGCAGGCGGCCCGCCTGCCGCGGCAGGGAGATGTGTTCCTCCGCGCGGACCTGGGGCCCCGCCCTGCGCAGGACCGTCCAGCCCTGCCGCCAGACGTGGTAGGCAGCCCAGCGCAGCCACAGCCAGAACTCACCGAGCAGCCACAGGGGCCGCGGCAGGCGCCGCGGCGCCTGCCACCACAGGCGGCGATGCAGGGCCCGGCGCTCATCGCCGTCCGGCCAGAACAGCGCCGGCCCTAGCAGTCCGTGCGGCAAGCCCCGCGACAGGTATTCGCGGCGCAGCAGGCGCAGCGCGCGGCGCCAGCGGCTCATGCCGGGCCCGCGTGCCCGTGGAGCCAGCGGTTGAGCATGTGCAGTGCGGTGAAATGCTGCCCGATCAATGCCCCGGCCGACCCCTGCGCGAAGGATATGCCGAGCTGCGCCCGCAGCCGCGCCACATCCACCAGGTCCACCAGTGCCGGGTGCAGGTCGTGCAGCAGGGCCTGGTGGCGACGCGCCGAGGCCTCTGTCGCCAAGCCCAGATGGCTGGATGAGGAAGGAGCGCCCATATCCTTGCTGGGCTTCCACGCTACACGCTGGGGCACCACCCCGTCGATCGCACGGCGGTGAAGATAGCGGCCCATGCGGCCCGGACCACGCTTCTCGATGCTGGGCGTGGACAGGTATTGCTGCACCAGCCGCGCGTCCCACAACGGCCAGCGGTATTCGATGCCCCAGGATGCCGCTGCTAGCGTGCAGCTCTCGAGCCGTGCGGGGATGAACGCTTGTTGCAGCAGGTGCTGCAGGATGAAATCGTTGGTGCGGCGGTAGGGCGCATCGTAGATCGCGGTGGCGAAGTAGGCCTCGCGCAGGCCGTATGCGGCCACGACCTCGGCGCGCAGCGGCTGGTGTGGCCAACGCTCGTTCCAGGCCAGCCAGAAGTCCGGGTTGTACGCAGGACTCTTGCGGCTCGTGAGCAGCATCTTGGCGACCCTCAGGCGCCGGGTCAGCGCGTTGCCGGGCAGCAGCTCCTGCAATTGCTCGTAACGGCCTGCGTCCAGCAGCTCGAGCCGCACGTGGGACGCGGGGTTGGTGACCACCTCGTCGCCACCGAACCCGGAGTACAGGGTGCGGATGCCGCGCGCCTGGGCCTCGCGATAGAACGGCGTATGGCCGCTGCCGTTGCTGTGCTCCTCCGGCAGGCCGAGCACCCGCAGCGTGCGCTCCAGCACCTGGTCAGGGGTCTCGGCCTCATCGCTGCGTGCGGTGATGACGTAATTGTGGCGGACACCGGCAGCCTGGCTGGTCTCCAGGATATAGGCCGGCTCCTGTTCGCAGAGCGCGAAGGCAAAGCTGTGCAGCCGATCGCCCGGGTCACCCAGGAAGCGCGCGAGATAGGCAGTCACCGTCGCCGAGTCGATACCGCCGCTGTTCTCGGTGCCCAGCGGATAGTCGCTGGGCATGCGGCAGCGGATGGCCTCCTCCAACTGCGCGCGGTACTGCTCTACCCAGCGCGGGTCGCGCGCATGCGCGTCGGGGGCGTCGTCTCGCCAATGGTGCCAGCGGCTCAACGTGGCGCGGCCTTCGGCATCCACGCTCAGGCTGTGCCCTGGCGGCAGCTTGTGCAACTCGCGGTAGCCGGAGCGCTCAGGGCTGTTCGACAGGTGCAGCAGGTATTGCGCCATCCACTCCGGGTCCGGCGTCAGCGGCAGGCCGCGCAGCGTGCGCAGCGCCGCGGCCGAGCTGGCGAAGGCGAAAACCGAGGCATCGTGGCGGTAGTACAACGGCTTGATGCCGACAGCGTCGCGCGCCAGGAAGACGCGGCGGCGCGCGGCATCCACCACGGCGAGCGCAAAGTCCCCCACCAGATGCAGTGGCAGCGCCTCTCCCCAGCGTTGCCACGTGGCCAGGACGAGCTCGCTGTCGGCGAGCGACGCCAGGCGCTGGCGATCGAGCGCCAGCGCCGCCGCGAGCTGCTCGCGATTGTCCAGGCGGCCCCAGAAGGCCAGCACCACGCCGGTCTGTCCGCAGCGCAGCGGCAACTCCGGATCGCGCGACTGCGGGGCATTGAATTGGCGCTGGGCCAGCAGCAGCGCGGGACCCTGCTGCCAGCATCCTTCGCGATCCGGGCGGTGGTAGGGCGCCAGGGCGGCGCTCAGCGCGGCAGGTTCGGCGAAATCCTGTGGCTCAGTGCCGGGAGCGATCGTGATCAGGCCAGCAAACATATGGGCGGAACGTCCTACTCGTTATGCGATTCTGGGGCGGGCATGCCGGTGGCCGGCGCGGCGGACACGCCAGCCAGCGCGCCCTGGCGAGCCGAGATTAGATGCGATCCGCCCCCCGAGCGATACCCCTGTATTGCGTCGGCCCCCGCATCCGAAACCTGCCGCCTCGGCTCGCCAGGGCTGCGGCACACCCCGACAGACGACAGATCTCGCTCAAGGAGCCGAGTGGAGGCAGTGCCCGGATTCCGGCCGGCCGCCTGAGACAGGTGCCGGGTCCGCTGAACGGCTTTGCCATGGTGAAGAAGGCCGCCACCGCCGCGGGCGGCCTGCTGGCCGCCGTGCCTCGCGGGCCCTACACCGGCGCGGAGGTGAAGCTATGGGCCGCCAAGAGCACGGCACTGGCCTGCGAGAACCTGGTGCTGGCGCTACGCGCGCACGGCTACGACAGCTGCATGATGGAAGGCTTCGACGAGGTGCGCGTGCGCAAGCTGCTGAAGCTGAATGATGCGGCGTTCCCGATCACGGTGGTGGGGGCGGGTGAGCGCGCGGCGGTTGGGGTGTTATGGCCGCAGGTGCGGTTTGAGCGGGAGTTGTTTGTGCGGGAGGTGTAGGGGCTGGGCGACCGGCGGGCTCTCATGCATTTAGTTTTACCGAAGGGGTTGGAGTAATTTACTCCGACCCCTTTTTATTTCACTCCGACCCCTTTTTATTTCCCCGCGGTAGCCGGTGCGCTCAGGCCCGTTTGCTGACGGCCACCGGCCGTCGATCACGGAATGCGGTATCCGCAAGGATTCCGGTCGGAGGACCGGAAAGGGATTGGGCTGGGCGTCAGCTCGCTCCATAGGGAACAAGCGTGACAGTATCAGTGTACTCCTTGATACTGTTGAGCTTGCCGGCAGTTTGCGGACTTGCCAGCGGAACAAGCACGGGGGGGCGGTAAGGACGCTTGGGTGCGTCCCCAGTGGGGTGCTCGAGCGGGGCTGCGGCAGCGGCGGGACTATCCATGGTGGTGCTCAGGGTTCGAATGCGGTCTCAAAGATTAGCCGCCGCGAGGATGCATTACAATTCGGTCCGGTGACACGTCGGATTCAAGGTGGGGCCTGAGCTTCCCCTCATAAACCAGACTGAAAGCTTTTCCCTTTAAGTCGTTAGAAGGTGGCTTCACGGCAAAAAGGTCGCTGTCCATGCGTGCATGGCAGGGCTTGTATCTCTGGCGATGAGCGCCAACCTGGAGCGGGGAGATGCGAAGCACGTGCCGGTTGGCGCATCTACAACTCGGGCGGGGAAGGCGCGTGATGCTTAACGCGGGGCGCCCATGAATGGGGATCTTCCTACCAGTCATCACAGGCGATGTGTGCCGCTGCACGGGGCACGCGCGCGCAACCCAGGGCTCTAAACCAAACCGCTACTCAGGGCGGGGTAACGTCGCGCCGTGCCTCGCGGGCCCTACACCGGCGCAGAGGTGAAGCTATGGGCCGCCAAGAGCACGGCGCTGTCCTGCGAGAACCTGGTGCTGGCGCTACGCGCGCACGGCTACGACAGCTGCATGATGGAAGGCTTCGACGAGGTGCGCGTGCGCAAGCTGCTGAAGCTGGACGATGCGGCGTTCCCGATCACGGTGGTGGGGGCGGGTGAGCGCGCGGCGGGTGGGGTGTTCTGGCCGCAGCTGCGGTTTGAGCGGGAGTTGTTTGTGCGGGAGCTGTAGGGGCTGGGCGACCGGCGGGCTCTCATGCGTTTAGTTTTACCGACGGGGTTGGAGTAATTTACTCCGACCCCTTTTATTTGTAGCAAGCTTGCTGGCTGCCTCTTGCAGTTTTGACAGGATGTTAAGGTGCTCATTCGAATGGAATGGGACGGTTCCGATGAAATGGTCCGAAAGATGATAAGGGGATAAGGACTGTTCCCCCATGGGTTTCATGGTGGCTAGAGTTAGAACCCAGCATCCCCGCTCTAGGACGATGGCTTGACCACGAAATTGAGAGCACGCGTCGGCAATGGTGGTCAGCAATACCTGCCAATCAGCCTCGGTGGGAAAAGCAGTTGCCAAAACGATGGTTCGGACGCTGTGCACTTTCTGGGCGAGCAAAGAGCGTACCTTTTCGCGAGCGATCTTCATTCGCTTCTGAACACCTCGCTCGTGAATGGAGGGAGAGTACGTCTTCAATGAAATCCGCCAAGAATGGTTATCGGTGTCCACTACGTCGACGTCGTACCCCTTCTGGTTCTGTTTTGCGGGAACGACGCTCTGGTTTCCGTTCAGCAAGGAACTCACACCAAGGATTTCGAACAAAGCGCCATTGGTATTATTTTCGTCGCGCCCTTTGACAATCTTCACCTGATGCTTGAGCCACGACTTGTCGATGGGGTCAAGCCGTGCCAGTGAGTAGCCCAAGGTATAGAGTTCGAAGGTTGCCAATGCGTCCCGTCGCCTCCATAAGCGCTGCAGCAAATGGTCCCCTCGGGCCTGCAGCCAATCAGATTGAAAGTGCTCATGTAGAGCACGGAAAGCGGCGTCACGCTCCTCATCGGAGCCGCTGAGGGGGTTCTGGCGATTTCCAAAATAGTCCATTCAATTACGATCCTCTCTACCTTAAGGTCGGTTACCGTTTTGAGTTGCTGAATAGTTATGCGGGACTCGCTCGAGATACTTCTTCAGGACCCAGCCAGTTCGATACTCCTCGTGAAACCAATGGTAATACTCGATCTCCACCCACTTCCCGCGCTTTCTCAGAACGCGCACAACCTCGTTTGGTAGCAGCGACCCCTCAACTGGCGAG
Source organism: Solimonas sp. SE-A11 (assembly GCF_030345715.1). GTDB lineage: Bacteria > Pseudomonadota > Gammaproteobacteria > Nevskiales > Nevskiaceae > Solimonas_A. Next base: position 462,537 of record NZ_JAUASX010000001.1, read on the forward strand.
CCACTTTCAGGCTCGGATCGAACCCTCGCAGGCCGCGAACGAACGACCCACTGATCTGCTGTTGCTTTGGGAGCTTCCGCCAGCGTCTTTGCCAGTAATATCTCCAGACTGCGAATCCGATGAGCCTGAAGATCAAGCTTCTCCAGTGCCTGCTGGAATGCCTCGGTCTTCGCCTGCTGCACCATGGAGCTGTACTCCTGGTACGCAAACATAGAAGCCTCTGTGGCGCATTGCGATACGAAGCTGTGCGCACTCATCACTGCAGAAGGCCCTGTCATCGTTACGGCTGATGACATTCGTGAGGGCAGGCAGAATCCTCCTGCGCCGCCGTTGGTAAAAATGGAGGACGAGAGTCCCCCTTCCGGCGTAACGCCTGCAGCGCCTTTAGTTTCCGCGCAAGAATAAGCTGAGATGGATCTACTCCGCGGGCGCCATATCAATCCGAAATCCTTCTAATTCCTCGTCTCCATCGATGAGCTTGAGTTTGTCGGCAGCTGCCTTGAGTTTGGCAGCGGCGGCCTCCATCGCATCCTTGTCGGCGAATCGACCACAGATGATCTGGTAGGTCGGAAAATTCCATCCAAAGTCAGGCAGGCCGACGCGGCATCCTACAAAGTAGGTTCCCTGGTGGTTGATGAAGTCCACTGTCGCCCCGGTGTTGACGGCCTCTTCCTTGCTTACACCGCCGATCAATTGAAAGTAGCGCTTGTCGTTTCCGAGTATCAGTGGCGGCAGCAACGGCTCGAAAGAGTCCATGCCCATCATGGCGACGGTGTGTGCATGGCCGATCTGCGCGAGTTGCTCGCAGAATGCGTCAACGCGGACGTGTTCGATAATCCCGATGTCCTCATCAGGCTGGACGTACCCTTGCTTTACCAACTCTGCCATGTCCTCAGAAGAGTTCCGGAGTTCGCGATCGAAGGTCGCTGGGTACTTGTCAGACAGTATCCCGGCGCGCTTGAACTTGAATACGGTGTAGCAGCGGGGATATAGCTCGGCAGGCACCATTACTTCTCGTTCGGTGCCGTCGCGACGTATGGCGAGAATGGACAGTTCAGTGGGGCGTTCCTTCGGCTTGCGGGTTGGGACATTCAATCGAATCCGCATCCGACCGTACATGGATCTGGCGATCGCCTCATTGAAGCCACGGGTGACCTTTTGGCATGCAACGCACGATGCCTTGGGGAAAATCAACCTACCTCCGAGAGAGAAGGGCACGATGTGCTCATCGGTAAGAGGCGGTTCGGTGCCGCCGCAATAGATGCAGTAGTTCGCTGCTTCGTAGACTACGTTCTTCGGCTTGCTCATGGGTCATGCCTCGACGTTTGTTGGTCATGGACGGACAACGGGGACGCTGTAAAGAAAAAGCCCCTCCGAAGAGGGGCTTTGGCGTTATGACGACACTTTTTGGCGCCTGTCGCATACAAAATTGGTGGCGGATGGGTTCTCCGACGTGGGCGTAAGACCTGACCGAGATTCCATGGGACGACAGATCAAGTACTTGCGCAGAACGGCGAGTTCGATTTCGATATCAGGTGGCTCCCAATGCCGAGATTTGCCGTACAACTCGCCTGGTAAAGCAAGATTTGTCGTATGCAGCTCCGTTGAAGCTAAGGCGAGATTTGCCGAACGGCGTTTCGGGGCTAAGGTGAGATTTGCCAGCGACTGGACCTGTGCCGGAGGCAAAAAAAAAGGCCCATCAGGGCCTTTAAATGACTGCGGCAATCGTGGTTCAGTCGAGAGGTCTAGTCCTCAGGCGGTTGCCAGGATGTGAATCGGTCAAAGACGTCAGTCTGTCCCAGCAATCGGCGAGCACGATCTATCTTTACGCGAAGTTGTAGTGCAGCTTGGACGCGTATTGGGTCGCGTTTGCCGTGCCGGGATCCGCCAGCATCGACACCACATCCGGCGGAACAACACCCTCGAAACCCGAGGGCGAACCCGTCCACGGCTGCACATAGGCCCCCTGAGCAAGGTACTCCCCCCATTCGTCGAGTGCGGCTTCCTGAAGTTGCCGGTGGTCTTCGAAGTGGCGGATCAGTATCCCGATCGTGCGTCCCTCACCCGTGGCGAAGTGGTCGAAGTGAGCGCAAACCATGCAGGGAAAAGGCAGCTGGGCTGCCTGATCCAGTAAAACCGCTTCGCGTACTGCCTCGGCTGCGGGGAAAGCCTCTGCAGCAAAACTGCCCAGTTCCTCGGCAAGCGCCCCGGCATCAACAGCCAGTTCCCGCAGGTGCGCGATGAGTCGTGCGGCCCGGAAGCCCAGCCTTTGCTTTGCCACGACATTGGCAAAGATGGAGTTCATGACGACCTCCGATCAACCGGACCTTGGGTCATGTCATGGCGCTGGAGTGCCGGAGAGCCACGGGGGTAGAGTCGAACCTGGCGGGCCCCGGTTCCCAGACGAGTCGGCGCCGGGAGTTGGCCCATCGTGGCCAGGTTCGGGCACAGCCAGCGCCGGCGATTCAGTCCGCGGGCAATCGACGATGCCGAGCCCATTTCACGCCAGATCTCCCTGGCCCGGTCCAGCCCAGCAGCTTCCACCAGGGTCCGGTCAGCAAACCGGTGGGCCTGGAGGGTGCCGGTTACCACCCAGGTCTTCCGGAACTGCGCTGCTGTCTGGCCCAGCATGCGTGCGGCCTCCTCCAGCGGAACGAAGTCCCGCCCCAGGCGCAACTGAAGGCCGGCCACCGCGTCGCGGTCGAACACCTGCCGGCGGGCGTCGGATGCGGATGGCGAGATCCAGCCTGCCTTGATCACCTCCCGAAGGTGCCTCACCGAGATTCCCAGCGCCTGTGCGGCCTCGTGGCCCGCCACATGGCCCGGCTGCGTGGCGAAATGGCCAGCAGGACCCTTCTTCCTTCCGCCGGGGGAGCGATACGGGCCCACCAGGACAGTTGGCAGATCGAGACGCATGAGGTCCGGCCGCCTGAAGATGAAGGTGGCGCCGCCATCCACCCCTGGACCGCTGATCGGCTCCAGGCCAGCCGACCGCAGCCGGTTGGCGATGGTGGTGACGGACACCCCATGCTGCCTGGCGATCTCCGAGGCGAAGACGTTCTTCGCCTGGAAGGCTTCCAGGGCAGCCGGGTCCATCGTCCACTGGACCGAACTCGTGGCCGAGCCTTTGCTGGCAGGGAGCAGCTGGAGCTTGATCGCCCGGCGAACCGATTCCTCATTGGTGCCGAGCTGGACCGCTGCGGCGCTGAGGGTGACGCCCTCTCTGGCCTCCGGTTCGGTGGACTCTCCCACGGCACAGTGCAGTCCTGACAATCCGTCGGGCGGCGGGCAGTAATGGGAGACAATGTCCCCCGCCTTGATCTTGCTCACCAGGGCGGCCAGCGACTCCCGGCGCTTACCTGCGCGCAGGGTCGAGAACGGCAGCATCGGCTGCTTCGCATCCGCATGGCCGGCGACGATCCAGAGCAGCTCATTGAGAGCGGCGGCCGTGAACAGACCATCTGCGTTCGCGACCGCATGACCTTCCTGCACGAGCTTTTCGAAGGGAACCCTTCCGACGCCCAGCACAGCCCGGGCCACCGAAGCCGGCCATTGAACCTGGTCGAGCTTCGGGGCACGAATGACCGGCATTTCGCGCCGGAGCAGTTCGCGGGCCGTGGCAGAACATGCCGGATCGGTGGCGGCGAGCAACGGGGCTAGAGCCACCCGGGGGTGGAGCACGACGCCGTCATCCTGGGCGGAGAGAGTCGGCCACTCCTCGCGGCTCAGTTCCGCCAGTACATGGACAGTGGCTGCTCTGGACAGGTCCAGGCCAAGGGCCGACCACAGCCCGGCAAGCTGCCAGAGGTGACCCATCACGTTGAGGCCGGCCTGGTCGCCGGCATCCAGGATGCGCTGCATGGTGCTCGCGACGCGCGCGGAGCAGGGCTGCTGGCGGGCGGCCATCTCGTCCGGAGCACATCCGCAGGCGAGCGGATCGCCCGCGGGTCTCCAAGGGACTCCGCAGCAGGGACAGGCATCATCCAGCAGGACCAGATGCTTGGGGCAGGCCATGGTGGCGACGTGATCCCAGACGCTGTGGGCGTAGCCGTCCTCTACATAGCAGGCGACGCAGATCCTGGACTGGCGGAACTGCAGGTCCCCAATGGGGACCTGCAGCCGGTTCCAGACGAGCGCGTCGAGCTTGGCGCGCCCGGTACGTTCGTAGGAGACCTTGTCGGCCTCCTCCGAAGGAATGCCCATCGGCGCGAAGATGCAGGCCCGCAGATCGATGCTGCGGGCTGCCGATGCCAGACCACTCGGAGAGTGGTCCAGCGCCGGGTTGAGGGCATAGGCGAAGCGCAGCGCCGAGCTGTGGTGATTGCCGAGGGCGCCGCGGCGCAGCACACTCAGCGGCGACTCCCCGGACTGGGGAATGGGACGAAATGGCAGAGACGTGTTCGTCATGATCAGGCCGCCATCTTCATGATGAGCTGATGCACTTCGTCATCGCTCGCGACGAACGGGTTGATCGCGCGGCCATCGAGGGCCTCAAAAAACTGCTTGCGTGTCGCGCGGCGCTGCTCTCCAGCCAGATGGATCAGGAGCGCCCGATGGCGCTGCTCGAATCCGGCCGTGAAGTCGCACATTTCGATCCTCTTCGACTCGCGTCGATGCGCGCATAGCGCGGCGCGGATCACAAGATCCTTGAGCCTGCTGGGCACGCCGAGTGTTACCGAGTAAACCCGCTCGGCATCACTGCCTCCGTTGACGAGGAGTTCCGCCGAGCTGAAGTGAGGCAGCGAGTTAACCGCGTCCATCAGGAGGTCATTGACGAAATCGACCATGCCCGTGTTGCCGGCACTGGGGATGCCGAAAGGGTCGAGGGAATAGAAGTGGGGGAAGCGACGCTCCAGCTGATCATCGCCTTTGATGAGTTCTCGGGCTTCCGGGGTCCCCGTGATCAGGACGGAGACGTGGGTCCTGTTGATGACGTGCTTCACCCAGGAGCGGGATGCGCGCAGCCTGCCGGGCTGGATCTTCTGCCGGTCGCGACCGAGGGCATACAGGTCCTGGAACTCATCTTGCCAAAAGAGCTTCACGCCGCTTTGCGGTATCGTCCTGCACAGTCTTTCCGTGAGCTCTGAGCAGGTCCCGTTCAGGTTGGACGTATCGCCCAGTGCCCTGAGTGCCTGCTGCGCCATCGAACGGGGGGTGATGTTGGTCGGCATCGACATCATTAGAGCCGGAACCTTCCGGCGCATGCCGAGACGGAACTCGTCTTCTTCCTCCGGCATCTGGCTCTTGAGGATGTCCTGCAGCGTCGTTTTGCCGCAGCCGGCCTCACCGGTCAGTATGGCGTGGCGGGGCTCCGAGAGCGCGGCGTTTTCCGCCAGGACTTGCTGGATCAGCTTGATGCCGCCTTCCAGACGGGCATCGATGATCACGTGGTTGCTGATGTGTGCCACGATTTCTACCTCAGCCGGGGTGAGTACCGGCTGGTCGGCATCGAGGAAGGTTTTGAAGTTCTCCTTTTCAGGGGTGGGGTTTTGGTTTTGCATTATGTGGGTCTCCTTTTCAGGTTGATGGATGGGTACTTAGGCTTGTTAGGCAAATCTCCTGGTTTGCATTCGTGGGTGGTTGGGGCCTGCTGAGCAGGTGATTCGTTGGGGTCACTGACCTGGGGGGCAGGAGGGTTACCCTGCTCCTTCACGGGTTTGGGTGGAGCCTGCACCTTCGCCTTCCCTGGTCTCGGTGCGCTCGGCGGCGGGGATTCCTGCGCCTGTTCATCAGGCGGAGTCATGCCGGCCTGCCTCAGCCGGAGTTGCGCCAGCTGGTTCTGCAGGTCGGACAGCCGCTTCTGGGCAGCCGGATCGTGACCGTGGCCCAGTTCGGCGTACCAGGCGACCCGGAGCTTGAGGGCTTCGGAATCGCTCATCCGTCCGATCTTTTCCGCGAGCCCTTTGTCCTTCACCGCCTTCTTCAGGCGGTTGAGTTCGAACAGGGAGAGCCCGCGCGTGAACTCCGGCTGGCGCGAATCCAGCTTGATCGGTCCCCGATCGCTCTCGGGGACGTCGACGTACACGACATGCAGGTCGAGCTCGTCTATGCGGACATCGACCTTGGGCTCGCGTCCCAGCGCCCGCTCGGTGTGCTCCCAGGAGTGCAGCGCGTCTGTCTTCCAGGTAAGCCCGAAAACCTCGACGATGCCGCGCACCAGGGTGCGCGGCACGACGGTACGGGCGAGGACCTCGGCGTCCTGCGGAAGCAGCGTGCGGACCGGGATCAGCATGTCTTCGTTTCCTCGTTCCAGACATCGATGGGCGCGCGGCCGAGCGCGCGATGCGGCTGCTGGTGGTAGATCTCGTCGATCCAGGTCTGCACACGCCCCTGGATATCCTTGAGCGTCAGCATCGCCATATCCTGTGAGCGGTAGTCACCACGAGCTTCCGGATTGGAGAAGGTGGTCCCCGGGAGCTTGTGGATGAGGTCCTCGTTCAGGCGCCGGAAGAAGCGCTCGACCACGGCCTTGCCGTTGGGCGTGTGCGGTTTGCAGATCTCGAGTTTGACGTCGAGGTTGCCGATGAACCGAATGAATCCAGAGTCCTGGTAGTCGGCGCCGTTGTCGACAATGAGGGTCGATGGGATGCCTCTGGGGCAGCCAGGCGACGCCACTACCGCCTTCATCATGGCCTTCAGAAGCGTGCCGCCCGAGAAGGGTGCCAGCGAGACGAACGCGGCCAGGACACAGCGGGTGCGCACGTCGATGATGACCGTCACATACGGCCGGCCCAGCACCTTGGCGGGACCACCGTCCAGGCGCTCCTCCACCGCCATGATGTCCATGTGCTGGCCGTCGGCCATGCAGATTTCCAGCGGTTCTCGCGCGATGAAGGACCGGCCCGCCGCTCGATGATGGCGATCGGCATAGGCCTTCCCGTGCCGGCGCCGGTCGCGCTCGTAGCTGTCGACACTCTTCATCAGCTTGTCGACGAGATACCGCGAGGGCGCCTCCAGCGTCTGACCGGTCTCGGCGTTGTAGTTCGCGACGAGGCGCAGGGCCTCGGCGTGAACATCACACTGGCGGTTACGGTGTGGGCTCAGGCCTACGTCTCGAACCGCCAGACCGCACAGCTCGAGCACCTTCGGGGGCACGTTTCGAAACTCCACGCGGCTCGGCTTCGGGCGGTTCACCAGCGCCATGTCGTCGCACCCGGCCTCTCGCCAGAGGCGGATCCAGTTCGCGATGGTCGAGGCCCCGGGAGGATCCTGGTCATTGATTGCGGCGGCGATCGACTTGAGGTGCGCCTGGATCTCCTGCTGCGAGCAGGGATTCTTCGGAGCACACCGGATCATGCTGTGCACGTAGTGGGCTCGGCGCTTCATGCACTCGAGCTGTGCGGGCTTGAGCGAGCGACGGGATGTCACCATGCCGTCGACGATATCGCGCGGCGTGTAGGTGATCTTCAGGCTGTTGGCGTCCAGCAGTGCGGACAGCGCCATGAACTTGAATGTCCGCATCGGCCCGCCGTTGCAGGGCACCGCACGAATTTCGTCGGTGCGGACCGCGGCGACCTCATAGGCGGATCCGGACATTTCGAATCGTGCCCCGGCCTGCAGGATGGGTAGAATTTTTTCCATGAGAAACCTCCAGAAGAGCGTATGGGCTCCATTGCGTAGTGGTGGGAAAGGAAACATCACCGAGCAGTGCCAGCTTCTCGACACTGATCGGGTTAAAGCCAAGGGAAACGGCGCAGCTGCGAAGTTCGGAGACGGAGTGCGGGCGATTGCGGAGCGGCTCCAGAAGCTGAAGACGGTCCTGTTCGCTCAAGTCCACGCTTACCCCCTTGCGGAGGGCCTCGCGGATCTGCCGATGAGGCTGGGTTTCCAGTTCGAGTTCGGTGACCAGTGCGTGGCGGAGTCGGGCTTGCTTGAGCGTCGAGCGCATGGACTTCATACGCAGGGTTACAGCAGGTTCGGTCAGGCGGCCGGCGACCTTCACGTCGATGATCACGAAGGTGCCGTTCCGGTATTCCGCGACGAAGTCCGGCACATAGGGCTTGCCGAGCGCACCTGGCACGAAGATGGGCTGGCAGCGATACCGGCGGATGTCCGGATCGATCTCCAGGCTTTCGGCCATGGCGGCCTCGGGGCGTCCCTCACAAGGAATGAGGGCGCCGTCGTTCTTCGGGGACGGGTACAGCGAGAGGCGCGCGTAGGGCAGGCCTTTCCGGAACGCCCGCACCCCCTGGAGGATGTTGGCTCCGTCGGGCTTGCGGGCGAACGCCGCATAGATGTCCCGGTGCAGGGCTCGCACCCCTTCGTCATCGAGGTAGACCACGTGCGCTTGATCGGTCTCCAGGGAGGACCGACCGCTGGTGGTCTGTTGGCCTTGTAACGCGAGCATCTCTAGGTGTCTCCGCAGTCGCCGGCGAATCCGGCAGTAGCTATGAAAACACGTATAAAACGCGGTATAAGGCCGAAATTAGAGGCTTGGATACGCGTTTAGGAGGTCAAATGGGGCGGCCAAGGCGGGATTTGGTGCAGCGCTGCCAAGCGTCGCTGTGGGCCAAGATGGTTTGGGAGGCCACCGGTTTGGATTTCGACGAGATGGACTTCGTGTTCATTCCCGCCACGGGCTGGAATGGCACCGATCCGCTGCCGCCTAACCGATTGATAAAAAATGAATTACTGAGAAATAGATTGTGGGCAAACCACCGCTTTAAGGTGCAGCAGCGCCGTGCAGCGAAGAAGGAAGCTGACGAGGCCAAGAAGGCGGGCCGACCCGTTTCTGCGGAGACAAAGAAAGTGAAGGAGCTGCCTCTGAGTCCGCGTGTCATGAACCGCATTTACAGGTCGGGTGACAGCCCAGAGCGGGTGCGAGGAGCGCAGGGGGGTGTTTCGAACTTGGTCGAGGTATTCGCGGCGCAGGATGAGCGGTGCCGATTCGCCCGAGAGGTATACAAGCACCCTATCTGGGACGTCTTGGCCAGCCAGGGACCACCGACCGAGGAGCGAACGGACCAACTGATCGTCGCCTGCCTGGAGCGCCTTGGGTTGGCGATACTTAACGACAATGTGATGTACGTAGCGGACCTGGTGGTCGGCGACGCATTCCCCGTGAAGCGCGATGACCTTGAACAAATATCCGCGGGTGCAAGCCGCCTTTCCTCCACAGGATCATTGGATGCGATTCTGCCGCTTGCGCTACTTTGCAAGCTGGCAGACGAAGACCTCGCCTATGACATTGCCGATGTGTATGTGAAGGCCCTGGATAAAGCCCTGGTCTCCTTCCAAGACCGTGTCGATGATGCTTACGTCGTGGGAACGTTGCGCGAATTTATCCACGATCGATTGCTCCGGAACGAGTGGAAGAAGACGTCTCCGGAGGATTGGCTGCGCTCGAATCTCGTGCGTGGAGTCAGGCGGAAGAAAGCAGAAGCCTATCGACTTGAGGCTCAACAGGTGGCGAATCCTGCGGCGTTTTTCTTTAACCGTCCGGAGACACCATCTGTTCATCCCCACTTGCCTGTGATCGAGCTCGATAACAAGCTGACTTGGTTTCTTAGGTATCACTATGTGGTCTTGCAGTCTGCGATCATTGTTGCTACCGGGACCAACCCTTACGAAGAGTCACCCGCAGATCCTCAGGGTGAAATAGATCGTGTGAGGCGATTCTGGAACGCTAAACCTCAACCAATACAATTGTTCCGGTCGACCCTTGAGGAAGCGCTCACGACGGTGAGGTCTCAGCGAGCCCACATCACGTCGCCTTCGGCGCGCCTGAAGCGCAAGAAAAAGCAAACGGGTTGAAGCGAGAGGGATGCTCCGCTCAGTAATCCGGATTCATACCCTAGTGAAGTTATGAGCGACGAAATTGCGAAGAAAATAGAAGTGTTGATATCCAGCTGGGAGAGCAGCGCGCGCATGCCGCTCGAGTTCCAGCGCCTCCACGGTCGCGCATCGCGACCCGCGCTTCATGGCCGCCGTGAACCTCGATGGCGGTCAGCATGGCAACGAGTTGTTTGACACAGATGTGCGCATGGGCCTGAATGAAAGGTGCCCGTTAAGAAAGCCTGTCGTTCTTCACGCGAAGGCGGCCATATTTACGGAAGCGGGGGCTCTACCCAAGCAGTGCGGGATATTCTCCCAGCACGACCTATCAGGTTCATTCGATCCTTAAAATCACGAGCCACTGCGTTATGCTCCACTGCCTTCTCCAGGAGAGTATCGATACGAAGGCGCATGTGAAGTTGCATAAGAAATTCCTCACGCTGCTCCTCGAACTTGAGGCCTCCATTGCTCAAAATGAGCTGATAATGCAGGCTTTTCCGATCCTCCAGAAGTTCGCAGAGGCGCTTAACTCCCTCCATTTGGGCTGCGTCCAGAAGATCTTTTTCAGTGGCCGCCAGCAAATCCTCGCTGCTGTAAGAAAGGTCAGAATTGCTATAGGTGTTTCCCCTTTCGCTAAAAAAAGCGTGGCATCGAACCATGTGCGTATTGCCGGTAAGCGTTGGTCCGTCGACGATCACAATGCCGTAACCGAATTGCTGAACATAGGGACAAGCGTAGATTTTATAAGCCATGGTATTTTCCCTTGAGCTACTGATCTAAGCGCATAGACTCGACACCTCTGTGGCCAAGGGTTAGTGACACCCCCTTTAGCCTTTCCAAACTTCGCGAACGAGGGCTGCCAATTGATTCACGAGGGGACGAGTTCTCTTCCTATCCGACCAGTTTGGTCCATTTACATATTGCTTATCGCTTGGATGAGCCAAGTATGCAATTTGAAACTCACCCTCACCTAAGTTGATGTTGTTGACGAGTGGCTTATTCCCGCATAAGAAATCAGCATCTACGTCAAACATAAAGGGTTTTAAAACTGTCATTCGCATGGCTGGTCGAGAAACATCCGGAGCTTCAAGATCCACTAGAAAAGTGTCATCGACGATCGATACTAAATGCAGGTCAATAGGCATCCGTTCTGAAGGAGAAACGGTGAAACCGTTGTAGCCCACCTGAACATACTTAGCGCCTGCATCCAACCACTCTTGGGAATTTTCTGCCGTCATTTCCATGCCCGCGATTCTTCTGCGAACAAATTCCGGTGTGAAGGCTTGCAAACATACTGCGAGAGGCTCCGCAGTGATATTTAGATGCCGTAGCGTGGACGTTACAAGCTTAGTGGATGCCACGCACCGTGGTCTCTGAAAAGCAGAATCTAGAAGGGACGGGGCATGCTCGATGATTGTCTCAAGGGCAGCGGTGACTCTTGCACGGTCCATGGGAGCTTCAGAATTGGATTTGGCCTTATTTTACGACCAAAAATCCAGGTCGTAAGCACTAAGCCCCAAATCTAGGCTGCCGACAGTAGGTGGGGATGATCGGTTTCTCGGTTGCGGGACGATGTTCTAGACCAAATGTAGAGAAGGGTGGATTTCTAGAATTCGCCGTAAAGCCCCCCAATTGCCACCTATCCCAATGGAAATTTCCGCTGCTTCCGCTTGGGATTTGGGGAGACCTTATCAATTTTTCCGATGGGGATCTGCGGCAAATCCGATCTGATGGTGATTCGCTTGGGCACCCTATAAATGACCAGACACTCGCGGGAGCGGAGTTACAGAGATTCGACAGATACCTTATCCGAATCCCGCCATAAGGAAGGCATAGCCTACACGGCTGAAGATATCTATAAGTGCGGGCGCTGAGATCGACAATATGCGACCTGATTCAGGTGTCATGTCTAAGTTAAAGATACTCGGTCGCTGCCTTTAGCGCGCGAATATCACTCCCGCCACCTTCTCTGTTAGTGACGGGCAGAATCGAGATCAAGCGGGAAAGAGCTTCTGGCTTTTTGCTGATGCGGCTGATAAAACTGTTTCCCGTCAGGTTTGCGAGCAGGTTTGCTATCCGTCGCCTGTATGTGATTCCGGGATGCGGTGGCTTATCGCCTTGGGGGGACATCATGGGACTTGCGGTTCTGCTGCTGCTGCTGTCTGTGGCTGTCGACATGCTCGCAATGAAGTATGGCTTTTTGCATTTGTCCGGCGGACAGGTGTGGTTAGTGTCACTGGTCTTGATGAGCCTGTCGTTGGGAGCGATTGGCTGGGCGGCGCATAAGCGCTGGGACGGCGTGCTGATCGATAGGGACAACCGCATCAGCTTATCGCGTCTGCAACTTATCGTGTGGACCCTGCTGCTGCTGAGCGCATTGCAGGCTGTGGGCATTTTTAACATTCCCGCGTGCCTCACCGGCGACATGCGCGGTCCGGTAGACGTTCGCATTCCATCCGAGATTTGGGTCCTACTAGGCCTGGGAAGCTTCACGGCTGTGGCCGCGCCTACAATAAAACAGCGCTATCGCAGTCACTCTCTGCAGCATGGGACCCTGGCCGACGCGATCGCCGTGCATGTCAAGACGGGTTTACGCCTCCAGACGCAAGGCAGCTTTGATGGGCGAGTGTATAGAAATGCCACGCCCGCAGATGCCAGGTGGCTCAACTTGGTGATGGGCGACTATGAAGGTGCGGCGTACATAGACATTAGTAAGGTGCAGCATCTAGTGCTCACGCTGCTCTTGGTCCTGATATACGCACTGGCGCTCAATCAGTTGCTCGATAAGCCTTTGCCATATCGAGAGGCGATCAGCCAGTTTCCCGAAATTTCATCGGGATTTCTCTCACTGTTGGGGATTAGCCACGCCGCTTATCTCGCCGATAAGTCTGGAGGCCAAACGTGAACTGGGTCCGTAGAGGGGGTCCGCAGTGACCCCGGCGGAGCTTGGCGCGCTGACTGAGCGACTAGCCGAGCTAGGCTTCAATATGGTGTTCGACGTCACTCTCGAAACATCGCCGTGGCTGCGGCACGCCATACGCGAATTTCAAATCTATGCGCGCTTTGCGCGCGTCGCGAAGCTCAGATCAGACAACGCAACTGATCCGCGCTGGGTCAATCGGCTGCAGGCGACTGACAATAGTAAGCCCTACACCGGAGCGATTAACGGGACTTACGACGCGGCGCTGCAACCCTTTCTCGATCACTGGCACGCTGAGAACTATCGCTGCCCGGTTGTCGCCGAACTCTATGTCAATAACGCCAAGCCCACTTGGCCTGAGTTGGGGGCTGACACGAAAGGAGTGCGCGGAAACTATTGGCGTTATGACGATCCTCGGATCGAGTCGTTCGTCAAAGAGCATCAGGATGAGAAGGATCCGCGCGGGCGGCTGCAAGTACGAATCTGCGACCTGAGTGGTATGTTTGAGTCGGCGCACAGTGCAGGCACGATGGTAAAAAGCGGCCGCATCCGCCGCCATGTTGTAACTTCGGGAAAAGGCAAAAAAAAGAAGACTGACACATGGGTCGGTGGATTTGTCGGTGATTCGCGAATCGTTACTCCGACGGCCGAAGTTCTGCCCAAGACGATGATCGACCAAGAATGGGCGCAACTGACCGATTCCGCCAAGCAGACCTTTCGGGTAGTACGTGCCGTCTCTGAGCAAGAGTGTCTCGGCTACCTTCAATCGATCAACGGCTATGACGACGCGTGGATGTCGCTCGGTCCATGTCACTGGACATTGGCTCTGGCGGTCCCCGGCCAAGCGGAGCCCGACCAAGACGCGGGAGCGGGCGAGTTGCCGGCCTTTTTGGCTTATTGGGCATCGACCGAGCCAGCCGATGCTAGTGCCAGACTACTCGAACCTTTCGGAATTATGCCGCGGCCGGCTTGGACTAATGGAGAGCCTCCGAGCAAGCCGGGGGCGATTTGCGCCTATACCGGGCGTTTACATTGGTTGCCGAAGCCGGCAGGCGGGTCCGGATCCGATTCTCCGATCGCGAAGGTTGAGGACCTTAATTGGTTTCGTACCACTCATTGGTTTTGGCGGTTCCTAGCGCTCGCCCGTAACGTCAAATCGTTTCGATTGCGCCAATGGCATATGACGCGAATTCGGATTCGAGACATTCTGGCCTATGAGATTGATCCTTCGGATCGCCCCACCAAGCCAGCGGGCACGGCCAAGGTTCCCGTCGGAAATCTTGTCACCTCAGAAGCGGGCGTTGCGCTGCTGCTGCGCTGCCATATCCGAAAGTCGGGGTTTCTTGCCCAAGGAAATCTGGCCCATCCATCGCTGCGTTTGGCTCTCGCCTTTGCGAATATTTCCGAAACGGACCCGAATAAATGGAAGGACGCGGAAGAGAAACAACTGATCCAAGGATTGCTTGCTTCCGCGGCAGTCGCGGGTCTGCCTGCCAAGACCGCGGCTAGACTAAAGAAGCTAAAACTCGAAGAAATTCACGGGATGCGAGATGAACTCGCAGGACTTATGTCCGCGGGTGACCTATTCGACCAATGCCAAAAACTGCTTGCTTGGCCCGACCCACGTAATTTCTCCTGGGGCCGAAAGGGCGCGGCTTTCAAGCTGGCGAAAGACGTCGCGACGCCCGGCCTTCGTCAAGCGCGCGGCTCCTTCACGCTCGATGTGAGCAATTTGCCTACCTGAGATGAAGGAGATGCGCGCTATGAAGAATGTCGTGGCCACTCTTATGACGCTAACGCTACTCAGCGGTTGCGTGGCTGGCAACATTTCGCCACAGACCCATGTGCCTCTCGATACGACAATAAAGCTCCCCGTTGACGCGCCGATTTTGGTGCCAGTGCGGTACGGCGTTCCGAAGCCTGCGATCGGTACTCGCTGTGGAGATTCTCCGTCCTCACACGAGACAGAAGAAGAGCTGCAGGCGCGGAAATCGATCGGTCTTCCCTACGCAGTGCGCCCGGGTGTCGGTTCCAGAGTTGTGCTATCGACCTTCAGTGCAGGAACATTTCGCGAACGACTGGGGTCGGGTAACTCGGGGCCTCCAACGCTGACGCCTATTCGGATTTCTCTGCGACTAGTCGAGGAAGGTCGCCCGATAGATCTTGATGAGCGTGCAGTATTGGCGAGCTTTCTGACTGCGAATCGCACTGAATGGAGCTCCGAAGATGCGACCGATGACTATCCGGTGTCGAAGTCACGAAGAAGTACGCTTGTCCAAACGCTCGAGGATAATCAAGCAAAACTGTGGAACGCGTTGGTGCGAAGTGTTTGCATCGAAGTTCGGAATGTTTCGCCTGGAAAAGGGCAAGTCCTCCCCGCAATCCGTGCGGTCGCCGATATGGCCGCCTTATGCGCGACAATAGAAGACGCGGATGTACGGAGGGAATTTGTTAGAGCGTTTATCGACGTCAGAGCAGCGCATGACAACAAAATTGCGTGCAACAGCATTGTCAATCGCTCGCTCAACGGAACCGGCTCTCTTGTTGCTGGGGCCGGCTGGTTGAACGCGGCGCTGGGACTAAGCGCTGGTGGTGGTGATAACGACTATTATGACAGCGGCGTGCTGGCGTCATCAAAAGCCATAATCGGTGCAATAGATCTAAATGTTGTGCGGCCATTCTTTAGCGACGCTCCACCGTGGTCTCTTGCGGCTTGGGAAAAGTCGCGAATCTGCGAAGTGAATGATGAAGCGAAGATTGTCGCTCTGCGGCTAAAGGGTACGGACAACTATTTCGAGGTGGTTGAGAGCGAGCCAACGCATCGGGTCATCTACGGCCACATACAGCGCAGCCTTGTGCGGATCGAAGGCTCCAGCCCTTTCAAGACGAGAATTGCTAGAACTGATCTTAGGCTGTTGACAGCGGCTGACGTGCAGGGCTTACGTTGGGGGGCTGGGAGTAAAGCTGTAAATATTAGCGGTTGTGAAAAGGCGGGCATGTAATGGCTACGCTGGCGTTGCTCGGACTCGACCTGACGATCGCTGCTGGCGGAAGCGTTGACTCACCTTACCCAGGAGTGACGGCGCGCTTCACTCTCGACGCGGCAGCTACACGGCTAACAATACAACTCAATGGCAACTCCGGCGCAGTACGCTTTACGGGTGTGCAAATACATTTGGCCTGTTCGATTCAAGATGGACGCGTGGTGTTTAGAGATGCGCCAAATGTCGCGAGCACTGGGGAAGTAACGCTGACTATTGGAGGCCGCTTCGTCACTGCAACTGCTGAGGGGGCAGTGGTCGATCGCGGGGTGCTCTTTTTCAGACACCCAGCAACCCTTGCGCAGGAACTCGCTCAAAGCACTGGGAATCCCCTCGGCGCGGCGTTTAGCTTTGAGCGGTTGCAGTATTGGCAAAGAAGCCTGCTCTGCTGTGATATCGAAAAAAATACTGCCGAGCTTCTAGCCGACGATACGCGGCCCCGGGCGCTATTGCGCGATCAATTCGGCGGTACGCAGACCAGCCCGCGGGTTGACCAATTTCTGCATTTGCGTGGTGCGCGCCTCGAAGCAGCGGAGGTGGCACTGCTGTTCGATCCGGTGCATGGCGCCCTATATCTCAATGCTGACATTCTCGATCCGACAGTAGCGCTCGATGACAAAGAGAACAGCCTATTGTTCCAGCATATCATCGCCGAGGGGCGGGTCGAGGCGGATTTTGCGAGCACCGCGTCGGGCTGGGTAATCACCCAGTGGTGGGTAGCACCACAAGCAAAAGACTTTATTCTGGGCGTGCCCGCTCTGCGCGACGAACACGGTCATCCACTTGCGCTGCGTGTACCTGGTCGGGTACCGCTCAGCCTGCGCATCGGTGGGCGCAAGGCAGAACGCAACGGGCGGCTCAACCAAGCGGTTGTGTTGGGCAAGCGCGACGCGATATTCGAATGCGAAGTTGTACTTGTCGCGATTGACCCGATTGCCACTTATGGATTGACGCGGGCGCCGAAGCCGCTTGGCAATGACAGGATCGTAAGCGCGCCCTACTGGGTGCACGACGGACGCGCGCTCGTGGTCGGAACCCGCCCGCGCGAGATTCTAGGCTGGTCGGCCAACGGCGCAGTGCGCACTGGTGAGCGCACTGCGCTTGCCTGCACTCTTAAACTTAACCCAGTTCGCCCGCAGGCAAGTGACCTGTTGTTCGTCGAAGCGGGCGTGGCGTTTAATACCAAAGGAATGACGCTGTGCGCCGAGCTTCCTGAGCGCGCGACCTTTGCCTTCGACGGCGGCGAAGCGCCGCCAATGCGTCGCTATAGCGCCGAAGGCCTTGGCCGCTCAGCAACGTTGCCGTTGTGTGACCTGAACTGGACCTTCGCCGAACTTGCTGGTCCGCGGCAGGATGCTGATCTTCAGCCGTTGTCTCACACTGCCCAGTCTTGGCCGACAAATCTCAACAAACAACTGATCGATAGCTTCGGTGCTGCATCACTCGGCAGATATGCGCATAGTGAGGGGCACCGCGCCGTCGCACCGACGCAACCGTTCGCCCGCTTAATCGGTGTCCCGCCAGCGACTACTATGGGCATGATGGGCCGCATGGCGCAAGCTTTCGCTCCAGCCGAAACAGTGCTGAGGCGACCTACGAGTTCATTGGTGGGCTTCGCGGGCGGGTTGGCAACGTCATCAACGGCTGCGCTGTTCGGCGGCCCACGCTCAGCCGCAGCCATTGGCGATGCTGTTCAAAAACTTGATCACGCGCGTGGCACGTTGGGGCTTCAAATCGAATCTTTTTTTCGATTCTGGGCTGGCATAAATCTGCCTGGAGGGCTGATATCAGATCCGTCACCAGCTCGCCGCGCGCTGCGCGCCTACTTGGTGGGCGAGCCGATAGCGCTCGGTAACCCGGAGGATTGGGGATGGGATGAATTGCTTATGGCATCGACGCGGCTCAGTCAGGCTTCAGAGTTGCTCGGACGCAATCCGCCGCGCGTGCTCGGCTTCGACGAGTATGCCGAAACGTTATCGACGTCTCTGCCTGATGAAGTCGTCGAACTACTAGACCCAGCGGGCGATGATGGCCCCGTTTCATGCATTTTCCAGTACGCCTATGCTCCGCCGTCAATTGATGTACTTAAACGGGCATTAGCGGCGGTATGGAGTTCGGAGACAGCGCCAGTCCTGCGAGAACATCTACCCGTGCTGCGTCAGGTGATTGACTCTGGACTCAAACAAGCGGTTAATGATTTTTTTGCGGGCGCTGGCAAGCCCGCCGGCCTGATCGCCGAGTTGCTCCAAGGCTTGTCGCCGCTAGTTGAGCAGGTAGAGTTGCTCTGGCGCGACCACCAGCAACTCGACCCGGATATAAGTGCACTGTTTGATGATTTCAATGCGCGCTATGGGGCGCTGTTCTCGCCCGAAGTTTATTCGGCGCTACTTGCCGACCCAGTCGATGCTGAGGCGTTGTTGCAGGCGCTACGTGCGCTCGGGATGCCGCTAATCAGCTTGGCCGATTTGTCTTTCGAGCCTCCCGACTACCTTATGCTGTCGCGGCGCACGCGTTCGGCAGGCGTCGCAGGCGACACCGAGTCGCTGCACCCGGTCGATCGAATCGCGGCATTATGGAACCACCGTCTCGACTTCTGCAGCCTGGGTGGCGGCAAGGCTTGGGATATGTTCCTCGACGACGAGACCACCGTCGTGGTCAAACTCGGAGGTGACCGGGGGCTCGCCGCAGTCTTGGCCGAAGCACACAAGGCATATGCAACCCCCGGATGTGACGACCCGTTCGGTCTGGCGAATGGCATCCAGACCAGTGATCCAGTCGGCGCATTTTGCGCACAACTAGCCAGTGAATTGCTTCGCCCCGAATGGCGCGGCGTGCTGATCATTAACCCCACCGTGGATTTAGAGCGCGATCCGGTGCTAAGCACCTTGTGCGGCCTTCCGCATATCGCTGCGCGCTATGCGGCTGTGGGCGGCCAGACCCCAGCGGCGCTTCAGGGCATTGACCTTGACGTGTGGGGGAGAATCGAACGGCGCGCCGAACGCGAGGGGTGGGCTGAGGCCAAGGGTGATTCGCTTAAGGGCCCGCCAGAATGGGGCAAAGCTGACGTTGGTTGGGCTCTGAGCAAATTCGAAGCAACGATCAAGAACACGACAATCCTGTCGGGTGAGATCGCCTTCCTTCTCGAGGTCCGCGAACTGTTCGGCCGCACTAGCGATTGGCCGTTGATTACCGTATCGGGAGTGCTGCGTCCGGCGGATGCCCCAACCGCTGGTGCCGCCCGTGACTTCACTTTTGGGGCGAGCTTCGATACACCACTCAAGCTCAACGTCGATGTTGCATTTATCGAAGATTTATTTTTGCGGGGAGTGCGGGTGGGTTCGCACGACGGAGACACTACGCTCAACATAGATGCCGATCTCAAATGCCGAAAATGGAGTCTGGGTGGATTCGACTTTGAGCTACCCGATGCGCCGGTGCGACTATCCGACTTTCGCGTCCGCATGCCCGCGGTCAGCGGTGGGCTATCGATCCCAATGGGGATTCGCCGTGCGCTCGGATTCGATCTGGGCGCGATCCGCTTCCCCGTAGTCGGAGAACGTCAATTCCGCATTGCCGGTCTTGAGATAAAGCCCGTTGGAGTCGGGCTATTGCGCGATAGCGGCGCACAGATTCTGAAACGGCTGAAAAGCGAGACGATGTCGATCGTCGATCCAGAAGTAACCGATCAGGATCGCTATGCTTATCCCTATCTCGATACAAGAATTTCATTCGGCAGTGGTCCTGAACTAGGCGGCGGCGGGCAACTCGCCTTGGTCGCACGTACCGGTGTCCCGGTATCCGATCCGGGCACCAAATTTCACGCCCCGGGATTAGGCGTTGCCTCGCTCGAAGGGCGCAATCTTAAATTGTCTCTGTTCCGGCTCCTGACAATTGAAGCAGAAGAAGTTTCGGTGGAGGTTCTACCGCTGCGCGAGCCAACACTCGTAGCAGGCGAGTTTGAATTCACTGAAAGCGCGAATGGTCAGAGCAGATCCGGCGAAATCATGCCCTTCTCATTTAAAGATGACGGAGTGGCAATCGCTACCGCCGATGCTAGGGTCGGTGTGATCAACGTCAAGAATTTCAATCTCAAGCTACTGTCCTGGTCGCTGTTCGATGATGACGATGAACGGCAGTTGATTCTCGCGCAGAAAACGGAGCAAGGTGGTGGGCGCGGCATGCTCGCTTGGTACTCGAGCGGTGAAAAGGAGCCGAGCGGCGCATTCTTTAAGCTGCACTGGCTCTTGATTGCCCGAAACTTCAATCCGGGCCATGGCGTTCTCAATGCCTTACTAAGCCCAAGTCATGGCGGCGATGTCCCTGCCGAACGCAAGGCGATAGCGGGCATAATCACACGTAATCCCAACGCACAACTGAACGCCAGCATAGGCAAGGACGATCCATGGCTATTCGGCATCCGCTTCGATTTGGGTGAACTGTTTAAACCGTGCGTGCTGGTGCTACACGACGGACACTACTACGGCATCCGTTTGGGCGGATTGGTGCCGAAGTTACTTACCGGAGAAGAAGAACTTAACTTCGCCTACATCCCTGGTTCTGAGCCAGCACTCGATCGCTTTCGCACGACCTTCCGTTGCGCTGCCTTTGATTTACTTGCGGAAATGCGATCGGGTGTGATGGCACTCGAATGGAGTCCGTGTTGGGATTTTCTGATTGATTGCGGACAGCCTTGGCGCGGCCCTGAGGGCTATGCTTGGGAACGCAGCTTTTCTATTCCGGTGGGCACCTATGAAGCTAAATTTGGCTTCTTCATCGAGCGCCGCACCAGTCTCGCCCCGCCTCCGACTTTGCCCGGCGAACAGGGAAAGTTCGTCACGTTCAGTGCGGGCGCGGGATTCTATCTGGGTTATCGCTTCGAACTGTCAGCCGGAATCGCTTGGGTCCGTGCTGGAATAGGTGTATTCGGAGTTATGATCGGATCAGCAACGCTGAAACTTCCTGTCGGCGCAGATCCCCTCAATCCGCTGGCGCTGCTCAAAGGCTCCCTGGCGCAACTGCAGGTGGTCGGTGTAATTGGCATATATGCTTATGGAGAGGGCGGCGTCGAAGTATGGATTCTGTCGGCGCGCTTTCGCGTTTCGGCACAAGCCTTCGTCGAAGTCACGCTGACCTATGTGCCGAGTGGTCGCAGCATGATAGCTTGGGATGCAACTTTGTCTGCACACTATTCGGCATCGGTACGTGTCGGGTCTGGATGGTTCAGTTGGACCTTCCGAGTTTCGGGCGCGGTCCAGATGAGCATAAGCGGACGCGCGGCGTTCGGATGAGGGACGCATGGCAAAACCCTATATAGCCGTTTCACATTTTCACGCGCCGCTGTTCACGACGCCGGGCCCTCAAGGCGACGACTATAGCCTCGATGCCGACACGACTTTCGTTGTCGTGCAGCCCTTCCTGCTGGGAAGCAATCACCCTGATAGGATCGATCCACTTGACTATCTGATCGGATGGGACGCCGCTCGACTCAAGCAGGAAGGCTTTGGCTTGATTGACGCGCGAGTTGCGCAACAGCTTCAACAAGGAGTTGAAGCTATTCCAGTGCCCTTCCCTAAGGGAACTGATCTTTCGCTCGAGTTCCAAGGCGTAACGCGCTCTGGAGGAGCAGCCGTTAGCTGGTCGGATAATCGTACTATTGGTGGCACAACGCCACGCGGCACTCCGGTAACTGCGTTTGATCAACTCGGAGGCGATGGTCCGGCGGGTTGGCCAGGCTTCGCCGTGCTTTCGCAGGCGGTACCGCTGATCGATCGGTTTGATGATTTGGATAGCGGCGCCGCTCAGGGGTTGCAGAAGCAGGCAGTCGAGAGCGCACTACTAACGCTTTTCTCACAGCTAGTCGAAGCCGGCGGCGCCGTTACGCCAGCGCAGCCCGCATCGGACGTCAGGCAAGCCCTGTGGACGCGGTTAGTTGCTCCGAATTATGTTGCACATCCGCTCAGTGAGACCGTGTGGTGGCATGAGTATCTTCATCAAGTCGATGGGGGCGAGACGCTGATTAGTTGGGCCTATAGGCAGTTGATCATGGCAACCGCCGGCGGCCCGCTGGTGGGCAGCCCGACAGTATCGGTGCCGCGATTTGCCTGGGAGGCAGCTAGGCTCGATCGCCAAGCAGGCCTCTTTCTCGACACGGCCTCGCTGTCAGGGCGCTCCTATCTCGATGCAATGTGGGATAGCCTGACAGAAATTGGCAAGCGCGAACCTCAGAAGCTCACCGGGACCTTGCAGCGGCTGTTTGGCTTCGGAGAGCGACTGGCTTGGCCACGAGCCCGTGTCAGCATGTCGCCCGATCACTCTAAAAGATTCATAACTCTGCGCCCGAGCTTGGCGGCAGATGCAAGCATTCCGTGGCTCGACCCGAGTTCTTGGCTGGTGACCAACATGGTCTCCTTGCTTGGTCAGGTGTTTCGCATCGCGCCTTTCGATCCGCATGATCCGCCTACGGGGCTGACCGCTGCTAAGTTGACAATTGCGGGAAACGAACTGCCCGCGTCTGCTGACTTAACGGGGGCGCTTAACAAATACTTCACGGCAATTGCCCGCGATGCAGTCGGCGGGGGCAAGCCTCAGGTGACTGTTGCACTCGCTCATGAACTCGGCGATCAAAGCGATCTGCCCAGCCATCCCGAGCGCCTAGTACTGTTCGCCGCGCGCGAGGCCAAGCCAGCGCCGCTTGCGACACATGCTCAGCCTGTTGGCCGTAGCCTGGTGTCGATTAGCGAGGCACTGCTTGACTTGGTCGATCCCGCGGCACGTTTTGGCAGTGGCGGACGGCAGTCGCTACCCACGGCTTCGCCTGCACGGCGCGGGCTACGTCGAAGCGAACTCGCCGAGCCGTTGCCTCAAGGCGCCGTCACTTGGCAACGACGGCTGGCCGAGATCACCCCAAAATCTCTGACCGGAACCGACGAAGCGAGCGGACCTTCAGCTTATGCATTGCGCTTTCCGGAAGCCTTGCATCCCGCAGAAGCCGAGATCGGTAATTGGCTTGCAGCTATCGCGGCTGGCGATGCGCGTCAAACCTATTTATGGATTCCAACGGTTGATGAGGCGAAGACGCCGCAACCGACCGCAGTAGTTGCGCTCAGCGCTGCCAATCTATGTGTCGATATTGATGGAAGCATCCTATTGCTAGATTCAGCCCCTGCTGCGGCAGGATCGATCGCCAAGCTGCTCGCAAAGCGCCCCAGTCTGCCGCAAGGTGCTAAGGATCCGCGCGTTACCGTCGTCTTTGCCAGCCAAGGCAGCGCCGAGCCATTCGACTTGATCGAAGGTATCCCGGACGATTGGTCGCTTACTTTGGCTAATGCCCCTGCCTCGCGACTGGGGTTAAGCAGCGATAGGCTGGCCGTGGCGCTGGCGGCGCATTGGACCCCTGCCTATGATCCCGACAGCGGGCCATCAGGCGGGGTAGCGACCCCGCTTGCGGATCAAGTCGCCAACACCAATAAACTGCGCTTGCGCTTGGACGGACCGGACAATTCGAGTCGCAAGCTGACGCCGCTTGACGCGTTACTACCCCTGCCGCCCTATGATCCCGGACAAACTTTCGCCGATGCCAGGGAGCGGATCACCGACCGACCTTGGCACCGTCGCGGAACGGTGACACCGTCCGGCCCCCAAGCTTTCTATTGGCTCGGCGAATATCTCGATCAATCAGGCGGCAGCGATTCCGAACGCGAAAATTTCCGCTACGGAACTTGGGTCGGTGCGGGCCGACCGGTAAGCCTGAGCGGTTACTTCGAGCATCAGTTTGGCCACCGCGTGGCGATGCCAGCGGTCCCGCTTGATATGCGTCGAGCAGTTGACATCGTCAATCCCGCTCAAGTCCATTTTGGCGCATTAGCCTCTATTGGAGGCCCCGGGGAAAGGATCGCCTTAGTATCTGCGCGCGAGGTCCGCCAAGGCGCCGATACTAAGCTGCGTATTGGTTTTCGCATCGATGCGGCAAAACACGCGCTCGAACGCTATAACGCCAAACGACCAAACGAAGACTTTGCCGCCGACGTTCGTGCGCTCTATCGCGCTGTCGCCGAGCTTCGCGACGCAGTTATCGCGCGGCAAGCATATATCGAAATCGAACAATGGGCGTTCAACAATAGCTATGCGATCGGCGCCGGAAAGGGGGCTACATTGGCGCAGGGGTTGATTTGCATTGATACGCAGACAGCCTTGATAGACGTGCCCGCCCCAGGTACGCCGCTGGCGCGACTTTTTTCCGTTCTCGACCGTGACTTTGATGCGTTTCGCGACAAGCTCACTGAAGTCCTCGGCGCCGCAACCGGTGAGTGGTGGGCACAGTTGGCCGACCTACAAATCACCGAAGCCGCAAAGCGTGCCTCGGTACTCAGAACCGGTCTATTCCTGGTTCGGCCAGACGCAGTAAAAGCAACGTCTCATTGGGCAAAAGGAGCGATGATCGCGGTCGCCGAGGGCGGCGCAGCAGCTGGCAAGCAGGTTGCGGACGCCGCCCAAGCTGAGCTTGAACGTTATCTTAGCCAATCGAGGCTTACCGCAGATCTTAATTGGGTTTTTGTCCCTGAAGGTGAAACAAATACTCCGGTGCTGGGTACCGGCGCCGACACATTGCTGGTCCCTGACGCACCGACTGACGCCGTCGAGCGAGTGGTCGACCTGTTCTACATGCCGCATGCCTTTATCCTGCCTGCTGCGCATCCTGCTCTCGGCGATCGCCAATCGAGCTTTGAGTTCACAGGTTTTCTGCTTACGCTAATTGAGGACATACTTGCTGGCAATACGATCGATGACCGAATCCAGTTGCCCGTACTTGGTGCTCAGGCGGCCATAGAGCTGCGCCAAAATTTGCGTAATATGCTTGAAAAGCGAGGAGGCATTGCAGACCAGTTGATGGCGATGTTTCGGCGAGTCGACATACCCGCAGCCAAGCCGCGAACTGCCGCCGATCGCCGGCAGGCGCTGCACTGGCACGCAGGGGATTTGCTCGACAAACTCGAGACCTTGACCGACAACGGCGTGCCCTCGCTGGAGCGGCCGCGTACGGCTATTCGGGCGATGATAGTCAACAAGCCCGGGCTATATGTCTCCGCTAGGGCAATAGCGATTGTGCTGTTCAATCGCCACGTAATGCGCGTAGGTAGCGATCCGGCCGCATTGGTTAACCAGGACTGTTTCAGTCCAGAGTTACTTGCGCTAGACCTAACCAAAAAATTGGTCGGCGATGACGGTACGGAAAATAGTGACACGACACGGTTTGACCTGAGTGCACTGCGCGGCAGCGCCGCTGACGGCATCATCTATCCCTATCTCATTGACGTGTTACCCGATGGAGTCTATGACGACACTGTCGTGATTGCTCAGAATCGATACCGCGGAATTGACCCAGACCAAGATGATTTATGGGGGATGCCGCGAAACATCGATCAGATTCAGATTGCCGCAATCGACACTGGCTCGGGGGTAGAAGCGCGTCGCGGTGAAGGCGCGATTGACCCACCGCTGCCAAGCGAGCCGGCCGGAATTCTGGCAAATATGGTGCATGTATTTCCGAGTTGGCGAGTATCCGAGCGCGACGCACAGGGAATCAGCCGCAAACATGCTTACTATCTGTTGCCTGAGCGCCGCATGCCTCCATTGGCCAGAGCCATGTCGATCAAGCGAATCGACGGCGGCGAAGCTAGTCAAACGCCGATCACCCTCGATTTGCCGGAGCCGCAATCGGACGCACCGTTGCCGCGAATTAAACTGCGCGAGCGCTGGGCAGCGGCCTATGAAGCCGCGATCACAGGCCTGGGCGCAGTTCAAACCGCCACTGAAGGGGATGCGCGTCCGCGCATCTACCATCGCATTCGACCTGCGCAGCATCCGCACGATCCTGCGACGAAGGCGCTGCCGTCTGCCAAGGTCGCAGGTGGCGAGGCTGCGGGCTGGCATTTGCTGACAACAGTGCTCGCCAACTTCTATTTTGCAATCGATTTGCAGAAATCAGACGCAAAGCTGGTGGAGCAAATCGACGACGACCTCTATGAGATCGAAGTCGAGATGTGGCCTAAGAGTCCGCCTTCAGAGGCACCCCAAAAGACCAGGGAAGTAGAAGCTTTGAAGGACAAACTGCTGCTCGCGTTTCGCCGAGCACGAAAGGTCCACAGTGGCGATACGAGCGGAGCGATCCCGTCATTCGCCGACGAACAAGAGTTGACCCGCGGCTTGACTAACTGGCTCATAGAACCGCCAAACTCTGATCCGCATTGTGGCGTGCGGCTCCTCACCCCACCTAGTGCTAAGGTGTTTAGTGAGGGATCGCCGACCTTGGTTAAGCGGTTCCGAATCGGGCGTTCAGCGCAGGCTGGAGGCTGGCAGATCAGATCAGTCGATTCCGAGTTTGCATCTGCTGATGCCGAAGTAGCAGGGGCACTCGGCTCGGTAGTTGGATTTGAGATTTTAGCCCAGACCCCCATGGGCGCCGGCGAAGGGCCTGCCTACGATGCTATCGTCACGGACAGTGAGCGCTCTGCTCTAGTACGTCTGAGCGTGCTCGATCATCCGTTTCATGTTACACGTGCCCGCATGCGCATCCTTCGAAACTGGATTGACATCGATGGCGACGACAAGCCCGACATCAATCCGGATTTCGTACTAGCGAGCGGCTACAGCGAATGGGCGTGCGAGGGTCGTTTGCCCCAGCGCGTCGACTCAGCGCTATTTAAGGCCGCCAAGATCCCTGACCAGGGGCGCGAAGTGCGAGTTGTAGAGAGCGGGGTGCCCCCGGAAATCCGAATGCGCGAATGGATCGAGAAAATCGATGGCGGCGGTGAGTTTGATGCTGGTGGCGCCCTTCCCGCGATGCTCAATGTAAAACTGTTCGTTGATGTTGATGCGGGCGGTGTCGAACAAACACTGTGGGAAGCTGATTGGATGCGGCATGATGGCTTTACTGTGTCGGCGGTTGTCCACCGCACGCTTGAGGATTTGAGCGTGCGCTATGGGAAGGGTGGAGCAGTATTCTCAATCCCGACTCGCGACACTACGACAGTCCGACAGGTGCGCAACGCTGTGCCAGCGCCGCAGATCGAACAATTGCTTGATGGTTTGCTGCCTGCCGACATTTTGACGCTTGAGCCCTGGACGCGTTTGACATGGCGCGACAGCGAAGGTCATGCAGTTCTCGATATCGATGTTCCGATTATCTTCAAAAGCCGATAAAAAGCCTCGGTCCCACCGTGCTCGATTGACAGGCGTGGCTGAAAATCTGCCGCCTTCGAACTGCTGTGCTGCCAAAACGTCCATTTTCGGGAGATTCGAGGGGCCGGGAGCGGGCGTGGCGAAGTTCAGGATAATGGTACTTATGGTAAGTGCGTCGGCGCAGCGCCGAGCTGTGAAGCGACGCAGCCTAGTGGTATTGAAACCCGTCCGGCATCGTGCGCTTGTGGGCATCGAGAAGCATGGCATCGTGTGCCGCTTGGCGCCTGGCGTCGGAGAACCCGAGTCTGGTCATCTCGACCAGCAAGTACGCCAGAACTTCCCCCTGTGTGAATGACCGCAGCGTTGCCGGCTCTACCGTCATGCCTAGCCAATCGGCGTTCGAGTAGCGGCAGAGGGTGAACGTAACCTCCCGATCACCGGCGGGGCTCCCGGCATACTCTTCGAAGAGCTCGGGCCAGCCGGCCACATCTCGTTGCAATGTCCCATCCCGGCCAAGGACCTGCACGATGGCCAGATTATCTGGCGGAAGAAGCTCCTCCTCGATGGAGACCCGCATGGCCTGCGGTGACGGGACCATACTTCCAAGCTCTTCAAACAGCCTGCGGTAAGCCGAAACCTGCTGAGTTCGCCCTGGGAAAAGGCGCCTCAATGCACCTTCGACGTCCGGCCATGCCGTAATCCTGACCAAGTCCGCCAGATTCATGGCTGCTAATGTCAGACGCGCCAGTCGCAGGTAGCCCAGTACCGGCCTTCGTCCCAAATCTGTCCGGGATTGATGGGAGCGATCCGAATGGTCCTGTGTGGCTTGAACAGGTACAGCGGGTCCAGGACCGGCAGCTCAAGGTGCTTTCCATGCTCGCCGAGGCGCAGCTCATAGTTAAGACTGGAGCTATCCACCTTGAAGGGCCCCAGCGGATTCCCGTGGCCGTACACCGCATCCCTTTCGGCGACGGCCTGCCCCTTAACCAGGATTTTGATCCTGCTGCCCGACACCTGCTCGACATAGCCCAGGCGGTTATCCCTGGAGCAGACCGTCATCCCGGTCGATTTGGACCCGCTGCTAAGGGCGGAGAAGCGCTCCTCGGCCGCCAGATTCGCCTGGCGGACCTGGGCTGAGAAGGCCTGTTGCTGCTGGGCCTGCGCCTCGCGCGAACGCTGTGCAGCCTCCTGAGCCTGCTGCCGCTCGGACGCCATGCGGCTCTGATAGCTGGCCCTGTAGTTGACCTCGTCATTGATCAGCGCCTGACGTTTTTGTATCGGCAGGGCCGACTCAATGGCTTGCTGGAAGCGAGGCGTATCAATCGACAGCAGCGCCTTCTTCTCGGTGCCGGCCTTGAGGGCAGAGAGTATCCCTGAAGCCACCGACATCCCGGCACTGGAGGAATAGAGGTCCAGGTAGGGATAGTTGTCACAGCTCCCCGACTTCTTCTGATCGTTCAGGTTGTATTGGTAGCAGACGAAATCGGGGTAAGCCGGCTCCAGGGTCTCGACGTTGAAGTAAAGACGCCCTGGCTTGTCGAAGCCGTATTCGCATTCGGAATATCTGGACTCCCTCGAGGGGCGGAGGCTGCCGCCTTTTCGGCATATCTGGCTGACTATGTATTGGCCGCGCTCCTTCGAAAGCCGGGCGTAAAGGTCGCCCATGGCTGTCGCCGGAGCGGGGGAAGGGGGCGGAGTTGATGCGCAACCCGAGAACATCGCGACGCCCAGACCGACTGTGAACACCGACAGAGCCCTTCGCACTGAATCCCCCTGAGGAACCATAGATTTAGTTGAAAAATCAGTAAAACTTATTAATTATAATCAAAACGAATGGCGCATCAATGGCCTGCCGCACCACCCTTGCGGCATGGTCAACAAGCGCAAGTCACTACCGCTGAAGAAGATTTTCGGGACGAACGTTCGATTGGAGCGCGTGCGGCAAGGCATCACTCAAGAAGAACTGGCCCATCGGTTAGGCCAGGAGCAGGGTTACGTTAGTCAGATCGAGTCGGCCAAGATTGTCGCGTCCTTGGATGTGGTGGACCGGGTTGCCGAAGCTCTTGGGGTTACCTACACCGCGCTGCTGGATGAAACCCTGGGGCGTCGAGAGGGATGATCTTGGGGGCCTATGCTTCCCGCTCGATCTGATCTGCAGCCAGCGGTTGAGCAGCGCATCGGCCGGAATCTTCTCCGGTACCAGCTCGTCGAACTGCGCCTGAAGGCGCTTCTGCCCTTTCGGCGGGTGGAACTCAGCTACGACGGAATCGCAGAAATCCGGACCCGCACCGAGAAGCTCCAGGTGCAGACCCTGGGTCAGCTCATCAAGGCCTACTTGGATGTCGATGATCCGGCGATGTCGGCCGAACGTGCTCAGCGCATCGATGAATTTGTCGTGGCACGTAACTGGTTAACGCACCACCTTCTGGCTTCCCATGGAGCGCTGACGAGCGACGAGGATTGCAGGGCGTGTATTGAGCGGTTGGACCGCGACTACGATGCTGCGGCCGTTGTGGCCGGCGAAGTGTTGGTGACGACCCGAATTACCATCAAGCTATTCCGTGCTTTCGTTGAGGCTTGGGCCAAGGCGGGGGCTGATCTCTCGGAGGGTGATCAGTTGATGCGCTCTCTAGAGGAGCATTTGCGAGATGAAGTGCCGATCCACATCACTGTGATTGCACCGGCTGACTCTGTCGAGAACATCCTTGCACTTACGATGCGTAAGCTTCATCGGGAGCAGAAGAATGCCGACGGTTGGACACACTTCTCCAGTGTGGGACGACGCGCCAGGCAGGAATCACCGGACCTTCCGAAGCGCGGCCTGCTCGAAATTGCGCGGCGGATTGAGGGCTTCGAGTTCGCCCAGCGTCCGGAAGGGATAGGCAACGCGCCCTGGATGTTTCGCGAGGCTCATCGCTGCCAGGCGCCCTAGCCGGTCCTTCCAAGCGGAAATCTCCGCGAACCCGAGGGTTGATTTTATGGGGGCGACCTCGCTGACGAGACTCCTCACGCGATCGCCCGCTGAATGAGTTGATGCCTCAAAAAATATTTAGTTAAAGTATATAAAACAATAACTTAACAATAAAATATCCATAACTGCAGGTATCGACCGCCAGATACTCGTGCAGTTATTTTGGATACCCATTGAGCAACATTATGCAGTAAAATTCCACGGTACATGGGTCGGTGCAGTTTCCTATGACCAGCAACTACTTAGTGGTTACCAACTGCACGGCGCGCAAGCGCGTGGGGGTCGATTGCATTCCCTTTTCGCCGGCGAAAAACGCCACCGCGGAGGTGATGGCCCGAAAGTGGCGCCAAACGTTGTGCGACCAACCTGCTTCCCAAGCGGCTGAAGACCTCTATGTTGGCCGTTCGATTAAGGAAGCGCGGACCGTCGCCCAGCAACTCAACGCACCCCTGCATATCGTGTCTGCCGGACTTGGCCTGATTGAGGGTACGCAGAAAGTCCCTGGATACGATCTATCTGCTGCTGATAAAGGCTCTCCCTTTGATGCGTGGCTCACCCAGTCGAGCGTAACGACGCATCAATGGTGGAAGGCACTAACGGCCGGCTATGGCCTGGGATGGCTGCTGCAGAACGCTCCCAAAGCAATAGTTCTCGTGGCATTGCCAAACGACTATCTGGACCTCATAGGCGCAGAGTTGTCTGGCCTGACCCCTGGCCAAGCAGGGCGACTGCGAATCTTCACTTCAGCAGCAGGGCGGCGAGCATCGGCAAGGTTCTCCAACGTGCCGTTCATGCCATACGACGATCGACTTGAAGCGCAGCGAGGCTGGTCCGGTACTCGAGCGGACTTCCCCCAGCGCGCCCTGCGACATTTTGTGGAGAGACTCGGCGCACATGCGCGCCCTGTTCCCGACGCGGTAAGGGCGGTCGCGGCATCCATGGCCAGTCACAAAGCGCCCGAAGTGCCGAAAAGAGAGCGTCTGACAGACGAGGAGATCTGCGCCTTAATTCGAGCCGGCTGGAATGAGTGCGATGGCAATAGTGCCCGGCTGCTGCGATACCTGCGCGACGATCGGGGGGCTGCGTGCGAGCAAGGGCGATTCGCGGAACTACGAAAAAAAGTCCTGGCGGAGTGGCCGACGGCCACAGTGAAGCCAAGGAAGGCGAAGTGAATTCATTGGCGAAGACGAAAGAAATCGTAGTTCGCGCTCTGCATACCAAACAGGGCCTGGATCTGGACGTTTATGCGTTCTTCATCCGCGGATCAGACATCGTTCGGGTGGCAGATATATCCCGCATCGAAAGGGATGAGGCTGAGACCCTTAAGGGATTCCAACGGCCTGAAATTCAGACGCACGTTCGGGGCATCGTCGACTATCTTAAGCAGGGCAACGTCCTCTTTCCTAACGCAATCATCCTCGCGTTGTCGCAAGACATTCGCTTTGCTTCCTCTCGTGGTACGCGTCCGAGCGGGGACGAAGGCATAGCGCAGAGCGGGACTCTCACCATCCCCATCTACGATGAGGGACACCGGGCTGCCTGGATCGTAGATGGGCAGCAGCGCTCCTTGGCCTTAGCCCAGGCTGCCAGTAACGAACTCGCTGTTCCGGTAATTGCGTTTGTATCAGACAGCCTGGAAATCCAGAGGGAGCAGTTCATTTTAGTTAATAAGGCCAGACCCCTGCCGACTCGACTTATCAATGAACTGCTCCCCGAGACTCGATCAGTTTTACTTCCCCGCGATCTCAGCATTCGCCGCGTACCCTCTGAATTGTGCGGGCTGCTTGGCCGTGATCCGCGATCCCCTTTCCTCGGTCTAATTAAGCGGCCGTCAGATGGCCAGCGTGGCGGCAAGGCTGTGATCACAGACACCGCTGTGGTCAATATGATCAAGAACAGCATGAACAGCCCATTGGGGGCACTGGCAGCGTTCCGCTCCGCGGGGCAGGGAAGAGACGCAGTTGATGTGGAGGGCATGTATGGATTGCTTACGGCCTTTTGGTCTGCCGTCAAAGCAGTCTTCCCCGAGGCATGGGGACTGGACCCTCGGCAAAGTCGCCTAATGCACTCGGCCGGCATCGAGGCGATGGGCACACTGATGGATTGCATTTGTGGCCGAGTTCAGTTCGGCGGAGATTCGACGATTTTGGAGCGCGAACTACAGCTCGTAGCCCCTCACTGCCGATGGACTCAGGGCAACTGGGACGGTCTGGGGCTTGCCTGGAACGAAGTACAGAACACCCCGCGCGACATTCGTCGCCTTCAAAGCGCACTGGTACAGGCCTACACCGCAGCAGGTGCTCGCCGGTGAAGTTTCTCTATTCCGACACCCAGGACTACGTCGATCCGAACTACGATTTCATCAACGATCGATCAAGCCCGAAAAGAGAGCGGTATTGGGATGACGTCTATGCGCATGAACTCATGCGCACGCCGCCCTATGATGGCCTTCTCGTCGCAATGAGCGCCGTGCGCAAGGCAGATGGCGTGGCGTCATCCAAGGTTAGATATTCGACGGCGGAAGAGCAGAGGTTGCTGCGAGTTGGTGCCAGAAAGTTTCTTCGTTTCGATGGGAAAAACTGTAAAGACCTAATGCTCATGGGGGATTGCGGCGCGTTCGCCTATGCGGATCAGAAAGAGCCTGCCTACACCCCTGAGGAGGTTGTTCAGTTCTACCTCGACGCTGAGTTCACACACGGCGTTTCTCCGGACCATATCATTTTCGAGTGTGACCTAGAGAATCCCCCTGCCGCTCAGATGACAGAGGCAGCAAGACGCTCCGAAATAACACTGGAGAATGCTCGAAAGTTCATTAAGTTGGTCCGCAAAGAGGGAGACTTCTTCGAGCCGATGGGGGCTGTCCAGGGGTGGTCGCCGAAGAGCATGGCAAAAGCCGCGAAGGATTTGGTCCGGATGGGATACCAATATCTTGCCGTGGGCGGCTTGGTGCCACTGAAGGTCGATGCGATCAAGGTAGTACTAGAGGCTATCCGTCGTGAAATTGGACCGGAGCCGAAACTACATTTGCTTGGATTTGCGAAGGCTGATCATATTGATCAGTTCGCAAGCTACGGCATCACGAGTTTTGACTCCACCTCGCCGCTGATTCGTGCCTTCAAGGATGAAAAGGCGAACTACTACATCGAGAATTCTTCTGGTGGCTTGGATTATTACACAGCGATCCGTATTCCTCAGGCATTGGAAAACAGCCGCCTGATGCAAGGAATCAAGCGCGGTCTATTCGATGCGGAAGATCTTCTGAAGCGGGAGCAGAAGGCGCTGAAGGCCCTGAGGGACTTCGATCGTAACAAGGGCAAGGTTTCTGGAACGCTCGACGCAGTGATGGACTACCACCAGTTCCTCGTACTCGGCGAAGGCGAGGACGAGAAGACACAGCTTAATGCCTTGGCCAAGACCCGCTCCCGCGTCGAGCGCACGTTGGAAGACCGCCCTTGGAAACGATGCCAGTGCGATGTCTGCCAGAGCGTGGGCGTCGAGGTAATTATTTTTAGATCAAGCAACCGCAACAAGCGCCGCGGCTTTCACAACCTCGGTGTCTACCATCAGCACGTACAAAACACCTTGGGAAAAATTTCGTGACGGTCTTCCGATACCCCGCCATCAGGGCGCGCCAAGCTCCCAAGCATGATGTTTTCGTTTTTGCGGCGCACCCCAAAGAGGTGCTGCAGTTTGCGCAGATAGAGCGCGTTGGCCGCGCTGACGACGGGAAGCTGAAAGGTTTTCAACGACACCAAATTGCCTCGCATATCCGCGACATCCGGGACTATCTGCAACGTGACGATGCTCTGCTTCCCAACGCTGTTATCGTTGCTTTCATCGGAGGAACGCACGTCAAGAACGTTGGCGATGGAAGGCTCGAGGTTGTCATAAACGACAAGAACGGGCCGCCGGGCTTCGTAGTCGACGGGCAGCAAAGGCTTACGGCCCTCTCGGGTCTCGACAAGCCGAGCTTCCAGGTTTTCGTTTCAGCCGTGGTGTGTAAGGACTACGACGAACTCAGGCAGCAGTTTGTACTTATAAATAATACCCGGCCCCTGCCAAAATCTCTGATCTACGAGCTCCTGCCTACGGTCGATGGTTTGCCGGAACGCTATACGGCCCGCCGATTCGCTGCGAAGGTGGTTGAAAGGCTCAACTTCACGGGAGGGCGTGCTCTGCGGGGCGAAATTCGTCAGCACACGAATCCGGGTGG
This sequence comes from Solimonas sp. SE-A11, assembly GCF_030345715.1. Lineage (GTDB taxonomy): Bacteria > Pseudomonadota > Gammaproteobacteria > Nevskiales > Nevskiaceae > Solimonas_A. Next base: position 496,634 of record NZ_JAUASX010000001.1, read on the forward strand.
GGTAATTAGCGATACTGCCATGCAGAAATTGGTGATGAACTCAACGGCCCATGGCGCTCTTAGAGAGTTCATCCAGGCAGAGGATCGCGAGAATCTTGCGGTGTCCCTCATCAACGAGTTCTTCGAGGCTGTCGCCGACACCTTTGGAGGCGAGTGGGTGGGCATGACGCCGCGTGTATCGCGGCTTCGTCATGGAGCGGGCATTGTGGCTATGGGCTTCGTCATGGACCTCCTGTACTCCCATGAGGGCGCCAGATTGAAGAAGGACTTTAAGCCGGCTTTGGAATTGCTCAAGCCATATACGGCGTGGACTTCAGGCCACTGGAAGATTGAGGATCGTGAGTTTCACTGGAACGATATTCAGAACACCCCCACGGACATCGATTTGCTGACGCGTTTCCTCGTTACGACGGTCAAGCGTCAGTTGCGCAAGCTGCATCGAGTTGCGAATAGCTGAGGATTCCATGAAGACTACTGCACTCGTTCTATTCTCCGGCGGGCAAGATTCCACGACTTGCTTGGCATGGGCCTTGGAGAAGTACGATGCGGTCGAGACGATCGGGTTCGACTATGGACAGCGACATAGGATAGAGCTTGAGTGTCGTCGGGTCGTCCTCGACTCCATTGTCGAGCGCTTTCCGGTTTGGGCGCCGAAGCTTGGTATAGACCACATGCTTGATCTTGGCCTGCTGGGCGCAATAAGCGACACCGCGCTGACCGCTCAAAAGAAGATCGATTTCGAACAGACGGGCCTTCCGAACACCTTCGTGCCTGGTCGAAACCTCCTGTTCTTCACACTGGCTGCCGCTGTGGCGTACCGCCGCGGGCACAAGGTCCTCGTCGGCGGAATGTGCGAGACGGACTACTCGGGTTACCCAGACTGCCGCGATGACACGTTGAAAGCCCTGCAGGTTGCTTTGAACCTTGGGCTCAATGCGCGCCTGGTGGTCGAGACACCGTTGATGTGGATCGACAAGGCCCAGACTTGGGCCATGGCCCAGCAACTGGGGGGCGACGCTCTCGTGACCCTGATACGTGACAAGACTCATACCTGCTATATGGGCAATCGAGAGGCCCGCCACGCCTGGGGCTATGGCTGCGGAACCTGTCCTGCATGCGAACTGCGGCAGAAGGGCTATGAAGCCTTTGTTCGTGGGGAGGCCGCTATATGAAATCGCCCGTCATCTTGACCGTCGCGTCGGCTGGCTTTGAAGCGGCGCGCCAAGTGGATGTTCTTCCCGAGGGACATCGATGCCGGTCGCTGCATGGCCATAGCTTTCGCACGACTGTTTTTGCGCAACTGCCTGAAGATTTCGCTGCTTTCCCCGGTGGGGAGGTCGATGCGCTGCGCGAAAGACTGGAAAGCTGCGTGGCGTCTCTCAACTACGCGCATTTGAACAGGTTGGTCGATCAGCCGACGGACGAAAACCTGTCTCGCTGGATTCGTCAGGAACTGCAGATTCCGGGGATCGATCGTGTTGCCGTTCAAAGCACCGACATGCAGGGTGTAGACCTCAACCGTCATGGTCACGCCCACGTCTGGCGCCGGTTTCGCTTCCAGGCCGCCCATCGCCTGCCGAACGTACCGGAAGGACATAAGTGCGGGCGTATGCACGGTCACGGGTTCGAGGTCATTCTGCATGCGGACCAGGACCTTGGGTCTCGGCCGCTAAGCATCGACTACGACTACCTCGATGAAGTGTGGGCGCCGTTGCATCAGCAACTCAGTTTCCAGTGCTTGAACGAGATTCCAGGGCTCGAGAATCCAACCAGCGAGAACATTTCCGCCTGGATCTGGAATCAACTCAAGCCCGTGCTCCCGGAGTTGTCTTGGGTAACGGTCTTTGAGACCGCTTCATGCGGGGCGAACTTTGATGGTGAACGCTATCGGATCTGGAAGGAATTCACGCTGGATAGTGCGGTGCGTTTCGCGCGCGCGCCAGCGAACTCGCCTCGGACGCGAATCCACGGTCATACCTACACGCTGCGCCTGCATCTCGACGCACCATTGGACAGAATAATGGGATGGACGCTGGATTTTGGCGACGTGAAGGAGATATTCAATCCGATCTTCAAGTCGATCGATCATCAACCGCTCCACGAACTGCCCGGTCTCTCCGACGGCGACCCCGCCAGCCTAACTCGATGGATTCTCGAGCGCGTTCGACCACAACTTCCATCCCTTTATCGAATCGATCTCCATGAGACGCCTGGCACGGGCTGCATGGTGGCGGAATCGATTGACGTCCCAGCCATGCCAGTCTGAGCATGACTTACTCAGTCAAGGAAATTTTTTATACCTTGCAGGGCGAAGGCTGCAGGACCGGTCGTCCGGCTGTCTTTTGTCGCTTTTCCGGCTGCAACCTCTGGAGTGGAAGAGAGGATGATCGATCCCAAGCGATCTGCAAATTTTGCGACACGGATTTCATCGGAGTGGACGGCACTCTGGGCGGAAAGTTCAGATCGGCAGACGCGCTTGCCGAGATGATTGCAGCGCAATGGCCAGCGGAGCGCGGCTACAAGTATGTTGTGCTTACGGGGGGCGAGCCGCTTTTACAAGTTGACACTCCATTGTTGGACGCACTACATGCACAGGGCTTTGAAGTGGCGGTGGAGACCAACGGATCGATTGCAGCGCCGCAGGGTATTGATTGGATATGTGTTAGCCCAAAGGCCGGGGCTCCATGGATACAAGTACACGGTAACGAATTAAAGCTTGCCTACCCGCAGGCGACTCTCTTGCCCGATTCAATCCCGGAGGTGCAGTTTGAGGCCTTCTTCCTCCAGCCCATCGATGGGATTAATCTTTCAGACAACACCCGCGCAGCGATTGAGTATTGCCAGCAGAATCCCAAGTGGTGTTTATCGCTTCAGACGCACAAAATCCTGAATATCAGATAGTCGTTGCTGGCGACGCGCAAAATCACACAGGTCTTGCTGCCTAAGAGCTTCCTACTGCCCTGACCTCAGCCGTTTCAGGATTTCGGGCGACGTTGGGTATCTACCATGAACCGTATAGTAGGCTTCTGGTAGTCATCTGCCTACTTGGCATCCTTGAGGATGTTTTGTACGCCAGCCAGGATTGCGTGTGGGGATGATGCTATGTCTGTTATCAGAACTTGAGTGGTTGTTGCCGAGGCCTTTCGCCCGGGTCTAGGCGCCGGCCCAGCAATGGTCTATAGGGAGGCTCCCTCAGGCGTCCTTTCCAATTGGTCACCCGGTGCTGCTTCTGGTAGCGGAGGTTTGGTGGGCGTCGAGTTAAAAGCCTTCTTTGCCCAATAACCGACAGGAGGGCGCGGTACCCGTAGCGCGGTGCAGACCCTGGGCATGTAACTCGACGACACCTTGTAACGCTCGGAGACTTTGAGCACGGGTTCTGCCAAACCTGTTCGTATAGTGCTTCCCGGCTCGATCCTCAAAAAGTCCGGCTAAATTGCGACTTCTGACCTTGACACTCGTCCAATTGGCTGTTGCCTGTCGGAAGGTCGACTGTTGTATTTGGTTGCCCCCTCGCGTCACGAGGAAATGGTGGCAATGATGGACGTTTTGTCATATAAATCAGACAGTCACAAGATTCCTAGTGTGCGTCAGAGGTGATCTAAGCAGTTCGAGGCCGCAAAGACTTAAAGGGGGCGCGGTGCGAGATTGGGATGACTAACACCACGGAAGTTGAGGGACTTCTCGGCTCTTTCGTCAGAGTAAAGAATTCGCCCTATCAAGAGGATGGGATCGGAAAGCTCATTCGGCTTGAGCCCGGGTATGGGGTTGTCGCCTATTTCGATGTGCCCGACGAAGTCGAGCCAACGGAGATTCGAGTCCCTCTTACAGTCATCAAAGAGGTAGCTCTGCCGCAACAGACCCGCGTTTTCTGGCTGGATGGACCCTCCGGTCATTGGCAGGTCGGACGTGTATTGGAGGGTGAAGGTTCCCAAGTCTTGGTCCAGTTTCCCAACGGTCGGCATGCGAATGTCCCACGGACGGAGTTGCAGGTCCGTTGGGGGCATCCCATTTCCGATCCTGTGGCCTTCCTAGCTCGTCGAGTAGTGGAGACCCCCCTCTTTGCAGAGGCTCGTTCGCTGTTCATGCAGGCGGTTATCGGGCAGCGAGCAGCGAGCCTCGGTATGGGAGCCGTACTTTCCTCGAACATCCAACTCGCCGACTACCAGTTCAATGTCATCCGGCGCGTCCTGCAGGATCCGGTGCAGCGATACCTATTGGCCGATGAAGTCGGTTTGGGGAAGACGATCGAAGCCGGGGTCCTTATTCGCCAATACATGCTGGACCAACCCCGGACTGCCAGGATTCTGATTATCGTTCCAGTTCCGCTCGTGGCGCAGTGGAGGCAGGAACTGGCAGACCGCTTCAATCTCGCGGCTTGGTTGGACGACTATCTCCTGGTCGTTGGGTCAGACGATCTGGACTTAGTCGAGAAATACCTCCCAACCACAGGCCTGCTCGTAGTAGACGAGGCACATCACCTGTCTCGGTTAGGCGCGGATGGTAGGAACGATCTCTACGACCGACTGCGGGCACATGCTCCAAAGGTGCCGCGACTTCTGCTGCTGTCAGCCACACCTGTGCTTTCTGATACCCCGGGATTCCTGAGGGTGCTCCACTTGCTCGATCCGGTCGTTTTCCCTCTAGACGATCTTTCAGGCTTCGAGAGACGCCTGCAATCTCGGCAGGTGGTTGCTGAGATCGCGGCAGCGCTGGTCCCGGAAAACCTGCTGTCGATGGAGGATGAGCTCGACCGACTACAGGGTGCGTTCCAAGACGACAATACACTGCACAACCTGATTGACGCACTGCGTCCCATCGTCCAGCGCTTGCCAGAAGAAGACGACGAAAGCTTTATCGAGTCCCTTGCGGCGCTACGATCCTATTTGACAGAAACTTACAAACTGCATCGCCGCATTCTGCGCAACCGTCGCAAGTCAGTGCCTTGGGCAACGCCAAGGCGCAGCGGCCTCGATATCGTGGAATACGACTGCACTCTCACGGGAGAGCGGCATCGTGTCCTGAACGACCTGCGGGTCCACCTGATCAACTTGGACGCTCCGCCTAGCCTGCTACAAGCGCTGTTCAGAATGGCGGTGCAAACCACCGTCTCGCATGACATGCCAGGCCTTCTGCAGGAGCACGGTATCAACGATGTCGATGCTCTCGCTATTGCCCGGCGCCTTGATGCGATCGTCAGGAAGGTACGCGCCGATGCAGCGCGTGTCTCGGTTCTCGTGCGCACCGTCACTCGACTCCTGAAGGCGCCGGGGCAGCAGGTTGTCGTTTTTTGCGACCAGGAGGTCGATGCCGACTTGGTGGCCACGGAACTCATCAAGGCGCTGCCGGGAGATGTTGTGCAGCGGCACAAGGTGGTAAGTCGAGATGAGGCTGATCTGAATGAAGAGGCATGGCGCGCATTCCTGCGAAATCCCTCTCGTTGTCGCGTCCTCGTATGTGACTTTCGTGCCGAAGAAGGCCTCAATCTTCACGGCGGTCGGAAGATCGCGCTGCATTACGACATGCCGCCGGCGCCGAACCGGATCGAGCAGCGCCTGGGGCGCTTGGATCGCTTCGGGGCTGGCGATGCTATCGGCTCGGTGGCGTTTGCCTGCCGTGATGACCAAGATGAAATGTACTGGCTCAAATGTCTGGACGAAGGCCTGGGAGTATTCAAGGAATCGATCGCCAGCCTGCAGTACCTACTGGAAGAAACGCTACGCGCCGCAAAGAGCGCATGGGCGGGAGAGGGCACAGAGGCTCTCCGGCGGTGGCGCGACCAGTTGGCCGGGCAAGACGGCTGGGTTGTCCGAGAGCGGCGCCGCATCGATCAGCAGGATGCCCTCGACGCACTCAGCGAGATGCAGGGCGGAGCCTTCGAGGAACTCGAAGCGGCTGACGATGATTGGAAAAGTTGGCGGGAGGCTTTCGACGGGTTCGCCGTTAAAGCACTTCAGTTTCAGAAGCGCCAGGAGCCTTGGGCCGACGCGTTGCCTCAGGGCGAGCAGGTCTTCCGTCTCGCCTACAGAAGGGAAGGCAAGTCCCAAACCTTAGTGACGCTTAGCTCTTTCGTCACGGAATTTCTTGGGACGATCGATAGGGATGCCCCCGAAAGTTCATGGCGAACCCCAACGACATTCCCCTACTCGTTCAGGCGCAATACGGCCCTCACTAGGACGGGTACGGCACGGAACGTCAGGCCGCTGCGTTTCGGGGATGCACTGGTCGAATCGCTTATGGCCTTCTGCGAATCCGACGACCGCGGCCGCGCCTTCGCCATGTGGCGCCACTTGCCGGGCTACGAAGCCGGCGATGCTTGCGGCGCGGATCTTTATTTCCGCTTCGACTTTCTCGTGGAAGCCGATATTTCCGCCGCAGGGCGCCACATGGAGGATGAGGCGTGCCTAGCACTAAGGCGGCGTGTCGACGGCCATTTTCCTCCTCGGTTCCATAGTGTCTGGGTCACCACAGATGGACAGTGCAGCACCGAAGCGCCGGAGGTCATGCGCTCGCCCTACAACAAGGCTGCGCCGAAGCCCGGTGAGGGCCGCGACTACAACCTAAATGCGGAGAGATGGGCCATGCTGGGTAGGCAGTCGCGCATCCCTTGGATTCTGGACTGGAGCAAGCACTGCGATGAAGCTCGCGCCAAGGCACTGAACTTTCTGGCGCGACTCGGAGAGGTCGAGAGCCGTATTGAGCAGGGCGTCAAAGGGCTGCGCGCGCAGCACAATGCCCGCGTCGCACAGTTGAGCGCGCGAGCGGCGCGCCTGACGGATGGGCTACGCGACGCGGAGTTGGTAGAACTTGAAGCCGAGAATGCGCTGAATCAAAAGCTGCTCGCCGCCGTGAGGGCTCCATCCTTTCGGCTGGATGTGGCGGGGGCCAGCTTCGTATCCCCCGAAACACCATTCATCATCAGAACGTGAGCGAAAACTTCGACTATCCGGCGCTGATATCCATCCTGTCCGAGTGGCCCCGTGAGGCCATTTCGGAGGGCAAGGCCGAGAATCCCCTCATGGAGCGCCTGCGGCAAATCCTGCTCGGGCTGCAACGTGGCGCAAAGGTGGGACGGCGCGATCTGCCGCCCTTGCTGCGGCAAGTACAACTCCTACGCGCGGCGCATTCCGGGCAAGTCTCGTGGGTTCGCGCACCGCTCGGTCTGAACTGGCCCTCGGCGTCCGACTGGCGGGACGCTCAGTTCGACGTCATCGATGAAGGCACGATGATCAGGGTCTGCGCGAGATGGCCGCGCCTGGCCTTCCTTGAAGGCCAGGAGGACCTGTTCGACGACTCGTTTCGCGGCCTGCAGGCGCGCAGCGACCATCGCGTCCCCGGCGATCCGTTGCTGCTGCGCAGTCTGGGATTGTCTACCTATACCGGCGAGGGTCAGCGAGAGGCGGTGCGCGCCCTGCTTCATCTGCCATCCTCTGACACGCTTATCGTTAACCTTCCCACAGGCAGTGGGAAAAGCATAATTGCGCAACTGCCACCACTACTCGAGCAGGAAGGAGCCATGACGCTCGCTATCGTGCCGACTGTGGCGCTGGCAATCGACCAGGCTACGCGCGTGAGCAAATTGCTTGCCGCGCGATTTCCTCATCGCGAACTGCCTCCGCTGGCCTATCACGGTGGCCTAACGCCAGAGGAGCGGCAGACTGTATGGCGGGCAATCAGTAGCGGCGCACAGCCCATCATCTTTACCTCGCCAGAGAACGCCGCAGGCTCCCTGAGGCGAGTGCTGGAAGACGCCGCAGCCGCAGGGCGTCTCGGCCATGTGGTCGTGGACGAGGCACACCTAGTCATCGGCTGGGGAAATGGCTTCCGGCCAGCCTTCCAACTCCTGCCGGCCCTAGTGCGAAGCTTCAAAGAGAAGGCTGGCTTGCGGTCCTTTCGCGTAGTGTTGGCATCCGCCACGCTTACCGCATCTACGACCGAGACGCTGCGCCAGCTTTTTGGCCCCCGAGAAAGGACCTATGTTGTCGCTGCTGTGCACCTGCGGCCGGAGCCACGGTATGCATTTCGGCGCTGTGACGGATCCCAGCCGCGGGCCGCACAGGTTCTTGAGGCTCTGCTTCTGGCTCCCCGCCCATTCATTCTTTATGTGACGCGGCCCGACGAAGCCGATTCCTGGATGCAGGCGCTGCGTGCCCAAGGGTATTCACGCGTGGACCAGTTCACGGGGCAGACTCCCCCGGGCCAGCGCGAAAAACTGCTGCAGGCTTGGTCCTTGAACGAGTTGGACGGCATGGTTGCCACCTCGGCCTTTGGCCTGGGCGTCGACAAGAGCGATGTGCGGACTGTGATCCATGCCACTCTCCCCGAGTCGTTGGATCGCTTCTATCAGGAGGTTGGACGCACAGGTCGCGACGGAAAGGCCAGTGCCAGCCTGTTGCTCTACACCGCCGAGGACATGGAGCAGGCGCGAGGCATGGCGGGTGAGACGCTTATCCGCGACGACTCCGGGTTCGAGCGCTGGACGCTGATGATCGACCACGCAGAGGCCGATTCTCGCCTAGAGAACACCTACTGGGTGGACCTTACTCGGTTACCGATCCACCTCCATATCGAATCCCGAGCGAACGTAGCCTGGAACGTCCGCACGCTGACCCTGATGGCGCGCGCGGGGATGATCCAGTTGGTGTCGCTGATGGGCGCATCCAACGATAACGGTGAAACGCCGACAGACACGGCGTCGGCTACGAGGGCGGCCGTGCGCATTCTGGATCATGGGCACCGCAACTCTGCCAACTTCGCGTTCCGCATGCGGGAGGCGCGCGATGAAATATGGCGCGCATCGGGCAGAGGTATCGACACCATGGAAGCGGTCGCCGGGATGCGGACGGAGGTATCCAAAGCCCTAGTGGACACGTACTCCTCTACAGGTGCGAACTGGTCGCCAGTGACCCAGTGCTGCGGCGGATGCCCATCCGATTGGAATCGTCGCGAAGAGAGCGCGCGGTATCGCTCTCCCAGGGCTATCAGGCTCGAACGGTTTGCCCCGAGAGGGATGACGCAGTTCCGGCGGCTAGGATTTGCCATGGCCAGCCCGCATCTGCTGGTCGTCGACATCCCCGGGGATAGTCGCTTCGATGACCACTGCAAGGCGATTGCAAGGATTCTGGCAAGCCAGTGGCGGCCTCATACCTGGGCACTGGAATCGAAATTTCACGAGGGTTTCGCCAGGCCCCTGTGTAAGATTCTCGAAGACATTCCGGGAGACACATCCTTCATTGATGTGCTATCGACGGAAAGGCCCCATGAGTGGCGGGGCAGCGAAGGAGAAGCGCGGGTTCTCTTCTTAGGCGCCGGGTGCGGCGTTTCCCTGCCGGACGACCTGTGGCTTTCTCGCTCCGAGTTGGATGTCCTGGTGATCCCATCCGACACAATTAATCCGCATCACCCGGGGCGCCGGTTCATTGACACGACGCGGCATGTCCACGCCTCTGATTTCCTGGAACGCATCACGCTATGAGCCTGCTCAATTTGACAAACGATGGATTGCCCAACGTCTTGGTCGTCCTGTACGCCGCCGTGGCGCGCTCTCGGTCGACGATGAGCCGCGACGAACTCCTGGAGAGCGTTTCGCCGGCGGGCGTGGTGGACGACGATGGAAAAATGGCCCGTCAGACACTGAATCGCTGGACCGAACTTGGTCTCTTTCGGGATGACGGATCGGCCATCTCACTCGCCCAGCCTCCCTCACGCGAGTGGCGCGACGAGCGGGAGTTTTTAGCCTCGGTCCGGAGCGCTGCCCGCCGATGCGCCCTTTCGGAGGCCAATAACGGCGATCTCTGGGCGCACGAGAATGCTAAGGCTGCCGACTTGACGAGGTCGCTGGCGTGGCTTCTGGCCCAGGACGTCTACCGCACAACATTCTCCTCGCTTGAGGATCTCGAGTTGAAGCAGATCGCCGATCCCGAGGCACGCCTCATGCGGAACGACACCCGGCGCAACGGTCTACAGGTCTGGGGCCATTTCCTTGGCTTCGTCCATCAACCGGGCGGCGGCGACATCGATCCGACGACCGCGGTTCGCGAGGTCCTGAACGACTGCATCCAGCCTGGCGAGGATATGCCGGCGGTAACCTTGATCGAGCGACTGGCGGAATCTCTGCCGGTGCTCGACGGCGGAGGGTGGCGGCGTGCCGTGGAGGCTCGTCTTTCGTCGCAGGCCCTGCCGACGATGGCGGAAGGACAGTTGTCGACTTCTCTGTCGAGAGCGCTCATCGGTCTGCTGCTGGAGGAAGAACTACGCTTCGAAAATCGTGCCGACGTTGGTAGCAGCATCGTCTTCACAGGCAGGGACGGATTGCGTTCGGACTACCGGTACAGTTGGGTAAGGCGCGCCAAACCCATCCTTGGGGGGAAGGGACGATGAGCCTCGACCAATACTGGCCATCGCTGGCAAACATAGACAGTTGCATTCGTACGGAAGCCGAGACGATTGATCCGGCTGTGCTCCTCGCTGTCCATGAGCCTGGCCCCCTCAGGCTCCGCTCTGCCCTCGGTGCGTCCGAGGAAGCGAAGACCGAGAAGGACCTGCTCGATGCCCTACTGCGGCCCGCTGACGATGGAAGCACGGTGGTGGTGGCCATCACGGGAGACTCGGGCGTCGGAAAATCGCACATGATCCGATGGCTGCATGCGCACTTGGAGCGGCATCCGCGACGTGAGCATCTGGTCGTGGTTCTCGTACCCAAGACGGCAAGCCTACGACAGGTCGTGGAATTGATACTCGAGCCGCTCGAGGTCGGTCGTTACCAGAAGCTAAAAGGAGAACTTTCGAAGGCTGTAGAGACTCTGGGGCTCAACGATGCCAGCGAGATGCTGGCCGCAGCTCTTGGGAACGAGTTGGAACGGAAGTATCGGGAGGGTATGCAATCCCTGCGAGAAAACCAGAACACTGCGGACCGGGTAGCCCGCGAGAGAGTTGATGCAGCTCGTGGATTGCGACATGTTCTAAGGGACCCCGGCGTCCGCGACAGGTGGTTCGGTGAGGTTCTCAAGCGGATCGTCAGGCAGGCGATTGAGGGAGGAAGCGAAGCCGACACGGGCAAGCTGCGTCGGTTTACGCCCGAGGACCTACAGGCTCCGGATGACTGGGCGGCAGATTCGGCCACGGAAGACGCCAGGCGATACCTGCAGCAATTGCAGGCGAACGATGGATCCCGCCGCCCCACAGCTGCAGCCGTGCTGCAGGATGTGCTGGATCCTGCTCTGCGCGGCGTGTTCCGCTTTTCCGAGGCTCTAGGGCAGCGCACCATCGAGGAAATTGTTTCTGATATTCGCCAGGAACTTCTGACCGAGGGCAAGGAACTGGTTCTGCTGATTGAGGACTTCGCCGCCCTAGCAGGAATACAGCAGCCCCTGCTGAATCTGATGATCGCCGAGAGCGATCACCAGGGGCGTCGCATCCGTGCCCCGCTGCGCACCGCGCTGGCTGTGACCGATGGCTTCCTCCCGAGCCGGCAGACCATTCTGACCCGTGCGAAGCACGAATGGATCATTCCGAATACGGCGGCGTCGGAGGAGGAAATCGTCCTCCGTTACATCGATATGGCCGGGCGCTACCTCAATTCTGCGCGCTGGGGCGCACAAGCATTGCAGGAACAGTATGCCGAAGGGGCAAATTCCGGGCTGAATAGCTGGGTGAAGGCTTACAGGGAGCCTCTGTCAGCAGACGAGGCCGAGATGCTCGAGGCCTTTGGCAGGAGCCGTCATGGCCACTCTCTTTTCCCACTGTCTCGGGAGTCGATCGAGGCGTTGTGCCGGAAGGAGTTGCGGCAAGGAAACAGGCTCCTGTTCAAGCCCCGAGATTTCATCAACAGCGTTCTGCGCGACACGTTACAACTGCGTCCAGAGTACGTACGGCGGGCTTTCCCGCCATCCTCGTTTAAGAACGCCGTACCCGCAGCAGCAGTCGAGTACAGCCTGAGGGCGCAGGCCCTGTCCCAGTCGGTGAAGGACCGCATGGCGCCGGTGATTGTGTACTGGGCAGGCAACCCGCAGGATCTGTCCGGACCCGCCCGCGTTCCCAAAGGCATATTCCAGGCCTTTGGGCTGCCATGGCCCTACCAGGGCGAGCGCGTCGTATCCGCCCCGCTACCACCGGTCGCCCCCCCGTTGCGCGACAAGCCGGTGGTGGTTCAAGAAGGAACACAGGCTCCGGTCTCGCCAGTGCCGGAGGAGAAACCTGGCACGCCAGGCTTGCTTGAGCAGATCGAGGCTTGGGCGGGCGGTGAAAGACTCCCGCAGGTCCAGGCGAGGCAGATTCGTCAGTTGCTTGTCCTCGCGCTCAAAGATCGCTTCGATTGGAACGCCCACCATATGAGGGCAGCCTCGATCGAGATGGGGCAGATTTGGCTTCCATTCGTCGCCGCTGGCAATCCCACCGCTGACCCGAAGTTCATCGCGGGGGAGGAGACTCGTCCGCTATCGGCGACGCTGCGCGCCGGCGTCTTGGCGCTGGATCGCTGGTCTGCCAATGCTCGTAGCTGGGACTACCCGGGTTCTGAGGATGACTACGCGCCGGCGCAGCAACTGCTGGACCATCTGGAAAAGCAGGTCTCGATATGGTTTGCGAAACAGGCGCAACGACAGGCGGCCGTTGCCCTGCGGACCTTGCATCGCCGGGCCCTGATGTTGCGCCTGTCCAAGGCAGCAGAGCCGGCTTTGCCCCGGCTTGTCGACTACTGTGGCTCGCCCGAAACGGCCCCGCCGCAGCCCGAAGATGGAGATCAATCGCCGGCTGGCATGATCATGGCGGCAAGCGCGAGGGCGGCCAAGGCTCTCCCGGAACTCCGGCGTGTGCTCTTCGATTCTGTGGGATGCTTTCAGGGCACTGGTAGCCAACTCTTCGCAATCGATTCGTATCGACTGCGCCTGGCATGGAAGGCGGAAGAGGTACTGGACGATCCGCTGCAGATCAAGGCAGAACTGCAACTGGCCCGCGAAACGGCGAATGAACTCTGCGGCGCTCGGGCGCCGGCCCTGGTCAACCGCTATCGGATGGCGGTGGAAGCGATGGTGCCAAAGATCGCCAGCTTTATCGGGTCGGATGCCGAGGAGGGCATCGTCCAGTCGCTGCGAGATCTCGTAGGCAAAGGCCACAAGATGGGCGTTTTCCCAGGAGACTTTACATTGGCCAGGGCAAAGCGCGAACTGGATTTTCTCAGCGAGGACGCTGCCAAGGCGATCCTGCGTCGGGTTGCGGCGTTCACCCCGCCGACAGAGGACGCCTCGCTTCACAAGCGGCTCGCTTCCTGGGCGGAGTGGGACATTCCGGTACTGCGTAAGGTGCTGGAGGCACTGGGGTATCTGAACGACCTGCTGCAGGCCCTCGAACGTGCGGCCAAAGCGGAACTCAGGAACCTGGGAGGGGGCGACGTGGCGGCTGCCGTGGCGAAGCTGAAGTCCGACCTTGAGGTTCTCGCCAAGGAGGCCGGAACATGACGACTATGTTGCAGCGCGCCCAAGCCGTCGGCTCGATGCTGAGCGACTTGGAAAACGAACGCCGCAACATTCATGTGCGCGGCAAACTCGAGTTGAGGACCCAGGAGTGGAAGGTGCGGCGGGACAAGTTAGCCGCCGCACAGCTAAAAGCCGAGTGGGTTGAGTTTGCGCCCGAGCAGGCGCCTCCAATTGCGGAAAGCTGGAATCAACTACGCCGGAATGCTGGGGAAGCGCTGTCCCGGCTGGAATCCGGCGATGATGTATCGAAGCTAACCGAGGATCCTCTCTGGACCCGGCTCCTGGGGTCCGCCGAGAATGCGACCGGACTTTTGAATGCTGCCGTGAGCGAGGAGTGGCGCAGGTTCGTCGACGAACTGGGAGCCTTGGAATCCCCAGAAAAGCTCGAGGCTACTCTGCCGAAGACACCAGCGAATCGGCGCGTGCTCCAGGCCTATGCACCTGGGTACGCGGAGTTTAGAAAACTGGCCGGGCAGGAGATGCCTCGAAGCCCAGGCGACAAGGAGAGCTTGCGCCAAGCGATTTCGGGTAGCAGGGAAGTGCTTTCCGGTCTGGAGCGGAACGTACCCGAGGAGGTGGAAAATTTCTTCCGCGCGATCGATGCGGGTAGCGCAACTCTTTCGCTCATCACTCCCAGCCTGCTTCGTTGGCTCGAAGCCAACGGCCAACTCGACAATTATCAGGTCAGGGTGCCCACTCGATGACTCTTTCGACAGACTTGATGTTTGTCGAGAAGGGTCTCGACGCGCTGGAGCGAAAGGAAGTTCGAGTGCTCGTGTGGGGGCTGGTCGACTGTGCTCTTAGCGAGTCCGAGGTTGATGAGGCTCTCAATGCGGTTCTAAGCGATCCTGTGAACCAGCCTCTGCTTATGGCGGCGGACTGTAGCATTTCCACCGCCGGCGATCTGCGCGCGCGTCTGTTATCGCTCGCGCTGCTCATGGAAGTGCCCAGCAATGTTTTGCCGCGCCGGTTCCGCACGCGCATGGCCGAGGGCGTTCGGCTCTTTGCGAGGCTGCGGCAACTGTTTCCTGGCCGACACCAAGGCCGGGATGGCTGGATTGGCGCGCCTACGCTGGTGGCGGACTACCGACTGCTCTGGAGACCCAGGCGCTATCCCAAGCGGAACCTCTCGGTTTCAGCGGCTATGGAGAAGATCGGGCGCGTCGTACAGACTCCCGAACAGATGGCGGCCATCGAGCACTGGTTCGGTAAGGCTAAATCGAATTGGCAGCCGGCGAGGTTTCAGATCGATGCCACGGCACGGATACTGTCCGGCCTAGAGCAGCAGAGCCCACGCGGCACCCTGGTTTCGGCAGGTACCGGCAGTGGTAAGACACTGTCGTTCTACCTCCCAGCGCTGTCCTGGTTGGCGGTACAGAAGAAGACCCATCCCAGATCCAGGGGGGTGCGGATCCTGGCGCTCTATCCCCGGAACGAACTCCTGAAGGACCAACTCGGCGAGGTCTTCGACCAAGCGCGAAAGTTTGATGACTACCTGGGCCGCTCCGGGGTAGAGGCCATCAGTGTCGGCGTCTTCTTCGGTGGTACGCCGAGAACCCTGCGAAGCGCAGTTAGGGACTGGAAGTCGCCGAGGGGTGTCTGTCCTTTCTTTCGTTGCCCGCAATGCGATCGGGAGATGCGTCTACTGGGAGAGGATCGTGAAGCCCTCGCCTGTGTGGGTTGCAATGAGATCGTTGAAAGTAGCCAGTTGCGCTTCACCCGTGATTCCATGCAATCGGAGCCGCCGGACGTTCTGTTCACGACGGTCGAGATGCTCAATCAGCACCTGTCGAACTCCGAGGCGCGTCATCTGTTCGGTGTCGGCCCACGCGCGGCTTTTGTGCCACCGTTGATGTTACTGGACGAGGTCCACGTGTACTCCGGCACCTACGGCGCGCAGGTGGCGCACTTGCTAAGGCGCTGGTCCCATCTTACCCGGCGCCGCACCAGTTTCGTTGGACTTTCCGCAACCATAGCCGAAGGCGCGGAGTACATGTTGGCGCTGCGCGGCGATCCGGTCTCTCAAGCCTCGCTGCTGTCTACTTCGATCCAGGCGTTGATGCTGTCCTCCAGGCTCGCCGATCGGCGTCAGGACTTCCACAGGGATGAGAGACCGTTCGCGGGTTGGCGCGTCTTTGCCTTCACGGATCAATTGGACGCGACCAATCGGCTCTTCTACGACTTACGGGACGCGGAGGGCTTTACCCAGGGCGGATTCCCGGCCACCAACAAGCATCCCAACGGGGGACTGGCGCACATGCGTGCCCCGCTCGGCAGTCGGCGGCGATACGAGGGTGGGCAGGACTGGCGTATCGTAAGTGCCGTTGGCCATGATTTCTCGGCGAGACACTCGGTAAACCGCACCACGGCCTACGATGCGGGAGTGGACCATAACGCGCAGATCATTATTGCGACCGCCGCGTTAGAGGTGGGGTACGACGATCCGGCCGTCGGCGTTGTGCTGCAGCACAAGGCGCCGCGCGACATGGCGCAGTTCCTCCAGAGAAAGGGACGTGCAGGCCGCACCCGCCACATGCGGCCGTGGACGGTGATGGTTTTGTCCGACTACGGCCGCGACCGATTGGCCTACCAGGCCTATGAGCAGTTCTTCGATCCTGAGTTGCCCTCCCGCGAACTGCCTTTGGCAAATCGATACATCCGACGCATGCAGGCGGTCTATGCGCTGATCGACTACCTAGGCGTCAAGACCCAGATTGGGGAGCCACGCGGGTCGGTCTGGCGCGATCTCACCGGGAAGGGCTCTCCGGTCTTTGACGGTTGGGATAAGAACGTCAGGGGGAGCATTGAGAGACTGGCAAGGGAAGCGCAGTTTCCACTGCGGCCAGAAGAATGGAAAAGTCTTTCTAAGCGGGCCCGGGCGCTTGCGCCGGCGCAGTTAGCGCCCAGTCATAAAGACAGATGGGAGGCCTCATCCAGGGTCTCCACCTACCTGCGGCGGATCTACCTCCTAAAGTTGCTGGACAGCATGCTGAGCGGCGCTGAGGAGACCGAGGCCTTCATCGATTTCGTCGCAGCGTCCCTCTGCCTGTCACGGGAGGAGATGTTGCCGCTGCTTTGGGACCATCCCCGTCCCCTGTTGTTAGGGGTGGTCCCGACAGCATCGCGAAGGCTGAGGACGAATTGGAAGTCCCATGGCCAGGTGGGAGCGGACCAACTCGCCAAGCATCCGCTGCCGGAATTTGCGCCGGCGACGCTTTTCAGTGATCTGAGCTTGCCTGAAGTCGGACTGCTTGAGCCCGGTAAGTCCGAAACGTTCAGATACCTACCGGTGCTTCAAGCGCTGTCGGAGTTTGCTCCCGGTAAAGTTTCGCGGCGGCTGGACATCCCGTACTGGCTAGGGCCTTCGCAGGAGCGGCTGGCATCGATGCTCGACAATCCACAAGTGGAAGAGGTCGTGGATATCGATGACTGGTTTATGTTGGAGCCGCAGTTGCCGTTCCACTTCCTCGAAAACGGCAGCGTGCAGTCCTGCAGGACCTACCGTCCCATCCATATGAAGCTGTCGGCGACGCCGCAGCGGGCAGCAGGAAACCGGCCCGGGGTTTTGGACAAATCGAATGCGAGGCTCTGCTGGCATTCGCAGATATTCGGAGAGCAACCCGGCGCCGTGTTCCGTGCGCCGGGGGAGAAGGTGGGCATTGCCCAACTTGTGGACTCCGTTGCGGTCCACACCCACGCGAGCCAGTCCCCCGCCACCGTGCGGCGCTACGCCATCGGCTCCAGCGCCGAACTCAAGATTCACCGCGGCCAAATCCGGAGTGAGCATAGCGCGGCGTGGAGATTCCAGCACCAGGGCTCTCCTTGCGGCATCGGCTTTGAGATTGAGGTGGATGCTCTGTGCTTCCGCCTTCGACTGCCGACCTCACCGGGAGGTGATCTCCGAGATGCCGATCCCGTAGTCCAGCGCGCTGCGCGAACAGCGCGTTTCGCCTGGGAGGCGCAGCACGGCAAGGCCCTGCGTCCAGTGGAAGAGAACGCCTTCCTACGGGCCTGGATGGCACAGATCATCCAGGTCGCGGCTGTGAAGATTGCCGAGGAACGCCAGTGCCGGCTGGACGAAGCCTTCGATGCCATCCAAAAAGGGGGCGAGGCCGAATGTCTGTCCGACGTCCTCACCACCATCTTCCAGTCGCCGGAAACGGCGGAAAGCTGGGACGGCGACGACGACGCGCCGGCGGACGAGGAAACAGAGCCGCGACTGCGCAAGCACCTCACGGAGCGACTCGGGCGGGCGGAGATACTGACGGCGCTGCGCGACTTGGCGGCGAAGACGTTGATCGGCCCTTTCGACGCAGACTGGGATGAATGGGCCAGCCGCGCGACTGTCCACACATTGGGGGCGGCGTTACTTGAGGCGATACAGCAGGCTTGTCCCCAAATCAATTCAGAAGACCTGATCGTCGATGTCGATCCCGGCCCGCTGGATGGGGGCGCGCGCCGAGACGGGTTGGAACTTTGGATCTCTGAAGTGAACCCCGGAGGTAATGGGCTAATCGAGCAAATCGTGGCCGCTTTGGCCACCGATGTCGCCCAGTTCTACAGGCGCATTGAGGCAGCGTTGGGACCATCGGAGTTCGAGGTCATCGATGCCCAATTGACGGCTTTCCAGCGATGGATCGGAGGACAGTCGAGGGACGGGGAAGTGGAAGCCGTGGTCCAGTCCGTCCGTACTGCACAGTCCTCGCAAGAGGCCAAGGAGGCTCTTTCGACCCTGAGAAAGCGGCTCATTGAGCGTGGCCAGGCCGTCTTTCATGGCTACGTGGCGGCACTGAGCAGTCGCATGCTGAGGAACGGCACGCCATTCGCTCTCGATGAGTTGATGGCTGAACTGCTGCAGCGCTGGGATGCGATCGAGGAACGTCTCGGGGTGGAAGTCGATGCGCGGCTGATCTGCGCGCTCTTCAGCACCGACCCGCGGATCGATCAGGCATTCCAGGCGGCAGGATTCGAGTTACCCGAGGTGAACCGGGAGCCGTGGCGTTTCAGCGTACTGGGTAGCGTTGTCTGGGCCCGGGGACATGCACTGCGCGCTCACGCACTCCCGTTGGCGACCCGCTTCAGCGATACGCCCGCGGTCACCGAAAGGCTGTTGTTGCAGGGCGTTTTGACCCCCGCCGAGCCTGCCATTCTCGGCAGCGACGCTGATTGGCTTACACAACTTCACACCCGACTCATCGAGCGTGGACGCGCCACGCTATCGGTTGATCCCGGTTCCGACGCATTAAATGCCGCCATGGCAGCCATCGTCACGGTGCCAGTGCAACTCGAGTATCTCAACGTCTACTCCAAGCTTGTA
This sequence comes from Solimonas sp. SE-A11, assembly GCF_030345715.1. Taxonomy (GTDB): domain Bacteria; phylum Pseudomonadota; class Gammaproteobacteria; order Nevskiales; family Nevskiaceae; genus Solimonas_A. The sequence continues at coordinate 515,420 of NZ_JAUASX010000001.1, forward strand.
TCAACTATCCGCAGCGAGGGGAGAATCCACCTGCTTCTCGAACTGGAGGCAGCAATATGACGAGCTACAAGCGTGAGGTTTTCAAGAACGCCAGCGTCTCGCAATCAGCAGTCCGGGAGGTCCTAACCTTCCTCTTTGCGCAGGAACTGCTGGCGCCGAGCCGACATGTTTATTTTGTTGCCCCGTGGATCAGCAACATTGTGATCTTCGACAACCGGTTGGGACAATTCGATAGCATCAACCCAGAGTGGGGTAAGCGAGAGGTGAGGCTGGCCGAGGTAATGGTCGCGATGGCTGCGGCTGGAGCACAACTCCATGTCCATACCCGACCCGACAACCACAACAGGGTTTTCTGCTGGAAGTTGAAAGAAGCCATGAGCGATGCTGGTCTCGGTGATCGTCTGGCCTGGAAGGACGACGACCCCCACCTGCACACGAAGGGTCTGTTGACTGACCGGGTCGTGATCTTAGGCTCGATGAACTTGACCGAGAAGGGCGTTGGGATCAACGACGAGGCGATCACCGTGTCTTACGATCCTGAAGACGTGGCGAAATCACGGGTCCACTTCGATACCTACGAACATGGCTGAAAACACCGATCGCGAGGTCCGCAGCGCCCGAGCGGTAGCCTTCCAAGCGGACTTCTTCTCGTCACCGAACCTGATTCGACCAGAAGCCTACGGTGGCGCCCTGAACGACGCCCTGCGTTGGCAATTGAAGGGAAATGTGGACAGGCCGATGCTACTTCCGCTGCAGTTGGCCGCGGGAGAACCCGTCATATGGTACGCATGTGCGCACGGTCCCGTGATGTTGCGGGCTCTGCAGCACGAGGTCACAGCTTTCCTGGGCCCAAGCTTCGTCAAAATGGCTCCGTCTGACCGGGCCCCGGACGCGGCGGACGTCCACATGATTCCACTGGCCGAGAAAGCCGAGTTGCAGACCATCCGCTTTGTCTCGACGGGCTCCGACGACAAGCCCGTGCTCGCACGGTGGCACACCTATTGGCAGCTCATCGGCCGCCGGCCAGCGACTGCCATTCATCTTCCGCAAACCCTGGGCCAGGCGCGTGCGGCATTTGACCGAGCGCTGGCGGCGCGCAGCCAATCCGCCTCCGTCGCAGCCCTTGCTGCTCTCCGGGAGCGATTTGGCCTTTCCGCCGAGAATCGCCTGTACCTGGAGATTCGCCATGCCGCCGCGTTCGGGCGTTGGGAGGAGATTGCACGACACAGGCTGCTGCACTCGATTACGAATCTGCCATTACCAACGGAGACGTATGGCGACGTGATGGAGGCGGTCTATGAATCTGAAGTCCGATCTTACGAGCAAGCGCCGCAGGTTGACGACCTTCTAATTCGCTTCCGCGAAAGGATGCTGGATGTCTTAAAGCCGTTGTTCCGTACACGCCGGACATCGACACGCGGTTCGGTACTTAAAGCGTTCGTATTGCACGAATTAGCTCAGGATAGACCCCAAGCGAAGGTGTGCAAGCGGTTGTTGAAAGACCTGCCCAATGGTGCATTTGGCGGCTTGGATGCAGTTGTACGAGATCGCATCTCCAGCTTGGACGTTGCGGATGCGGCTTGGTTGGCGCAACAGGCTCTGGAGCTTGAGCAGTTCGACCGTGCCTATGAATTGCTTTGGTCCCAGCCGGACGATGCCTCAGTGCTGCAGGGATTGATTATCTGCGCTCGTGAGGCCGAAAACTCCGACAAGGCCTGCGCCGTCCTCGAACGCCTTGACGGCGCGCCGTCCGAAATCCGCACGGTTGTGGAGAGGGCGGCGCCCACTCGCCTCCAGCGCTTAAGGCTATTGGCTGCAAAACATGTGAGAGCGACGGCTTCGCTGGCCGACCGAATCCGCCGAGGCCAGGATGAGTCGGCCGAGGACTATATCGAGCGCTGGCGCGAATGGTCCCGTAGCAGCCTGGAAGAGGCGGACCTGTCCAATTCTGCCGACATGATTACTGTTGCCGGCTATCTTACGCACTTGGTGGTGGAGGAGCCCGACCTTTTCGAGAGCGTATGTCCGCTTTGGCACGAACTGTTCGTTGATCGCTTTGATCCTGACAGACGTTTGATTCCAGTCTACGTCGCCCTGCTGGAGGGGTTACGCGTTCGTGGAAGCTTCGCGGAGGCTGATCTCGAGTTGGTCAAGCAAACGCTGACAGCATTAATTTTGGCAGGTCCCGACGCCAAAACGTATGCGCGGGCAGTGGATGAGGTGCACGAAATATTTAAGGAGGAACGTTCGCCCTACGTAATGGGATGGATACTAGACGTTTGTGATGGTCTGGCGATTGCGCCAGCGCGCGATCCGGACTCGCGCTTGCGATTGCTTACCTCAGTTGTCCAGGCGGGGATCGAATACCGGAAACGAATGACGTCGATTCAGCACGGTCTCCTGAAGTTATTAGCCGGAGAGGCAAACTTATCGCTGCCGGAGGCTCCGAAAGAAGGATTGTCCACTGAGACTAGTTTGAGTGCAGATCCCCTCTCGGGCGGCATTTTGGCACTCTACAGCCTCGACGAGATGGCCACGCAACGTGCGGCCCTGTTGCTTCGCGAGCAACATCCGGAGCTTAGGATCGAAGTAAACGCTGACCATGTCTGTACTCCGCGTTTAAGGTCGTTGGCCCAGCGAGCGAGCGTGTTCGTTTTTGCTTGGAAGAGCAGCAAGCACGCTGCTTACGATTGCGTGAAGGCCTCAATTAAGTGCAAGGAAGCTTTAGTAATGGTTCCCGGTGCAGGGACGACAAGTCTCATCGTCGCTGCAACTCAACGAATGCAACAAGTCGACTAAATAGTAACTGGCGAGAACCCTGCTATTTCGGTCGCGCTATCTCAGTGTTTCTTGGCCGCCGCCTTAACCGCCTTAGCCTTTTTTACCTTCTTGGCTGCTTTAGGCTTCGGGGCGGCCGCCTCGTACTTCTGTCCCTTAAGTAAGGTAGGGTCGATAAGCGGGACATTGTCGTACCACGACTTTCCGTTTCTACTGTTCGAGACAATTACCTTTAATGCGTCGACCAGTTGCTGACGCCCGACCGCAGTGTCAAGTTCCTTTAATTTCCAGTCTGCAGTCCAAAATGCCTCCGGAATTCGATCTGTTGTGCGCTTAACTACGGCCTCAATTTCACCCTGATCGGTAAAGTCGGTTGGCGCACTGTCCTCAGATAGAAGCTTTGCATGCATGGTCTCGAGCACAAAAATAGTCAAAGCGAAGATGGAGACCTTTATAAGCAACCTGCTGTCGCCGGGATTCTTGAATTCACTCCAAAGAGAGCTGTACTCGTTACGAATCTTGGCCCAAATTGCCAGGAAAACTTCCAGTTCCAAGTCTTCAATTGCAAGAAGACTGGAGCGATCTCGCGTCTCCGCCATCGCGCCTTCGATTGCATTGGGAGCTATGAATCCGTTGGCGTTCGTAGGAATCTTTAGGAGTCCCTTGAAGGGCTCTACGCCATTTATAGCTTGAAGATCGTCATATTTCTGATCATTCATCGCAAGGGCGAGGCCTGCGCTTTCGATGAGTCGCTTGTTAAGTTTTTGCTTGTCGTAGCTAAGGTTCAGTGCCTTGATGTGGTCCTTCTTCACGCGTGATGCAGTGTTATTGATGACGACAAACTGAAAAGCACGCTCAGCGTCGGACTTATTTTTTTCTCCAAGGAATGCGACAACATTCAGATGGATGTCGCCAGAGTATTGCGCGGCCCCGAATGCTCGGTGTTGTCCATCAATGATCAGTCCTGGCTTCTCTTGTCCATTCTGCGAGATAGTAAGAGTCCCTTGTTCTCCAACTCCACTGGGGTCTTTTGCCCCGGTGAACTTTACGGCCGCTTCGTCTAGGGCGATCACAATGGACGTTGGGATCGTGTTTTTGGGATCCTTAAAGTATTTTCCGACCTTGCGTACCTTTAGTAGCTGTAACGGACGTTGAGCGCCCGTATGATTGTCGGGGGACAATCTATCGACATCCGCCCAATTGGTGATGTCGTCAGCTGACGCGTGGAATATGAGAAACGCTGGTGCACCTGCATTGTTATCTCGCTGCGAATAGCGAAGTGCGCTGTACTTGTATTGCGCAACGGCAGATTTTTTGCTCACAGTGGCACCTCAGTGTGGCGTAGCAGTTCAAAGTACAGATAGCGATGTTCATCATTGAGCTTCAGCGGCAAGGCGAGCGGGCTCGCCAACTGAGCTGCTTGCTTTAATGTCATTCGGGGGCCTTTTGTGAGCTTCCCGCTGGCTACGAGCATAAGTCGCGACATGGCGAGGGAAACCCGCAGGGTCCATCGAAGTTCTTTGCCAGTCTCTTTCTTGTGAGAAGAATGCGCTGCCTCGAATGTCCAGAGACATATATGTCCGCGCTCATTGTTGCAGTTTGCGCATGCAGACAGGAGATTCTCTTCCATTGTTTCTCCGCCAAGGGAAAGGGGCCAGAGATGGTCGGCTGAGAGCTTCAACGGCGCTCCCGTAGCCGGTGCTTCCCCGCAAAGGTAGCATTGCCTAGGCTCCTTCTGGGTCACGCTCTTCATGAGCCCGGCGGGGCGGCTTTTCTCATAGGCGATTGCCCCTGCGCGCTTTGCAACGGCGCAGAATTGTGCGTCGCCATACAGTTCGGCTGGGAGATCGAGTTCAGATCGAAGGGCCTGTCCCAACGCTTCCGGTTTCCGATGGCCCTCGTTCGCGGCAAACTCTTTGGCGCGACGGATGCATCGTTGAAATACTTCCATGCTCGCCGAGAGCCGAGCGTATTCCTTGAATCTTTCAGGGGAGACTAGGTATTCAAAGGTGCCGTCACCCTTATTTTCGACAATATCAATGTTGTGGCCGACTTGTTCGTGGAGCATCAGGAACATCTGCTCTCCTGGAGTCGTCGGCTTCCAAAGCATTTGGTCTTAAATTCTGTCTGAGTGAGATGGACGGTTTCGTGGCTTCGAATTGCAGCTGACCGAAAGGTTTTCCGGAGCGAGAGAGCGTCGCTTTAGGGTAGGTCTTGCTCACAGCAGTCATCTCGGGCCCGACCGTCCTTGCCGCCTTCCACGTTCTGCATGCTCGGTCGGTTAGACGGCAGTTCAGCCACCACGCTAGGCGTCGTCGATCTAAAAGTGACTCCCCCGCGGTGAAGAGGGCTCGATTGCCGGAGTTTGTGGTCGGGAAATCCCAAGATAGCTTATTGTGGTCCGGCCATTTTGGATGGCAAATCCAACTTTAGCCTGCGTTCCATGGGAAATCTCACTATTCCTGTTTTTCATCTGAAAATGGCCCAGAAAAATCTGGGCCATTTGCTTTCCCTACGTCCGACAGCAGTTGATCCTCAATCCCAGCTCAACGCCCCACCCGTCTGATACTCCGTCACGCGCGTCTCGAAGAAGTTCTTTTCCTTCTTGAGATCCAGCACCTCGCTCATCCACGGGAACGGGTTCTCCGTGGCGGTGGGGTAGAGCGGCTTGAGGCCGATCTGGCTGCAGCGGCGGTTGGCGATGAACTTCATGTACTCGTTGAACATGCTGGCGTTGAGGCCGAGCACGCCGCGGGGCATGGTGTCATGCGCGTAGCGGATTTCCAGCTCGGTCGCTTCGCGGATCATCTCCAGGGCTTCTGCCTGGAACTCGGCGGTCCAAAGGTGCGGGTTCTCGACCTTGATCTGGTTGATCACGTCGATGCCGAAGTTCATGTGCATGGCTTCGTCGCGCATGATGTACTGGATCTGCTCGGAGACGCCCACCATCTTGTTGCGGCGGCCGAAGCTGAGCAGCTGCACGAAGCCCACGTAGAAGAAGATGCCTTCAAACACCACGTAGAAGGCGATCATGTCGCGCAGGAAGCGCTGGTCGGTCTCCGGGGTGCCGGTGTGGAATTCCTGGTCGGCCAGGGACTGGGTGTACGGCAGGGCCCAGGCGGCCTTGTCGTGGATGCTGGGCACCTCACGGTACATGTTGAAGACCTCGGCCTCGTCCAGGCCCAGGCTCTCGATGCAGTACTGGTAGGCGTGGGTGTGGATCGCCTCTTCAAACGCCTGGCGCAGCAGGTACTGGCGGCACTCAGGATTCGTGAGGTGGCGGTACACGGCCAGCACAAGGTTGTTGGCCACCAGGGAGTCGGCGGTGCTGAAGAAGCCGAGCGAGCGCTTGATGATCATGCGCTCGTCTTCCGTCAGGCCGTTGGGATCCTGCCAGAGCGCGATGTCGGCGCTCATGTTGATCTCTTGCGGCATCCAGTGGTTGTTGCAGGCGTCCAGGTACTTCTTCCAGGCCCATTCGTACTTGAAGGGGACGAGCTGGTTGAGGTCGGCGCGGCAGTTGATGATCTTCTTGTCGTCCACCTGGATGCGGCGGGCGCCCATCTGCAGGTCTTCAAGACCGGTGGCGCCGGCTTCGACATGAGCCTGGGTGGTGGTCAGCTTGAAGTCGCCGGCGGCCGGAATCGGCGGCACCGGGCTGGGGTGCGTGTCGGCCACGGTGCCCATGACGATGGCGGCGTGGGCGGCGGAGCGCGGCGCCTGCGGGGCGGCGGGCTTCGGGGTGGGGATGGTCGGTTCGTCGTCCCAGGTCAGCATGATGGATTCGCTCCTTGAGTCTCCGGGTGCCTGGCCCGGGTGCGTGTTTATTCGTCGCGCGTGGCTGCGTTCTTTGGGCCGCTGGTGGCCTCTCCCCCGGGGGCTGCCGACGGCATGGCGGTGGCCACGCGGTTTTGACAGCGCCCGGAGGGGAAGATTGCTCCCGCTGGGGGGCGACGTCAAGTGAAAAATACTACAGCTTGTGGCTGTTTTGTGGGCGCGTGCCCATATCTAGTGGAGCCTGGGACGCTTATGCGCCGGTTATGAGCGGTTTGCTGACGGCTTATGCACAGCTTTTGGGCGGGGTTGTGCAATGTTGAGGCGGATTGGGCGGGTGGGGCGGGCAGGCTGCCCGGATGCGGTGCCGGATGGGGCGGGCGGGCCGTTGGTCGGGCTTTATAATGTTTAAGCTTTTGTCACAGGGCCGGCGGGCCTGGGGCGGAGCCCTTCATGCTTCGGCAGGCTCGGCACGAACGGCTGGCGGGGCGGGGTGGCCTGCCCGGGTTGCCCGGGTGGGGTGGGCGGTTTGTCGGGGCGCGGGGCTAGTCGGCGTCGGTGCTGTTGCCGGCATCCCCCCGGCCGGACTGGAAGAAGGGTCGGTGCGGGATGCTTCGGGCGGGGGCGCCGGGTTGCTGGCGGGGGTCGCGGGCTTCCCTGGCCTGGGCGGCCTGGGCCTGCCGCTGCTGCTGGTGGGGGCAGGGCTCGCGGGCGAGGGGATCGCTGCAGCAGTGGCATTCGCCGCAGATGAGGCGGCCGCAGGCGCAGCTTTCTTCCCGGCCGTAGACCAGGGGCCATTTGCCGCAGTCCACCAGGAGGTCCTGGAGCTTGCCGCCGCAATGGGCGAGCAGGGTGCGCCGCTGCCCGTCGGGGAAGATGCCGCTGAAGATGCCGTTGCCCAGCAGGGTGAACTGGCGGATGCCGACGAATGTCCCGGGTGGCAGGTGCTGGTCGAGGGCGGCGAGGGTCTTGAGCAGCGGGGCGATGACCTGGGCGGGGTCGGCGATGCCGGCGCCGTGGGCGAGGCTGGCCAGGGCTTGATGGCGCTCGGGGCGGGTGCCGACGCGGTCGCTGCGGACCGCTGGCCTGGGCGGGGCGGCGGGGTGGAAGAGGGTTTCCAGGCTTTGCGCGTCGGAGGCCTTGCCGGCGAGGCGGCGGCGCAGCCAGCTGTGCAGGATGAAGAGGTAGAGCCAGGGCAGGCGCGGCACGGGGGCGGGGCTGGTTTCGCTGGCGCGGGTGTGGCGCCACTGCCGGCGCAGCTCCTGCAGGAATTCCTGCTGCTGTTCGTCGAGTGGGCGGGCGCCTTCGGGCGGGGCCTGGTCCAGCAGGCTCCAGAGGACGGGCGGGAGATCGCGGCGCAGGCGCAGCTCAAGCCAGGAGGGATCGGCGGTGGCCAGCGCCTGGCGCAGGGCGTCGAGGGCCTGATTGCGGGGGCGGTAGTGGGCGTCGGGGTAGTCCCAGGCCCAGACGGGCATTTCGGTGAGGGCCTGGGGGGTGTGCAGGCGGATCTCGGAAATCTCGTGGAAGCGTCGGTTGAGGTTGTGCAGCTCCACGGCGCGGACCACGCCGAGCACGAACATGGGGACGGTGTCCGGTGTTTCGGATGCGAGGAAGACGGGACCCTTGCGGCGTGGCTGGGCGGTGAGGATGCCGTCCTCGAACCGGGTGTGGGGGCTGCTGACGCCGCAGAGGGTGACGGCGCGGCCGGCGGCGTCGGCCTTGAAGGCCTTGACCTTCCAGCGGCCGGAGCGCATGCCGCCGTTGACGGTGCGCCGGCAGTTCTTGACGTCCACGCCGTGCGCGCCGTTGATCTGCAGGTCCATCTGCGGCCAGCCGTTGTCTTCGCCGCTGAGCTGGCCGATGGAGATGTCGCGCACGTGGAGCCCGAGCGACCGGAAGTAGCGCAGGGCGCCTTTCTCGGCGGCGCGCGCGGTCTGCATCTGTGCGAGCACGGCACGCTGCGCGTCGGGGTTCTGTGCCGGGGTGCCGATCCACTGGCTGGCGAGGGCCTTGTCCTGTTCGTCCAGGGCGAGGAGGAGCTCGTTGGCGTCGAACTGCGCGTGGCGCGCGGTCCAGTCGGCGAGGGTTTGCAGGGCCTGGGTGGCGGCGGCGAAGACGGGGTGGCGGTGGGGCGCGAGCGCGTGGATCAGCGCGGCGGGGGCGTTGGCGAGGGCGGGCCAGTGGTCCCAGTCCGCCGGCCAGCTGGCGGGATCGCTGGATATGGCCTGTGCCAGCGTGTCCCAGGCGGAGTCGTCCGGATCGCTGTGCTGCTCGATGCGGCGCCGGGCCCAGGTGAGTTTTTCCGTGGCGCTGCCGTAGCGGCGCAGGCGCCGCGCCTGGTCGAGGATCGCGGGGCGTTGTGGTGGGAGCTTGCTCCAGAGTTCTTCGAGCCAGGCGGCTTCCGGCTCGAGAGCGGGCTGGCCGGGTGTGCCGCGCAGCAGGGCGAGCGCTGCCTCCGGGGCCTGCAGCAGTTGCTGCTGCATGATGCCGCGGCGCGCCGCGGCGGGCGCCAGGTGCAGCAGCGGGTGCAAGGCCGGCTCCTGCCACGCGTGGGCGGGCCACTGCGCCGCCAGTGATTGCAGCAGGGCGAGGTTGCCGAGTTGATCGGCGACCAGTACGAGGAGCAGTGGCAGCAGCGCCGGGCGCTCGGGCAGCAGGGCCTGCAGCCTGTGGAGCTCCGGCGATGCACGGTCTTGGCCTGCGCGCTCCCAGAGGCGCTGCGCGGCCAGGCTGTCGTTCAGCTCCAGCAGGCGGACCTCGGTGGCGGCGCGCTTGCCGTCTGCCTTGTCCACGACGCGCATGCGGACCAGCGCGCCTTCGGGTTGCGGCTGCTGAGCGCGGAGCGCGGCGATGCGGCTCTCGTTGAGGAAGACGGTGGTGCGCGGGTCACCGGTGAGCGGCTGCGCAAAGCCGAAGCCCTTGGCGTGCAACTGCTGCAGCAGGCCGATCTCCACGGTGGGAGCGGCGGGCCGGGGTGGACGCGGTGCGCCGTGGGTGTGTGAGGGGACGCTTTTCATGCACGGCGCTGGAGTAGGCTGTGATTGTATGGCAAGCCGGTGCCTGCTCTCAGGGTGGGCCGGTCCCCGTTCGACAGGCTCAGGGCGGACGGGGGCGTGGATGGATGAATTCTCAGCCGACCTTCATCCCGCTGAACGGCCGGCCACGGATGTGCGCCCCGGGGTAGGATCGGGCCGCGGAGTAGACGCCACGGATGGCAGAGGGTCGAGGGGCTGGCATCCTGCGTTGCTACAGGAGGGCTCGCGCCCCTCACCCCGGCCTTTTCCACGCAGGCGGGAGAGGGGGCAGATAGAACCACGAGGAGAATCCGGTGCAGGACAACCATTACGACGTGCTGATCATCGGCGCCGGCCTTTCGGGCATTGGCGCGGCTTGCCACCTGGCGCGGGAGCTGCCGCAGAAGCGGGTGGGCATCCTGGAACGGCGCCAGGCCATCGGCGGCACCTGGGATCTGTTCCGCTATCCGGGCATCCGCTCGGACACGGACATGCTGAGCTTCGGCTATGACTTCCGCCCCCGGAACAAGCTGCAGGTGATGGGCGACGGTCCGGCGATCCGCGGCTACGTCAACGAGACGGCGCGCGAATACGGCGTGGACAGGAAGGTGCGCTTCGGCGTGCAGACCACGCGCGCCGAATGGTCCAGTGCCGACGGCCTGTGGAAGATCACGGGCAGGGAGGAGGGCAGCGGGCGTCCGCTGACCTTCACCACCAAGGTCTTGCTGAGTTGCACCGGTTACTACAACTACGACCAGGGCTACCTGCCGCAGTTTGCCGGCTTGGAGAACTTCCGCGGGCAATGCATCCATCCGCAGCACTGGCCGGAGGGCCTGGACTACCGCGGCAAGCGGGTGGTGGTGATCGGCAGCGGCGCGACGGCGGTGACGCTGGTGCCGGCGATGGCGGCGGAAGCCGGGCACGTGACCATGCTGCAGCGCTCGCCGAGCTATATCTTCTCACTGCCGGCGCATGACACGCTCACCGAGATGCTGGTGAAGCTGCTGCCGGAGCGCTGGGCCTTCGGGATCGCGCGCAGGCGCAACATCTTCCTGCAACGCCTGATCTACAAGGCGGCGAAACGCTGGCCGGACAAGGTGCGCGGCTGGCTGCTGGATGGCGTGCGCAAGAACCTGGGGCCGGATGCGGACATGCGCCACTTCACGCCCAGCTACGAGCCCTGGGACGAGCGTCTCTGCGCGGTGCCGGATGCGGACCTGTTCAAGGCGATCCGCGCGGGCAAGGCGAGCGTGGTGACGGACCATATCGAGACCTTCACGGAGAAGGGCATCCGCCTGAAGTCCGGGCAGGAGCTGGAGGCGGACATCGTCATCACGGCCACGGGCCTGCAGATGCAGGTGGGTGGCGGCATGGAGTTCCTGATGGACGGCAAGCCCCTGCTGATCAACCAGCAGCTCACCTACAAGGGCGTGCTGGTGGAGGGGGTGCCGAACCTGGCCTGGATCTTCGGCTACACCAATGCGCCGTGGACGCTGAAGGCGGACATTGCGGCGGCCTATGTCTGCCGCCTGCTCAAGCACATGGAGGCGCAGGGCGTGGACGTGGTGACGCCGCAGGCGCCGGCCGGGCAGAAGCTGGACGAGTCCATCATGGGCGCGCTGCAGTCCGGCTATGTGCAGCGTGGCAACGGGGTGCTGCCGCGCCAGGGTCGCGATCTGCCCTGGCGCGTGCTGAACCACTATGAGCGTGACCGCGTGATGCTGCTGCAGGACCCGGTGGCGGACACCGCGCTGGCATTCCGCAAGATCGCGCCCGTGGCGCGTGCGGCCTGATACCCTTTTCATCCCCCTTTTCTGGAACTGCGTCCATGCCCTCCGTCGATTCTTCCTTCTACAGCCATGGCCTGCGTTGCGCGGGCACCCTGGAGTTGCCGGCGCGTGCCAAGCGGCCGCCGGTGATCGTGATGGCGCATGGCTTCGGCGCGATCCGCGCGGCGGGGCTCTACGAGTTCGCCAAGCGTTTCGTGAAGGCGGGCTATGCGGTGTTCCTGTTCGATTACCGCAGCTTCGGCGACAGCGAGGGTGAGCCGCGGCACTGGGTGAGCCCGCGCCGCCACCTGCAGGACTGGAGCGCGGCACTGGCGCATGTGCGCAAGCTGCCGCAGGTGGATTCCTCGCGTGTGATCCTGTGGGGCAGTTCGTTCTCGGGCGGGCATGTGCTGCAGACGGCGGCGGAGGACGGCAACGTGGCGGCGGTGATCGCGCAGGTGCCGCATGTGAGCGGGCTGGCGAGCGTGTCGAAGGTGCCGCTGTCGTCGCTGGTGAAGCTGTCGGTGGCGGCGCTGCGCGACGTGGCGGGGAGCCTGGTGGGCAAGCCGTACTACAGCCGGATCGTGGGCCGGCCTGGTGAGCTGGCGGCGATGAGCACGCCGGAGGCCTGGGATGGCTACATGGCGCTGTTCCCGGAGGGCGTGCGCTGGGAGAACAAGGTGCTGTCGCGCATCTTCCTGGAGTTGCCGCTGTACAGCCCGGGCCGCTACGCGAGCCGGGTGAAGGCGCCGACGCTGGTGGTGGCGGGGCGGCAGGATTCGGTGACGCCACCCAAGGCGGCGCAGCGTGCGGCGGCGAAATTGCCGAACGGGGAGTTCGAGCTGCTGGAGAGCAATCACTTCCAGCCGTACGTGGAGGAGATGTTCGAGAAGAACATCGGGCTGCAGTTGGGGTTCCTGAAGCGGAAGGTGCCGGCTGATTCGTCGCGCCTTGGCAATGCCTAAATGGCATTGCCTGCGACGGATCAGGGGCGGCCATGGAAGGCCGCCCGGGGGATCAATCAGGTAGCTGAGGTCTCGCCATGGATGGCGTCACCGTTGGTTGATGCGCTCCGTCTTTAGTAGCCCTTGCATGAGCCCCCTCACCCTCAGTCCCTCTCCCGCAAGGGGAGAGGGAGGAAAAGAAAAAGTTGACGCTTGCTGCATTGCAGTTGCGACTTGAACAGCAGGCATCTCTTGCCCTCTCGTGTGCATGAACACGCGCCACTGAACACACGCCGCGCGTGTCGCACTGCACATCTCTCGCGTTATCCCTTGATGCGATACGTGCTGTCCGTCGCGTCCTACAAAGCACGCAGTGCAGCAAAAATTCGCGAGTCGAACATGACGCTTGCTGCATTGCGGTATGTCGTTGATTCGCCGAAAGCTTGAGGCGTTGCGCGAGGCGACTACCCATCGGGTATAGAGAAAACTACCCATTCGTGTAGTGCGGCACTTTCGGCGCGAGCCGTACTTTGCTCTCCGTTGCAAGAAGGACTTCGCGCGCCGTGCTCGGTCGACGTGGGGCCTATGAACATAAGAACGAGGAGAGACATGGTGAACGACACCGACCACGGTGCCTGCGCCCCGGGACTTCACACCCCCACCTTCTGCCTGGCGTCTGACGCCGGCCGTAATCCGCACAACTAGAGACGGTGCCACCGGCGTTGGCCGGTGAGCCCGTCCGTGGAGCCTTCATGGACAACCTGCGCTACCGCATCGCCAAGGCTGTGATCCGTCACAGCCGGATCTCATGGGCGATCTTCATCGCGATCACGGTGTTCTTCGCCATCGGTATCAAGGACGTCGAGCTGAAGACCATCTTCTCGGACCTGCTGCCGAAGGACGATCCCTTCGTTCAGGTCTACAAGGACCACCCGAACTTCGGCAATCCGCTCACCGTCACCCTGATGGTCCAGCGCAAGAGTGGCGACATCTACAACCACGAGACCTTGCAGAAGGTCTGGGACCTGACGCGGGACATCGACCTGACGCCGGGCGTCGACCACGACCAGATCCTGTCGATCTCCACCGAAAAGGCCCGCTACGCCGAAGCCACCCCCTATGGCATCGACGTCAAGCCCCTGATGGAAGACCGGGTGCCCAAGACGGCCGAAGAGATCGCCGACTTCCGCGCTCGCGTGGACAAGAGCCCGGCGGCGCGCAACTTCCTGATCTCCGCCGACCAGTCCGCCACCCTGATCAACGCCACCTTCATCGAACAGCGCCTGGACTACGGCGTGGTGTTCAAGCACGTGCAGGACCTGGTGGAGAAGGCCCGTGACGCCGATCACGAGGTCTACATGGCCGGCCAGCCCGCCCTCACCGGCTGGGTCTACCAGTACCAGAAGCAGATGATCTGGATCGCCGCCATGACCATTGGCGCGCTGATCCTGTCGCTGGTGCTGTACATGCGCAACGTCGTGGGCGTCGTCACCCCCATCGTCACCAGCGCCGTGGCCGCCATCTGGGGTTTCGGCTTCGTCGGCTGGCTCAAGTCCCCGATCGAACCCCTGCTGATGGTCGTGCCGCTGCTGCTGGTGGCCCGATCCTTCTCCCACTGCGTCCAGTTCACCGAGCGCTATTACGAGATCTACGCCCACATCAAGGACCGCAAGAAGGCCGCCGAAATCACCATGAGCGTGATGATGGCACCGTCGGTCCTGGGCATCTTCACCGACATCGTCGGCATCTTCCTGATCGCCATCGCCCCCATCCCCGCGATGGAGCGCTTCGCTCTGTTCTGCGGCTTCTGGGCCATCTGGCTGATCCCCACCGGCGTCATCCTGATCTCCCTGCTGCTGGCCGCCCTGCCGCCGCCCAAGAACGTCGAGTCCATGGTCTCGCACGGCCAGTCCAGCGGCGTGCACAAGGCCTTCCAGTCCTCCCTGGGGGGCATTGCCAAGCTCACCCACGGCAAGGCCGCGCGCATGACCACGATCATCGTCGTGATCGGCAGCATCGCCGCGATCTACACCTCCTTGCAGATCAAGATCGGCAACCCCGTGGAGGGCAGCAACCTGCTCTGGCCGGTGTCCGAGTACAACCAGGCCGTCTCCAACATCAACAAGAACTTCCCCGGCGTGAACACCCTGGAGATCGTGTTCGAGGCCAAGGACCAGAAGAACCCCAATCGCACGATGCACCACGCCGACACCATGCTGACCATGCAGCGGGTGCAGGCCCTGATCGAGCGTGGCGACGCCCCGCCCCGGGCCACCCTGTCCTTCGCCGACTACCTGATGGAGGGCAACCGCCTGTTCAGCGGCGGCAACCCCAAGTGGCTGCCGCTGGACCCGGTCGACTCCGCCGTCAGCGCCGCCGCCGGCGCCGTCATGGTCGGCAGCAGCCCCAAGGCCTATTCCAACGTGGTGGACTTCGAGCAGCAGAACGGCACCGTCTCGCTCTGGTACAAGGACAACAAGCAGGCCACGGTGGACGCCGCACTGGCTTCTGCCAAGAAGGCGTTGGAAGAAGTGGGCGTGGACCACAAGACCTTCCTGGTCCGCCTGGGCACCGGCACCATCGCCCTGCAGCAGGCCATGAACGACGTGGTGCACCGCTACCACTGGCTGATCCTGGGCTGCCTCAACCTGGTGATCTTCATCGGCACCAGCCTGGCCTACCGCTCGCCGGTGGCCGGCATCATCCTGCTGATCCCGGTGAACCTGTCCAATTTCGTGATGAGCGCCGCGATGCACCTGATGGGCATCGGCCTGGACATCAACTCGCTGCTGGTGGCCTGCGTCGGTGTCGGTGTCGGTATCGACTATGGCATCTACCTGTTGTCCCGCATCTGCGAGGAATACCACGCGCAGAAGGGTGACTGGGGCCAGGCCAATGTGGCGGCACTGACCACCACCGGCAAGGCGATCATGTTCACCGCCTCGATCATGGTGATCGGCATCCTGCCCTGGTACTTCCTGTCGGGCCTGAAGTTCATGGCCGACATGGGCCTGCTGCTGGTGCTGATCATGCTCATCAACATGGTCCTGGCCCTGGTGGTGCTGCCGCTGATCGTCTGGCTGATCAAGCCCACCTTCGTCACCCGTGACGATCTGCTCGTCGGCGAGGGGGCGGACCTGTCGGCCTACACGCTGCAGGACGAGAAGAGCGGCCCGGCCCCGGCGGGTGCGCACGCATGAAATCCGCCGACATCACGATCCGATTGATCCCTTCCCTGGAGGCGGCGCCGCGGGCGGCCGCCGCCATCCACAGCATGCCGCGAGAACCGCGGCAGGCCATCCGTCAGCAGTAACGAGGAGACTTGAAGATGACTTTCCGCATCAAGAAATACGACTTCGACTACGGCCGCCGCATGCTGTTGCAGAAGTCCGCCGTGGGTGCCGCCGCCGGTGTGCTCGCGCCGCTGTGGCCGACCATCGCCGACTCCGCCGACAACACGGCCAAGGCGTATCCGGAAGAGCTGCTGCACATCGAGGCCTACACCAAGGGCAAGATCAAGCCGGGCGACGTGGTCACCAAGGACAACGTCGAGGCGGTGAAGGACCTGCTGGATCCTGTGGCCTACATGCACGTCAAGACCATGGGCCGCCGTATCCATATCGTGGAGTCCACCAAGGACGTCACCAAGCTGTATCCCGCGCCGTACCTGGCAGGCACGCTGCGCAACAAGGGCAAGGCCAAGATGGGCGCCGATGGCAACGTCTACGACCAGGCCGGCAATCCCTGGGGCGCGGGCATGCCGTTCCCGGATCCGAAGAACGGTGTGGAGGCCACCGCCAACCTGACGCTGAGCTGGGGCCGCCACGACTACTCGCAGTACGCGGTACGTGACTGGGATATCGCCCCGGATGGCAGCCTGGCCTACCAGTACGACTTCGTCTGGGCCGAGCTGAACACCACCGCCCGCAACGACGACAAGGTGTGGAACGGCAAGAAGGACCTGCTGCGCTACCAGTCGGTATGGTTCACGGCGCCCAACGATACGGCCGGCAGCTCCTTCCTCAACATCTGGAGCTACGACCAGCGCAAGTTCCCGGAATTGTACGGCTACCTGCCGGCCTTCCGCCGCGTGCGCCAGTTCCCCACCAACCAGCGCTTCGAGCCGCTGGTGCCGGGCATCACGCTGTTCCTGTCCGACGCCTGGGCGGCCGGCGATCCGATGGGTACCTGGGGCAACTACAAGATCGTGGAGCGCAAGCCGATGCTCGGCGCAATCGGCAGCCGCAACTTCATGGGTGGCCGTGGCGGTGCGATGAACAACTACGAGCGTCCGGTCCACGGCGGCCCCAAGGGCCAGACCTTCCATGACGTGTACATGGAACTGGTGCCGGAGTGCCTGGTGGTGGACGCGGAGCCCACGGGCTATCCGCGTGCGCCGGTCGGCAAGAAGCGCACCTGGATCGACGTCCGCAACGGTATGTACGTGGCCTACAACACCTACGACCGCCGTGGCGAGATCTGGAAGACCTTCGAGCCGCACTACGCGCAGTACTCGAACGAGAAGCTGACGATCAAGGACGACAGCGGCCAACCGGCGTGGTCGTGGGTCAGCGTGCTCAGCCACGACCTGCAGGCCAACCGCATGAGCCGCTTCGTGCAGGCGCGCGAGGTGACCGGCGGCTACAAGAGCGGCTACGACAACTCGATCATGAAGGGCGAGGACGTCTACAACAAGTACCTCACGGTGCAGGCGATCACGCGCCTGGGCACGGTCTGAGGAAGACATGAAGCGCGCGCTCTCCCTCGCCGCGATCCTGAAGCCTCTCGCCCGCTGGCGCGAGGACGTCAGGGCGAGGGTGGAGCGCGACGCTGCCTTCGAGGCCTGGTTGGTGAAGTCAGGCCTCCAATTCAATCAAACCCCTTCTGCCGAGCAGCAGGAGCGGGAACCCCGACAGGAAAGGTCATCGGCATGACTCGTCTCATTGCATTGGCCGCAGCCGGTCTGCTGGTTGCGGGCGCCGTTTCGGCTTCCGCGCCTCCGGCGGACGCGAAGAGCCCGCTGCAGCCGGTGCTGACCGGCACGGTCCACCAGGCGCTGTTCGCCATCGACTTCAGCGACACGCTGGGCGTGGCGGTGGGTGCGGGCGGCGAGGTGCAGGAGTCCAGCGACAAGGGCTCCAGCTGGAAGATGGTGCAGGCGCCGACGCAGCTGTCGCTGCTCGGGGTCGGCGTGGCCGGCGGCAAGGCGGTGGCCGTGGGCCAGAGTGGCCTTGTGGTGACGCGCGGTGCCGACGGCAAGTGGGCGGAAAGCAAGAGTGGCAGCAAGCAGCGCCTACTAGCGGTGGAGCTCAATGCGGCGGGCCGTGCGGTGGCGGTGGGCGCCTTCGGCACGGTGCTGCTGTCGGACGATGCCGGCCAGACCTGGCGGCCTGCGGCGCCGGTCTGGACCGAGCACGCTCCCGATGGCATGGAGCCGCACATGTACGCGGCGCACGTGGCGGCCGACGGCACGGTGACGATCGCCGGTGAGTTCGGCCTGATCCTGCGCAGCAGCGATGCCGGGGCTACCTGGACGAGCCTGCACAAGGGCGATGCTTCGCTGTTCGCGCTGCAGCTGCGCGAGGACGGCGTGGGCTACGCGGTGGGTCAGAGCGGGGCGATCCTGCGCAGTGCCGATGGCGGTGCCACCTGGGAGACGCGTCCTTCCGATACCGAAGCGCTGCTGCTGGGCGTGCATGCGACGACCGATGGCCGGGTCCTGGTGACGGGCATGCGCGACATGCTGGTCAGCCGTGACGGCGGCGAGAGCTTCAGCCACGTGCGGGGCGGTGGTGTGAACAGCCTGTGGTTCGTGGGAGTGGCGCAGGCTTCGGCCGGCGCACCGGTGCTGGCCGTGGGCCAGTCCGGACAGATCGTGAGCCTGCAGCCCTGATGAGGCGTCAAGTGGGGCTGCGGTGCCAACAGAACAGCGTCTGAGGAGAGAGAAAATGCGGAAGACGGGCGTGACGGGAGTGGTGGCGGGGATGAGCTTGCTGCTGGCGGCGCCGGCGCAAGCCAGCATCTTCGACGAGATGGGCTTCACCATCGGCGGCTTCATCCGCCCGGAGTTCAGCTACTCGACGAGCAGCAAGGACAACCCAGCCAACCAGCTGGGCAACTACTACAACGGCGTTTCGGTGCCGCGCCAGGCGTATTCTCCGCCGTCGCTGGTGCCGACGATCCTGGGCAACCTCGGCCTGCCGCCGCTGCTGCCCGGCCAGGTGGGCACCTGGACGACGCTGCCGCTGCCGCCGGTGCCACTGGTCTTCTCGGACACGGCCTCTCCGGGCCTGCGTGGCGTCAACAATGCCACCGGCGGCGGTACGCCGATGGAGCGCGTGGACAACGACATCAACTACGCCATCGTGCGCTCGGAAGTGGAGCTGGGCGTGCGCTTCACGCAGAACCTGAACCTGGTGGCGCGCCTGCGTGCCATCTGGGATCCGAAGCTGTATGACGAGTTCGACGCGGCCCGCTATCGCGACGTGCAGGGCGGCATCTCCGGCGGCGACCAGGCGCTGTACGGCGGCAAGCCGAACTACTTCCAGTATCGCGTGGAGGGGGACAGCAGCCCGAACCCGCTGGAATGGGCCGGTGACGACTACCTGATCTACTTCCCCACCCTGGTGCTGGAGTACAACAACGGCCCGCTGACGGCGCGCGTGGGCAACCAGCAGATCGCCTGGGGCCAGGCGCTGTTCTTCCGCGTGTTCGACGTGGTGGATGGCCTGGACCTGCGTCGCCACTCGGTGCTGGACTACGCGCAGGAAGAGTATTCCGACAAGCGCGTGCCGGCCCTGGGCGCACGCCTGGGCTACCAGCTCAACGAGGAGTTGCTGTTCGACGGCTACGTGCAGAAGTTCCAGCCGACGATCTACGGCAACCCGAACACGCAGTACAACGTCATTCCCTCGCAGTTCACGGTGCATGACCGCTACGTGGAAGGTGGATGGGACGACAAGCTCAGCTACGGCATGCGCGTGAAGGGCAACTACGGCCAGTGGGGCTTCCAGGCCATGGCGGTGCAGCGCTACAACCCGGATGGCGTGTTCCGCTGGACGGCGTCGAACCACAACAAGGACCTGCCGACCAACATGGGATCGCTGGGCGGCCTGGTGCATACCACGCTGGCACTGCAGGGCCTGGATTCGGGCGCGCTGCTGGCGCAGAGCGCCTTCGAGGCCTCGCCCGGCGGCGTGTACTCGGCGCAGGAGTGGTTCCGCTACGCCGGCTTTGCCCGCCTGAACGCGATGAGCGGCCTCAACGCCTCGATCACCGAGTTCCCGTCGACCACCGACCTGTTCGCCACGCCGGTGAGCACGGTGGAGCAGGCCTATAACGAGCTGAACACCTTCTTCATCGCCGGCGGCGGCAGCCTGCGTGGCCACATTGCCCGTGAGTACGCACAGGAAGAGGTGTTCGGCCTCGGCGCGAGCTACGTGACGGAGGGTGATCCTGGCAGCCTGCTGGACCAGTTGATCATCAACTTCGAGGTCAGCTATACGCCGGACCGCACCTTCACCAACACCTCGCTGAGCCGCAACTACATCACCGAGGATTCGGTGACCACGGCCCTGGTGCTGGAGAAGTACCACCGCTTCAGTCAGGCCTTCCCGGCGACCTACCTGGTATTCCAGCACATGTACCGCAGCGTGGATGACCTGTTCGGCCGCCACCTGTCGGGCTACGGCGGCACGGAGAACAAGGCGGCAGATGGTGTCAACGGCGCCCACTACTTCGCCTTTGCCTTCCAGCAGCCGTTCCCGCAGGACATCTACCGCATCGGCTTCGCCACGCTGTACGACCCGCGCGGCAGCATCCTGGTGCAGCCGGGCATCAAGTGGAAGCCGCGCGGTGCGCTGACGGTGGAGGCTTTCTACAGCTACATCGACGGTTCGCTGGGTGGCGCCAATCCGAACGACACGCTGCTGTCCACGGTGGATTATGCCGACGAGGTCACGGTGCGCCTGACGTATCAGTTCTGAGTCTGTTGCGGAATCCGCTGCCTCCCCACCTCCTCCTATGGGCAGCGAGGATGCCGACGGTGACGAGCCGTCGGCGATTTTTAAACCTGTAGTAGCGGAGAAGGAGAGAGATGAGGGTCATCCGTTACGACCGTGAATACAGCCGGCGCCAGTTCCTCGGGGGGCTGGCGCGCGGTGCCGCAACTGCCGGCGTGCTGATGCCGCTGTGGGATGCGGTGGCCAAGGACGGGGATGTGACCCGTGCCTATCCCGAGGAACTGCTGTCGATCGAGAACTGGTCCAAGGGCAAGTTGAAAGCAGGTGACGAGATCACCGCGGCCAACGTGGAGCTGGTCAAGGACCTGCTGGAGCCGATCAAGTATTACCAGGTGGCCAAGATGGGCCGGCGCCTGCGGATCGCACCTACCACTACCGACATCATGCGGCTGAGCCCCTGGGAATACCTGGAGGCCTCGCTGAAGAACCGTGGCCAGGCCCAGTTCGACAAGACGGGCAACGTGGTGACCGCGCAGGGCAAGCCCTGGATAGGGGGAAACCCCTTCCCCGACGCCAAGACCGGCCTGGAGCTGTTCGCCAGCCTGACGCTGAGCTGGGGGCGGCACGACGCCTCGATGTACGCGATCAAGGAATACGATATAGGCCTATCCGGCGAGATCGACTTCCGCTACGAACTGGGCTGGGCGGAGCTGTCGCCGGTGGCACGCGTCAGCCTGGAGCCGAAGCCGTACTGGACGGGCAAGGAAGACAAGCTGCGCTACCAGTCGGTGTTCTTCGTCAAGCCCGATGCGGTCAACGGCACCTCTTATCTCAACATCTGGCCCTATGACCAGAACCGCTTTCCGGAACTCTACGGCTATCTGCCGGAGTTCAAGCGCATCCGCCAGTTCCCCACCGATCAGCGCTTCGAGCCGCTGATCCCGGGTTCGACGCTGTATCTGTCGGACGCCTGGGCGGCGGGCGATCCGCTGCATACCTGGGGCAACTACAAGGTCGTGGGACGCGGGCCGCTGCTGGCCGGCGTGTCTGGCGGCTGGAGCGCGGCGCATCCCAACTGGGAGCACCGCACGCATGGCGGCCCCAAAGGGTTGAGCTTCTGGGACACCACGGTGGAACTGGTGCCGGAGGCCATCATCGTGGAGGCGGAGCCGGTGAAGTTCCCGCGCGCGCCGGTGAGCAAGAAGCGCGTGTGGTTCGATGCGCGAACCGGCCTGCCGGTGGGCATGGTGACCTACGACCGCCGCGGTGAGCCCTATCACTCCTTCGACGCGGCCTTCTCGCTGTACGAGGCGGGCGGCAAGTCGGTGATGGACGGCAAGCATCCGTACTGGTCCTGGAGCCACGTGCACGCCTTCAACATCCAGACCAGCCAGATGACGCGGCTGGAGCAGGTTCGTGAGATCGCTGGCGGGCATCGCAGCTCGGCCAATGATCCTGGCTTGTACGAGCGCTACCTCACCAATGCGGCGCTGATGAGATTGGGCAGGGCCTGATCGTGCGCCGCCTCGCCTCCCGCGATCTGCATGTCGCCGACGATATCCCCTCCTGCGGGATGGGCGCAGCGGAGAGCGAGAGGGAGAAGTGGGAGGCCTTCGCGCGCTACTACTCTTCAAAACTACCCGACAGGGTGGCGAGCACGGCCGGAGTGGCGAATAGGGTTGCAGACATCGCGATAGGTATCGCGCAAGCACCGGAAAAGAGTGCCGCGGAGGAGCCCACGACATGAGAAAAAACGCAACGACGCATCGCCGTCGCATGTGCATCCAGGAGAACGGTTCATGAACGCAGCAACTGAGGCGGACAGCCTCGTCCGCAGCCGCGGCGCGGCGAGCGCCGCGAAGGCGGGCAGCGGCAAGCTGATCAACATCGACAACGGCGGCACGCTCACCGATTTCTGCGTGATCGATGGCGGCAAGGTCTACCGTACCAAGAGCGTGACCACGCCCTACGACCTGTCGAAGTGCTTCTTCGACGGCCTGCGCAAGGCCAGCGCGGCGATCTACGGCCAGGAAGACCTGCTGCAGCTGCTGCTGAGCACGGATCACATCCGTTACTCCACGACGCAGGGCACCAATGCGCTGGTGGAGCGCAAGGGCCAGCGCCTGGGCCTGCTGCTCTGCGGCCTGGATGCGGCGACGCTGCAGACGGACGCGCAGCAGAAGGACGTGTTCGCCGGCCTGGTCGGCACACGCGTGGCGACGCTGGATGCCAAGGCCGATGAAGCGGCCCTGGAAGTGGCGGCGACGCAGGCCATCAACAAGCTGGCCTCCGAGGGCGCCAACCGCATCGTGATCGGCTTTGGTGGCGCGCAGCGGGAGGCCGGAGAAGTCCGGTTGAAGAAGATCCTGCTGAAGAAATTCCCGCCGCACCTGCTGGGCGCGATCCCGCTGCTGTACTCCCACGAGGTGGTGCAGGACGAGGATGACGCCCGCCGCGTCTGGACGGCGCTGTTCAACGCCTTCCTGCATCCGGCCATGGAGCGTTTCCTCTACAATGCCGAGCATCGCCTGCGCGAGTACAAGACCAAGAACCCGCTGCTGATCTTCCGCAACGACGGCGCCTCGGCGCGTATCTCTCGCACCGCCGCGGTCAAGACCTACTCCTCCGGCCCGCGTGGCGGTGCCGAAGGCGCCCGCGCCCTGGCAGCCCATTACGGCTTCGGCCGCCTGCTGGGCATGGATATCGGCGGTACCACCACCGACATCAGCCTGGTGGAGCAGGGCAATGTCACCACTGAGCGCCGTGGTCACATCGAGGGTGTCTCGACCTCGCTGCCGCTGTGCAAGGTGGTCAGCGCGGGTGTCGGCGGCTCCTCGATCATCTCGGTGGTGGACGGACGCATCAAGGTGGGCCCGGAGTCCGTCGGTGGCGCGCCGGGGCCGGCCTGCTTCGGCCTGGGCGGCACGCTGGCGACGATCACGGATGCCTTCCTGGTGCTGGGCCTGCTGGACCCGGCCAGCTTCTTCGGCGGCGAGCTGAAGATCGACGTGGAGCGCGCACGCGCCGCGATCGAGGCCAACGTGGCCAAGCCGCTGAATCTGAGCGTGGAGGCGGCTGCGGATGCGATGCAGCAGGCCTGGGCGCAGAAGGTGGCGGATTCGCTGAAGGCCTATACGAAAGTCACGCCGGATACCACGCTGGCGGCCTTCGGCGGTGCCGGCCCCTTCATTGCCTGCAAGGTGGCGGAGGCGGCGGGCATTTCGCAGATCATCATTCCGGGCCTGGCGGCGGTGTTCTCCGCCTTCGGCATCGGCTTCTCCGATATCGCGCACGAGTACGAGGCGCCGCTGGCCAGCGCCGATGCGGCTGGCCTGAAGGCCACGCGCGAACTGCTGCTGGAGCGTGCCCGCCGCGGCATGTTCGCAGAGGGCTTCGAGCTGGCGGACTGCCGCATCGAGACCTGGCTGCAGGCAGGTGACGAACTGGTTCCCGTGGAAGGCGACAAGCTGCCGGCGCTGCCCAAGGGCGTGCAGGCGGCGATGGTGCTGAAGGCGACGCGGGTGATTGCCCGCGCCAGCCTGGCCGGCAAGTTCGGCGGCCAGGGTAAGGCCGCGGTGGCGGCGGGCAAGCGCAGCGTCAACACCGGCGGCAAGGCGGCAGAGTTGCCGCTGTATCGCGTGGAGGACCAGGCGGGCGGTGCCCAGGCGCAGGGACCCTGCGTGCTGGAAGAGGCCTTCTTCACCTCCCGCATCGACGCCGGCTGGCGTTTCGAGATCAACGAGTCCGGCGACATCCTGCTGAGCCGCGCCTGAGACCAGAACAAGGAACCAGATCATGAAAGTCCTGATCACCGAATACCTGCGCATCAACCTCGATAGCGAGAAGTGGGAGTGCCGCCGCTGCGGTCACGTCCACGGCGATGCCCGAGACACCTACAAGCGTGGCCTGCTGGTGTATGACCGCGACCCGCGCGAGATCCACAAGCCGCTGCTGGACACCAAGCTGTATTCCCGCACCTATTCGCCGGACCCGCAGTGGTGCCGGATCCTCGAGTACTACTGCTCCTCCTGCGGCACGATGGTGGAAGTGGAATACCTGCCGCCGGGCCACCCGCCGGTGTACGACATCGAGCTGGACCTGGACGCGCTGAAGCTGCAGTGGAAGGACCGCGAAGAGGTGGTGGACGCCGTGGTCGGCCCCGACCTGGCAGCCGAGAAGGTCAAGCATGGCCGGGCGCTGCATGCCCAGGCGCATGGGCATGACCACGACCACGGCCACCACGGCCACAAGCACTAAGGGAGACGACGAACATGAAACGCGTTTCCGTGGATATCGGCGGCACCTTCACCGATTGCTTCGTGGTCTGGGACAACCAGTACGTGGAGGGCAAGGCCCTGACCACGCACCACAACCTGGCGCTGGGCTTCAACGAGTCGCTGGGTGACGCCTGCAAGCAGCTGGGCCTGGAGTCGTCCAAGCTGCTGTCGGAAGTGGATTCGGTGCGCTATTCGACCACGCTGGGCACCAATGCGCTGATCGAGCGCAAGGGCCCGCGCATTGGCGTGCTGGTGACCACCGGCTTCAAGAGCACCATCCCGCTGTCCCGTGCCCGTGGCTACGGTGAGGGTTTGTCCGAGCACGAGCAGATGGACATCCCCAATGCCTCGCGCCCGGAGCCCATCGTCCCCATCCCGATGATCCGAGAGGTCCGCGAGCGCATCGACTATCTGGGCGACGTGTTCTGGAAGCTGGACGAGGATGACGTGCGCCTGCGCATCCGCGAGCTGGTGGATTCCGGCGCCGAGGCGTTGGTGGTGATGTTCACCAACAGCGTCGTCAACCCGGTGAACGAGCTTCGCGTGCGCGAAATCTTCCTGGAGGAGTACCCGGCGCATCTGCTGGGCGCCATCCCGATGCTGTTGTCGCACCAGGTGGCTGGCCGCAAGGGCGAGTACGCCCGTGGCACGTCCACCATCATGGACGCCTTCCTGCACCAGACCATGTACCACGGCCTGGGTACGCTGGAGCTGAACCTGCGTGCGCAGGGCTACAACAAGCCGATGCTGGTCAGCCACAACTCCGGCGGCATGGCGCAGCTGAACTCCACGGATGCGCTGCAGACGGTGCATTCCGGCCCGGTGTCGGGCATCGCGGCCAGCGAGCACCTGGCGGCGGCGGCCGAACTGGGCAACGTGGTGGCCACCGACATGGGCGGCACCAGCTTCGACATCGGCATCGTCGACCAGGGTGGCGTGAAGCACTATGACTTCAATCCGGTGATCGACCGCTGGATGGTGTCGATCCCGATGGTGCACCTGGTAACCCTGGGCGCCGGCGGCGGATCGATCGCGCGCTATGACCGCATGTTCGGCTCGGTGGAACTGGGCCCGCAGTCGGCCGGCTCCGACCCCGGCCCGGCCTGCTACGACCGCGGCGGCCTCAAGCCGACCGTGACCGATGCCGACCTGGTACTGGGCTACCTGGACCCCAAGAACTACGCCAACGGCCGCATCCCGCTGAACCCGCGCCGCGCCAAGCAGGCCATCGAGGACGAGCTTTGCGATGACCTGGACATGGACGTCACCGAGACGGCCAAGCTGATCAAGCGCAACGTCGACGCGGGCATGGCCAATGGCATTGCCACCGAGCTGCGCACCCGCGGCTACGAGCCCAAGGACTTCACGATCCTGGCCTATGGCGGCAACGGGCCGCTGCATGCCTGCGGCATCGCCAACGCGCTGGGCGTCAGCAAGATCCTGGCTCCACCGTTCTCGTCCACCTTCTCGGCCTGTGGTGCCGGCAATGTCAACCAGATGCACATCCACGAGATGAGCACCTGGACGGTGTTGTTCAACCCGGCCACGAAGAGCTTCTTCAACCAGTACGACAGCTTCAACAAGAGCGTCGAGGAACTGGAGCGCCGGGGCCGCGAGGACCTGATCCGCCAGGGCATGCCGACCGACCAGATCCGTTATCGCCTGGAGCTCGACATGCGCTACGGCAACCAGCGCGTGCAGACCGCGGTGGTGACAGAGATGGGCCGCCTGCATTCGCAGCGCGAGGTGCTGGCGCTGATGGACCAGTTCCACAAGAGCTACGGCGCGCGCTTCGGTGAGGGCAGCCAGTCGCCGGAGACTGGTGTGCGCATCAACACCATCCGCGTCTGTTCCTACGTGGAACAGCCCAAGGTGGCCTTCGCCAAGCTCAAGCTCAGCGGCAAGACCCTGCCGCCGCCGGAAGCCGTGTCGAAGCGGCCCTGCCACTACGTGGGCCAGGACCAGGCGCTGGACACCCCCATCTACGACGACAAGGCGCTGGCCGAGGGTACCCGCATCCCGGGGCCGGCCATCGTCACGACCCGTGCGACCACCTACCTGGTGGAGCCGGGCTGGACCTTCCACGCCGCGGCACAGGGCGGTGTCTGGTTCATCAAGGAATAAGAGGAGCGAGACATGCACGACAAGATTTCCGCCGAAGACCAGGCACTGCTGGACAAGTTCCTCGCCGACAACAAGATGTTTCTCGGGCCGGATCCCGAGATCATGCGCAACCACGGCGTGGCGCCGCGCTCCGAGGCGGAGGACGCGATCCTCTCCAAGGGCTTCGACGCTCACCGCGCGCACCACATCCGCGGCCTGGTGAACGCGGCGCTGTCCGAGTCCTTCCAGATGGTGAACCAGATGGGCGCGGCGCCGGGTGCCAAGTGGGGCGACCTGGTGACGGCCATCTACACCGCCAACGGCAACCTGGCGATGATCGCGCCGCATGGCATCATCACCTTCGCCGCCTGCGCCTTCTACCCGATCCGCTTCATCATCAAGAACTGGATGGAAGACCCCACCGTCGGCGTCAAGGACGGCGACGGCTTCATCCACAACGACGCGCGCTACGGCGGTGTGCACAACACTGACCAGTCGATGATGATGCCGCTGTACTACAAGGGCGAGCTGATCTGCTGGCTGTCCTCGACCATCCACGAGGGCGAGAACGGCGCCTGCGAGCCGGGCGGCCTGCCGGCGGCGGCCGAGAGCAAGTACGACGAGGGCATCAAGATGTCGCCCTTCAAGGTCGTGGAGAACTTCCAGCTCAAGCGCGACCTGGTGACCTTCCTGCAGAACTCGGTGCGTGACCCGAAGCTGCAGCTGGAGGACATGAAGGTCAAGCTGCACGCGGTGATGCGGCTGCGCGAGCGTATCGTGGCGATCCTGGACCAGTTCGGCCGCGAGGCGCTGATCGGCACCATGCGCATGCACCTGGAGGACACCGAGGTGGAGGTGCGCCGCCGCATCCGCGAGCTGCCGGACGGCACCACCCGCGTGCTGCAGTTCATGGACTCGTCGCTGCGCGAGAACATCATGCAGAAGATCAGTGTGGCGATCACCGTCAAGGGTGACCGCATGCTGATGGACTTCCGCGGTACGGCGCCGCAGTTCCTGAACCGCTCGGTGAACACCAACCTGGCGTCGTTCAAGGCGGCTCTGGCCACCGGCCTGCTGCAGAATATCTGGCCGGACCTGCCGCACACCATGGCGGTTCTCTCGCCGATCGAGGTCATCACTGACCGCAATTCGATCGTGGATGCCGAGGGCGAGATGCCGCAGGCCATGAGCCTGATGCCGCTGTTCAAGGCCTGCGTGGCCTGGACCATCCCGATGGCCAAGTTCAACTATAGCCTGCCGAAAAAGTACTCGGCGATCATCGCCTCGCAGTACGACCAGGCCGCCACCTTCATCTACGGCGGCCTGACCCAGCACGGCGACGTCACCGGCAACTTCTGCGGTGACATCAACGGCATGGGGCAGGGCGCGCGCAGCCACGCGGACGGCGAGCACTCGGTGTCGCCGGTGTTCGGCTTCATGGCCGACTCGGGCGAGCACGAGATCAACGAAGAGGACACCCCGATCATCCGCCTGGGCGCCCAGCGCCTGGCCAAGGACCGCATCGGTTTCGGCAAGTATCGCGGCGGCATGGGCTACGAGCAGATCGCCACGGCGCGCGGTTCGGGCCTGTGGGGCTTCATGACGGGCTGCGAGGGCTCCAAGTTCCCCTCGGCGCAAGGCCTGTTCGGCGGCTACTCCTGCCCCAGCTACCAGCTGATGAAGATCAAGGGCATCAACATCTTCGAGGAGCTGAAGAAGAATCCGAACGTGGTCGAGGTGTTCGACATCGTCAAGCTGATGAACGAGCGCCCGATCCCTGGCGGCAAGTACAGCAGCAACGACATGGGCATGACTTTCGAGCTCTGCAGCGATGGCGAGATCTACATGATCTGCCAGGGCTCCGGTGGCGGCTACGGCGACGTGCTGGAGCGCGACCCGGCGCTGGTGATGAAGGACGTGCGCGAGGACCTGCTGTCGCCCGACCTGGCCCGCGAGATCTACCAGGTGGTGTTCGACGACAAGACCCTGGTGGTGGACGAGGACGCCACCGCGAAGCTGCGTGCCGATGTGCGCCGCCAGCGTCTGGCCCGCGGCAAGCCCTTCGACCAGTTCTGCAAGGAATGGGTCACCCCCGAGCCGCCGGCACACCTGCCATACCTGGGCTCCTGGGACAACCCGAAGGAGATCTACGCCACGACCCCGATGGGCCAGCGCGTGAAGATGCCGGCGGACCAGATCCAGGGCGTGTTCATGCCCAACCCCAAGGACCTCGCGATCATGCAGTTGGAGGGCGAGGTCGAGAAGCTGAAGGCGCAACTGGCGGAGTGCCAGAGCGGCAAGTAAAAGGGGGAGCGGCGCCTCACCAGACGGTAGGGCGCCGCAAATCCCAAGGATCGACAGGAGGAGAACAATGACCGATTACAACAAGATGTTCCGGCTCGACGGCAAGGTGGCCCTGGTTACCGGCGGCGCGCGCGGTATCGGTGCCGAGGTGGCGGAGGCGCTGGCGCAGGCCGGCGCGGCGGTGATGGTGACCGACATCCTCGACAGCGTCGGGCAGCAGACCGTGGAGAAGATCCGCAAGGCTGGTGGCAAGGCGGCCTTCACGCATCACAACGTCACCGTGGAAGCCGAGTGGGAAGCGGCCATCGCGGCGACGCAGAACGAGTTGGGCGGCTTTGACATCCTGGTGAACAACGCCGGCATCGAGACCGCCGCGCTGCTGGCGCAGTGCGAGCTGGAAGATTTCCGCAAGCTGATGGACGTCAACGTCAATGGCGTCTTCCTGGGCCTGAAGCACGCGGTGCGCACGCTCAAGCCGGGCAGCTCCATCGTCAACCTTTCCTCGGTGGCGGGCCTGATCGGCACGACCGGCCACATCGCCTATCACGCCTCCAAGGGCGCGGTGCGCCTGATGGCCAAGGCGGCGGCGGTGGAATGCGCGCAGCTGGGCCTGGGCATCCGCATCAACTCGGTACACCCGGCCATCGTCGACACCGAGATGGGCACCAACTTCATCAAGCACTTCGTGGACCTGAAGCTGGCGCCGGACTACGCCACCGCTGAGGGCGCCTTTAAGGCGGCGCATCCGCTGGGCGGCTTCGGCAAGCCGGCCGACGTGGCCAGCGCCGTGATCTATCTCAGCTCCGAGGCCGGCCGCTGGATCACCGGCACCGAGCTGGTGCTCGACGGCGGCTACACGGCGGTCTGATGGCCTCCCTGTCCGCGATGCTGTCCGCCGGCAAGCGGCCGCTGTGGCTGGACTACGGCGACTATGCCGGCGCCCTGCTGGCCGGAGGCGCCGTGCCCTGGCTGGACGTGGCCGGCACCATCGCGCTTCAGCGCAAGGCGCAGGGCCTGCTGCGTTCCGACGTGCTGCAGCTGCCGGTGGCCGCGGTGACCGAGGCCTGGGTGGCGGCGCATCCGGCGCTGCGCGAGGCCATGGCGGCCAAGCGCCGCGCCGTGGTGCCGCTCAAGACGCTGCTGGCCGACGAGTCGCTGCGCGCGCACCTGGTGGAACTCGCCAAGGGCCTGCGCTCCTGTTTCGCCGAGGCGCCGCTGGCGCTGGCCTGCCCTTCGCCGCGCGCCTGGGTGGCGGCGGCCTACCGGCTCGCGCATGGCGAGACGGTGGAAGTGGGCGAGGACGAGGCCGACAGCGCGGCGGTGTACATGGCCGACTTCCTGCGCTGCTTCGGCGAGGCCGGCATCGACATCCTGCTGCTGCAGGAAGGCGAGGAGCCGCCGCTGCCGGAGCTGTACACGCCGGTGCTGAACGTGGCGGCGCACTATCGCTGGGAGGCAGGCCTGCAAGGGCCGGCCGGTACCCCCGCGGCGGGCCTGGCCTTCGTCATCGCGCCGGATTCGACCAGTGGCCGTCCGCTGGCGCCGGCCTACTGGGGCGGCGCGGCGGCGGAAGATTGCCCGCCGCAGGGATTCCGCCATGCAGCGATCCCGGCCGACGCGCAGCCTGAGTCGGTGCTGCAGCGCCTGGCGGAGCTGCGCCAATGACCGACCTGTCCCTGCGCGGGGATCACCTGTTCACCATGGACGCGACGCTGCAGGCGCCGCCCGAGGTGATCGGGCCCGTGCCGGAGGGCATTCGCGTGAACTTCCACGTCACCGGCGGCCTCTTCGAGGGTGCGCGGTTGCGCGGCAAGCTGCGTGCGGTGGGGCAAGACGCCTTCCTGCTGCGCCGTGACGGCATGGGCTTGCTCGAGGTGCTGCTGACGCTGGAGACCGACGACGGCGCGCTGATCGAGGCGCGCTATGAGGGCCTGGGCGATTTTGGCGTGGGAGCCTACGAGGGGTTCCTGCGCGGCGAGGTTCCGCCCAGCGCCGAGCTGCACACCTTTCCGCGTCTGCGTACGGCGCACCCGGATTACCAGTGGTTGCAGCGCCTGGCCTGCGTCGGGCGGGGGCACGTGGACATGCAGCGCCACGAGGTGCGCTACGAAGTCTACGCACTGGGCTGACACAAGAAATATAAGGAGAAACAGCGATGGTCATGGAAGGAGAAAAGCTCTGGGCGCCGCGCAAGGAATTCGCGGATGCGTCCAACATCGCCCGCTACCAGCGCTGGCTGAAGGCCGAGCGCGGCATCGACACCGCGGACTACCACGCCCTGTGGCAGTGGTCGGTGAAGGATACGGCCGGCTTCTGGGCCTCGATCTGGGATTACTTCGAGGTGCAGTCCGACCAGCCCTACCGCAGCGTGCTGGAACGCCCGGCCGACGGCGGCATGATGGGCACGCAGTGGTTCCCCGGCTCGCGCGTGAACTATGCCGAGCACCTGCTGCGCCATGAGGTGGAGGGTGCGGACCGCCCGGTGTTCCACCACCTGTCCGAGACGCGCCCGCTGGCCACCATGAACTGGCGTGAGCTGGGCCGGCAGGTGCGCATCCTGGCCACGCGCCTGCGCGCCATGGGCCTGCAGCCCGGCGACCGCGTGGTGTCCTACATGCCCAACGTGCCGGAGACCGCCATCGCGATGATGGCCACGGCCGCCATCGGATGCATCTGGTCCTCGGCGGCGCCGGAGTTCGGCGTCAAGACGGTGATCGAGCGCTTCTCGCAGATCGAGCCTAAGCTGATCTTCGCCGCCGACGGCTACCGCTTTGGCGGCAAGGACTTCAAGCGCGAAGAGGAAGTGCGCCGTATCGCCGGCTCGCTGCCGAGCCTGAAGAAGATCGTCTGGCTGCCCTACCTGGACCCGCAGGCCGCACCGCCGGCCATGCCGGACCTGGTCGCCTGGTCCTCGCTGCTGGACCACCCGGACGTGCCGCGCGAGGGCTTCCAGTTCACCCGGGTCGAATACGACCATCCGCTCTGGGTGGTGTTCTCCTCGGGCACCACCGGCCTGCCCAAGGCCATCGTGCACAGCCATGTCGGCGTGCTACTGGAACACTACAAGTTGCTCAGCTTCCACCTGAACCTGGGCCCCAAGTCGGTGATGTTCTTCTACAGCACCACCGGCTGGATGATGTGGAACCTGGTGATCGCCTCGCTGCTGACCGGCAGCGCGGCGGTGCTCTACGACGGCAACCCGGCCTTCCCCACGCCGGACTTCCTGTGGAAGCTCGCCGCCGAGACGCGCGCCACCAGCTACGGCGCTAGCCCCACCTTCGTGCAGATGATGGAGAAGGCAGGCCTCAAGCCCGGCGAGCAGTACGACCTGTCGGCCCTGGAAGGCATCGTAGTGGCCGGCGCGCCGTCCACGCCGGAGACCTTCGCCTGGTTCTACAAGGCGGTGAAGCAGGACCTGTGGGTCACCTCGCAGAGCGGCGGCACCGAGATCTGCAGCGGCTTCGTCGGCGCCTCGCCGACCCTGCCGGTCCACGCCGGCGAGATCCAGACGCGCATGTTGGGTATGGACGTGCACGCCTGGACCGACGACGGCAAGGAACTGATCGACGAGGTCGGTGAACTGGTGGTGACCAGCCCGTTCCCATCCATGCCGATCCACTTCTGGAACGACACCGGCGGCAAGCGCTACCGCGAGTCCTACTTCGATGTCTTCCCCGGCATCTGGCGCCACGGCGACTTCATCAAGATCAAAGGGCGCGGCGGTTGCTACATCTACGGCCGCTCGGATTCCACGCTCAACCGCTTCGGCGTGCGTATCGGCACCGCCGAGATCTACCGCGCGGTGGAGCAGGTGGAGGAAGTGGCCGACAGCCTGATCGTCTGCGTGGAACTGCCGGGCGGCAACTTCTTCATGCCGCTGTACCTGCGCCTGAAGCCGGGCGCGGTGCTGGACGACGCGCTGCGCAAGAAGATCAACACGCGCCTGCGCGATGACTGCAGCCCGCGCCACGTGCCGGACAAGATCTATGGCGTGGATGCCATTCCCTACACCCTGACCGGCAAGAAGATGGAGGTGCCGGTGCGCAAGCTGCTGATGGGCTGGCCGCTGGACAAGGCCGCCAGCCGCGACGCGATGATGAACCCGGAGTCGATCGACTGGTTCGTGACGTTTGCGCAGGAATCCACCGACTACGACTGGCGCGGCACGGCCGCGGCCAAGGCCTGAGGAGCAGCCGATGAGCAAGCGGGTAGAGGGTAAGGTCTGCGTCGTCACCGGCGGTGCCCGCGGCCTGGGCTTGGCCGCCGCCGAGGCGCTGCTGGCCGAGGGCGCCAAGGTGCTGCTGACCGACGTGGACCGCGCCGCGGGCGAGGCCGAGGCCAAGCGCCTGGGGCCGAACGCAAAGTTCCGCGTGCAGGACGTCACCGACGTGGCCCAGTGGAACGAGGTTCTGGACGGCGTGGTCGCCGACTGGGGCCGTCTGGACGTGCTGGTGAACAATGCCGGCGTCGCCGGCATCGCGGACGTGGAGGCCATCTCGCAGAAGGACTGGCAGCGCACCATCGACATCAACCTGACCGCCGTCTTCAACGGCACCCAGGCGGCGATCGCGCGCATGAAGTCCAGCGGCGGTTCGATCATCAACATCGCCAGCATCGAGGGCATCATGGGCGAGCCCCTGATCCCGGCCTACAACGCCAGCAAGGGTGGCGTGCGCATCTTCAGCCGCTCGGCGGCGATCCACTGCGCGCGCAGCGGCTACCGGGTGCGCGTCAACAACGTCTGCCCGGGCTTCGCCGAGACCCAGATGGTGGCCGGCGCCCTGGCCGGCATGACCCCCGAGAAAGCCCAGGAGTTCGCCACCCGCACGCTGGCGCGCATCCCCATGGGCCGTTTTGCAAAACCTTCCGAAATCGCGGCGGCGGTGCTGTTCCTGGCCTCCGACGAATCCAGCTACGTCACCGGCTCCGACCTCGTGGTCGACGGCGGCATGACGGCTTAACACTGAAAATCCAGAGGAGACAAAAATGAGCAGCAAGAAGCCTGTCGTGATCTACGGTGTCACCGGCTACACCGGCCGCCTGGTGGCGGAATACCTGCGCGAATATCGCCTGCCCTTCATCGCCGCTGGCCGTGATGCCAAGCGCATCAAGGAAGTGATGGACAAGGTGCCCGGCATCGAGAACGCCGACTACGAGATCGCCGAGGTGGAGCACACCACCGAGGCGCTGACCAAGCTGTTCAAGGGCGCCAAGGTCGTGCTGAACATGGTCGGCCCGTTCATGAAGTACGGCCCCGAGGCGGTGGAGGCGGCGCTGGCCACCGGCTGCCACTACACCGACACCAACGGCGAACAGAACTGGATGATGCACGCCGAGGAGACCTGGGGCGAGAAGTTCAAGGAGAAGAACCTGGTGCTGGCGCCCGGCATCGCTCAGATGTACACCACCGGCGAGATCGCCGCGAACATCTGCCTGGAGACCCCGGGCCTGGACAAGCTGGACATCCTGGTGCTGTGGAAGGGCTTCCCGACCTACGCCTCGACCCAGACCATCTTCAGCATCCTCACGGCCGACTTCTACTACCTGGAGCAGAAGCAGTACGTGAAGTGGCCCTTCGGCGCCAAGGCCGAGGTCGGCGTGCCGGGCCAGCACACCACCGCGCTAGCCCTGCCCTGGGGCGGCACCGCGCACCCGGTGTGGTTCAAGAACGACCCGCGCGTGTCCGACTGCAAGGTCATGGGTGGCGTGTTCGAGCGCACGGTGATGGAGAGCGTGATCCAGCTCAACGCCGTGATCGAGGAGAAGATCAAGCCGCTGCCCAAGGCCGAGCAGGAAAAGGCGCTGTCCGACATGGCGGCCTCGCTGCAGGCCGGCATGCCGCCGCGCGAGAACCCGCGCATCAACATCTCGGTGGACTCGGTGCATGCCAGCGGCGCGCTGGGCCGCGCCCACTGCGTGATCCACGGCAACTGCAACTACAAGCAGACCGGCCTGATGCAGGCCTACTTCGCCTACCACCTGCTGCAGGCCCCGTCCAAGCGCTACGGCTTTGCCTCCGGCTGCCAGGCATTGGGCCATCGCGAGCTGCTGGGCGTGCTGCAGCAGTTCGGCCTGGTCAGCGAGCCGATCCTCACGGTGCATGCACCGGGCGTGCGCCGGGTCTGAGCACCAGCCGAGCCATGGCCGCATTGGCTGAAACGCCGCGCGGGGTCGTCGAGGGCGATCTGCTCTGGACGCCCCCTGCGGCCTACTGCGCGTTGTCTGGCGTCGAGCGCTTCCGCCACTGGGTCAATGCCCGCAACGGACTGGACCTGGAGGACTACGAAGCGCTGCGACGCTGGTCGGTGGACGAGCTGGAGCAGTTCTGGGCAGCCTGCTGGGACTACTTCGACATCCGCTCGGAGACACCGTACCTGCGCGTGCTGGACCGGCAGACCCTGCCCGGCGCGCGCTGGTTCGAGGGTGCGCGGCTGAACTATGCCGAGCATCTGCTGCGGCGCGAGGCCGATCATCCCGAGGCGGTGGTGTTCCACCACTCCTCGGAGCTGCGCGCACCGGCGACGATGCGCTGGGACGAGCTGGGCGGCCAGGTGCGGATCCTGGCCGAGCAGATGCGCAAGCTGGGCGTGGGCCCCGGCGACCGTGTGGCGAGCTACATGCCCAACGTGCCCGAGACCGCCATCGCCATGCTGGCAACCACGGCCATCGGCGCGATCTGGGCGGCGGCCTCGCCGGAGTTCGGTGCGCGCGCGGTGATCGACCGTTTCGCGCAGATCAAGCCCAAGCTGCTGTTCGCGGTGGACGGCTACCGCTTCGCCGGGCAGGAGTTTCCGCGCGAGGGCGAGGTGCAGCAGATCCTGGGCAGCCTCGACAGCCTGCAGCACACGGTCTGGCTTACCTATCTTCACCCGGACCGCCCGCCGCCGGCGGGCACGATCCCCTGGGAAAAGCTGCTGGACCAGCCCGAGGTGCCGCGCAGCGGCTTCCGCTACGAGCGCGTCGGCTACGATCATCCGCTGTGGATCCTGTTCAGCTCCGGCACCACCGGCCTGCCCAAGGCGGTGGTGCACAGCCACGTCGGCGTGCTGCTGGAGCACTGCAAGGTCGGCGCCTTCCACCTCGGCCTGCGCGCCGGATCGAGGCCGTTCTTCTATTCGACCACCGGCTGGATGATGTGGAACATCCTGCTGGCCAGCCTGCTGCAGGATGCCGCGCCGGTGCTGTACGACGGCTCGCCGATCGCACCGGACTCCGGCGTGCTGTGGCGCATCGCCGAGCAGGCGCGGGTCACGCACCTGGGCATCAGCCCCGGCTTCGTGCAGGTGATGCAGAAGGATCGGTTGCGACCGCGGCTGCAATACCCGCTCAAGGACCTGGAGATGATCCTGCTGGCGGGGTCGCCCTCCACGCCGGAGACCTTCTCCTGGCTGTATGAGGAGGTGAAACCCGATCTCTGGGTGACCTCGCAGAGCGGCGGCACCGAGATCGCCTCCGCCTTCGTCGGCGCCAGCCCCACGCTGCCGGTGCATGCCGGCGAGATCCAGGCGCGCTCGCTGGGCATGGACGTACACGTCTGGGATGAGCAGGGCCAGGAGCTGGACGGGCAGGTGGGCGAGCTGGTGGTGACCAAACCCTTCCCGTCGATGCCGCTACGTTTCTGGAACGACGAGGGGGACAAGCGCTACCGCGAGTCCTACTTCTCCACCTGGCCCGGTGTCTGGCGCCACGGTGATTTCATCCGCATCAATGAGCGTGGCGGCTGCTACATCCTGGGTCGCTCCGACTCCATGCTGAATCGCTATGGTGTCTGCATTGGCACGGCGGAGGTCTACCGCAGCGTCGAGCGCATGGAAGAGGTGCTGGACAGCCTGATTGTCTGCTGCGAGCTGGCCGGCGGGCGCTTCTTCATGCCGATGTTCATCAAGCTGCGCCCGGGCGCCGTGCTGGACGAGGAACTGCGCAACCGCATCGCCCGCCGCCTGCGTGTCGATTGCAGCCCGCGTCACGTGCCGGACCAGATGTATCGGGTCGATGACATCCCTTACACGCTGACCGGCAAGAAGATGGAAGTGCCGGTGCGCAAGATCTTGGTCGGCTGGCCGCTGGAAAAGGCCGCGAGCCGCGATGCGATGCTGAACCCGGCGGCGATCGACTGGTTCGTGTGGTTCAGGGAGAAGAATCGGGTGATGTTGAGTAGCTAGCTCGTTCCCACGCCGACAGGGATTCTTCGTAGGAGCGGCCGTTGGCCGCGAGATCGCTGCGCTACGATGAGCTATGGATCGCGGCTAACGGCCGCTCCTACGAGTCTGTCATCTGCCTGTGGGAGCCGGAATCCCTACAGCAACCCCATCTGCCTTGCGGCATTGATCGCCTGCAGGCGACTGGCCACGGCGAGCTTCGAGTAGATGTTCTTCAGGTGGAACTTCACCGTGTTCTCGGACACGAAGATGCGCCGCGCCATCTCCTTGTTGGACACGCCGTTGGCGAGGTAGACCAGGATCTGCTTCTCGCGATCGGTCAACGGCTCCAGGGGCTGGAAGCCGCTGTCGGCGGGGCGGGAGACGACGTCGGCATGCTGGCCGGCGGCATCCAGCAGGCGTACCACGAAGGCGCGCAGCGCCGCGGCTTCCGGGGCGCTGTTGCCGGCGAGCGCGGTATGTTCGTCGCGCAGCAGGGGCAGGATCTTCTCGCCCTCGTCCAGGAACAGGCGCAGGAAGCCGCCGGGCTCGGCCAGCTGCAGGGCGCGGTGCAGGCTGCGATGGGCGTGGTTCTCGTTGCCCTTGATGCGCTGGGCCAGGGCGTCCAGTACCAGAAGCTTGATCTGTCGGTAGCTGCGGCCCTGGCGCTGGGCCACGGCCAGCTCGGTGGCGAGCTGGGCCAGCGCGGTGTCCACGTTGCCGCTGTGGAGGGCCACGCGGATGGCGCCGATGGCGTCGCCCTCGGTGGCCTCGGTATAGATCATCGAGCCTTCCGGCAGGGCGAATTCCGGCTGGCGCGGGATGCGGCTGGCGATGGCCTGGGCGCGGTCGATCTCGCCGGCCAGCAGCAGGCGCCGCACGCGCTCCCAGCTGACGATGCGCATCAGGCGCGGCCAGCCGGCGGTGTGGGCGATCTGCTCGGCCTCGGCCAGGATTTCCTCGGTGCGGTTGGGGCGGCCGCGCACCTCCTGGATGCGTGCCATGGCGATGTAGCCCGGCACCATGAAGTCCAGCAGCACGCCGTCGGCGATCACGTCGTGGAACTGCGTGAACATGGACTCCGCGGTGTCCAGGTCGTTGCTCTCGTAGAGCGCGCTGATGAAGCAGGACACCAGCGAGCCGGTGGCGAAGGGCTTCTCCAGGTCCAGGTGGTGGGCCGACATGCCGCTGCGGTAGCGCGCCAGGGCCTCGGCCAGTCGGCCCTGCATCACCAGGTTCATGCCGCCCACGGCCACGGTGTAGCCGCCGCTGAAGGCGGCCTCGCCGCGCTCACCGTAGCTGCGGGCGATGTTGAGCAACTCGCTGGCCTTGTCGAAGTCGCCGGCGCAGAGCGCGCGGTAGCCGGCGACGTTGGCTGCGGCGCCGAGCTCGAAGGCGCGGAAGCCCACCGGCTGCTGGCCTGTGATGGGGATCTGGTCCACCTGGGCGAAGGCGCGCGGCATGTCGTCCAGCACCAGCGCCAGCATCGAGCGCGCCACCAGGGTGTCGGCTTCCTGCGAGACCTCTTCCAGCGTGCTGAGGATCGGCCGCAGCTTGTGGTGGCGGCGCAGGAAGATCAGCGCCCAGGCGATCTTGATGGCCAGTTCCGGGCGACTGGCGATCTGGTCCAGGGGCAGGTTGTCGGACCAGCGCTCCATGGTCACCAGGTTGGCGTCGGCGATCAGCCGGTCCGCCCAGACGTTCATGATGTCGGTGGCGAAGGCGTAGTTGCGCGCAGCGATGGCGTGGTGCAGCGCGTCCTCGTGCAGCCGTGGCCGTGGAACCAGTCGGCGGCACGCTGATGCACCTCCAGTACGGCCTCGGGTTCCTCGCTGCGCACCTGCTCAGCCAGGAAGGACGAGAACAGGGTGTGGTACTTGAACCAGCAGAGGTCGGAATCCAGGCTGCGCAGGAACAGTCCGGAGCGTTCCAGGAACAGCAGGATGCTCTGCGAGTCCTGCCAGCCGGTGACGTGATCGCAGAGGTCGGCCGACAGGCGCGTCAGCACCGAGCTGCGCCGCAGGAACTCCTGCACGCGGGGGGTCTGCAGGGTCAGCACGTTGTCGGCCAGGTACTCGGCCAGCTCGCGCGGCTTGTAGCCGGACATACCGGTCAGGCTGCGGCGGACCGAGGGGCTGGCCAGGGACAGTCGGAACAGCTGTAGCGCCGCCGGCCAGCCTTCGGTTTGCCGGTAGATGGCATCGAGTTCCTGCGGGTTCACGCCAAGATCGCGGGCCTGCGAGAAGAACTGATGGGCCTCGTCATGGGTGAAGCGCAGGTCGTCGGCGCGCAGCACCAGGGCCTGGTTGTTGACCATCAGCCGTGCCAGGCCGATCTCCGGCAGGGCGCGGGAGCCGATGAAGATGGTGACGTTCTCCGGGATGCGCTCCAGCAGGTCGCGGAAGGCGGTCAGCACGCCGCGGCTGTTGAGCACCTGGAATTCGTCGAAGAACAGGCGCACCGGCCGGTCGAACTGCACCAACTGGGTGGACATCCAGTCGGACAGGCGGCGGCGCGTGCCAGGCGTGGTGTCGGCGGCATCCTGGCTGCCCAGGCTTTCCACCAGGGCCTGCATGTGCACCGTGAAACGGCGCATGTCGTTGTCGGCTTCGTCGAAGGCCAGCCACCCGGTCAGGGCACCCTGTTGATCGGCCAGGCTCTTGGCCTGCTGCAGCAGTGTGGACTTGCCGTGCCCGGCCGGTGCCTGCACCACCACCACGCCGTAACCCGGCTGACGGAACAGGCGCTCCAGCAGCTCCCGGCGGTGGATCGCACCGGGATACGAGGGAGGGGCGAAGAACTTGTGGGTGAAGACTTCGGCCGGGGGCGTGACAGCGTCCATGTCGCCGTTCTATGCCTTGTCGCGTCGGGGTAATTGAATGCTGCGACTATAGCCTAGCGGAGCCCCCGAAGAACCTTGCAGTGCACAAAAAATCGGGGCGCGACTCGCGTCGCGCCCCAGGTGCCAAAATGTCAGTGAAATGCCTTAGCGCGTGCCCTTGCTGCGCAGGGCGTCCGGCGTGAAGTCGGCCGGGGTACGGTTGACCGGCTTGTAGAGGACGTTCTCCTCGTTGAACAGCTGCATGGCGATGTAGCGGCCCGACTGCAGGTCGTGGTGCACCTCGGGGCCGGGGCCCAGGAACGGCACGTCGTAGTACTGGATGCGGTGCATCTCACTCACGCGCCACAGCTGGTCACGGTTGTCGTACTTGTCGGACACGGCCACGGTCCAGCTGTCCTCGTCCAGGTACATGGTGCGGCGCTTGTACACGTGCGAGGTGCCGGGCTTGAGCGTGGCTTCCACCACCCAGACGCGGTGCAGCTCATAGCGTGCATGGTCACCGTTGATGTGGCCGGGCTTCAGGACTTCCTTCAGCTTGAGCGAGGGACCGTTGAGCTTGTAGCCGTTGTAGGGGATGAACATCTCCTTCTTGCCCACCAGCTTCCAGTCGTAGCGATCCGTCGCACCGTTGAACATGTTGAAGTCGTCGTTGGTGCGCAGGCCGTCCGAGGCAGTACCCGGGTTGTCATAGGCCACGCTCGGAGCCAGGCGCACGCGGCGCTGTCCCGGGCTGTAGGTCCATGCCTTGCGCGGCTGGGTCACCTGGTCGGCGTATTCGTGCACCAGCAGGATGCCGCCCGCCAGACGCGGCGGGTCCTTGATGATCTGCAGGAAGTAGAACAGCAGGTTGCCTTCGCGCTGTGCCGGCGTCTTCTTCTGGTTTCCGTACGTGAAGTCGTACTCGTAGTCGAAGCGCACCAGGTTGAAGTCACCGCCCTGCGTGACCGGTGCCTGCGCCCAGGACGTGGCGTAGGTATCACCCTTGTAGATCGTCAGGTGGTTCCAGATCGCTTCCTGTCCGTTCTTCGGGATCGGGAAGGGCGTGCCGTCGCTGCTGCCGGTGAAGCCGTTGCCGCCGCCGACCAGGTTGACCTTGGTGGCGTTGGCAATGGACTCGTCGTACCACTTCTGCGGATAGCCGGCGCTGCGGCGTGTCGGGTAGACCACCATCTTCCAGTCGGCGTAGCGCTTCAGCAGCGCGATCTGGCCGGGAGAGAGCTTGTCCTTGTACTGCTCGGCATTGGCGGCGGTGATGGTGAACAGCGGCTTGTCGCTGGAGTAGGGATCCGGATAGTGGCCGCCCGGCTTGAAGCCCGGCTGCGCCTTCACCAGGCCGCCGTCCCAGGCAGGAATGCTGCCGTCCTTGTTTCCGGCCTTCTCGGCCCCGATGGGGGTCAGCGTCTTGCCGAGTGCGGCGGCTTCATCGGCGGACACCGCGGCCTGCGCGGTGCCGGCGAAGAAGGCCAGAGCCATCAGGCTCGTCTTAATCATCTTGTGCTTCATGAAATTCTCCTTGTGTCCTCGCTCAGAACGCGTACGAGACGCTGAGAGCGAGGAAGTCACGATCCTTGAGGGGATTGGCGCTGCTGGCGTAGCTGCCGGCATTGTCCGTGCCCGAATAGGTGCGCCCGCCGAAGAAGCTGGTGTAGGCCAGGTCAGCCTGCCAGCGCTGCAGGTAGTTCAGACCCAGGCCGAGTGTCACGGCCTTGGTGTCCTGGTTGAAGGTAGGACCGACGCCGTTGACATCGTGTGCGAACACGATGCGGGGCGTCAGGCCGGCAGCGCCAATCAC
This sequence comes from Solimonas sp. SE-A11, assembly GCF_030345715.1. Lineage (GTDB taxonomy): Bacteria > Pseudomonadota > Gammaproteobacteria > Nevskiales > Nevskiaceae > Solimonas_A. The sequence continues at coordinate 557,116 of NZ_JAUASX010000001.1, forward strand.
GTTTTCATATTCGAGACGGCCTACCAGACGGTAGCCCCAGGAACTTTCGTCGGCATAGCCTTCGCCGGCCTGTGTAGCACCCTGAGTCACTGCCGCCAGCGGTCCGGTGGGGCCGTACGATGCGTCAGAAGGTAGGTTGGTTCCTGGTCCATTGAACAGCATGCCGTCCGGCAATTCGAGGTGGGTGAAGCCGGCATCGGCAATCAGGGCAAATTGCTGCGCCCCAAAAGTTGGCCCGAATGCCTTGGTCGCCGTTGCCTGAATCTGGTGCATCGGCACCCGCTTGTAACCCTGGATGATCGTTCCCTGCGGCACCAGCGCCGCTACGGGCGTAGCGCCCTGGAAGCCGCGGCCCGTGATGTCATTCGGCAGACCCAGAACGGCCAGCACGATCTCCACGTCTTCGCGCTGCAGAGGCTGGTTTGGACGATACGAATATTCGCCCTGCAGGGCGACGCCGAACGGTCCGTTGGTGTTGAAGCTGAGGCCATAGAGATCAATGTCCTCCGGATACTCCGCGAAGTAGAAGGCAGAACCACCGGGACCTCCTGGGGTTGTGCTAGGTGCAGACTGCGCATTCGTGAACAGGCCAAAGCGGTTGGTGGCTGCCGGCGCCAGAGGATCCGCACGTACGCCCGATACCAACGGGGTACGACTGTGATAGCGCAGGTAGTAAAGGCCGAACTCTGTGCTGTTCAGGGCTTCCGCCAGATAACGGAAGGAGATGCCGTACTGCGAGCTCTGGTTATCCGGATTCTGATCGGCTTGGCGGACGCCCCAAGATTGCGCGCCGGGTGGCGAACGCTCGTCAGGGCCTCGACCAAAGCCAGCAAAGACCTGCGTGGCGTCGTCGGACAGCACGTCGGTATTGGAGAAGAAAGCGCCCTTCGGATCGATCTCAGTCTTGTCCCAGGAAAGAATCCACAGCAGTTCTGCGCTGAGGGAGTCGGTCAGGGAGATGGACGACCATGCGATCGGCAGCGGCAGCAGCGCCTCCTTGATTTCGGAGCCCGGCTGGCGCAGCTTGGAGACATCAACCGGGTTGATCGAATTGATGCCATTGGGGATGAAGGTGCTTTCGCCCCAACTCACTACTTGCCGCCCAAAGCGTGCGGAAACACTGCGCCCCGCCACATTGAAGTTGCCGTAGACGAAGAGATCGAGAAGGTCGAATTCCGCGCCCAGGCGGTCTTCACCGCGGCGGCCCAGCTTGTCCGAGTCATGGTTCTCGATGTCGTAGAAGTACGACACGCGGTTGAACAGACCGAAATTGCGCCAGGTCAATTCCAGGTCGTGCGTCGCCTTGATGGGCGCTGAGGTGACGTCACCCTTCTTGTAGTTCAGGTTGCCGTTGTCATCGTTGACGGAGCGGCCGACGCCGCCGTTGGCAATTCCGTATAAGGTTTCGTCCGGATCCTGCATGCGGATCTGGACACCGGCCGACAGGGTCGTATCGAAGCTACCCTGGATCTCGCCGGATTCGAACTTCAATGCTGAGGCCATGATCGGCACGGTCAGCATCACCCCGCCCGCGCCAAGGCGCAGGAGTCCTTTCACTCTCGACTTCATCGTTATCTCCTCTAGTGGCACCAAAGTGCCCGGCCCTCGCACAGGCCGGACGCAATCCTTCGTGGGGGTCTTGCGTCATGTGGCAGCCTCTGCTGTTGGGGACAGGGCTGCTCTTTACATTGAAATCGTTTCGAGTCCGGTCAAGGTACAAGACCTTGGCGGCTTGCGCCAGTGACTTCCTGCCGAGCACCGGTTCGGCGATTCGAAAGTCACGCCGCTGCGCATTCATGCGGACGTATTCCGGTACATCCAGGGGGCGATGCGCCGGACCGTAGCGGCAGCGCCGGTCGTTCCGTTCGCATCGCGCCCGATGGCGAATCCATTTCGCATCGAAGCTCCTTTCTCGCACTGGGAGAGGCCTCTGCCGGGCCGCTAACCGTGGAGTCAGCATACGCTTGCATAAAGAAACTCACAACCGTAGTCTGCTGCACATCAGCCGCCTTGCGGCACCGCAGCATTCCGCCGGAGAGCGGAGGGAGGAGAACATGGAGACGCCCGCCGCCGGTGCCGGGAGTGCTTCCGGAAACCCCAACGAGTTCAATCCTTACCTGCAGGGGCTCTACGCGCCCGTGGTACGCGAAGAAACCGTGCTGCACTGCGACATCGCCGGCGAGCTGCCGCGCGAGCTCTGGGGCGCCTATGTGCGCAACGGCCCCAACCCGGCGCAGGCCCCGCAGGGTCTGCATCACTGGTTCGACGGTGACGGCATGCTGCATGGTGTGTGGTTCGAGGACGGCCGTGCCGAATACCGCAGCCGCTACGTGCGCTCGTCGGATTTCGAGGCGGACCTGGCGGGGAGCTGCGGCGCCAGTGGCGTGATGCTGCCGGCGCATCGTGAGCGCGGCGGCACGGTGTACAAGGACACCGCCAACACCGACATCCTGCTGCACGGCGGCAGCCTGCTGGCGCTGTGGTACGTCAGCGGCACACCGGTGCGCGTCGATGCACGCACGCTGCAGACGCTGCGCGATGAGCGTTTCGACAGTCGCTTGCCGCGCCATGTCTCGGCGCACTCCAAGACCGATCCGGTCAGCGGCGAGTTCGTGTTCTTCGACTACGCGCTGTACGAGCCCTGGATGTCCTTCGGCGTGGTGGACCGTGAAGGACGCCTGCTGAACTTCGACAAGGTGGAGTTGCCGGGCCCGCGACTGCCACACGACATGGGCCTGACGGAGAACTACCTGATCCTGCACGATCTGCCGGTGGTGATGACCGAGCAGGGCCTGAAGCGCGGGCAATGGACCATCGAGCAGCGTCGCGACCAGCCGGCCCGCTTCGGCGTGGTACCGCGGCGCGGACGCGGCAGCCAGGTGCGCTGGTTCGAGACCGACCCCTGCTACATCTACCACGTGATCAATGCCTGGGAGGATGGCGACGAGGTCGTCATGCAGGCCTGCCGCATGGTGCCCAATGGCCTGGCGCCGAACCGCGCCTACGGCCCTTATGCACCGATGGTGGCAGTGCTGGCCTTGCATGCCGTGCCCTGGGAATGGCGCATGAACCTGAAGACCGGCGCCGTGCGCCAGCGCCAACTCGACGACCGCATCGGCGAATTCCCGATGGTGAACCTGGACCGTGCCGGCCGGCCGACGCAGTTCGGCTACGTCATGTCGATCGACACCGCCACCGATCTGCAGCGCTTCGACGGCATCCACAAGTACGACCTGCGCAGCGGCGCCTGCGAGACCTGGCGCTACGCGCCCGGCTGCTTCGGATCCGAGGCGGCATTCGCGCCGCGCATCGGCGCGACGGCGGAGGACGATGGCTGGCTGACGGTGTTCGTCACCGACGCCACCAGCGGCCGCAGCGAGGTGCAGGTGCTGGACGCGCGCGACATCGCGCTTGGTCCGGTGGCCACGGTGAAGCTGCCCTGCCGCGTGCCGGCGGGGTTCCACGCGACTTGGGCGCGCGGCGACCAGGTGCGGGCCGCGTGAGCGCGATCTGCATCCTCGGTGGTCACCAGACCGACTTCTCGCGCGTGTGGTCGCGCGAGGGGCGCGATCTCTCCGACATGATCCGCGAGGCCACCCACGGCGCGCTCGACGATGCCGGCATCGGTGCCGAGCAGGTGGAGTCGATCCACGTCGGCAATGCCTTCGGAGAGCTGCAGCGCCAGCAGGGGCACCTGGGCTCCATGGTGGCCCAGGTGGTGCCGGAGTTATGGGGACGTCCGGCGATGCGTCACGAGGGCGCCTGCGCCTCCGGCTCGCTCGCCATCCTGTCCGCCATGGCGGAGATCGAGGCCGGGCGCTACGACTGCGTGCTGGTGGTGGGCGTGGAAGAGCAGAAGAACCTGCCGGGCGACGAGGCCTCGCGCATCCAGAATTCCGCCGCCTGGCAGGGGCGGGAGAACATCCCCTGTCGCTTCATGTGGCCCGCCGTGTTCGGGCGGCTGGCGCAGGAGTACGAGGAACGCTATGGCCTGGACCGGCGCCATCTCAATGCCATCTCGCAGCTCAATTACGCCAACGCCCGGCGCAATCCCAAGGCGCAGACGCGACGCTGGCAGTTCGCGCCCGAGGCTTTCCACGACGACGATTCCGCCAACCCGGTGATCGAGCCCGGCGTGCGTCGGCAGGACTGCGCGCAGATCACCGATGGCGCCTGCGCGGTGCTGCTGGCCACTCCGCAATGTGCGACCGAACTGGGCCTGGACCCGTGGCGGTTGCCGCGCATCCTCGGTTGGGGTCACCGCAACGCCGGCCTGCGCCTGCTCGACAAGCTCGAACGCAGCCGCGGCCAGGACTACGTCTTTCCGGATGTGCGCGCCACGATCCTGGACGCCTTCCGCCGCGCCGGCTTGCCCGGCGTGCAGGCGCTGGACGGCATCGAGACGCATGACTGCTTCACCAGCACCGAGTACATGGCCATTGACCACTTCGGCCTGACGCCGCCGGGGCAGAGCTGGCGCGCAGTGGAGGACGGCACCATCGCCCCCGGCGGTGCATGCCCGGTCAATATGTCCGGCGGGCTGATCGGCGGCGGCCATCCGGTGGGCGCCACCGGCGTGCGCATGCTGCTGGATGCCGGGCGGCAGGTCATGGACCAGGCGAGCGAGATGCAGATCCCCGGCGCGCGCCGCATCGGCACGCTCAACATCGGCGGCTCCTGCGCCACCACGGTCAGCTTCGTCGTCGGCCGGCCTTGAACGCCCGGTCCATCGCCCCGCCCCGCCAGGTGGGAGCGCCGAACCTCTCGGTACAGGCGCATTCGGTCTCGCGCGCGCTGAATCTGATCGGCGACCGTTGGACCTTGCTGCTGCTGTACTGCCTGTTCCTGGGCCAGGGTCGCTTCAGCGATCTGCTGGAGATGACCGGCATGGCGCGCAGCGTGCTGTCCAAGCGCCTGCGGCGCCTGGAAGAGGCCGGCCTGCTGCGCCGCCGCCGCTATCAGCAGCATCCACCCCGCGACGAGTACCTGCTGACCGAGCGCGGCGCCGATCTGCACGACGTCGCCTGCGCCGTCATCGCCTGGGATCGGCGTTGGCACTACGACGCACGCAGCCCCATGCACCGCCTGCGCCATGTCGGCTGCGGGCGCGAGTTCACGCCGCAGCAGCGCTGTGCCGCCTGCGGCGAGACTATCCACGCGCGCGAGGTGGAGTGGCGCGCCGGCCCCGGTGCCGGCCTGGACCCGCATCCCGGCGCGCGTGCGCACCGCCGCTCCAGCATCGCGGCAGAGGATATCGCCGCCACGCAGCCGCTGATGCAGCGCAGCTTCGAGATCCTGGGTGATCGCTGGACCGCAATGACGGTAGCCGCGGCCTTCTACCGCCACCGCCGCTTCGGCGAGTTCCAGGAGGCCTTGGGCATTGCCAGCAACATCCTCAGCGAGCGCCTGGCGAGGCTGGTGGAGCTGGAGGTGCTGGAGCGCGGCGACGAGGCGCGCGACGGCTACAGGCTTACCGACCAGGGGCTGGACCTGTTCCCCATCATCGTCGCCTTGCTCCGCTGGGGCGACCGCTGGCTCGCAGGCCGCAAGGGGCCGCCGCTACTGCTGTTCCATCGCAGCTGCGGGCAGCCGCTGGTGCCGGTGGTGGGCTGCGACCGCTGCGGGGAGGAAGTGGGGCAGGGGGAGATGCGCTTGAGTGGGGCGATGAGGAAGCGGCTATTGGGTGATGCTGCTTCTGCTCCCGCTCCTGCTGGCGGGAGAGGAAGCTGACGCGAAGCTACCCATGATGCCCATGCCCACGGGCCACCAGCGTGATCAGCAGCGCAATCAGCGCCACCAGCGTCAGCTGGATGTGAACCAGTGCCTTGGTCTTGCGCAGGTCGGCCTCGGCCGGCAGGCCGTTGCCGGCACCCAGTTGCTTGTTCCAGCGGATGAAACGCACGGTCGGGACCAGCGACACAAAGAAGGCGACGACGAAGGCGGTGATCACGCCGTGCATCAGGCCGTTGTGCCAGTACCAGTCGGCACCCTTGCCGCCGTGGTACATGCGCAGGATGCCGGTGACGAAGGTCAGCACGGCGGTGATGCCGTAGAAGCGGTCCACGCGCGGCAGCAGGCGCACGATGTCGCTGGAGGCGGGCAGGCGCAGCAGGTAGAGCTCGGCCACGGCGCCGCCGGCCATCATCAGCACGGCGAGGTAGTGGATCCAGGGCAGGATGACGGTGCTGGCGACGGTGGCGTCCATGTCGGGGCTTCCAGTAGGCAAGTAATGAATTCATTCTAGTGCCAACGCGGCCCAAAACACCGACAATGGCGGGGTTCGCAGGAGATCGGGTCCGGTGTTCACCAAACTCCCCCGCTGGGTCGAAGTCGGCGCCTTCTGGCTGGCCGCCATCGCCGGCGCGGTCAACGCCATCGGCCTGCTGGGATTCCGCCACCAGGCGGTGTCGCATCTCACGGGGACGTCCACCTGGCTGAGCCTGACGCTGGTCGGCGCGGACCTGGGGGAGAGCCTGCACCTGTTCGGCGTGTTGCTGGCCTTCGTACTCGGCGCGGCGCTGAGCGGGGTCATCATCGGCGATGCCGTGCTGCGCCTGGGGCGCCGCTATAGCGTGGCGCTGCTGATCGAGGCGGCGCTGCTACTGGCGGCGATGCTGGCGCTGATGCGTGGCTCCACCAGCGGCCATTTCCTGGCCTCCGCCGCCTGCGGCCTGCAGAACGGCATGGTCAGCACCTACAGCGGTGCGGCGATCCGCACCACGCACGTCTCCGGCCTGTTCACCGACCTCGGCACCATGCTCGGCGCGCGCCTGCGCGGCCATGCCATGGACCGGCGCAAGGCGGTGCTCTACCTGCTGCTGATCGTCGGCTTCATCCTCGGCGGCTGCGTGGGCGCCTTGGGCTTCCAGCAGATGCAGTTCGCGGCGCTGGCGATCCCGGCGGCGGGTGCGGCGGCACTGGCGCTGCTGTACTGGGTCTACCGCTATCGCAGCATGGCGGCGGGCAAGGCGGCGCAGCCCTGAGGGACCTGCGCCGGCCGTTCGCCAGGACGGCCGCTCAGCGGCCGCCGAAGTGGTAGCGGGCCGACAGGCCGACTGCCAGAGGGTCGATCTCGAAGGTGCCCAGCGACGCGCCGTCGAGCGTGCCATCGGTGTCGATATCCATGTAGCGCACATCCAGCGCCACACCCCAGCGATCATCGATGTCCCAGTCGATGCCGGCTACGGCGGCGAGCCCCAAGGACGGATCAAGCTTCAGCTTCTGGCCGGCGATGGGGCCCTGGGTGTCCTCGTCGAAGAAGATGGTGTAGTTCAGGCCGGCGCCGACATAGGGGTGCCAGGGGCCATTCACCGCCGGATACCAGACCAGGGACAGCGTCGGCGGCAGGTGCCGCGTGCTGGCCACCTCGGTGCCGTTGAGCTCCACCGCGTGCTTGAAGGGCACGGCCACCAGCAGGTCGATGGCCCATTGCGGCTGCAGGAAGTACTCGACGCTGGCGGTCAGGGATGCCGCCGCCTGTACCTCGAGCGTGTCATGGTTGTCCGACTTGGGGCTCACGTAGTGGATGCCACCGCGCAGCAGGACGTCGCCGGCCTCGTAGGCCTGCGTCGCCGGGGCCGCAGCAAGGGCGAGCGCGTAGAGCGCCACGGAAATCTTCGTTTGCATGTTGGTTCTCCGGTGTGTGCGGTGGCGATGCTGCGAGCACCGCCCGTCGCCGGCATTGACCCAGGTCAATGCAGCGGTGGTGCGTGCTGGAGATCGTGTCGCCAGCAACGGAGAACCCCATGACGCAGTTCCGCAGCCTGTACCTGCTGTCCGATCCACAGCGGCCGCATTCGCCCGCCTTCGAGCGCACTCGCGCGCTTGCCCTGGCCTCGGGCGCGCGCGTGCACATCGCCGCCTTCTGCTACAGCCGCGCCATCGCCGCCATCGCGCTGGTGAACCGCGCCGCCATGGAGCAGGCCCGCGACGGCTACCTGGCCGAAGCGCGGCGGGTCGTCGAGCAGCAGGCGGTTGATCTGCGCGAACTCGACCTGCAGGTGAGCAGCGCCGCCGACTGGGCTCATCCGGTCTTGCCCGAGATCCTCACTGGCCTGGCGGAGCAGCAGACGGACATTGCCATCGTCGATGCCATGGAGGAGGGACTGCCGCAGCGCCTGCTGGCGCATTCGCCGGACCAGCAGATGTTGCGTCGCTCACCGGTGCCGGTGATGCGGGTGACGCCGGGTGACCGGCCGTTGCCGCGCCGCGTCCTCGTGGCGGTGGACGTGCTGGAAGACCCCATGCTGAACCTGCGCCTGCTGCGCGATGCGGCGGCCTTTGCGCTGCAATGCGACGCGAGCCTGCAACTGGCCTACGTCAGCGAGCCCATCGCCCTGGTCGGCAGCGACATCATCGTCGGTGGCGGAACCAGCGAAATGCTGGAAGCCGAGGTGAGCCGTGTGCGGCGCGAGACCTTCGCGGCTTTTTCCGCCGATGCCCACGTGCCGGCGGAACTCGCGCACTTCCTGGAGGGGCCCGCGGCGCCGACGCTGTGCCGCTTTGCCAGCGAGCAGGGCTGCGACCTGATCGTGCTGGGGGTGACCGCGCGCGGACGGGTGGATCGCTGGCTGCTCGGCAGCACCGCCGAGCAGGTCCTGCGTCACGCGAGCTGCGGCGTGCTGGCCCTGCCCACCGGTACGGCCTGAGCCGGCGTTGACCTGGATCAACGCCGGCCCAGGCTGGTGCCGGTAGTCTCGCTTCCAGGCTTCCGGGGCCGCTGCGCCCCACAGGAGACAGGCATGAGCGAGATGGCGACCGCAGTATCGCAAGCGTTACCAACCCAGGCGCTGGCCCAGCTGAACTTCGATGCGGCCCGGCCGCTGCTGGAGAAGCTCCCATTCCCCGCGTTGTGGGTCGGGCAGGACTACGAGCTGCGCTGGGCGAACGCGGCCACGCCCCTGCAGCGGCCTGAAGGAAAGTGCCACGAATGCCTGCATGGCTATGACCGGCCCTGCGACAGCCAGGGCCATGGACCCTGCCGCTCGCTGCGCGCGGCGGCGCAGGGGCTGACCTGCGAGTTCGTGCACGCGCACCGCGTTGGCGGCGGCCTGGAGCTGTTCAAGGTCGTGGCCTTGCCGATGGACCAGGGCGTGCTCGAATTCCATATCCCCATCGACGAGAACTTCTCGCGTGACGCGCTGACCGGCCTGCTGAACCGCCCGGCGATCGAGCAGGTCACGCGCCAGGGCATCCGCCTGATGCGCCGCCTGCGCCAGCAGTGCGCCGTGGTGATGCTGGACCTGGATCGCTTCAAGCGGATCAACGACACCCATGGACACGCCGCCGGCGATGCCTACCTACGGGCGGTGGGGCAGGTGCTGCGCCGCGAGACCCGCAGCACTGATCTGGTCGGGCGCTGGGGCGGCGAGGAGTTCCTGCTGTTCATGCCCGGCTGCGATCGCCGGGGAGCCGCCGCCAAGGTGCATGGTCTGCTGGAGGCCCTGCGCGAACTGCGCGTGGACTTCCACGGCAGCAGCATCCATACCACCACCAGTGCCGGCATCTGGGCCGGATATCCGCGCACCCGCTTCGAGCACATCTACGAGGTATCCGACGCCGCCCTCTATCAGGCCAAGGCCGAGGGCCGTAACCGCTACTGCTTCGCCCAGGAGCACCTGTCGCCGCCGCAGGCCGGGGCGCAGGGCCCCCGTTACCAGACGGAACAGTTCGCATGAGCGCGCTCGGCAGGATCATGGTGGTGCTGGAGCAGGAGCCCTGGCACGGTGCCGCGCTGAGCCGCGGGGTCGAGCTGGCGCGCCGCAGCGGGGCCGAGCTGCATCTTTACGTGTTCGACCATGAACCGATGGTGGAGGCCTACGGCGACGACCTGGAGCCGGGCCTCCGCAAGGCCGCCATCGCGCAGTTCATCGACAGCCGCCTGCGCCGGCTGGCCATAGAGGCCTCGGCCCTGGCGGATAAGGGCCTGCGTGTCGAATGCGACGTGCTGTGGGCGCCCCGGCCCCATCAAGCGGTGATCGCCCGCAGCATGGAACTGAAGCCGGACCTGGTGATCGCGCCAGCCGGCAGCGGCGACGAGGCCCTGCGTCCACTGGCCTGGAAGCTGCTGCGCCTGCTGCCGGCCGACCTGATGCTGGTGTGCGGCGAGGCGCCGCTGTTGCCTCGGCGCGCCGTCGCCGCCGTCGATGTCTGCAACAGTCGGCTGCACCCCACGCCGCTGAACGACGCCCTGGTCGGCAGCGCGCTGCGCCTGTGCCGCTATGCCGATGCGGAACTGCACCTGGCGCATGTGGTTCCGTTCATTCCGGCAGGGGAACTGGTGGGGCACCGCCTGCGTAGCGACTACGAGCTGCGGATCGCCGCCGACCTCGAATCCTTCCGCAGTTTCGCCGCGCAGCGGCACGTGCCGCCGGATCGGCTGCATACGCTCTCGGGAGATCCGGCGTCCAGCCTGGCCGCCTTCATCGGCCGCAGTGACGCGGACCTGGTGGCGCTGGGCTCGGTATACCGCTCGGCCTGGGACCGCTTCATGATGGGCAGCACCGCGGAGGGCCTGCTCGCCGTGCTGCGCTGCGACGTGCTGATGGTCAAGGAGCCGGAGTTCGGCTCGGCGCTGGCGCGGCATGCGGACCTCGCGCGCTGGCAGCGGGCACTGCAACCGGAGGCCTGAACCTTCCGTCGCCGCTGCCGATCCATTGCGTGCAATGTCCAGGGGAGTAAGGTAAGCACATGAACACCATGCCCGTCGCCTGGATCACCCATCCGGACTGCCTGCTCCACCAGATGGAGGAAGGGCATCCCGAGAGCCCGCTGCGCCTGCACGCGATCCAGGACCGGCTGATGGCCTGTGGCATTGACGGTTTCCTGCTGCATGCCGAGGCGCCGGAGGCCACGCCGGAGCAACTGCAGCGCGTGCACACCGCCGAGCACGTGCGCTTCATCCTCAACGCGCCGGCCGATCCGCCGCAGCACCTGGATCCGGACACCCTGTTCATGCGGCACACGCGCCGCGCCGCCCTGCGCGCCGCGGGTTCCGGCGTGCAGGCCGTGGACATGGTGTTGGGCGGCAAGGCCAGCCTGGCGTTCTGCGCCGTGCGCCCGCCGGGGCACCATGCCGAGCGTGCGCGGGCCATGGGCTTCTGCTTCTTCAACAACGTCGCGGTGGCGGCGGCGCACGCGCTGTCACGTGGCCTGGAGCGCGTCGCGATCCTTGACTTCGACGTCCACTACGGCAACGGCACCGCCGACATCTTCCAGGACGATCCGCGCGTGCTGCTGTGTTCCACCTACGGCCACCCGCTGTATCCGTACTGGGCCGGTAGCGGCGACTCCGCCAGCCTGATCGACGTGCCGCTGTCGCCCTACAGCGCCGGCACCGCCTTCCGCGCGGCGGTGACGGAGCACTGGTTGCCGGCGCTGGAGCGCTTCCAGCCGCAGATGCTGCTGGTCTCCGCGGGCTTCGACGCGCACGGCGCCGATCCGCTGGGCAACCTGCGCCTGGGCCTGGACGACTACCGCTGGCTGGGCCGCCTGGTGCAGCAGTTGGCCGAGCAATGCTGCGAGGATCGCGTGGTGGCGATGCTCGAAGGTGGCTATGACCTGACCGCGCTGGCGCGCAGCGTCGAGGCCTTCCTGGAGCCCTTCATGGGCGGCGCGCTGTGACCGTCCGCAATCTCGACGCCTTGCTGCAGCCCGACCACGTGCTGGTCCTGGGCCGGCCGGCGGACGAGGCGGCGCGCCAGCTGTTCCACAACATCGCGCAGAGCGTGCCGCCGGAGCGGCGCACGCATGCCGGTGCCGATGCCGAGCCCGGCTGGGTGAGCCTGTCGCCCGGCGAGCCCTGGCCGCGTGCGTCGCTGGCGGTGGTGCTCGACCCCGCGATGCTGGACCCGGCCACCGTGTCCGCTCTGGCGGAGCAGGGCTGTCGCGCCTTGCTGTGGCCCAGTGTTGAGCCGGCGCCCGCGGCGCTGCTGGAAGCCATGCGCCCCACCACTATGCGCCTGCTCGGCTCACGCGCCGGCGGCATCTGCTCGGTGGCCCAGGGTTACAACCTCAGCTCGCTGCCGCTGACGCCGCCACCCGGCAGCATCGCGCTGATCGCGCAGTCGCAATCGGTGGCCGCCGCCGCCGTCGACTGGGCCGTGGGCCGCAACGTCGGCCTGTCCTGGCTCGCCGTCACCGGCATCGAGGCCGACGTCGATGTCGCCGATCTGCTGGACCGCGCCGCGCTGGACCCGCGCACGCGCGCGGTGGCGCTGCAGCTTAGCCGCATCCGCGCCTCGCGCAAGTTCATGTCGGCCGCGCGCGCCGCGGCACGCATCAAGCCGGTGGTGGTGCTGCAGACCCAGCCGCTGTTCGGCAACCGCGGCGATCCGCAGCTGCGCTCCGCCGCCTTCCAGCGTGCCGGCCTGGTGGAATGCACCACGCTCGGCGGCCTGTTCGACGCGCTGGCGGCGCTGGAGCGCATCCCGGTGCCCGAGGACGGACGCTTCGTGGTGGCCGGCAACGGTGCCGGTGCCTGCGCGCTGGGTATCGACGCGCTGCGGCGCCAGGGCCTCAGCGTGGTGCCGCCACCGGCGGACAGCCTGGAGCGGCTGCCGGAACTGGCGCCGCAGGCGCGCCTGGGCCTGGCGGTGGACCTGGGCCGCAGCCCGCCGCAGACCACCGTCAACGTGCTGCGCCTGCTGCTGGCGCAGAAGGGCGTGGACGCGGTGATCTACGTGCACAGCCCCGAGGAGCGCGGCTCACACCAGACCATGGCGCAGGCCCTGATCGCCTCGGGCCTGCGCGAGCGCCTGCTGACGGTGTGGCTGGGCCTGGAGACCGCCTTGCCGGCGCGGGGCCTCGCGGCCCTGAGCGGACTTGCCACCTTCCCCTCGGCGGACGAAGCGGCCCGCGCGCTGCGCTACCGGCGCCAGCACCGCCTGACGCGTGAACTGCTGATGCAGACACCGCCGCCGGTGCGCGAGGCCTCGGCGCAAGGCCAGCAGGCCGAAAGCCTGCTGGCGAGCCAGCCCGAGGGCGAGCCTCTGGCCTCGTCGGTGATCGAGGAACTGTTCGCCGCCTATGAGCTGCCGGTGGTGCCGGCAGCGACCGGGCTGTGCCTGCGCCTGCGCGCCGACCTGGACCCCGAGCTGGGCATGCACCTGCGCCTGGCGGCACAGGCCGGCGGCCTGCAGGAGCGCGAGGTCTACGGCTTTGCGCCGCTGGATGCGCTGCTGGCGCGCCGCATGCTGACCGACGCCGGACTGCTGCCGGATTCCCTCGCCGTGCGCGGCGCGGCTCTGCCGGAGGCGCTGGTACGCCTGGGGCAGATGCTGGTGGACCTGGCGCAGCTGACGCAGCTGGAGCTGCTGCTGGCGGTGGCCGCCGACGGCAACGTGGGCATGGTCGCCGGCAGCGGCACCGGCTTGCTGCAGACACCGCCACCCGAACGCCAGCGCCTGTCACTGGCACCGTATCCGGCGGCGCTGCGGCATCCGCTGGCGCTGCGCGATGGCCGCAGCCTCAAGGTGCGGCCGGTGCGCGCCGCCGACGAGCCCGCGCTGATCGAGCTGCTGCAGCGGCTGGACCCGGAGGAAGTGCGCCTGCGCTTCTTCCTGCACATCCGCAACTTCTCGCACGACATGGCGGCCCGCATGACGCAGGTCGACTACGACCGCGAGTTGTCGCTGGTGGTGGTGCCGCCCGAGGGCGGCGACCGCATCGTGGCGATGGCCACGCTGGTGATGGACCCCGACAATGCCGAGGCCGAGTACGCCATCCTGGTGCATCACGACTGGGCCGGGCTCGGTATCGGCAAGCACCTGATGCGCTGCCTGCTCGACGTCGCCCGCGCCCGCGGCGTCGGCACGGTCTATGGCGACGTGCTGGCCGAGAACGGGCCGATGCTGGCGGTAGTGCGCTCGCTGGGCTTCACCATCCGGCGCGACCCGGAAGACCCGCAATGCATGCGCGTCAGCCTGCGCACCGCACTGGGGCCTGGCCCGGCACAGGACGCCGCGCAGTCCTGACGTCGCTCAGGCCTGTCGCGGCCGCGGCAGCCGGCGCAGCAGGCTGCGCGTGGCGGCGACGATCGCCCGGTCCAGGTCCACGGCATTGCTGGGATGCTTCAGGCCGTTGCAGCTGACGATGCGCTCCGCGCCCGCGCTGCGCAGCAGGTCCACCGTGGCCTGCCCGAACAGCGCATGCACGCCGATGCACACCGGCTGCGGAAATCCCGCGCTGCGCAGGCGTCGCACCGCCATGGCCATGGTCTGGCCGCTGGAGACGATGTCGTCGACCAGCACCGGGGTGAAATCGGTATAGGCCGTCAGGTCGGGGATCGACACCTCCACGCGGCTGTCGCCTATGCGGATCCGGTGCAGGAAGATGCTGGGGCACTCCAGCGCGCGGGCGATGCTGTCGCTCCACTGGCGGCTTTCCATGGCGGGCCCGACGATCATCGGCCGGGAGACGTTCTCGCCCACCCAGCGCGCGATGCTGTCGGCGGCGCCCACCACCTCGCAGGGTATCGAGAAGACGTCGGTGAGTTCCGCGATGCGGTGCAGGTGGGGTTCCACCGTCACCAGGCCGTCGGCGAAGCCGGAGAACCAATGCGCGATGTAGCTAGACGACAGGCCCTCGCCGGGCCGGAACACCCGGTCCTGCCGCAGGTAGGGCAGGTAGGGCGCGACCAGCACGATGTTGCGCGCCCCCAGGCTGCTGAGCGTGCTGGCCACCAGGAACAGCGGCACCAGCTTGCTGTCCGGCGCATCCAGCGCCGTCACCAGCAGCACGTCGCGGTCCGCCACCGGCGATTCGATGCGCACATAGGTCTCGCGATCCGGGAAGACGTGCAGGTCCATCGTCCCGGTGTCGGCGGGCAGGCCTTCGGCCAGCGCCTCGCCCAGGGCCTCGCTGCCGGGCATGGACAGGGCCAGGGGATTCATCGCGTGATCTCCTTCATGGCCATCCCTTAACCCGCGGTGCGCCGGCCGCGCCGGTCGCAGGCGGTCAGGATCGCCGCGCGGTTCGGGCAGAGAGCGATCGGCGGATCGCCGACGGCGCTGTTGATGCTGCGGTCGCAGCGGTGCGTCTCCGCGCAGCCGCCACATTGCTGCAACTGGCGCTGCAGGGTGTCCAGGCCTTGGCATCCGGCGTATTCCGCGGGATCGATGCGACGGCGGACCAGCACCGCATGCAGGCGCATCGTCGCCAGCGTCCGCAGCAACGCCTGCCTGCGCCGGCGCAGGAAGGCGGGCGAGTCGCGGTACAGCAGCAGGGCCAGCAGGACGGCGAAGACGGCGGTCGTCAGGATGACGCTGAAGGTGTAGGCGTGTGCGATCTGTTCGGTCATGGCGGCTGGCTCACAAGGACTTGAGCCAGCATGGACGCGACGGTGCCTGGCGCGCATTGAGCCAGGTCAATGCCACTGCGATGGGGCAACGGCAGGATGCGGGAATCAGCCCTGCAGGTGGAGCATCATCTGCACCAGGTGGGCCAGGCCGCGGGCCTCCATCTTCTGCATGATGCGGGCCCGGTGCAGCTCCACCGTGCGCTCGCTCAGGTCCAGGTCGATGGCGATGACCTTGTTGGCGTCGCCGGAGACGATGCGCTCCGCCACCTCGCGCTCGCGCGGGGTCAGCGTCTCGAAGCGCCGCCGCAGGCCCTCACGCTCCTCCAGTGCCGCGCTGTCGCGCTCGCCCTGTTCCATGGCGCGCTGCACGCGGCGGATCATGTCCTCGTCGTGGAAGGGCTTCTGCAGGAAATCCATGGCGCCGGCACGCATTGCCTCCACCGCCATCGGCACGTCGCCGTGGCCGCTCATGAAGATCAGCGGCAGGCTGCAGCCGCGCCGGTTCAGCTCCTGCTGCAGCTCCAGCCCGCCCATGCGCGGCATGCGCACGTCCAGCACCACGCAGCCGCGCATGCCCGCGTGGTAGGCCGTCAGGAAGCTGCCGCCGTCGGGGAACAGCCGGGTGGGGATGCCGACCGAGCGCAGCAGCAGCGCCAGGCTGTCGCGGATCGCCTCCTCGTCGTCGACGATATAGACGCAGGCCGTTTCGCTCATTGCGTGTTTCCTTCCGCCGGCAGGCGGATGCGGAAGCGCGATCCGCCGCCCTCCCGTGGTTCGTGCTTCAGTTCGCCGCCATGGGCGGAGATGATGGACTGGCAGATCGACAGCCCCAGGCCCATGCCCTGCGGCTTGGTGGTGAAGAAGGGCTCGAACAGCCGCTGCGCGGTAGCCGCCGGGATGCCCGGCCCGCAGTCGTCCACCGTGATCTCCACCCAGCCGTCGTGGGTGCGGGTGCGCAGGTCCACGGTGTCGCCGCCGGTGGTGGCCTCGGACATCGCCTCCACCGCGTTGCGCAGCAGGTTCAGCACCACCTGCTGCACCTGCACGCCGTCACCGCTGACCGGCGGCAGCCCCGGCGCCAGCGACTGGCGCAGCTGCCAGCCGGCATTGCGGAACTCGAACTCCACCAGGCGTGCCACCTCGCCCACCAACTGGTTGACGTCGAGGCGGTCGGCGGCGCGGTCCTCGCGCCGCGCCAGCTTGCGCAGGCCGCGGATCACCTGTCCGGCGCGTTCGGCCTGAACGCTGATCTTGTTCAGCACTTCGGCGATCTCTTCCGGTTGGGCGTGGCCCGACAGCAGCAGGCGCTTGCAGGCGCTGGCGTAGTTGGCGATGGCGGTCAGCGGCTGGTTCACCTCGTGGGCGATGCCGCTGACCATCTCGCCGAGCGTGCCGAGGCGGCCGGCATGGGTCAGGCGCGCGCGCAGGTCCTCAGCCTCGCCGAAGGCCTGGCGCAATTCCTCCGCCGTGTCGCGCAACTGCTGTTCCTGCAGCTTGCGCGCGGTGATGTCGCGCAGGATGCCGACGAAGCCGTGCTCGCCCTCGTCGCCGGAGGGTTCGCCGCCCTCCGCCGCCGGGCGGCGGAACTCGCCCACCGACAGGTCGATGGGAAAGGTGCTGCCGTCCTTGCGGCGCGCCACCACCTCGCGGCCGATACCGATGATGCGCGGGCGGCTGGTGGCGGAGTAGCGCTCCAGGTAGCCGTCGTGCTCGCCGTGATAGGGCTCGGGCATCAGCATCGAGACGTTCTGGCCCAGCACCTCCGCCGCGACGTAGCCGAACAGCCGCTCGGCGGCGCGGTTGAAGCGCGAGATGCGTCCGCGCGGGTCGATCAGCACGATGGCATCCACCGCCGCGTTGAGCAGTGCGCTCAGGCGGTCTTCCGCGGTGGGTGGCGGCGTGGTTCCGGGCATGCGCCCAGTTTAGCCGCGCAGGAACGGGTTGCAGAAGGCGGGCGCGGCGGTCACCGGGGCCAGGCCGGCGGCGGCCAGCCCCACCAGGCCGAAGACGATCAGCAGCGCCGCGCCGGCGCGGCGCAGGCCCTCGCGACGTAGTGTCGCGCGCGGCAGCAACCAGCCGCCGGCCCCGAGCAGCGGCAGGGTGCCGAGTCCGAAGGCCGCCATCAGCAGCGCGGCGTACAAGGGGCTGCGGCTGAGCATGGCCAGGAACAGCATGCCGTACAGCGCGCCGCAGGGCAGCAGCGCCCAGGCCATCCCGCGCAGCAGCACACGGACCGGCTTGGGCGCGGCTGCCGGCGGCTGTCGCGCGGCGTGGCAGCGGGCAGCACCGCGCCACTGGCGCAGGCCCATCAGCAGCAGGATCGCCGCGGCCAGCCCTTGCAGCGGCAGTCCGGTCATCGCCTCCGGCAGCCGGCGGAACAGCAGCAGGCCGCCGGTACCCATCACCGCGCCCAGCAGCGCATAGCCGGAGACACGGCCGGCATGCAGCAGCAACAGGCGCTGCCGCAGCGCGGCGCCGTCCGCGGCCGGCCGCAGTTGCAGCGCCTGCAGGCAGCCGCACATCAGCGCGCAATGCGGGCTGGCGCCCAGCCCCGCCGCGGCGAAGGCCGCTAGGGTCAGTTCGGCGGCGGGCATGGCCGTGGTGCCGGCTGGCGCTGGGCCAGGGCAAGCGCCGGCACCGGGGCGCGGTGGTCGAGCAGGTCGCGGTAGAGACGCCGGGCCCAGGCGCTGTCGCCCTGCTGCATCAGGGTGCCGAACAGCAGCATCAGGTGCTCCTCCAGCGCCGCCACGTCGCGGCACAGCGCCAGGTAGGGGTCGGCGCCATCCTCGCTCGCGGCCAGCGGGGCCGGCGCATGCGCCAGCCAGTCCTGCAGCAGGGCCGCGGTCTCGGGATCGGCGGCGAGGCTGGACACCACCTGGTCGAAGCTGCGCTCGCGGGCGGCGCACCACTGGCGGATCCGCGCCGCGGCATCCTGCTGGACGGCATCGCCCGGCGCCAGCAGCACGGTGCGCCCCGCCAGTTCGTGAAGCGCCATGCAGATGTCCTGCAGGCTGCAGTAGCAGTAGGGCTTGGAGGAACAGCGGGCGGAGGAAAAGCTCATGTCTGGATTGTCCGGCGCAGCGGGCTGCGCTGCCTTGATCTGGGTCAATCGTCGTCGGGCAGGGTCTGCGCCTGCTCGTCCAGGTTCTCGTACTGGCCGCTGCCGATGGTCCAGGCAAAGATCAGCGCGGCGGCCAGCACCACCAGCAGTCCCATCGGAATCAGCAGGTAGAGCGCTTCCATCAGTGTTCTCCGGTGTGCAGGCGCAGGGCGTTGCCCACCACCAGCAGCGACGACAGCGACATGCCCAGCGCCGCCAGCCAGGGCGTCAGCCAGCCGCCCAGGGCCAACGGCAGCACCACCAGGTTGTAGCCCAGCGCCCAGGCCAGGTTCTGGCGCAGGCGGCGCTGCGCCTGCCGCGCCACGCTGCGCAGGGTGCCCAGGCCGCTCAGCGAATCACCCACCAGCACCACGTCGGCCCGCGCCTGCGCCAGCGCGGCGCCCTGTGGCATCGCCACCGCGACGTCGGCCGCCGCCAGGAAGGGCGCGTCGTTGATGCCGTCGCCCACCACCATGACCACGCGGCCCTGCGCCTGCAGCTCGCGCAGGCGCGCCAGCTTCTGCTCCGGCGTCTGGCGCGAGCGCAGCGCGGCGATGCCGGCCTGCGCGGCCAGCGCGCGGGCCGGGGCCTCGGCGTCGCCAGTCAGCAGTTCCATCGCCAGGCCCTGGCTACGCAGCGCGGCGATCAGCCGCTGCGCCTCGGGCCGCAGCTCCGCGCGCAGGCCGAACAGCGCCAGCGGGCGTTGGTCTTCGCAGAGCAGCAGCCAGCTGGCCTGCGCCGCCTGCGGGCCGGCGGGCAAGGCGACCGCTTGCGGCGCCTGCTCCGCGGCGCCGATCCAGTAGCGGCGTCCGTCTATGCTGCCGCTGACGCCGCCCGACTGCAGGCGGATGTCCTGTGCCCGCGGCAGGTCGCTGACGCCGGCGGCGAGCGCGCGGGCGATGGGATGGGTGAGCTCGCGCTCCAGTGCCGCGGCCAGGCGCCGGCAGGTCCCGATGCCCAGGTCCGCCAGCGGCAACACCTGCGCCACGGTCAGATCCGGTCGCGTCAGGGTGCCGGTCTTGTCGAACAGCACGGTGTCGACCTGGGTCAGGCGCGCCAGTGCGCGCGGCCGCGCCATCAGCACGCCGCGGCGCGCCAGCAGGGAGCTGGCCGCGGCATGCACCGTGGGCACGGCCAGCGACAGGGCGCAGGGGCAGCTCGCCACCAGCACCGCCAGTGCCACGCTCAGGGCCTTGTCGGCGTCCTGCGGCCACCAGTACCCCGCACCGGCCAGCGCCAGTGCCTTCACCGCCAGCACGAAATGGCCGGCGTAGCGGTCGGCCAGCAACTGCACGCGCGGCCGGTCGTCCTGCGCCTGCTGCAGCAGGCGCGTGATCTGCGCCAGGCGCGTGCCCGCACCGGCGTCGCTCACCTGCAGGCGCAATGTGGCCGGCGCCAGGTTCAGGCTGCCGGCCAGCACCGTGTCGCCGCGGCGGTGCAGCACCGGCCGCGACTCGCCGCTGAGCAGCGACTCGTCGAGCTGCGCGGTCTCGTCCAGCAGCTCGCCGTCGGCCGGCAGGGCCTCGCCGGGTGCCACGCGCAGGCGGTCGCCGGCCTGCAGCGCGGTGAGCGCCACTGTCTCCGCACTGTCGCCCTGCTCGCGTACGGCGGTCAGCGGGCGCCGGCCGGCCAGCAGGCGCATGCGTTCGCCGGCACGGCTGCGGCTGCGCCCCTCGAACCAGCGTGCCACGCCCAGCAGCATCACGAACATGGTGGCGGCGTCGAAGTAGAGCTCGCCCTGGCCGGTGAAGACCCGCAGCGCCGACGCGGCCCAGGCGATCAACAGCGACAGCGCCACCGGCAGGTCCATGGTCGGCACCCGTGCGCGCAGCGAGTGCCAGCCACCGGCCAGGAAGGGCCAGCCGGCGTAGAACACCACCGGCGTGGCCAGCAGCAACTGCGCCCAGCGCATCAGCCCGGCGATGCCGGGCTCGATGGTGCCGCCGTCGAAGTAGGCCGGCCAGGCCAGCATCATCACCTGCATGGCGCCGATCACCGCCACGCCGATCCGCACCAGCTCCGTGCGGCGCCGGCGCCGCGCACGCGCGCGGTCGGCGTCCTGCGCCAGCACCTGGGGCTCGAAGCCGGCGGCGTCGATCTGCGCCAACAGCGCGGACAAGGCTTGGCGCTGCGGATCGTGCACGAACTCCAGCGTGCGGCTGGCCAGGTTGATGCGCAGGTCCTGCACTTGTGGCCCCAGCAGTTTGCGCAGGCGGCCCACGCAGGAGGCGCAGTGCATGCCCTCGGCCAACAGCAGCACCTCCTCGCGCCCGCCGGGCAAGCCGGTGGCGATGGCGGCGCGCAGCTCCGGCCGGTCGTAGGCGCTCCAGTCGGCCGCGGCGGCGCTCATGTCAGCGCACCGCCTGCTGCAGGACCACGGCTTCGAGCGGCGTGAAACCCTGCTGCATGGCCAGGGCGGTGGTGAAGGCACCGGCCACCAGCACCAGCAGCGGCAGGCCGACCAGCAGCGACATCTCGATCCAGGGGAAGCGTTTCATGGTTGTGCTCCAGACAGGAAGCGGGCCTCGCGCTCGCGCCTCAGGCGCGGGGCATCGACGGCGGCCGCGGTGAACAGCAGGGTCGTCACCGTCTCGGCGGGACGTTCGGCGGTGCGTACCGGCAGCACCAGGCTGCGCAGCTCGCCCGGCGCCAGCGTGATCTCCCCGGAATCGGCCTCGTAGGCGCGGCCCTGGCGGTCGCGCACCTCGATGCGGAAGCGGTGCGCGTCCGCCGAGGCATTGGCGAGCTTCACCGTGTACAGGTTTTCCACGCGCCCATCGGGCAACTGGCGGTAGAGGCTGTGGCGGTCGCGCATCACGTCGAGCTGCAGCGGCGAGCGCAGCGCCACCATGACGACGAAGCCGCCGCAGAGCAGCAGCCACAGCAGGCCGTAGGCGAGGGTGCGGGGACGCAGCAGCTTTGTCGCCAGGCCCTCCTCGCGCGCGCTGCTGGTGTAGCGGATCAGGCCGCGCGGCTGGCCGACGCTGTCCATGACGTTGTCGCAGACGTCGACGCAGGCGGCGCAGGCGATGCACTCGTACTGCAGGCCCTGGCGGATGTCGATGCCGGTGGGGCAGACCTGCACGCACAGCGAGCAATCCACGCAGGACCCGCGCGCCTGCGCGTCGGCCTTGCGCGCCAGCGACTTGCGCGGCTCGCCACGCTTTTCGTCGTAGGCGATCAGCAGCGTGTGGCGGTCGAACATCGACGACTGGAAGCGCGCGTAGGGGCACATGTACTTGCAGACCTGCTCGCGCAGGAAGCCGGCGTTGCCCCAGGTGGCGAAGCCGTAGAACAGGCTCCAGAACAGTGCCCAGCCGCCCACGGCGCCGGTGAAGAAGGCCGGGAACAGTTCGCGTGCCGGCACGAAGTAGGCGACGAAGGTCAGGCCGGTGAACAGCGAGAACAGCGCCCACAGCAGGTGGCGCCCGCCACGGCGCAGGATCTTGTTCGCGCCCCAGGGCGCCGCGTCGAGCTTGAGGCGCGCGTGGCGCTCGCCCTCCACCAGCCGCTCCATCCACAGGAAGGCCTCGGTCCAGACCGTTTGCGGGCAGGCGTAGCCGCACCACAGGCGGCCGGCCAGGGCGGTGAACAGGAACAGCGTCATCGCCGCGATCACCAGCAGCCAGGCCAGCAGGTAGAGGTCCTGCGGCATCAGGGTCAGGCCCAGCACGTGGAAGCGCCGGTGCGGCAGGTCCAGCAGCACCAGCGGCTGGCCGCCCAGGCTGATCCAGGGCAGCAGGTAGTACAGGCCGAGCAGGCCCAGCATGGCCGCCACGCGCAGACGCGCGTAGCGGCCGTGGGCCATGCGTGGTTGCAGCTTGGCGGTGGCGGCGTAGAGCGAGGTGGCGGGAGTGGTCATGGGCGATTCCCGCGTGGCGGCAGCACCAGCATCTGCGTGACGATGGCCGGCACCAGCGCCAGGGCCCAGCAGACGAAGAACAGCAGGCTCAGTTCGCGCAGGCCCGCGCCATGCTCCAGCCAGGACGGCGGCAGCGCCAGGATCGCGCCCATGCTGCTGGCGCCGCCCAGGAAGGCGGCCCACAGCAGGGCGCCGAGACGCTGCAGCCGTTCCGGGTTCACGGCGTCTCCGCCAGGCCGTAGACGTAGGCGGCGAGCAGGTGGATCTCCGCGTCGCTGAGCAGGTCGCGGTGCGCCGGCATGTTGCTGCGCCGCCCGAACAGGATGCTCTGCCGCACCGACTCGTACGAGCCGCCGTGCAACCAGGTGGCGTCGGCCAGGTTGGGAACGCCGATGGCCGGGTTACCGCGCCCTTCCGGGCCGTGGCAGGCGGCGCAGGTGTAGGCGTACTGCTTCATGCCGCGCTCGCGGACCTCGGCCGGCAACGCCGGATCTGACCAGCCGCGCACGGTGCGCACCAGGTCGTCCACCACCTCGGCCTTGAGCATGGCGTTGAAGTTCGGCATCTGCCCGGCGCGCCCGTCGCGGATGCTGGCGAGGATGGCCTCGGGATCGCCGCCGTAGAGCCAGTCCTTGTCGGCCAGGTTGGGGAAGCCCAGCGCGCCGCGCGCGTCGGCGCCGTGGCAGCCGGCGCAGTTCGCCATGAACAGGCCGCGCCCCAGCGCGCGTGCCTCGGGGTCCACCGCGTTGGCCGGGATGGGGCGCGAGGCCAGTGCGGCATAGCGCTGGTTGCGCGCCTGCTCGACCTGCGCCAGCTGCTGCTGCATCTGGCCGTCCGAGCTCCACTGCAGGCGCCCGCCGAAGTTGCCCAGGCCCGGGTAGAAGGCCAGGTAGCCCAGCGCGAACACCACCGTGAGCACGAACAGCACCAGCCACCAGCGCGGCAGCGGGTTGTTGTACTCGCGCAGGTCATCGTCCCAGACGTGGCCGGTGTCCGATCCGCCGGGAGCCTTGGCATTGGCGAACAGCAGCCACAGGCAGCCGGCGATCGAGACCAGCGTCAGCAGCACGATGAACCAGTGCCAGAAGCCGCTGAGTTGCTCGAGCATGTTCATGGCTGGCGCTCCTTGCAGCAGCAGGCGGGAGCGCCCTGCGCGCCGTCATCCTTCAGCGGCAGGCTGGCGGCCTCGGCGAAGCGCTCGCGGTTGCGCGAAGACCAGGCCCAGACCGCGATGGCGAGGAAGGCGAGCAGCAGGATGGCGGTGACGATGCCGCTGATCATGGTTGTTCTCCGGTGGCGGGGCCGGCGGCGGCTGCCGCGGCCGTGCGTTGCGTGGTGGCCGCGGGCGTGGCCGGCGCGGCGGCGGCCTTGGGGGCGCGCAGCGACTGCAGGTAGGCGATCAGCGCGTTCATCTGGTTCTTGCCCGCCACCGCTTCCGGCGCGCCGGCAATGTCCTGCTCGCTGAACGGCACGCCGGCCAAGCGCAGCGCGCGCATCATCGCGGCAACCTCCTCGCCGTCCACCGCCTGCTCCGTCAGCCAGTGATAGGCCGGCATGTTCGACTCGGGCACCACGTCGCGCGGGTTGTTCAGGTGGATGCGGTGCCAGTCGTCGCTGTAGCGGCCGCCGATGCGCGACAGGTCCGGCCCGGTGCGCTTGGAGCCCCACTGGAAGGGGTGGTCCCAGACCGACTCGCCGGCCTGCCCGGCCGGGCCGTAGCGCATCACCTCTTCATGCAGCGAGCGCACCATCTGCGAGTGGCAGTTGTAGCAGCCCTCGCGGATGTAGACGTCGCGGCCGGCCACCTCCAGAGGCGTGCGCAGCGCCAGGCCCGGCGAGGGCTGGGTGGCGGCCTTCTGGTTCATCAGCGGGACGATCTCCACCAGGCCGCCGATGCTGATCGCGGCCAGGATCAGCACCGCCAGCAGGACGACGTTTTTCTCGAGGATCTCGTGTTTCATGCCTGGGCTCCGGCGGGCAGGGCGCG
The DNA here is from genome assembly GCF_030345715.1 of Solimonas sp. SE-A11. GTDB lineage: Bacteria > Pseudomonadota > Gammaproteobacteria > Nevskiales > Nevskiaceae > Solimonas_A. Next base: position 581,363 of record NZ_JAUASX010000001.1, read on the forward strand.
GCGCTGCGGCTGGGCCTGCGGTTCGATGGTCTTCCAGACGTTCCAGGCCATCACCAGCATGCCCGACAGGAAGATCAGGCCGCCGGCCAGGCGCAGACCGTAGAAGGGATAGGTGGCCTTCAGCGACTCGACGAAGCTGTAGGTCAGCGTGCCGTCGTCGTTGACCGCGCGCCACATCAGGCCCTGCATGACGCCGGCGATCCACATGGCCACGATGTAGAGCACCGTGCCGATGGTCGACAGCCAGAAGTGCAGGTTGATGGCCGGCACGCTATGCATCTGCGGCTTGCCCCAGAGGCGCGGGATCAGCATGTAGATCGAGCCGATCGAGATCATCGCCACCCAGCCCAGCGCGCCGCTGTGGACGTGGCCGATGGTCCAGTCGGTGTAGTGCGACAGCGCGTTGACGGTCTTGATCGACATCATCGGACCTTCGAAGGTCGACATGCCGTAGAACGACAGCGAGACGATCAGGAACTTCAGGATCGGGTCCTCGCGCAGTTTGTGCCAGGCCCCCGACAGGGTCATGATGCCGTTGATCATGCCGCCCCAGCTCGGCGCCAGCAGGATCAGCGAGAACACCATGCCCAGCGACTGCACCCAGTCGGGCAGCGCGGTGTAGTGCAGGTGATGCGGGCCGGCCCACATGTAGACGCTGATCAGCGCCCAGAAGTGCACGATCGACAGGCGGTAGCTGTAGATCGGCCGCCCGGCCTGCTTGGGCACGAAGTAGTACATCATCCCCAGGAAGCCGGCGGTCAGGAAGAAGCCCACCGCGTTGTGGCCGTACCACCACTGCACCATCGCATCCACCGCGCCGCCGTAGACGCTGTACGACTTGGTCAGCGACACCGGGATCGACAGGCTGTTGATGATGTGCAGCACCGCCACCGCGATGATGAAGGCGCCGTAGAACCAGTTGGCCACGTAGATGTGGCTGACCTGGCGCTTGGCGATAGTGCCGAAGAACACCACGGCATACGACACCCAGACCGCGGCGATCAGGATGTCGATCGGCCACTCCAGCTCGGCGTATTCCTTGCCCTGGGTCATGCCCATCGGCAGCGTGATGGCGGCGGCCACGATCACCGCCTGCCAGCCCCAGAAGGTGAACGACGCCAGCCGCGGCAGGAACAGCGGCGCGCGGCAGGTGCGCTGCACGCACCAGTAGCTGGTGGCGAACAGCGCGCAGCCGCCGAAGGCGAAGATCACGGCGTTGGTGTGCAGCGGCCGCAGGCGGCCGTAGCTGAGCCAGGCGGTGTCGAAGTTCAGCGCCGGGAACATCAGCTGGGCGGCGAGCAGCACGCCGACCGCCATGCCGACGATGCCCCAGGCCACGGTCATCACGGAGAACTGCCGGATGACCTGGTCCTGGTAGGCGACGGGGGTGGGTTGCGGGTCCATCGGTACGTGCTCCCTGTGGAGGTTCGTTGCGGCGCCAGTCTCGGTCCGCGGGGCGGCGGCGGCATTGATCCAGGTCAACCCGCCGCCGGGTCTCAGATCACCCGCGAATGGCGCACCTGCTCGCCCGGGGCGGCGGCCTGGTAGGTGTCGAACACCATGGCGATGGCGCGCAGCAGGTAGCGCCCGGCGGGCGTCACCTCCAGCCGCGTCTCGGCCACCCGCACCAGGCCGTCGCGCGCCATCGGCTCCAGCGCCGCCAGCTCAGCGGCGAAGTGCTCGCGGAAGCGGATGCCGTGCTTCCACTCCAGGCCGCTGAACTCCACCGCGCAGCGGCACATCAGCGACTCGATCAGCTCCGCCCGCAGGCGGTCGTCGGCGGTGGGCGCCAGGCCGCGTTCCACCGGCAGGTGCCCGTGGTCGAGCTGGGCGTAGTAGGCGTTGAGCTGGCGCGCGTTCTGGGCGTAGCAGCCGTCGGCCCGGCTGATCGCGCTCACGCCCAGGCCGATCAGGTCGAGCCCCGCGCCGGTGGAGTAGCCCTGGAAGTTGCGCTGCAGGCGGCCGGCCGCGGCGGCCTTGGCCAGTTCATCGGAGGGCCGCGCGAAGTGATCCATGCCGATGTACTGGTAGCCGGCGGCGCAGAGCCGCTCGATCGCCAGGCGCATCAGGCGCAGCTTGAGCTCGGCACCCGGCAACTCGCGGGCGTCGATGCGCTGCTGCGCCTTGAACTGGCGCGGCAGGTGGGCGTAGCTGTACAGCGACACGCGGTCCGGCAGCAGCAGGGTGACGCGGTCCAGGGTCTCGGCGAAGCCCTGCTCGGTCTGGCGCGGCAGGCCGCAGATCAGGTCCATGCCCACCGAGCGCATGCCGTAGTTGCGGGCCTGCACCACCGCGTCGCGGGTCTCCTCGAAGGACTGCAGTCGGTTCACCGCCTTCTGCACTGCGGGGTCGAAGTCCTGCACGCCGATGCTGATGCGGTTGAAGCCCATCGCCGCCAGGTCGGCGATGGTGTCGGGGCCCAGGCGGCGCGGGTCGATCTCGATGGAGTATTCCCGCCCCGGCCCGTCCACCAGGCCGAAGCTGCGGTCCAGCTCCGCCATCAGGCGGCCCAGCTGATCGCTGTCGAAAGAGGTCGGCGTGCCACCGCCTAGGTGGAGCTGCTGGATCGAGCGGCGCGCGCCGGGCGTGCGCGCATGCAGGCCGATCTCCTGCAGCAGCCGCTCCAGGTAGGCCTGGGTCATGGCCTTCTGCCGCGTCATCACGCGGTTGCAGGCGCAGTAGAAGCAGGGGCTCTCGCAGAACGGCACGTGCACATAGACCGACAGCGGCCCGCCGCGATGGTGGGCGCGCTCCAGTGCCGCCTCGTAGTCGCTGCGTGTGAAACCGCTGCCGAACTGCGCGGCGCTGGGGTAGGAGGTGTAGCGCGGGCCGGCGCGGTCGTAGCGGCGCAGCAGCTGCGGGTCGAAGGCTTGGGCGTCGTTCATGGGCGGGCACGGCGGTGGTGGGTGCCGGGCCAGTCTCCGGCGCGCGCCAGGGCGCGGCATTGATCCGCGTCAATGCGCCGCATCCCGCTTCCGGCGGATCGTGTGGCCGCCACAGCCACCGACGGAGCCCGACATGAGCCACCGCAGACACGCCCCGGGCCTTGCCGCCCTGCTGCTCGCCGCCTCGCTGTCGCCGGCCCTGGCACAGGGCGGCGACGACTGCAACGTCGCGCCGCCCGCCATCGCGGTGCCACCGCCCGCGGCGACGCCGGGCAAGGACTGGACGCCGCCGTCCACGCTGCTGCCGGTGCAGCAGGCCGGCACCCTGCGCTACATCACCGGTGGCATCGGCGAGGACAGCGCCGTCGCACTGCGCGCGCTGCGTGGTGAGTATCCGGTGGCCATCACCTTCGGCCTGCGCGACGGCGGACGCAACCAGTTCACCGCCGGCGTCACCGTGGCGATCGACGATGCCGCGGACCGTCACCTGCTGAGCGTGATCACCGAGGGCCCCTACCTGTATGTGGACCTGCCGCCGGGCGACTACCTGCTCAAGGCCGCCGCGCCGTCGCTGGGCCCGGCGCAGCAGCGCCGCTTCCAGTTGCGGCCGGGCCGGCATATCGACCTGCTGCTGCTGTGGGAGGCGCCGCGATGAGCGCCGATCCGCGCCGCATGCTGGTGATCCAGGGACACCCCGACCGGTCGGAGCCGCATTACTGCCACGCGCTCGCGCAGGCCTATGCCGAGTCCGCAGGCATGGCCGGCCACGCGGTGCGCGTGCTGGAGGTAGCGGCCCTGGACCTGCCGCCGCTGCGCTCGAAGAAGGAATGGTCGCGTGATGCTCCCACCGAGGCACTGCTGCAAGCGCGCGAGAATCTGCTCTGGGCCCAGCACCTGGTGATCGTCTACCCGCTGTGGCTGGGCTGCATGCCGGCGCAGCTCAAGGCCTTCTTCGAGCAACTGGCGCGTCCCGGGTTCGCGGTGCCGGCCGGCCCGGCCCGGCTCGACGCCGGGCTGCTGCGCGGCCGCTCGGCGCGCGTCGTGGTGACCATGGGCATGCCGGGCTGGTTCTACCGCTGGTACTTCGGCGCGCACAGCCTCAAGTGCCTGAAGCGCAACATCCTGCAGTTCATCGGCATCCGGCCGGTGCGCAGCAGCGTGATCGGCCAGGTGGAAGGCAGCGCGGAGCACCGCCGGCGCGGGCTGGAGACGATGGCCCGGCTCGGCCGGCGGGCGGCCTGAGCTATCAGGCCGCGAGTTCGCGCAGCGCCACCGGCTCGGCCACCGCCTTCAGGGCCTCGCGGTCGCGAAGGGTGATCTCGCGATCCTGCACGGCCAGCAGGCCGCGCTGCTCGAAGCGCGTCAGCGCGCGGCACACGGTCTCGGTCGCCAGGCGCAGGTAGTTGGCGATATCGCGGCGCCCCATCGGCAGGCGCAGCGGCCGGCCCGGCAGAGGCGCCAGGCGCACCTGCATCTGCAGCAGGAAGGCGGCCACGCGCTGCTCGGCGGTGTAGTCGCCGCCCAGCGCCAGGGCGTTGCGCAGCGAATCGCTGAGGCGGTCCACCAGGCGGCCCATCAGCACCGGCGAGGTCTGGGTCAGGCGGCGCATGTCGCCGCGCGCCAGCACGCAGACCTGGGTGGGGACGATCGCCACCGCATGGATCGGGTAGCGCTCCTCGGTCAGCGCGTCCAGGCCGACGATGTCGCCGGCCAGGTAGAAGCCGCGCACGCGCTCGTTGCCCTGGGCGTCGAGCGTGAATGTCTTGATGCAGCCGGCACGCACCGAGTAGGCCACCCCGGCGCTGGCACCCGGCTCGAACAGCACCTTGCCGGCCAGCAGGTTGGCCATGTGCTCGACGATGCTGTTCCAGCGCAGGGTTTCCTCGGCGCCGAGGTCCCGCACCAGGCAGTGCTGCCGGGTGGGGCACTGCAGGCAGTTGGCGGCGCAGGCGTTGCGCAGGCTGGTGGGGGCGGTGTCGAAGGCCATGGGGGTCACCCGGTTCGGTTGCAGTGACCACAGGTTCGCAGACCGGCCCGGTGCGGGAAATCCGGGGTTTCCGGCAGCACATTGCGGGTAGTACGTATGTTGCCGCGGAGGGGCCGAGGCGGGCGGGTGGAGGGCAAAAGAAAAGGCCGCCCCGGATTCCCGGGGCGGCCTTGGGTGACGCGCTTCAGCTTACTGGCAGGCTTCGCAGTCCGGATCCAGGATCGAGCAGACCTTGGCGCCGCCGACGTCGGTCGAGGCCAACGGGGCCACGATCGGTTCGGCGGCCTTGGCGGCCGGCTTGGCCGAGGAGCCGCCTGCGGCGCCGTTGCCGACGGCGTTCAGGCGGTTGTCCTGGATCGTCGTCTTCTCGGCGTGGGTGGCGCCCAGGGTGCGCAGGTAGTAGGTCGTCTTCAGGCCGGACAGCCAGGCGTGCTTGTACAGCTCGTCCAGCTTCTTGCCGTTGGGCTGGCTCATGTACAGGTTCAGCGACTGCGCCTGGTCGATCCACTTCTGGCGGCGGCTGGCGGCGTCGACGAGGCGCTTGGCGTCGATCTCGAAGGCGCACTTGTAGAGCTCCTTCAGGTCGGCCGGGATGCGGTCGATGCGCTGCACGCTGCCGTCGAAGTACTTCAGGTCATGCGCCATCACCTCGTCCCACAGGCCGAGCTTCTTGAGGTCGTTGACCAGGTACTCGTTGACCACAGTGAACTCGCCCGACAGGTTCGACTTGACGTACAGGTTCTGGTACGTCGGCTCGATCGACTGCGACACGCCGGTGATGTTGGCGATGGTCGCGGTCGGCGCGATGGCCATGGTGTTGGAGTTGCGGATGCCCACGGTCTTGATGCGGCTGCGCAGCGCATCCCAGTCGAACTGGCCGGACACCGACACGTCCTGCTTCAGGTACTTGCCGCGGCTCTGCGCCAGGATCTGGATGGAATCCAGAGGCAGGATGCCCTGGTCCCACAGCGAGCCCTTGAAGCTGCTGTAGGCACCGCGCTCCTGCGCCAGGTCCGTGCTGGCCTTGATCGCGAAGTAGCTGACCGCTTCCATCGAGTTGTCGGCGAACTGGATCGCCGCGTCGCTCTCGTAGGGCAGGCGCAGCTTGTACAGCGCGTCGTTGAAGCCCATCACGCCCATGCCCACCGGGCGGTGGCGCAGGTTGGAATTGCGCGCCGTGGCCACCGAGTAGTAGTTGTACTCGATGACGTTGTCGAGCATGCGCATGGCGGTGTTGACCGTGCGCTCCAGCTTGGCCAGGTCCAGCTTGCCGTCGACGATGTGCGCCGGCAGGTTGACCGAGCCGAGGTTGCACACGGCAATTTCCTGGCCGGCCTTGGTGTTCAGCGTGATCTCGGTGCAGAGATTGGAGCTGTGCACCACGCCCACGTGCTGCTGCGGCGAGCGCAGGTTGCAGGGGTCCTTGAAGGTGATCCAGGGGTGGCCGGTTTCGAACAGCATCGACAGCATCTTGCGCCACAGGTTGAGGGCCGGCATGCGCTTAAAGTTCTTGATGCGGCCTTCGTCGGCCAGCTTCTCGTACTCGCAGTAGCGCTTCTCGAAGGCCTCGCCCACGAGGTCATGCAGGTCCGGCGTCTCCTCGGGGGAGAACAGCGTCCACTGGCCTTCCTCCATGACGCGCTTGAGGAAGTAGTCCGGCACCCAGTTGGCCGTGTTCATGTCATGGGTGCGGCGGCGGTCGTCGCCGGTGTTCTTGCGCAGGTCGAGGAATTCCTCGATGTCGCGGTGCCAGGTTTCCAGGTAGGCGCAGACCGCGCCCTTGCGCTTGCCGCCCTGGTTCACCGCCACGGCGGTGTCGTTGGCCACCTTCAGGAAGGGGACCACGCCGTTGGACTTGCCGTTGGTACCCTTGATGTAGCCGCCCATGCCGCGCACCGGGGTCCAGTCGTTGCCCAGGCCGCCGGCAAACTTGGACAGCAGCGCGTTGTCCTGCACCGCGCCGAAGATGCCGGAGAGGTCGTCGGGCACCGTGGTCAGGTAGCAGGAGGACAGCTGCGGGCGCAGCGTGCCGGAGTTGAACAGCGTCGGCGTCGACGACATGAAGTCGAAGGACGACATCAGCTGGTAGAACTCGATGGCGCGGGCTTCACGGTCGATCTCGTTGATCGCCAGGCCCATGGCCACGCGCATGAAGAACGCCTGCGGCAGCTCGAAGCGGGTCTTGTTGCTGTGGATGAAGTAGCGGTCGTACAGGGTCTGCAGGCCCAGGTAGTCGAACTTCTGGTCGCGGTCGGCGAGCAGGGCCTTGCCCAGCGCGTCGAGGTCGTACAGCGCCAGCTTCGGGTCCAGCAGCTCCAGCTCCACGGCGCGGTGAATGAAGGCGGTGAAGTAGGCCGGGTACAGCTCCTTCATGTCCTCGAAGGTCGGCCGGGTCTCCGGCAGGTTGAGGAACTTCAGGGCCTCGTGGCGCATGGCGTCGCAGAGCAGGCGCGCCGACACGTAGGTGTAGTTGGGCTCCTTCTCGATGCGGGCGCGGGCGGCCAGGGTCACCGCCTGCGACAGCTCGGCCTCGGGGATGCCGTCGTAGAGGTCGCGCAGGGCAGAGGAGACCACCTCGTCGATGCTGACGCCGGTCAGGCCCGAGCAGGCCTCGCTGACCACGCGGCGGATGCGAGCCTCGTCAAGCGGCACCGAGCGGCCGTCATCGAGCTTGACCGACAGGCGCGGCTGGCTGGATTCGGGAACCTTGGCGGCCTCGGCGGCACGCTCCTTGGCGCGCTCGGCACGGTAGATCACGTAGGAGCGGGCGATCTTGTGTTCGCCGGCGCGCATCAGGGCCAGCTCGACCTGGTCCTGGATGTCCTCGATGTGCAGGGTGCCGCCGCCGGTCATGTGGCGGGTCAGGCCCTGCACGACCTGGCGGGTGATGCCCTCGACCTTCTCGCGCACGGCGGCGGAGGCCGCAGCGGCGCCGCCCTCCACGGCCAGGAAGGCCTTGGTCACGGCGATGCTGATCTTGCCGGCATCGAAGCCGGTGACCTTGCCGTTGCGGCGGATCACCTTGATCGCGCCGGGGGCGGTGGCGGTCACCTCCACCGTCGAGACGGGGGCGGGCGGGGCCTGGCGGCGGGCTTCGGTGGTGGTGGCAGTGGACTCGTTCTGCATGTGGTTTCTCCCCCTGGATGATGGGATGCCGTCAGGTGCCAAGGGCAGGGCGCCTGCGGGATTCTTGCGGAGTACCTGAAGCCGGCGCCCCATCCTGTTGGGGGTGGCTTGGGTAGTGTGGCTACCATATCTTGTGGTTCTTCCCCCCGTCAACCCCAATTGTTTGTGTCCAAGACGGTGCAAAGAACCTGCCAAAACTGTGCATAAGCTGGGGATTTCCGGGGCAGAACCCTGTCTCCGCGGGGCTTGCAGGGCCGGGGCGGCCCGCAAGCCCCGACGCTGCGGCGCCGGACACGAAAAAGCCCGCAGGACCGGGGCTTGCGGGCTTTTTCGTGTGTGAGATTATTTAACGAACTTTGATTAAGAGTTAATTAAATAAAAACATCGATCATTTGCGCTCGGTACGCATCATCTTGGTGTCGCCGCCGTCCGCGACCGCGCCGGCCATCGACAGGCGGCTGGGGACGCAGCTGAAGCGCACCACCTCGCCGGTCTGGCTGGACAGTGGTGCGCCCGGGCTGATGGCGCCTTCGCCGGCCAGCACGATCTTCTCCTGCTTGAGCAGGATCTCCTGGCCGCCGCCGGTAAGTACATAGGTGCCGTTGCGGCTGTCGTCCACGTAGTGGAACTTCTCCTTCTCGAACTCGATGCGGCCGTGCACACGCGAGGCCTTCTCGCCGGACACCTGCACGCCGCAGGACTTGTCGCGGCCAATCAGGATCGGGCAGTCGCTGGAGCGGAAGGTCTGCGACACGCCGCGAACGCGCAGCGTCAGCGTCAGGAAAACGCCGTTGGCGCCACCGCCGATGCCCGCCATGCGGGTTTCCTGGTCCTCGGTCACCTCGATCATCGGCAGGATGAACAGGTCGCTGCGCGCCGAGGGACGCGGTGCCGGATTGAGCTGCCCATGGGGGAACTGGGCCACGAAGTCGCGCAGCGCCGCCACGCCGTTCTGCGGCACCGCCGTGACCAGGCCGGCCAGCCGGTGGGTCCAGTCGCTGCGCAGGCGGCCCTGTTCCATCGTCACCTGGCCATGGCCCAGGATCACGCGGATATCCAGGCCCAGGCGGCTCAGGTCCGAGCGCGCGCGCAGCGACAGCTGCGCGATCTCCCGGGCCAGCTGCAGGGCGCCCTCGGCCTGGGGGAAGAAGGCGTAGAGCTTGCGCGGCGTCGCCTCCATCACCAGGCCACCCAGGCGGCCGCCGGCGGCGGCCAGGTCGCGCACTTCGTTGTAGTTCAGCGGGGATTCGGAGATACGGTCGGACAGGGCTTCGCTGAAATCGGCGTAGAGCACGGTGCCGCGGTACTGGCCATCGGGAATCTGCGTCATGGCATTCACTCTTCTGTTTGGCGATCCTCGCCGGAGTTGTCGTGGCTGGCACAGCCTAGGACGAAAGCAGGGCTTTTCGCCAGCTGCCGGCCGCCGGCCCAAGGGCACAGGCAGTTTCCGTGCCCCGCACCCCGGACAGCGCCGGCAATGTGGATACAATCGCCCCGGAACGGCACGAGGGAGAGAAGCCGCAGGTGGACTACCAGAAGCATTGCCCGGGCTGCTACGCGGAAAAGGGCGGGGCCGCGGTATGCCCGGCCTGCGGCTATGACGAGTCGGCGCCCCGCTCGCCGCTGTTCCTGCCGCACGGCATCGTCATCGGCGGGCAGTTCCGCGTCGGCCGCGTACTGGGCAAGCGCGGCGGCTTCGGCATCACCTACATCGGCTGGGACATCCACCTGCAGCAGCGCGTGGCGATCAAGGAGTACATGCCGCGCGACCTGGCCACGCGCACCGCGGATTCCCTGGACGTGCAGGTCCATACCGAGGCCGACCAGGCCAATTTCCGCTACGGCCGCGAGCAGTTCCTGCAAGAGGCGCGCATCGTGGCGCGCTTCGACCACCCCAACATCGTGCGCGTGCGCAGCTTCTTCAACGCCAACGGTACCGCCTACCTGGTGATGGACTACTACGAGGGCCAGTCCCTCGGCGAGTACCTCTCCACGGTGCGCAACAGCACCGCCCCGGGCGTGGCGCTGCGGCTGATGCGGCCGATCCTGCAGGGCCTGCAGTACCTGCACGAGCACAACGTCATCCACCGCGACGTCAAGCCGCACAACATCTACCTGGCGGCCGACGGTCGCCCGATCCTGCTCGACTTCGGCGCCGCCATGCAGGCCGCCGGCGAGCGCCCGCACAGCCTGGTGGTGGTGCTGACCGAGGGCTATGCCCCACTGGAACAGTACCAGCGCCGCAGCCCCCAGGGCCCCTACACCGACGTCTACGGCGCCGCCGCCACGATCTACCGCATGATTGCCGGCGAGGCCCCGCCCATGGCGCTGGACCGCCTGGGCCACGATCCGCTGGAGCAGGCCGGCTACAGCGCCCTGCCCGCGGCGTTGCGCGAGGGCATGGCCAAGGCGCTGGCGGTGCGCGCGCAGGACCGCTACGCCACCGCGGGCGAGTTCCTGGCCTTCCTCGACAGCCTGAGCGACGAGCAGATCGACAACGGGGCCGGTATGGCCGACGTCTTTACGCCGCCACCCGTGCGGCAGGGGGCGGTCGCCGACGAGGCCACCGTCACCCGCAGTGCGGAGTCCCGCGTGGTCAGCATGGTGCCGGCGGATGCGCAGGTCACCATGACGCGGGCGCCCGTGACGCTGCCGGCGGTGCCGGAGCGGCTGCCGAGGCGCTGGCGCTGGGTGGTGGCGGTCCTGGCCATGATCAGCGTGGTGGAGTTCCTGCTGCTGATGCTGCGCTGAGTGGGAGCACGCCGTGGGAGCGGCCTTGGCGCTGTCCAGACGCACAAAGCAAAACGGCCGCCGGTTTCCCGGCGGCCGTTTCGTTTGCAGCGGTGTGGCTTACTTCTGGCCTTCGATGCGCAGCTCGGTGCGGCGGTTCAGCTGGCGGCCGGCATCGGTGTCGTTCGGAGCGACCGGCTGGGACTCGCCGTAGCCCTTGGCGGTGAGGCCATCGCCGGCGACGCCCTGCTCGATCAGGTACTCCTTGACCGAATTGGCGCGCAGGTCGGACAGCTTGAGGTTGTACTCATCGCTGCCGATGCTGTCGGTGTGACCGGCCAGTTCCATCGGGATCTTCTTGTAGGCGACGATCTTCTTGGCCACGTCGTCGAGGATCTTGCGGGCATCCGGGGTCAGGGTGGCCTTGTTGAAGTCGAACACCACGCCGGTCAGGGTCAGGACCTGCGGCAGCGCGCAGCCGCGGCCGTCCACTTCCATGCCCTGCGGGGTATCCGGGCAGGCGTCATACGGATCCAGGACGCCGTCCTGGTCCGCATCGCCCGGCTGGCCGGCGTCGACCACCTGCACGCGCTCTTCCACCACGGCCAGCGGGGTGACCGGACCGTCGCCGCGCTGCAGCGGCAGTTCCAGGCCCAGGCCGATCTTCACGTCCTGGCGCTTGTCCAGGTATTCGAAGGCGTCATAGACATAGCGGGCTTCGAGGCGCAGGCGGAAGCCGAAGTCGCTGATCGGGCCGGTGATGAAGCCCAGGCCCGCGTTGGCCGCCCAGCTCCAGTCGTCCTCGTCATCCGGGATCACGTCGGTGTAGGTCGCCGCAGCGCCGATCAGCACGAACGGCGTGAAGTGCAGGCGGTCACCGAAGGAGTACACCAGGTCGGCGCCCAGGCCGTAGCGATAGAAGTCCGTGGTGCCGGTGACATCGGTCTCGATGTTGTCGGCGGTGAAGTTGCCTTCGATGTACCAGTTGTCGGACAGGTTCCAGCCGCGCAGCAGCGTCAGGCCGATGGCGTGCTCGATGCTGTCGAACGGGGTGTCACCGATGAAGGTGTAGTTGCCCAGCAGGCTGACGTAGTCGGTGACGCGGGCGGCGGAAGGAGCTTCCGTCGTCTCGGTGGTCTCCGTGGTGGTCTCGGTGACCGTCTCGGTGACGGTTTCCGTCTCCGTCAGGGTGGTTTCGACCGGGGCAGCTTCGGCGGCCACGGCTTCCTCGGCGACAGCCTCGGGGGCGGCTTCGGCAGTGGCGTCGGCCGGTGCAGCCTCGGGGGCGGCTTCGGCGGGAGCGGCTTCCGCCGGCACCGCCTCGCTGACGACGGCTTCTTCGACCGGGGCTTCTGCGGCCGGGTCCTGGGCGTACGCCATCGGCGTCAGCACAAGGCAGGCGAGGGGGAGTTGTTTCAGCAGCGCTTTCATCGTGACTCTCCTGATTGTTGGGGTGGGCACGAACAGTGCCTGCGGAGCGGGTAGGAAGACCGTTCCGGGGTGCGTTTCTATTATTTGACGACGTTTAAGGCGGAATGCCTGAATGCATGATATATCGTGACGGGGGTCACTCAAGCAAGTCCGGGTTGAACGAGCGTTTTAGTGACAACCCCATCCGATATTTCTTACATTACAGGCGGATAGGCCTGGGGCATGATACTACCGGTTGGGCCGGCAGGCACTATCCCAGAAGCGGTCAACAAGAACGCCGAATCCCTCACCCCTTTGACAGTGGAGATGCACTAAATGAAAACGAACCTCCCCCAGGCCTGCGGCATTGCGCTGCTGGCCATCTCCGGCCTGCTCCTGGCCGGCTGCGATGCCAATGGCGACGGCACCATCGATGGCAGCGGCGGCCTGAATACCGGCAACGGCGATGACAACGGCAACGGCACCATCGACCCCAACGAATTCCCCAATGACGGCACGGTGCCCACCGACGTCACCGACGGCGGCGCCCCCGGCGGCACGCCGATCGCAGGCAACTTCATCTGCAGCGCCAGCGCTTCCGGCCCCGGCGTGACGACCACGGTCGGCGCCCGCGGCCTGGTCGGCGGCCTGCTGACCAACCTGCTGAACCTGCTCGGCGCCGATCCGGTGACCCAGCTGACCAATGGCGTGGCCGACAAGGACCTGCTGATCGACGGCAAGCTGTCGACCCACTCGACCTTCACCCTGGCCGTGGGCCTGCTGGGCTCCCTGCTGGAAGGCGTCGACCAGAATGTCAACCTGCCGACCGCCGCTCCGGCTGGCACCTTCTCGGTGTTCGCGCTGGGCTTCCCCAACGGCACCGTCGATCTCTCCTTGGTGAATCAGGTCAAGATCACCACCTACCTGAATGGCAACCAGCGCGAGACCCGCAGCTACACCCAGAACGATCTGGACCTGCTGGGCGCCGGCACGCATGAGCGCGCCTGGGTGGGCTTCCGCAGCAAGCAGTCCTTCGACCGGGCCACCGTGACGCTGGAGCCGGGCCTGCTCAGCGCTAACGTCGGCAAGGCGATGTACGTGCACGAGCTGTGCACGGGCGGCCGCTTCGTCGCGACCCCGTAAGCCTCAGGCTGAAAACAAAAAGCGCGGCTCCGGCCGCGCTTTTTTGTTGCCTGCCGTTCCGGTGTCGGTCAGGCCGAGCCGCGCAGGGCCTCCACCACCGGCAGGCGGGCGGCCTTCAGGGCCGGGAAGAAGCCGCCGATGGCGCCGATCAGCAGCGCCCAGGTCACCCCTTGGCGCAGCAGGTCCGGCGTCACCTGGAAGGCGAAGGCCACCTGGCTGAAGGTCTGGAAGTTCAGTGTCGAGACGCTGTAACCGTTGAACACCACGTAGGCGATGGCCGCGCCCAGCACCCCGCCCGCCAGCGACAGCAGCATGGCCTCGATCATCACCGACACCACCACCGGGGCCCCGCCGAAGCCGATGGCGCGCAGCGTGGCGATCTCGACCGTGCGCGTTGATACCGCCGCGTACATGGTGTTGAGCGCGCCGAACAGCGCGCCGATCGCCATGATCACGGCCACGGTATAGCCCAGGCCGTTGATCAGGCCATTGAGCGCCTTGGAGCGCGAGGAATAGTAGTCCGGCTCCTTCTGCACGCCGGCGTTCAGGCGTGGGTCGGTGGTCAGCGCATCCTTGAAGCGATCGAAGTCCTGCTCGGATTCCAGCTGCGCCGTCACCGAGGTGGGCGCGCCGCGCTTGGCCGCCTGCATCAGCGTCTCGGCGTCGGTCCACAACTCGGACTCGTGCACGTCGCCGCCGCTCTCGAAGAAGCCGACGATGGTCCAGTCGCCATCGCGCAGCGGCAGCTTGCCGCCCAGCTCCATGCCGGCGAACTGGTCGCGGGCGCCGCGGCCCACGACCACCTCGTAGACGCCGGGTCTGAACATGCGCCCTTCCACCAGCTTCGTCTCGGATCGCACCTCCAGCACATGCGGCTCCGTGCCGCGCAGCACGACGTTGGCCGGGTCGGTCTGCCCTTTGCGCGGCAGGCCGGCGAGGATGTAGACCTCGGCCAGGGCCAGCGGCCGGCCGTCGATGCCCTGGCGCACGCCCGGGGCCTGCTTGATGATCGTGGCCTGCTCGCGGAACAGCACGCTGGACAGCTCGTCGTTGGCGCCGCCGCGCAGCACGATCACCCGGTCCGGCCGCCCGGTGCTGTTCAGCGTGGCCTGGAAGCCCTTGGCCATCGACAGCAGCGCCACCATCACGCCCACCACCCCCGCGATGCCGATCACGATCACCATCGACGCCCCGAGCCGCTGCGGCACGGCGCGGAGGTTCATGAGGGTTACAGCAAGCACCTGTTGAAGCATGGTGGCTCCCTGCCTGTTTGAAATTCCCGGGCCATGGATGGCCCGGCCCTGGTCATGGACGGGTTAATGAGCCGACAGCGCATTGACGATGTCGAGCCGCATGGCCCGCCAGGCCGGCAGGAAGCCGACGATCGCCGCCAGCACCGCGGCCAGACCCAGCCCCATCAGCCAGACCTCGGCTCCCATCTCCAGGCCCGGCATCTTCGCCGCCAGGCCCGGCATCATGATCGACGCCGCTCCCAGGCCCGCCAGGGCCGCGATCAGGCACAGCAGCAGCGATTCCGCCAGCACCAGGGCCAGCACACTGGGGTCCGAGAAGCCGATGGTCTTGAGCACCGCCAGTTCCGGGATGCGCTCGCGCACCGACTGCATCATGGTATTGCCGGTCAGGAACAGCAGCGTGAAGAACACCGCGCCCAGGATCGAGCGGACGATCAGCTGGATATCGCCCATCTGCTTCATGAAGGCCTGGTTGAAGGCCTTCTCCGAATCGGTGCGGGTTTCCTTCGGCGAGTTGGCGAACTGGCGGTCGATGGCCGCGGCGATGGTCGCAGCCTGCGCCGGGTCGGCGATCTTCTCCAGGTACCAGCCGACGTAGCCCTGGCCGAACTGGCGCGCCTCGTCGAAGTAATCGAAGCGGAACAGCAGCACGTCGGCCTGTGCCTGGCTTGCCTCGTCCTGTCCGTCGATCAGGCCGACGACATCGAACTCCCAGTCGTTGCGGCCGTCGCGCTTGGGCCAGATCGCGGCCTGGATGGGAATGCGGTCTCCCACCTTCCAGCCGAACTTCTTGGCCAGGCCGGAGCCGACCAGGGCACCTGTCTTGTTGCGCGCCCAGGCGCGGCGCGCTTCCTCGCTCACGATCAGGTCCGTGTAGACGTCCAGATAGGTCTCGTGATCCACCGCGAACTGGCCGAAGAAATTGCGCTCGTTCTGGTACACGCCGCCGAACCAGCTGGCATGCGAGGCCAGCTGCACCCCGGGCGTGGACTTGATCCGCGCGTAGTAGCCCAGCGGCAGGATCTCCGTGAACGAGAACTTGCCGGCGGTGAACAAGCGGTCGGCGCCGGAAATCTGCACCGACTGGGTCATGCTCTGCGCCACCGCCTGCAGCATGCCGAACAGCAGGAAAGCCACCACGATGGACAGCATCGTGAAGATGGTGCGCGGCTTCTTGCGCCACAGTGCCGACCAGACCAGGGGGAAGTATTTCATCGTCGCTGCCTTCAGGAGTGAGCGACGGTCTCGACCAGACGGCCCTTGTCCATATGCAACTGGTGCGTCGCGAACTCCGCCGCCTTGGGGTCGTGCGTGACCATCACGATGGTCTTGCCGTACTCGCGGTTCAGCGCCTGCAGCAGGTGCAGGATCTCGTCGGCGGTCTTGCGGTCCAGGTCGCCCGTGGGCTCGTCACAGACCAGCAGGGTCGGGTCCGCCACCAGCGCGCGGGCGATCGCCACGCGCTGGGCCTGGCCGCCGGAGAGCTCGCTGGGCTTGTGTCCGCCGCGCTCGCCCAGGCCGACGATCTCCAGCGCCACGCGCACGCGGCGCATGCGGTCCGCCGCCGGCAGGCGCGTCAGCAGCAGCGGCAGCTCCACGTTGCGCTCGGCGTTGAGCATCGGCATCAGGTTGTAGAACTGGAACACGAAGCCGACGTGGCGCGCGCGCCACTGCGCCAGCTGGCCGGAGCTGAGCTGGTCGATCCGCTCGCCCGCCACGTCCACGCTGCCGGTGGTGGGGCGGTCCAGGCCGCCGATCAGGTTCAGCAGCGTGGTCTTGCCCGAGCCGCTGGGGCCCATCAGCGCCAGGAAGTCGCCGCGGGCGATGTCCAGGTCCAGGCTCTCCAGCACCTCCACGGTCTGCTTGCCGCGCGTATAGCTCTTGCGCACGCCGCGCAGGCGGACGATGGCTTCGCTCATGGGCTCACTCCTTCTTCTTCAGCCTGACCTTGCCGCCGTCTTTCAGCAGGGCGAAGTCGCCCACCGCCAGGCGCTCGCCGCCGCGCAGGCCGCCCAGCACGCTGATCTCGCCCTCGCTGCTGCCGCCGAGCTTCACCGCGCGGCGCTCCAGCGTCAGGTCCTCGCGCAGCACATAGACCACGCCGTCCTCGCCAGTCTTCTGTACCGCGGCCGCCGGCACCAGCACGCCCTGCGGCTGCTGCGCCTGCTTCTCCGCCTCGTTCTCGCGGAAGGACACGCGCACGCCCATCTCCGGCAGGATGCGCGGGTCCTTCTGCTTGAAGCCCACGCGCACCTTGACCGTGGCCTTGCTGCGGTCGGCGGTGGGGATCACGGCGATCACCTCGCAGGGAATCTCCCAGTCCGGGTAGGCATTGAGCCGCGCCGCGGCCGGCTGGCCGGTCTGCACGCGGTTGATGAAGTTCTCGTTGACGTCGACCTCGATCTCCAGCGAGTCCATGTCCACCAGCGTGCCGATGCCGGTGCGCGTACCCGCACCGCCGGCCGACAGCGGCGAGATCATCTCGCCCGGCTGGGCGTTCTTCAGGGTGATGACGCCGGAGAAGGGGGCACGCACCACGGTGTCGTCCAGGGCGCGCTGCTGCACGGCGACACTGCGCTCCGCTACCACGATGTTCTGGCGGGCCGTATCGAGCTGCGCCCGCAGGCCATCGGCGTTGGCCTGTGCGGTGTCCAACGCCTGCTGGCTCAGCAGCTTGCGCTCCGCCAACTCGCGCGTGCGGACCAGCTGGCGATCCGCCTCGGTCAGTTGCACCTGGACCGTGGACAGTTGCGAACGCGAGGCCGCGAGCTGCGACTGCGCCAGCGCCAGCTGTGCCTGGGCATTGCTGTCGTCGATGCGGGCCAGCACCTGCCCCTGCTCGACGCGGCGGCCCTCGTCCAGCAGTACCTCGATGACCTTGCCGGTGACCTTGGAGGACACCGTGGCCTGGCGTCGCGCGACCACGTACCCGGAGGCGTCCAACACCGAGGCGCTGGCGCCCGGGCCGGCGGCGCGGGCCTGCACGGTGGTGACCTCGGGTGGCTTCTCGCCGCCGAACAGGGCGGCGGCGGCCACGATGATCGCCAGCAGCACGGCACCGATCAGCAGCCAGCGCTTCCAGGGGCTGGGCTGCGGGGCGCGGGCGGAATGGTCGATGCGCAACTGTTCGAGCAGGGCGGATTTGTCGTTCATAATCGTTGTAGATGGTTCTCCGCCGGCGTTTATACACGAAGCTGGCCGGCGCCTGCCCTGCCGGTGTGGAACCATGATTCGGTATGCTGGCGGTCCATCACCATGGAAGGGACGGGCCCCGATGATCTGGCTCCTGCTGCTGATCGCGCTGAGCGTGGCGCTGGCCTGGCGCCGGACCTCGCCGCGTACCGCCATCACGCTGTACGCGGTATTCCTGCTGGCCTATGCCGCCGGTGGCGGCTCCTGGAGCCTGTTTTTCCTGGGGGCGCTGCTGCTGGCCGTCGCCGGCACGGTGTTGCTGAACCCGCCCTTGCGCCAGGAATGGCTGACCCGCCCGGCCCTGGAGTACTTCCGCCGCGTGATGCCGGAGGTCAGTGCCACCGAGCAGGCGGCACTGGACGCCGGCACGGTCTGGTGGGACGGCGAACTGTTCTCCGGCCGCCCGCAATGGGAGCGGCTCTATGGCCTGCCCGCCGCCGGCCTCAGCGCCGAGGAGCAGGCCTTCCTCGACGGCCCGGTCACGGCGTTCTGCGCCCTCTGCGACGACTGGCGCATCACCTCCGCGGACCGCGACCTGTCCCCCGAGGCCTGGGCCCACCTGAAGCTCCACGGCTTCTTCGGCATGATCATCCCGAAGGAATACGGCGGCCTGGGCTTCGGCGCGCTGGCCCATTCGGCGGTGCTGAACCGCATCGCCTCCAGCCCCGGCGGCGTCACCGCCGCCTCCATCGTCGCCGTGCCCAACTCCCTGGGGCCGGCGGAACTGTTGCTGCACTACGGCACCGATGAGCAGAAGCAGCACTACCTGCCGCGGCTGGCGGCGGGCGAGGAGATTCCCTGCTTCGCGCTGACCTCGCCCTGGGCCGGCTCCGACGCCGGCGCCATCCCCGATCTCGGCCTGGTCTGCCGCGGCATGTGGCAGGGGCAGGAGGTGCTGGGCATGCGCCTCACGTTCGACAAGCGCTACATCACCCTGGCGCCGGTGGCGACGCTGGTGGGCCTGGCCTTCCGCCTCTACGACCCCGAGCAACTGCTGGGCGGCGGGCGCGAGCTGGGCCTGTGCTGTGCCCTGATCCCGCGCGATACCCCGGGGTTGCAGATCGGTACGCGCCACTGGCCGTTGGACAACCCCTTCATGAACGGCCCGGTGCGCGGCAGCGAGCTGTTCGTGCCGCTGGACTTCATCATCGGCGGCCCGCCGCGCATCGGCCAGGGCTGGCGCATGCTGATGGAATGCCTTGCCGCCGGCCGGGCGATCTCGCTGCCGTCCAACACCGCGGGACAGGCCACCATGGCCGCGCTGGCCAGCGGCGCCTACGCCCGCATTCGCCGCCAGTTCGGCCAGCCGGTGGGAAGCTTCGAGGCGGTGCAGGAGCAGCTGGCGCGCCTTGGCAGCCAGGCCTACGCGGTGCAGGCCGTGCGCCAGCTCACCGCGCAGGCGGTGGAGCTGGGCGAGAAACCGGCGGTGCCTTCGGCCATCGCCAAGTCCTTCTGCAGCGAGACCGCGCAGGACTCACTCAAGCGAGCCATGGACATCCATGCCGGCAAGGGCGTGATGCTTGGGCCCTCCAACTGGCTGGCGCGTGCCTTCCAGGGCACTCCGGTGGCGATCACGGTGGAAGGCGCCAACCTGCTGACGCGAGGCATGATCCTGTTCGGCCAGGGCGCGCTGCGCTGCCACCCCTACCTGCGCGAGGAGATCGCCGCTGCCGCCGAGCCGAATGCTGCGCTGGGGCTGGAGCGCTTCGACGCATTGCTGATGGCGCATGCCGGCCATGCCCTGCAGGCCGGCGCGCGCAGCCTGGTAGCAGGGCTCACGCTGGCGCGCTGGGGCCATTCGCCCGGCGATGCCGCCATGCGCTGCATCGCGCTGCGTGCCAACCGCTACAGCGCCGCGCTGGCGCTGTGCACCGAACTGACGCTGGCCGCGGTCGGCGGTGGCCTGAAGCTACGTGAAAGCCTGTCGGCCCGGCTTGGTGACGTGCTCGCCGGACTCTACGTGGTCAGCGCCGCCTTGCGCCGCTATGACCAGGACGGCCGGCCCGCCGAAGACCTGCCGCTGCTGCAGGCGGTTTGCGACGAGCAGTTCCTGCGTATCGAGAACGCCCTGGATGGCCTGTTGCTGAACCTGCCGCGTCGCCCGCTGGCCTGGCTCGGCCGCCTGCTGGTGTTCCCGCTCGGCCGCCATGCGCGCGCCGCGGACGACGCCACCGGCCAGCGCATTGCCGCCGCCCTGCAACAACCCGGTGGCCTGCGCCTGCGCCTGGCCTCGGGCCTGCACGATGCCAGCGATTCGCCGTTGGGCCGTCTGGACGCTGCGATGGTGCAGGCGATCAACGCCGAGCCCCTGATGCGCAAGCTGCAGCAGGCCCAGCGTGCTGGACGCCTGCAGCATCCGCACCCGCTGCAGCGGATCGACGAGGCGCGCGAGGCCGGTGTGCTGGCCGAGGACGAGTCGCGCCTGCTGCGCGCCGCGCAGCAGGCGGCGGAAAGCCTCTGCGCGGTCGATGAATTCGATGCCCACCTGGAACAGGTACAGACCCCTTAAGTCTTGAGATGACCCCCGCCTTTCCCTTCCTGCGCCGCCCCGGCGCGCTGCGCGAGCGCAGTTTCGACCTGCTGGTGATCGGCGGCGGTATCTATGGCGCCTGGGTGGCCTGCGACGCCGCGCAGCGCGGCCTGTCCGTGGCGCTGGTGGAAAAGTACGACTGGGGCGGCGGCACCTCATCGGCCTCCAGCAAGCTGATCCATGGCGGCCTGCGCTACCTGGAGAACTACCAGCTCGAGTTCGTGCGCCATGCGCTGCGCGAGCGCCGCCGCCTGCGGCGCATCGCCCCGCACCTCGTGCGGCCGCTGGATTTCATCATGCCGTTATGGAAAGGCCCGCGTGCCAGCAGCTTCACGCTGTCGGCCGGCCTGGCGATCTACGACCTGCTCGGCGCGGGCCGTGGCTCGGTGGGCCGTCACCGGCAGTATCGCGCGCCGGCACTGCTGTCGGAGTTTCCGTTCCTGGATCCGCAGAACCTGCAGGCGGGTTTCCGCTACGGCGACTGCCAGACCGACGACGCGCGCATGGTGTTGACCGTGGCCGCCGCGGCCCAGGCGCAGGGCGCCGTCTGCGTCAACCGCATGGCCGCAGAACGCCTGCTGGAAGGCGAGGGTGGCGTGCGCGGCGCACGGCTGCGCGACCAGGAAACGCAGGAGTCCTTCGAACTGCGCGCGCGAGTCACCATCAACGCCGCGGGCTCCTGGGCACCGTCGCTGATGGGCGACGCGGCGCCGCCACTGCGGCTGGTGCAGGGCACGCATCTGGTGATGCCGGCGATCCCGGGCTGCCAGGAAGCTTTCCTGCTCACCGCCCGGGATGGGCGCGTGTTCTTCGTCATCCCCTGGTACGGCCGCACGCTGGTCGGCACCACCGAGCGTGAAGTGGCGTCACCGGACCAGGCGCAGCCCACCGTGGACGAAACGCGCTACCTGCTGGACGGATTGCGTAACGGCCTGCCGGGTCTGCGCTGGACGGAAAAGGACGTGATCGCACGCTTCTGCGGTCTGCGCACGCTACAGCCCGCGGAGTACGGCAGCTTCTCGCAGATCACGCGCGAGGCCGTGATCGTGAAGCCGAAGCCGCGGTTGGTCACCTATGTCGGTGGCAGCTTTACCACCGCCCGTCGCGATGCCTCGCATATCGTCGATGCAGCCTACTGGCAAATGTCCGAGACACCGCGTCCCTGCCTGACGCGCGAGACGTCCTTGCCCGGAACCCCGGCCGAGCCGTTCGAACAATGGCAGCGCGGGGCCGTCGCGCAACTCGGCGAGGCGGGTATCGACGAGGAAGCCGCGCAGTCCCTCAGCTTGCGCCACGGCACGAATATCTCCTTGCTACTGCAGCTCATGGAACAGCGCCCGGAGCTGCGTGCGCGCATCCATCCGGAATGGCCGTTCCTGATGGCGGAAGTCGTGCACGCGCTGCAGTCCGAGATGGCACGAGACATCGACGACGTGCTGCGCCGCCGCCTGCCGCTGGACCTGTTGTTGCCCGACGACGACTGGCGTGAGCGCGTGGGAAACCTGATCGGGCGCTACCGCACAACTGTGTAGGAACGGTCCGACAAACGGTATTCATTGCCGGGTCAAGACAGATTGTTTGCTGCACTGCGACACACGAATACTGCCTCGAGATGGTGCAAATGAGTCCTGACGGAGTTCGGGGCGACAAATAATGTGGAAGTGCGGCTGCTTCCCCACGAGTGCAGGAGACGAAGATGAGATACGCCCGCCTGGGAGCGTTGGCTTTGGTGTTGGCCCTGTCCGCTTGCGACAAGGCGTCCAACGAAGGGGGAGACTTCCCCGGGGGCGTAGGCGAAAAGGCGGTGTCGTTGTTCGACCCGCTGGCGGACAGCCCGCAGATTCCATTTCCGGTGGACTTGTTGTTCGCCGGCTTCAGCGATCCGACGCTGAACATTCCCAATGCGTCCACGCCGCCCAACCCCTTCATCGCTGCGGTCAACCAGCTCGACGGCTGGTCGACCACTGCCTCGCTGTTCACCGACGTCGCCGGCTTCGTCGACTTCGACACCGTCCTACCGGCGCTGACCATCATCGACACCTCCACCTCGCCGCCGAGGCCGCTGGTGCCCGGCGTCGATTTCCGCGTGCAGAGTTCCACCGTGATCGATCCGGCCGACGGCCGGCCGATCTCCGACAAGCGCAGCCGCATCCTGATCGAGCCGCTCAAGCCGCTGAAGCCGTCCACCACCTACGTGGTCGGGCTGAGCACCGCGGTGCGCTCCACCGCCGGCGAGCCGATCATCCCCAGCGACTACTTCCGCGTGGTGCGCTCCACCACGCCGGTGTCCGCGCAGACCGAGCCGGTGCTGGCGATCCTCAACGACACCCAGAAGGCCACGCTAGAGGCGATCCGCCAGCAGCTGATCCCCGTGATGCAGGTGCTGGCCGCCTTCGGTAAGCCGGCCGACACCGTCGCCATCGCCTGGCCCTTCACCACGCAGTCCACCACGCGCACGCTGGATCGCATGGCCGCGGCGACGCAGTCCAGCATCCTGCGCCTGCAGCAAGCCCCGGCACCGGCGCCGGCACCGGCCGGCACCCCGCTGACCACCACCATGCTCGGCCTGCCCGGTGCCCCGGCACAGGTCTACGCCGGCCTGCTGCGCCTGCCTTACTACCTTTCCACCACGGCCCCGCTGAGCGCGGCCTGGAAAGCGGACATCACCAAGCCCGATACCGCCGCCAGCTTCCTCGGCCGCGTGCCCTGCGGCGCGTTTGCCATTGGCGCCACGCTACCCGACGGCCAGACCGCCAAGCCGAGCAACAGCACCACTATCTGCTATCCGCTGCCGCTCAAGCAGAGCGACCAGACCGTGCCGGTGCTGGCCACCGTGCCGGCCGGCACCATGCCGACCAATGGCTGGCCGGTCGTCATCTTCCAGCACGGCATCACCGGCAACCGCTCGCAGATGCTGGGCCTGGTGCCGGCGCTGACGCAGGCGGGATTCGCCGTCATCGCCATCGACCTGCCGCTGCACGGCATCCGCGAGGCCGACGGCAGCATCGCCGCCTTCCGCGTCCCGGGGACCACCGAGCGCACGCTCGAACTGGACGTGGTTGACAACGCCACCGGTGCTCCGCGTCCCGCGACCCCGGAGAATCCGTTCGCCCCGGGTGACGGCATCGTCGACAGCTCCGGCACGCACTTCATCAACCTCAGCAGCTTGCTGACCTCCCGTGACAACCTGCGACAGGGCGTCTCCGACCTGCTGGTGCTGGGCAAGTCGCTGACCGCGGTGCCGCTGTCCGAACTGGCCAACCCCGCCGCGCCCGGCACGATCTTCGCCTCCGTGGCGGGTGCGCCCCAGGTGACGGTGAAGTTCGACACCACGCAGGTCCGCTATGTCGGGCACTCGCTCGGCGCCATCGTCGCCAGCACCTTCCTGGGCGTGAACGACGCCACCGGGGCCGGCGTGCTGGCCATGCCGGGCGGCGGTATCGCCAAGCTGCTCGATGCCTCCGCCGCATTCGGCCCGCGCATCTCGGCCGGCCTGTCCGCGGCGTCGGGCGGCCTCGTCGCACAGGGCAACGACTCCTATGAAACCGTGCTGCGCTTTGCGCAGACTGCAGTGGACTCGGGTGACCCACTGAACTTCGCCGCCGCCGCCGCTGCCAAGCATCCGATCCTGATGATCGAGGTCGTCGGTGACGCGGTGGTGCCCAACTGCGCGATCAAGAACGACCCGGCCTGCCCGGCGATCGACGTGCTGCCGATCTCCGGCTACCTCTCCGGCACCACGCCGCTGGCGCGGGTCATGGGCCTCACCTTCAAGCCCAGTGAAACTGGGGCGATCGGCATCCCTGCGACCGAGGAGATCCTGCTCGGTGCCGCGGCACGCAGCAACGTCGTGCGCTTCCCCCAGGGCCAGGCCGACCACAGCACCATCCTGACGCCGGACAACGGCGCGGCCGCGGGCAGCGACACCCAGTTCCTTGCGGCCTTCACCGAGATGCAGAAGCAGGTGGCCAGCTTCCTGGCTTCCAACGGGGCCTGCCTGCCCATCGGCGGCAACTGCCCGGCGCCGGCTCCGGCCGCTGCGGCGGCTGAGTGAGCCAGGAGAACAAGACCATGAAGAACCTCAACAACAAAAACCTGATCTCCTTGGCCGCAGCCGCGCTGTTCATGCCGGCACTGCCGGCCCAGGCCTTCACCGACGACATCCACGGCGTCACGCTGCAGTTGGAGAACAAGCTGGCCGTGGGTGCCGCCATGCGCGTGCAGGGCCGTGACGATGGCCTGGTCGGCATCGCCAACGGTGGCACCGCCTTCTCCACCAACAGCGACGACGGTAACCTGGCCTTCGACCGTGGCGAGGTAGTGGCTGCCACTGCCAAGATGACCTCGGACCTGACCTTCACCCGTGGCAACTGGGGGGCCTTCTTCCGCGGCAGCTACGTCTTCAACCAGAAGGCGCGCAACCACGATTTCTTCGACGCCAGCGACTACGGCGTCGGCAAGGAAGCCCCGCTGTCGGAATACGAGGCCAAGAACGCGCGCCTGCACAACTACCTGGGCAGTGACGCCGACATGCTCGACGCCTACCTGTTCGGCGGCTTCGACATCAACGACCGCTCGCTGGCCTTCAAGATCGGGCGCCAGGTGATCAACTGGGGCGAATCCACTTTCGTGCTGCACGGCATCAACAGCGCGCTGGCCTTCGACCAGTCGGCCCTGCGCGTTCCGGGCTTCGAGCTGGACGAGGTCCTGGTGCCCACCGAGAACCTGTGGCTGTCCTACAACCTGCTGGAGAACCTCTCGATGGAGGCGTTCTACCAGCTGCACTGGCGCCCGACCCAGATCGATCCCTCCGGCTCCTACTGGGGCACCAACGACTACGCCGGCATCGGCGGCACGCGCGCCAATCTGGGCCTCGGCCGTGTCAACGAGAACTCGCTCTTCAATACGCCCTGCCAGACTCCCAACGGGCCGACGTTCTGCGTCGCCGCCGGCAGCACGGTCCCGCGCGGTCCGGATGGCGAGGCCAAGGACTCCGGGCAGTGGGGCGTCAAGCTTGGCACCCTGGTGAAGTGGCTCAACGACATGGACCTGTCGGCCTACGCCATGAACTATCACAGCCGCCTGCCGCTCTACAGCGGCATCTCGCGTGCCAGCAGCACGGCGCCGGCCAGCACGGCCAGCTATTTCGTCGAGTACCCGGAAGACATCCAGCTCTACGGCCTGTCGTTCAATACCACCGTGGGCGACTACTCGATCCAGGGCGAATACAGTTACAAGGTGGACCAGCCCCTGCAGATCGACGACATCGAGTTGCTGCTGACCGGCCTGGGCGCCGCCAGCCAGATCAACCGGAATGCCGGTGCCGCGCTGGGCGGCCAGTACATCCGCGGCTGGCGCCGCTACGACGTCAGCCAGGGCGACCTCGGCTTCACCGCCCTGTTCCCGCCCAACCGCTTCTTCGGCTACGACCAGGTGCTGGTGGTGGGCGAGGCTGGCATGGCCTACGTGCACGGCATGCCGTCGGCGCAGGAACTCGCGTTCGAGGCACCAGGCACCTACACGCCCAATCCGGGCACGGCAGCGCTCAACGGCCCCGGTACTCCGGCCTTTGCCTCCATCAGTGGTGCGCCGACGACGCCTTACGGTCGTTACGCCACGCCCTTCTCCTGGGGCTACAAGCTGATCGCCCGCTTCACCTACAACAACGTGTTCAACATGTTCACGGTGGAGCCGACCATCCGCTTCGACCATGACGTGGACGGCACCACGCCGACGCCGATCACCAACTTCGTGGAAGACCGCAAGTCGGTGCACGTGTCGCTGGGGGTCACCTACCTGCAGGCCTGGCAGGGCGAGATCGGCTACACCACCTACTTCGGCGCCACCAGCTCCGGCGGCCTTGGTGGACGCAACCTGCTGGCCGACCGCGACTACGTGGAGGCGGTGCTGAAGTATTCGTTCTGATATGCGGCCAACGGCTCGCACGGTGACGGCCGCGCGGAGCCCATGATCGTGGGGTGTGTGCCTGGGGCCGGGAAACCGGCCCTTATTTTTTGCCCGATTAGCCGGCCGTGTTCATGTCGCGCAGGCGCGCGATCAGCTTCACCAGCAGGTTGCGGTAGATGGTGGCGGCAGCCTAATCGTCGTTGGCTACCAGCTTCTGGAACAGGCCGCTGGGCAGGAAGTACAGACGGGCAGCAGACAGCGCCCTCAGCGAAGCTGACGTGGGTTTGCCATCGATCAGCGAGTACTCGCCGAAGCAGTCGCCGCGCTATAGCACATTGAGCCGCGTCTCGCCCTGGTGGACCTCGACCTCGCCCTCCACCACCACGTAGAGCCCCGGGCTGCTGCGCTCGCCTTCGAACAGCACGGGCGAGCCGGGTGCCGCTTCCAGCAGCATGGCGGGGCCCACGACACGGTCCATGGCACCCGGCGCCAGGCCGCGGAAGGGGACGGAGTCAGCCAGGATGGCGCGGTAGCGGTGAGGGCCGGCGAGAGTCATGGCGCCGATCATAGCGCCTGCGTTGCAGGATGCCAGGCCCGGTCTTCCTGACTGCCTCACCCCTCGTGGCTGAGGGCAGGGGACGAGGGCATGGACGCCCGAGGTAGGGCAACGCAGGACCAGTTGCCAAGAGCAGGATTTCGAAGTGTTGATCGTGCCGTTTGCCCTGAGCTTGTCGAAGGGTGAGCGTGTTCGGGTAGCCATCCATGGCGCGACTCCAGTTCGTCCATCTACCGGCGGGGCGGCCATCCTTGGCCGCCCGATCAACCGTTCGCGCTGAGCCTGTCGAAGGGCGTACCGCGAACTTAAACCAGCAGCGGCTTCAGGAACCGCCCCGTATGCGAGCGCTTGTTCTTCGCCACTGCCTCCGGCGTGCCGACCGCCACGATCTCACCGCCGCCCGATCCGCCCTCCGGACCCAGGTCGATGATCCAGTCAGCGCGCTTGATCACGTCGAGGTTGTGCTCGATGATCACCACCGTGTTGCCGTGCTCGCGCAGGCGCTCCAGCACCACCAGCAGCTGCGCCACGTCGTGGAAGTGCAGGCCGGTGGTCGGCTCGTCCAGGATGTAGAGCGTCTGGCCGGTGTCGCGGCGCGACAACTCCTTGGCCAGCTTGATGCGCTGGGCTTCGCCGCCGGACAGCGTTGTCGCGTTCTGCCCCAGCGTGATGTACGACAGGCCCACATCCATCAGCGTTTCCAGCTTCTTGCGCAGCGCCGGCACGGCCTTGAAGAAGTCCAGTGCGTCCTCCACCGTCATGTCGAGCACTTCGTTGATCGCGCGGCCCTTGTACTTGATCTCCAGCGTCTCGCGGTTGTAGCGGCGACCCTTGCAGGTGTCGCAGGTCACGTAGACGTCGGGCAGGAAATGCATCTCCACCTTGATGACGCCGTCGCCCTCGCAGGCCTCGCAGCGGCCGCCCTTGACGTTGAAGGAGAAGCGCCCGGCCTCGTAGCCGCGTGCGCGCGACTCGGGTACGCCGGCAAACAGCTCGCGGATCGGCGTGAACAGGCCGGTGTAGGTTGCCGGGTTGCTGCGCGGGGTACGGCCGATGGGGGACTGGTCGATGTCGATGACCTTGTCCAGCAGGTCCAGGCCGTCGATGCCGTCGCAGGGTGCGTGGTGCGCGCTGGCGCCGTTCAATTGGCGCGCGGCATAGGCCCACAGGGTGTCGTTGATCAGCGTGGACTTGCCGGAGCCCGATACGCCGGTCACGCAGGTGATGAGCCCGGTGGGAATCTCCGCGGTGACGTTGCGCAGGTTGTTGCCGCGGGCATTGCGGATCACCAGCTCCTTGCCCGGCTGGCGCGGGTTGCGCAGCTTGGGCACCTCGATCTTGCGACGGCCGGACAGGAATTGCCCGGTCACGGAGCGCGCCGATTTCTCGATGTCCTTGGGTTTGCCCTGGGCCACGACCTCGCCGCCGTGCACGCCGGCCCCGGGGCCGATGTCCACCACGTAGTCGGCCTGGCGCACCGCGTCCTCGTCATGCTCCACCACGATCACGGTGTTGCCCAGGTCGCGCAGGCGGAACAGCGTCTGCAGCAGGCGCTCGTTGTCGCGCTGGTGCAGGCCGATGCTGGGTTCGTCCAGCACGTACATCACGCCCACCAGGCCGGCGCCGATCTGCGAGGCCAGGCGGATGCGCTGGGCCTCACCACCGGACAGGGTCTCCGCGGAGCGGGCCAGCGTCAGGTAGTCCAGGCCCACGTTGTTGAGGAAGGACAGGCGCGAGCTGATCTCCTTGAGGATCTTCTCCGCGATCTCGCCCTTGTGCCCGGGCAGCTTGAGGTCGCCGAACCAGGCGCCGGCATCGCGCACCGACAGCGCGGTCAGCGCCGGCAGGTTCTGCTGCGCCACGCGCACGTGGCGCGCCGCGCGGTTGAGACGCTGGCCGGTGCATTCGGGGCAGGCCTTCTGGCTGAGGTAGCGCGATAGTTCTTCGCGCACCGCGTCGGACTCGGTCTCGCGGTAGCGGCGTTCCAGGTTGGGGATGATGCCTTCGAAACGGTGCAGCGAGCGGCGCTTGCCGCCGTACTCGTCCGGGTACTCGAAGGTGATCTTCTCGTCGCCGCTGCCGTAGAGCAGCAGGTCACGCACCTTGGCCGCCAGCTTTTCGAACGGTTTCTCGGGATCGAACTTGTAGTGCCTGGCCAGCGAGGTGATGAAGTGCCAGTAATAGGGGTTCTTCTTGTCCCAGGAGCGGATGGCGCCCGCCGCCATCGACAGCTCCGGGTGCGCCACCACGCGCTCCTCGTCGAACACCTGCATCGTCCCCAGGCCGTCGCACTTGGGGCAGGCGCCGTGCGGCGCGTTGAACGAAAACAGGCGCGGTTCCAGCTCCTCCAGCGAATAGCCGCAGTGACCGCAGGACATGCGCGCCGAAAACGTCAGCGTCTCGGCCTTGCTCTCGCCGTGCGGGGCCACGTAGGCCAGGCCGTCGGACAGGCGCAGCGCCGTCTCGAAGGACTCGGTGATGCGCTGCTTGATGTCCGCGCGCACCTTGAAGCGATCCACCACGATCTCGATGTCGTGCTTGAGCTTGCGGTTGAGCGTAGGCACCTCGTCCAGCTCGTAGACCTTGCCGTCCACGCGCACGCGCACGAAGCCCTGGGCCTTGGCCTGCTCGAACCACTCCGCATGCTCGCCCTTGCGGCCGCGCACCACCGGCGCCAGCAGCATCCAGGCCGAGTCGGCCGGCAGTGCCATGACCTGGTCCACCATCTGCGCCACCGACTGCGCCTCCAGCGCCACATCGTGGTCCGGGCAATACGCCGTGCCCACGCGTGCGAACAGCAGGCGCAGGTAGTCGTAGATCTCGGTGACCGTGCCCACCGTGGAGCGCGGGTTGTGGCTGGTCGACTTCTGCTCGATGGAGATCGCCGGCGACAGGCCCTCGATGGCGTCCACGTCGGGCTTCTGCATCATCGACAGGAACTGCCGGGCATAGGCCGACAGTGACTCGACATACCGGCGCTGGCCCTCGGCGTAAAGCGTGTCGAAGGCCAGCGACGACTTGCCCGAGCCCGACAGGCCCGTGATGACGATCAGCTTGTCGCGCGGCAGGTCCAGCGAGACATTCTTCAGGTTGTGCGTGCGGGCACCGCGGATGCGGATGGTGTCCATGGGGATTCGGGGGAAGGAGAGAACCAGCTATTGAAGCGGCGATATGCCGTTTCCACAAGTTGCGGGGGCCGGAAGCCGGTTTCAAGGGTGGATTGGAGCGCGATATCGCCGCTTCAATAACAGACCATGCTCTGTGATTTTTGATCCGGCAACTCCGCAGCGTGATCGAGTTGCGGCACTGAGGGATGGCGAGCAGGGGTATCCAGGGAAGGGTTGCCGGATCAATAATATGTGCCCGATCCGCTGCATTTCAAAGGCGAAGCGCGCTTCGGCAAGACAATTGCGAATCACGGCTCAACGTTCCCGCACTTCCGCCCCTAAGCTCATGAATTCCCTTGAATGGCGTGCCGTTATCGGCCTCGGCGCGGTCTACGCGCTGCGGATGATCGGCATGTTCATGGTCATGCCGGTGTTCGCCCTGTACGCCAAGGACCTGCCCGGCAACGTCACCGCCTGGCAGATTGGTCTGGCCATGGGTGCCTATGGCCTGATGCAGGCCTGCCTGCAGGTCCCGGTCGGCATGGCCTCCGACCGCTGGGGTCGCAAGCCGCTGATCGTGCTGGGAATGCTGGTCTTTGCCGCCGGCAGTTTCATCGCCGGCCACAGCCAGGACATCCACTGGATCACCGCCGGCCGCATCATCCAGGGCGCGGGCGCCGTGTCCTCCGCCGTCGCCGCCCTGCTGGCCGACGTCACCCGCGAGCAGGTCCGCACGGTAGCCATGGCCATCGTCGGCGTCGGCATGGGCGTGTCCTTCATCCTGGCCATGGTGCTCGGCCCGGTGGTCTCCGGCTGGATCGGCGTGGACGGCATCTTCACCCTCACCGGCATGCTGGCCCTGCTGTCCGTGCCCCTGGTGCTCTGGTACGTGCCGGCCGAGCCGCCGCGCCACGTGCCGACCATCCTGAGCCTGCGCCCCGTGCTGCTCGACGGCCAGCTGCTGCGCATGGACGGCGGCATCCTGCTGCTGCATGCCTGCATGACCGCCGTCTTCGTCGCCGCCCCCTTCGCGCTGGAGCAGACCCTGGGCCTGCCGGGCGAGCAGCACTGGAAGGTCTACCTGCCGATGCTGCTGCTGTCGATCCTGCCGGTGTTCCCGCTGGTGCGCTGGGCCGAGGCCCGTGGCCAGGCGCGGCCGGTACTGCTGGGCTCCATCGGCCTGCTGTCCGTATCGCTGGCCCTGGCCGGCCTGCTGCACGGCAGCAGCCTGGGCCTGGTCGGCGCGCTGCTGCTTTATTTCATTGCCTTCAACTACCTGGAGGGCTCGCTGCCCTCCATGATCTCGCGCATGGCGCCGCCCGAGCAGAAGGGCGCGGCGCTGGGCGTCTATTCCACCGCCCAGGTGCTGGGCGGCGGCCTCGGCGGGCCGCTGGCCGGCCTCGTCCTGGGCCTTTGGGGCGTCAGCGGCGTGCTTTGCCTTGCCGCGGCCCTGCCTTTACTCTGGCTCACCTTCGCGGTGAAGCTGGCGCCACCCCCGTTGGCGGCATCCCGTTCACTGAATTCAAGCACCTAAGGAGAGCGCGCTCATGGCACGCGGCGTCAACAAAGTCATCCTCATCGGCAACCTGGGCAAGGACCCGGAAACGCGCTACTTCCCCAGTGGCGACGCCATCACCAACGCCACCCTGGCCACCACCGAGAGCTGGAAGGACAAGCAGACCGGCGAGATGAAGGACGCCACCGAGTGGCACAACCTGGTGTTCCCCGGCAAGCTCGCCGAGATCGCCGGCAAGTACCTGAAGAAGGGCTCCAAGGTCTACGTCGAAGGCTCCCTGCGCACGCGCAAGTGGCAGGACAAGGAGGGCAAGGACCGCTACACCACCGAGATCCGCGTGCAGGACATGCAGATGCTCGACGGCAAGCCCGGCGGCGGCACCGGCAACTTCGGTGGCGATGACCAGCGCAGCGGCGGCTACGAGCGTGGCGGCAGTAGTGGCGGCTATGAGCGCTCCTCCGGCGGCGGCCGTTCCGCCCCGGCACCGGCCAGCGCGCCGGCCGACAGCAACTTCGAGGACGACGACATTCCGTTCTGAGAAGTCGTCTGTCCCAGGCGATCGGCAGGGAAAGGGTGGTTCGCTAGGAACCACCCTTTTTGTTTGCCGATTCCCGAAGCCGGATTGATGCGGTGCAGTGCCGATGGAGTGGCAATCAATCAAAAGCTAGCGAACGTTAGCTTGTTTATAAGATGCATTGGTAATAAAATCAGGCACACCCTAACGAGTGTTAGTATGTTCTCCACTCCTGCTTCCCACCGCCGATTGGCTGCGGTCGGCACCGACCTGCCGCCAGGTACCGCTCCGGACGGTTCCCGCGGGCAGATCCTCAGCGAATCGCTGCGGCTGTTTGCGGAGCAGGGCTATGGCGCCGCGTCGATCCGCGACATCGCCAGCCGCGTGGGCATCAAGGGTGCCTCGCTGTATTCGCATTACCCCTCCAAGGCCCATGTCCTGGCGGAGTTGGTGCGCATCGGCCACGAGGAGCATTTCCGCCGCATGCGCGACGCCCTGCTCGCCGCGCAGCCCGACGTGCAGGTGCAGCTCGCAGCGGTCGTGCGGGCGCACGTCTGCGCCCATGCCGAATACCCCATGCTTGCCGTCGTCTCCAACTCGGAGCTGCATGCGCTGCCGGAGGAATTCGCGACGCCGCTGCTGGCCATTCGCCGCCAGTCCGAAACGCTGATGCTCGACGTCATCCAGCGCGGTGTGAACCTCGGTGTGTTCAAGGTCCCCGACATCCAGCTGGCCATGACCGCCATCGGTGCCATGGGTCTTCGCGTGGCCCACTGGTACACGCCGGACAGCGGCAAGACTCCCGAGCAGATCGCCGACACCTACGCGCTGTTCGCCGCCAGGCTGCTCGGCGTCACGGCCTAGCGTCGGCAAGGCTCGGGTGTCCGCCGCCGGGTCCAGCGGCGGGCGCTGCTGGAACCACCACTCTTCCGGAGGGCTTATCACATGAATCCCGTCACCAGGGCCTGGCGTGCCTGGCTCGACAGCAAGATGTCCGCCAAGCTCTGGGAGCAGATGCGCAGCACGCTGGATGCCACCGCCCCGCGCGATTGCGGCGGCGTGCTGTTCCTGGGCGACAGCATTACCATCCTGGGCCGCTGGGAGCTGCTGTTCCCCGGCCTGCGCGTGCTGAACTTCGGCATCCCGGGCGAGCGCTCGGAGCACCTGCTGGCGCGGCTGGAGCCGGTCGTCCGCGTGCGTCCGGACAAGCTGTTCCTGATGATCGGCACCAACGACCTCTCGCGCGGCGTGCCCGTGCCGGACATCGCCAGCAACGTCGAGAAGATCCTCGTCGAACTGCGTCGCGAACTGCCGGAGTGCCGCCTGTTCCTGCAGACCGTGCTGCCCTGCCGGCGCAAGCTCGCGCCGCAGATCCAGGACCTGAATGCGCGCTACGCCGCCATCGCCGCGAGCCAGGGCTTGTCACTGATCGACCTGTATCCGCTGTTCGACGACGGCAGTGGCCAGATCCGGCGGGAGCTCAGCAACGATCAACTCCACCTGCTGGGCCCCGGCTATGCGATCTGGGGCCGGGCCATCGTCCCGGCCGTTCTCGGTTCCTGAGTCGTTCCACCCCGCAGCAGAAGGCCGACGAGGAGGCTCCGGATGCACATGCAGGGAAGCTCGCCGGCACCGCTGCGCGCCGCGCCGGGTGAAGCCTTGACCGACCGGGAAATCGAGATTCTCGAACTCGCCGGCCGGGGCCTGTCGATGAAGGGCATCGCACGCGTGCTGGGTATCGCGGCCGGCACCGTGAGCTGGCACCTGAAGAACGCCTACCAGAAGCTCCACGTCGGCTCGCGCGAAGAGGCCGTGCGGCGGGCCCGGGAACTGCAGCTGATCGAAGGACTGCAGCTGTGCCCCCATTGCGCCTGCCGGCTCGCGCCCAGGCACTAGACGGGCAGGGCAGGGGCCGCCGAAACCCCGTGCTACACTTCAGCTCATCCCGCCTCAGCCAGCGAATGCGCGCCAGGGTTCACCTCTGGCAATGGACGCGCGCATGGCTGAATCCAACTCTCCCTCTCCGGCCTCCCGGTCTGCAGCGGTAACGCTGCGGGAATGCGGCGGGCACTGCGCCGCCGACGCGGCCCTGCTGTGCAAGTGGAAGCGGGCGCGCATGCAGGTGCGCCTCTGCACCGATCCCGACGAGCCGCGCCTGGTCGAGCAGGTCTTCGACGTCGGCCGCGGCGTGCTCGCGCAGGGGCAGATGTCACCCTGGGAAGTGGCCCGGCAGTCGGCGCAGCTGCTGCTCGACACTGCCGCCGATCCCGTGCTGCCCCTGCACTGGCGCTCGCTGTGCCTGGATCATCTTCACATCCCCCTGCAGGAACTGGCGCGTTGCGCCGACGATGCCGCGCGCCTGCAGCAGCTCGCGGAGCTGCGCTGGCGGCTTGCCACCTGCGCCCCCTCGGTCCAGGATTGAACTCCTTGTTCTGAAGTGGCCCGCAGCTCCCGTTATCTCCACTGCCGGACTCGCCGCAGGCGGCAGGGCCGGCTTTCCACCGAAGCAGCCGACATGAGCACCAGAACCGAACGCGACACCTTTGGCCCGATCGAGGTCCCCCGCGACAAGCTGTGGGGCGCGCAGACGCAGCGCTCGCTGCAGAACTTCGACATCTCCGGCGAGCAGCAGCCGCGCGAGATCATCCGCGCGCTGGCCCAGGTCAAGCGCTCTTCGGCCCGCGTCAACCACGCGCTGGGCCTGCAGGACGAGAGGAAGACCAGCGCCATCGTCGCCGCCGCGGACGAGGTCATCGCCGGCCAGCATTCCCAGGAATTCCCGCTGGTGGTCTGGCAGACCGGCTCCGGCACGCAGACCAACATGAACCTCAACGAGGTCATCGCCAATCGCGCCAGCGAGCTGCTGGGCGGCGAGCGTGGCGAGGCCCGCCTGGTCCACCCGAATGACGACGTCAACCGCAGCCAGTCCAGCAACGACGTCTTCCCCACCGCCATGCACGTCGCGGCCGTGGACGCTCTCACCAACAAGCTGCTGCCCGCCATCGCCCGACTCAAGCAGACCCTGGTCGGCAAGGCGCGCGAGTTCGACGACATCGTCAAGATTGGCCGCACGCACCTGCAGGACGCCACGCCCCTGACCCTGGGCCAGGAAATCTCCGGCTGGGTGGCGCAGCTCAGCCACGGCGAACGCCACGTGCGCGACGCCCTGCCGCACCTCTGCGAACTGGCGCTGGGTGGCACCGCCGTCGGCACCGGTCTCAACGCACCCAAGGGCTACGCCGAGCAGGTGGCGGCGGAGCTCGCGCAGCTCACGGGCCTGCCGTTCGTCACTGCGCCCAACAAGTTCGAGGCACTGGCCAGTTGCGACGCGCTGGTGCATGGACACGGCGCGCTGAAGACACTGGCTGCCAGCCTGATGAAGATCGCCAACGACGTGCGCTGGCTGGCCAGCGGCCCGCGCAGCGGCATCGGCGAGATCTCCATTCCCGAGAACGAGCCCGGCTCCTCGATCATGCCAGGCAAGGTCAATCCCACGCAGAGCGAGGCCCTGACCATGCTGTCGGCGCAGGTCATGGGCAATGACGTCGCCATCAACATCGGCGGTGCCTCCGGCAACTTCGAGCTCAACGTGTTCCGTCCCATGGTCGCGCACAACTTCCTGCAGAGCGTACGCCTGCTGGCCGACGGCATGGTCAGCTTCAACGATCACTGCGCCGCCGGCATCGAGCCCAACCGTGCGCGCATCAACGAACTGGTGGAGCGTTCGCTGATGCTGGTGACCGCGCTCAACACGCACATCGGCTACGACAAGGCAGCGCAGATCGCCAAGAAGGCGCACAAGGAGGGCAGCAGCCTGCGAGAAGCCGCCCTGGCGCTGGGCCACGTCACCGCCGAGCAGTTCGACCAGTGGGTGGTGCCGGGCAACATGGTCGGTCGCTGAACTGCGACAGGAAGTCTCGATGGCAGGAGCCCCCGGGCTCCTGCCATTTTCCCTTTTTTCAGGCAGCCCGCAGGCACTGCCGGCTTCATAAAGTGCCGCGGCTGGAACCGCGGGTCACCTGGAGCTGTGGGGCCAGGAGTGGCAGGTCGTCATCGAAGCGGCAGGTCCGCCCGCGATGCAGGGGCGCCGGTACCGGCGTAGCATTCGCGACCTTTGCGGCCAGCAGGGCTCTACAGCATGACGCTCAGAGGCGCGCGACCGGACGAGTACGAGGCCATCACCCAGGTCCGGGAGGCTTCCGTGCGGGCTACGCATGACTTCCTGACGACGGCGGACGTGGCCGCGCTGCGCCCCAGCTTGCTCCATGAATACCTGTCGGCGGTGACGCTACGTGTCCACGTGGATGAACAGGACCGCATCCGCGGCTTCATCGGCGTGGCCGAGCGCAAGATCGAAATGCTCTTCATCGCCCCGGAAGCGCGCGGGCAGGGCATCGGCAAACAACGGCTGGACCATGCCGTGACCCGGCTTTCGGCATGGCTGGCGGACGTGAACGAGCAGGACCCCCAGGCCACCGGCTTCTACCGCGCCATGGGCTTCGAGGTATTCGACCGTTCGCCGCTGGATGGGCAGGGTAAACCCTTCCCGCAGCTGCACATGCGGCGCAAGCACGCCGTGCCGCAGTAGATCAGCAAAGGGGTGCTGCCCTTGGGTGATGCCTTGCCCTCGAGTGACGCTCAGTCTGAGCGCCGAGCCTCCGAATGTCGCAGGCTCCGGATCATCCCCGAGACCGCGGCGATCATCACCGTCTGCACCACCTGGGACGTGGCGCCGTAGCGGCGCCAGCCCTCGGGCTGGGTCCAGGCGCGTGCCATGACGATGCAGCGCTGCACCGTGCCCTGCTCCAGGAAGCGCTCGCCCTGGGCCAGCAACTGGCCGATCGCAGCCACCTCGGCCGCATCCACCTCGCCGCGCCCGGGCTGCCGCCGTACCAGCCGCAGCAGGCTGCCGCAGATCAGCGCCAGCGCAGCCCGGTCATGGTCATCGTCGGACCAGTGAAGGCTGTCCTCGTCCGTCTCCACCGGAGTCAGGGCGTGGACATAGGGCCGGGTGAAGTCACTCAGGTTCTGCTGCTTCATCGTCATCGAATCCTTTCGATCGGGGGCACTCTCAGGCCGCGCGGCGTGCCGGGTGCGCGCCGCGCGACGGCGGCGGCATCAGGTCCGACAGCTCGTCGTCCTCGTCATCGCTCAGGTCCACGATCCGGTCGATGCATTCCACCAGTGGATCGCGCAGCACGTCCGGTTTGTGGCCGTGGGCCTGCCAGCCGCCGGGGCGGGTCCAGTCCACCATCAGCGCCTGCAGTTCGCGCAGCTGGCTCGCCAGCCGTGCATCGCCATCGGCCTCCTGCAGTTCCTCGCAGATGGCGAACACGCGCTCCAGTGCGCCCGCGCCACGGCCGGGCTGACCCATGGCGATCCGATAGAGCTCGATGTGCAGGGTCGTGGTGGCGATCTTTTCCATGATCCGTATCGTCCTTCTGATTGGGGATGAAAGGGGGGTTGTTCAGCCAATGGCCGCTTCGAGCGGCCTGGCCGCCTCGGGTGCCCAGGCGCCGCCCAGGCGGCGATAGAGCTGCAGGTATTGTGTTGCCGAGCGGCGCCAGCCGAAGTCGGCGGCCATGGCATTGCGTTGCAGGGCAAACCAGTCCTCGCGCTGCCGCTCGTAGACCGCCAGCCCGCGGCGCAGGGCATGCTGCAGAGCATCGCCGGAAATGCCGTCGAAGATGAAGCCCGTGCGCCAGGGCGTGGCAATGTCGTCGCAATCGATCACGCTGTCGGCCAGCCCGCCGACGCGCCGCACCAGCGGCAGCGTGCCGTAGCGCATCGCATAGAGCTGGGTCAGGCCGCAGGGCTCGAAGCGAGAGCCGTGCAGCAGCAGGTCGGCGCCCGCGTGCATGCGGTGCGCCAGCGATTCCTCGTAGCCGATCTGCACGGCCACGCGGCCGGGATAGCGCTCTGACATCGCCGTGAAGCCCTGTTCCAGCTGGCGGTCGCCGCGGCCGATCAGCGCCAGTTGCAGCCGCGGATGCTCGGCCATTATGGCGGGGATGCTGGTCAGCAGCACGTCGGCCATCTTCTGCGAGGTCAGCCGGCTGGCGGAGATCGCCAGCGGCGCATCGTTTTCCACCGCGAGGCCGAAGCTGCGCTGCAATTCTCGCTTGCAGGCGGCCTTGCCGCCGCAGTCGGGCCGCGAATAGTGGGCGTTCAGGTGAGGATCGCCCGCCGGGTTCCAGACATCGGCGTCGATACCGTTCATGATGCCCAGGAAGCGGTCCTGGCGCTGCCGCAGCAGGCCTTCCATGCCGTAGCCGAATTCCGGTGTCATGAGCTCTCGGGCGTAGCCGGGGCTTACCGTGCTCACCGCGTCCGCGTAGCGGATGCCGGCCTTCAGGCAGGAGAACTGCCCATAGAACTCCGCGCCCTGCGGCGTGAGGTAGCCGCGGTCGAGTCCCAGCGCTGCTGCCTCGTTCAGCGCGAAGTTGCCCTGGAAGGCGGCGTTGTGGATCGTGAAGAGCGTCGCCGGCCGCGGCCCGGTCTCCGCATGCAGCAGCAGGGGCAGCAGGCCGGTGTGCCAGTCATGCGCATGGACCACGTCCGGCCGCCAGCCTTCGCTGTTGTATCCCAGCGCGAGCATCGCGGCCGCCTGGGCGAAGACGGCGAAGCGGAGGAAATTGTCCGGCCAGTCCTGCCCCGAGGCGTCCTGGTAGGGAGTGCCGGGACGGTCGAACAGCGCCGGACAATCGACCAGCCATACCGGCAGCCCCGAATCCGGCATGCGACCGCGCAGGACCCGCAGCGTCTCGCCACCGATCTCGGCCGCCATGTCCACCTGCAGCTTGCCCGCCGCGTCGAGCGCTTCGGGATAGGCGGGCATGACCATCCGCATGTCTGCGCCGAGCGCGGACAATGCCTTGGGCAGAGCGCCGCAGACGTCGGCCAGGCCACCGGTCTTGGCCAGCGGATAGATTTCCGACGCGGCAACGAGAACCCTGCGGCCGGCGCCATCCTGGCGCGGCGCGAAGGCTTGCGACGAGCAATCCTTGCCCGACTCGTACATGTGAACTCCCTGTCCCGGCCATCCTTGGCCAGCGTGTAAGCTGCATTCCTGATCCGGGCGGCCCGCCACGATCTGCATGCATGGCAATGGCTTCCATGCTCTGCGCGGGGCAACCCTCAGCAGGTGGTTAGCAACGACCGTGCCGCTTATCCGCGCCCGCGTTTCAGCGTGCGGCGGAAGCGCTGCTGCAAGGCCTCCAGTTCTCCCGGCCGGAAGCGGAAGGCCTCGCCTCCGCGCATCGCCCCCAGCACGTAGTCGATGAAGCGGCGCACGCGCAGCGGCTGGCCGGCGCGGGGTGGGTAATAGAGATAGACACCGTGCCGCTCGCTGACGTGTTCGCAGAGCAGCGGCACCAGGCGCTGCTCGCGCAGCAGCGCGGCGGTGTTGATCGAGTCGATCTGGCCGATGCCGATGCCTGCCGTCACCGCCAGCGTCTCCGCCTCGAAGTCATTGGTGTGGAAGGGCGCGCGCACGCTGCGCAGGCGCAGTTCACCGTCCTCCAGGAATTCCCAGGGTTCGATGCGGCCGGAGTTGGGTGCGCGCGAGCCGGTGCAGGCGTGCTGCTCAAGGTCCTCGATGCGCTCCGGAATGCCATGCCGGCGCAGGTAGTCCGGCGCGGCGCAGACGATCAGCTGCAGGCGGAACAGCTCGCGCACTACCAGCTGCCGTTCCGGAGGATGCCCGGCGCGGAAACCCAGGTGGATGCCGGCGGCCACCAGGTCGGTATAGCGGTCCTCCAGCAGCAGCTCGAACTCCACCGCGGGATGCTCGGCGCGGTAGCGCGCGATCAGGTCCACCAGGATTTTCTTGCCCACCAGTGGCGGCGCGGCGATGCGGATCAGGCCGCCCTGCTCGCGGGTGAACTCGTGCGCCTCGCTCCAGGCCTCGTGGATCGACTCCAGCCCCGGCCGCAGGCGCGCGAGAAAGGCCTTGCCCTCGTCGGTCAGCGTGCTGCGCCGCGTCGTGCGGTGGAACAGCCGCAGGCCCAGCTCCTTCTCCAGCTGACGGATCGCCTTGCTCACCGCCTGCGGCGTGATGCCCTGCTGCGTGGCCGCGCGGTTGAAGCTGCCGAGCTCGGCCACGCGCACGAAGGTTTCCATCGCTCCCAGGCGGTCCATATATTATCAACCATTGGTTGTTACTGATGCGCAGGATTTTATCTACTTCGGTTGGCAGGGGTCACCTATCGTTCACTCCAGCAGCGCAGCCCGCGACTGCATCGAATCCGGAGCAGAGCCATGACCCAGCAGACTCAAACCAACCTCTCCAACATCGCCGGCAAGGTGGTCGTCATCACCGGCGCCAGCAGCGGCCTGGGCGAGGCCACCGCCCGCCATCTCGCCGGCCTCGGCGCCAAGGTGGTGCTGGGCGCCCGCCGCGCCGGCCACCTGGAGCGCCTGGTTGCCGAAATCCGCGCGGCCGGCGGCGAGGCCATCGCCACTACCACCGACGTCACCGACCGCGACCAGGTCGAAACCCTGGTGGCGCGCGCCATCGACCAGTACGGCCGCATCGACGTGATGGTGAACAACGCCGGCTACATGGCGTTGGCCCCGATGGCGCGGCTCAAGGTCGAGGAGTGGGACCGCATGATCGACATCAACATCAAGGGCGTGCTCAACGGCGTGGCCGCCGCGTTGCCGCGCATGCAGGCCCAGGGCAGCGGCCACATCATCAACGTCGCCTCCGTCGCCGGCACCAAGGTGTTCAGTCCCATCGGCGCGGTCTACAGTGCCACCAAGTTCGCCGTGCGCGCCATCAGCGAGGGCCTGCGTGCCGAGGTCGGCAGTCGCATCCGCACCACCGTGATCTCGCCCGGTGCCGTGGCCAGCGAGCTTAAGCACGGCAGCAGCGACGCCGAATCGGCCAAGGCCGTCGGCGAGTGGTACAGCGCCAACGAGATCCCGGCCGAGTCCGTGGCCCGCGCCATGGCCTTCGCCATCTCGCAGCCGCCCGAAGTGGACATCAACGAGATCCTGCTGCGGCCCACCGCGCAGGAATTCTGAGGCGCTTGCATCCAGCAGTCCCAGCGGCGCGGCCGCCGGGACTGCTGGTGGTTCTCACGCCTGCCTGGCGGGCATGGGGCCGGGCAGGGGCAGGCGTGCGATGCTTTCCGCCTCCTTCTGTGGGAGGCCCAGGATCGTCATGGCGGTGGTGGTGGCGCGCTCGGCGATGCCCTCCAGGTCCAGGCCCAGCTTCTTCAGTGGCATGGCCTGCGGGCCATGCAGGGAACTGGACTGTTGCTCGACGGCAATCGCGCCGAGCACCGTGCTGCCCACGGCGACGAAGCTCATCAGCAGGTCCGGGGCCTTGAAGCGTCCGGCCGCGACGCCACGCATGATGTCGCGCAGCAGGAACTGCCCCAGGCCGCGACTCAGCACGCGGGCCGAGAAGCCTTCGCGCAACAGGAATTTGCCCCACACCGGCTCGCGCCGCGCCCGCTGCAGAGCATGGCGCACGCTGAAGGCCACGGCCCTGGCCGGATCGTCCACGTCCTTGATCAGTGCGTCCAGCGCGCGGGCGAATTCCTCGAAGACACTGTCCATCAGTGCATCGTAGATCGCTTCCTTGGACTCGAAGTGGTTGTAGAACGAGCCGAAGCCGACATCGGCGGCCTCGGTGATCTCGTTGATCGCCACGCCTTCCATGCCGCGTTCGGCCATCAGGCGGAACGCGGCCTCCAGCAGTTTCCCCCGGGTTTCGCGCTTGCGCCGCGCACCGCGCGGCTCGCGCTCCGCAACCGTTGCCTTGGCAGCGGTCTTTGTCGCGGGCTTGGCGGGGCCGCGCGGGCGCCCGGGGCTTCGGGCGGCGGGGGACTTGGGCATCGGGAACTCCAGGGGATTCGTCGAGGCATCATATTCGATCACAAACCTGATGAAACAATCAGATATATAAGCCTATTGCCAAGGGGCTCTCCGTCCTGGGAGCCCCGCAGGGTGATCCCGCCGGCATCAGAACTGATAGCGCGCGAAGAACTGCAGGTAGTCGCGGTCGCGCAGCAGGTTGTAGCGCCCGCCGCCGGTGAACCAGGTGTAGCCCACGGTGAACGACAGCGCGTCCTGGTAGCGCGTCTCCAACAGCAGGTCGGCCTGCTTGCGTCCCTCCACGAAGTTGCCGCCGGGGCCGGGCGAGGTGCCGCGCACATCCTGCGCCCAGAAGATCGACGGCCGCAGGCTGATCGAGGGCAGCACGCTTTCGTAGCTGAGCATCCCGATCACGCGGTAGCCCCAGGAGAAGCCGTCGGCGAAGCCCGAGAGTTCCTCCTGGTGTGGATTGAAGCGGATGCCGTCGGCGCCATGGCTGCAGGCCGGGTTCAGCGAGCAGGCCTGGCGCGAGCCGTCCGCGCCGGAACCGTCCGCCCCGGCGCTGGCGTGGTAGTCGGTGCCCGGTGCTTCCAACTGGAGTTGGTCCAGTGCCGGCATGTCCGGTACCCAGGTCGCGCCCCATTCCGTGACCAGGATGACCTGGTCGGCGCCGAAGGGATTGTCCTGCGGGCCGTAGACGCGTGTGGTGCCGAGATTGAACTGGTAGACGTCGAAGCGTTCGTAGCCGCGCAGGTAGCAGTCGATCCCCGGCCGGTAGTCCGCCGCGCTCATACCGGCCGCGCAGGGCGGGTTCTCACCCACCGCGCCGCCACGGTAGGCGGTGACGAAGCTGGGGAAGGCGCGCGCCGAACCCGGGACATGGCCGATGCCGACGTTGATCAAGTCCGGGTAGGGCGTGGCGCCGCCGGCATCGACGAAATCGCTGGAGCCGTAATTGGTGGCCTGACCGTCCTCGCCGTAGCCGATGCCCAGGTTTAGCAACTGTGCCGATCCGGCGCAGCCGAGCCTGCGGTCATGGCAACGCGTCAGAGTGGGGCCGAAGGCGGCAAAGGCCAGGTCCTGCAGGTCCACCTGCAGCGGCAGGTTGGGGCGGTAGGCCACCTCGCCCTGGATGGCGAACTCGCCCACGGTGGTGTTGAAGCTCAGGCCGATCAGGCGGATGTCCTCCGGGTATTCCAGCTGGAAGCGCGCGCTGTCCAGCGTCGCGGCGCTGTCGGTGGCCTGGCTGGCGGACTCGCCCGGATGCGTCAGCGCATGCAGGAAGGGGATGTCCGGACAAGCGGCGAGGAAGCTCACCAGGTCGCGTGCGTCGATGCCAAGCGGGTTGCCCTCGCGGCGCGCACAACTGGCCTGCGTCGCGTAGAAGCTGCCGATCGGCAGGCGTGAGTGGTAGTTCATGAAGTACGCGCCCAGCTCCACGCCGTTGCCCAGCGATTCCAGGTAGTACTTCAGCGCCACGCCGAACTGCCCGGCGTCGCGCGGCTCCGCGTCACGCAGGCGCTGGATCGTTGAGCTGGTGTTGCTCAGGCCCGTCAGCGGCGAGTCCAGCGGCACGGCGAGGCGCTCCGGGTCCTCGGCCACGCCGCCGGTGCTGGTGTTGACCGTATTCACGGCATTGCCGGTGCCGACGTCGAGCTCGGAGAAGTAGCTGCCGGGCGCATGAATCTCCACGTTTCGCCACTCCAGCTGGTAGAAAACCTCCACCGTGGTGTCGTCGAAAGGCTCGAAGCTGGCGAACATCATCCCCACCGGCGTGAAGACCTCCTCCACCGTGCGGCCGATGCGGTAGAAGTTGTTGGCATTCACCGGATTGGCCTGGTTGAGGCTGTTCAGCGCCAGCGTCGTGCTTTCACCCCAGTTCACCACCTGCCGTCCCAGCTTCAGCGTCAGCCGCCGGTCGTCCCACAGCGGCAACTGCGTGAACAGCACCGCATCCAGCCATTGCAGGTCGCTGCCGATCTGCCGCAGCGTCTCGCCGTCGCTGCGGCGGTTGCGCACCACGCCGCCGGGTCCGTAGACCCGGCGCGTGCCGTCCTCCGCTGGCTGACCCCAGGGGCGGCTGGCGATCAGGCCGGTGAAGAGCGACACCGGGTTGGCCAGCAGCGTGGCCAGGTCCGGCGCCGGCAGCGGTGCCGAGGGCA
The DNA here is from genome assembly GCF_030345715.1 of Solimonas sp. SE-A11. GTDB lineage: Bacteria > Pseudomonadota > Gammaproteobacteria > Nevskiales > Nevskiaceae > Solimonas_A. Next base: position 625,206 of record NZ_JAUASX010000001.1, read on the forward strand.
CCGTGCGGCCGACCTGTGCGGCATTGCCGGAGGTGATGCGGTTGGGGTGGTACTCGCGGAAATCGTCGTTGACCAGGTCATGGAAGAACAGCACGCGGCCGAAGAAGCCGAAGTCGCCGAAGCTTAGCGTCAGGTCGCTGGTCACCTTGAGCGGCGCCGCGAACAGTTCGCCGCGATCGTAGTTGAGGTTGCCGTCGTCGTTGTTGATCGACGCGGCGCCCGGCGCGGCCACCAGGCGCTGGGCGGGGTGGACCTGGTTGCGGAACAGCCCCTGGCAGCTCTGGTAGGCACCATTGGGGCCGGTGCAGACCTGTGGATCGAGATTGGCCTTGCCGACCAGGTCGCTGGACCGGTCCTGCATGCGCAGGCCCGCCCCGAGCGTGATGCTGGTGTTGAGCACCGCGTTGATCGCCTCGCCATCGCCGAGCGGCAGGTCGAAGCCCAGCGCGTATACCGACGGCGGCATCGTGAGCGCCGCCAGCAGCGGCAGGATACGCAGGCCTGGGCGGATCATGCCTGGGTGCTCCCCGTGTGATGCGCTTGCGGCAAGCCAGCCGGCGCCGGACCCTGCAGCAGCACCAGCGACTCGTCCACCAGGCGCGCGGCCTCGTCGGCGGGTCCGTCGTGCAGCACCACCCGGTCAGGGCGCAGTACCACCAGCCAGCCGAAGGGCGCAGCGCCGGGCAGCAGTGCGCCGGTGAGATCCTCGGCAGCATCGTCGCCGCGATGCAGCGACTGGCTGCGGTGGCAGATCTGCAGCATGCGTCCGCCGGCGGCAGTCCAGGCGCGACACCGCTGCTCATCGAGCTGGTGGTGCGGATGCAGGCCGAAACCCAGCAGTACCGGGCCGTCGCCGAGCAGGTCGTCGCTCAGTCGTATCCGTCCCTGGGCATCGCGCACCCAGCCCTGCGGCAACTGTCCGCCACGTGGCAGGCGTCCGCCACCGCGCGCGAACAGGCCCTTGTCGAAACGGTTCTTGGGCTTGATGCCGAGATCGTCGAGCAGCCTGCGCAGCGGCGGCAGCAGGCGGATCAGCCGCACCGTGCCATGCGTCAGGATCGCCACCAGCGCATTGCGCGGCATCACCATGCGACCCATCAGCTTGGCCAGGCCAATCATGGCTCTGGCATGCGGGCGCCGCTCCTGGTCGTAGCTGTCGAGGATGGCGGGCGTCGCACGGCCCTGGACGACGGCGGCGAGTTTCCAGCAGAGGTTCGCGGCATCGCGCAGGCCCGCCACCAGCCCCTGCCCGACGAAGGGCGGCGTGATGTGCGCGGCATCGCCCGCCAGGAACACGCGGCCGCGGCTGAAGCGCTCGCAGCAGCGCGCGTGGAAGCGGTATACCGCGCGCCGCTCGATCTTCATCTGGCCCGGCTCGCCCCAGGGCCGGAGCAGCTCGCCGATGCGCGCGTCGCTCTCCATCTGCTCGCGTGTCTCGCCCGGGGCCAGCATGAATTCCCAGCGCTCGCGCCGGCCGGGAGCCGGCATGTGCGGGATCGGCCGCCGCGGATCGCAGATGAACTCGATGTGGTCGATTGGCCGGGGCACGTCGAGTGCGTCGACGATCAGCCAGTCCTCCGGATAGGTGGCTCCACCAAAGTCCTGGCCGATGCTGCGGCGCACGAAGGACGCGGCACCGTCGGCACCCACCACGAACCCGGCCCGCAGGCGGCGCTCCACGCCGGAGGCGTCGCGCAGGCGGGCGGTCACGCCGCCGCCGTCGTCGACCAGTTCCAGCAGTTCCACGCCGCAGGCGGTCTGCACCATGGCCTGCGCGTCCACCAGGCGGCGCAGAGCCGCCTCCAGCGCCGGCTGGTAGAAGGTCACCAGCTTGGCGTGGCCGTCGATGGCGCCCGCGCTGTTCACCTGGCCGAACTGGCCGACGTAGGGCGAGTGCATGCGCACCTGCGGGATCGCCACGCGCTCGAAGGCCTGCTCGTCCAGCCCCACCATCTGCAGGATGCGCAGCGCCTCGTTGTCCAGGGCGATGGCGCGCGGCTGCGTGAGGATGTCCGGGGCCTTGTCGATGATCAGCGTGCGTACCCCGTAGCGTCCGAGCAGGCAGCCGATGGCGGCCCCCACCGGCCCGTAGCCGACCACGAGTACGCAAACCTGCTCGGGCAGGTCCTGGAGGAGGGAAGGAGGATGGCTCATGGAGGGTCCGTGGTTGGAGCGGAAGGGGCCGTCAGACCTGCAGCGGCGCAAGCCAGCGCCGCAGCAGGCTCCAGCTTTGCTGGCGGTCTTCGCGGCGGTAGCGCAGCAGGCGCGAGATCTGTTGCTCGACGGCGCCGGCGACCTGCTCGCGCAGTGCCCAGGCGGCGGCCGGATCGTCGTGAAGCCCGCGCAGCGACGTGGTGGCAATGCGCGGGCCGAAGCCGAAGTAGTAGCGCTGCGGCCGCGGCAGCAGGCTGGGCCCCAGGCCGCGCACCAGCGGCGGGATCATGTCGCCCCCGCGTGTCAGCGACTCCAGCGGCAATTGCCGCGACAGCCAGCGCCAGGCGCGCGAGTCCTGAACGTCGTTGGCGTCCAGCAGGATGCGGTAGCTCTCGTCAGGGCCGACCGAGCCGAACGGGATGATGTCGTAGCCGTGCTCGATCGCCAGCCGCGCGAAGCCGCTGCGCCGCTTCCAGATCAGCCGATAGGCCTCGCCGCGCCGGCGCATCACCTCGCGGCCGCCGCCGGGGAACACCAGCACGTGCTCGCCGGCGCGCATCAGCGCCGCACAGTTCTCCGGCGTGCCCAGCACCATGCCGTTGCGCGCCAGGAACTCGCCCCAGTACGGCACCTGGAAATGTCCGCGGTCGCCGAGGCCGCGGAGCATCACGCCGTACTGCGTGTAGAGGTGCTCGATCATCAGCGGCGCGTCGGTCAGGCCGAACAGCGTGTGGTTGCCGACGAACAGCGCGGGGCGCCGCAGGTCCAGCTCCCACAAGCCGAGGAACTCCGGCAGGAACCAGCGGCGCGCCAGTGCGAAATAGCGCCGCATCTGCTGGGGAGAAGGCGGCGTGAACGGCGGCAGGACGGGCAGGGCGGGATCGTGCATGGCACATCGGGATGACGGGATGGCGCCGGAGATTAGATCAATATCTCATAATTGACAAGTTTATCAGTTATAGATAATGTCATCATCAGACAGCCCGAGGAGCAGCCGATGACCGCAGCGGTCCAGAGCCCGATGACCACGCCCCAGCCCGCGCGCCACCCGGCGCCGACGGCCCGGGCCTGCGCGCTGGCCCACCTGGTGTTCGAGCGTCCCGACCTGCAGCGCGCCCAGCGCTTCCTGGAGGACTTCGGCCTGCAGGTGGCCAGCCGCAGCGAGGATCTGCTGCTGATGCGCGGCACCGGCAGTTCGCCGTACTGCTACCGCGTGCATCGCGGTCCCCAGGCGCGCTTCGTCGGCCTAGGCCTGCGCGTGGAGAGCCGTGCGGAACTGGAGCGTCTGTCGCGCCTGCCCGATGCCGGCCCGATCCGCCCGTCCTCCCATCCTGGCGGCGGCGAGTGCGTGGATCTGACCGATCCTTCTGGGTTCCGGGTCGAGGTACTGGCGGGCCAGGCTGCGGCCGCAGAGCTGCCGCACCGCGGCCCGATCCACTTCAACCTCCCCGGCGAGCCGCGCCGCGTGAACGCCACCCAGCGTCCGGCGGTGCAGCCGCCGGAGGTGCTGCGGCTCGGCCATGTGGTGATCGAAGTGGCCGACTACCAGGCCACCAGCGCCTGGTACACGCAGCACCTCGGCCTGATCCCCAGCGACGTGCAGTTGCTGCCCGACGGCTCCCCGGCGGTGTGCTTCTTCCGTCTCGACCTCGGCGACACCCCGGCCGATCACCACACCCTGGCGATGGCCCAGGGCTTCGCGCCGCTGTACAGCCACAGCGCCTTCGAGGTGCTCGACGCCGACGCCATCGGCATGGGCCAGCGCGTGCTGCGCGAGCGCGGCTGGCGCCATGCCTGGGGTATCGGCCGGCACATCCTGGGCAGCCAGATCTTCGACTACTGGCAGGACCCCTGGGGCGACAAGCACGAGCATTACTGCGACGGCGACCTGTTCACCGCCTCGCGGCCCACCGGCTATCACCCGGTGAGCCGCGAAGCCATGGCGCAATGGGGGCCGCCGATGCCGGCCAGCTTCACCAAGCCCCGGCTGAACCCGGCCAACATCGCCGCGCTGTTGCGCAACCTGCGGCGCAGTCCGGACCTGTCGCTGCGCAAGCTCATCACGCTGGCCCGGCTGTTCGGCTAGCCAGCAGGCCATGTCGTTCAGTCGCCGAGAGCTGCTCAAGGCCAGCCTGTCGCTGGGCCTGGGTGCCGTGGCGCTGCCGGCCGTGTCCAGGACTTCCTTCCAACCGGGCCCCGGCCCGCAAACACTGCAACGAGAACCGACCATGACCGTCAATGTCGTCCGCTACGAGCACCAGGCCCGTATCCACTGGGGCGTGATCCGCGAGGACCGCGTCACGCCGGTGCCCGGCGAGTACCCGACCACCGGGGATTTCATCCGCGCGCACAGCGTCACCTCGCTCCAGGGCCTCGGCGGCGACAGCCTGGATCGCGCGTCGCTGCGCCTGCTGTCGCCGGTGACCGGCAACCAGCAGTTCGTCTGCCAGGGCGCCAATTACCGCCAGCACATGATCGAATCCGGCATGAACCCGGACGTGAAGACCTTCAACATGATCTTCACCAAGGCATCCAGCTGCATCGTGCCGGCCGACAGCGACGTGGTGCGCCCGCGCGTCGTGCAGTTCCTGGACTACGAGATCGAGCTGGGCCTGGTGCTGCGCAAGGCCATCCGCGGGCCGGTACAGGTGACCGATGCCAACCTGCACGAGTACGTCGCCGGCGTGGTGATCGTCAACGACTACTCCGCGCGCGACGTGCAGATACCGCAGATGCAGTTCTACAAGGGCAAGAGCTTCCGGACCTTTGGCCCGGTGGGTCCGCACCTGACCCTGCTCGATGCCGGCAGCATCGGCCAGTTGCGCCAGCTGCAGCTGCGGCTCAGCGTCAACGGCGAAGTGCGCCAGCAGGACAGCACCGCCAACCTGGTCTACGGACCGGCCGAGACGCTCACTGAGCTGTCCGGCGTGCAGGACCTCGAGCCCGGCGATCTGCTGGCCACCGGCACGCCGGCGGGCTGCGCGCTGTCGATCCCGTCGCCGGCCAAGCAGAAGATCGGCGCCTTGCTGCCCGAGAAGAAGAAGTGGGAGATATTCATGAAGGTGCAGGCGGGGCGCAGCCAGTACCTCAAGCCCGGTGACGTCGTCGAGGCCAGCATCCGCAGCGCCGACGGCCGCGTAGACCTGGGCCTGCAGCGCAACCGCATCGTCGCCGGAGCCTGACGCCGATGCAGGGGATCGCCACGCTCGCCGACGTCGAGTCTCTGGAGGCCGCCGGCCTACCCGCGGACCTGCCGCCCAGCACCTACGAGATGATCGCGCGCGGCGCGCGCATCGACCCGGACGCGCCGGCGCTGAGCTTCTTCCTCTCTGTGGCCGAGCATCGCCGCCCGGAGGTCTGGAGCTACCGCGCGCTGCTGGCCGACATCAACCGCTGCGCCAACTTCTTCCACGGCCTTGGAGTAAGGCAGGACAGCGTCATCGCCTTCGTGCTGCCCAACCTGCCGGAGACGCACTTCGTCATCTGGGGCGGAGAAGCCTCCGGCATCGTCTTCGCCGTCAATCCGCTGCTCGAGCCCCCGGCCATCGCCGAGCTGCTCAATGCCGCCAGCGCCAGCGTGCTGGTGACCCTGGCACCGTTTCCCGGCACCGATCTCTGGCCCAAGATCGCGGCCATCCTGCCGCAGTTGCCCGCTCTGAAGCACCTGGTCCTGGTGAACCTGGCCGACCGGGTGCGCGGTCCCAGGGGCCTGGTGGCGCGCCTGCTGCAGAAGCGCGAGGCACGCCGGCAGCACGGCCCGCGCGGCGTCGCCTCGGTACTGCCGCCGTCCCTGCGGCTGCATGACTTCGGTCGTGGCCTGCGCCGCCAGCAGGGCGCGTCGCTGGACAGCGGCCGCCGCATCGCGGCCAGCGACATCTCCTCCTACTTCTGCACCGGCGGCACCACCGGCCTGCCCAAGATCGCGGTACGCCGCCATGGCAACGAGGTCGCCAATGCCTGGAGCGCGGGCCAGTTCCTCGGCGACGGCATCGGCCGCGGCAAGGTGGCCTTCTGCGGCCTGCCGCTGTTCCACGTCAACGGCGTGCTGGTCACCGGGCTGCTGCCGTTTTCGCGCGGCGCCCACGTGATCCTCGGCACGCCGCAGGGATATCGCGGCCCTGGCCTGGTGCCGCGCTTCTGGGAGGTGGTGGAGCGCCACCGCGTCAATTTCTTCAGTGGCGTGCCTACCCTGTACGCCGGCCTGCTGCAGGTGCCCACCGCGGGCCATGATCTGCGCTCGCTGGAGTACGGCCTTTGCGGCGCCGCGCCGATGCCGGTGGAAGTGTTCCGCAGCTTCCAGGAGCGCAGCGGCATCCGCATTCTCGAAGGCTACGGGCTGACCGAGGCGACCTGCGTCAGCAGCGTCAACCCGCCGCTGGGCGACCGCCGCATCGGCTCCATCGGCCTGCGCGTTCCCGGCCAGGCCATGAAGGCGGTACTGCTCGACGACGACGGCGCCTACCGCCGCGACTGCGAATGCGGCGAGGTCGGCGTGCTGCTGGTCTGCGGCCCTAACGTCTTCGAAGGCTACCGCCTGCCGGAGCAGAACAAGGGGCTGTGGGTGGACTGCGGCGACGGCCGGCGCTGGCTCAACACCGGCGACCTGGCCCGGCAGGACGCCGAGGGCTACTTCTATCTCACCGGCCGCAAGAAGGAACTGATCATCCGCGGCGGCCACAACATCGACCCGCTGACCATCGAGGAGCCGCTGCACCGCCATCCGGCCGTGGAGATCGCCGCCGCCGTCGGCCGGCCGGACGCCCACGCCGGCGAGCTGCCGGTGGCCTACGTGCAACTGCGCGCCGGGGCCAGCGCCAGCGAGGCGGAGCTCGCCGAGTTCCTGCGCCGCGAGATCGCCGAGCGCGCCGCGCTGCCGCGGCAGGTGCGCATCATCGACACCATGCCGCTCACCGCGGTCGGCAAGATCTTCAAGCCTGCCCTGAAGCTGCGCGAGACCCGCGACGCGCTGGAGACAGCGTTGCGCGAGGCTGGCATCGCCTGGCGCGAGCTGGCCGTGGCTGACGACAAGTCGCGGGGCCTGGTGGTGACGTTGCGCCTCGGCGAGGGTGCCTCGCCCGAGGCGGCGCGCCAGGTGCTGGGACGCTTCCCGTTCTTCTTCACCGTGGATTGAGGCCATCACATGCAAGGCAAGGCGGCGGTGATCAGCGGCGGCTCCTCCGGCATCGGCCGCGCGATGGTGGCCTGGCTCGATGCACAGGGCTGGACCGTCCATACCTGTGGGCGCGACCTCGCGAAGCGCCCGGCGGAACAGCGCCTCGCCCTGCGGGCCGGCCAGTATGTCGCCGGGCATCGGCGATGCCGACGGGGCTGCTGCGCTGCCTGCCACGGTTTTCCTCCTGGCGACATCGGTCCGGGGAACAGACCTGTGCGGACCGTAGCGGCCAGGAAAGCATGTTCTGCAGCGTCAAAACCTACTGCCACCTGTGCATAAGTCGCAGGCGGCAGCCTCCGCCCGACAGTCGGGCGCCGTCGTCAGCCCAGGCTGCCCTCAGGAAGCGCGCAGGCGCCGCGTGCGAAAGGTGTTCCAGCCGTTTTCCACCATGCCGATGGCAAAGGCCTGCAGGCCCGACTCGCGCGGCCGCGGATTGCGGCCCTCGCCCATGCGGCGCAGCTGGCGCGTGTACCAGGCCACTTCCATCAGCGCCATTCGGTCCACCATGCCGATGCCGGTGCTGATCGGCTTGATCTCTTCGCGCGGGTCCTCGCCGCGCATCAGGCGCGCCGGCAGGTCCGGCTCCACCGCCAGCAGGCGGCCCAGGCCGATGAAGTCGATGGCGCCGCTGTCCAGCGCCTGCGCCATCCCCGACAGCGAGCGGAAACCGCCGGTCAGCATCAGCGGCAGCTTCACCGCCGCGCGCACCTTCTCGGCGAACTCCATGAAGTAGGCCTCGCGCGCCACCGTGCTGGCCTTGCGCTCGATGCCAGTCATCGCCGGCGCCTCGTAGGTACCGCCGGAAATCTCCACCAGGTCGATGCCGGCCTCGGCCAGCGCGCGGATCGCGTCCAGCGACTCGTCCTCGGTGAAGCCGCCACGCTGGAAGTCCGCAGAGTTCAGCTTGATGCCGATGGGAAAATCCTTGCCCACCTGGCGGCGCATCTCGGCCAGCACCTCCAGCACGAAGCGGCGGCGGTTCTCCGCACTGCCCCCCCACTGGTCCTCGCGGCGGTTGTGGTGCGGCGACAGGAACTGGCTCACCAGGTAGCCGTGCGCACCGTGGATCTGCACGCCGGTGAAGCCCGCCTTCTTGGCAATACGCGCCGTGTTGCCGAAGCGCTGGATCAGTTCGCGAATCTCCGCGTCGGTCAGCTCGCGCGGTGTCGAGAAGAAGGCCGCCATGTCCGGGCGGAAGCCGATCGCCGAGGGCGACACCGTCTCGCGGTGGAGCCCGCGCGGCGACTGCTTGCCCGGGTGGTTGATCTGCATCCACAGCTGGCCGCCGCGGCGCGTGCCCGCCGCCGCCCAGCGCCGTAGCGCCGGCAGGTCAGACTCGTCCTCGATCACCACGTTGCCCGGCTCGCCCAGCGCGCGCCGGTCGATCATCACGTTGCCGGTGATGCACAACCCGATGCCGCCATCGGCCCAGCGCGCATACAGCCGCTCCAGGCGTTCGGTCGGGCGGTTGTCCATCGTTCCCAGCGCCTCGCTCATCGCGGACTTGGATAGCCGGTTGGGCACCACCACGCCATTGGGCAGGCGGAAGGACTGGGCCAGCGTCTGGGCGGGCGACTTGGGAGCGGTCTTGGCAGTGGTCTTGGGGCGGGAGGCCATGGGATGGGCTCGATGGAATAGGGAGTGCGTGCAGGGTAGGGAGCTATCGCGGCTCCTGCCAGCGCCGCACATGCAGGCGGGCCTGTCGGGGAAGCCAAGATTTTAAATTGCAAAATATGATATTAATCAATATAAATTCACAATCACCGCCACCAATCCGGCGTGCGTCGGCCGTGGCGGGTTATGCCGCCGGCCTCATGGTCGGCTCATTTCCGGGGCTCGCGCCGCGCCGGTGGTCCGGAGTCAGGGCTGCCCGGCCTCGTCCAGCGCCTTGAGCACCGCCGCATCGTCGGCGTGCTTCCGGCGCAGCGCCGCCACGTCGTCCTCCAGCGCCCCGCAGCGCAGCTCTGTCATCGTCGCGTTGATGCGCTTGTCGTGCTCGGACTGGTCGCCGTTGAACTCGCCGGCAAAATGCGTGCACTGCGCCACGCGTTCCACCAGCGCCGATGCATCCGCCGGCAGGCGCGGCGCCGCCTGGCCGGTCTCGTGCGCGATCCGCGTATCCAGGCCCATCGCTCCGGCGGCGCGCAGGCCGCTGCCCTTGACCCAGCCGCTGGTCATCTCGCCCCGGTCGTTGTACTGCACCGAATACCAGCCCTTCCACTCGTTGTAGGCGGTCAGCGCGCTGTCGCGCTGCACCGAGACCCTGGTCGCGCAGCCGCGGTCCGGTATGCGGTGGAAGTACAGTTGCTTGGGCGCGGTGACGATCATGCGTTGCACCGGCCGGATCGCCGACTGCTCCTTCTCCACGCGCTTGGGCAGTTTGTCGCAATGCGGGGCCGCAAGGGCGGCAGCGGGCAGCAGCAGCGCCGCCATCAGCAGTAGGGCTTTCATGGCCCGACTATAGCGCCCGGGTTCAGGGCGCGCGCGGCGCCGTGGCCAGTACCGGCTGGCAGGTTTCCCAGAGGATGCTCCAGGCCTCGCGCTCCTGCGCCTCGGCGCGCTGTCGGTCGCGCGGCTTCATCTGTTCCGCACCTCGGCGATATGCACGGCTCAGCTCATATTGCAGGAGCGCCGAGCGGATCTGCCGGCCGCGCCAAGGGTGCACCTGCGGGGCCACCTCGCGGCAGCGCTGCACCAGCATGTGTGCCGGCACGAAGCTGGGTTGCTGCGGGCGCGGCTGAGGTTGCGGCGCCGGCGGGGGGGGGCAGCGGGTCGCGCAGGCCCCCAGCAGCAGGGCAGGCAACAGGATCGTCAGGCGGCGGAGCAGGCGCATGCCCCCGCCGTTGCAGGAATCGTTCCGCATCAGCTTTCGAAGGACTGGATCAACTGCTCGCGCAGCCACAGGTTGGCGGGTTCCTGGTCCACGTTGGCATGCCAGTAGAGATAGGCGTCGAGCATCGGCACGGACAGAGGGAAGGGCAGGATACGGTTGTTGTACTGGCGGTTGGCGATGCGCGCATAGCTTTCCGGCATGGTCAGTACCAGGTCGGTCAGGCTCACCACGCGGCAGGCAGCGAAGTAATGCTGGCAGCGCAGGCGCACGCGGCGCTCCACCCCGAGCCGGCTCAGCTCCACGTCCTCCAGCCCCGGCCCGCTGCGGCGCGAGCTGACCAAGATATGGTCCTGGCGCAGGTAGGTCTCCATGTCCATGCCCTCGCCGAAGGCCGGATGATCCGCGCGCACGATCACCACCAGCGGATCGGCGGCGATGCGGATGCGGCGGATGTTGTCGGACAGCGGCAGCAGCGTATCGATCGCCGCGTCCACCGTGCCGGCCGCCAGTTCCGCCTCCAGGTCGCGCCGGTCCACGCGCACGGTGTTCACCGCGATCAGCGGCGCCGTCTCGGTGATGCGGCGCATCAATACCGGCAGCAGGGTCGCCTCCAGCACGTCGCGCACGGAGAGGGTGAAGCGCCGCTCCGTGCTGGCCGGGTCGAAGCGCGCCACTTCGTTGAGGGTGATCTCCAGGCCGCGCAGCGAGCGCCGTACCGGCTCGATCAGGCTGCGTGCCAGGGGCGTCGGAACCATGGCGCGGCCATCGCGTTCGAACAGCGGGTCGCCGAACATGTCGCGCAGGCGCCCCAGGGCATGGCTGATCGCCGGCTGGGTCAGGTTGAGCTTGCGGCTGGCGCGGGTGATCCCGCCCTCCGTATAGATCGCGTCCAGCACCACGAACAGGTTCAGGTCGATCCGGTTCAGATTCATTTCATTTATGGACGCTGATTCAATCTATTCATTTGAATGATTGTAGGGGGGCTCCTAAGCTGCCGGCAATCCAGAAACGGTGACCCATGGGCCAGATCTTCCTTGTGCGGCATGGCCAGGCGTCCTTCGGCGCGGCCGACTACGACCAGCTTTCCGACCTGGGCTACGAGCAGTCGCGGCTGTTGGGTGCCTGGTTCAAGCAGAGTGGCCTGAGCTTCGACCGCGTGGTGGTGGGCGGCATGAAGCGCCACCGCCAGACCGCCGAGGCCTGCCTGGGCGCCCTCGGCGCCGCCCCCCCGGAGTCCGAGTGGCTGGTCGACGCCGGCCTGGAGGAATACGACCACGTGCAGATGCTCAACGTCGCCCGGCCGGACCTGCAGGAGAAGGCCGCCATGGGCGGCTACCTGAAGCAGTTCGAGAACCCGCGCCGTGCCTTCCAGCGCCTGTTCGAGGACGCCATGATCCGCTGGATGAGCGGCCAGCACGACGCCGAGTACCGCGAGAGCTGGGCCGGCTTCCGTGGCCGCTGCGTCGGCGCCGCGCGCCGCGTGCTGGCCGACACCGACAAGTCGCGCCGCGCCGTGGTCTTCACCTCCGGCGGGCCGATTTCCGCCATCGCCCAGGAACTGTTCGGCCTCACCGAGGCGCGCACCGCGGCGCTGAACTGGACCGTGGTCAACAGCGCCGTCACCAAGCTGTTGCACAGCCCCGGCCAGCTGACCATCAGCTACCTGAATGCCTACCCGCACCTGGAACAGACGCGGGATCCCAAGAACATCACTTACCGTTGAGGACACCCGCATGAATCCCACCGAACTGTTCAGCCTCAAGGGCAAGATCGCCCTGGTCACCGGCGCCAGCCGCGGCATCGGCGAGAGCATCGCCAAGACCCTGGCGGGTGCCGGCGCGCACGTGATCATCTCCAGCCGCAAGCTGCCGGACTGCGAGCGCGTGGTCGGCGAGATCCGCGCCGCCGGCGGCAGCGCCGAGGCCATCGCCTGCCACATCGGCGAGATGGCGCAGATCGACGCGATCTTCGCGCAGATCGAGCAGCAGCACGGCCGCCTCGACATCCTCATCAACAACGCCGCCGCCAATCCCTACTTCGGCCCGATCCAGGACACCGACCTCGGCGCCTTCCAGAAGACCCTGGACGTCAACATCCGCGGCTACTTCTTCATGTCCTCCAAGGGCGTGAAGCTGATGGCGAAGAATGGCGGCGGCAGCATCGTCAACGTCGCCTCGGTCAACGGTGTCATCCCCGGCCCGGCGCAGGGCATCTACTCCATCACCAAGGCCGCGGTCATCTCCATGACCCAGGCCTTCGCCCGTGAATGCGCCCCGCAGAAGGTGCGCGTCAACGCCCTGCTGCCGGGCTTCACCGACACCAAGTTCGCCGCCACCCTGGTGCAGAACAAGCAGATCGTCACCAAAGTGCTGGAGCACGTGCCGATGAATCGCGTGGCGCAGCCCGACGAGATGGCCGGCGCCGTGCTGTACCTGGTGTCGCCCGCCGCCAGCTACACCACCGGCGTCGCGCTCAACGTCGACGGCGGTTACCTCGTCGCATGAAGACGCTCGCCGGCAAGGTCGCCGTCATCACCGGCGCGGGCAGCGGCTTCGGCCGCGAACTGGCGCTGCTCTGCGCCCAGGAAGGCATGCGCCTGTCCCTTGCCGACGTGGACGAAAAGGGCCTGGAAGCCACCCGCGACCTGCTGCCCGCCGGCACCGCCGCCCTGCTGCAGCGCTGCGACGTCTCGCAGGGCTGGCAGGTGCAGCAGCTCGCCGATCGCACCTACGCCGAGTACGGCAGTGCGCAACTGCTGTTCAACAACGCCGGCGTCGCCGTGGCCGGCCCCACCTGGACCACCACCGAGCAGGACTGGGAGTGGGTGCTGGGCGTCAACCTGATGGGCGTGGTCCACGGCATCCGCAACTTCGTGCCGCGCATGCTCAAGCAGGGCGACGAGTGCCACATCGTCAACACCGCCTCGGTCGCCGGCCTGCTGGCCGTTCCGGCCTCCAGCGTCTACTGCGTCAGCAAGCACGGCGTGGTGGTGATGTCGGAGTGCCTGCACCACGAACTGCAGGCGGCGAGCGCGCAGATCGGCGTCTCCGTGCTGTGCCCGGCCTACGTCAACACCGGCATCGCGGATGCCGCACGCAACCGCCCGGGTGAACTGGCCGACGCCAATCCCGAGGCCGCGGCCTACGAGGAGCGCGTCCGCCAGGCGGTGAAGAAGGGCAAGATCAGCGCCGCCGACGTGGCGCGCATCACGATCGATGCGGTGAAGGAAAACCGCTTTTATATTCTGACTCACCCGGCCATCAAGCCGGCCGTGGAGATGCGCCTGCGCGACATCGTCGACGGCGGCCAGCCGCGGAATCCGATGCCGTGAGCAGCACCCTGGACCATCCACCGTTCGCCCTGAGCCCGCCGAAGGGTGAACGGGCGCAACGCACCCGCAGTCACCAGCCGATCACGCTTCGACAGGCTCAGCACGAACGGCACCCCACTGGAGGAATAAAAGAATGAAAGCCCTGATCTGCAATCAATGGGCGCCGCCCGAGGCGCTGGTGCTGGAAGACCGTCCCGATCCGACGCCGGGCGACAATGACGCCGTGGTGCGCGTGCATGCCGCCGGCGTCAATTTCCCAGACACCCTGATCGTGCAGGGCAAGTACCAATTCAAGCCCGAGTTCCCGTTCTCGCCGGGCGGCGAGTGCGCCGGCGTGATCGAGTCGGTCGGCGCCAAGGTCAAGCACGTCAAGCCGGGCGACAAGGTCATCTGCTTCACCGGCTGGGGCGCCTTCGCCCAACTGGTTGTGGCCGACGCCCGCGCCGTGCTGCCGATGCCTGAAGGGCTGGACTTCGTCACCGCGTCGTCCTTCGTGATGACCTACGCCACCTCGTACCACGCCCTCAAGGACCGCGCGAAGCTCAAGGCCGGCGAGACCCTGCTGGTGCTGGGTGCTTCCGGCGGCGTCGGCCTGGCGGCCATCGAGATCGGCAAGGTGCTGGGCGCGCGCGTCATCGCCGCCGCCTCCAGCGCCGAGAAGCTGGCGGTGTGCAAGGAACACGGCGCCGATGAGCTGATCGACTACAGCAAGGAAGACCTCAAGGAGCGCCTCAAGGCGATCACCGGGGGCAAGGGCGTAGACGTCACCTACGACCCGGTCGGCGGCCCCTACACCGAGGTGGCGCTACGCAGCACCGCCTGGCGCGGACGCCTGCTGGTGATCGGCTTCGCCAATGGCGAGATTCCCAAGATCCCCATCAACCTCGCCCTGCTCAAGGGCTGCGACATCGTCGGCGTGTTCTGGGGCGACTACGCCAAACGCGAGCCGATGAACAACCTCGCCGATCTGCGCGTGCTGATCGGTTGGCTCAAGGAAGGCAAGCTCAAGCCGCACATCGCCGGCACCTATCCGCTGTCGCGCGGCGCCGAGGCCATCCGCCTGCTGATGGACCGTCGCGTGTCCGGCAAGATCGTTGTCACCCCGCAGGAGATCTGAGCGTGTCGGACCAGAAGGATTTCACCGGTACCATGCCGGTACAGGAAAAGCACCAGTTCGACGCCGCCGCCCTCGAGAGCTACCTGGCGAAGAACGTCGAGGGCTTCGCAGGCCCACTGACGGTAGAGCAGTTCAAGGGCGGGCAGTCCAACCCCACCTACAAGCTGATCACGCCGAACAGGAAGTACGTGCTGCGCCGCAAGCCACCCGGCAAGCTGCTGGCCTCGGCCCATGCCGTGGACCGCGAGTACAAGGTCATCAGCGCCCTGGCCAGCACCGACGTGCCGGTGGCCAAGACCTACGTCCTCTGCGAGGACGACAACATCATCGGCACGCCGTTCTACGTCATGGACTGCGTGGAAGGCCGCATCATGTGGGACCCGTCCTTGCCGGACTCCACGCCCGAGCAGCGCCGCGCCATCTTCCAGGAGATGAACCGCGTGATGGCCGCCCTGCACAAGGTGGACTACCAGGCCGTGGGCCTGGGCGACTACGGCAAGCCTGGCAACTACTTTGCGCGCCAGATCGACCGCTGGAGCAAGCAGTACCGCGCCTCCGAGACCGAGAAGATCGAGGCCTTCGACCAGTTGATAGAATGGCTGCCGGCCAACATCCCGGCCGGTGACGAGACCAGCGTGGTCCACGGCGACTACCGCCTGGACAACATGATCTTCCACCCCACCGAGCCACGCGTGCTGGCCGTGCTCGACTGGGAGCTGTCCACGCTGGGCCATCCCCTGGCCGACTTCTCCTACCACTGCATGACCTGGCACATCCCCAAGGGCGTGTTCCGCGGCCTGGCCGGCTACAAGCTGGCCGAGCTGGGCATCCCGAGCGAGGCCGAGCACGTCGCCGCCTACTGCGAGCGCATCGGCCGCGGCCCGATCCCGCAGAACGACTGGGACTTCTATATCGCCTACAACCTGTTCCGCCTCGGCGCGATCCTGCAGGGCATCGCCGGCCGCGTGAAGGACGGCACCGCCGCCAGCAAGCAGGCCGCCGCGATGGGCGCCGCCGCCCGTCCGCTGGCCGAGATGGCCTGGCAGAAGGTGCAGCAGATACAGAAGCGGAAGTAAGCACGACAGCACCCCTCGCCCGCGTGCGGGAGAGGGGAAGGGGAGAGGGTTTCTGTAATTCCCGCAAGTATTACAGAGCCCTCTCTCCCGACCTCTCTCCCGTCAACGGGAGAGAGGAGACCAGACGACGAGGAGATACCCAGATGGATTTCGAATACTCGCAAAAAGTGAAGGACCTGCAGGCCCGCCTCAACGCCTTCATGGACCAGTACATCTATCCCAATGAGAAGAAGTTCCTGGAGCAGGTCGCCGAGGGCGACCGCTGGCAGCCCACCGCGATCATCGAGGAGATGAAGGCCAAGGCCAAGGAAGCCGGGCTGTGGAACCTGTTCCTGCCCGAATCCTCGCGGGGTGCCGGCCTCACCAACCTGGAGTACGCGCCGCTCTGCGAGATCATGGGCCGCGTGATCTGGGCGCCGGAAGTGTTCAACTGCTCCGCCCCCGACACCGGCAACATGGAAGTGCTGGAGCGCTACGGCAGCGAGGAGCACAAGAAGCAGTGGCTGGAGCCGCTGCTGCGCGGCGAAATCCGCTCCGCCTTCGCCATGACCGAGCCGGGCGTGGCCTCCTCGGACGCCACCAACATCGCCAGCTCCATCGTGCGTGACGGCGACGAGTACGTCATCAACGGCCGCAAGTGGTGGACCTCCGGCGCCAACGATCCGCGCTGCAAGATCTTCATCTTCATGGGCAAGACTGACCCGGACAACCCGAGCCGCCACAGCCAGCAGTCGATGATCCTGGTGCCGCGCGACACCCCAGGCGTCAAGATCCTGCGCCACCTGCCGGTGTTCGGCTACGACGACGCCCCGCACGGCCACGCCGAGATCCTGTTCGAGAACGTGCGCGTGCCGGCCTCCAACATGCTGCTGGGCGAGGGCCGTGGCTTCGAGATCGCCCAGGGCCGCCTCGGCCCGGGCCGCATCCACCACTGCATGCGCCTGATCGGCCTGGCCGAGCGCGCGCTGGAGAAGATGTGCCAGCGTGCGCTGACGCGCACCGCCTTCGGCAAGCCGGTGGCGGCGCAGACCGTGACCCTGGAGCGCATCGCCGAGGCCCGCATCCAGATCGACTCCGCGCGCCTGCTGACGCTGAAGGCCGCGTACATGATGGACACCGTGGGCAACAAGATCGCCGCCAAGGAGATCGCCATGATCAAGGTAGCGGCGCCGCTGATGGCCTGCCAGGTGATCGACTGGGCCATCCAGGTCCACGGCGCCGGCGGCGTCAGCGACGATTTCGGCCTGTCCTACGCCTACGCCCAGGCCCGCACCCTGCGCCTGGCCGACGGCCCGGACGAGGTGCACCGCAACGCTATCGGCAAGATGGAACTGGGGCGCTACGTGCCCAAGGACGCGATGGCGGCCTACACCTCCTCGCGGGCGAAGAAGTAGGCGTAAAGCCTTGTGGCGGGAATCCGCTCGTACTGCGACCCGCCCAGTACGAGGGGATTCCCGGGCCTGACTGCAAGGACGCGGCGCAACCCTCAAGGAGCGAACCATGAACGCATTCGACTTCGAAGTGGCCCGAAAGGATCTGCGCCAGTGCCGCCTCGCCGAGTCCATGCTGCAGGAACTGCAGGACGGCCAGGTGCTGCTGCGCATCGAGCGCTTCGCGCTCACCGCCAACAACGTCACCTACGGCGTGTTCGGTGACGCCATGCAGTACTGGCAGTTCTTCCCGGCGGCCGAGGGCTGGGGGCGCATTCCGGTCTGGGGCTTCGCCCGCGTGGAGCGCTCGCGCTGCGAGGGCATCGCCGAGGGCGAGCGGGTCTACGGCTATCTGCCCATGTCCTCGCACCTGCTGGTGCAGCCGGGTCGCATCGGCGAGACCTCCTTCATGGACGCCATGCCGCATCGCCGCGCGCTGCCCGCCGCCTACCAGCTCTATCGCCGCGTCTCCAGGGATCCGGCGCATGACACGGGGCAGGAGGACGAGCAGGCCCTGCTGTCGCCGCTCTACATCACGTCCTTCCTGATCGAGGACTTCCTCGCCGACAACGGTCTCTTCGGCGGCCGCTCGGTGGTCATCGCCAGCGCCTCCAGCAAGACCGCATTGGGCGTGGCGCAGCGCCTGTCGCTGAACCGCCCGCAGTCCTGCGAGGTGATCGGCCTGACCTCGGCGCGCAACCGCGCGTTCTGCGAGCAGCTCGGCCACTACGACCGCGTGATCGGCTATGACGCACTGGAATCCCTGCCGGCGGACATGGCCAGCGTCTACGTCGACATGTCCGGCGACGGCGGCCTACTGTCGCGCGTGCATCACCATTTCAAGGACGCGCTGAAGCACAGCTGCATCGTCGGCGCCACGCACTGGGAAGAGCGCCAGACCCAGCATGCATTGCCGGGCGCCAAGCCGCAGTTCTTCTTCGCGCCGGGCCAGATCAAGAAGCGCACGCAGGACTGGGGCCCCGGCGGCATCGACCAGCGCTTCGCTCTCGCCTGGGCCGAGTTCCTGCCGCCGCTGCGCCGCTGGCTGCGCGTGCAGCACAGCAGCCCGGCGCAGTGGGAAGCCGCCTGGCGCAAAGTGCTGGAAGGCCGTGCCGCGCCGCAAGCGGGTCACATCCTGGAGGCCTGAAATGCTCGCCGCCACTCTCGACAGCCTGATCAACCGCTCGCTTTCCGCGCCGGACACCTCCGGCTGGCCGGCCGGCACGCGCCTGGTCGACACCCGCATCGGCCGCCTGCGCGTGTTCGACACCGGCGGCAAGGGCCCGGTGGTGCTGATGGTGCCGGATGGCCCCAATGTCATCGAGCACCACGCCGCGGTGATCGAGCGGCTGCGCCCCTATGCGCGCGTGGTCTGCTTCGACCTGCCGGGCTTCGGCCATTCGAAGCCCGCGCTGGCCTACGGCCATCGCCTGCAGGACGGTGCTGGCGCCGTGCTGGCGGTGATGGACGAGCTGGACATCCGCGAGGCCGCGCTGCATTTCTCCTGCGCCAACGGCCTCTACGCCATCGCCGCCGCCAAGGCCGCGCCGCATCGCATCCGCCGCCTGTTGCTGTGCCAGACCCCGTCGATGCCGGCCATGCGCGCCTGGACGCAGAAGAACGTGCCCAAGCCGCTGCAGGTGCCGGTGGTAGGGCAGTTGCTGATGCGTGCCTCGCGCCGCCGCTTCGCCAGCGTGTGGTATGGCATCGCCCTGCCGGACCGCTCGCGCTTCGATGAATTCCTGGCGCCCGCGGATCACTCGCTGACGCATGGCGGCTGCTTCTGCCTGGCCGGTGTCGTGCAGGGCCTGTCGCAGGCCCGGGACGGCGAGCTGGACGGCGTGAAGACGCCGACGCTGCTGGTCTGGGGCGAGCGCGACCGCAGCCACCTCCGCACCTCGCCCGATTCATTGCAGGAGCTGCTGCCGCAGGCCCGCGTCGAGCGCTTCGCCGACTGCGGCCATTTCCCCGATCTCGAACAACCACAGCGCTACGCCGAACTGGCGCTGGCCACCCTCAACGCCTGAAGGAGAACCCCATGACCGCCATCAATCACCAGATCCGCCTCGCCGCCCGCCCGGTGGGCCTGCCGCAGGAGAACGTCTGGCAGCGCACCGAAGAGCCCGTGCCCGAGCCGGCCGAGGGCCAGTTCCTGGTCAAGCTGCTGTACCTGTCGCTGGACCCGGCCATGCGCGGCTGGATGAACGACGGCAAGTCCTACGTGCCGCCGGTGGGCATCGGCGAAGTGATGCGCGCCGGTGCCGTCGGCCGCGTGATCGCCTCCAAGCATCCCAAGTTCGCCGTGGGCGAGCACGTGGTCAGCACCTTCGGCGTGCAGGAATACGCGCTGTCCGATGGCCGCGCCGTCACCAAGGTGGACCCCAAGCTGGCTCCGCTGCCGGTGTGGCTCGGCACGCTGGGCATGCCCGGCATGACGGCCTACTTCGGCCTGCTGGAAGTGGGCGAGGCCAAGGCCGGCGAGACCGTGGTGGTGTCCGGTGCCGCCGGTGCCGTGGGCGGCGTGGTGGGCCAGATCGCCAAGGTCAAGGGCTGCCGCGTGGTTGGCATCGCCGGCGGCGCTGACAAGTGCAAGTACGTGGTCGAGGAACTGGGCTTCGACGCCTGCATCGACTACAAGAACGAGGACGTGAAGAAGGGCCTCAAGCAGCACTGCCCCAAGGGCATCGACGTCTACTTCGACAACGTCGGCGGCGAGATCCTCGATGCCGCGCTGACGCAGATCACGCGCGGCGCGCGCATCGTCATCTGCGGCGCCATCTCGCAGTACAACAACACCACGCCGGTCACGGGCCCGAGCAACTACCTGTCGCTGCTGGTCAACCGCGCCAGCATGAAGGGCATGGTGGTGTTCGACTACGCCGACCGCTACGCCATCGCCGGCCGCGAAATGGCCGGCTGGCTCGCCGCCGGCAAGCTCAAGACGCGCGAGGACATCACCGAGGGCGGCATCCAGGTGTTCCCCGAGACGCTGCTCAAGCTGTTCCGCGGCGACAACACCGGTAAGCTGGTGCTGAAGATCGCGGAAGCCTGATCCTGCTCCCCCGTCATGCCGGCTTTCGCCGGCATGACGGGTTAAAGTAGGGCCATGAGTGATCTCAAGCCCATTTCCTACGCCGAGTTCGGCCACAACTTCATCCGGCAGGTGGTCAATGCCGGCCGCCTGAGCCAGGAGATCGAAGGCCTGCTGCAGGAGACCATCGACGGCTCGCTCAAGCGCATGCCGGCCGACCTGATCGTGGGCTCCTATTCCTTCCGCGTGCGCGACGTGCAGGTGGAGCCGCGGCTGGAGCTGCTGCCCAAGGTCGGCTTCCGGCTGGAACTGTTCGGCGACATGCTGCTGGAACTGCGCATCCTCAACATCCGCGCCGACGTCGACATCGACGTGCTGATCAACGTCGACCTCGACGTCGAGACCTACGAGCCACTGATCCTCAAGCTGGTGCCGCGCCCGGTCGTGCCCGAGCAGGTGCGCCTGCGGCTCGACGGCCGCAACCTGCCGGGTGGGCTGCTGCACCGCGCCCAGCTGCTGGAGCCGCTGGTGCGCGAGCAGATCGTGCGCCAGGTCAACAAGCGTATCGACAGCCCCTCGCTGGCCAAGGCCGCCACCATCGACGTGCTGAAGATGGCGCAATCCTCGCGCGTCTCCGGCAAGGCGCCGGAAGCGCCTGTGGCCGAGGTCGCCGGCCGGCCCCTGGACGGCGGGTCGCCGCAGGACACCAACTGACCATCGAACGCGGGTAGAATCGCGCCCCCTTTTCCGGCCACCCCCATGAAGCCCTACGCCGGCATCGACTTCGGTACCTCCAACTCCGCCGTCTGCCTGGGCGGGCAGGGCTCGCTCGGCCTGGTGCCGCTGGAGCAGGACCGCGTCACGCTGCCCAGCGCGGTGTTCTACAACGCCGACGAGCGCAGCACGGTGTTCGGCCGCCAGGCCATCGCCGAATACCAGGCCGGCTACAGCGGCCGCCTGCTGCGCTCGCTCAAGAGCCTGCTCGGCAGCGAGCTGCTGGGCGAGACCACGCTGGTCAACGGCAAGGCGGTGGCCTATCGCGAGATCATCGGCGGCTTCATTGCCCACCTGAAGCAGCGTGCCGAGGTACAGGCAGGCGCGCCCCTGGAGCGCGTGGTGCTGGGCCGCCCGGTGCATTTCGTGGACGACGACCCGGTGCGCGACGCCGCGGCCGAGACCTCGCTGCGCGAGATCGCCCTGGAGGCGGGTTTCAGCGAGGTGAACTTCCAGTACGAGCCCATCGCGGCCGCCTTCGACTACGAGACCGGCCTGTCCCGCGAGACCCTGGCACTGGTGGTGGACATCGGCGGCGGTACCTCGGACTTCTCCGTGGTGCGGCTCGGGCCCGAGCGCGCCGGCCGCCTGGACCGCACAGCCGACGTGCTGGCCAGTGGTGGCGTGCACGTCGCCGGCACGGACTTCGATCAGCAGCTGAGCCTGGTCTCGGTGATGCCCTGCCTGGGCCTGAACAGCACGGGGCGCGAGGGCAAGCCGGTGCCCTCGCACATCTACTTCGAACTGGCCACCTGGCACCGCATCAACTTCCTCTACACGCCCAAGGCCCTGTCGGAGGCCCTGACCCTGCGTCCCTTCTACAAGGCGCCGACCTTCCATGACCGCCTGATGAAGGTGCTGCGCGACCGCGAAGGCCACCGCCTGGCCGGCCTGGTGGAAGACGCCAAGGTGGCCATTGCCGACGGCGGCCGCCACAAGATCGATCTCGCCTTCGTCGAGAACGGCCTGATGACCACGCTCAACCAGCTCACCCTGTCCTTTGCCATCGACGACGCGCTGGCGCGCATCGTCGCCACCGCCCTGGAAACGGTGCGCAGCGCCGGGCTGACGGCGGAGCAGATCGACACCGTCTACATCACCGGCGGCTCCACCGGCATTCGCCTGCTGCGCGATGCCGTCGCCACGGCGTTCCCTGCGAGCGAGCAGGTGATCGGCGATCCCTTCGCCAGCGTGGCGCGTGGGCTGGGCGTGCATGCCCGCCGGCTCTATGGATAAAACATACCGGCCGCCCCTAAAGGGGCTGGATTTCGCGTAAATCTGGGCGTCATGAGGCATCGGCAAGCGGAAAGGCCGGTCTATGGCGGGGGCACGCGAGGGTCTGGGGTTCAGCTACGGCGAGCGCGAGGAATTCCAGCGCTCGTTCGAGCGCGCGGCCGCGCGCCTGCCGGGCATGTTCCGCTCCTTCTGGCACCGGTGGGAGGAAACCTCCGGGATTCCCCCCGAATTCATCGTCCATGCCGAGGACGGCACCCAGGTGCTGCGCGTGACCCGGCTCAATTCCGGCGGCTACCGTGCCGCCGGCGTGACCGGGCAGGGCTCGGTGATCTATGCCGTCGCCGCCCGCAGCATCACCGACGCCTTCAAGGCCGCCGGACTGCTCTGAACGATTCCCCGGTTTATTCGTGAAATGAAGCTCAGTTTGCGTCCCGTTGGGGGGGGGGCGCAGCGTATGATCGAAGCGCGTCGGTGGGGACCGACCGGGGACTTCGATGGGGATCGGGGACACACCGCAACACTTCAGTTATGTCGAGCGCCTGGAGTTCCAGCGCGTCTTCGACCTGGTGTCTACGCGCCTGCCGGCCATGTTCCGCCCGTTCTGGCATCGCTGGAGCCTGGTGGACGGTCCGCCGCAGGCCCTGGTGGTCCATGCCGACAACGACTCCGAGGTCCTGCGCGTCACGCGCCGCTTCACCGGCGCCTACCGGGTGGCTGGCGTCACCGCCGGCGGCGTGGTGGTCAGCTATGCCGAAGCCGTGCCGACCCTGATGGCGGCCGTGCGTGCGGCGGGGCTGCTTTAGGAGCCTCCAGAATTCCCAGCGCGGAAGCCCGCCTCCTTCTCCCCGCAAGCGGGGAGAAGGTGGCGCCTAGCGCCGGATGAGGGGCGCCCCACCAGGCTCCGCTACTTCTTCGCGTCCTTCTGCTGCGCCGCCAGCTCCTGTTCCAGGTCGTGGGCGCGCTTGATGATGTACTGCTGCAGCACCGCCTGGTAATCCGGCGGCAGCAGGTCGGCGAACACCGGCATGCCCTTCCGCGCGTAGGCGCCCGCCAGGATGCCGGCGAAGATCTGGTGCTTTTCCGGCGTCAGGTAGCGCAGGTCCGGCAGCACGCCGCCGCTGATCGCGTTGAAGCCATGGCAGACCGAGCAGTAGCCGTTGTACAGCGCGCGGCCCAGGGCCAGCTGTTCAGCCGTGGCCGTGACCGGCGGCGGCTTGGGCAGCGTGGCCAGCACGCGGGTCGGTGCCGGCATCTTCGCCTTGCCGCCCAGCTTGTAGGTCAGCACACGCGCTTCCGGGCGCACCTTGGCGACGTTGGCCATCGCCCCACCCAGCGCGAAGGCGCCGCCCCAGCCAGCCATGAAGGTCACATACTGCTCGCCGTCCACCGTGTAGGTCACCGGCCCGGCCATCACCCCGGTATTGGCGGGCGCCTCCCAGAGCTTCTTGCCGGTGTCCGCGGCATAGGCCACGGCACGGCCGTCGGCGCTGCCCTGGAACACCAGGTTGCCGGCGGTGCTCAGCGTGCCGCCGTTCCAGATTGTCACGTGCGGCTGGTCCCAGGCGGCCTTCTGAGCCACCGGGTCCCAGGCCAGCAGATGGCCCTTGTGGGCGTCGGCCACCTGCTGCATGCCCTTGGGGTCCTCGGGGATGTCGAAGGGCTGCAGGCCGACGTTGAAGATGCCCTTGCGCACGTACTTGGCGTTGTTGTCCGGCGCCAGCAGGATCAGCGTCTCCTGCATCGGGATATAGACCAGGCCGGTCTTCGGGTTGAAGGACATCGGCTGCCAGTTGTGCGCGCCGAAGGGCGAGGGGAAGATCAGCCGCGCTTCCTTGGTCCAGTCCGCCTCCGGGTTCTCCACCGGCCGGCCGGTCTTCATGTCTACGTGGCTGGCCCAGTTGGACGGCGCGAACTTCTCCGCCGAGATCAGCTCGCCGGTCTTGCGGTCGATCACGTAGAAGAACGCGTTCTTCGGCGCCTGCATCAGCACCTTGCGCAGCTCGCCCTTGATGCGCAGGTCCGCCAGGATGATGTGCTGCGTCGCGGTATAGTCCCAGGTGTCGCCCGGCGTGGTCTGGTAGTGCCAGACGTACTCGCCGCTGTCCGGCTTCAGCGCGATGATCGAGGACAGGAACAGGTTGTCGCCGCCGCCGGGGCTGCGCACCTTGCGGTTCCACATCGAGCCGTTGCCGGTGCCGATGTAGAGCAGGTCCAGTTCCGGGTCATAGGCCATCGAGTCCCACACCGTGCCGCCGCCACCCTGCTGCACGTAGGCGTCGCCGGCCCAGGTCTTCTGCGCCATCTCCATGGCCTTGTTCTCGGGCGGCTGCCTGGGGTCGCCCGGCACCGTGAAGAAGCGCCACAGCAGCTTGCCGCTGGCCGCGTCGTAGGCCGAGACATAGCCGCGCACGCCCATCTCGGCGCCGCCGTTGCCGATGATCACCTTGTCCTTCACCACGCGCGGCGCGCCGGTGATGGTGTAGCTGCGGTTGCGGTCGATCACCGTGTCGGTGGTCCAGGCCGGCTTGCCGGTCTTGGCGTCCAGCGCGATCAGCCGGCCGTCGAAGCTGCCGACGTAGACCTTGCCCTTCCAGGCCGCCACGCCGCGGTTGACCACGTCGCAACAGCCGTTGCCGGCCCACTCGCGTGGCACCTTGGGGTCGTACTTCCACAGCAGCTTGCCGCTGCGGGCATCCAGCGCATACACGATGGAATAGGCGCCGGTGGTGAACATGACGCCGTCCACCACGATCGGCGTGGCCTCCACGCCACGATCCACGTCCAGCTTGTAGGTCCAGGCCAGGCCGAGTTGGCCGACGTTGGCCTGGTCGATCTTCGCCAGGGGGCTGTAGCGCTGCTCGTCGTAGCTGCGGCCGTGCGACATCCAGTTGCCCGGCTCGCGGTCCGCCGCCTGGATGCGCGCGCCGTCCACCGGCGCCGCCGCCAGCGGGCCCGGGGCCAGCAGGAAAAGGAAAGCGACTGACGCCGCCGTGCACAGCGCCGTGATCGGGCTGGTAATTCTCATTTTCATTCTCCCCCGTTGCCGAGAGCCCTATCGTGTCTCAGCAAGGGGGCGATTGCCACCTACACCGTTGGGTGGGATTTTTATGCTGCGCTGCGGCAGATGGATGAGCCGCGGTACGGCCGCGGCTACTGCGAAAGCAGGAGGGCGGAGCAGGGGAGCGGGGGCGATACTCTCCGGCATCCACGCTCTTGGGGGAGAACCATGAAACGTACCGGCCTGGCGGCCCTTGCCCGCCGTGTCCTGCTGGCAGCCAGCACCGCACTGCTGCCCGTGCTCGTAGTGCAGGCAAATGCCAGCACTATCGACAACGCCGCCCTCAACAACGAGACCGACGGTGCCAACTGGGCGGCCTGGGGCCGTACCTTCAGCGAGCAGCGTTTCAGCCCGCTGGACCAGATCAACACGCAGACCGTGCCCAAGCTCGGCCTGGCCTGGTCGCTGGAGCTGGACGACGTCTGGAACGTCTCCAGCCAGCCGGTGGCCGTGGACGGCATCATCTACACCGCCGTGGGCTACAGCATCGTGCATGCCGTGGATGCCCGCACCGGCAAGCTGCTGTGGAAGTACGACCCCAAGGTGGAGTCGCGCAAGATGCGCTATGCCTGGGGCAGCCGCGGCCTCGCCTTCTGGAACGGCAAGGTCTACACCGGCGTGCAGGACGGCCGCCTGTTCGCGCTCGACGCCAAGACCGGCCAGCTGGTCTGGGAAGTGCAGACCAACACGCCGGGCGACAACCGTTACATCACCGGCGCGCCACGCATCTTCAACGGCAAGGTCATCATCGGCCACGGTGGCGCCGACTTCGGCGGCGTGCGCGGCTACGTCACCACGTATGACGCCGAGACCGGCAAGCAGCTGTGGCGCTGGTTCGTCGTGCCCGGCAACCCGGCCGACGGCTTCGAGAACAAGGCCATGGAAGAAGCCGCCAAGACCTGGAGCGGCGAGTGGTGGAAGTACGGCGGCGGCGGCACGGTCTGGAACGCCATGACCTACGACCCCGAGTACAACCGCATCTACCTGGGCACCGGCAACGGCTCGCCCTGGAATGCCCAGCTGCGCAACCCTGGCGGCGGCGACAGCCTCTATCTCTGCTCCGTGGTCGCGCTGGACGCCGACACCGGCGAGTACGTCTGGCACTACCAGACCACGCCGAACGAGACCTGGGACTTCAACTCCACGATGGACATGGTCAGCGCGACCATCGACATCGAGGGCAAGCCGCGCAAAGTGCTGATGCACGCGCCGAAGAACGGCTTCTTCTACGTGCTGGACCGCGAGAGCGGCAAGCTGATCTCCGCCGAGAAGATCGGCAAGGTCACCTGGGCCGAGAAGGTCGACATGGCCACCGGCCGCCCGGTGGAAGTGCGCGGCGCCCGCTACGAGAACGGCCCGGCGCTGACCTGGCCCGGCTCCGGCGGCGCGCACAACTGGCAGCCCATGGCCTTCAGCCCGGATACCGGCCTGGTCTACATCCCTGCGCGCGAGATGGCGGGCTTCTATGACGGTGAAGGCCGCAAGCCCGGCAAGTGGCAGATGACCCCGGGTGACGTGCTCGGCCTCAAGGGTTTCTTCGACGACATCCCCACCAGCGCCGGCAGCACCTCGCTGCTCGCCTGGAACCCGGTCACGCAGAAGGAGGCCTGGCGCAACCCGACCCCAGGCGCCACCGCCGGCGGCGTCATCGCCACGCACGGCGGCCTGGTGTTCCAGGGCCTGGCCGACGGCCGCTTCGTCGCCACCGACGCCGTCAGCGGCAAGGAGCTGTGGAGCTACCAGATGGGGGTGGGCACGCAGGCTCCGCCCCTGACCTACAGCGTGGACGGCAAGCAGTACGTCACCATCCTTGCCGGCTGGGGCGGCGCGCCCGCGCTGCTGGGCTCGCTCAGCGCCCAGCACGGCTGGGTCGGCCGCCAGTACCCCCGCCGCATGCTGACCTTCGCGCTGGACGGCAACGCCACGCTGCCGCCGTCACCCCCGCCGCTGGCCAAGGTGGAGCCACTCGCCGCCCCCGACTTCAAGATCGACCCGGTCCTTGCCGAGAAGGGCAAGCACGTCTACACCGGCTGCGTGATCTGCCACGGCACCGCCGCCGTCGCCGGCGGCTACGCCCCGGACCTGCGCGCCTCCCCGGTGCCGCTGTCGCATGACGCCCTCAAGGCTATCGTCCAGGGCGGTGCCCTGCAGTCCCGCGGCATGCCCAAGTTCGAGGAATTCACCGACGAGGACATCACCGCGCTGCAGCACTACCTGCGCGAGCGCGCTAACTACAAGCCCAGCTTCTGGGAGCAGGTGAAGCAGGTGTTCGGCTTCCTCTGGCTGATGATCAAGATGAAGCTGCTGGCGATGGGCTTGTTCTGATCGCAGGCTTGCGATGACACGAGGGCGGCGATGCGAATCGCCGCCCTTTTTCGTTAGGCGTCCATCGTCTTCATCCCCTCTCCCCGCAAGCGGGGAGAGGGCTACGAGGGCATGGATGCCCGAGGTAGGGCAACGCATGGAGCAGTTGCCGAGGGTGAGGGGCATGGATGCCCGAGGTAGGGCAGCGCAGGAGCCGTTGCCGAGAGGCGAGCTTGAAGGGACTAGCCCAACCGTTCGCCCTGAAGTCCTGAGCTTGTCGAAGGATCGAAGGGTGAACGCGACCGAGTAGCCGTCCATGGCGAGGCTTTAGTTACCTAATTTAGCCCCTGGGCGGCCATCCATGGCCGCGCTCAGTTAACCAGACCCACCAAAGAAATACGGAACTCCGTTATGAGTTCCCCAAGTAAGCGCGCAAACTATTCCCATCGAGCCAGGCCCCACGTTGGACACCCAACGACCGAGGCCCACCGAATACCGGGAACGATCTCACCCACCCGGCCCATACCCTCACGGCTCTCAGACTTCCCTGCAGTAGAACGATTGCCGGGCTAACCCAGTAGGGCTCTGCTAGCGCATCCGCGAACGAGTCCCGGGTCACACCTGCTGTCGGTGCTCATTAACAACTTGGTATTGCTGCCCGCCGGGTCCCTCCACCAGGGGAGCCCGCGCAGCGCAACGGCTGGCCGCAAGGCCAGGTCTGGCACGTGGCGAGCGCGATCTCTCCGGAGTCGGCCCGGCGGAGCAGGTTTTTATGGGTTGTCTAGTCAATAGATGTGGTGTACCTGGTGAACCGCATCTGTCGAAGCGAATGATGTGGCTTATTTCATTCGCCTCACCCTACCTTGCGCCATCACCATGGCTTCCACCAAGGCTTCTTCTTGATCTGCTGCTTTGTCAGTACGCCGCTCCTGAAGCGGCTCTCAAGAACGGATGAATACCTGGAGAAATCATGCGCACTCTCCGGAGCCACGTACATGAGCTCTCCAAAGTGTTCCGTGTAATCGTCCAGGTACAAGCCATCATCGCCGTAGTATTGCCCCGCGAAGCGATTGCCCTCGTCATTGAGCATGTCGTCGATCAGCTTGCCGTCGCAGTACTGGAAAAAGAACTCCGTGGCTGACAGGGTTCCGGCGATGACCTGCTTCACGGCCTCGGGTTCCTCGGTCTGGTGTAACTCACCGGCCCAACCCTTGATGAAACACCACTTCAGGAAGAGAGCGATGTGTGTGCCGCCATGTTCCTCGGGCTGCCCTTCGGGGAAGTTTCCGCCGTAGTGCCAGCTTGCATCGTCGTACTTCATGAGGGCTCCGGTGCCGGGGACGGTGGGCCGACGGATGGACAACGCCGGGGGTGGCTCTGGGCTACGATAAACCTCTCTGAGCCATCCTGCCTCGTCCCATGCGCAAAGAATACGGCGCCGCGCTACGCGAACTCTTCGCGGCCCGCATGAAAGCGGAGTTCCCGGCCTGGCGTGAAGTGCCTGCGCCCAAGACCTGGTTCTTCCCCGGCGAGCGCCTGTATGTCCGCGACGATCACCCCGCGGCTTGGCAGGTCATCGTGCTGCAGCCCGACATGAAGGACCACGACAGCTTCGACATCGAGATCGGCTGGTCGCGCCTGAAGCGCGTGCCGGAGTTGTCGATGCGGCCCAGCCTGGAGTCACCGGACAGCGCTGAAGCACTGGCGCGTGAGGAGTATATCTGCCGTCTGAGTAGCCTGATACCCGCACGCGACCAGCCGGCGCCAGGGTGGATTCTCGATCCGCGTACTTATTCCACCGACTTCAACCAGATCATGGCGGCGATGACCGAAAGGCAGGTGAAGCTGACCAAGGAGCAGGCGCGTGCCGCGATGACGCCCTTCGTGGACGAAGCCTTTGCGGTGCTGGGCGACCGTGGCCTGTCCTGGCTGGAAAGTCGCCTAGCCGCCTAGCCGCCGCGCGCCCGGAACTCCCCCGGCGAAGCCCCGTTCCACGCCCGGAACGCCCGCGCGAAGTTTGCCAGCGAGCTGTAGCCCAACTGCTGCGCGATATCCGTAAGCGTCAGCCGCGGATCTTCCAGCAGGCGCAGGCTGTCGCGTTGTCGCGCTTCGGCCAGCAGTTCGCGGAAGCCGCTGCCGCGCTTTTCCAGTTGCCGGTTCAGCGTGCGCGTGGAGGTATGCAGGCGCTTCGCCACCTGTTCCAGCGTGGGATAGCGGGTGCCGTCGTTCACCAGCACCGCGCGCACCTGGTTGACCAGGTCGCGGTTGCGGCTGAGCAGGGAGAGCTCGCGCTCGCACTCGCGCTCGGCCAGCAGGGCGGAGACCTGGTCGGCGGTGCGCAGCGGCATGTCGAGATAGGCCGCCGGCACTCGGATCTGGGTGCAGGACGTGGAGAAGCGGGCCCGCGGCAGGCGCTCGCGGTAGCGAGCGTGGTACTCCGGCTCCGGGTAGTCGAACAACAGCTCGATCTCCGGGTCGGGCACCGGCAGCAACTGCTGCGCGATGGAGTACATGCTCACCACCAGTTGCTCGCAGGAGAAGCGCCGCAGGCTGCCATGGGCGATGGCCTCCTGGCCTTCCATCACGGCGTGGTCGCCGTCCTCGTAGAAGCGCAGCTGCCAGGCCGGCATGCGCAGCGTGGCTCCGAAGCGCTGGGCGAACGTGAGCATGTCGCGGAAGCGGGCCTGGCTCATCAGGCCGTAGCCGAGGATGCCGTGCGTCGTCAGCGTGGCCCGCAGGCCGAACTCGTAGCCCAGGGCGGGCTCGCCGGTGTGCTTCAGGGCGCGGATGCAGAGGCGGGCGTAGTCGTCGAGTAGGCTGATGCGGGCGTCCGGCTTCTGCAACAGCTCGGGGGTGATGGCCAGGCCGTCCAGCAGGGTCTCCCGCCGCACGCCGTAGCCGGCGGCTATGTCCAGCATCAGCAGCACGTAGCTGACGGGGACGGTGGGGACGATTAGGTCGTTGGCTCGCATACCTGGATTTTAGGTGTGGCGAGAAATGAATGCGAGATTGTCCGGAGATGAGAAGCGGGCCGGCCCCTGCCGGGCCGACAATGCGGCATACAACATCGACAGGGTCGCGGCCGCGCCGCAGGCCCCCTGTGCCCGAGGAGAGTCATTTGCTGAAGAATGCCGCCATTGCCCTGGCCGCGGCCGGGACCCTGCTGCTTGCGTCCTGCGGATCGAGCACCGCCCCCAGCGGCGGCGGGGGCCGCAGCGTAGTGGACGCCGCCCCCTGCGCCCGCTCCACAGCCCCCGAGGCCCAGGGCATGCCCAGCACCGAGCGCATCTACGGCTGGATCGAGGACCTGGTGGGCATCGGCTACCGTCGCACCGGCACGCTGGAAGGCGAAAAGGCCGCGGCCTATGTGAAGTGCCAGTTCGAGTCCCTGGGCCTGCAGGACGTCCACTACGAGACGGCCAAATCCTGGAACTGGAGCGCCACCCGTTCTAGCCTCAAGGTCAACGGGGAGGCGGTGGACAGCTTCCCGGTGGCGCACACCTACGTCACGGTGGATCAACCCTCGGTGTTCTCCACGGGGCCCAACGGTTTGTCGGCCGAGATCGTGGATATCGGCTCCGGCGTGCCGCTGCGTTCGGTCAAGGGCAAGATCGTGATGTTCGATCTCAAGTTCCTGATGCCGCCGGCGCTGCTGGCGCTGCAGATCGAGTTCCTGTGGGATCCGGGCTTGACCACACTCGAGCCGACTCTGGTGATCGGCAATCCCTTCGTCACCTCCTACGCCAGTACGGTGGAGCGGGCGATGGAGGATGGTGCGGTGGGCTTCATCGGCGTGCTCAGCGACTACTTCGACTCCAACAAGTACTACAACGAGTTCTACCGCCGCACGCAGGTGACGATCCCCGGCGTGTGGGTGACCAGGAAGGAAGGCGCGCGCATTCGCGAGATGACCGCCAGCGGCGTGCCGGCCAGCGCCAACATGGTCATGGAGGGTTTCCGCAAGGAAGCCATCGGCCGCGCGGTGGTGGGCTTCCTGCCGGGCAAGAGCAAGGACACGATCATGGTGCAGTCGCACCACGACTCGGTGTTCTACGGCGCGGTGGAGGACGGCAGCGGCACGGCCGCGGTGCTGGCGCAGGCGCAGTACTACGCCTCGCAGCCGGCTGATTCGCGCCAGAAGACCATGATGTTCGCCACTTTCGACACGCACTTCAGCGGCTACCAGGTGCACCGCGAGTTCGTGCGCAAGTACGTCATCGACAAGGAGACGCCCTACAACATCGTCGCCAACGTCACGCTGGAGCACATCGGCAAGCAGGGTATCAAGGGTGCCGACGACAAGCTGGAAATCACCGACAAGCCCGAGCTGCGCGCGATCATCGAGAACATGGGGCCCACGCTGAAGCTCAGCATGATCAACTCGGTGATCCGTCACGACCTGCGGCGTACGGCACTGATCTCCGGGCATGTGCTGTGTCCGATCGGCGCGCTGCCGACCGACGCCGGTTTCATCTGTGCCGCCGGCGTGCCCACGGCCAGCCTGATCGCGGGCCCCAACTACCTGTACGACTTGGCCGACACGCTGGACAAGGTGGCCAAGGATGACCTGGTGCCCGTCACCAAGGTGTTCATCGACCTGATCGATGCCATCGACTCCACGCCGACGGCTCTGATCGGCCTGCCGCTGAAGTCGCCGCTGTACGAAAGCGGCTCGCAGGACTGATCGGGCCATGAGGATCGCAGCCGTCGCGTGGCTGGCCCTGTTGCTCTGTGCCTGCGGCCCCGCGGGCGAGGGCGGCGATCCCGCCGGGAGCTTCGGGCTGAAGCGCGGCGCCGGGCCAGACGGCAGCTTCTACCCGCCGCCCGCGGACGGCAGCGGCAAGAGCCTGGCGACGCGCTGGCCGATCCTGCTGTCGCACCCCTTCTCCTACACCGCGGAGCGCTCCTTCCGCGGTGACACGCAGCAGCCCGGCGGCGGCTTCGACGCCTATGGGGTCAAGGCCATGCTGGAAGCGGGTGGCGCGGTGGTGTACCAGCCGGACAAGCTGGCTTACGCCTCGCACGAGACGCGTGGCCAGTTGCTGTACAAGAAGTGCGCCGGCAGCAGCGTGGCCGAGCTGCTGTGCCAGGGGCGCAATCCCCGGGTGATCGACGGCGTGCATGCGGCCACGCTGGATTATTGCGCCGATGCCGCGCGGCGCGCGCGCAGCGGTTTCGCCGACGAGGCCTCCTGCCGCCGCGGCCTGCAGTTCAACGTCATCTGCCATTCGCAGGGCTGCCCGGACTCGCGCTACATGCTGGCGGCCGTGCGCAACGAGTTCAGCGGCGACCCCATGCACCGGCACGTGGCGAGCTGGACCTCCATGGCCGGCGCCAACAAGGGCACGGCGCAGGCGGACTGGATCCTCAAGGTCACGGCGTCCTGCCTGACGCCGGGTTGCCGCTCGCCGCTGGTGGACCTGGCGCTGGCGGCGGACTCCTACCGGCAGAACCAGGCACTGGTGGTCAATGGCAGCGAGTCGGCGGTGGCGCTGTCGCGCAAGTACATGATGATCACCACCGACATGGACTGCGAGCCCGGCTTCGGCAAGACCTGCCCGCCCAGCTTCAACCAGCGCTACCCGCTGCCGATGGACGCGGCCCACCCGGTGTTCTACCAGAGCTTCACCTCGCAGGTGGACGACATCGACCACCCCTGCTACTCGGGCAAGAAGTTCAACTGGCAGATCGTCATGGATGGCGAGGGTCCCAACGACGGCAACATCTCGGTGGACTCGCAGAAGTTCACCACCTACGGCCCCGAGGGCAGCGGCGGCGCCACGCCCGTGCTGCCGCGCTGGATCAGCGGCGTCTCTCTGGACCCCACCCGCCCGCACCCAGGGCTCAATCACATGGCCTATGCCGACTCGCGCGTGCCCGGCATGGACGAGGGCCGCATGAGCTGCAACGGCGAGGACAACAGCCTGTTCCGCTTCAGCCGCCTGGGCCTGTACCGCGACATCGTGGCGGAGCTGGCGCAGCGGGGCTACTGAGCCTGTCCTTGTGCGAGCCTGCCAGGCCTTGGCACTCTAGTTCCCGGGAGAAGCACACCTCCGGACAGGGATCACCATGCGCTACCAGGGCCGCATCATCGAGTGGAACGACGCCAAGGGCTTCGGCTACATCGAATGGCATGGAGCGAGCGACAAGCTGTTCCTGCACATCAGTGCCTTTGCCGACCGCAGCCGCCGGCCGCGCCTGGGTGACATCGTCACCTACGAGGCCGAGCGCGATCCGCAGGGCCGCCACCGGGCGGTCAAGGTCGCCTTTCCGGCCAGCGCCTCGCGCCCGCGGGATGATCCGGCGCGCCACGTCCGCCAGGAGCGTCGCCGGTCCGGGGGTGGCTGGCTGGGGGGCGTGATCATTGCGTCCATCTTTGCCGGCGGCCTGCACCTGTACTCGGGCTACCAGCAGGCCCGGCAGCCCGAGCTGGGGCCTGAGGTGACCGAGCCGGTGCAGTCCTTCGTGAAGCCGGTGCCGGTACGGGCGCCGGGCTTCAGTTGCGATGGCAAGGTCTACTGCTCCGAGATGAGCTCCTGCGACGAGGCGCGCTACTACCTGGCGCACTGCCCCGGCGTGAAGATGGACGGCGACGGAGACGGCAAGCCCTGCGAGAAATGGTGCGGGTACTGACCCGGCTGGTGTAGCGCCGTTCGGTGACGCCCCTTTCCAGGGGGGCGGGAGGGGTGGGTGGGGCGGGGGCCGCCCGGCCGGAAGGCTGGTATCGTTCCGTAACCAAAGCCTCCGGAGGGTCAGGCAGCGCCATGACCGGTACCTACGATCCAGCCCTTGTCGCCCTCTCCCTGCTGGTGGCCATTCTCGCGTCCTATGCGGCCCTGAGCCTGGCCGCGCGGGTGACGGAGAGCCGGGACAGCGCCACCCTGGGCTGGATCGTCGGCGGTGCCCTGGCGATGGGGGCAGGCATCTGGACCATGCATTTCATTGGCATGCTGGCCTTCAGCCTGCCGATCGCCATGGCTTTCGAGCTGAAGCTGACCGCCGTCTCCATGGCCTATGCCGTGGTGGCTTCGGCCATCGCCCTGACCGTTACCAGCCGGCCGCAGCTGCGCCTGCATTACCTGTTGGGCGGTGGCCTGGTCATGGGCGCGGGCATCTGCGCCATGCACTACACCGGCATGGCCGCCATGCGCATGTCGCCGCCAATCCGCTACGACACCGGCCTGTTCCTGTCCTCGTTCGCCATCGCGGTGGGGGCCTCGGTGGTGGCGCTATGGCTCGCCTTCAACCTGCGCTCGCGCAGCGAGGGCACGGTGATCAAGCGCCTGGCCGCGTCCGCCATCATGGGCGTGGCCATCGCCGGCATGCACTACACCGGCATGAGCGCCGCGCAGTTCTCGCCCGGTGCCATGTGCCTGGCCGGCGGCGGTCCCTTCGCTCTGCAGGGTGACTCGCTGGCCTTCGTCATCGCCGGCGTGGTGGTGGGCCTGCTGGTGCTGGCGCTGATCGCCTCCACCGTGGACGCCCGGCTGTCGCAGCGCCGCGCCGTGATGATTGCCCGCCTGGAGAAATCGAACGAGGACCTGCAGCACCAGGTCGAGGCCCGCGAGCAGGCGCAGGCGGCGCTGAGCCAGAGCCTGGCCGAGCAGCAGCGGCTGGCTGAGATCCTGCAGACCCGCAGCGCCGAACTGGAGCGCTCCAACCGCGAGCTGGAGCAGTTCGCCTACGTGGCCTCGCACGACCTGCAGGCGCCGCTGCGCACCGTCAACGGCTTCGTGCAGTTGCTGGAGCGCAAGCTGCCGCAGGCCGAGGGCGAGGTGCGCGAGTACCTGAGCTTCATCTCCGAGGCCTCCAACCAGATGCGCGAATTGATCCGCGCCCTGCTGGAGCTGTCGCGCGTCGGCCAGAACGGCGTGCATGCCACGGATTTCCAGCTGCGCGAGGCGGTGGATGCCGCGCGCCTGGCGATGAAGGCGCTGATCGAGGAGCGCGGCGCGGTGATCGAGACCGGCGAGCTGCCCCAGGTGCATGCCGACCGCCCGCTGGTCACGCAGCTGCTGCAGAACCTGATCAACAACGCCATCAAGTTCCAGCCGCAGTCCCGCCCGCTGGTACGCATCGGCGCCTCGTGCGAGCCGGGAGAGTGGGTCGTGTCCGTGGAGGACCAGGGCATCGGCATCGAGGAGATGCACCAGAAGCGCATCTTCCAGATCTTCCAGCGCCTGCACACCTCGGACCGCTTCGAGGGCAACGGCATCGGCCTGGCCATCTGCGAGAAGATCGTGCATCTGCACGGCGGCCGCATCTGGGTCTCGTCAGAGATCGGCAAGGGCGCCACCTTCTCCTTCACGCTGCCGCGCCGGGAGGCTGAGCCGCCACCGCAGCCGCTGGAAGCAGCCTAGGGAAGCTCTGACCTCATTTGCCGTTCGCCCTGAGCTTGTCGAAAGGTAGGCGGCAACGGATTGAGAGACCTGGCGGGTAGCCCGCCGATGCTTCGATCCTTCGACAGGCTCAGGACTTCAGCACGAACGGACTTCTTCAGGGGCTCGGCCTTGCCCCCGGCCGCAGGAGGGTTTCTCTTCGCGGCACGCGCCGGGCTGGACGCCGCCATCCGCATGCTATTGTGGTTCCCATAACGAGACGGCCGCCCAGCGCCGCGAGCCCTACAGAGGAGAGTGACAGCATGTACAGCCCCCCGCGTGCGCGGAACAGCGCCTGCCGTTGCCGCGTCCCTCATCGATGGGCCGGCGGTTGGCCGATGCCCCGGCTTTGAGCATGGCCGCGCGACGTTCCCTGGGTATCGCCGTGGTGCTGGTTCTTGCCGGCCTGGCCACGCTGGCGGTGCAGCAGCAGCTTGCACTGCGATCCGTGCGGGCCGAGTTGGCCGCGGTGGCGGGCAGCCCCATCGACGTCGGCTTCGCGCAGTCCATGAGCCTGCATCACCAGCAGGCCATCGCCATGTCCAAGTTCATGCTGGACGGGCGGCCCACCGGCCTGGGCCGGCTGGCGCAGACCATCGCCGACGCACAGATCGCCGAGTTGGGCCAGATGTACGGCTGGCTGCGCCTGTGGAACCAGCCCTTCGTGCCGCCCACGCGCGGCATGGACTGGATGCTGCTCGGCAGCGAGCCGCCCGACGCGGCGCTGAGCAAGTACCTGCTGGATTGTAGCCGCTCGCCCACCGGCATGACCGGCCTGGCCACGCCGGAACAGATCAACCGCCTGCGCCAGATCGAAGGCGCCGAGCGTGACCGGCATTTCCTTACGCTGATGCTGGCGCACCACGAGGGCGGGGTGCCCATGGCGCGCTTCGCCGCGGACAACGGCCGCGTGGCGGCGGTGCGCGAACTGGCGGCGCGAGTGGTGATGGAGCAGTCGCGCGAGATCGACATGATCCAGCGGATGCTGGCGATCCTGGCGCAGCAGGCCGCGGACGGCGGCGCCTCCGCAGGCGGCGCATCGAAGTAGAGCATCGAAAAACGCATTGAGACAACGGGCCGCCCACGCGGCGGTGCATGGAGACGCAGCATGGCAGTGAAATCCCCCCTGGTTCCGGCATTTCTGGTGGCGCTGTCCGCTGGCCTGGCGTCCTGCGGCTCCAGCAGTTCGGTGGCCGATGCCCCGCTGGAGGGCGCCACTCCCAGGGCCTCCTGCGGTGAAGGCTCCCTGCCCGAGACCGGCATGCAGGGGCGGGTGACGAAGGCCGACCACGACAGCGGCCGCGCGGCGCAGGGCTACACCTGCAACACCGAACTGGTGGGCAGCTACATGGTGCCCAATGCCATCGGCACCGTGGGCGGCTTCAAGGTGGAGCGCTACATCGACAAGGCCGGTCGCGAGTGCGCCTACTACGACAGCACGCTGCTGTTCCCCACCAACATCCTCGACGCCAACGTCGGCGTGAACGTGCTGGACATGAGCGATCCGGCCAAGCCGGTGCTGACGGCGCGCTTGATCAGCCTGGCCATGCTGTCGCCGCATGAATCGCTGGTGGTGTCGCAGCAGGCCGGCGTGCTGGCGGCGGTGATGGGCAGCCCGCTGGCCTATCCGGGCATCGTGGACGTCTACGACATCGCCGAGGACTGCCGCAGCCCCAAGCTGCGCGCTTCCGCGCCGGTGGGCGTGCTGGGCCACGAGAGCGGCATGTCGCCCGACGGCAAGACCTTCTTCTCCGCCACGCCGATGATCCCCACTCTGACCGCGGTGGACATCTCCAACCCCTCGCTGCCGCTGCCGATCTGGAGCGGCGGCTACAGCTCGCACGGCCTGTCGATCAGCGACGACGGCAACCGCGCCTACCTGGCCTATGGCCAGAACACCGGCGTAGTGGTGTTGGACATCTCCGAGATCCAGGCGCGCAAGCCCAACCCCAAGGTGCGTGAAGTGAGCCGCCTGGACTGGGACAACCGCAGCATCCCGCAGAACGCCATTCCGTTCACGCGCAACGGCAAGCCCTACCTGCTGGAGATCGACGAGTATTCCACCAACAACCCCGGCAGCCTGGGCGTGGCCCTGCACGGCCGCTACGTGGGCGCCGGCCGCATCATCGACATCGGCGACGAGACCGCGCCGAAGATCATCTCCAACCTGCGCCTGGAAGTGCACGAGCCGGAGAACCGCGACGCCATCGCCGGCGACCCCGGCGCCATGAATCCCATCGGCGGCTACGCCGGCCACTACTGCAACATCCCCACGCGCGTGAACCCGGACATCGCCGCCTGCAGCATGATCCTGTCGGGCCTGCGCATCTTCGACATCCGCGATCCGCATCGCCCGCGCGAGATCGCCTACTACAACGCCCCGATCCAGCCGCGCATCATCACCGTGCCGGCGCCAGCCAGTAACTGGGCCATGTCCAGCCCGTCCTTCGTGCCCGAGCGCAAGGAGATCTGGTACACCGACGGCTTCAGTGGCTTCTACGCCATCCGCGTCACCAACGGCGTCTGGTAGGTATGCAGGGCGCCGTTGGGGCGGATTTACCGCCCCCGGCGCCCGGCTTTTCATCCGGCTGCCATCTTCGGCGGCAAGACTGACCCCTTCTTTCAATT
Source organism: Solimonas sp. SE-A11 (assembly GCF_030345715.1). Lineage (GTDB taxonomy): Bacteria > Pseudomonadota > Gammaproteobacteria > Nevskiales > Nevskiaceae > Solimonas_A. The sequence goes on from NZ_JAUASX010000001.1 coordinate 663,729, forward strand.
TGGGGTCGTAGCATGCCGCCGTTCACGCGCCGCGCCTTTGTCGTTGCGACGGGCGCGACCCTGGTCAGCCTGCTCTCCGGTTGCGGCAACAGCGATGACCGCGAGGATGGCGACGGCGGCCTCGACGCCGCCGACTTCACCCATGGCGTCGCCAGCGGTGATCCGCTGCCCGATGCCGTCATGCTGTGGGCGCGCGCCGTGCCCGCCACGGCCGCCGCCCGCAGTGCGCGCCTGCACTACGTGGTGGCACGCGACCCGGGCCTGACGCAGGTGGTGCTGCGCGGTAGCGTCACCAGCGCCGCCGAGCGCGACTGGACCGTGAAGCTGGACCTGCGCGACTTGGCGCCCGACACCGCGTATTACTATTGCTTCGAATCCGCCAGCGCCCGTTCGCCGGTCGGCCGCGCGCGCACCGCGCCGCTGGGCGGGGTGGCGCGCCTGCGTCTGGCCTTCGTCACCTGCTCCAACTACGTCGCCGGCTACTTCCACGCCTACCGCCGCGTGGCCGAGCGCAGCGACCTGCACGCCGTGGTGCACCTGGGCGACTACATCTACGAGAACGGCAGCCAGGACCAGGTGCGGCCCCATGAGCCGGCGAAGGAACTGGTCGGTCTGGCTGACTATCGCCAGCGCTACGCCCAGTACCGCGCCGACGCCGACCTGCAGGAACTGCACCGCCAGCATCCCATGATCTGGATCTGGGACGACCACGAGGTGGCCAACAACGCCTGGAAGGACGACGCCGAGGCCCACGACGCCGACACCGAAGGCTCCTATGCCGAGCGCCGTTTCGCGGCCATGCAGGCGGCCTTCGAGTGGATGCCGATCCGAGCGCCGGATGCCGCGGACCCTTCGCGCGTCTGGCGCGGCTTCCGCTTCGGCGACCTGGCCGACCTGACCATGATCGACGCGCGCCACCACGGCCGCGACGCGCCCCTGCCGCCCAACAGCCTGTTCGGTGACGCCGTGCCGGTGTTCACCCAGAGCGGTGACTTTGCCGATGCCTCGCGGCACATCCTGGGGCCGGTGCAGGAGGCCTGGCTGGGCGGACAGCTCGCCGCCAACACCGCGCATTGGCAGCTGATCGGCAACCAGGTGTACTTCTCGCCGCTCAAGCTGCTCGGCGGGCCGCGCGCGCTGGGCGGCGGCGGGCTGTACCTCTCCAACGACAAGTGGGACGGCTACGACCCGGCGCGCTCGCGCGTGCTCGAGATGATCCGCGCGCGCAGCGGCGGCAACGTGGTGATCCTGACCGGCGACGCCCACGAGGCCTATGCCTTCGAGGTCACCGACGATCCCAACGGCCTGGGCTACCAGCCGTTGAGTGGGCAGGGTTCGGCGGCGGTGGAGTTCGTGGCCACCTCCATCACCTCGCGCGGCGACCTGCCGGCCGGCAACGGTCCCACGGCCCTGCTCGCGCAACTCGCCGCCAATGCCGAGCAACTGCTGCGGCTGACCAACCCGCACCTGAAGTACTACCAGAACACGCTCAACGGCTACCTGCTGCTGGATATCACCCCCGAGCGCCTGCAGGCCGAGTTCTGGATGGTGCCGCGCGTGACCGAGCGCAACGACGAGCAGGCCCTGACCCAGGCCTTCACGGTGCAGAGCGGCAGCAATCACCTGGTGTCGTCGCGCCAGGCCAGCGAGCCCATCACTGGCGGGCCGGCCGCTGCCCCCTGAATCCCGGGGCCAAGGCTCCTGCTTGAAATCCCGGCACGGCGGCACCATCTTTGACCAAAAGCAAGCAGCAGCAGAGAGGGCCATGGCCACCGGTTGGGCGCGCGAGGGTGCGGTGCAGGAGCAGATCGATGCCACGGTCTCCGACGCCATTGCCCGTGCCCGCAGCGGCCTCTCCGCGGGCCCCAGCCTGAGCCACTGTGCAGAATGCGAGGCCGGGATTCCCGAGGGCCGCCGCCTGGCCATTCCCGGGGTGCGCCTTTGCGTGGACTGCCAGGAGGCGCAGGACCGCCAGTCCGGTACCTTCAGCGGCTACAACCGCCGCGGCAGCAAGGACAGCCAACTGCGCTGAGTTGGCGTTGAGGGCTGCAGGGCGATAGCAACAGTCTGTCAATTTCCCCCGGGGCCGGTGACAATCGGCCCATAACGATTCCGGGGGAGAACCCATGAACAAGACTTCAGGCCTCGGGCTGGCGGCCCTGCTGGCCCTGGCGGTGCTTCCGGCTGCGGCGACCGTGCCGGCCGCGGCCCCTGCGGACACGCGCCCCAACTTCGTGCTGCTGCTGATCGACGACGCCGGCTTCAGCGATCTCGGCGCCTACGGCGGCGAGGCGCGCACGCCCAACATCGACGCGCTCGCGGCACGCGGCGCGATCTTCACGCAGTACCACAGCTCGCCGCTGTGCTCGCCCTCGCGCGCCATGCTGCTGACCGGCGTGGACAACCACCGCACCGGCTTCGCGACGATCCCGGAGACGCTGCCCGCCGACCAGCAGGGCCGGCCGGGCTACCGCATGCGCTTCGAGCCCGGCGTGGAGACGCTGGCCACGCGCCTGAAGGCGGAGGGCTATCGCAACTACATGACCGGCAAGTGGCACCTGGGCCATGGGCCGGGCGAGTTGCCGGATTCCCATGGCTTCGACCGATCCTTCGTGCTCGATGCCTCGGGCGCGGACAACTGGGAGCAGAAGCCCTACATGCCGTACTACACCAGTGCCGACTGGTTCGAGGACGGCAAGCCGGCGACCCTGCCGGAGGATTTCTACTCCTCCAAGTTCCTCATCGACCAGATGATCGGCTACCTGGACAAGGACCAGCAGCGCCGCGAGCCCTTCCTGGCCTACATCGCCTTCCAGGCGGTGCATATCCCGGTGCAGGCACCGCGCGAGCTCACCGCGGGCTACGCCGGGGTCTACGACGGTGGCTGGGGCGTGATCCGCGAGCAGCGCTGGCGCCGTGCGCAGGAGCGTGGCCTGATCCCGCAGGGCGCGCCGCTGGCGCCGGTGCACGAGAGGCTGCGCAGCTGGGAATCGCTGGACGCCGACGAGCGTGCGATCTACGCCAAGAGCATGCAGGTGCACGCCGCCATGATCGAGGCGATGGACCAGCACATCGGCCGCCTGGTGGAGTACCTCAAGGCACGCGGGCAATTCGAGAACACCATCTTCCTGCTGACCTCGGACAACGGCCCCGAACCGAGCAACCCGGTGGCGCAGACCGGCTTCAAGACCTGGATGTCGCGCCATGGCTATACCCATGAGCTGGAGAACCTGGGCGAGAAGGGCAGCATGGTGTTCATCGGCCCTGAATGGGCCAATGCCACAGCCTCGCCCGGCAACCTGTTCAAGTTCCATTCCTCGGAAGGCGGCATGCGCGTGCCGCTGATCGCGGCGGGCCCCGGTATCGCCGCAGGCCAGCGCGTGATCGGCACCAGCTTCGTCACCGACGTGGCGCCGACCATCTACGACTATGCCCGCGTGGAGCCTTCCCGCTGGAACGGCCCGGTGCCGATGAGCGGCCGCAGCCTGAAGCCCGCGCTCAGCGGCGCCTCGCCGCGGGTCTACGCGGCCGAGGAACCGGTGGGCATGGAGGTGGGCGGCAACGCGGCGCTGTTCAAGGGGGACTACAAGATCACCCGTATCACGCTGCCCTGGGGCGACGCGAAGTGGCGCCTGTACAACCTCGCCACCGACCCGGGTGAAGTGCAGGACCTGAGTGCGCAGGAGCCAGAGCGCTTCCAGGCCATGCTGGCCGACTACGCGGCCTACGAGAAGGACGTGGGCGTGCTGAAGCTGCCGGACGACTTCAACCCGCACAAGCAGGTAAAGATCAACGCCATCAAGAAGCAGCTGCACCACTACCGCTTCGTGCTGGGCGGCGCGGCGATCGTGCTGGTGTCGCTGCTGCTGATGTGGCTGCGCCGGCGCCTGCCGGCCTGAGCCCTGGATGGATCGGCCCGCGGGCCGATCCATCTGGCGTGCGCCTCAGCTCCTGGGCTTCTTCGCCGCGGCCTTGTTGCCGCGGTACTCCGCGAGCACGCGCTCGACGTACTTGCGGGTTTCGCTAAAGGGGGGCACGCCGCCGTAGGTGTCCACTGCGGTGGGGCCGGCATTGTAGGCGGCGATCGCCAAGGGCGTGTCGTTCTCGAAGCGGGTCAGCAGCTGGCTCAGGTAGCGCACGCCGCCGGCGATGTTCTGGTCGGCGTCAAAGCTGTCGGTGACGCCCAGTTGCGCGGCGGTCCTGGGCATCAGCTGCATCAGCCCGCGCGCGCCCACCCGCGAGAGGGCTCGCGGATCGAAGCAGGATTCGACACGGATCATGGCATGCACCAGTGCGGCCGGCACGCCATGCGTCTGTGCATGCTTGGTCACCAGGTCCTGCCACTGCAGGGCCCGCTCGTCCATGGCCTGCCGGCTCACGCCCTTGCACGACGCCGCCCAGCCGACCAGGGCCTCCGGGTCTGTGCCAGCGGGCTTGTCGGCCGCGACCTCCGAGGGGGGCAGGCTCAGCACAGGACGGGCCGCGCCGGAGCCGGGATACACCACGGTGTACTCGACGTTGTCCGGCGGCAGGCTGGTGTACACCGGCATGCCGCGTTCCTTGTGCAAGTAGAGCTTCACCGGCTCGGCGCCAGCCTGCAGGCTGGCGGTGCCGAGCATGGCAAAAAGCACGGCGCGCAGCCCAACCTGCCAGCGCGAGCGCAGTATGTCGTTCAACGGTAGTTTCCCCATGGGGCAGCAGCCTACAGCGGTCTGCCGACAGAACGCCACCCTCCGTCCGCGCTCCGGCAACACCTTGCGCAAGGGTGGCGCCGATTCCTCAAGGGTGTTTCGCGCGCTGCCACGGCGAGGGCGGCGTAGCTGCTTCTGGCTCCGCCGCCTGTGACGTCACCGGCATGGTGGGGCCCATCGCTGCGAGCTTGCGGGACAGACGGAAGGCATAGGACTCCACCACGCGCCAGTCCCAGTCGGAGACGGCGCCCAGTTCGGGGTAGCGCGCTTGGCGCGACAGTGCCCGCGTCTGCGAGTTGACGGCGATGCGGCACTGCAGCTTGCGTGGCTGCGTGAAGTAGAGGTGCAGGTGGATCAGCCCCCACCCCGTCAACGAGTGGCGGAAGGCGTGGCCTTCACGCGGTGGATCGAGGATCACCTTGCGCTCGATGGGGCGGCCCATCATCGAGGGATACCAGAAGCCGAAGGCGTAATCGTGCAGGCCGGCGGCGGCACATTGCGCGACCTTGGCGTGGATGTCGGCGGGCGTTGCGAAGTGCTGCAGCGCCTGGCCGAGATCGGACTCTGAGGAGGACACCTTCGGTGTCTCCTTCTGGAAGGCACTGGCGAGCAGTTCGCCCAAGTCCGCGTGGGTGATGAGGGTGGCAAGCGTCACGGGGCGTCCTTCGGTGGAGAGGCGGCGGTCGCCGTTCAGCGGCGCCCATCGCTTTTGCTCATTCTCTCATTTTCGCCAGGCCCGGAGCCTCGTACAGCTGCCGCAGCACGGTTTCAACCAGGGCCTCCACGAGCCGCTCGCGCGACAGGTGATCCGGGCGGTGCAGGGCGATCTGCTGCATGGCGGTCCACACCATGCTGGTCAGCAGCCAGGCACTGGCCTCGGTGTCGTAGAGCCGCACCACGGCGGCGCTCTTGTCGCGGCCCTTGCGCACGATCTGTTCCAGGCTCTGCGAGAGTCCGCGCGCCTCCGGGATCTCGCCGAGGAAGGGCACCTCGCTCAGCGCCACGCGCAGCAGGCCGGCGCGGGCTTCCAGCGCGGCGATGATGGTGCGGATCCAGTGGTCGATGCCGGCACGCGGCTGGTCGGGCAGGGCCAGGGCCTCGTGCAGGCTGCGGCCGACCTCGGCGACGATCTCGCGCAGCGCCGCCGCCAGCGTGGCTGCGACGATCGACTGCTTGTTGGGGAAGTACTCGTACAGGGAGCCGACACCGACACCGGCCCGCTCGGCCACGCGGTTGGTGGTCACGGCGGCGTAGCCTTCTTCCTCCATAAGCCGAGCAGCGGCGTCGCAGAGAGCGTCCACGGTGGCCCGGGAGCGCGCCTGCTTGGGATGTTTTTTCAGTTGCAGATCAGTTGCTTGTCTCGCCATCCCAACCCCCTCCGGACCGTCGGCCCCGGCACCCTCAATCCGAGTGGTTCCGAGCAATTACTCGGTTTATCTTAGCGGGACTATATCGCCGCCGTGGAGGAGAGCCATGAGCCTGCGAAACCTGCGTACTCCGTTGTTCCTGTTTGCCGCCCTTGGCGGTGCCATCCTTTTGTCCGCCTGCGGCGAGTACGGCGGCCGCAGTGACCCTGCCACGGGTGGCGGTGTTACCGGCCCGCGCGACAGCGTGCAGGTGAAGAATTGCGATGAGCTTTTCACCAAGCGTGTGCAGCCGCGCCTGGAGTTCTGCCGCAGCTGCCATGTGCCGGGTGGCGTGGCGGACGTTGCCGATGGCAGGCTGTTCCAGCTCGACAAGGATGCAGCCCAGGATGCCCGGCTGCTGAAGGAATCCTGGCTGCGCCTGGGCGGCAATGGTGCCGGCAAGTCCCGCATCCTCAAGATGGCCTCCGGCACCGATACGCGCACGCACAGCGCTGGCGCGCCCTGGCCGGTGGGCAGCGACGCCTACCGCGAGATGGATGCACTGCTGCAGGGCTATGACAATCCCTCCGCCTGTGCGCTGGGCAATCTCGGCGCCATCACCGAATTCCCGCTGCTCGGCGGCCCGCGCGGCGGCGGCGCCTGGTCCAATTTCTGTGCGGGCAAGGCCGACAGCGCGGTGTTGCCGGTGGATCCGCGCACGCTGGTGGTGCCCGGCGTCAACGAGGGCAAGGCGGTGGCCTTCAACGCCTACTGGAAGTCCTGCGACAACGGCGTGCCGCGGCCCAAGACCTGTGGCGAGATGCGGGAGCAGTCCAAACTGGGCCTGTTCGTGGGCCATGGGCAGGGTGAGGTCGGCACGCCGCTGAGCTTTGCCGGCGGCAATGAGAATGTCAGCGGCCTGTCCGCCGAAAAATACAACCAGCTCTGGAAATCCGCCTGGGGCATGGACGAGCGGCCCAGCAACTTCGACGAGCTGGTGGCCGAGCGCTATGGCTCGCCGGCTAGCCTGGTGCCCAACCCCTATCCGCTGCCGGGCGAGGATCCCAACAAGACCAATGGCGGCTCCGGCAAGTTGCCCATGGTGTTCACGCAGATCCGCAAGGCCGATGGCACCTGGACCGGCGAGATCGGCCAGAAGGTCTGCCTGTTCTGCCACAACGGCCAGCTCGGTACCGTGGCCGACGGCGAGGGCATGGGGCCACAGCTCGGTGGTGCCGGCAGCATCGGCGACTTCGCCGTGGCCAGCTCGGACTTCAGCAAGGCGGAAGGACTCGCCGGCTTCGGCGCCAACTCCGCGCTGTCGCTGGTCACCACCTCGACCAACCGCGGTACCGGCGCCATCGACTTCTTCCAGCTTGCCTTCATCCTGTTCAGCAACGGCGATCCCGCGCTGCTGCTCAATGACAAGATCGTGCTGAGCCAGGCCATCGGCAACATCAAGAGCCCGCCCTGGTGGAACCTGGCGTACCGTCCGCAGAAATTCCACGGCGCGGTGCTGCCCACCGATTCCTCGCGTATCGACCTGGCCGCGTACTACGACCTGGTGAAGAGCCTGAGCGGCGGTGGCGACGAGGCGCTGGCCTGGATGGATGCGCACTCGGGTCCCTTCCAGACCTGGGCGGAGACACTGGCCTCGCCGAAGTTCCCCGGCGAGATCGACACGGCGCTGGCGGAGCAGGGCGCCATCCTGTTCCATTCCAAGAACCTCTGGGGCGATGGGCTCGACAATCCGGGACCGAAGCCGGACCAGGGCAATGGCTCCTGCGCGGGTTGCCACGGTGCCTATTCGCCACGCTACACCCACGACCCGGCCTACCTCGACACGCCGGAGCTGGCGGGCATCGCGGCCTACACCGTGCCGACGGCGGTCGTCGGCACCGATCCGGTCTACGCCGACGCCATGCAGAGCCTGCGTAACCGCGACGGCAGCGTCAGCCCGGCGATCCTGAAACAGGCGGTGGTGTCGTGCGGGCTGGGCAATGCCGGCTCCACGGACGACCTGACGCCGATCTACCTGGCTCCGCCGCTGTGGGGCACCTGGGCCGCCGCGCCCTACTTCCACAACGGTTCGGTGCCCAATATCTGGGGCGTACTGGACCCGCACAGCGAGCGCCCCAACATCTGGAAGCGCCGCTCCACGCCGGCCCGCGAGGATCAGGCGGGCAAGGTGGTGATGGGCTTCGACACCAACCTGCAGCGCGCCTACGACTTCGACAAGCTCGGCTGGAAGTACGACGAGATTCCCTGCGGTGCCGCCGGCTCGCAGCCCTACATCGCCTGCAACCCGCTGAACCCCGAGGCGCCCTCGCCGGTGCAGGCGCTGCTGGGCGAAATCTACAAGCTGATCGGCCTGACCTGGAACCTGCCGCGGCCCGAGGGCCTGATGATGACGCAGCAGAACATCGAGAACCGCAAGGTGTTCAACACCAACCTCTACAGCCAGGGCAACCAGGGCCATGCGTTCACGTCGGTTCTGACCGACATGGAGCGCAAGGCGATCATCGAGTACCTGAAGACGCTCTGAGGAGCCAGCAATGCTTGCCCGCCCCAGAACGTGTCCTGGGGCGGACAGCATCTTTTGACGGAGAGGCGTGCGGATTCGTATAGCCTTGGCGTGCTGGCCTTCCGGTTTGACTGCCGGTGGGCGAACCGTCCCTATCCGGGTCATGACACGAAAGCAAAGCATTCCCGCATTGGCTGTCGCCGTGGTCGTGGGCGTCGCCGCGTGTGTCGTGCTGTGGAACGACTATCGTGATGCCGAGATGAAGCTGTACGTCGCTTACCTCCAGTCGCTCAACGCTGAGCCCGCCATGAAGGACATTGCCTTCATGAGCCAGGTTTGGTCATGTGGCGCCAGCGTGGATCGAGTGCCTGCGGAGTATGCGGAGGCCCTGCGCGACATGCTGCGTGCGAACGGGCCAGATGCGATCCCCCGGCGATTTGAAAAGCTCGCGCAGTTGGCCAACGTGGTCAGGTACGAGGAAGCGCAGCGCCTGCATGCACTGCGGTACCAGGAACCCTCCTTCGCCCGGACGCGCGTCATCGGCTTGTCCCGTGCGGGATTCAACCCAGGCCGTGACAGAGCAGTCTTGTGCGTGCAGCCTGGCCATGGCCGCGCATTGGCCTACTTCCAGAAGGCAGACGGACCCTTCTGGCGATTGGTGAATCAAGAGTATCTTGTGGTCCAGTAAGCTGCGTGAGTGAGACGATGCAGCTGAAGTCATGGCGCTGCTATGAAGGAGATTGAGATGCCCGGCAAGCGTCCGACGACGATCGACGAATACATCCGCGCCGCGCCGGCGGCTGGCCAGCCGCACCTGCGCCGCATGCATGCGCTGCTCAAGAGCGTCGCCCCGCACGCCGAGGAGGCGATCAAGTGGGGCACGCCGTTCTTCGTGGAGCCGCGCTTCGTGTTCGCGTTCTCGGCGCACAAGGCGCACCTGAGCTTTGCGCCGACCGCGACGGCGCTGGAGTCGTTCCGCGACGAACTGGTGGGGCAGCCGACCACCAAGGGAACGCTGCAGATTCCATACAAGGCTCCGTTTCCGGAAGACCTGGTGCGTCGGCTGGCGGAGCGCTGCTGGCAGGGCGTGCGTGCGCGCAAGGACGACGCGTTCTGGTGAGGCGGGTCCTAGTGGGCCCGCCCGGGCTTGGCCTTCTTGCCTGCGGCGTTGAGCGCGGCGGCTTCCTGGATCAGGGCCTTGAAGTCCTCGGCGTCGATCTCCTCGCCCTGGCGGATGTCGATGGCGCGCCGGGTATTGCCATCGAGGCTGGCGTTGAACAGCTTGGCCGGGTCCTGCAGTGCGGCGCCCTTGGCGAAGGTGAGCTTGACGACGGCCTTGTAGCTCTCGCCGGTGCAGAGGATGCCGTCCTGCGACCACACGGGCGTGCCCATCCATTTCCACTCTTCCACGACTTCGGGCAGGGCCTGCCGGATGAGCTGGCGCATCCGGGCCAGTGTCTGGCCGCGCCAGTCGCCGAGCTCGGCGATGCGGCCGTCGATCAGCTCTGAGGCCGAGGGGCTTTCGGCAGCTGCCGGCTTCTTCATGTGTTCCTCCCTGGAAAGCGACGATGCGCGCGGGCTCACATCAACCGGTCGTAGAATCCGGGTGAGCGGTCCACGCGCAGCCGTGTGAGCTTGCGGTAGCAGATCAGCCAGCGACCCTCCACCTTGCGGTAGTGCTCGTGGTAGTGGCCGTAGCCATGAAGATACTCCTCGCGCTCGCCGTCCTTCCACCACAGGTGATCCTCCATCGGCCAGATGCCGGTGGCGGTGGTGTCGGAGGTGAGCTCGATCTCCGGCGTGTGCGCGTGGTGCGCGGAGGTAATGGGCGTGCGGTGCTCCATGAAGTGCCGGATGGCTTCTGCCAGCGCCCGGGGGCCGACGACCTTGTTGCGCACGCCGCCGGATTGCGGCTGCAGCGCCGCCGGCAGGTCGCCGTAGGTTTCCGACCAGGCGTCCTCGGTATGGACGCTGCCGTACAGGTCCCATTGCTTGAGGTCCATGTAGCGCAGCCGGCGCGCGAACACGTTCCTGATCTCCTCGATGGCCAGCAGCGTTTCGATCCCGGTCATGACGGTGCTCCTTGGTGTGGATGACCGCAGCCTGGGCCGCCGGGGACTTTCACACATCGGCTGAATGAAGGAGACGAAGGTTCCAGTCGGGCCCTTGCTGCTTGCCACGGCAAGAGGCCTGCGGTTGACACCACCGGCAACGCGGCCGATGATCGGTTCATGAACGTCCTTTCCGTCCGCTGCGCCAAACCCCATCGGGGGCCTCTGCTCGAAGGCTAGCCGCCCCGGGCTTCGCGCCATTGCGCGCCGTTCAAGCCCGGGGTGACGGAACACAGCTTCTCCCTCGCCACGTCGCGTGCATCGCTGCGCGCGCGTTGCGCCTTGCCGTTCATGAAAATCACGAGGTTCCCATGCAAGTGGATCCATTGCTGCAATCACCGCCCCTGCTCATCGCCGAATCGCTGGCGGGGCCACTGCGCGCCCTGGCGGAGAGATGGCTGCGCCAGGCGCCGGAGGTGGCGCGCCGCCTGATCGAGGAGATCGACCGCGCCGAACTGATCACGGACGGCCAGATGCCGGACGACGTGGTGACGCTGGGTTCTTCCGTCAGCTATCGCGACGAGGACAGCGGTGCCGAGCACACCATCCGGCTGGTGATGCCGACGGAGGCGAATCCCTCGCTGCGGCGCGTGTCGGTGATGACGCCGGTGGGGGCGGCGCTGATCGGTCTGCGCCGGGGCCAGCGCATCGCCTGCGAGATCGCGGGGCGCGAGGCGGTGCTGGCGGTGACCGGTGTTGCTCGTGCCTGAGGGCGCACCCTCACTCCGCCGGTTCGGCCATCGCCTGCCGCGTGAAGCGGGACTTCAGCGCCACCAGGATGCCGGAGGCGGCGATCACGCACATTCCCAGGATCGCCATGCTGTCCGGCACGTGGCCGAAGACCATCCAGCTCAGCAGGCCGGCCCAGACCAGCTGTGCGTACATGATCGGTGCCAGCACGGAAGCGGGCGCGTAGCGGTGGGCGGCGGTGAAGAGATAATGACCGAGGCCGCCCATGGCGCCGACGCCGAAGAACAGCAGCAGCTCCAGCGTGGAGGGCGGAGGGCCGCCCCAGGTCCAGGGCAGCAGGCTGCCGAACACCAGGCTGCCCACCAGCGCGGTGCAGAACAGCATGGGAACCGTGTGCTCGGTGCTGGCGAGGATGCGTGACAGCAACTGGTAGGCGGCGGTCACCACCACGCCGCAGAGCGCCAGCATGGTGCCCACGGGGTCCAGGCCACCGCCCGGATGGGCAATCAGCAGTATGCCGGTGAACCCGAGTGCGGCGGCCACCCAGCCCGCCGCGCCCACCTGCTCGCCCAGCAGGCGCCCGGCCACCAGCATCACCAGGATCGGCGACAGGAAGACGATGGAGGTCATCTCCGCCACCGGCATGCGCTGCAGGGCCAGGCCCAGTACCAGTGATGCCGCCGCCAGGCAGACGCCGCGCAGCAGCACCAGCCCGGTGCGCTGCGTCTGCACCAGCCGCTTGCCGTGGCTGGGGGTGAGCAGGATCACCATCAGCAGGCCGTTGACGATGTAGCGGATCGCCACCACCAGCGGGACGTCGTAGCGCGTCACCAGGTACTTGGTGGTGTTGTCCATGCAGGCGAACACGAACACGCCGAGCATCACCAGCATGACGCCGCGCAGGGGGTGTGCGGGTGAGGGGGCGTGACGGGGCGGGCTGGCGGCAGCCTCGGGTTCGCGCGGTGTCGGGGCCATCGCCAGGGCGGGGTCTTGGGGGCAGGGGCGCTAGTGTGACAGTGAAGCGGCAAGGCGGCAGCCTGATTCTTGACCCAGGCGGCACGGCCGATGTCCGGCAGGCCTTGCCGCGGGGGAGTTGGAGTAGCCTCGTCCGAGGACTCGTGCGCCTCACCCATGGCGCCTGGCCGGACTGAGCGAAGGCCATGGAGACCCTGATCGAGATCGAGGCCATCCGCAAGATCAAGGCGCGCTATTGCCGTTTCCTGGACCTGAAGGACTGGAATGCCCGGCGCGGGCTCTTCGCCGAGGATTTCATCAGCAATACCTCGGATTCCGGCGGCATTCGCACCCAGGGCGTGGACGAGTTCATCGACTTCGTCTGCGACAGGCTGGGCAAGCCGCAGCAGGCCACGGTGCACATGGTGCATGGGCCGGAGATCGAGCTGCTCTCCGCGAACACGGCGCGCGGCATCTGGCTGCTGGAGGATTTCCTGCGCTTTGCGCCTGGGTTCAACTTCCGCGGCCACGGGTACTACCGCGAGACCTACGAGAAGCGCGATGGGGCCTGGGTGATCAAGACCTCGCGGCTCACGCGGCTGCGCGAGGACTTCGTGACGCCGCTGTTCTCGCTGCATGTCTCCGGCTGGCTGCGGCGGCAGTCGATCAAGGCGGGGCAGCGGCACTCCCCCGCCTGGCGGGCGCGGCGCCGGCGGAAGTCCTCGCTAACGCGACAGCACCAGCAGCAGGGCGGTGCCGGCCAGCAGCACCGGCCATCCGCGCTGCAGCGTGCCGGGGCCCGGCCGGTGGGGATGGCGCGCCAGGCCACGATGGATGCCGCTGGCGACAAGTCCGGTGGTGAGCAGCATGGCTGCCAGGTGCAGCGCCAGGCCCATCAGCGGCAGCAGCGGCGGGCCGGGAAGGCGCGCGCTGCCGCCTGCCAGGCACATCGGCGCCAGCGCAGGGGTCAGCATCATGCCGGCGCCCTGTGCAGAGGCCATCAGGAAGGACCAGAGCGCCATGCTCGCCGGGCCGGCTTCGCGGCAGAGGGCGCGGTGTCGCCGCGCGCCGCGCAGCAGGCAGTGCAGGGCGGCCACGGCGAGCAGACCGGCAGCCATGAGACGGAACACGCTGGGGTCCATGGCCGCGCCGCGCGTGAGCAGCCAGGCCACGACCGTGATCGAAGCGAGGTGACCGAGCGCCAGGGATGGCAGGGCTCGCCAGGTGCGTGCCCCGCCATCCTCCTGCCGGTCCCAGGTGGTGGCGAACATCCAGCCGCTGGCGGGGTTCAGCCCATGCAGGGCACCGAGGCCAGCGATCGTCAGCCAGGGCCAGAGGCTGTCCATGGCTCGCGTCGCGCTTCAGGCCTTGCCGCAGCCGCAGCCGGACTGGGATGCCTGCGGCTCGTAGCGATCGTGGTGGCGCACCCAGGCCATGGGATAGCTGAGCCCGTCCTCGTCGCGCCCGCGCGGCGTCAGGTCGATGAACTCGTAGGCGCCCATCATCAGCTCCACGCCACGGCCGTAGGTGGAATAGGTGTGGAACACCTGACCGGCGTCGTCCCGGTAGAACACGCTGATGCCGGGCACCTCCTCTTCGGAGAGTGCCTGCAGCTCGTAGTTGTAGTAGACCTCGCCGCGCGCACGCTCCTCGGGCTTGAAGCTGACCCCGAAGTCGTAGTTGAAGTCGCTGCCCTGCGAAGAGGCCCAGGGAAACTGCCAGCCCATGCGCTTGCGGAAGCGCTCGATCTCGGCCAGCGGTGCGCGCGAGATCGCCGTCAGCGTGATGTCGCGCTGCTGCAGGTGCAGGCGGGCGCCCTCGATGTGGTCGGCCATGAAGGAGCAGCTCGGGCAGCCCTGCTGCCAACCGGGACCGAGCATGAAGTGTTGCACCACCAGCTGGCGGCGTCCGTCGAACAGATCGGCCAGCGAGCGGCGGCCCGCCGGGGTGTCGAAGGCGTAGTCCTGTTCGATACGCCGCCAGGGCAGGGCGCGGCGCTGCTCGGCCAGTTGGTCGCGCAGCCGGGTCAGCTCCTTCTCGCGGCGCAGCAGGGCGCGGCGTTCGGCGATCCACTGGTCGTGGGGGACGACGGGATGCTGGGCCAGCGAGGCGGGGTAGCTTGGAGTACTCATGTTTTGCTCCTGGCTCTACGAGCCGTTGTCGGGACGAGTTCGGGACGAGGGAGAGGGAGCGCACCGCCAAAGGCGGCACGCGTTCGCGGTGCCGGAGGGTTTACTTGACCTGGCGCGGGCGCCGCACGGCGCGCAGCTTGCCGCTGCCGCCACCGCCGCAATAGAACAGCCCGGCGCCGTCGGACTCCAGCCCGCTGACGCCGATGCCGCTGGGCATCTGCAGGCGTTGCAGCACCTCGCCGCTGTCCGGGTCGATGCGGCGGATGTCGCTCTCGTCGCCTTCCCAGGTGCCGTGCCACAGTTCGCCGTCGACCCAGGTCACGCCGGTGACGAAGCGGTTGGATTCGATGCTGCGCAGGATGCGGCCGCTGTCGGGATCGATCTGGTGGATCTTGCGCTCGCGGTACTGGCCGACCCAGAGGCTGCCCTCGGCCCAGGCCATGCCCGAGTCGGCGCCGTGGCCGGGCGCGGGAATGGAGGACAGGATCTTTCCGGTGGCGGGGTCGATCTTGTCGATGCGTGCCTCGGCGATCTGGTAAAGGTGCTTGCCGTCAAAAGAGGTGCCGGCATCGCCGCTGCAGGGCAGCGAGCGGGCGATCTCGCCACTGGCGGGGTCGATGGCCAGCAGGCGGGCGCCAACGGCGGCCCACACGCGTTGGCCGTCGTGGGTGACGCCGTGGACGGCCTTGGTATCCCCGAAGGGTCCGTATTCGCGCACGATCTCGGCGTGCTGTACGGTTTGCTTGCTGCGGGCTGCTGTCTTGCGGTGGTCGCTCATGCCGGTGCTCCTGTGTGGCTAGCGCCGGTGGCGGCGCCATGGGGAGCAATCTACCCCTGCGGCAGCAGGGCCGGGAGTAACAAGTTCGTCGTGATTCCGGTCAGCGGCGCCGCCAGCCAGCGCTGCGAGCGGGCCTTGCCGATGCTGCGCACCCGCCCCTGGGACGTCAGTACCCGCAGTGCGCGCTGCACGGTACGCTGGCTGGCGCCGAGCGCCAGCGACAGGGCGGAGGTGGGCCAGGGCGCACCGTCGGCCAGGATCGCCAGCAGCGAGGCCTGCTCTCCGTCGATGGGCGGCACCAGCACCGCGACCGGGCGTGCATCGCCGGGCTGGAGCGCGAAGCCGCTCGCGCTAGCCACGATACCGGCCTGTGGGGCAATCAGCGCGCGCAGGCGGCCGATCTCCACGCGCAGGCGCGCGCGATGGGTTTCATTGGGGCGCTTGCTGCGGAAGGCGCGTTCAATGAGCACATTGCGATCGGCATCGCCGGGCCAGGCCTCGGCCAGCGCCTGCGCCAGCGCGAACAGCACCGCACGGCGTGCCAGCGGCAGCCAGTGCTCCGCGCTGCCGATGCCGCGGCGGCAGGCATCGATCACCAGGGTGTCCGAGGACAAGAGAGCTTCGACCTCATGCAGCCGCAGTGGCTGTTGCCGGCCATGGTGCAGGCGCCGCGCAGCAGGGCGCTCCAGCATGGCTTGCGCCTCGCTGGCCTCGGCCAGCAATGCGGGCACGCTGGCACGCGCTGCGGCGTCGCGGGCGCGTGTCAGGGACGCTCGTGCGGCGGCGGTGTGCAGCGAGCGCAAGGACAACTCCGCCGAGGCCATCTCGGCGACGGCCAGTAGGGCCGCCGGCAGGCCTTGGCCGTCGAGCCGCGACAGGGCGACTGCGGCGTCGTCGAGGCGGCCGAGCAGCAGCAGGCGGCGCACAGCGATCAGGCGCGCCTGCTGGGCATTGGCGCGGTCGCGGTGAACTTCGAGCACGAGTGCGGCCTTTTCCAGCACGCGCGGTGATTGCTGGAAGTCGCGCATGGCCAGCGCCACCTCGGCCTCGGCGACGATGCAGCGCGCCCGTGCCAGATTCTCGCGGGGGCCGAAGCCGCGCGCAGCGCGGCGCAGCAGCTCGCGGGCACGCGCGTGCTCGCCGAGTTGCGCCATGGCGATGCCGCGCAGCGCGAGCGCTGCAGGATCGTCGCGCAGTGAGACGTGCTTGAGAGCGCCCAGCGCGTCTCCGGTGGCCAATGCGCGTGCGGCAGCGGCAATCAGGGAGTCCATCGGCGGAGCTTAACGCGGTGTGGCAGAAGCAGGGGGGCATGTCGGGAGAGTGACGGCGGAACGTCTGCCTGGAGGAGCGACGCAGATCGCGATCCTTTGCGGCAAGCTGCCATCGCGACTTTCGTCGCTCCCGCTGTCGGACACAGGCGCTGTTCTTGTTGCGCGGGCTGCTGGGTACAGGCTCCCCCGCATCCCGGGGGGGGCAGGCATCAGGACTGCGAGGACGGCAGGCGCACCACCAGGCCATCCAGCTCCGGCTTCACCATGATCTGGCAGGTGAGGCGGCTGTGCGACTGCACGTCCATGGCGCCCTCCAGCATCATCTCCTCGGCCTCGCCCCTGGGCTCCACCTTGGACCCCCAGGCGGCATCGACATAGCCGTGGCAGGTGGCGCAGGAGCAGGCGCCGCCGCAGTCGCCGACGATGCCGGGCACCAGGTTCTCGACAGCGGCCTGCATCACACTCTTGCCGGCCTCCGCTTCGACGAGATGTTCCTTTCCGCTGTGTTCGATGAAGAGAATCTTCGGCATGGCGTGGATCAGGCCTTGGTTGCAGTGAAGGGGTAGGAACCCATGAAACCGGCCTTGGCCTTGTCGCTGAGCACGTTGCCGTTGAGTTCGCCGGTGAACTCTACCTTGATCTTCATCCGCTTGGTGACGAGGCTGATCCAGCAGACCTCGAAGTCAAGGCGGTTCGCTTGGGCGGTCCTGTTTCGGCGATCGGGCGGACTCCCGGGCGCCCGGCACGAAAAAGGGCGGTGCAGGTATTCCCTACCTGCACCGCCCCGGCTTGAAGCCCTGCCTGCTCAGGCGGCCTGCGTCTTGCGCGTGGCCTTCTTCGGCTTGGTGGCCACGGCGGCGACCTTGGCGCTGAACTTCAGGATGCCGTCCTCGATCTGGGAGTAGCGCAGCACCGGCACGTCGCGCACGTAGTCGTGCACCACCTTCCAGGGGCGCTTGCTGCCCTGGCGCGGCAGGTTGTCGGCGGCACGCTGGATGTAGCCAGAGCTCAGGCCGCCCATCACGGTCTCGTTCTCCACCGGGGTCTCGCCCTCGGCCTGCGGCACCACGGCACCGTAGCCCTTCTTGTCCATGTGGTTGATGACGCGGCAGATGTATTCGCTGGCGATGTCGGCCTTCAGCGTCCACGAGGCGTTGGTGTAGCCGATGATGATGGCGGCGTTGGGCACGCCTTCCACCAGCACGCCCTTGTAGGTCATGTGCTCCTTGGGCTTGAAGCGCTCGCCGTCCACGTCCACCTGCACGCCGCCCAGCAACTGCACGTTGAGGCCGGTGGCGGTGACGATGATGTCGGCCTGCAGCTCCTCGCCGCTCTTGAGCTTGATCCCCTTGGCGGTGAAGCTGTCGATCTGGTCGGTGACGATGGAGGCGCTGCCCTTCTTCAGTGCCTTGAACAGGTCGCCATTGGGCACCACGCAGAGGCGCTCGTCCCAGGGGTTGTAGCTCGGCGTGAAGTGCTTCATGTCGACCTTGCCGCCGAGCTGCGCCTTGACCTGCGCCAGCAGCAGGCGCTTGACCGCCTTGGGCGCGCGGCGCGAGGCCTGGTACAGCAGGCGCTGCAGGCCGACGTTGCGCGCGCGGGTGATGCGGTAGACCGCCATCTCCGGCAGGAAGCGGCGCAGCTTGGGCGACAGCGGATCGATGGCCGGCACCGTCATGATGTAGGTGGGCGAGCGCTGCAGCATGGTCACGTGCGCGGCCTTGCCGGCCATGGACGGCACCAGCGTGATGGCGGTGGCGCCAGAGCCGATCACCACCACGCGCTTGCCGGCGTAGTCGAGGTTTTCCGGCCACTGCTGCGGGTGGATGATGGGGCCCTTGAAGTTCTTCTCGCCCGGGAAGGCGGGGCGGTACGGCGTGTCGTAGTTGTAGTAGCCGGTGGCGCCGATCAGGAAGTTGCAGCTCAGCACCTGGACCTTGCCGCCGGGCTCGGTCTCGGCCGTCACCGTCCAGCGCTGCTCCTCGCTGGACCAGGAGGCTGCGGTGACCTTGGTGCCGAAGCGGATGTGCCGGTCCACGCCGTACTGCTCGGCGGTCTGGCGCAGGTAGCCCTTGATGGAGGCGCCGTCGGCCAGCACCTTGGGTTCGGACCAGGGGCGGAAGTTGAAGCCGAAGGTGAACATGTCGGAGTCCGAGCGGATGCCCGGGTAGCGGAACAGGTCCCAGGTGCCACCGACGTTCTGGCGACGCTCGAGGATCGCGTAGGTCTTGCCGGGGGACTTGCGCTCGAGGTGGCAGGCCGCGCCGATCCCGGAGATGCCGGCGCCCAGGATCAGGACGTCGAAGTGTTCGGTTTGCATCTGCAGCTCCTCGTGACGTGTTCGTTATGAATGTGTACGACCGTCCACAAAAAGTAGACGAGTGTCCACATTCATGTCAATATCATTTCCGCCAGTGTCTGGTGTCGGAGCGACACAAGCAGCTGATATGAAAGACAATATTGATGATTCCCCTGAGCGCGTCAGTGTCATGGGCCGCGGCTCGGGTGGCCGCCAGAAGCTGATCGACGCCGCGCTGGAGCTGGCGTCCACCACGCGCAGCCTGGCTTCTCTGGGCCTGCGCGAGGTCACCCGCTGCGCCGGCCTGGCGCCCAACGCCTTCTACCGCCACTTCCGCGACTTCGATGACCTGGGCCTGGCGGCCGTGGACATGATGGGCGGCGAGTTGCGCCGGGGCCTGCGCGAGCGCCGCCTGCGCCTGGCGCGCAGCCGCCAGGGCCCGGTCGTCTCCACCAAGGGCATCGTCAACGACGCCGGACGCCAGAACATCCGCGAGACGGTGGGCCTGGTGCTGGATTTCGTCACCGAGCATCCCACTGCCTACGTCGTCGGCATCCGTGAACTCAATGGCAGCTCGCCGAAGATGCGCGCGGCCGTGCGCAAGCTGCTGGACGATTTCGCGCGTGACATGGCCGAGGACATCCAGCAGATGCTGGATGCACCGATGACCGACGAGGCTTCCATGCAGGAGATCGCCCGCCAGGTGATCTACCAGATGACCTTCTTCTCGATGGACTACCTGGAACAACCTCAGCGCCGCGACGAGATCCGCGAGCGGGCCGAGCGCTTCATCCTGCGCATGTTCGTCGGTGAAATGGGGCTGCAGGCGATGGCGCCGAAGAAGAAGGCGGCTGCCAGGAAGTAGGGTGTGGCAAACGCTGCAGCGCACCCCCAGAATGGCCGCCCTACCGCCACCCCTGTTCCGATGAGTGCCTTGCTGCTGCTGACCAAGCTTGCGCTCGTCCCGCTGCTGATCGCACTGGTCACGCTGGCCGGGCGTCGCTGGGGTGCGAGCGTGGCGGGCTGGCTGTCGGCTTTTCCGGTCGTGTCTGCGCCGATCCTGCTGTTCGTGGCGCTGGAGCAGGGTCCGGTGTTCGCCGCGCAGGCGGCTACCGCCACGGTTTCGGCGGTGCTCTGCATCCTGGCCTTTGGCCTGCCGTATGCCTGGGTGGCGACACGTCATTCCTGGCCCCTGGCGTCGCTGGCCGGATTCGCCTGTTACTTCGCTTCCGTAGCGCTGATGACGCTGTGGGTGCCGGCGTTGCCCGTGGCGGCGGCGACTGCCGCCTGTGCGCTGTTGCTGGTGCCGCGCCTGTATCCGCAGGCGCCACCGGTGATGCCCGCTGCCGCCAGGCCGGCTTCGCGGGCCGACATCCCGCTGCGCATGATCGCGGCTGCCGTCCTGGTGCTGCTGGTCACGCACTTTTCCGCGAGGCTGGGGCCCCAGCTGAGCGGCCTGCTTGCAATGTTCCCGGTGATGGCCGCGGTGCTGGCGGTGTTCTCGCATCACCACCAGGGCGCTGGTTTCACCGTGCTGCTGCTGCGCGGCATGGTGCTGGGCTATTGGTCCTTCGCCGCCTTCTGCTGCGCGCTAGCGCTGTTGCTGCCACATGCCGCAATCCCGCTGGCTTTCGCGGCGGCGCTCGCCACGGCGGTCGGTGTGCTGGGGCTGACACGCGTCATGGCGCTACATGTAGCGCCGCGGCTGCGACGCGCCTGATCAGGTCTTGCTGAAGCGCTGGGCCGAGGCCGCGATCGCGCGTGCCTTCTCCACTTCGCGATCACGGGGCGGCGCCAATGTCACCAGCGAGCGGATCAGCAGCGCTGCGGCTTCGTTGACCTGGTCCAGGGCCAGCTCGAAGGCAGCCTCATTGAGTTTCGAGGGCTTGTTGAAGCCGCTGAGCTTGCGCACGAACTGCAGCGCTGCGGCGCGGATTTCATCGTCCGTCGCCGGCGGCTCGAAGTTGAACAGCGTCTTGATGTTCCTGCACATGAACCCGTTTCCCCGATCCGAGATCCTGGCCGCACTCTAGCGCGGTCCGGGCGGGCACGGCGCTTGCCATCTACCGGCAGCGGCTCTGCGTCGCCATCCCGCGGTGCCCCTGGGGCGCCGTATCGTGCAATCACCCCTGGAGAATGTCATGCAGAAAACCATTGAGAAGAGCATCGAAGTCGCCGCACCGCTGCGTGCGGTCTACAACCAGTGGACCCAGTTCGAGGATTTCCCGCGCTTCATGGAAGGTGTGGAGGAAGTGCGCCAGCTCGACGATACCCACCTGCACTGGCGCGCGAAGGTCGCCGGCAAGGACCTGGAATGGGATGCCGAGATCGTCGAGCAGGTGCCGGACCAGGGCATCTCCTGGCGCAGCATCAACGGCAAGGGCAACGCCGGGCGCGTGCGCTTCGACAAGGTGGACGAGACGCACACGCGCATCCTGCTGGCCATGGAAATCGAGCCGGAGACCGTGTTGGAGAAGGCGGGCGCCTTCGTCGGCGTACCGGCCCACAGCGTGGCGGGTGACCTGAAGCGCTTCAAGGAATTCATCGAAGCGCGGGGCGTGGAGACGGGTGCCTGGCGTGGCGAGGCGCACGGCGGGCGCGTGCAGCACTGAGGTGGACCCAGCTCCCTTCGCTGCAGATCGTCAGGCCGCTGCAAGCCGGCCTGGCGATCCAGTGTGCTTTGCGTGCGGATATCGAGACCCGCTCAGCAGGCCTCCGCCAGCATCTCCACGAACGCTGCGGCGAACTTGTGGCAGTCGCCCGGCCAGCGCGCGGACAGGTAGCGACCGTCGCGCACGATGAAGCCGGGGCGGTGGTTCTGCGCGCTGTCGCGCACCGGGAACAGCGGGCCGGCATCGAAGTCGGCGGGCCTGGCCAGCGCGGCCGTTACCTCGGACTGTACGGTCTGCGGATAGGTGCGGTAATAGCGGCCCAGCCAGGCGGCGGTCATGGCCCAGGCACCCAGTTCCAGGGAGGCGGGCAGGGCCGTGGTGCGGCGGCCGTGCAGTACGGAGCGTCCGGTGGCGGGGTCGATGCTGCGCGTCGGCAGCAGCACGCCGTGGCAGACGGCGGCGACGTGCTTGCCGGCGGTGAAGAAGTGGCTGCAGATCGCCTGGGCGGTGGAGGATTCCAGCATCGAGCGCATGCCGGCGGCATGGCCGCCGGGGATCAGCAGGGCACCGAAGTCCCCTGGGTTCACGTCGGCATAGGCCAGCGGTGCCTGGAAGTCCGGCGAGGCGGCCATCTGGCGATACAGCTCCAGGTCCGGATTGCGCGTCATGAACACGCTGTTGAACAGGCCGAAACCGGTGTGGGTGAGGCGCAGGTCCGCATGCGCCGGCTGGCTGCTGGGGCTGGTGAAGCGGACCTGGTGCCCGGCCTGGGTCAGGGCATACCAGCTGGTGGCGGCCTCGGTGGGGTCGTAGTCGGAAGCGGGCAGCAGGCAGAGGACGTTCATGTGGGGTTCCGTTGCAGGACGCCATTATGGGACCGCTGCGGCGCTGCCGGATTGACCGGCACCGCCGCCGGACTTTGACATTTCACGCCACGCCGGAGAACGCGCCCATGGACGGGATGCTCGACGCATTGCAGTGGCCGGCCATGCTGGTGACGCTGCTGGCGGCCTGGCTGGTGGGCTCCCAACAGCAGCGCAAGCGTAGCTGGGGGTTCTGGTGCTTCGTGCTCAGCAACCTGCTATGGGTGATCTGGGGTTGGCATACCCAGGGCTGGGCATTGATCGTGCTGCAGTTCGGGCTGTTCGCGCTGAACCTGCGCGGGGCGCGCAAGAATGACCCGGAGGCGCCCTGAGCTTTCAGGCGGCCGGGTTGGCGTAGTGCAGCAGCACGTCGGCGTGGCAGGACTGGCCGGGCTCGCACCAGCAGGCGAGGTCATGCCCAGCCAGTTCGTGGATGCGGTCGATCAGGGCATGGCCCTGCCGGTCCTTGAGCTCGCCGCGCGTGAGGGCCTGCTCGTACCGGGCCTTGGCCTCCTGCGGCCCCAGCGCACCGTGCGCCTTGCCGCCCACGACCCAGGGGTTGCCCCAGATCGTCGGGCGGCCGACGTAGACGGCGTCCGGTGGCTTGCGCCAGCCGGCGCTGCGCCGCATCTGGATACGTTTCGGGCCCATGCCGTTTGGAGTGCCGATGCGGGCCCGAGTTCCGGGGTGGTGGTTCCGCCGCCGCGATTCGCATAGCCTTTGCGCTTTCCCGACCTCAGCGGACCCTTCATGATCGTTTTCATCACCGGCGCCAGCAGCGGGTTCGGCGCCGCCATCGCCCGCCGCCTGGCCGCCTCGGGCCATCGCCTGGTGCTGGCGGCACGCCGCATCGAGCGCCTGCGCGAACTGGCCGCGGAACTGCCGGTGCCCTCGCACCTGGTGGAACTGGACGTGCGCGACAACGCGGCCGTGGAGGCCGCGGTGGCGGCGCTGCCGGCGGAGTTCGCGGAGGTGGACCTGCTGGTGAACAACGCCGGACTGGCGCTGGGGCTGGCGCCGGCGCAGCAAGCGAGCCTGGACGATTGGGAGCGCATGGTGGATACCAACATCAAGGGGCTGATGTACATGACGCGCGCGCTGCTGCCGGGCATGACGCAGCGTCGCCGCGGGCACGTGGTGAACATGGGGTCCATCGCCGGCGAGTGGCCGTACCCGGGCGGCAACGTCTACGGCGGCACCAAGGCCTTCGTGCGGCAGTTCTCGCTGAACCTGCGCGCCGACCTGCTCGGCACCGGCGTGCGCGTCACGGACATCGAGCCGGGCCTGGCGGGCGGTACGGAGTTTTCCAACGTGCGCTTCCACGGCGACGATGCGCGCGCGGCCTCGGTCTACGCCGGCGTCACGCCGCTGTCGCCGGAGGACGTGGCCGAGACGGTGCACTGGGTGGCCTCGCTGCCGCCGCACGTCAACGTCAACACGCTGTCGCTGATGCCGGTGTGCCAGGCCTTCGGCCCGCTGGCGATCCACCGGGGCTGACATGCCGCAGGTCCTGGAAATCCCGATCTTCCCGCTGGGCACAGTGCTGTTCCCGGGCGGTCGCCTGCCGCTGCGCATCTTCGAGCAGCGCTACGTGGACATGACCAAGGCTTGCATCCGTGACGACAGCGTATTCGGCGTCTGCCTGATCCGTGCCGGCTACGAGGTCGGCAAGCCGGCGGTGCCCTGCGAGCTGGGCTGCACCGCGCGCATCGCCGAGTGGAATGTACCCGGACCTGGCTTGTTCACGCTGGATACGCGCGGCGAGACGCGTTTTCGCATCCTCAACCGCTGGGTCGAGCGTGACGGGCTGATGCGCGCCCGCGTGGAGCTGATCGAGCCGGCCGCGCCGCAGGCCTTGCCGGAGCGCTTCCGCCTGCTGGGCCAGCTGCTCGGCAGCCTGATGGAGGAAATGGGGCCTGAGCATTTCCCCGATCCGCGGCCGGAGGATGCCGGCTGGGTCGGCTCGCGGCTGGCGGAGCTGCTGCCGGTGACGCCGGAGCGCAAGCAGGGCCTGCTGGAGCTGGACGATCCGCTGGCCCTGCTGGCCGCCATCGAGAGAGAGCTGAAGGAAGTGCACTAGCCGGCGGCTTTGCCCGATACTGCAGCCTCTTCGGGGAAGGAACGAAACGCCGATGCTGACCCTGGTTTTCATCATCGCCGGTGCCCTGCTGGGTGCGGCGCTGCTGCATTTCGACGCCGGCGTTCTGATCGGCGCGCTGTTCGGCTACCTGCTGGCGCGGCTGCGTGACCAGGGGCAGCGTATCGAGGCGCTGCAGAAGCGCCTGGACCAGCCGACCACCGTTGCGCCGGCTGCCGTTGCGCCGCCGCCCCCACCTCCGGAGGTGACACTGCCCGCGGCAGCAGAGCCGGCCGCGGCGCCGCTGCTGACACTGGACCTCGACGACGCACCTGCCGTGCCTGCGCCTCCCGCACCGCCGCCGCTGCCTGCGGTGCCGCAGGGCCCGAGCCTGGTGGATCGTGCGCTGGACTGGCTGCGTGGCGGCAATCCGCTGGCGCGTGTCGGCATCGTGATCCTGTTCCTGGGAGGCGCGTTCCTGGCGCGCTATGCGGCGGAGAACAGCCTGTTTCCGCTGGAACTGCGCCTTGCGGCGATCGCGGCCGGCGCGCTGGGCTTGCTGGTTACCGGCTGGCGCCTGCGCGAGCGCCGCGCGATGTACGCGCAGATCCTGCAGGGCGGTGGCATCGCCGGCTTGTACCTGACGATCTTCGCCGCGGCACGGCTCTACCACATGCTGCCCATGAGCGCGGCGCTGGGCCTGATGGTGGTGGTCGCCTTGGCCGGCGCGGTGCTGGCGGTGGCGCAGAACGCGCTGCCGCTGGCGGTGATCGGCTTCAGCGGCGGCTTCCTGGCGCCGGTGCTGCTGTCCACCGGCTCGGGCAACCACGTGCTGCTGTTCAGCTACTACACGGTGCTGAACCTGGGCGTGTTCAGCGTGGCCTGGTTCCGTGCCTGGCGCGAGCTCAACCTGGTGGGCTTCGTCTTCACCTTCGGCATCACCGCGCTGTGGCGCGCCAGCGGCTACGGGCCCGAGGACCGGCTCAGCGCCGATGCCTTCCTGCTGCTGTTCTGGGCGCTGTACGTCGCGGTGTCGGTGCTGTTTGCGTTGCGCCAGCCGCCCAGGCTCAAGGGCTATGTCTCCGGCACACTGGTGTTCGGCCTGCCGGTGATCGCCTCCGGCCTGCATGCCTCGCTGGTGCGCGATATCGACTTCGCGATGGCCTGGAGCGCGCTGGGCTTCGGCCTGGCCTACATCGCGCTGACCTGGGCGTTGATCCGCAACGGCCGCGATTCGCTGCGCCTGCTGGCGGAGGCCTTCGCCGCCATCGGCGTGATCTTCGCCAGCCTGGCGGTGCCGCTGGCCTTCGACGAGCGCGCCACCGCCTTGATGTGGGCGGTGGAGGGCGCCGGCCTGATGTGGCTGGGCCTGCGCCAGCAGCGCCCGCTGGCGCGGCTGTTCTCGCTGCTGCTGCAGTTCGCCGCGGGCCTGCGCTTGCTGGCGCAGGCGGGTGACCTGCGGGGCGATCTGCTGTTGCTCAACGGCGCCTGGATGGCCACGGCGGCGCTGGCGGTATCGGGCCTGCTCAGTGCCTGGTGGCTGCAGCGTCATCGTGAGGCGCTGACGCGGCATGAGCAGGCGCTGCCGCTGCTGATGGCGCTGTGGGGCTGTGCCTGGTGGTTCGTCGGCGGGCTGGTGGAGCTGGATCGCCACGCGCCGCAGGCTTGGCTGCTGGGCATGGCGCTGGGCTTCATCGGCCTCAGCCTCTTGCTGCTGGAGCGCCTGGGACGCAGCGGCCAGTGGCCGCAGGCGCGGTGGATCGCGCTGTTCGGCATGCCCCTGGCACTGCTGGTTTCGCTGCTGCTGTCGGGCGAAGCGCATCCGCTGGCCGAGGCGGGCTGGCTGGGCTGGCCGCTGCTGCTGGCGGTGTCCTGGCGCCTGCTGTGGCAGCTGGACCGGCAGCCGGAGGCAACGCTGGATTTCGCACGCGCGGCGCTGCATGCCGCGCCGGCCTGGACGCTGGCGCTGGCCGGGGCCTGGGAGCTGCACTGGCAGCTGCGCGCGGTGCCTGGCGTCTGGCGCGACCTCCCCTGGGGCGTGGTGCCCTTGCTGCTGCTGTGGCTCTGCGGCGTGCGGCATCTGCGCCCGCAGTGGCCGCTGGTGCGGCATGCGGATACCTACCGCCTCGTGGTGGCGCTGCCGTTGGCCGCCGCGGTGGCGCTGTGGAACGTGGCGCTCAATCTCGGCAGTGACGGCGATCCTGGCTGGCTGCCGTATCTGCCGCTGCTGAACCCGCTGGATCTGGCGCTGGCGCTGGGCCTGGTCGCGTTGGCTCTATGGGTGCTGTCGCTGGATACGGCGCAGCTTGAGCGCCTGGGCTGGAGCCCCGCCTGCGGGCTGCCCTGGAGCCTGGTCGGCGGCCTGGGCTTCCTCACGCTCAGCGCGGCGCTGCTGCGCGCGCTGCATCATGCCTGGGGCACGCCGCTGGATGCCGGCGGCATCGTCGACTCCACGCTGGTGCAGGCCTCGCTGTCGGTGTTCTGGAGCCTGCTGGGTGTCGGCGCCATGTTGTTGGCCACGCGTCGCGGCTGGCGTGGACTGTGGATGATCGGCGCGGCGCTGATGGGCGTGGTCGTGGCCAAGCTGTTCCTGCTGGACCTGTCCGGCAGCGGCACGCTGGCGCGCATCGCATCCTTCCTGTGCGTGGGCCTGCTGCTGTTGCTGACCGGCTATCTCTCGCCACTGCCGCCGGCCGCGGCCGAAGCCAAGAACGAAACCAGAACCGAGACCGACCCGGAGCCTTCCGCATGAAGACGCTGCCGCTCTGTGCGCTGCTGTTGTGTCCGCTGGTGGCGCTCGCCGTGCAGCCCGCCGACTATGCCCGTGGCCTGACGCTCCAGGCCGATGGACAGCCGCTGCAGGAGCTGGCGGTGCCGGACGAGGCCTATGCCGGGGTGCTGCGCGCCGACCTGGGCGATCTTCGCGTGTTCAACGCGGCCGGGGTCGCCGTGCCCCATGCGCTCTGTGCTCCCGCGGCGGAAGAGCCACAGCGCGAGTTGTTGCCGCTGCCGCTGTTCACGCTGCAGGGTGCCGCGACCTTGGGCGAGGGTGGCCTGCGCATCGACGTGCGTACCGCCGATGGTGCCGGCGTGCAGCTCAGCGGCGCTCCCCTGGCTGCCGGCGCGCGCAGCCAGGCCTACATCCTGGACCTGCGCAAGCTGCGCTATCCGGCGCAGGCTCTGCGGCTGGACTGGCGCAGCGACGACGGCAGCTCGGAGCTGCCGCTGCGCATCCTGGCCAGCGATGACCTGGATCGCTGGGAGACCCTGGTGACGCGCAGCACGCTGCTGCGCAGCCGCGACGGAGGCATGGAGCGTGGTCGCGTGCCGCTGCCCGCCGGACGCCATGCCTACCTGCGCCTGGAGCGTGCCGGCAGCGGCGAGCCGCTGCAAATCCTGGGAGCGTGGGTGGAAACCGAGGCCGCTGCGCCGCTGCAGGGGCTGCTGCGCTTCGACACGTTGGCGCTGCCGGCCGAGAAGCCGGGCGTGCTGCGCTTCGACGCGCGCCGCCCTGCGCCGGTGGATCATGCCTGGGTGCCGCTGCCGGCCGCCAACATGTCGCTGCAGGTGCGCCTGGAGAGCCGCGCGGTGGCGCCCGGCGGCGATGACACGCAGTGGCAGCCGCGCTGGAGCGGCGAGGTGAACTCGGTGACGCGCGCAGGTGCCGCCGCGGCGGCGCTGCGCTTCCCGGCCACGTCCGACCGCTACTGGCGCCTGGAGATCACCGGCGGCGCCGAGACCCTGGGGGGCGCACAACCGCAGCTGCAGCTCGGCTACGTGCCGGCGCGGCTGCGCTTCCTGGCGCAGGGCGAGGGGCCGTTCATGCTGGCCTACGGCAGCGCCCGCGTCGAGCCGGTGGTGCCAGCCTGCGATTCGCTGCTGTCCGACCAGGACGAGGCCGAGCGCCGCCGACTCAGCGGGGCTGCCACGGCGCTGCCGCCGGCGATCGTGCTGGGCGGGCCGGAGATGCTGACCCCGGCGCCCCGGCCCACGCCGTTGCGCCTGGTGCTGTTGTGGGTGACGCTGGGTGTCGGTGCGTTGCTGCTGCTGGCAATGGCGCTGTCGCTGCTGCGGCGCCTGCGGGAGACGCCGGCGGGGTAGGACCTTTGTCGGATTGCGGGGTGCCATGGCCAGACGGGACAATAGGCCATGATCCGCTTTGCGTCCCTAGGTTCCGGCTCCAAAGGCAACGCTACTCTCGTCGAGTACCGCGGCACGCGGATCATGGTGGACTGTGGTTTTTCCGTGAAGGACGCGGAGGCGCGCCTGCAGCGGCTCGGTATCGCGCCGGACTCGCTCGACGCCATCCTGGTCACCCATGAGCACAGTGACCACCTGGGCGGCGTGGCACGCTACGCGCGCCGCCACGGCACGCCGGTGTGGGTCACGCACGGCACGTTCAGGGCCTGGAACGACCCGAACGTGCCGGTGCTGCAGCGCTTCGGCCCGCAGGACAGCTTCCGCATCGGCGAGATCGAGGTGCAGCCGTACTCCGTGCCGCACGATGCACGCGAACCCTGCCAGTACGTCTTTGCCGTCGGCGGGCAGCGCCTGGGCATGCTGTCCGACGCCGGGCACGTCACGCCCTACATGCACGCGATGCTGGCCGACTGCGACGCGCTGATGCTGGAATGCAACCACGATACGCAGATGCTCATGCACGGCCCCTATCCGGAGGCGCTGAAGCGCCGGGTCGGCGGTGGCCTGGGGCATCTGTCCAACACCCAGAGCGCCGCATTGCTGGCGTCACTGGGCGTGGGGCGCCTGCAGCACCTGGTGCTGACGCACCTGTCGGAGGTCAACAACTCACCCGAGCTAGCACGCGCCGCGGTGGTGGCGGCGCTGGAATGCGACGAGGAATGGATCGTCTGCGCCCGACAGGACGAGGGATTGGGCTGGCGGGAAGTGGCGTAGCCGCGGTGAGCGGCCCCTCAACCTAACCCTCTCCCCGCAAGCGGGGAGAGGGAGCCAAGGCGCGCGCAGGACCAGCCGGCCGTGGAACCGTTGCGCAGTCCCCCCGGTCTACCTCGCAGGCACCCAGGTCAAGGAGGACCGCCGATGCCGCGCGCGCCGCTCACGCCGGAGCAGCTCGCCGCCCGCGCCGCCGGGCTGCGCTATGTGGACGACCGCCAGCCCGGCATCCGCCGCCGGGCCATCCGTGGCGGCTTCGTCTACGACGGGCCCGACGGCCGCCGTATCCGTGACCAGGCCACGCTGGCGCGCATTCGCAGCCTGGCGGTGCCGCCGGCCTATACCGATGTCTGGATCTGCGCCGATGCCTCGGGCCATCTGCAAGCCTGCGGCCGCGATGCGCGGGGGCGCAAGCAGTACCGCTATCACCCGGACTGGCGCTCCGTGCGCGACGCGGACAAGTACGGCCGGCTGCTGCAGTTCGGCGAGGTGTTGCCGCGCCTGCGGCGGCGCATCGCCGCCGACCTGAAGCGCCCAGGACTGCCGCGGGAAAAGCTGTTGGCGACGGTGCTGCGGCTGATGGAGAAGACCCTGATCCGCGTGGGCAATGCCGAGTATGCGCGCAGCAACGGCTCCTACGGCCTGACCACGCTGCGAAATCGCCATGTGGACGTGCGCGGGACGCGCATCCGCTTCGAGTTCCGCGCCAAGAGTGGCGTGCGCCACGCCAGCTCGATCGAGGACCCTGGGCTGGCGCGCATCCTGCGTCGCTGCATGGAGCTGCCGGGGCAGGAGCTGTTCCAGTACATCGACGAGGGCGGCCAACGTCGCGTGCTGGGTTCGGCCGACGTCAACGATTACCTACGCGAGATCGCCGGCAGCGAATTCACCGCCAAGGATTACCGCACCTGGGCCGGCAGCGTGCTGGCGTTGGAGACCTTGCGTGCCGAGGCCGGCACGCCGGCCAAGGCGCGGGTGGTGGACATGTTCCGGCAGGTGGCGCAGCGCCTGGGCAATACGCCGGCGATCTGCCGCAAGTGCTACGTCCACCCGGTGGTGGTCAGCAGCTACCTGGACGGGACCATCCCGCTGCCGCCGGCGATGCCGGGCCGGCGGCCGGTCGGCGAGGCGGCCCTGCTGGCGCTGCTGCGCCGGCGGCGCAAGGCCTAGGGGGCGAACCGGGATTCAGGCTCGCCGCTGTCGTCGCTGGGCGGCAACAGGACCCTCAGGTCTTCCTGGAGCTGGTCCTGCAGCTCGCGCAGCTCCGCGCCCAGGTCGCGCAGGTCCAGCCCGGCGGCCTTCATCAGCGGCCACAGGGCTTCCTCTTCCAGGTCCAGGTGCTCCAGGGCCTCGCCGGTCATTTCCTCCTCGGCGGCCTGGAGCTCGCCGGGGCTGAGGTCGCCGGTTTCCAGGCGGTCCACCTCCTCCTGCAGGCGCTCGTGGCGGGCCCCGGCCTCGTCCAGGACGCGGTCGTCCAGGCCTTCGGCGCGCAGGGCGGGGTAGAGCAGTTCCTGCTCCAGCTGGCTGTGGATCTTCAGCGCCAGGCAGGCCTTTTCCAGCAGATGGCGGCGGCGGTCCTCGTCGCCGGCCTCGGCGTGCCGGCCGAACAGCTGGCGCAGGCGGCGGTGGCTGTCCTGCAGGAAGGCCAGGGCGTCCGTGTTGGCGGATTTTCCCGGGCGGGATTTGCTGCGGGCCATGACGGTCTCCGTGTCGGTGCGGTGCCCGCCGGGGGGCGGGGCGGCGCGTTCCATCGCGCAGGTTTGTGACTCGGCCCCGGCGGCCGGAGTTCCGGTTCGGAAAATCAGGAAATGGGGGGCCAAAAATGCGAAAATAGGGGTTGCCCGTACCCTCCCGCCTTGAACGGCGGTCTTGCCGAGCCCCTATGTCCCTGACTGTCCTCCCCGGTGCCGCGTCCCTGTCGGCCTTCCGCCTGGAACGCCTGCTGGCGACCCTGCGTCCCCATGCTCCCGGCCTGAGCGGCCTGCGTGCCGTCGACCTCTACCTGGTGGATGCCGACGACACCGTGGCCCACGCCGACCTGCGCCGTCTGCTGGGTGATGGCCCGGATAGCCTGCCGGCGGCCGATGGCCGGATCTACGTGGTGCCGCGCGTCGGCACCACCTCGCCCTGGTCCAGCAAGGCGACGGACATCGCCAAGGTCTGCGGCCTGGCCGGGGTGCGCCGCGTGGAACTGGGCCGGGTCTACCTGTTGGAGGGCGTTGCCAGCCTGCCGGCCGAGGCCTTCGCGGCCCTGCACGACCCGATGATGGAGTCGGTGCTGCTGGACGAGGCGGCGCTGCCGCACGTGTTCGACGGCCAGCCGCGCCGCAGCCTGCGCACGGTGGACGTGCTCGGCGGCGGCAAGCCGGTGCTGGCCCAGGCCAATGCCGACTGGGGTTTGGCCCTGTCGGAACAGGAGATCGATTACCTGGCCGCGCACTACCAGCAGGCCGGCAAGAACCCGACCGACGCCGAGCTGATGATGTTCGCGCAGGTCAACAGCGAGCACTGCCGCCACAAGATCTTCAATGCGGAATTCACGCTGGATGGCGAGACACAGGAGCTGTCGCCGTTCCAGATGATCCGCCTGACCCATGCCGCCGCGCCGGAAGGCGTGCTGTCCGCCTACAAGGACAACGCGGCGGTGGTGCAGGGCCCGCAGGCCATGCGCTTCTTCCCCGAGAGTGATCGCGTCTGGCGCGAGCACGAGGAGCCGGTGCACATCCTGATGAAGGTGGAGACGCACAACCACCCCACCGGCATCTCGCCGCACCCGGGTGCCGCCACCGGCGCCGGCGGCGAAATCCGCGACGAGGCCGCCACCGGCCTCGGCGGCAAGCCCAAGGCGGGACTCTGCGGTTTCACCGTGGCCAACCTGAAGATCCCCGGCTTCGAGCAGCCCTGGGAGGCCGACCTGGGCCGCCCACCGCGCATGGCCTCGGCCCTGCAGATCATGCTCGACGGCCCCATCGGCGCCGCCGCCTACAACAACGAGTTCGGCCGCCCGAATCTCGCTGGCTACTTCCGCACCTTCGAGATGCGTACGCCGGACCGCCGCAACCGCGGCTACCACAAGCCGATCATGATCGCCGGCGGCTACGGCAGCGTGCGTGACGGCCACGTGGAGAAGCGCGTGGTGGTCGAGGGCGCCAGGCTGGTGGTGCTCGGCGGCCCGGCGATGCTGATAGGCCTGGGCGGCGGCGCCGCCTCGTCGATGGCCACCGGCGCGTCCAGCGCCGCGCTGGACTTCGCCTCCGTGCAGCGCGCCAACCCCGAGCTGGAGCGCCGCTGCCAGGAAGTGGTGGATGCCTGCTGGGCCCTGGGTGCGGCCAACCCGATCCTGTCGATCCATGACGTGGGCGCGGGCGGTATCTCCAAC
This sequence comes from Solimonas sp. SE-A11, assembly GCF_030345715.1. Lineage (GTDB taxonomy): Bacteria > Pseudomonadota > Gammaproteobacteria > Nevskiales > Nevskiaceae > Solimonas_A. The sequence continues at coordinate 696,367 of NZ_JAUASX010000001.1, forward strand.
GCGCTGCCGGAGCTGGTGCACGCCGACGACCGCGGCGGCCTGTTCCGCCTGCGCGACGTGCTTTCCGCCGACCCGGCGCTGTCGCCGATGGAAATCTGGTGCAATGAGTCGCAGGAGCGCTACGTGCTGGCCATCGCGCCTGCGTCCGTCGCCCTGTTCGAGCAGTTCTGCAAGCGCGAGCGCTGCCCGATGGCCGTGGTCGGCACCGCCACTGCGGAGCAGCAGCTGGTGGTGGAAGACGGCCTCGATGGCAACCGCCCGGTCGACATGCCGATGCCGGTGCTGCTGGGCAAGCCGCCGCGCATGCAGCGCAGCAGCGAGCGCCAGAAGCCGGAGCTGGATCCGCTGAAGATCAAGGGCCTGAACTGGACGGAAGCCGCCGAGCGCGTGCTGCGCCTGCCGGCCGTGGCCAACAAGAATTTCCTCATCACCATCGGCGACCGTACCGTCGGCGGCCTGACCGTGCGCGACCAGATGGTCGGCCCCTGGCAGGTGCCGGTGGCCGACTGCGCCGTCACCGCCACCGGCTTCGAGGCAACCACGGGCGAGGCCATGAGCATGGGCGAGCGCCCGGTGCTGGCCCTGCTCGACGCGCCGGCCTCCGGCCGCATGGCCGTGGGCGAGGCGATCACCAACATCGCCGCCGCGCGTATCGCCAAGCTGCGCGACGTGCGCCTGTCCGCCAACTGGATGGCGGCCTGCGGCCAGGGTGACGAAGACGCCCGTCTCTATGACACCGTGCGTGCCGTGGGTGCCGAGCTGTGCCCGGAATTGGGCCTGGCGATCCCGGTGGGCAAGGACTCGCTCTCGATGAAGAGCGTGTGGCAGCAGGACGGCGAGACCCGCACGCAGACGGCGCCGCTGTCGCTGATCGTCTCGGCCTTCGCGCCGGTGGCGGACGTGCGCCGCTCGCTGACGCCGCAGCTCAAGGCCGATGCCAACACGCGCCTGCTGCTGATCGATCTCGGCGAGGGCCGCAACCGCCTGGGTGGTTCGGCGCTGGCGCAGGTCTACGGCCAGATCGGCGACCGCGCACCGGACCTGGACGACCCGCAGCTGCTCAAGACCGCCTTCGAGCTGGTGCAGACGCTCAATGGCGAGGGCCGCGTGCTGGCCTACCACGACCGTTCCGACGGCGGCCTGTTCGCCACGCTGGCCGAGATGGCCTTTGCCGGCCACTGCGGCATCGACGTGTCGCTGGACAGCGTCGGCGACGATCCGGTGGCCGCACTGTTCAGCGAGGAGCTGGGCATGGTGCTGCAGGTCTCGACCAGCGACGCCATCGACGTCGCCGTGCGCGCCAAGGCCGCCGGCCTGCCGGTGCACGAGCTCGGCGCGCCGACGGCCGACGACACGCTGCGCATCCGCTTCGAGGGCAAGGAGCTGCTGGCCGAGTCGCGCGAGCGCCTGCACAAGGTCTGGGCGGAAACCAGCTACCGCATGGCGGCGCTGCGCGACAACCCGGAATGCGCGCGCGAGGAGTTCGACAACGTCGGCGCCAAGAGCGACCCGGGCCTGGGCATGAAGCTGAGCTTCAAGCCGGCCACGCCGGGCATCCAGCTCGGCCGCCGTCCGCGCGTGGCAATCCTGCGCGAGCAGGGCGTCAACGGCCACGCCGAAATGGCCTGGGCCTTCCACACCGCCGGCTTCGATTCGGTGGACGTGCACATGAGCGACATCCTCGAGGGCCGCACCAAGCTCGCGGACTTCGCCGGCCTGGTCGCCTGCGGTGGTTTCTCCTATGGCGACGTGCTGGGCGCGGGCCTGGGCTGGGCGCGCACCATCCTGTTCAACGAGCGCGCGCGTGCCGAGTTCGCCGGCTTCCTGGCCAACCCCGAGCGCTTTGCGCTGGGCGTCTGCAACGGCTGCCAGATGTTCGCCGGGCTGAAGGACATCGTGCCGGGCGCGGAAGCCTGGCCGGCCTTCCGCCGCAACCGCAGCGAGCAGTTCGAGGCACGCTGGACGCAGGTGGAGATCCTGGAATCCAAGTCGTTGTTCTTCGCGGGCATGGCGGGCTCGCGCCTGCCGATCGCGGTGGCGCACGGCGAGGGCCGCGCGGAATTCTCCGCCGAGGGTCATCTTGCCGCGCTGCAGTCTGCCGGCCAGAACCCGATGCGCTACGTGGACAACCACGGCCGCGTAGCCACGAGCTACCCGCAGAACCCCAACGGTTCGCCGGCCGGTATCGCGTCGGTCTGCAACACCGACGGCCGCGTGACGATCCTGATGCCGCACCCGGAGCGCACCGTGGCCGGCACGGCCGGCTCGTACTGGCCGCAGCGTTTCGAGGGCCACACGCCCTGGCTGCAGATGTTCAGGAACGCGCGGAAGTTCAGCAAGTAAGCGATGCTTGCCCCTCTCCCGCAAGGGGAGAGGGGATGCAGGCTTCGCCAGAACCCATCAGTTCTTGCAGTACTGGCGCTTGCCCAGCGAGTGTTCGATGCCTAGGCCAACGCGTGATTCCGGGACTTCGCGGAATACCAGCAGGATGCAGCGTTCCTCGCGCAACTCGAAGTTGGCGTAGTAGGACTGGCCTTCTTCCGGGACGAAACTGATGCCGGTGCTGCAGCTATGCGAGACGTTGTAGCCCTGTGAGGTGAAGCTGCGTTGCAGGCTGATCCGCTGTCCCGCGGGCACCTCGACGTAATTGTCCGGTTGCGCGGAGAGGTTGAACAGCCGGTCGTCGGTGCAGAGAGCCAGGCTTCCCGACTGTGCGATGTTCACACGCGCAGTCTTGGTGCCCGAGGGGGCCACGTAGGTGGGCATGCAGCCCTGCAGGAGCATCACGCCTGCTGCGGCCAGGATGATTCTTCTCATTGCGCTTGTGCTCCTTTCACCTGGGATTCGTATTGCACGAGCACCTTGGCAGTTTCGAAGGTGGCCGAACTGGGATTGTCCTCATAGAGCATGTAGACCTGGCCCAGTGGCTTGCCGGTCACCGGTGAGACGAAGGCGCGGTCCAATGGTCGGTCGATGATGGCGGACAGCAGCGAATCGTAGATGCGAAAGTGAGGCTTGCCTTGTTCCTGCGCCAGTTCCGCGCAGCGGTACAGCAGATACACCGCAACCTTGTCCTGGGTGATGTACCCATTGCCGCCGAAGCCGACGAGGACGAGTTCCCCTGGCCCCTTGCTGTCCCAGAAGCCCCCTGTCCAGCCGAGTAGCGGATTGCTGGCACTGTGATAGCCGGTGGCGCAGCCGGCCAACAGCGAGACCGCCAAGGTTGCGGCCACGATCCTTACTGACATGAATGACCCCGAGAAAGCCGCTCCCCTGCGGCGGCTTTATGCTGCCGCGCCATTGGCATGACGCGCAACGTGAACGGGTTGTCAGGTGTGGTTGCGGCGACTATTCGTCGCTCGCCTCATCATCCAGCGCATACAGCCGCCAGCGTCCCTCCACGCCCTTCAGCCGGTATTCCCCGCGACGGCGGAAGCCGAAGTCCGAACCTGCCAGCAGTGCGCGCAGGGTGCTGGACACCATGATGTCGCCGGGCGAGGCTTCGCCCATCACGCGGGCGCCGATGTGTACGGTCAGGCCGCGCACGCTGGGGCCCACCACCTCGCACTCGCCGGCGTGGACGCCGACGCGGATCTCCAGGTCCAGGGCGCGGGCTTCCTCGCGGATGGCGCGGGCGCAGAGCAGGCTGCGGCCGGGGCTGTCGAAGGTGGCGAAGAAGCCGTCGCCGGCGTTGTCCACCTCGTGCCCGCGGAAGCGGTGCAGCTGCTTGCGCACCATGCGGTGGAAGCGGCTCAGCAGGTCGTGCCAGGCGGCGTCGCCGCGCTCGGTGGCCAGCACGGTGGAGCCGACCAGATCCAGGAACAGCACGGTCACCAGTACGCGGTCGGCATAGACGCGGGAGCGACCGCCGGTGAGGAATTCCTCGACGATACCCAGCACCTCGTCGCCACGGTCGATGGCGAAGAAGGACTCGCTGCCGTCGATCTCCACGCGGCGGCTGCCGGCGATGCGCTCCTCCAGATACTGCGCGTGGGCCGTGGCATCCATGTAGGGATATTCGCGCCGGTGCAGCAGCAGCGTGGGGCAGCGGATCGCCGGCAGGCGGTCGCGCAGGTCCATGTTCAGGAAGTGCCGGGTGTGCGCTTCCACCACGCGCGGGGTGGCGGCGGCACGCTGCAGGCGCGCCACGCCGGCCAGGAAATGGCTGTCGCCAGCGCGCGCCGGGATCAGGGTGGCCGCGAGACTTTCGGTGGCCCAGTGCTTGCGCAGCATGGTGCAGTGCTGCTCGGCGCGTTCCGGCGGCTCGCCCACGGGATGGTCGGGGGCGCGCAGGTAGCGCGCCGTGGCATTGCCCAGGATCAGCGCCGACACGCGCTTGGGGTAACGCGCCGCGAAGGCAATGGCGATGGCGCAGGCCTCGCGCTCGGCGAAGATGGCGGCCTTTTCGGAGCCGGCGGCATCCAGCACGGCCAGCAGGTCCTTGGCCCAGTCGTCGGCGCTGGGCAGGGCCTGGGGTGAGACGGGCGCGGAGGCTCCCATGCCGCGGCGGTCGAACAGGATCAGTCGGGCAAAGTGAGTGATCTGCCGCCAGAAGCGCTCGACTTCCGGCAGGTCCCAGAGCAGGTCCACCTGGGTGGTGATGCCGCCCAGGTGCACGAGGTCGAGCTCGCCCTCGCCCAGGGTCTGCCAGGCGATGTCGTTGCCGTCGCTGTCGGCGTAGAAGGTCTGGGGGGCGGCCACGGGCTCCTCGGCGGGTCTGCTGGCGTCCAGCATAGCGCCGGCTTCACGGGCACGGGGAGAATTGGACTAATACCCGGTTCGGGGATCGTAAAGCCCGGCGTTTTCTGACAGATTCCGCGCCGTTCCATCAACCGGCTCAACCCGATGCGTCGCTCGGCGTCGTCCTCATGCTTCCGTGGCCTCCCGCGCAGGGGCAGCGTGCTGCTCGCCGCCTGCCTGCTGGGCGCCGCCCTGCCGGCCTGGGCGGAGGCGCCCCGTTGCGATGCTGCGACCTGTCCGCCGCTGCAGTTGCAGCTGGAACAGGGCTTCGAGGTTTCGCGCCAGCGCCTGGAGCAGGGGCTGCCAGCCGCCGCTCCCGTCCCGGCGCAGCCGCAGCCAGTGACCCGGCCGCTGCCGCAATCGACGGCTGCCGCGTCGCTGTCGCCCTGGATGATCGGAGTGCTCGCCCTGGCGGCCGGCATGCTGCTGCAGGCACTCGCACAGGGCCTGTTGCGCCGTCGTCGCATGGCGGCAGTCGTGGCCGTGGAGACGGGCATTGTCGAGGCGCCGGTCCCGGTTCGTGCCAGCAGGCTGGAGCCGGATGTTGGCGAGGTGAAGCCGGCGGTGATGTCCATCACCGAACCGCCCCTTGCCGAAGCACGGACAGGCCCGGTGCAGGACGAGACTCAGGCGATCCCGGCGCGCTTCGACCTGGAGCCCCTGGACATCGAGGCGCCGTCGCCCGTCGCCATCGTCGCCGAATCGGAGGTTGCGGACCTTGCTGACGAGGCCCTCCCGGAGCCGGAAAGCCAGGAGATCGCGCTGGTGGCCCTGGCAGAGGCGGACGCTGCGGAGCAGCCCGCCGAAGCATCTCCGAGCGTGGTGGAAGAGCCGCAGGCGGCCCCGCTTTGTTTCGGGCTGGAGCCCCTGGACGTCGAGACGCCGGCTCCGTCCGACGTAGTGTCCGAACCTCAGCTTACGGCGACGCTGGATGACGCGGCCCTGGCTGAACCGATAAACCCGGCACTGACCGGTGAAGCATGGGTGACCGCCGAGGACCCGATGGGTTTGGGGCTGGAGCCCCAGTTCCTGGCCGTGGGCAGCGATGCCATGCCGCCAGCGGAGGCTCTGGCAGATGCGCTGGACGCCGTCATCGCCGCGGTTGCGGAAGAAATCACCGCGCTCGATTTCCCGGAGGATGCAACGCCGGCAGAAGCTGCCCCGGCAGGGGCAATCGCCGACGCTGTTGGCTTGCCCGAGCCGTCGCCCGTCGCTGCTGCCGACGCTCATCGCCTGGAAACGGTTGCGCTGCTCCGCAGGCTGTCGGCCCAGCGTGCGCGCGGCCTGCATCCGGAGGAGCGGCTGGCGTCGGTGTTCCGCCGCATTTCCAGCGGAAGGATGGACGCCGCGGACCGCTCCCTGCGCGAGCTGGAGGCCTTCTGCAGCGAGGACGAGGAAGCCTTCCCGCCCGAGCTGATGACCACCCGCCAGCACATCGTCCGCGGCCGGGGTCATGAGCTGGGCCAGCGCATCGACGCCCTGCGCCTGCGTGCGTCGGACGAGGCCTCCGGACGCCGGCTGGCCGTGGCCGGGGCATTCCTGCGCCGCAGCCGCTTCGACGCCGTGGCCGAGGTGCTCGACGAGCTCGAATCCGACCTCAGCCGGGAGCTGGAAATCCTGTGAACGCCTGGAACGATGGAATCGTGGAACTGGCGCCGGCCGAGATGGAGGCACTGGTGCTGCTGCATCTGCAGCGCCTGTATCCCCTGAACCGGCTGGGTGCCGAGACCCTGTCCCGCCTGCTGCCGGCGATGCACGTCGAGCGCTACCGGGCGGGCACCGTGCTGTATCGCGCCGGCAGCCGTCCGGCGGATGTCTTCTATGTGCTGGAGGGCGCGGTCTGTCTCTACGACAGCAGCCACTCCCTGCCGCAGCTTCGGATCGAGGGGGGCAGCGAGGAGGAGGCGATGCCGCTGCCCTTCGCCACACCGGCCGAGGAACGCGCGATCGTGGACGAGGACGCGCTGGTCCTGCACATCGAGCGCGTGCTGCTCGACCGGGCGATGGTGCGCGATCCGCGCAACAACCCGGCTGCTTCTACCGCAGCCGTCGTCGCGGCTCCGGCGGCGCCCGCCGCGGGCCTGTCGCCGCCGCCGCGTGTGCATCGCGTACTGATCGTGGAACACGACGAGCGCGCCGCCCGTGCCTGCCGTGCCCTGGTCCGGGAACTGGGCCTGCGCCACGACTGGGTGCGCACTGCCGAGGAAGCGGTGGAGGTGCTACGGCTGGAACACTATGGCGCCGTGCTGCTGGATATCGACCTGCCGGCCGGCGACTACTTCGACGTGGTCAAGGAAATACGGGTGCAGCAAGGCGAGGTCGCCAGGCCGCACGTGATCGCCACGACGCAGGCTGCAGTGGCAGGCGCCGACGAGATTCCGGCGCCGGGCATTGACGAACTCGTCTCCCGGCCCATGGCCGCGGAAGCATTGCAGCTGGCACTGGGCCGTGCGGGCCTGCCGCTGCGGATTGCCGAGCTGGGCCTCTTCTAGGGCCTGAGGCCTGGCGCCGCGTTCTAGCGGCCATCCCCGGGCGGCGCATTCGCCGCCGGGCCGCAGGGCCCTGGGCGGACGGGCAAGGGCGGGGCGGGAGGCGCGTGCTAGGCTCGGAAGATTCCCATTCCCGGCCTTTTTGCCATGTCCAAGCCCAGCCTGCTCCGCACTGCCGTCGACCGTGTCCGGCTCCTGCCCAAGCCCCTGTTCAGCCGCGCGGTGACGCGCATGTTCAACTTCCAGGTGCGCTTCGCCGGTACCGCCGGCGTGAAGTTCGAGGAACTCTCGGAGTCGCGCTCGGTCCTGGTACTGCAGAATCGCAAGAAGGTGCAGAACCACATCGGCGGCGTGCATGCGGCGGCGATGGCGTTGCTGGCGGAAACGGCAACCGGTTCAGTATTCGGCATGAACGTGCCCTCCAGTCATTTACTAGTGATCAAGAGCATGAACATCCGCTATGTTCGGCGGGCCCAGGGCGATCTGCGCGCCGTGGCGACGCTCAGTGCCGAGCAGCGCCTGCGCATCCTCAGCGAGCCCAAGGGGGACCTGCTGGTGCCGGTGACGGTCACCGACGAGAGCGGCGAGCAGCCGATCGAGTGCGAGATGATCTGGGCCTGGACGCCGAAGAAGAAGTAGGCGGCATGCCGCCGGCACGCACAAAACAGAACGATTAGAGAGACGAGGAGCCAAGATGAGCGATCACGACAACCGCGTGCGCCTGCGCGACATCGCCAAGGGTGTGGTCGGCACCCTGCCGGACTTCATGACAGTGAACAAGGGCCTGCTGCAGCTGGTGTCGCTGCGGCCCAACTGGCGCGGGTCGATCGGCTCCATCATCGAGAAGCATGCACGCAACAACGGCGGGCGCGTGGCGCTGGCCTTCGAGGATCGCCGCTGGACCTATGCGGAGTTCAACGCCTGGGCCAACCAAGTGGCGGCCCTGCTGCGCGAGAAGGGCGTGCGTCCCGGCGATGCGGTGGCCGTGCTGATGGAGAACCGTGCCGAGGTTCTGGCCTGCGTCGCCGGCATCGTCAAGCTGGGTGCCATCGCCGGCATGCTCAATCACCAGCAGCGTGGCGAGGTGCTGGAGCACAGCATCCGCCTGGCCAAGGCCAAGGTGATCATCGTCGGCGAGGAATGCGTTGGCGCGCTGGAGAGCACCACCTGCGAACCCGGTCGCGACAGCGAGCGCCTGTATCTCTGGGAAGGCGAGGGCAAGGCACCGCGCGGCTATACCGCGATGCGGCCGCTGGTGCGCGACATGCCGGACGACAACCCGCCCGAGACGGCCCAGATCATCCAGAAGCAGCCGGCCTTCTACATCTTCACCTCCGGCACCACCGGCATGCCCAAGGCCTCGGTGATGTCGCACTACCGCTGGCTCAGCGGCATGGCCGGCGTCGGCCAGGGCTCGCTGCGCCTGAAGCCGGAAGACATCTTCTACTGCTGCCTGCCGCTGTATCACAACAATGCGCTCACGGTGAGCTGGGGCGCGGCACTGGGCAGTGGCGCGACACTGGCGCTGAGCCGCAAGTTCAGTGCCTCGCGCTTCTGGGATGAGATCCGAGACTACAACGCCACGGCGTTCTGCTACATCGGCGAGCTGTGCCGCTACCTGCTGAACCGTCCGGCCACCAGCAACGATCGCAACCATCGTGTGCGCGTGTCCATCGGAAACGGCCTGCGCCCGGAGATCTGGGACGAGTTCCAGAGCCGCTTCGGCATCGAGCGCATCTGCGAGTTCTACGGCGCCAGCGAGGGCAACCTGGCGTTCATCAACGGCTTTGGCCTGACCAAGACCGCGGGCTTCTGCCCGATGACCTTCGCCATCGTGGAGTTCGACGCCGACACCGAGCAGCCGCTGCGCGACGCCAAGGGCTACATGAAGAAGGTCGCCTCGGGCGGCATCGGCCTGCTGATCAGCGAGGTCACCGAGCGCCGTCCCTTCGAGGGCTACACCGATCCCAAGGCCAGCGAGGCCAAGCTGTTCCGTGATGTCTTCAAGAAGGGCGACTGCTGGTTCAACACCGGTGACCTGGTACGCGACCAGGGCTACAAGCACATCGCCTTCGTCGACCGCGTGGGCGACACCTTCCGCTGGAAGGGCGAGAACGTGGCCACCACCGAGGTGGAAGGCGCGCTCAACCGCCACCCCGCAGTGGAGCAGGCGGTGGTCTACGGCGTGCAACTGGCGGGATGCGACGGCCGTGCCGGCATGGCGGCGCTGACCTGGAAGGGCGGCAAGCTCGATGGCCCGGGCCTGGCGAAGCATCTCTGCGATACGCTGCCGGCTTACGCCGTGCCGCTGTTCCTGCGCCTGCGCGAGGAGCAGGAGGTCACCGGCACCTTCAAGTACCGCAAGGTGGACCTGAAGAAGCAGGGCTTCGACCCCACCGCCTCCGGCGAGCCGCTTTATGTGCTCTGCGACCGCAGCCGTGGCTACGAGCCGCTGACGCCGGAGCTGTTCCAGCGTATCGGGAGTGGGGCGTTGCGGCTGTAGGGGTTCCGGGACTGGACCGCCGATCCGTTCGTGCTGAGCTGGTCGAAGCATGAACGGATTCCGGCTGAGGCCCGCGGGTTGCCGCTCGCCTGGAGGCGCCTGCTTTTGGTAGCCCACCCCACGGTTGACCATCGCCGACGTGGCGAGAAGACGAGGAGTTCGCCGTGTACTACGCCCTTGCATTCTTGGTCGGTATCCTGCTACCGCTGCAGACGGCCATCAACAGCAACCTGCGCGCGCAACTCGGCGACAGCGTGCTGCTGGCGACGACCATCTCCTTTGCGGTGGGCGCGGTGACCATGGCGTTGCTGGCACTGGCCAGCAGCGAACGCGGCGCATTGCAGGCGCTGCCGCAACTGCAATGGTGGCAGCTCACCGGTGGTTTCCTGGGCGCGGCGATCGTGGCCGGCAGCATCGTGCTGGCGCCGCGTATCGGGCTGGCCGGCATGACGGCATTGATCGTCGGCGGCCAGCTCTGTGCTTCGCTGATGTTCGACCGGCACGGCTTCCTGGGCTTGGCGGAGCGGGCGCTGACGCTACCGCGCGTGGCTGGTGCGAGCCTGGTGCTGCTGGGCGTGCTGCTGGTGAATTACGGAGATCGGCTGCGAGGGTAGGTGATCACTTTCGCGCGCACTCCCTCTCCCGCTGGCGGGAGAGGGAGTCGGTGCAAGGGCGCGTCGGCCCAATCGGACCTCAGCCTTACAACCGGTTCGCATTCTCCAGCAGGATCGCCGCGCCCAGTCCGCCCCCCGCGCAGCTCGATACCACGGCGTAGCGTTTCTTCTCCTGCTGCAGGCGGCGCGCGGCGGTGGTCAGCAGGCGCACGCCGGTGGCGGCGAAGGGGTTGCCCAGGGCCAGGGAGCCGCCCCAGGTATTGAGCTTGTCTTCCGGGATGGCGCCGAAGGCCTGCGACAGGCCGTGATACTCCCGGGCGAATTCGGCGGAGGCCAGGCAGGCCTGGTTGGCGAGGATCTGCGAGGCAAAGGCCTCGTGCAGTTCCCAGACGTCGACATCGTCCATGCCCAGGCCGTTGCGCTGGAGCAGCTTGGGGATAGCCATGGCGGGCCCCAGCAGCATCTCGCTGAAGAGATCGTCCACGCCGGCCAGCACGTAGTCGCGCACCACGGCCTGCGGTTCCAGCTTGAGGCGCCGCGCGGCACCGAGGCTGGACAGCAGCAGGGCGCCGGCGCCGTCGGTCAGGCGCGAGGCGTTGCCGGCGGTGACGATGCCGCTCTCGCGGTCGAATACCGGCTTGAGGCGGGCGAGCTTGTCGGCATTGGTGTCGGCGCGCATGGAATCGTCACGCGTCACCGGCTCGTCGCGGCCCTGCACCTGCACCGGCACGATGTCCTCGGCGTAGCGGCCCTGCTCCCAGGCCTGCACGGCCAAGGCGTGGCTGCGGGCTGTGTAACGGTCGCTGTCGGGCCGGGCCACGCCGAACTTCTTCACCATGGCCTCTGTGCAGGCGCCCATGGTCATCTTGGTGGTGTAGTCGCTGGCCGAGGGCATCTCCGGCAGCAGGTCGCGCGGGCGCAGGGTACCCAGCACGCGCAGGGCGTTCTTGGCGGACGGGTCCTGGTTCAGCTTCATCAGGCCGCGGCGCAGGGCCTGGCGGGCGCGCAGCGGGGGATCGGAGAAGGTCTCGGTGCCGCCGGCGATGGCCAGCTCCGCGCGGCCCAGGGCGATCATGTCGCAGACCGTGCCCACGGCGACGTTGGGCGACAGGCCCGCCATCGACAGCGTAAAGGCCGGGATGGTGCTCGGCAGGCCGGCGCCGAGCATGCACTCGCGCGCGACGTTGGTGGTCTCCACCTCGTGCACCACGGTGCCCATGGCCACCACGTCGACGCGCGCGGCGTCGATGCCGGTCTTCTCCACCAGGCCGGCGATGGCGCGTGCGCCGAGCTCGTAGCTCATCAGCTTGGCGTAGGCGCCGGCAGTCTCCATGAAGGGCGTGCGCGCGCCGCGCAGGATCACCGGCAGGCGGTCGTGGTTCTCGGAAGCAGTGCTCATGGCAGTGGAGTCGGGAAGGAATTGAAGGAACTTTAGCCGGTAAAGCTGCCGGCGAGGTGGACGGAGCCGTCGCGGCCCTGCAGGCGGAACGCGCGGCGGCCATCTGCATCCGGCGCCGCCAGTTGCACCTGCAGGCCCTCGCGGGGCAACGGCAGCGGGCGGATGAAGCGCAGGTCGATGTCGGCGATATGCTGTTCCGCATCGGCCAGCTTTTCCCAGGTGCGCGCCACCATGCCGAAGCCATGCAGGATGCAGCCGCGGAACTTGGAGCGCCGCGCCAGCGGCCAGAAGGTGTGGATGGGGTTGAAGTCGCCGGTCAGCAGGCCGAACTTGAGGCCGTCGTCGGTGCCGACGGACCACTCGCCGATGGTCTGGTATTCCGGCTCCACCCGCGCCGCGGGCTTGGACTTGGCGGCGCCGCGCTTGGGGATGGTGGCGTAGCTGTCCACGATCACCGCCTCGGGCTGCTGCGCCCAGCCGGCGAGGATGCGCGTGTGGATACGCACGCGCTGCGCGTCTTCCGATACGTCTTCGAGATGCCCGCGCAGCAGCAGGTCCTCGCCGCGCGGCAGTGGTGCCTTCAGTTGCAGGCGCAGGCCCTGGTTGAGGATTTCGGTGACGTTGTAGGGCGCCTGGCCGCCAACGCGGGCCAGCATGGAGAAGGCCCAGTGGCTGCAGAAATGCGGCGGCAGGCTGTCGCGGTAGCGTGCCGGCGGCGCTCCCGACCAGGCGGCGTAGTGGTCCACCAGGCGCTGCGAGGGCGCGGCGAAGCGCGCCGTGAGCGTGCGCGGGGTGTCCGGCAGGCGGCTGGGGCGCGTCAACGGGCTCATGGAGCGCAGGGCGACGCCGAAGGAGGTCACCAGCGTAGGGATCTGCTCGCGGGCGAGCGACAGCGGGACATCGGTGCTCATGTGGGGTCCTTAATCAATCAGTCATGCCCAGACCACCGGCTTGCGCTGGGCATACCAGCCGTCCAGCCGCGGTCCATATATGTCCTCGATGATATTGCGCTTGATCTTGAGAGTGGGCGTCAGGAAGCCGTTGTCGATGTTCCACTCCTCCGCAACTACGGTAACGAAGTCCAGTCGTTCGTGGTCGTCCAGGCGGGCGTTGGTCGCTTCCAGGTGCTGGGCCAGGTCGCGGCCCATCTGCGCACGCGCCTGCGGATCGGCTGCGCGCTGGCGTGCTTCCGGTGAGAGCATCAGCAGCGCGCAGGGCTGGCCCTGGTAGGCGCCGCCGGTGACGCAGCAGGCTTCCACGTCGGCGAATTCGGTGAGGCGGTTCTCGATCGGGGCCGGTGCCACGAACTTGCCCTTGGCGGTCTTGAACAGCTCCTTCAGGCGCCCGGTGATGCGCAGGCGGCCCTGCTCGTCGATGGCGCCCTTGTCGCCGGTGCGGATGTAGCCGTCGTCGGTGAACAGCTCGCGGGTCTTCTCCTCATCCAAGTAGTAGCCGAGCGTGTTGCCGGGGCTGCGCACCAGCACTTCGCCCTCACGCGACAGGCGGCATTCCACGTCTTCCATCACCTGGCCGACGTAGCCAACGCGGACCTGCCCGGGCCGGCACATGTGGGTCAGGCCGAAGAACTCGGTCATGCCGTAGCCCTCCAGCAGTTCCAGGCCCAGGGCGCGATACCAGTTCATGGTGCCCTCGGGCAGCGGCGCCGCGCCGCTGCCGGCCATGCGCACCGAGTCCAGGCCCAACTGGCCCAGTACCTTGCGGCGCAGCACACGCCCCAGTACGGGCACGCGCAGCAGGCGACGCAGCCGCGGTTCCGGCAGCTTGCTGCTGACGCCCTGCTGGAACTTCACCCACAGACGCGGGACCGAGATGAAGATAGTGGGGCGTGCGCGGCGCAGGTCGGCGAGGAAGGTGTCGAGCGACTCGCCGAAGAACAGCGGCATGCCGGTGCGGATCGCCGGCATCTGCACCGCGGAGCGTTCGGCGGCATGCGACAGCGGCAGGTAGGACAGCATGCGATCGCTGGCGCTGATGCCGTTGCTGCGCGCGGCCATGTCGCCCATCCAGCCCAGCGTGGCGAAGCTGTGCATCACGCCCTTGGGGCTGCCGGTGGTGCCGGAGGTATACATGATCGTCGCCAGGTCCGGCGCCGGCCGCGTCGGCCGTCCCGGCAGCGGCGCCGTGCGCGCCACGATCTGGTCCCAGGTCGGGAAGTCGTTGGGCGGCGAGTAGGGGAAGGAGATGCGCAGCACGCCCTCGGGAATGCCGCCCAGCATGGTCTCCCAGGCGTCGAGCTTGCCGGCGAACACCGCGCGCGCGCCGCTGTGCTCCAGCACCTGCCGCACGGATTCGGCGGTCAGCGTGGGGTACAGCGGCACGGAGATGTAGCCCGCCATCCAGATCGCGAAGTCCGCCATGATCCAGTGGGCGCAGTTCTTCGACATGATGGCGATGCGCGAGCCGGGCTCGTAGCCCTGCGCCTGCAGCCAGGCGGCGACGCGGCGTGCTTCGCCGACAGCCCGGGCCCAGGTGTATTCGTGCACGCGCCCGCCCACCGGCTGGGTCAGGAAGACCTGCTGCGCGCGGTGCTCCTCCCAGCGCCAGATGCATTGCAGCGGCAGGCAGTGATCGGCGGGCAGGGCGTGTTCGGTGGCTGCGATGGAAATGGTGCTTCTCCTGCGGCAGTGGCGGGCCGCGGCCCGGCCCGGCAATGTAGGGCTGGCCTGGGGCAAAATCTGTCAAGGCTTTGACAGAATCCTCATTACCTCCGCATGCCTGCACCATGACACCCACCGACACTCCGGCCCTGCTGCCCAGCTACTGGTTCCGCGACATGCCCGCGGACCTGGCGATGCGGCTGGAGGCGCTGGCCTCGTCGCGGCTGCTCAAGCCCTCGGAGTATCTCTACCGGGTCGGCGATTCGGCGGAGGGGTTCTACCGGGTGCAGCGCGGCCGCCTGCGGTTGGGCGCCACGCTCGGAGCTCGCGAGTACACCATCGCCCATGTCGGGCCGGGCGACTGGCTGGGAGAAGTGCCGCTGCTCGACGGGCAGCCGCATGGCTCCGACGCCCAGGCCGTGGGCGAGGCCCAGGTGCGGGTGGTGCCGCGCCGCCTGCTGGAGGCGCTGCTCGAGCAGGAGCCGACGCTGTACCGGCACTTCGCCCGGAGGCTGGCTATCGCCATGCGCCTATCGGTGTCCTACTACGGCGATCTGGCCACGCTGCCGCTGCCGGCGCGGCTGGCCAAGCGCCTGCTGGAACTGGCCGCGCAATACGGCGAGACGGAGGGGACGGGTATCCGCATCGACCTGCGCCTGCCGCAGCAGTTGCTGGCCGACATGCTGGTGACCTCGCGCCAGAGCCTCAGCAAGGAGCTCAAGGCCTGGGAAGGCCGAGGCTGGATCGCGATGAAGTACAACACGCTGATCCTGCGCCAGCCCGAAGCGCTGCGTGCGCTGTTGCGCCAGCAGGAACTGCACGCGGGCTGAGGCCTGGCGCTGGCCGCCGGCAATGTTCCGTTGCCGTGGGAGGTTTGCGGGCCACTTTGCAGGGTGGCATTGATGCTGCACTGCAATAGAGCGGCAGATTGACTACCGCGCCATGGCGGGCGCATCCGCAGGCCAAGGTCAGGCGCACGCGCGCACTGCACTCTAGGGCTTCATCATCGACCCGCTGCGACCCATGAAAGTCGGAATCCAGATCAAGCGCGGCCTCAACGTGCCCGCGCCCTACGAACAACTCCTGCCGCTGCTGAAGGACGTGGAGGGCACCATCCGCCGCTTCCCGCGCCTGCGCAAGCTGACCAAGCTGCGCAAGAAGAACAGCTTCCTGTGGGAGATGAAGTCGATCGGCTCGCGCATCGTCAACATCTCGCACGAGGTGAGCTATGCGGCGCAGTACGACATCGACACCGAGAAGGGCGAGATCCGCTGGACCGCGATCCCCAAGCATGGCAACGCCACGCTGGAGGGCCGCTTCCGCCTGAAGGACCTCGGCGGCCAGACGCGCCTGATCGTGGAGATGCAGGGCGAACTGCGCGACGTGCCGGTGCCGCTGATGTACCGCCTGGTGGCGCCGCCCTTCATACAGGGCCGCTTCATCTATCTGGTCGACAACTTCCTGCAGCGCACCGGCGAGGCCATCGTCGGCCGTCCGCTGCCGGCTACCGATCGCGTCTGATTTCTCACCCCACGAATACAACGAAAACATGAGCGCTACCCAGAACCTGATGGGCTTCGGGCTGAAGATCCTCAACCGCCTCGGCGGTTCGGCGATGCTGGACGACCCCAAGACCCGCAAGGCCGCCACGGCCGTGATCCGCGGCGCGACCTCCACCGGCTTTCGCCTGATCGGCACCGTCAGCCGCCAGTTCAAGAGCGCGCCGCGCCCGAACAAGGCGCTGCGCCCCGGCGCTGCCGGTGGCGACCTGTTCGACCTGACTCCCAGCGACGAGCAGCAGATGATCCGCGACACCGTTGCGGGATTTGCCGCCGAGCAGCTCCGCCCGGCCGCGTCCGCCGCCGACACCGCCTGCGCAACGCCCAAGGACGTGCTGGCCGCCGCGGCGGAGCTGGGCATCGGCTCCATGCAGGTGCCGGAATCGCTGGGCGGCGCGGCCGGCACCGAGCGCTCGGTGGTGACCAATGCGCTGATCGCCGAAGCTCTGGCCCACGGCGACCTCGGCATGGCCGTGGCCTGTCTTGCGCCGGTGGGCGTGGCCGTGGCCCTGGCGGAGTGGGGCACGGCGCAGCAGCAGGCCACCTACCTGCCGGCCTTCACCGACGAGAGGGCGCCGGTCTCGACCATCGCCGTGCTGGAGCCACGCCCGCTGTTCGATCCCTTCAAGCTGTCCACCGCGGCCAGGCGCACCGACGCCGGCGGCTACGTGCTGAACGGCGAGAAGTCGCTGGTGCCGATGGCGGCCAGTGCGGAGCTGTTCCTGGTGGCCGCCAGCACCACGCACGGCCCGGCCCTGTTCATCGTCGAGTCCGGCAGCAAGGGCATCAGCATCAGCGCCGAGCCGGCCATGGGCCTGCGCGCCGCAGGTACCGCGCGCGTGCGTTTCGACAACGTGCAGCTCAGCGCCACGGCGCTGCTGGGTGGTGGCGAGGGCGACTTCTCCTACGAGAACTTCGTCGCCCGCAGCCGCCTGGCCTGGTGCGCACTCTCGGTGGGCACGGCGCAGGCGGCGCTGGACTACCTGGTGCCCTACTGCAACGAGCGCGTGGCCTTCGGCGAGCCGATCAGCCACCGCCAGGCCGTGGCCTTCAACATCTCCAATATCGCCATCGAGGCCGAGGGCATGCGCCTGCTGACCTGGCGCGCCGCTGCACTGGCGGCCGCCGGCAAGCCCTTCGTGCAGCAGGCGGCGCTGGCGCGCCGGCTCTGCGCCGACAAGGGCGCGGTGATCGGTGCGGATGCCGTGCAACTGCTGGGCGGACACGGCTTCGTCAAGGAGCATCCGGTGGAGCGCTGGTACCGCGACTTGCGCGCCGTGGGGATCATGGAAGGCGGTTTGCTCCTCTGACGCCACCAGGAACAACACAATGATCAATCTCGAAAACCCCAAGAAGTTCCGCGGCCTGGTGTCCCAGGCGCAACAGGTGGCCCGTGAAATCTTCCGGCCCAACTCGCGCAAGTACGATCTCGCTGAGCACGAGTATCCGAAGGAGCTGGATATCCTCGGCGCGCTGCTCGACGGCATGAACGCCAGCGGTGCCGGCGAGGGTGCCGGTGCGGCCGGCGTGCGCCGCGATGCGGTGCAGGACCAGGGCAACCGCAACAGCAGCAACATGTCCACCGCCCTGGGCACCATGGAGCTGTGCTGGGGCGACGTTGGCTTCCTGCTGACCATGCCGCGCCAGGGCCTGGGCAACTCCGCCATCGCCTCGGTGGCCAATGACGAGCAGCTCAAGCGCTTCGCCGGCCGCTGGGCCGCCATGGCCATCACCGAGCCGCACTGCGGCTCCGACTCCGCCGCCATCCGCACCACGGCGACCAAGGACGGTGACTACTATGTGCTGAATGGCGACAAGATCTACGTCACCAGCGGCGAGCGCGCGGACCTGGTGGTGGTCTGGGCCACGCTGGACAAGAACATCGGCCGGGCCGCCGTGAAGTCCTTCGTGGTGGAAAAGGGGACGCCGGGAATGGAACTGGTCCGCCTGGAGCACAAGCTGGGTATCCGCGCATCGGACACGGCGCAGTTCGCCTTCCGCGACTGCCGCGTGCACAAGGACAACCTGCTGGGCGACCCCGAGATCAACATCGAGAAGGGCTTTGCCGGGGTCATGCAGACCTTTGACAACACCCGCCCCCTGGTGGCGGCCATGGCCGTCGGCCTGGCCCGCGCCTGCCTCGAAGAGACGAGGAAAATCCTCGAAACGGCCGGTATCGTCATTGACTACAACAGGCCGGCGTCCGTCCAGACCGCCGCCGCCGCGCAGCTCATGGCGATGGAGGCCGATTACGAGGCCGCCCGCCTGTTGACGCTGCAGGCAGCGTGGATGGCGGACAACCGGAAGCCGAATTCCCTGCAGGCCTCCATGGCGAAGGCCAAGGCCGGCAGGAGCTGCGTGGATATCGCGCTCAAGTGCGTGGAGCTCTGCGGCAGCCAGGGATACGGCGAGGGTGAGCTGCTGGAGAAGTGGGCGCGCGATTCGAAGATCCTCGACATCTTCGAGGGCACGCAGCAGATCCAGTTGCTGATCATCGCGCGGCGCCTGTTGGGCAAGACATCGGCGGAGCTGAAGTAAGCAGCGCCGTCACGAAGCACTGGGAGGCTCTCCTCGTCGAGTCCTCCTCTTACTGGGCGGGCCGGGTTGACCGGCCCGCCTTTTTTTATTTCCTGCGGTTTGGGCGAGGCTGGCGTGTGACATCACACGCATTTTCCCCTCTCCCGCGAGGGGAGAGGGGCTTGCCCGCCTTACCTACGAACGATCCCGCGCGCTCTGCGCATGCGCCTGCAGGCCTTCCGCATCCGCAATGCGCCCCGCAATCTTCGCCAGCGGCTTCGCGCCTTCCGGCGTGCAGTCGATGAGGCTGCTGCGCTTCTGGAACTCGTAGACGCCAAGGGGATTGGAGAAGCGCGCGGCACGCGAGGTGGGCAGCACGTGGTTGGGGCCGGCGCAGTAGTCGCCAAAGGACTCCGGCGCGTGGCGGCCCAGGAACACGGCACCGGCGTGGCGGATCTGCTTCAGCAGTTCGCGCGGCTCGGCCACCGACAATTCCAGATGTTCGGGGGCGATGCGGTTGGAGACAGCGGCGGCCTCGGCGAGGTCGCGCACGGCAATGAGCGCGCCGCGGTCGCGGATCGAGGTGCGTACGATCCTCTCGCGCGGCAGTTCCTTGACGCGATCCTCCATGGCCTGGGCCACGCGGTCGAGGTAGGCGTGGTCGGGCGAGATCAGGATGGCCTCGGAGTCCTCTCCGTGCTCGGCCTGGGAGAACAGGTCCATGGCGATCCAGCGCGGGTCGGTGAGGCCGTCGCCGATCACCACGATCTCGGAAGGGCCGGCGATGGAGTCGATGCCGACCTGGCCGAAGACGACGCGCTTGGCGGCGGCGACGTAGGCGTTGCCGGGGCCGACGATCTTGTCTACGGCGGGAATGGTCGCGGTGCCGTAGGCCAGCGCGGCCACGGCCTGGGCGCCACCGACGGTGAACACGCGGTCCACGCCGGCCAGGTGCGCGGCGCCCAGCACGGCGTCGTTCAGCTCGCCGCCGGGGGCCGGCACCACCATGATGACTTCGCCCACGCCGGCGACCTTGGCCGGGATGGCGTTCATCAGCACGGACGAGGGATAGGCCGCCTTGCCGCCCGGCACGTAGAGTCCGGCGCGGTCCAGCGGCGTCACCATCTGGCCCATGCGGTTGCCGTGGGCGTCGGTGTACTCGAAGGGCGCGATGCGCTGGTGCTCGGCATAGGCGCGGATGCGCACGGCGGCTTCTTCCAGCGCGGCACGCAGGTCGGCGGGCAGGGCTTCCCAGCCCTGGCGCAGGCGATCCTGGCTGATCTCCAGCTCGACGATGCTGGCGGCGCTGCGCCGGTCGAACTTGTTGGTCAGCTCCAGCACGGCGGCGTCGCCGCGCGCACGCACGTCGGCCACGATCTTCTCGACCGCGGACAGCACGGCGCCGTCCTGCTCCGGCGCGCGGTCCAGCAGCTGGCCCAGCGCGGCATCGAAGCCGGCGTCGCGGGTGTCGAGGCGGTGGATCTGCATCACGGCTTCGACACCTCTTCGATGCGGCGCAGCAGGTCCTGGATCGCGGCGTGCTTCATCTTCATGGCCGCCTTGTTGACCACGATGCGCGAGCTGACCTGGCAGATGATCTCGGTCTCTTCCATGCCGTTGGCTTTCAGCGTCTTGCCGGTGGCGACCAGGTCGACGATCACGTCGGACAGGCCGACCAGCGGCGCCAGCTCCATGGAGCCGTAGAGCTTGATGATCTCCACCTGCTCGCCCTTGGCGGCGAAGTGGCGACGGGCGATCTCGGGGTACTTGGTGGCCACGCGCAGGCGGCGCGTGCCGTTGCCGGGCTGGGCGCCGACGCGGGCGGCGACGCTCAGGCGGCAGCGCGCGATATTGAGGTCCAGCGGCTCGTAGAGCGCGTCGCTGCCGTTCTCCATCAGTACGTCCTTGCCGGTGATACCCATGTCGGCGGCACCGTACTCGACGTAGGTCGGCACGTCGGTGGGACGGATGATCAGGAAGGAGACGTTCTTGTCGCGCGAGGGCACGCGCAGCAGGCGGTCGATGTCGCCGGCCGGCTCCAGGCCGAGCTTGGCCAGCAGCGGCAGCGATTCTTCCAGGATGCGGCCCTTGGAAAGGGCGATGGTGATCTGGGTCATCTTGGTTATTTGATGCGTGTAATGCGGCCGCCCAGCTGGGCGAGCTTGTCCTCGATGCGCTCGTAGCCGCGGTCGAGATGGTAGATGCGGTCGACCACGGACTGGCCCTGGGCGGCCAGCGCGGCCACCACCAGCGCCGCCGAGGCGCGCAGGTCGGTGGCCATCACCGGGGCGCCGGTCAGGGTCTCCTTGCCGGTGACGATCGCGGTGTGGCCCTCCAGCTTGATGCTGGCGCCCATGCGCTGCAGTTCCGCCGCATGCTGGAAGCGGTTCTCGAAGATCGACTCGGTGATGACGCCGGTGCCTTCCGCCAGGCAGTTCAGCGCCATGAACTGCGCCTGCATGTCGGTGGGGAAGCCCGGATGCGGATGGGTGATGATGGTCACCGCGCGCGCGCGGCGGCCCTGCATGTCCACCTCGATGAAGTCCTCGCCGGTACGCACGTAGGCGCCGGCCTGCTGCAGCTTCACCAGCACGGCGTCGAGCAGGCCGGGGTCGGTGTGCGTCACGCGCACGTGGCCTCGGGTCATCGCGGCACCGGCCAGGAAGGTGCCGGTCTCGATGCGGTCCGGCAGGATCGTGTGCTCGGCCGGCTTCAGCTCCTTGACGCCCTGTACCACGATGGTGGTGGTGCCGGCGCCGCGGATCTTGGCGCCCATGGCGATCAGGCAGCGCGCCAGGTCCACCACCTCCGGTTCGCGGGCGGCGTTTTCCAGCACGGTCTCGCCCTCGGCCAGCACGGCCGCCATCATCAGGTTCTCGGTGCCGGTGACGGTCACCGTGTCGAACATGATGCGGGCACCCTTCAATTTCGCGGCCTTGGCGTAAATGAAGCCGCCTTCCACGCGGATCTCCGCGCCCATGGCCTCCAGGCCCATCAGGTGCAGGTTCACCGGGCGCGCGCCGATGGCGCAGCCGCCGGGCAGGGACACCTGGGCCTCGCCACGGCGCGCCACCAGCGGGCCGAGCACGAGGATCGACGCGCGCATGGTCTTGACCAGCTCATAGGGCGCGATGTGCGTGGTGATCGGCCGCGCGTTGACGGTGACGCTGTTGGCGCCCTCCGGCGTGACCTCCACCCCCATCTGCTTGAGCAGCTTGTAGGTGGTCTTGATGTCCTGCAGCGCCGGAACATTGTGAAGCGTCAGCGGCTCGTCGCTGAGCAGCGAGGCGCAGAGGATCGGCAGCGCAGCGTTCTTGGCGCCGGAGGCGCTGACCTCGCCCTTGAGGCAGGCGCCGCCCTCGATCAGCAGCTTGTCCATCAGGCGGCCCTCGTCTTGAGCTGCAGCGCGTGGATCTCGCGGCCCATGCGCTCGCCCAGCGTGGCGTAGACCATGCGGTGCTGTGCCAGCGGCAGCTTGCCGGCGAATTCGGCGCAGATCACGTCGGCCTCGAAGTGGGTGCCGTCCTCACCGCGCACGGTTACCTGGGCACCGGGCAGGCCGGCTTCGATCAGCGCTTTGATTGTTTCTTTGGTCATCATGGGGCGGTCACTTCTTGAGCTTGTAGCCGGTCTTCAGCATCCACATGCACACAGTGGACGCGACCAGCAGGAATCCGAGGCTCCACAGCAGGCTCTGCAGCAGCGGCACGTCGGCCTGCCCGAAGAAGCCATAACGGAAGCCGTCGATCATGTAGAAGAAGGGATTCAGGTGCGAAGCTTGGTACCAGAAGGCCGGCAGCGCGTGCACCGAGTAGAACACGCCGGACAGGAAGCTCAGCGGCGTGATGAAGAAGTTGGTGAACGCGGCAATGTGGTCGAACTTCTGCGAGACGATGCCGGCGATCAGGCCCAGCACTGCCAGGCTCGCGGAGGACACCAGGAACATTGCCAGCAGCGCAAGCGGCGCGTTGATGGGCAGCTGCACGAAGGGGATCGTCACCAGCAGCATCGCCGAGGCCACCAGCGTGGTGCGCACCAGCGCCGCGGTCACGTAGGCGCCGAACCACTCCCAGGGACCCAGCGGTGCCATCTGCAGGAACACCAGGTTGCCCATCACCTTGGACTGGATCAGGGACGAGGAGGTGTTGGCGAAGGCATTCTGGATCACCGTCATCATGATCAGGCCGGGCAGCAGGAACTCGGTGTAGCTCACGCCCGGGTAGACCGAGGCGCGGCCCTGCATGGCCTGCGCGAACACCAGCAGGTAGAGCAGCGCGGTGATAACCGGTGCAGTGACGGTCTGGCCGAGCACCGACCAAAACCTCATGACCTCCTTCTTCAGGAGCGTCTGGAACCCGATCTGGTCCGGGCTCATGCGTCGTCTCCGCCGGTCAGCTCCACGAAGATATCCTCCAGGTCCGGGTCGCGCGTGTGCACGTCCTCGATCACCACGCCGGCCGCGCGCAGGGTTTCCAGCACCGAGGCGATGGGGTGCCTGGCCGTCTCCAGCTTCAGCTCCACCGCGCCGTTGGGCTCGCCGGACACCAGGGCGCGCAGGCTCTCGGGCAGCACCGAGCCGGCCGCCAGCTTCAGCCGCAGGAAGCGGAAGGGGTGGCGGGCCAGCAACTGCTGCGTGGTCTCGATCACCTGCACCTGGCCGTGGTCGAGGATCGCGATACGCTCGCAGAGCTCCTGCGCCTCTTCCAGGTAATGCGTCGTCAGCACCACGGTGGTGCCCTTGCGGTGCAGGTCGGTCATGAAGGCCCAGAGCGTGCGGCGCAGCTCCACGTCCACGCCCGCGGTGGGCTCGTCCAGGATCACCACCGGCGGCTTGTGCACCAGGGCCTGGGCCACCAGCACGCGGCGCTTCATGCCGCCGGAGAGCGCGCGCATCGGCGAGTTGGCCTTGTCGGCCAGGTCCAGGCGCTCCAGCATCTCGTCGATCCAGGGCCAGGACTCCTTGCCGCAGCCGTAGTAGCCGGCCTGGATGCGCAGCATGTCACGCACCTTGAAGAAGGGGTCGAACACCAGCTCCTGCGGCACCACGCCCAGCTTGCGGCGGGCGGCGCGGAAATCCTTGACCGTGTCATGGCCCATGACCGAGATCGAGCCGGCATCGGCGGCGACCAGGCCGGCGATGATGCTGATCAGGGTGGACTTGCCGGCGCCGTTGGGGCCGAGCAGGCCAAAGAATTCCCCTTGGCGGATCGAGAAGTCGATTCCGCGCAGGGCCTGGAGCTTGCCGTAGGACTTGCGGACGCCGGCGATGGCGACCGCGGGCAGGGGAGAGGAGGGCATAGACGCTCATTATACTGTCCACCCCCAAACCTAGGGCCCCGAAACGCTCCATGCCGACGCTGACCGTCGACCAGCTGCACTGTCTCCAGGACAGCCCGGAATGGACCCCGGACGAGGTTTACCTGCTGCTGGCCGTGACCGGCGGGGCCGGCCACTGCCGCCTGCGGGCCTTCACCCTGGCCGGGGCGGACTGGCAGGATCTGGTGCCAGGCAAGCGCCGCGCCGCCCGCCTGCAGGTGGACCCGGACTGGGCGCCGGACAGCCTGGTACTGGCCGCGCTGCTGGAGCGGGACGGTGAACAGGACTTCGGCCCTGGTCATCGCCTGGACCACCTGCTGGACTCCCTGGAGGACGTGCGCCGCCTGTTCACCAGCCTGCAGGACCAGCCCCGGGTCTACCTGGCGGCCCAGTTGCTGGCCGAGATGGACCAGGCCCTCGCCCGGGTGGCCGGCGACGACCTGCCGCTGGGGCCGGCCCAACTGATCGAACCGGCGCCGGGCGAGCCCCTGGACGTCACTTTTGCCGCCCATGGCGGCCACTACCGCTTGAGATTCAGCCTGCGATGAAAACCGCCATCCTGTGGTTTCGCCGCGATCTACGCCTGGCCGACAACCCGGCCCTGCACCTGGCCCTGCGCGAGGCCGAGCGCCTGGTGCCGGTCTATATCTGGGCGCCGGACGAGGAGGACCCCTGGGCGCCCGGTGGGGCCTCCCGCTGGTGGCTGCACCACAGCCTGGCCGACCTGGCCGGGGAGCTGGAGAACCGCGGCTGCCCCCTGGTGATTCGCAGCGGCGACAGCCTCTCCGAACTGCGCAAGCTGGCTCGGGAGACCGGCGCCAGCGGGGTGTACTGGAACCGCCTCTACGAGCCGGCCGTGATTGCCCGCGACAGCCGCATCAAGGAAGCCCTGCGTGCCGACGGCCTGGACGCGGAAAGCGCCAACGCCGCCCTGCTGATCGAGCCCTGGCAGATCAAGACCGGCGGCGGCGACCCCTACCGGGTCTTCACTCCTTACTGGAAGGCTGCCCAGGCCCTGCTGCCGGTTGGCCGCCTGGAGCCGGTGCCCTCCGGGCTCAAACCCGCCAGCCCACGCCCTGCCGGCCTGGCGCTGGACGCCTTGGAACTGCTGCCCACCATCCCCTGGGATACCGGCTTCGGCGAGCGCTGGCAGCCCGGCGCCGGTGGTGCCCGCAAGCGCCTGGAGCACTTCGCCGAGGACGCCGTGCTGGACTACTCCGCCCGGCGCGACCAGCCGGCGCAGGACGCCACCTCCAGCCTGTCGCCGCACCTGCATTTCGGCGACATCGGCCCGCGCCAGGTGTTGCTGCGCATGCAGCGCGCCCTGGCCGATGACCGCGGCAGCGGGCGCATCGCCACCACCGAGCACTTCCTGCGTGAGATCGGCTGGCGCGAGTTTGCCCACCACCTGCTGTTCCACTATCCGAAGACGCCGACGGAACCGTTGTACGACAAGTTCGTCGCCTTCCCCTGGCGCAAGCCGAAGGAATACGCCGCGGATCTGGCCGCCTGGCAGCGCGGCCGCACCGGCGTGCCGATCGTGGACGCCGGCATGCGCGAGCTGTGGGTGACGGGGATCATGCACAACCGCGTGCGCATGATCGTGGCGTCGTTCCTGACCAAGAACCTGCTGATCCCCTGGCAGGAAGGCGCGCGCTGGTTCTGGGACACGCTGGTGGACGCGGACCTGCCCAACAACACCCTGGGCTGGCAGTGGACCGCCGGCTGCGGCGCGGATGCCGCGCCCTATTTTCGCGTGTTCAACCCGGTGCTGCAGTCGCAGAAGTTCGACCCGCAGGGCGAGTACCTGCGCCGCTGGCTGCCGGAACTGGCCGCGCTGCCCACGGACCGTCTGCACATGCCGGGTGCACACCGGCCGGCGATCGTGGACCTGGCGGAGTCGCGGCAGCGGGCGCTGGATGCGTATGCGAAGGCCAAGAGCGCGTGAGCGACGCGCCGCAGACGGTGTCCGGTACGATCCTGCGCCTGCGGTGCCAGGGTTGCGGCGCGGTGTTCCCGCACTTCCAGTTTTCAGGCGAGCGCGAGACCGAATCCGGTGGGCTGTTCTCCGCCAGCAGCGGCCAGGCGGATGAAGTCTTCATCGCCGAGGCGATGGCGGACGAGTGGAAGGATTTCGACGGAGCCGGCGCCACGCGGGCGGAACAGCGGCTGGCGCTTGAGTTGGGGCGCGGTGACCTGCGTGTGATCCGCCTGCTGCGGATCGAGTCGGCGCTGACGGCGGGGCAGGGCATGAGCTTTGCCGATTTCAAGAAGAGCTATCGGCCGCCGGTGATGGTGTATTCCTGTGCGGCTTGCGAGGCGGGGCGGAGTCGGGTGGTGGGCGAGTGCTCCTTGGATGACTTTGCGAATGCTGGTGGGTGTATTCGCTACTCGGAGCGTTTGGCGCCGCGTTGATTCATGATGGTGGGCACGCTGCGCTTAGTCCACCCTACGCTTGCTATGCCCACTGCATACATGGATTTACCATGACGAAGCCATACTCTGATTTTGATCTTAGTAATGCTCTTAGTAGCTATTTGGAGCCATTGTTTCGGGATTCCGGGAGATTACAAGGAATCTTTGTTCTCAGGGCAAGTGGATATTCGCGATGAGAGTACCCTGCTTAAGTTCGTAGCAGACTCAGTACAGCATCCTGAATCCTCTGTGCAATATCCTGATCCGATGATTTTGAAACGCGCATTTTCCTATCTCATTGACGCTGCTGAGGTGGCGGAGCGCCTTGAAGAGAGAGGTGGAGATAAGCTACTTGGCCAATATGCCGCCAGACTTCAGCATTGGGAGATTCCTGAGAGGGTGGATTTGCTCTTTGTCAGCAAGGCGATATGGCGCGCCATAGATCCGGGAGAGCAGCGACCGTAGATACTGTTATTCCGATCAAGCCCCGTGGAGTGCTGGATCGAAGGTTTTGCCGGATTGCAGTACACCGTAGGCGACATGGGCAAGCTTTCGCATCATGGCGCCGATGATCAGCTTGGG
>NZ_JAUASX010000010.1 GCF_030345715.1 Solimonas sp. SE-A11
TTCCACGCTAATCACTCCTGGTCATCCCTGGCGAGAAAATCGCCAGAGTACCGATTAACGTGGGTCAAATTTCAGTGCGCACTTGCCTCTTGGGTGGGTCAATTCTTACTGCGCGCCAACAACCGCCCTCTAAGACCCTACTGATTGCCGATACACAATCAGTGAACGGGCGAGCCACCCATCACTGTAGTCAATGGCAGCGGCTCCGCGGCCTCGGACGTAGCCAGCTTCATGGCCAATTTATTCGCTCGCAGGTGAGCGTATCGCTTGAGCATGCTCAGGGTCTTGTGGCCGGAGATCGCGGCGATCTCCATGTCCGAGAGGCTCGTCCTCTCAAAGAAGCGGCTGATCGCCTCGTGCCGCAAGTCGTGAAAGCGCAGCCCTTTAATGTCAGTTCGGGCCATTACCCGCGTGAACATTAGCCGAATCGATTCCGTGGGGCCGAAGACCAAACCGTCGTTCCGGCGTGCAAGTGTTGAGAGCAACCGCACAAGGTGCGGCCACAATGCCACCGTGCGCGCGCTTCCGTTCTTCGTAGCGGGAAGTAAAATGGTCGCTTGCTCTAGATCGACGTGCTTCCATTCGCATCTGCCAATCTCACTCAGCCGCATGCTGCTCCCCAGTGCAAACCGGATCACTGCGGAGATCGGAATTTCTGGCGCGCAGTCGAGTTCGTAGGACCGAGCCGCCTCAAGGAGTTTCTCCTCCTCCCCGATCTCCAGCCGCCTCTCCCTAGGCTTGTTTTCCCGGCGACGGATGCCCCGCGTGATTGGATTGACGAGGCCGACGTATTCCCACTCAGCGACGGCCACGGTGTACAGATGGCTGATGCGAGCCAACTCGCGATTCATCGTGGAGCCGGTGATCGGCTTTTCGACCGGATCGGAGGGTTTCATGCGACGTTGTACAAGCGCTTTCATGTCAGACGGCGCGATGTCGCAAAGCGGCTTCTCGCACAACACGGCTTCCCGCGCTAGAAATGCCTCGATGAGGCGCTTTTCGCTTGCAGCCGATTTTTTTTGCGGCGTGATTTCAGCCAGATAGCGCTTGAACCCGGCGCGAAGCGTTACTTCCTGGGAGGCAAGCCAAGCGTTGGCGGCATTCGCCGCATCCGCTTTCAATAACCCCTGGATCCAGGCTTCAGCTTCCCCGGCGGTCGAGAACGTCTTGCTCTTCTCCCGCCCGCCGACCGTGACCGCCGCTCGGAACTGCAGCGGCCCCCGATGCCTAATGCTTCCCGTCTTCTTTCGCGCCACGCTCGCTCTCCAATGGAAAGCGGGTATCCGCAGGGCAACGAAACGATCAAACCGGCCAAAACAGCTCGGAATAAACGGCCAGAAAGTCGACACAGTAATGGCCAGCCGATCGACGACTGAGGCCAAGTCACTGATTTAGAGAGGGAAAACGGGTAAAGGTAATGGAGGCCAGGGTCGGAATTGAACCGGCGTACGCGGATTTGCAGTCCGCTGCATAACCACTCTGCCACCTGGCCACCGGGGACGGCTGCATTCTATCAGCCGTTGAGACTAAAAAACCCCGGCATTGCTGCGGGGGTTTTCTTGAAACTGGAGCGGGAAACGAGATTCGAACTCGCGACCTCAACCTTGGCAAGGTTGCGCTCTACCAACTGAGCTATTCCCGCGTCTTGAGAGCGCGCATTTTATAGAGAAGTAAGGGCAAGTCAAGCTTTTTGCGAAGGTTTTCTGTGAAACCCGCAAATTGCTCAATTATTGTCCGACATCAGGGGCCAGGCCGCCCTCAGGTATACCACCATGCTCCAGATCGTCAGCACTGCGGCGATGAACAGCAGGCCGTAGCCAAGGTGATAGATCGGCAGATGGAAGGTGTCGATCTCCCAGATCATCATGCCGATGGCAGTCATCTGGAAGCCGGTCTTGACCTTGCCGATCCAGCTCACCGCCACATGGGTACGGGCACCCAGCTCCGCCATCCACTCGCGCAGGGCCGAGATGGTGATCTCGCGGCCGACGATCACCGCCACCAGCGCGGCGAGCACCCCGCCCGGCTGATCCTGCAGCAGCATCACCAGGCACACTGCCACCAGCAGCTTGTCCGCCACCGGATCGAGGAAGGCGCCGAACTTGCTGGTCTGGTTCCACTTGCGTGCCAGGTAGCCGTCGAGCCAGTCGGTGATGGCGGCCGCCGCGTAGATCACGGTGGCGAGCTGCCGCGATACCTCGTAGCCGGCGATGTGCACGGGAACGTAGAACAGGGCCAGCACCACCGGGATCGCGGCGACACGGCCCAGGGTCAATGCCAGAGGCAGGGTGATCTTCACGCAACCGTCCTGTTTTTCATGCTGACAGATTACCCGACTCCGGCGTCAGGTCGTCAGGCAGAGGCTGAAAAAAAGCCCATCAGTGGAAATAGGCGTAGATACGTTCCGCCAGCGTGCGCGAGATACCCTCCACCCGCGCCAGGTCGTCGATGCTGGCGCGCTTGAGCTGCGCCAGGCCGCCGAAGCTCTTCAGCAGCGCCCGCCGCCGCGTGGCCCCCAGGCCCTCGATGCTCTCCAGGCCGGAGCTCACACGCGCCTTGTCGCGCCTGCCGCGATGCCCGGTGATGGCGAAGCGATGCGCTTCGTCGCGAATGCGCTGGATCAGGTGCAGCGCCGGCGAGTCGCCCGGCAGGCGCAGCGGAAACTCCCGCTCGGGCATGATCAATTCCTCCAGCCCCGGCCGGCGTGTCGGGCCCTTGGCGATGGCGACGATGCGCAGGTCCTCGATGCCGGCCTCGTCCAGCGCCTCCAGGGCCGCATTGAGCTGGCCCTGGCCACCGTCGATGAACAGAACGTCGGGCCGCTGCACCTCGCCGCTCTTCACCCGGGCGAAGCGTCGCGCTACCGCCTGCCTGATGGCGGCGTAATCGTCGCCCGGCGTGATGCCATCAATGTTGAACTTGCGGTAGGCGGACTTCAGCGGCCCCTGGTCGTTGAATACCACGCAGGACGCCACGGCCCGCTCACCCTGGGTGTGGGAGATGTCGAAGCACTCCAGCCGCAGCGGCGGCTTGTCCAGCTCCAGCGCGCGCTGCAGTTCCAGCATGCGCTCGTCCATGCTGGCCATCTCGGTCAGGCGCGTGGTCAGGGCCTGCTGCACGGTGCTCTGGGCCATCTCCAGCAGGCGCAGCTTGAGGCCCCGCTGCGGACGGTTGATGGTGACCTTGCGGCCCGCCCGCTGAGCCAGGGCGGCCTCCAGCAGCTCCACGTCTTCCAGCTCGTGGCTGACCAGGATTTCCGGCGGCGCCGGCTGTTCCAGATAATGCTGGCTGAGGAAGCTCTCCAGCAATTCCTCCGGCTCCACCTGCGGCGGATGCCGGGGGAAGTGGCTGCTGTGGCCCAGATTGACGCCATCCCTCACGCTGACCACTGCCAGGCAGCTGCTGGAGGCATGCGGCGCCACCGCGATCACGTCCAGGTCCTCGGCGCCGCCGGTCAGGGCACGGCTCTCGCGCACCCGCTGCAGGGCCGATATCTGGTCACGCAACCTTGCGGCGCGCTCGAACTCCAGGGCCTCTGCCGCCTGCTCCATTTCTGCCCCGAGGTCCTTGGCCAGCTCGTCCGCCCGGCCCTCCAGCATGCGCTGGGCATTGGCCACGTCGCGGGCATACTCCTCCTCGCCCACCAGCCCCACGCAGGGCGCGCTGCAACGCTTGATCTGGTGCTGCAGGCAGGGGCGCTCGCGGTGGTTGTAGAAGCTGTCGCGGCAGGGCCGCAGGCGGAACAGCTTCTGCAGGGTGCCCAGGGTATCGCGCACCGAGCTGGCCGAGGGGAACGGGCCGATGTAGCGGTCTTGTCCCACCTTGGCGCCACGGTAGTAGGCAATGCGCGGAAAGCGGTGGGCGGTGAAGCGGACGTAGGGGTAGCTTTTGTCGTCGCGGTAGGAAATGTTGTAGCGCGGCGACTGTTCCTTGATCAGGTTGTTTTCCAGCAGCAGCGCCTCGTCCTCGGTGCGGGTGACCGTCACCTCGATCCGGCGTATCTGCGACACCATGCTCTCGATGCGCGGGTTGCCGCTGGCACGCAGGAAATAGCTGCCGACGCGCTTCTTCAGGTTGCGCGCCTTGCCCACGTACAGCAGCTCGCCTTCTCCGCCGTACATGCGGTAGACGCCCGGCTGGGTCGTGAGCTGCGAGAGGAAACTGCGGGAGTCGAAGGACTCCGTCTGGGGCTTCATGCCCCTATTTTAAGGCGCTCAGGCTCCGGCGGCAGGCTCGGCGGACGACTTCTCGTCCAGCAGGCCGTAGCGCATGGCCATGCGGGTCAGTTCCACGTCGTTGGTGACGTTGAGCTTCTCGAACAGGCGGTAGCGGTAGGTGCTGACCGTCTTGGGGGAGAGGTGCAGGCGGTCCGATATCTCCTGGGTGGAGTAGCCCTTGGTCACCATCAGCATGACCTGGGTCTCGCGCTGGGACAGCTGCTCGAAGGGCGAGCCGCCGTTGTTGCCCTTGACCAGGGAGGCCGCCAGGTTGCCGGCCACGTCGGCCGCCACGTAGTGCCCACCGGTGTTGACCCGGCGGATGGCCGCCACGACCTCGTCGGCCGCGGAGTCCTTGCTGATATAGCCGGCGGCGCCGGCCGCCAGCATGCGGCTGGGGTAAGGCTCCTCAAGATGCATGGACACCACGATCACGCGGGCTGCCGGCAGCTTCTGCAACAGGCGCCGGGTGGCCTCCAGTCCGCCGATGCCGGGCATGTTGATGTCCATCAGGACCACGTCCGGCGTGTGGGTGCGCAGCAGGTCCAGGGCTTCCTCGCCGCTGGACGCCTCGGCGATGACCTCCATGTCGGGCACCTCCTGCAGCACACGCTTCAGGCCCGCCCGAACCAGGCGATGGTCGTCCACCAGCATGATCTTGATCATGAATCCCTCCGTATGCGCCCATTCTAGGCTACTTAGGGATCGCTGCCTCGCCCGGGGCGTCTAAACGTAACAAAACAGTCAGACGAGCGTCACATCAGCCCCCTAGGCTCAGGCCGGTTATCCCAGCCACTACCCAGCCAAGGACCATCGCGATGAGTCATCACCACGACGTCGACGTCGTCACCAACAATTCCGACAATCCTCATATCCTCGACGTCGTCCAGGCGCGCTTCACTCGCCGCCAGACGTTGCTCGGCGGCCTTTCCGCCACGACCGCGGCTCTCTTCGGCGGCCTCACGCTGACCGGCTGCGACAGCAACGACGACAACGACTCCGACGGCAGCAGCCTCCCCGCCCCTACGCTCAACTTCAGCGCGGTCGAGAAGAACCAGCTGGACAAGATCACAGTTCCCGCCGGCTACAGCGTGGCGGTGCTCTACGCGCTGGGCGATGCCCTCGACGACGCTACCCCCGCCTGGGCCGACAACGGCACCGAAACGGCGGAGTCCTACGAAAAGCGCGCCGGCGACAACCATGACGGCATGTACTATTTCGGACTGAGCGACGCCGGCAAGTTCGACGCCAACCGCTCCGACCGTGGCCTGCTGTGCATGAACCACGAGTACAACAGCAGCCCCTACATCCACCCGAACGGCTACTCCCCGGCCCCGCGTCCTGAGGAAGAAGCCCTGAAGGAGATCAACTGTCACGGCGTCAGCGTCATCGAGGTCAAGCGCACCGGCGCTGTCGTCTCCGTGATCAAGGGCTCTGCCTTCAATCGCCGCATCACCCCGAACACGGTGATGGACATGGCTGGCCCCGTATCCGGCACTGCCTGGAACAAGACGCTGTTCGATGCCACCGGCAAGACCACCCGCGGCACCATCAACAATTGCGCCAACGGCTACACGCCCTGGGGCACGTACCTGACCTGCGAAGAGAACTGGAACGGTTTCTTCAAGCGCCCGTCGGCTGTGGACAACGCCAATCGCAGCGCGCGCGAGATCGCGATCTTCAATCGCTACAACCTCAACAACAACGCCGACAGCCAGAATTGGTCGACCGTAGTGCCGGCCGACGCCAGCACCACGGTTTTCTCCCGGTGGGATGCGACCAAGAAGGGCACCTCCACGGACGGCAGCGATGACTTCCGCCATGAGCCGCATAATTACGGCTGGATCGTGGAGATCGATCCTTTCACCAGCACCTCGCGCCCCAAGAAGCGCACCGCGCTGGGTCGCTTCGCCCACGAGGGCTGCTGGCCGGCCAAGGCCGTCGCTGGCCAGCCGCTGGTCTGGTACATGGGTGACGACAACCGCGGCGACTACATCTACAAGTTCGTCTCGAAGGCCAACTGGGATCCGGCGGATATCGGCAAGGGCCTGGCCGCCGGCGATAAGTACATGAACGAAGGCACGTTGTACGTGGCCCGCTTCAAGGCCGACGGCAGCGGCGACTGGGCTGCCCTGGCCTATGGCGCCAATGGCCTGGATGAGGGCAATGTCCTGTTCTCGTTCGCCAACCAGGCCGATATCCTGGTTGCCACCCGCATCGCTGCGGACGCGGTCGGCGCCACCAAGATGGACCGCCCGGAATGGGGCGCCGTGAACCCCGTCAACGGCGAGGTCTACATGACGCTTACCAATTCCAACACCGCCAATCGGCTGGTCACCGGCACTCCGACCGCCGGCACCCGCCAGGCCCTGACGGACGCCGCCAACCCGCGCGTGTATGAGGACAAGAAGGCCGGCTCCAACCAGAGCGGCAACGTCAACGGCCACATCATCCGCTGGCGCGAAGACGGCAGCTCGAATGCAGCCACGACCTTCAAGTGGGACGTCTACCTGTTCGGCGCCCAGGAAAAGGCAGACGCCACCGCGACGACCGATGAAGCGGCTGCGTACCAGGCCAACGTCAACGTCTCCAGCCTCAAGGCGAGCAACGACTTCTCGAGCCCGGATGGCCTCTGGTTCGATCCGCGTGGCGTGCTGTGGATCCAGACGGACGACGGCGCTTACACCGACGTCACCAATTGCATGATGCTGGCCGCGGTGCCCGGCAAAGTCGGCGACGGCAGCCGCAAGTCCATCACCTCCAAGCTGGGTGCCAACACCCGCACGGTCGAATCGCCGGTTGGCAAGGCCGCCGAGGAGACCACGCTGCGCCGCTTCCTGGTGGGACCGAAGCAGTGCGAAGTCACCGGCATTGCCATGACGCCTGACGGCAAGACGATGTTCCTCAACATCCAGCATCCGGGTGAAGAGAGCGCCGGCGGAGATATCACCTTGCCGGCTACCTACGGCAGCCACTGGCCCGATACGCAGGCCAACGCGACCAGCACCAAGCGCCCGCGCTCGGCCACCGTCGTCATCAGCAGGAACGACGGCGGCGTGATCGGCATTTGATTCATCCCACTGTACTCTCGAGCCATTCGGCCCGCGCAAGCGGGCCGTTTTCTTTGCGGCTCGTCCTTTTACAGCTCGCGGGTTGTCCCGGGGAGCCTCTGTCCGTTCGTGCTGAGCCTGTCGAAGCGCGGGCGGACTTTCCCCATGGCCGGTCCACTAGTTGCCGTTCACCCCTCGACAAGCTCAGGGCGAACGGTAACTTTTTCAGAGCTTCCCTAGCCTTCTTCCGGCGCAATCCGCTCACGCGAGCGGATGCCCTGGCGCACGTAGTCCGGGATCGGGGCCGGCTTCTGCTGGGTGTAGTCGAACCACACCAGCGTACCGCGCGTGACCGCCACCAGCTTGTCGCCGACGAACATGCCGGCCTCGGTCTTCATGCTGGAACGGCCCAGGCGCGCGATGCGG
Organism: Solimonas sp. SE-A11; assembly: GCF_030345715.1. Taxonomy (GTDB): domain Bacteria; phylum Pseudomonadota; class Gammaproteobacteria; order Nevskiales; family Nevskiaceae; genus Solimonas_A. The sequence continues at coordinate 7,694 of NZ_JAUASX010000010.1, forward strand.
AAGCCCGCCTCTACCGTCGAGGGATGGTGCAGCTGCGCCACGAAATCGCAGCCCAGGTTGGCCAGGATCAAGCCCTCTTCCTTCCAGAAGCGCGGATTGTCGCGGCTGAACAGGCCGAAGTAGTCCAGGCGCACGGACTCGTCGAAGACGAAGAAATTGGTGTTGTTGACATGGCCCAGGGCATCCAAATCACCCCAGCGGGTGGGGATCTGCAGGAAATGGCCGTAATCGCTGCGCTGCGGGGTGCTCATGCAAAGGCTCCGGGGAATGCCCGGATTCTGCCTTGCCTGGCCGGAAATGGGGGTTATCGGCGCCAGAACGGCTTGCGCTTGCTCGCCAGCCCCGCCAGCCGAAGCTGGGCGAGCTGCAGAATCTCGCGCTTGCGCGGGTCCGTGGCGTAGGGCCATTCCGAGATTTCGTCCATGCTGCGGTGGCAACCCACGCAGACATGCTGCGGGTCCAGCTGGCAGACGCCTACGCAAGGCGACTCGATCTCGTCGTCGTCCATGCTCAAGGCGCCGGCGCCAGCCAGTGCAGGCTGTGGATCATCGCCTTGAAGTCACGGCGCAAACGGGGGAACTCGCTGACTGGTGCCGAGCCCACCAGCAGCAGGCCCTCGTGCCCACGCACCATCAGGGCTGCCAGGCTGCGCCGCGGCTCCATCTGGCCCGACAGCTCGATCTCGCGCAGATCGGCCTCCACGCCATCCAGGATCACCCGCTCCGAATGGATCACGCGGTATTCCCGGGCCTGGGCACGTCCCTGCTCTTCCTTGTAGCGGACATAGCTGTCCAGCGTTGCGGGCCGGCCGCTGGGCTGCTCCCGCATGGGGTCGCTGGCCACCAGGAAGAAGCTGCGCCCGATCACCTGCCCGCGCTCCGCCGGCAGCACGAAGTAGAGGCTGCCGGGGCTGCTGTCCGCCTGCCAGCCGGCCGGCACGTGGAGTTGCAGGCGAGCGGCCGGCACGTCCACCGGGCGTGGCGGCGGCTGAGGCTGGCAGGCCGCCAGCCCCAGCAACAATACGGCCAGCAGACGCCTCACTTGGTGTAGCTCATCTCGAAGGCCGGCTTGGGCGCACCGTTGGCATCCACGTCGGTGGCGACGCCGCCGGGGCCGACACGGTAGGCCGCACCGGTGAAGCGGTTGCCACGCAGTTCCACCCAGAAGAAGCCGTGGGTGTCGCCTACCTGGTAGTAGGCCTCGTTGCGCGCCGGGTCCTGGATGCTGCGGTGCTTGGAGGCCGCGCCAGACAGCATGTGCTGGGTCTTGCCGCAGGACGCCACCGGCTTGAGCCAGTACAGCTCGTGGTCGTGGCCATTGAAGAAGACATCCACCTTGTCGCAGATGGTCTGCTCCAGGAAGGCCTTGTAGTCGGTGCCGCGGCAGCTGGGGCTGATCAGCCCGGCCAGCGCGCAGAGATCCGGCGAAGCGCCGCCCTCGTAGTTGCCGGCGTCGCCATGCATGCCGTTGGAGACGTAAGGATGGTGCGCCAGGGCAAACTTCCAGGTCGCCTTGCTGGCCGAAAGCGCCGCCTGCATGTCAGTCTTCTGCTCGGCTATGTAGGTCTGCAGGTTGGCGCCGTTCCAGGCGGGATTCAGGTCGTTGAAGAAATGGGTGATCGGGCTGGAGTCCAGCACGAACAGTTCCACCGTCGGGTTGGCGCTGCCGCGCGGCCAGCCCTGCGTGTAGTAGCGCGCCGGCATCACCCACTTGCTGGACTTGGCGGTGTACGCCACCTCGTGGTCGCCGCGCTCGTTGGTGCCGCCGCCGCCCAGCGGCGAGTTGGAGTTGTCATGGTTGCCCAGGGCCATGAAGAACGGAAAGTCCAGGTTCTTGTAGGGCTCTTCGAAGGCTGCCTGGAAGATCGGATCGTCGGGTGAATCCGCGCCCTGGTCATAGATGTTGTCGCCCGCGCCGACGGCGAAGTCGCAACCACGCTGGGCGCAGACCTTTTCCACGATCTTGGCCACGTCGCCGGACTCCGGCGGCGCACCGGAGTCACCGAGCACGATAAAGCGGACGACACCGCCGGAAGACCCACCGGGGCCGGCCTCGTCGGAGCTGCCATGGCAACCCGAAAGGATCAGCGCAGTGGCGATGAGCAGGCGTTTGAACATGATCGTGACCCCTCTCCAGGGACTGCATAAAACGGAAGACCGCGTGCCACCCGAGGGTAGCACGCGGTCTGGTACCTACAGATGACCGAGGAGAATTACTCGACGATGATCTTGAACTCGACGCGGCGGTTGGTCTCGCGACCGGCCTCGTTCTCGTTGGACGCCACCGGCTGGAACTCGCCGTAGCCCTGGGCGGTCATGCGGCTGCTTTCGATGCCACGGCCGATCAGGTACTGGCGCACCGACTCGGCGCGCTGCTGCGAGAGCAGCAGATTGAAGGCCTCGGAGCCGTTCGAGTCGGTGTGACCGCCGATCTCGACGGCCAGGTTCTTCTGGCTGCTGAGGGTGCGGGACACGCCATCGAGGATGCCGCGGGAGTCGTTGGTCAGCTCGGCGGAGTTATTGTGGAACTTCACGCCCTGCAGCGTCATGGTCTGGCCGACCACGCAACCGGCGACGTCCACGGTCAGTCCGCGCTTGGTCTCGGGGCAGCGATCCGCCACGTCGGGAACGCCGTCACCGTCGGTGTCGGTGCCGGTGCTGGCAACCGGGCAGCCGTTGGTGTTGACCGGGGTGCCCGGGGGCGTGCCGGGGCACTGATCAACGCTGTCGAAGATGCCGTCGCCGTCCGTATCCACGGCGCAATCGCTGCGGCCGGTGACCGGATCCACCACGGAGATTTCGCACTCGCCCGGCTTGCCTACCGGCGCGCTGCGCTCGGCGAAGAACACCGTCAGCGGCACCTGCAGGCCGACGTTGAAGCGGTAGTCGATCAGGAAGTCTTCACCCGAAACCGACTCGTCGTTGTACTGGGCCTGCGCGCGGGCTTCCGTGCGGATGCCCAGGCCGTACCAAGGCAGCGGAAACAGCAGGCCCGCGCCGATGTTGAGGCCGCCGTGGACGTGGTCGTCGCCACGCACGTCCTCCTGGATCAGGTTGACGCCCGCCAGCAGGAAGGGCTTGAAGCGCGGCGCGTACTTCAGGCCGGTCTGCGGCTCGCCGTAGTGGTGCACCAGGTCCAGCGACAGGGCCGACTGGTAGTCCTTGTTGCCGTCGATGTTGCGCTCGCGGCCGACGTCGGTGAAGCTCAGTTCGAGGGCGTTGTTGCTGCCCCAGTCGATCGGCATGCCGACGGTGATCTGGAAGCCCTGGCCGTCGTCGGAGTCACGGGCGCTGTCGCCGAGCTCGTAGGAGTAGAACGCTCCGACATACGGAATCTCGTAGCCGTCCGTGGTAACCGCGTAAGCCGGGGCGACACTGAACATCGCCAAGGCCGCCGCGCTGATGGTCCGCATGCGCATCACTCTTCCCCTGTCTTGAACTCAAAAAATGAAAAAAACCAAGTACTGTCGTAACTTGGAGTGATTATTCGTCGAATATAATGTATTGCTCATGACAGCGGCAACCTTGCCCCCGCCATGGGCAATTTCTCCTAGCCGCCACCCCAAGCCGCCCCGCCGGTTCAGGCCTGGGTGCAGTCCGCTATCAGCCGCGGCCCCTGGTAGATGAAGCCGGTGTAGATCTGCAGCAGGTCGGCGCCGGCCCGGCGGCGCGCCCGGGCATCCTCGCCCGAGCAGATGCCGCCGACGCCCACCAGCGGGTAGTCCTTGCCGACGCGCGAGCGCAGCTGGCGCAGCGTCTCGCAGGCCAGGCTCTCCAGCGGCGCCCCGGACAGGCCGCCCTGCTCCTTGGCCAGCGGCTCCCGCTCCAGCCCCGGGCGCGACAGCGTGGTGTTGGTGGCGATCAGGCCGTCGATGCCCAGCTCCACTGCCAGCCGGGCGATGTGGTCCAGCTGTGCCAGGCTCACGTCCGGCGCGATCTTGACCAGCAGTGGCGTGTGCTTGCCGTGGCGCTGGGCCAGCTCCCTCTGCTCGGCCTTCAGCGCCTTCAGCAGGGCCTCCAGCTTGGCCTCGTCCTGCAGGTCGCGCAGGTTCTTGGTGTTGGGCGAGGAGATGTTGACGGTAATGTAGCTGGCGGCCTGGTAGACCTTGCGCAGGCAGATCAGGTAGTCGTCCGCGGCCCGCTCGATCGGCGTATCGGCGTTCTTGCCGATATTGATGCCGAGGATGCCGGAATAGTCGGCCTTGGCCACCTGCTGCAGCAGGTAGTCCACGCCCTTGTTGTTGAAGCCCAGGCGATTGATCAGGGCCTGCTGCTCCACCAGGCGGAACATGCGCGGCCGCGGGTTGCCCGGCTGTGGCCGCGGCGTGACCGTGCCCACCTCGATGAAGCCGAAGCCCAGGCGTGCCCAGGCCTCGATGCACTCGCCGTTCTTGTCGAGGCCGGCGGCCAGGCCCACGCGGTTGGGGAAGTTCAGGCCGAACAGCCGGACCGGGTCATCCGGCGTGCGCCCCGCGAAGGGCGCGGTGGCCAGGCGCGGCCAGTTCTTGAAGGAGGCGATCGTCAGTTCGTGCGCCTGTTCGGCGTCGAGCTGGAACAGCGCGCTGCGCGCCAGCGAGTAGAGCATGGTGTAGGGACTTAGGGTGCGTGGAGGGCCGGACGCGCGGGCGGCGCCAGGCGTTGCTTGATGATGCCGGGCAGCGGCAGCAGGCGCGCCAGGCGCAGGCGCAGGCTGCGGCTCTCTTCATGGAGCCGGTCCTGCGTGAAGGTGAGCGGCAGGCGCAGCAGCCCCCGTGCCAGGTCGGCGGCCAGCTTCTTCTTGGATTCGTTCTCGTATAGCGAGCCGAAGCTGCCGGCGGCGGCGAACAGCGCGCGCGACAGGTGCAGGTAGTCGCGCTTGAGCACCACGCCGGCATGCTGGGTATTGGACATCAGCTGCAGGATCGCCTGCCCGCGCCGATAGAGCCCGTCCACCCCTTCCCGCTTCAGCTCGGGGATGAAGCTGCCCAGGGTCAGCGGGCGGATGCCCTTCTTGGCCAGGGTCTCGTCCAGCAGCGCCTTGATCTCCGCGCGTCGCGCGGCGTTGGCTTCCGGCTGGGTGCTGACGCGGATCAGGGTATCGGCCAGCAATTCGGTGTCGGCGAGGATGGCCCCGGCCAGGTAGTCCCAGACCAGGTTCCACTTGCCATCCAACGGCACCACGTTGCCCCAGTCGATCAGGTGCAGCGAGCCGTCCGAGCCGATCATGATGTTGCCGGGGTGCAGGTCGCCGTGCATCTCGCCGTGCACCATCACGTGGTACAGCAGGGTGTACAGCAGGCGTTCCGAAATCTGGCGCTGAAAGCAACGACGCTCCGACAGCGGCATGCGGCGCAGCGCGCGCGTCAGGCTGCTGGCATCGGAGAGGTATTCCATCTCGATGATGCGCCGCGTGTGGTTGTAGATCGCGGGCACCTTCCACATGTTGGACTTGAGGCTGCGCTCGTAGAAACGCAGGTGGTGCCGCGCCTCCGACTCGAAGTCCAGCTCCTCGACGAAGCCAGCCACGAACTCATCGATCTGCTCCTGCATCGCGCGCAGGAACGGCGCCAGTTTGGTGTGCGGCGCCCAGTACTGAGAGGACATGATCGCCAGCCCCAGCACCAGCTTACCGATGATGAACTCGCGGTCGATGTTGTGGCGGCCGACCTTGATCACCACCGGCTTGAGGATTTCCTTGCCATCCTCCATGACGGGCTTCTTGGCGAAGTAGACGCTGCCGATCGAGCCTGACTTCACCGGCCGCGCCGGGTCGAAGTCCATGAACAGCTTGTGCGCGGGCTTGCCGTAGCACTCGAGGAAGGCCGTGCTCACCTCCTCCTCGGTCATCGCCGGTACGTCCTCGTGGAACACCGCCAGTTCCCTGGCGATCTCCTCGGGCAGGAAGTCGGTATTCGCCGCCGCCACCTGCGCCATCTTGATAAAGAACGGCCCGAACTCGCGCACCATGGCCGCCACGATCTGCGCCTGCGCACCGAAGTCGCGCGGGTCGGCCTGGAAAAACGGCTTGATGTGGCGCAGCGCGCGGATCTGGCGCCGCACGATGATGGCATCGTTGCGGATGATGGCGGCCCGCCGCAGGATTTCGTTGAGCTGCCACTGGTTGAAGCGGCGGCCGGCCTTGAGCAGGTTCACGATCTCCACCAGCTGCGGCTCGTAGGTGCGCAGTACCAGCCGCACCATGTCCAGCGACAGCTCCCCCAGGCCCTTCAGGTCCGGCGAGGAGAACAGCTCGTTGAAGAACAGCCAGAACTCCTGTACCAGGGCGTCCGGCACCGGCACCGGAGAGCGGGCCGTCACCTGCTCCACCAGGAAGCGGATGAGGTCCTCGGTGGATTGCTCGTTGGGGATCAGCTGCCGCATGCGCAGGTAGCTGGTGAGCTTTTCGGTCTGGCGCAGCAGCGGGTGCTGGTACAGGCCCTCGAAAGCCTTGTCGACGGCGAAGGTCAGCTCGTCGCGGGTGACGTCCGGCTCCGAGGCCAGCAGCTTCACCAGCGGTGCAAAGCCCTTGGTCAGGCGATAGGTGGACGTAGTGAACGCCCCGAGCCCGCGCAGCAGGCCGAGCTGCTTGTCAGCGAGATCGTAGGGCTCGGGCGGGTTCACGGCAGGCCCAGCAGGTGCCCCAGCTTGGCGGCCTTGGTGGCCAGGTAGGACTCGTTGTGCGGGTTGCGGCCGCTCTCCAGCGGCACCCGCTCCACGATCGTGACGCCCGCCTGCTCCAGCGCGTCGAGCTTGCGCGGATTGTTGGTCATCAGGCGGATGTGGCACAGGCCCAGCTGCTTGAGCAGGTCAATGGCCAGGCCGTACTCGCGGGCGTCGGCCGGAAAACCGAGCTGGTGATTGGCCTCCACCGTGTCCGCCCCCTTGTCCTGAAGGGCGTAGGCGCGAATCTTGTTGCCCAGGCCGATGCCCCGCCCTTCCTGGCGCAGGTACAGCACGGCGCCGCGTCCGTCCGCGGCGATCTTCTGCAGGGCCGAATTCAGCTGGGCACCGCAGTCGCAACGCAGCGAGAACAGCGCATCGCCCGTCAGGCACTCGGAGTGGATGCGGATCAACGGCGGTTCACCCGCCAGGTCACCGAGCGACACCACCACGTGTTCCTTGCCATCGTCGGACTGGAACACGGTGATGCGGAACTCGGCGAAGGGAGTCGGCAGCTTGGATTCGGCGATCCGTTGGAGAGTCATGCGCAGATTATCGGGGCTCCCGGCCTCAACCGCCCGGAATGCATTGAAGTCGTTATCTTTTTTGCCGCCCGACGAAGATGCCGGGAGGCATTCGGCGCATTGTGACCGCTTTGCAACGAAATAGGGAGGGCCTCACGGCCCTCCCTATCTTGATTGCAAGCTCTCCGAGGATGTGAAGAGGCCGTCGCGAGCGCCCCGAGGTTGCAGCGAGGAGCGGAGCCGTACTGATGTACGGCGAGCACCAGAGATGCAGGATCGGGGTGCGTAGCAGGCCTATTCACATACTCAAGCGCCCATCCAGTTCTGGCCGCAGACGCGCAGCGTGGAACCGTTGACGCCACCCGCCGCCGCCGAGGCGAAGAAGGTCACCGTCTCCGCGATGTCCTGCGGCAGGCCGGCCTGCGACAGCGAGTTGATGCGGCGGCCGACTTCGCGCGGGCCCAGCGGCATCGCGGCGGTCATGGCGGTCTCGATGAAGCCCGGCGCAACGGCGTTGATCGCACCACCCCGCTTGGCCATGGCGGCCGCCATGGCCTGGGTGTAGCCGATCACGCCGGCCTTGGTCGAGCCGTAGTTGGTCTGGCCGGCATTGCCGGCGATGCCGCCGATCGACGAGATGCAGACGATGCGGGCACCGTCCTTGAGGCCGCTCTTCAGCAGGCCTTCGTTGATGCGCAGGATGGCACCCAGGTTGATGTTCAACACCAGGTCCCACTGCTGCTGCGACATGTTGCGCAGCATCTTGTCGCGGGTCACGCCGGCGTTGTGGACGACGATGTCCAGCCCCCCGAACTTGGCCAAGGCTTCCTTGGCGATGCGCTCGGCCGCATCCGGCGCCGTCACGTCCAGGGCCAGGCCGTGGCCGCCGATGCGCGCCATGGTTTCACCCAGGCCGCCCTCGGCCGAGGGATGGTCCATGCCGATCACCGTGGCGCCTTCGCGGGCCAGGGTCTCGGCGATCGAGGCACCGATGCCGCGGGCGGCGCCGGTCACCAATGCCACTTTGCCGGCCAGCGAGCCGGCCAGGGCCAGCGGTTCGCCGCCCTGGGGGCCCTTGCCGACGCGCAGCAGCTGGCCGGTGACATAGGCCGAGTGCTCGGACAGGAAGAAGCGCAGCGGTGCAGCCAGCCACTCCGCACCGCCCTCTGCCACCTCCAGCAGGTTGGCGGTGGTGCCGTTCTTGCCCACTTCCTTGCCCAGCGAGCGCACGAAGCCGCGCAGCGCGGTCTGGGCGGTCTTCAGGCCGATCTCCTCGATCTCGTCCGGCGAGCGCGACAGCACCACGACGCGGCCGTTGGCCGGCAGGCTGCGGACCAGCGGCTGGAAGAAGTCATACAGCTCGCGTAGCTGCTCCGCGCTGGCGATACCCGAGGCATCGAACAGCACTGCGTGGCTGCGCGGAGCACTGGCGTCCGCGCCTGGGTTGCCGGTCACGGCCAGGCCCAGCTCGGCGGCGGCCTGCTTCACGGGCGTCAGGCCCGCATGCTCCGGCACGACGCGAAGCACGGCACCGGCGGCCGCCAGCGCCTCCAGCAGCGGCTTGGCCAGGATGGCGCCGTTACCGGAGCCCACAGTGACGAACTTGCCGTCGAGCGGACGATCCGCCCAGGCGGCCTTGGCGCGATTCAGGCGCGGCGGCTGCGGCAGGCCGAGCATGGTGGCCAGGCTCTTGCCGAAGGGGGTCTGGGTGAATTCCATCAAGCGATCGCTCATCGCTGCTCCTGATTGCTTTGCCGTAACGAGGGGTGGGAGCTAGAAAAGCTCCGTCAAGACAACCAAGCTAACCGATCGCCGCCACAGCGTCCTTGGCCGCACTGACACGGGTTTGCGCCGGTGAAATCAGGCGCCTCCGCCGTATCATTGACGACGCGCGGGCCACTGTCGGATAGTTTTCCGACCTGAGGGTCGTCATAATTCGCGCCCAGCCGCTCGTCGGCTGATCTACTGCGGCGCCCATAACGAAACAATATTTCTGGAGGGTTGGACCAGATGAACAAAGCCCTGACGCTAGGCGTCATTTCCGTTGCGATCACGGCCGGAACCTATTTCGTCCTGCACACCATCGCACCGCAGCGCCATGTGGAAGAGAAGCGCGAGCAGCAGGGCCCGACGGTGGACGAGGTCTTCGCCAGCGAGCTGAACCTGTCCGCAATCGATTCCGACGCCGCCCCCACCGCCGAGGCTCCTGCCGCTACGGCTCCGTCCGGCGACACGGCCGCCGCCGATGAAGCCGCCCCGGTGGACGCCTCCGCCGAACAGGCCGCCGACGAAGCCTCGCTCGACGCTTCCGCCGCCGACGCCGACGCCGGCAACGGTGACATGGGCGCTGTCGATGTCGCCACCGCCCCGGCTACCGAGCCGGCTGCGGCGGAACCGCCCCCGGCTGCCGAGCCGCCGCCGGCTGTGGAACCCGCTCCGGCCCCTCCCCCGGTTGCCGAAGCCCCCAAGCCGAAGGCCGAGGCCCCGAAACCTGCCGCCAAGCCCGCAGCCAAGCCTGCCGAGAAGAAGGCTGCGCCGGCCGCCGTCAGTCCCTGGTGGGGCGCCGGATCGCCGAACGAGCTGTCGCTGGACTATGCCGGCTCCGCCGCCTACAAGAAGGCCGTCGTACTGATGTTCAACGGCACGTTCGACAGTGCCGACAGCGCCGACAAGAACATCAAGGTCAAGGACGCCGCCGGCAATGCCGTGTCCGGCAAGTGGGAGCTGGGCCCCACCAACAAGAAGATGCTGGTGTTCCCGGTCGCCAAGAATGGCCGCTACACCGTGATCGTGGGGAACGGCCTGACGGACCGCAACAACCGCACGCTGGGCAAGAAGCTGTCGGGCCCGGTGCAGGTTCAGTAAGCGCAAGCCCCAGAAAAAAAGCGGCGGATCGTTCCGGTCCGCCGCTTTTTTCTGGGCCTGCTACAGCAGTTGGGGCTCTACTTCGCGTCCTTGAACCGCTTCTGCAAGCCCTCCGGCGTAAAGTAATCCATCGAGGGCGTCGCCCCAGCTCCCGGCGAAACCAGCCCGGACACCAGGTAGCGCCCGATATCGAACTGATACACCAGCTCGGCCGACGCAACGGTGGCCTTGAGCTGGGGGTCATAGGCCAGGTGCGCTTCCTGGAACTGGTAGGCCTGGTCGTAGACGTCCAGCAGGTCTACCGCCGCGATCTGCCAGCTGTCTTCATCGATGTAGAAGATGCGCTTGCGCACCGGGTGCGCAGAGCCCTTCTTCAGCGCCGCCTCCACCACCCAGACCCGGTGCAGCTCGTAGCGCGGCCATTCCTGGTCGATGTGCCAGGGCTTCACCAGCTTGCTGAAGTCGCCCTTGTCGGCCCCGGCGACGCTGCGCGGGCTGTTGTAGGGGATCAGCAGCTCGCGCTTGCCGGCCAGCTTCCAGCTGTAGCGATCCAGCGTGCCGTTGAACATGTCCATCTGGTCGTAGAACTGCAGACCTTCGGCGCCCGGCGTGAAATTGTCGCAGCAGGCATTGGGCTCGCGGCGCATGCGAGGCTGCTTCTGGCTGGCGATCCAGGCCATGCGCCCCTCGGTGCCGGTGCCGCTGCGCTCGCGGATCAGCAACTCCGTGCCGGCCAGGCGCGGTGGCGCCATGGTTTCGGTGGCCAGTTGCCAGAGATCGCGGCTGTTGGGGTCCAGAAGCTGTGGCCGCCCCGGATTGGCGTAGCTGAAGCGGTAGTCCTCGCGTACCCGAGTGGCCTGGAACTGCCCCTTGGGGTCCACCACGAGGTTGTTGTTGATGCGAGACAGCGCCTCGCCGCGCCAGCGCAGCTTGTGGTTCCAGATCGCCTCGGCGCCGCTCTTGGGGATCGGGAACGGGAAACCCAGCAGGCAGCCGGCGGGATCGTCGCTGCCGGCGAGCTTGCAGCGCTGCGCGTTGAGCAGGCTGGCCTTCTCGATGCCATCCGGCCAGCGTACCGTGCGGCGCGAGGGGTACACGCGCATGGAGTAGGTGTTGTACTCCTGCAGCAGCTTCATGTGCCCTTCCGTGAGCCAGTCACGGAAGCGGTTCATGTTGTCGATGGTGATGACGAACATCGGCGCGCCCGGCTCGGCATCGCCCAGCTCCATCAGCTTGCCCGAGGCCGCCGCCTGGCCGCGGTCGAGCCCCCAGGCCGGCAAGGTGCCGTCGGCATTGCCGGCGCGTTCGGCGCCCACGGGCGTCAGGGCGGCACCGAGCGCAGCGGACTCGACCGCGGGGACAGCAGCCAACAGCGGCCAGGCACCAAGGCTCAGGCCCACGGCCAGCAGGGCCCGCGGCAAGGTTCTCATCATCGTTCTCCTCCCGAGCAACCGTCGGCCCGGGCGGGCGCGCGGCGCATTCGTAGTAATGCCCGGGATTCTGCCACCAATGCACCAGTGGCCAATGGCTGGTTCGACAGCCGCGCCTGTCAGCCTTGCCGGCGACGGGGCCGGCGCTGGGGCTTGGGCGCCTCCCGGCCCTCGGCCACTTCCTTGAGGAAATCGCTGATCTGCGGCCACACCCGCTCCGGACGCAGGCGCATCTCCAGGATGTGCTTCGCCGGCAGCAGGCGTGCGCCCGGAATCTGCCGCGCCAGGGATTCGGAATCCTGGTAGCCGTGCAGTTTGTCGCCGCTGTGGCCGATCACCAGGGTCGGCACGCCGATGGACTTGCGCACCGCCACTGGCGGCGCCAGTGGCCCCACCAGCACCCCGTGCAGGATCGCCGCGACGTTACGTGGCGGCAGGCTGGCGGCACTGTGCAGCGTAGCTAGCAGGTCGTTGCGCGGACGCTTCATGGCGGCGAAGCGCCGCGCCATCCAGGCATAGGGCCGCTCGGCGTAGCGCGTGGCGATCAGCACCGGCCCCAGCAGGAATGCCGCCCAGGGCGTGGACCACTCCATCACCGGCATCTCCAGGAACAGGCCCAGCAGCCGCTCCGGCGCCTTCTGCGCGACGTGCAGCGCCGTGATGGAGCCCAGTGACATGCCGCCGACCAGGGCCTTGTCGATGCCGAAGTGATCCAGCGCCGCGATCACCTGGTCGGCGTAGAACTCGGCGCGGTGCTCCTTGGGGTCGGTGGTGCGATCGCTGCGGCCATGGCCCAGCAGGTCCAGCAGGATCACGCGGTAGCCCTCGGCGGCCATGCGCCGGGCGATGCCCCGGTTGATGCCGGCGTCGAGCAGGATGCCGTGCACCAGCAGCGCTGGCACGCCATCCGGCTCGCCCCAGGCCTCGTAGGCCAAGCGGTACTGGCCAAACGCGAAGTAACCGCTGCGCACCGGCGCCAGTGCCGGCCGGCTCGATTCCTTGCTGCTCATCTGGGCTCCCTGGCCGTTCTATGGACGGCTCATTGCAATGGATATGGCACTCAGTCTGTCGCCTCTGCCGACAGCCGGCCTTGGTGGCGGCGCCAGTGACCCGTGGCGCCGCGGCGCTGTCATTGCCGGAGCAGAAAGCTCATGCAACTGTCGGTCACGGACTCGATTGGCGCGCCGAAGCCGGTGGACACCCAACGTGTGCCGATGAACACCATCGCCCCCAGCACACCGGTAGCCACCAGGCCCTTGCTGGCCCGGCGCGGCAGGTCCCACTGCTTCTGCAACTGCAGCAGCGGAGCGAACTCCGGCCCCAGGGTCAGCATGAAACGATTGGCCAGGCGGTCCATGTCCAGGCCGATGCCGTAGATCTCGATCATCAGGATGCGCGTGACACGCGCGTCCTTGCGCAGGAACTCCAGGTAGGCCCGCACCATGCGCCGCGCCAGCTGTTCCGGGTCGTCTCGTGGCCCGGCCAGCAAGGCCGCTCGCAGATCGTCCACCAGGCGGCGTAGCAGCACGTCCACCATCGCCGCCATGAGTTCGTCGAGATCGGCGAAGGACTCGTAGAAATAGCGCGGGGTGTAGCCGGCGGCGGCGCAGACATCACGCAAGGAGACGTGGCGAATGCCGCGCGTGCCGAAGGCCTCGATGGCAGTGTCGATCAGCTTCTGCTGGCGTTCGGCGCGGCGCATTTCCTCGCTGACGCCTCGGTAGACCCGCCCTGACCCGCCGGACACCGCCTGTGTCTGCTTTGACATTGACAGCGATCACCACCAATGATTTGATAACGGACGTTATCACATTTGTCCGACATGACCAACGTCCGATGAGCATGCAGTCGTGGGGAGACTTCCAGGTGCAGGCCCTGCAGCCGCAGGCTGCGGATGGCGGCCACTGCTCCCTGCTGCGTGTGAGGCTGCCCGGGCAGTTAGCCGGCGCGCCGCTGGTGATGCTCCCCGGCATGTTCAGCAACCGCCATTTCTGGCTCTCGCCGAAGGGCGTAGGCCTGGCGGGCGCGCTGTGCCGCGCCGGCTACGAGCCCTGGCTGGTGGAGCGGCGCGGCATCGGGCTGGCCGCCGGTTCTCCCGGCCGCCGCGGCCTGCAGGAGCACGTGGTGCAGGACCTGCCGCAGGTGCAGGCCACCGTGCATGAGCACAACCCGCGTCCGGCGTTCTGGTTCGGGCACTCCTTCGGCGGTGTCATGGCCACGCTGGCGGCGGCGGAGACGCTGGATGCTGCCCTGGTGGCCGGCTTGGTGCTGTTCGCCGCCCAATGCGAGGTCGGCAAGAACGGCCTGACCCCGCCGTACAACCTGTTCACACGCGGTATTTCGCGCGTACTCGGCCGCTTTCCCGCCCGGCGCTTCGGCATGGGCCCGGAAGACGAAGACCCTGCGGCGATCGACGATGCCTGCCGTATCGTCACCGTGGCGCAGCGCAACGGCAGCATGGCCACGCGCCTCGCGCCACTGCGCTGCCCGGTGCTCGGCTTCGGCGGCGGCGCGGACCGTGTCGATCCGCCCGAAGGCTGCGAGCGCTTCATCGGACACATGAATTCGAGCGACAAGACCTGGGTGCTGCTATCGCGCGACCAGGGCTATTCGCATGACTACGATCACCCCGGCATCGTCGTCGCACGCGCGGCGCAGGACGAGGTCTGGCCGCAGGTACTGCGCTGGCTGCAGTCACGCCACCGCTAGCCACCCACGGTCCGCCATCCAGACAGCCCTACGGCCATCCAGATTTCCTTTCAAAGCGGAGTTCCCCATGTCCAATCCCTATCCTCACCTGCTGCAGCCGCTGGACCTCGGCTTCACCCAGCTGCGCAACCGCGTGCTGATGGGCTCCATGCATACCGGCCTGGAAGACGGCAAGAAGAACCTGCCGCGCATGGCGGCCTATTTCGCCGAACGCGCCCGTGGCGGCGTCGGCCTGATGGTGACCGGCGGCTACGCCCCCAACATCGAGGGCTGGCTGTATCCCTTCGCCTCCAAGATGAGCACTCGCGGCGCGGCGCGCGACCACCGCCAGGTCACCGACGCGGTGCATGCCGAGGGCGGCAAGATCGCTCTGCAGATCCTGCATGCGGGCCGCTACGGCGTGCATCCACTCAGCGTCTCGGCCTCGGCGATCAAGTCGCCGATCACCGCCATCGGCCCGCGCAAGCTGTCGTCCTCCGGCGTCGAGCGCCAGATCAAGGCCTTCGTGCGCTGCGCGGTGCTGGCACGCGAGGCCGGCTATGACGGCGTCGAGGTGATGGGCTCGGAGGGCTACTTCATCAACCAGTTCCTGGTCACGCACGTCAACAAGCGTGACGACGAATGGGGCGGCTCCTGGCAGAACCGCATGCGCCTGCCGGTGGAGATCGTCTCGCGCATGCGCGAGGCCGTGGGCCCCGACTTCATCATCGTCTACCGCCTGTCGATGCTGGACCTGATCCCCGACGGCCAGAACTGGGAAGAGGTGGTGCAACTGGCCAAGGCCATCGAACGGGCCGGCGCCACCATCATCAACACCGGCATCGGCTGGCATGAGGCCCGCATCCCCACCATCGCCACCTCGGTGCCGCGCGGCGCCTTCGCCTGGGTCACCGAGCGCATGAAGAAGGAGGTGCGCATCCCGCTGTGCACCACCAACCGCATCAACGACCCCGCTGTGGCCGAGAAGATCATCGCCTCCGGCCAGGCCGACATGATCAGCATGGCGCGTCCGCTGCTGGCGGATGCGGAGTTCGTCAACAAGGCGGCGCAGAACCGCGCGCACGAGATCAACACCTGCATCGGCTGCAACCAAGCCTGCCTGGACCACACCTTCAAGCTCAAGACCGCGTCCTGCCTGGTCAACCCGCGCGCCTGCCATGAGACCGAACTGGTCTACCGGCCGGCGGCGCAGAAGAAGCGCATCGCCGTGGTCGGCGCTGGCCCCGCGGGCCTGGCCGCCTCCACCGTGCTGGCCGAGCGCGGCCATGACGTGGACCTGTACGACGGCGCCTCGGAGATCGGTGGCCAGTTCAACATGGCCAAGCGCGTGCCGGGCAAGGAAGAGTTCTACGAAACCCTGCGCTATTTCGGCAACAAGATCGCCAGCACCGGCGTGAAGCTGCACCTGAACACGCGCGTGGATGCGGAGTTCCTGGCGGCAAAGAAGTACGACGAGGTGATCCTGGCCACCGGCATCAGCCCGCGCACGCCGAGGATTCCCGGCGTGGACAATCCCAAGGTGCTGTCCTACATCGACGTACTGCGTGACAAGAAACCGGTCGGCAAGCGCGTGGCCGTGATCGGCGCCGGCGGCATCGGCTTCGACATCTCCGAGTACCTGGTCTTCGAGGAAGGCCACTCGCCGACGATGAACCTGGAGGAGTGGAACAAGGAATGGGGCGTGGGCGACCCCACCCACTCGCGCGGTGGCGTGGTACGCCCGCAGATCACGCCCCCGGCCCGCCAGGTCACGCTGCTGCAGCGCAAGGCCGAGTCCCTCGGCAAGCGCCTGGGCAAGACCACCGGCTGGATCCACCGCGCCTCGCTGAAGATGAAGCAGGTGGAGATGATCGGCGGCGTCAACTACGAGGGAATCGACGACCGCGGCCTGCACATCACCTTCGGCGAGAAGCGCGAGAAGCCGGCGCTGATCGAGTGCGACAACATCATCCTCTGCGCCGGCCAGGAGCCACTGCGCGAACTGCAGGAGCCCCTGAAGGCTGCTGGCGTAAAGGTGCACCTCGTTGGCGGCGCCGACGTGGCGGCGGAGCTGGACGCCAAGCGCGCCATCAACCAGGCCAGCCGCCTGGCCGCGACGCTTTAAGTAAGGTGATGCAGGGGGCGCCGGTCATCGCGGCCGGCGCCCTTTTTCATGCGCGCCGCGGCAATCGCCTACCCTGCCCCTCCGCCGAATCCAGCCAGCGCTCCCGTTGCTCCGCCGTGGCGCTGCGCACCGGGCCGAAGCTCCTCACCCGCACCGGACGGACGCCGCAGAACTCCAGCACGGTGCGCCGCATCTGCTCATGCCCCGGCTGGCGGTAGAACCATCGGTAGTACCAGGGCGGCGTATCCATGGTGGTGATCAGCTGGGCACTGCGCCCGGCCAGCAGGCGGTCCCACCACACGGAGTCACGGCGATAGCGGAAGGCGAAACCCGGAAGTAGGACACGATCGAGGAAGCCCTTCAGCAACGCGGGCATCGCGCCCCACCAGATCGGATAGACGAAGACCAGGTGCTGTGCCCATAGCAGTTCCTGCTGGGCTCGCGCCAGATCAGGCTCCAGCGCCTGTGGCTCGCGATAGCCCTGTCGCAGTACAGGGTCGAAGGCCATGCGCCCCAGGTCCAGGTGGCGGACCTCCGCGCCGACTTGCCGCGCGCCCGCGGCATAGCGGGCAGCCAGCGCATGGCAGAGGCTGTCTTCGGCGGGGTGGGCCAGGATGACCAGGACTCGTGAACTCAAGGGGCAGCTCCTGCGAAGGGAGCCACAGCTTGCGGCCTGCCCCTAGGGGCAGAGTCAAGCGGCGCGGCGTACCGCGGGCACCGCACAGTCTCCCGCCGCGCTGGCGAGGCAACCGCGGGTCTCGGCTTCCACCGCCTGCAACTGCAGGTCCAGCGCCTGCAGCCGCTGGATTTCACCGGCGACCTGCTGGCGCTTCTCCACCAGCGCCTGCAGGACCCTGGCCCAGTCGGGCTCGCCATCGGCCGGATACAGGCCGCGCAGTTCCGCCAGGCGGAACCCCAGGGCCAGCGCCTGGCGGATCAGCCGTACAAACAGCAGGTCACGCTCGCAGTACTGGCGATAGCTGCCCTGCCGCGGCACCGCCGGCAGGATACCCAGCAACTCGTAGTGACGGATGGCCTTGGGCGTAGTGCCCGCTTGCCGCGCGATATCGCCGATCCGCATGTCCGCCTCCCGATGGTGGGGAAGGATTATCGCCTTGTCAGGCCATCTCGTCGCCCTGGCAAGGTGTTCCCACGCTGTTAGCCCGTCACTTGGCGAATCTCCGCTGCCGGGGCCGATGCCGCGGCCGGGGTCTCCGTCGGGCGCCCCTTGGTCCGCAGCGCCCGACGCAGGCGGCCATCGGCGTCCACCAGCACATCCACCTTCGACAGCTGGCCTTCGTCGTCGTGGTGAGCCACCAGCAGGCGCGCCTGCTGCCAGACCTCCAGCTTCTCCGGGGGGAGCTTGAGCGACTCAGCCACCGTTTCCAGGCTGACGCCCTGATCCCCTCCCCGGCGGTGATGGGCGTGACGCCGGCGGTAGATCGCCAGGTACAGCATGCATCCAGCCATCAACAGGGCCACCGAGAAGTAAAGCAGCAGCAGCCAGCGGTTCTCGATCACCATCGGCAACGAGAAGAAGTGCAAGTAGGCATACCAGCCCGCGAGCATCCAGAACAGGATCAGCAGCAGCGGCCTCAGAAAGTGCAACCAGGCAAACATCATCACCGCCTTGGGCGATGCCTTGTTGTCGAGGAAGGAACTCAGGGGAGCACGCGCAGCATCAATGATGGGCGGCTCCACTTCAAAAGCGTGCGGGTCCTGGGGCTGCTTAGGCATTGTGGGGCACTCCTCGGTCAGGGCTGGACCAGACGGCGCGACGGCCCTCCGGTCGCAGCAGTACGGCAGGTACGGCGATTACCGCAGTGATCATGTTGATCATCCAGAAAGCAGCGGGGTACCAGATGCTCCACAGGAAGTAGCGCAGCAGGTTCACGTCATAGCGGCGGTCGATCCACAGGCTCACCAGCATCTGCAGCATGCAGCTGATGCCCAGCAGCATGCCGTGCCAGGCAGGAAGGAAGCTCACCTGCCACACGCCCCCCAGGTCGAAGTAGTGCTCTGCCGCCGACAGCACCAGCACGGTGAACATGGCATAGGCCCAGAGCACGCTGGCGAAGTATTCGGCCCAGATCGGCCACATGCGCCAGTTGACGGGCTTGAGCACGGCCAGCGAGTACTGCTGCAGGGTCTGCACGCCGCCCATGGCCCAGCGCAGGCGCTGGCGAAACAGCCCGCGGACGGTTTCCGGCATCAGGATCCAGCACAGGGCCCGCGGCTCGAAGCGCAGCGCCCAGCCGGAGAGCTGCAGCTTCCAGCTGATGTCGATGTCCTCGGTCAACATGTCCGGGCTCCACATCCCGACGTCCAGCAGCGCCTCCTTGCGGAACATGACCACCACGCCCGAGACCGTGAACAAGCGGCTGAACAACTGCTGCGTGCGCTTGATCAGGCCGATGGTCGAGGAGAACTCACCTACCTGCATGCGGCCCAGCAGCGTCGTACGAGTGCGGATACGCGGATTGCCGGTGACGGCACCGACGTCCGCCGACTGCAGCATCGGCCGCAGCAGCCAGCTGATTGCATCCCGATCCAGGATGGCGTCGCCGTCCAGGCCCAGGATGAAGTCACCCTTGGCCAGCGTCGTTCCGGTGATCAGGCCGATCGCCTTGCCCTGGTTGCCATCCTGGTGGATCACGCGCAACTGCGGATGACGCAGGGCCAGGCCATCGAGAATGGTGCCGGTGTCGTCGGTACTGCCATCGTCAATCGCGATGACCTCGTAGTCCGGGTAGTTCAGCTTCAGCAGGGAATCGATCACTTCGCGGACCGCATACTCCTCGTTGTAGCAGGGCACCACGATCGAGACCTTGGGGTGGCTGCGCAGCACCGGAGGCGTACGCCGCTTGCCCGCGCCGCGCGACTCGAAGTACAGGTAGTGCGCAATGCCGCCGGCCATCCACAGGTAGGCCATAAAGAACGGATAGTAGAAGACGTAGTTGAACAGGAAGGTGGCGAAACCTGCCCAGGTGAAGCTGAAGATATCCATGGCTTAGCGCTCCCCTTCCACTGCCGGTTGCGTTGTAACGTCTGGCGCTGCTTCGTCACCGGTCTTGCCGATGGCATGCGGTATCTGACGGGTCGACAGTGCCTCCCGCGCGGCGGCCAGCGGCGGATGCCCGCTGATGAAATCATCCGGGTAGTACCCGATGTTCCGGATGCCCTTGCGCCGCAACAACTCCACCTGCTGCGCAAATTGCGCGTCTGGCACCGCCACTCCCTTGGCCCAATCGCGGGCCTGCAGTTCAAAGATGGTCCGGTCGCGGCCGCCGGGTTGTGCCAGCACACGATCCGCCAGTTCCTTCAACCAGGCCTCCGGCTGGACCGCGCCTTCCATCTGCGGCATCGCCATCAGGGCGGTGTAGTCATAGGCTTTCAGGAACGCGGGCAGGCTTTGCGCAAACCAGGCTTCCGACTCCGGCTGCAGCACCGGCCCGGCATACAGGTTGCGCGCGGTGCGCAGTTCGGGGCGGAAGCGGCGCACGGTATCGGCCAGTTCCAGCGTGAGGTCGACCAGGTAGCGGGTCTTGCCCGCCGACCAGCGAGCCGACAGTTCAGGGCTGGCCCGGATCGCCGCCAGATCGGCCGGCAGCCCCCACTCCGCATAGCGTCGCAATGCGGCGGGCCCGGCATCTTCGTCGTCGACCAGGCGAGCATCGTCGTGGAACAGCAGGCCATTGAAGATGGCGTGGCGTCCGAGATCCTCATAGATCTCCTTGATCGTGCGCCGCACCTGCGGATCGAAGGGGCTGAGACGCGGAATGCGGCCGGCCGGCGTCGAGCCGCCTTGTATCTGTACCTGCGGCAGGCCAGGAATCTCGAAAGCCGTCACCGGCATCCAGGCATAGACCTGTACGCGAGAGCGTGTACGTAACTGCCAGGCGACGCGACTGAACAGATCGGCACGGACCGGCATGTGGCGATTCGGGAAGTACAACGCCTCGGCGGCACCGTCGCCGTCGGGATCGGCGAAGGCCTGCAGATAGACGGCACTGGGGGCGATGGCCTGAACGCGATCCAGCAGCAGGGACAGGTTGGCTTCCTGCTGGATCGGATCCGGATCGTAGACGTAGTCCAGGTCCACCTGCATTACACGCTGTGAGCGGCGCGCCTGATCGGCGCCAGCCGGATCGCGCAGCAACCACACGTAGTCCGGTGCCCGCAGGTCATAGGTAGGCAAGGCGCGGCGGATGCGCTGCAGGGGAACATCCGGCGTGTTGGGGCCGCTATCGAGCGTCAGGGCGATATCCAGGCCCGCGCGCTTGGCCGCGTCGATCGCCTGGTCGTTGTACGCGCCATAGGGCCAGGTCACGGTTCGGATGCGCTTGCCGGTGTAGCGCTCCAGCAGCAGGCGGCTGCGGCGCAGGTCGCCCTCCACGCGACGGCCGTATTCGGCGTCGGATTCGTAGTGCCCCCGAGCAGGGTCGTAGCGCCGCACCGCCGCGGCCGGCAGCAGGTTGCCCTGCGGGTTGGCCTGCACACCTTGATGCATTTCGTGAGTATGGGTCGCAAACTCGACCAGGCCCGAGCCGGCCATCTCGCGAATCTCCGCCAGCGCCAGGAAGCGCTCGCGCGGCAGCCGGCGATCACCGTACTGCACCTCGGCCACATTCGGCTCCAGCCACTCGGTGGTCACCGACATCACCGCCGGATAGCGGAAGCGCCGCAGCAATGGGAAGACCTTGGTGTAGGCGCTGCGATAGCCGTCGTCGAAGCTCAGCAGGACCGCCCCGGCCGGCAACGGCTTGCCACCCGCCCGCGCCGTCACGATCTGCTGCAGGCTCACCGGCTGGTAACCGGACTGCTGCAGCCAGCTGAACAGGTTGACCAGGTCGGTCTCGCCGATCGCAGTCTCGTCGGGATCGGTCTCGAAGCTGGCCCGTAGGTCGCTGCGCACGTCATGCAGGGCCAGCGAACGGAAGGTCTGGCCGTCGGCAGGGTCCGGCGGCGGCAGGGTCTGGGCTTGCAGGCTCACGGGCACGAGCAGGATCAGCAGCAGCGTCAGGATTGCACGCGTCGTCATCGCCATCCCCCTCACTGGAACGGAACGGCCAGGCCGATGTACCCGTAGCGACGGCGTTCGCGGTCACCATCGTAGGGATGCCAGGATTGGCCAACGCCGTAGCGCAGCAGGAAGGTCTCGCCGATCGACCACAGGTGCTCGTAGCGCATGTCCCATAGCGAGCCGGAGCCGTAGCCCTGCTGGAAGTACTGCCCGCCGGTGCCCTCCAGGCGTTGCACGAAGACCCGGTCGTCACGCTTCCAGCTCAGCAGTTGGCCGCGCGCGCGCAACCACAGGGAGGTTTCCGACTCCGGCGCGTAGTAGGCCAAACCGTCATCGCTGTTGCCCGCCCAGTCACCGCCCAGGGTGGTCTCGAACTGCGTGCGCGGCGCGCTATGCCAGCGCTCGGTCCAGCTCAGACTGAGGCCATCGCGCTGGTTGCCGTCGGTGTAGTCCATGAGGCGCCAGCCCGCCTGGTAGCGACGGGACTCGTCGACGATGTAGTCGACGCCAAGGCCATATTCCGTACCGTTGATGCCGGCGATGTAGGCCTTCCACGGTACCTCGTTGCTGTTGGTGTCCACGCTGCCGGAGAGGCGCCAGTGGTCGCTGGCCCGGTAGGCCAGGCTGGCCGCCGCGCCGGTGCGATGTGGTCCGCCGCTGGCCTGCGTGGCCTGGGCCTCGACCTCCCAGCGATCGTGACGCCAGGACATGCCCACGCCCGAGCGGTTTCGGGAGTGGTCACCGATGTCGGTCTCGCCATGTCCGTAGAAATGCTCGAAGAACGCGCGCCAGCGGCCTTCGATCAGGGCCGACTCCAGGCGCGTCAGGATGCGCCAGTCACGGTCGGCAATGGTGCCGTTGCCCTCTCCGAAGCTGGCATCGATCCGCAGGTTGGACGCGAACAGCTCGCGCTGCACACGCGAGGCATAGCGGGCCGGAGCCTTCTCAGGATGCTCAGGCCCCAGGCGCTGCGCCGTAGCCCCGCCCTCGCGCAGGCGCCCGGCTCCCATCTGGGCAACGGAATACCCCGCCTGCACGTCGATGTCTTCCGGGTGATCGGCCAGAATCTGCTCGTAGCGCTCCAGCGACTGCTCCGGATGCTCGCGCAACTGCGCAGTGCGTGCCTGGCCAGCCCGCACGCTGGCATTGAAGGGAGCCAGTTCGCTGAGTTGCAGGAAGCGGCGCTCCGCCTGTTTCGGCCGGTCCGTGTAGAGATCGATCAGCGCCCGTAGCTGGCGAATCTCTCCGAACTGCGGATTCGGGCGCCCACGTTCCGGCGACTGCCGGATCATCGGCGGACTCGCCGCCTCCAACTGGTCCAGCAGCCGGTCCGCATCCTCGAAGCGACCGACGTCGACATAGCCGTACACCAGCCCGACGTGCGTCTGGCTCGGCACGGGAGTATTGCTGCCGCCCTCACGCAGCGCCTGTTCGTACAGCGGCACTGCCAACTCCGACTTCCGTTGTGCCTGGTAAGCGCCTGCTACCTCCGACAGTGCGTAGTAAGGCAGCTGGATGTTGTGGCGCTGCGTCTTCTCGTAGAGCTCGGTGACATCGCGATAGCGCGCCCGCGCATTCAGGGCGACGATGCGGTCCGACCACAGCCGCAGACGCAGGTCGTCACGATCCTGCTGCGGCATGGCCAGGCCACCGGTGTCCAGCGCCGTAAGTTGCGCCTGGTTATCCGCCAGCACGGCATCGATCGCCTCGAAACGGCGCGCGGACTTGTCCTGGTCGCGGGCCGCGACGGCCCAGCCGATACGCTGGCCCGCTGCCTGCTGCCGCAACCCGGCGCGCTCGCCGTCGCTCAGTACGCCTTGGGGAAGATCGTCGATAGCCGATGGCGCGCCGCCGTTGCGCGCCAGGATCAGCGCACGCTCACGCTGGGCCTCCACATCCTTCGGCTCCAGCTCCAGGATCGATTCGGCCGCGGCCAGCTCAGCCTGCCAGTCCCCGCGCGCATGGGCCAAGGCCAGGCGGGCACGCAGCACGCCCAGGCGCAGCACGCGATCTCGAATCTGCGCCGTCTCCAATGCCTGCAGCCTCTCATCCGCTTGCACCAGCCGGCCCGCATCCATCAGCCAGTAGACCTCGCGCAGGCGCGCCTCGCGGCTGCGCGGCGCGCGGCGCAGCATCTCCGCTACCAATGCCGCTTCAGCCTCCAGATCCGGAAGGCTACGAGCCGCGGCGAATGCGGACTGCAGCGCGTAGTCCGGCAACTGCTTGAGGTCTGCCTCGCCGGCCACGGCCAGCGTCTCGCGCGGTCTGCCGGCGCGCTCAAGCAGCACCACCAGGTCTGCACGCACTCGCAGACGTTGTGGATCGCTCAGGCGAGCGCCATTCCACGCCTGCAGTTGCGTGATGGCTTCTTGCACGGGCTGCGTTCCGGCGCCGGAGGCGTTGCGGATCGCAGCGTCGTGAGCAGCGCTCGAATAATTCGGGAGGGCGCCTGCAAAGGCGGCATGCGAGGCCAGCAGCACTGCGGGCAGCAGCGGTGCGCAAAGCCGGAGGTTTGTTCTTGTTGTCGGCATGCACTGGCACAGTGCACAGCACATGCCAGGCAAAAAACCTTTCAGATCAATGAGCCCAGGCTCATCATTCTTGGAAATTCGCAAGCTGCATGGGTATTCACTTTGCAGCCTGCAATTCTGGAAGGCACGATGCCAGCCTCGATGCAAAAAAAGGCCCTGCTTTGCAGGGCCCGTGCATGCTGACGATAACCGCCCGGCTTATGGAGATTGCGCTCTGCCCTGCCAGGCCAATCCATTGACCAGCAACCAGCCCACGGTGGTCACCACCCCCAGCCAGACCAGGAAGGCGGGCCACTGCCCCATCACGACCAAGGCAACACCCGGCAGCAGCGTGCCCCAACCCAGCAGCTTCCGTTCGACACCGGGCTTGGGCGCCGCCCGGCGCAGGCTGCGCAGACGCTTGGGATCGCGCAGTGCGATGGGCAACAGCAGCAGCAGGCTGACCAGGCTGGCCAAGCCCGCAAGACTGTAGGTGGCGCTCATGCCTCAACCGCCTTATCAAGATCGGAGTCCGCGGAAGCCGCGGCCGGAACCGGGGGACGCCGCAATGCCGAGATCAGGCACAGCAGGCCGCCAACGGCGAAAGCGATATCCAGCGCCAGCACCGTGTGCAGCCCTGCTTCAAACGCCTGGCCCCAACCCACGCCGCCGGCCAGCAGGCGAACCAGCGGCAGCAGCAGCAGCGACAGGCCACTGAGGCCCAGCAGCACGCGGCGCGCCAGCGTCAGGCTGCGCAGGCCCCAGGCCACGGCCGCCGCCGCCAGAGACACCAGCAGGAAGGTCGTCATCATCGGTCCGTGCACCATGGCTCCCGCCTCACGCAACGGGAAGTAGGCAAAGGCCGGCGCCACCAGCGCCAGCGGCAGGCCGTAACCCACCCAGACCGTGGCACGCGCCAAGTGCCGCCAGCCGCGCTCCTCGCGGCGACGCAGCGTCCACAGCATCAGGCCGGTGATCGTGACGTAGGCACCGGCGAAGCCCAGCGCGAACCACGCGGACTTGGAGAACACACCAGCGAAGTTGCCGAAGTGCAGCGGCGCCATCAGTTCGAACAGCGCGCCGCCGGTAGAGGGCTGCAGGCCGAGATTGGGCTTGGCGTAACGGAATTCGCCGGTCGCGCCGCCGTAGACATAGGTCGGCCCCATCAGCTTGTCTTCCGGATAGTGCATGAACATCGTCACCAAAGAATCCGCACGCCCCCAGTGCTGCACAGTGACGAACCCGAGCGTCGCATCCGAGCGGCCACGCACGTCGGCGATCATGCGATCAAGGTCGGCCATGGGCGCCGGCGTCTTGTCCTCCTTGGGAGGATTGCCGATCACCGTCTCGATCATCTTCTCCTGGTCGCCGCCGAACACCACCATCGCCACCGCCGGGATACCGAAGGCACTGCCGAAGCTGAAGTAGCTGCCGGTGAAGGCCAGGATGAAGGCAAACGGCAGGTTCCAGGTGCCGGCGATCACGTGCGTGTCACGCACCGACAGCAGCTTCTCCTTGTGCCGGCGCAACGTGAACAGTTCCTTGATCAGGTGACGGTGCACCAAGAAGCCGGTGATCGCCGCCACCAGCATCGCCAGGCCCAGCACGCCGGTCAGCAGCAGTCCCCAGGGGTTCGGCAGGTGCAGGCGCACATGCAGTTCCACCATGAAGTCGCCCAGCGCATTGGCGCGGTCGCCGGCATCGACCTCCTCGTCCGTGCCTTCGCGGCGCTCGATTTCCGTCTGCGTCAGCGGATCGAACTCGGCAGCGACGCCGCGCTCACGCGGCTTGCCCTTCTCGTCGGTCTCGTGCTTGTGGAAAAACGCATAGAGGCGGTCGCCGGCACGGGGG
Source organism: Solimonas sp. SE-A11 (assembly GCF_030345715.1). GTDB lineage: Bacteria > Pseudomonadota > Gammaproteobacteria > Nevskiales > Nevskiaceae > Solimonas_A. The sequence goes on from NZ_JAUASX010000010.1 coordinate 33,348, forward strand.
AAGAAGAAGAATTCCTCGTGATACTGTGGATCCACGCTGGCGGCGAACTCGCGCATCATGCGGTCAGTGCCCGGCCTGAAGGGGTCCGTCACCGGCTCCGACAGCGGGCTGGACCAGTCACCCAGTTCCTTGGCGAAGACCGAGGCCACGCCGGTGAGGATCACGGCGTACAGCAGCAGCCCCAGGAACACGGCTGACCAGCCGTGCACCGCCAGCAACGACTTGTTGCGCTCTTGCGACAGCTTGATCACGAGCCACCCGCCCCTGCGGCCTTGGCCGCTTGCATGGTTTGCATGACATACACCCCGATCACGACGAGGTGGACCAGCGACAGGCCGCCGATCACCGCCCAGGCCCGCACCAGGCTGCGGTCCAGGTAGGCATAGAAGAACAGCGCCGCCCAGATCGCCGGGAACAGCACGATCGGCAGCACCAGGTTATCGATCTGGGCCGGCCCCTCGGGCAGCCACAGCGCACCGCCGCACATGACCAAGGCGGCGCAGAGGAAGACGACAGGACCCGCGAGGGCAAAGCGGGACCAGAAGCGCCAGCGCGCGGCCAGCTCGGAAGTGGACAAGGCAATACTCAAGGCTGCGTACGATTGAAGGAGACCCGATTGTAGATGCGAATCATTACCGAGTGAATCCTTCAGAGCTTCCCCCAAGCCCGTGGCGGTAATGCGACAATCCGCCCCCGAATTTCGCCTCGTTTCCTCAAATGCTTCTCGGCCTCAAAAACGTCAGCCTGCGCATCGGCAACACCGTGCTGTTCGACGGCACCGATTTCTCCATAGAGTCCCGCGAGCGCGTCTGCCTCGTCGGCCGCAACGGCGCCGGCAAGTCCACCCTGTTCCGCATCATCGCCGGCAGCCAGGCAGTGGACGCCGGCGAAGTCATCCGCCAGCAAGGCCTGCGCGTGGCGCAGCTGGTGCAGGACGTCCCGCCCGGCACCGCCGGCACGGTCTATGACGTGGTCGCCGAGGGCCTGGGCGAGCTGGGCCGCAAGATCGCCGAGTTCCACCACCTGTCGATGGAAGCCCATACCGAGGCTGAGCTGGAAAAACTGGGGCGCCTGCAGTCGCAGATCGAGGCGCAGGACGGCTGGTCGCTCGAAAGCCGAGTGCAATCCGTCATCACCAAGCTGGACCTGCCGGCCGACGCCCCATTCGCGGCCCAGTCCGGCGGTCTCAAGCGCCGCGTGCTGCTGGCCCAGGCCTTGGTCAGCGAGCCCGACATCCTGCTGCTGGACGAGCCCACCAACCATCTCGATATTCCCAGCATCGCGCAGCTCGAGGAATTCCTGCTGTCCTTCCGCGGGGCGCTGCTGTTCATCAGCCATGACCGCGCCTTCGTGCGCAAGCTCGCCACCCGCGTCTGCGACCTGGACCGTGGCAAACTCAGCAGCTGGCAGGGCGGCTACGACGCCTACCTCACCGGCAAGGCCGAAGCCCTGCATGCCGAGGAGCGCCAGAACGCGTTGTTCGACAAGAAGCTGGCCCAGGAAGAAGTCTGGATCCGCAAGGGCGTGGAAGCGCGGCGTACGCGCAGCGCGGGCCGCGTCAAGGCACTGATGGAACTGCGCAACACCTTCGCCAATCGACGCAACCGCGAGGGCACCGCCAACATCGTCGTGCAGGAGGCCGAGCGCTCCGGCAAGCTGGTGGCGGAACTGAAGAACGTCACGCACTCCTACAACGGCCGCAAGATCATCCATAACCTGTCCACCGTGGTGATCCGCGGCGACAAGGTCGGCATCATCGGCCCCAACGGCGCCGGCAAGACCACATTGCTCAACATCATCCTCGGCAAGCTCAAGCCGGACAGCGGTGAAATGCGTGAGGGCACCAAACTGGAGATCGCCTATTTCGACCAGCTGCGCAGTCCGCTGCTGGATGAGGAGAAGACCGCCATCGACGCGATCGGCGACGGCAAGGAGTTCGTGGAGATTGCCGGCGTCCGCAAGCACGTCTACACCTACCTGCAGGACTTCCTGTTCACGCCCGACCGGGCGCGCTGCCCGGTGCGCGTGCTGTCCGGCGGTGAGCGCTCGCGCCTGCTGCTGGCGCAGCTGTTCTCGCGGCCTTCCAACCTGCTGGTGCTGGACGAACCCACCAACGATCTCGATATGGAGACGCTGGACCTGCTCGAAGAGCGGCTGGTGGAGTACTCCGGCACCGTGCTGATGGTCAGCCATGACCGCGAGTTCCTGAACAACGTCGTCACACGTAGCTTGGTATACGAAGGCGGCGGCCGCGTCGGCGACTACATCGGCGGCTACGACGACTGGCTGCGCCAGCGCCAGCACCAGGCGCCCACGCAGACCCCGCCCAAGCCCACCGCCGCGCCCTCGCCCGCCCCGGCCGCCGCAGCGCCGGCTTCGCGACTCAACAGCAAGGACAAGCGCGAGCTCGACCAGTTGCCGGGCCGCATCGAGAAGCTGGAAGCCGAGCAAACCAAGCTCGCGGCCGAGATCAGCGCCCCCGGTTTCTACCAGCAGCCGCGCGAGGCGATCGCCAAGGTGGAACTGGCGCTGGCCAAGACGCAGAAGGAACTGGGCACGGCCTACGCGCGCTGGGAGGAGCTGGAGGCCCAGCGCTGAAGCCATGAGCGAGCAGACCGTCGTCACGCACTGGTTCGGCCCCGCCTTCGGCGATCTGCATCCGCTACGGCAGGACCTGCATCGCCAGGGCGGCGCGCTGCGCGACGAGATCGATATCCGTGTCGGGCACGGCCTGGCCGGCTCTGGATGGGGCGGCGCCTGGCGAAGTCCGTGGGCATTCCCGTGGACCCGCCGCGGCGCGGCTTCGAAGTGACGATCCGCCACACCCTCACTGTCTTGGAGTGGACACGCCGCTTCGACAATGGCGCCGTGATGCGCTCGCTTTTCCGGCAGGTGGGGACACGCCTGTCCGGCTAGTGGGTGGAGGACACCGGGCCGGTCGAGCTGCACCTGACGGTGGACGCGGAGCGCGGCGCCTGGATATGGCGCGCGCTGCGGGCACGCCTGCGCGGCATCCGCATTCCCCTGCTCCGCCACACCCCTGGCACTGGTGAAGCCGGGCACGCGCCTGGGCAGCAACGGCACCAGCGGTAACGCAGCCGGCAAGCCGCCGCACCTGCATTACGCCGTTCTCTCCTTGCTGCCTCGGCCCTGGAACTACGCCAAGTGCACCCAGGGCTGGAAGCGCATGTTCTTCGTCGATCCCGGCAAGCTCCTGGTGCCGGCAGGCACGCACTGAAGACCACCCGCCAGCCGCTGATGGCATCATACGGCGCATTCAAATAACAACGAGGAGTCTTGCCGCCCATGGCCGACCCGGTCACCAAGGCCCTGCTGAAGCTGCAGCGGATGGAAATGGCCGCAATCCGCGCGGTACTGGCGCAGCCACGCTTCCTGCTGCCCGCCGAATACCAGCGCCTGCGCTACGTACTGGGCCTGGCGCGCCTGCAACGCTTCGCGCCCGGCGCGGCCCTGGGCCTGCCCTGGCGGCCCGAGGTGGAGCCGGATCCCGCCATCGTCGAGCCGCTGCGCGAGCTGGTGCTGCGCGAGTGGTATAAGCCGCTGCGGCATGAGGACTCGCCCCGCGCGCGCCTGGCTGGCTGCATGGTGTCGCTGGACGCCCTGCATGCCGCGGCAAAGCTGACGCGCACCAACCTGCTGGTCCGCCACGCCGACCAGTTCACGGAGCAGGAGCTCGACGCCGAGGTCGGCCGCAAGGCACTGGTCACGGTGGCGGGCGGCGGCGGTGGAGCGGGCTATGTCTATGTCGGTGCTGCCGCGCGCCTGCGCGCCGAGGGGCGCTCCTCCGACTACCTGGTGGGTTCGTCCATCGGCTCCCTGATCGGCGCCTTCCTGGCGCGCTCGCGGCAGACCGACATCGAAGCCCTGATGGCCTGGGCCAAGTCGCTGCGAGTGCGTGACATCTTCAGCCGCCCCCACATCGGCGCCACGCACACCCTGCCCGGCATCACGCGGCTGCACCTGCACAGCATGCACCGCATCATGACCCTGCCCGATGGCAGCCCGATGCGCCTGGAAGACCTGGAGATTCCCTACGATTCGGTGGTCGCCGGCGTGCATGCCCGCGCCTATGAGCACCTGCCCTCCGGCCTGCGCGACTTCACCTCGCCCATGGCCAGCGGCAAGCGCTTCTCCAAGCTGGTGGCGGAGCGCATGCTGCTGCTGGCAGCCATGGTCAGCCCCAGCGTGGTGAAGCCGATCGTGCTGGGCGGCGATGCACTGACGCGCCGCATCCGCGCCGTCGACGCCGTGGGCCTGTCCGCCGCGATTCCCGCCGTGCTGCAGTACGAGCCGCCAACGCGTGACCCCGAAAGCGACGCCATCCTCGCCACGCTGCGCCAGCAGCACGACGTGGCGCTATTCGTCGACGGCGGAGTCGCCTCCAACGTGCCGGCACGCATCGCCTGGGAACGCGTGCAGGCCGGCCGCATCGGCACGCGCAACGCCTTCTACCTGGCGCTGGATTGCTTCCACCCGCAGTGGGACCCGCGCCACATCTGGCTCTGGCCAGTCACGCAGGCCGTGCAACTGCAGATGGCCTCGCAGAAGCCATACTTCGACTGGCTGCTGCGCTTCGAGCCGACGCTGTCGCCGATCAACCTGCTGCCGACGGCGCAGGACTTCGACCGTGCCTTCCAGTGGGGCTGGAACCAGGCCGACGTGATGCTGCCCTTCCTGCTCAAGGCACTGGAGCCGGTGGACTGGGTGCCTTGAAACGACGGCCTCGCGGCCACCGCGTGGGCCCTGCTCAGCGTGTACGGCGCAGCCAGTCCCAGAACAGCAGCGCGAATAGCAGGTCGCCGCAGGCCAGCAGCGGCAGTTCCCAGCCGATGTAGCCCATGGCCCAGGGGATGCCCGCGGCCGGCAGCACCAGCATCTTGCCGATGGCACCCAGCTCCACGTAGACGCGGTAGCGCTGCGGGTCCATGGCGACTCGCGCATAGGCATAGGCGAAGAGGCCCACGAAGGCGCCGGAGAGATTCGACAGCACTACGCTGCCCGCCGTAGCCGGCCCCAGGTTCAGCAGCGCGCCGATCTGGGCGCTGGCCGTCAGCAGGCCCAGTGCCACGGCGAGATTGAACAAGGCCGCGAAACTGAACAGCAACCGCGTGTAAGAAGAATCTGCCTGCATGCTGCTCCCCCGGTGTTTGCCCGAGCATAGCAAGTGCGGCGCCCAGCCATCCTGACCTGCCGGCATGCAGGCAAAAAGGGATTCATGGCCGGCTGCAACGAGGCCGGCCATGAATCCCAATCCCGGCGGCGGAAGGCCCCGGGGATCCCCACGAAAGGATGACGGCACCGGCGACCGCACGACACGGTCGCCGGCCAGGCCTGCATCTTCGCGGCAGGCACCCCACTCGCGCATTGGCAGGTTCACCAGCGCTTTTGTGATTCAGCACAAAGGGCTCCCAGCCTCCCAGCCGATGTCGCGTGCTATACAGGCGCCCGGGATATCTGCAGGAGCAGCAAGCGATGGGCAAGGCAACCCGGCCGCGCGACGGCGCGGCCGTACCGGTGGTGTCGCGGCGCATGGCGTCGGAAGTGCGAGCCCTGTCCCAGCATGCCGAGGCCATCGTCCAGCGGGTTTTCGCCACGGTGCGTGAAGACGTGCCGGAGTACGCGGCGATCCGCGATGCTGCCGTGGTGCGGGAGGTCGAGACCATGATCCGCATCAACGTCGATATCTGGTTCCGCGCCCTGCTGGGTGGGCGCTCACCCGACGCCGAGATGCTCAAGCCGGTGGCCGACTTCGCCCGGCGCCGCTTCCATCAGGGCATCGCCATGACCGGGCTGCTGCATTCCTTCCGCGTCGGCAGCACCGTGCTATGGCAGGCCTTCCTCGACGGCGTGCAGCATCGCCACGAACTGCGCGACGAGGTGCTGCTCAAGCTGTCGCCCTACATGATGTACCACACCGACCTGCTGGGGCAGACCATCAGCCACGCCTACATCGACGAGCAGCGTCGCGGAGAGCGCTGGCAGAGCCGCCTGCAGCACGAACTCTGCTCCATCGTCTTCGACCGGCCCGATGACACCGAGGGCTTCCGCGAGCGTGCGCTGGCGCTGGGCGCCGATCCCCTGGGCCGCCGCATGGCGCTGGCCTTCGCGGCCACCTCACATGGCAACAGCCGCAGTGCCGCCGAGGACGAGCTGGAATCGCTGTTGGGCGCCCTGACCCAGCGCGACGAGCCGCGCCCCATCGGCACCCTGTGGCGCGAGCATGCGGTGATCTGGATGGCGGTCCCTGGCGGCGAGAACGCGATCCGGCACGAGCGGCGCCTGGCCACGCAACTGGCGCAGTCGCCGGCGTTGCGCGGGCGCACCCAGCCGGTGGGCATCGGCCTGGCGGGCACCGGTGCCCGCGGCTGGCATCTCAGCGCGGAGCAGGCCGCGCGTGCCCTGGACATCGGCCGGCGCCTGGCGACACGCGGCCGGCAGTTCCGCTACTCCGACTACGTGCTGGACGACACCGCCCTGCAGTCGCGCAATGTCGCCGGCTATCTCGAAGGCCTGCTGGAGCTGATCGCCCCGGAGCCGCACCTGCTGGAAACGCTGGACAGCTACTTCCTGCAGCGCCAGCAGCGCAAGACCGTCGCCGCCACGCTGGAGATCCACCCCAACACGCTGAGCTACCGCCTGAAGCGCATCGAGACCCTACTGAAGGCGGACCTGGACGATCTGTCCTGGCAGTCCCGCCTCAGCGCCGCGCTGCTGATGCGACGCATGGGTCGCGCCGACAGCGCCTAGGCGCCCGCTTCAGAACATCATCGTCTCGGCAAAGGGATCGACCGGCGGGCGCCTGCCGTCGCCGTGCCGGCGCAGGCGCTCCAGCACTGCGGCATGCCCCGCCCGCTGGGCCAGCATCGCCGGCGTCGCACCGTTGTCTGCACGCAACCCCGGATCGGCGCCGGCCTGCAGCAGCACGTCCACCGCCTCCAGGAAACCGCGACCGGCCGCCTGGTGCAATGCGGTGTGCCCGGATACCTGCGCGGCGTTGGGCTGTGCTCCCGCGCGCAGCAGCCGGTGCACGATGCCCAGGGCGCATTCCTGCGAGGTCTGCGTCAGGGCACTGTTGAGCGGATGCGAGCGCATGTTGTTGCGCGACACCGCGTTGACGTCGGCACCCGCCTGCAGCAGCCGGTCCACGCAGTCGCCGTGCCCGAAGAAGCAGGCCAGCCCCAGCGGCAGGAAGCCGTCGGCCCCGGGCAGGTTCACGCGCTCGGGGGCGCGGCGCAGCAACAGTGCCAGTGGCTCTATGGCGCCCATTGCGGCGGCCTCGCAGAGCGTCAGGTCATCGCGCAGCGCCAGCAGGTAGGCGGCGATGCGCTCCTGCCGCTTGTAGGCGGCCACCAGAAGCACCGAGGCGCCCGTGCCATCCACGGTATCGATCAGGTCATGGTCCAGGGCCAGCAGTTCCTTCATCCGCGAAAACTCGCCGCCCTTCACCGCATTCAGGAAATCCTGCCGCAGCAGCAACACGCCCTGCTGTGGCGCCGCGACCACCTCCTTGCTGCGGAAGGCGGGCACCGGCGCACCCCATTGCATGGTGTGCGCATCGACCATCGCCAGGCGATTGCCCCAGGGGTCGGTCATGCACAGCCCGGCCTCGCCGCCGGGCATGCGCCGCGGCTCGTGGTCCACCTCGGTGGCGCCCATCTGCACGGCGCGCATGCGCAGCTGCATCAGGTTCTCGTCCACGCCGATATAAATCAGTTGCGGCGAGGGCGGTAGCGGCGTCTCGCCGTCGACGCGTGCGTCATAGCAGGTCAGCAGCGCCTGCCCGAGGGGAAAGTTGTGGATCGCCGGAGGCACGCGGAACCCGTCCACCAGCAACAGGCTGCTGTAGAAGCGCACGGCCCGGTCCAGCCCCGACACCGGGATCACGATCCGGAAAAGCTTGGCACCCATGAATTTCCCCAAAACCTGGACCGCTCGGCTGCGGGATCGAGCCCCGCCGGCCTTTTCATGTCCTCAACCCGTCACGATGCACGAAAGCCCGCCCGCTGCCAAATGAAGGGCGCTTTTGTGCTCGGGCACAAAAGCACCTGTGACACGGCCAATGGCGGGCGGCTCCTGCTGGCCTCACACTGGCGAATCACAGATGGACCCGCCGGCTCCGCAACGGCCAGCCGGACAGGTCCCGAGGAGAACACATGAGCGTTTCCATGCGTCTGGCCCGCCGGGCCGGCCTTGCACTGGCCGTCGCCGGCCTGACCCTGGCCGCTGGTTGCGGCAGCAGCCGTCCGGTCGATGGCGCCTCCGGCGGCACCCCGGGCCTCGACCACAGCCGCGAATTCGATGCCGCGCTGATGCCGAGCCTGGCCCAGGTGCGAGGCTGGCAGTACGAGATCGACAGCTTCGACAGCGGCTTCCGGCCCGCCGGCAGCGTGGCCGAAATCGCCTATGCACAGCGACTGGCCAGCCAGCTGCGCGCCATGGGCGTGCCGGACGTGCGCCTGGAACCCTATCCGGTGGACCGCTGGATCGCGCAGAGGGCGCAGTTGCAGCTGCTTGCGGGCGACAGCGCGGAGGACATCCAACTGGTGTCCTACATCCCCTTCTCCGGCAACACCGGCCCCGGGGGCCTGGAAGGCCCACTGGTCTACGTGCCAGGGCTGGCCGCCGTGGACCTGACCGACGTCGTGGTGCGCATGCTCGACAGCGGCGCACTGGCCGGCGGTGTCCTGGGCCTGGTGCAGTCGTTGGTGGGCCTGCTCGGCGACACCGCCAGCGGCCTGTCGTCCATCGTCTCCCTGCTCACCGCGGCGGACGTGCGCGGCAAGATCGTGGTCTACGACCTGCCGCGGCTGACCATTCCCATCGGCGTGCTCAGCAGCCTGGCCCTGCACGTCACCGACGACGCCGGCACCATGGGCTTCACCACGCCCTTCTCGCGCCCCTTCCTGGACATGGTGGTGGCCCAGGTTGTCACCACCGCGCTGAAGGCTGCCGGCGCCGCTGGCGCGGTTGGCATCGTCGACTATCCGCAGGAAGCCGCACAGGGTTCCTATTACCCGTTCTTCGCTCGCTTCCTGCCCGCCTCGCCCACGGTCTACCTGGACCGCGACACCGGCGCCGCGCTGAAGCAGCGCCTGCTGGCCAACCCGCTGTCCGCCAAGCCGGCGCGGCTGACGCTGCACGCGCTGGAGGAAAGCGTGGAGGCTTACAACGTGGTCGCCGTGCTGCCGGGCGCGAGCCCTCTCGAGATCGTGCTCAGCTCGCATACCGACGGCACCAACTCCATCGAGGACAACGGCCCGGCCGCGATCCTGGGCATCATGCGCTACTTCACGCGCATCCCCCAGTCGCAGCGCAAGCGCAGCCTGCGCGTGGTGTTCAGCGGCGGGCACTTCGGCGGCGGCGGCCTGGGGCACTATATCGAAGAGAACCACGACGAGCTGCAGGAGAAGGTCCTGGCCGCGATCGAGGTCGAGCACGTTGGCGCCCGCGAATGGCTGGAGATCGCCCCCGGCGTCATGGGCCTCACCGGCCTCAACGAGCCGCAGGTGATCATGACGCCGCTCGGCGAAGTATTCGAGCGCGAGAGCATCCTGCTGTCGCAGCAGTTCGACCGCAGCATCGTGATGCCGCCGCTGCTGCCCTTCGGCGAGGGCCAGGCCTATCGCAACGAGGGCGGCCTGCCGGTCATCCAGTACATCACCGGGCCGGTCTACCTGCTCAACTTCGGCATCCCCAAGGTCACCAGCGAGTTCACCGACTACCCGCTGATGCACGCACAGGTCGGCGCCTTCGTGCGCATGATCCTCAACCTGGGCAACGAGCCGGCCAGCGCCCTGCGCTCCGGCATCGAGGAACGCTAGAAATGCGCTGAATAAGTCCGCCCGTGCCAATCCTGTCGAAGCATGGGGCGGACTTCCCGCCGGTCGGTCAATCCGTTGCCGCCCACCCTTCGATCCTTCGACAGGCTCAACACTTCAAGGCGAACGGCAACTCAAGCGGAGATTCGCCAGGGCTCGTCCACCAACAGGTAGGTGCTGCAGCACCTCGCTCACGGCCGCACGCCACTGTTCGTCGGACAGCGGCTTGTTGACCAGGTCGTTGGCCTGCGCCATCACCGCCATGTAGTGCGGCATCCCGTCCACCTCCTCGCGCAAGACCACGCGCGGATGCTGCAACAGCAGTTCGGCCCAGACCGCGCGCACCGCGCTCCAGTGGGCGCGGATCTTGCGCCAGTACTCCCGCCCGGGCCCGAAGTCGTAGCCCTGGACTCCGGTGTAGGTGTTGAGCTCGCGCTCGCGCGCCCGTGGGCGCCTCGCGGTCAAACACTTCCCTATTTAAATGAGAATTACTATTATTCGCAAACTGCGGGCAGGGGCCGCGGACTCAAATTCTCCCGGGGAAGTACATGGATCAGCTGGCATCGCTGCAGATCGCCATGGCCGCTATTGCCTTGCATCACCTGCTGGCCCGCCGCACGGAACCATCGGATCGCTGTGAATGGATGCTGTCGCTGGCGCTGCTCAACGCGGCCGCGCTGGCGCTCTGGAGCAGCGCCCACGCTCCCGCCGAACTGGGCGGCCTGTGGCTGCGGCACGCCATGGCGTCGGTAGCCGCCGTGGCCGCCCTGCGCCTGCGCCTGGGCCTGACCCTGCACCGCCAGCAGCCGCAGCTGCTGCGCCGTTTCCTGGCACCGGTGTCCTATGTCGCGGTCACCCTCGCCGCCACGCTGCTGTCGCCGCCCGCGCTGGCGCAGGAAGACGCCCTGCCGCTCGACACGATCCCGGTCGAGCCCTCCTCGCCGCCCAAGACCGACGAACAGATCATGCTCAAGCCTGTGGAGGTCCACGCACAGCGCGGCTACATAATGGACAGCGCCAGCAGCGGCACCAAGACCGACGCCGCGCTGATGGAGACCCCGGTCTCGATCTCGGCCATCCCGCGCCAGCGCTTCGAGGACCAGGGCGCGCAGACCGTGCAGGACGTGCTGCGCTACAGCACCGGCACGCGCACGGATGCCTACGGCTTCGACACGCGTGGCGACTGGGCCATGATCCGCGGCAGCAGCGCCATGTACTACCTCGACGGCCTGCGCATGCTGTTCGAGTCCTACAACACCGTGCGTCCCGATCCGTGGACGCTGGACAGCGTCGAGATCCTGCGCGGCCCGGCCTCCGTGCTCTATGGCCAAGGCCCCAGCGGTGGCATCGTCAACCTCAACTCCAAGCTGCCGCAGGCCACGCCGGAGCACCAGTTGCGGGCCGAGTTCGGCAGCTACGACCGCCGGCAGTATGCGCTGGACAGCACCGGCAGCCTCACCGCCGACAACAGCCTGAGCTACCGCCTGGTGGCACTGCAGCGCGACTCCGACACGCAGGTGGACTACGTCGAGGATGATCGCTGGCTGGTCTCGCCCTCGCTGAGTTGGGCTCCCAGCCACTGGCTGCGCTGGACCGTGCTCGGTCGCCTGCAGAAAGACGAGAGCGGCACCAGCGTGGGCTTCCTGCCCTGGGAAGGCACCGTGCTGCCGAACCCCAACGGCCCCATACCGACCAACCGCTTCGTCAGCGAGCCGGATTTCGACCGCTACGACATGGAGCAGTCCGCCGTCACTTCGATCCTGGAACTGCAGCTGGGCGAAAACTGGAGCCTGCGCCAGAACCTGCGCTGGTCGGACAGCAGCGGCCACTACCGCACGCTGTACCCTAACGCCTTCGTTGGCCCGCCGTTCCTGCTCGACCCGCAGATGCGCAAGGTACTGCGCATCTCCAGCATCAGCGACACCGATACCAGCACCCTGACGCTGGACCAGCAGCTGCAGGGCCGTTTCCGCACCGGGCCAATGGAACACCTGTTGCTGGCCGGCTACGACTACTCGAGAGCCAATATCGACGAGGTTTACGGCGACCTGTCCTCCAACCTGCTGCTGGTGGCGCTGCAGGGCCGCTTCGACCTCTACGATCCGCAATACGGCCGCTACATCGCGCCGCAGACCTCGCAGCAGCCGCGCGCCCATCTGCGCCAGTCCGGCTTCTACCTGCAGGACCAGGTGCACATCGGCGAGCACTGGATCGCCCTGTTCGGCGCCCGCCACGACCAGGCCACCGCCAGCAGCGGCAGCACCGACAGCGACGACTCGGAAACCTCTCTGCGCGCCGGCCTGCTGTACCGCTTCGACGCCGGCTTCTCGCTGTACCTCAGCTACTCCGAGTCGTTCCAGCCGGTGGCCGGCCTGGACCAGAACAGCCAGGCCTACAAGCCGGTGCGCGGCAAATCGCGCGAGATCGGACTCAAGTACCAGCCGCCGGGCTCTGCCAGCCTGCTGACCCTGGCCACCTTCGAGACCCGCGAGGAGAACCGCCTGGCACCCGGCAGCAACCCGCGCTTCCAGGTGCAGCTGGGCGAGGCCGACATCCGCGGCATCGAGTTCGAGGCCCTGACCACCCTGTTCTCGCAGTTGGACCTCACCGCCAACTACACCTGGCTGGACGCCGAGAGCAACCAGGGGCCCAGCGCCGCGGCCGGCCAGCGCTACAAATCGCTGGCCACCATCGCCGAACACACCGGCTCGCTATGGGCCCGCCTGCGCTTCGCCATCGCCGGAGTGCCCGGCTTCTCCGTCGGCGGCGGCTTCCGCTATATCGGAGAGACCACCGACGAAGGTCGCGAGGTCACCGTGCCGTCGATCAAGCTGTTCGACGCCATGGCCGCCTGGGAGAACCCGCACTGGCGCCTGGCCATCAACGCCAGCAACCTCGAGGACGACGCCTACGTCGCCTCCTGCCTGGAGCGCGGCGACTGCTACTACGGCCTGCGCCGCAGCGTCGTCGGCAGCATTGCCTACAAGTTATGAAAAAAGCACCGGCGCCCAGACAACCATGCCCGCCACTGCTTCATACCGGGACTCGGAGTGCCCGAACCTGCGACACTGTTGGGCTACGGCGAACCCCGCGTGCTCGGACTGCAACTGGAAATCTTCCTCCCATGAACAAGCCCCCCTTCGCCCTGCTGGCCGGCCTGCTGCCCCTGGCGGCCGTCGCCCAGCCCGAGGCGCCCGCTGCCGAAGCCGCCGTGCCGGTCATCGAAGTCGTGCGGACGCCGCAAGCCACGCCGGCACTGGCTGAAACGGACGAGCCGGTGAAGCTCGCGCCCGTCGTGGTCACCGGCGAAAAGCTGGGCCGCTCGCTGGCCGAGACCAACAGCAGCGTCGCCATTGTCACGCGCGAGGATCTCAAGGCTGGCAGCGATGCCTCGATGAAGGACATCGTCACCCAGTTCGCCAACGTGGTCTCGGCCGACGGCGACCGCGAGATCGCCATCCGCGGCGTGCCGCAGGGCGGCATCGGCGGCCAGGGCGACACCATCAGCGTCTACCTCGACGGGGTGGCCCTGCCCTCGCGTGCCGGCGCCTTCGCCGGCCCGCTGTCGGCCTGGGACCTGGAGCAGGTCGAGGTCCTGCGCGGCGCCCAGTCCACCAACCAGGGCCGCAACAGTCTGGCGGGTTCCGTGGTGCTGCGCTCGATAGAGCCCACCGCGGAGTGGGACGCGCGCCTGCGCGCAGGCATCATGAGCCGCGACGGCCATGACTACGCCTTCGCCGGTGGCGGCCCCATCACCGACGCCCTGCGCTTTCGTATCGCCGCCCAGGACCGCTACGACAATGGCGACGTGGTCAACACCACCCGCAACGAGGACGACGCCCAGCGCGAACGCACGCGCAACGTCCGTACCCGCCTGGCCTGGACCCCGCAGGCCCTGCCCGGCTACAAGGCCCTCTACGGCTACACCGAGTCGGACAACGAATACGGCGACCCCTTCCACGACTCCTCGGGCGGCGAGCGCACGGAAACCTCCAACGTCCGCCCCAACGAAGACGTGACCACCAAGCTGCACAGCCTGGAGCAGGGCTACGCCTTCAACCCGCGCTGGAGCCTGGACGCGATCAGCGGCTGGTCGGAGCTGTCCAATCTCTACACCATCGACTACGACCGCAGCGCGGCGGATGGCGGCTACTCGGACAACACCGAGGACGAAGACATCCTCAGCCAGGAACTGCGCCTGCGCTACTCGAGCCCACGTTTCAAGGCGATCACCGGTCTCTACTACGCCGACTCGGACGTGGTGAAGAAGACCATCGGCTACGACGTGGCGGCCGCCGGCGGCGTCGCCCTGCTCAACGGCACCATCGACTCCGAAGCCAACACCCGCACGGCGGCCCTGTTCGCCGAAGCCGACTGGGACTTCGCCGATGCCTGGCGGCTGACTGCCGGCCTGCGCCTCAACCAGGAACGTGCGCGCCGCCATGACGTCAGCAACCTTGACCTGAGCGTCACCACGCCGCCGCAGCTGCCCCTGCCGATCCCCGTGGTACTGCCGTTGCCCGATCCGCTGTCCGACCTGCTGTCGACCATCGCCTCCGGCACCGTGCCGCCCGACTACGACAAGCAGGACCGCACCCGCTACACCGACCTGCTGCCCAAGGCCGGCCTGACCTGGTTCGTCACGGACAACAGCTCCCTAGGCCTGACCTACCAGGAGGGCTACCGTTCCGGCGGCACCAGCATCTCCTTCTTCGGCGGTGCCGTGAGCCCCTATGAGCCCGAGTACACCAAGACGGTCGAACTGTCGCTGCGCTCGCGCTGGCTGGACGAGCGCCTCACCTTCAACGCCAACCTGTTCTACACCCGCTGGCGCGACCAGCAGGTGACCATCGGCGAAACCTCCGGCTTTTCCACCTACACGGAGAACGCCGGCCGCTCCCATTACTACGGCCTGGAGACCGAGCTGCTGTGGAAGTTCCAGGGACCGCTGGAAGCTTTCCTGACTTTCGGCCTGCTGCGCAGCGAGTTCGACGAGTTCGGCAACGACCTCAACGGCAATGGCGCCACCACCGATCCGGAGGACGAGGACTACAAGGGCAACGAGTTCCCCTACGCCCCGCGCCAGACCGCCGGAATCGGCCTGACGCTGAAGGAGTGGCACCGCATCAGCGGCCAGGTAGCCGCCAACTATGTCGGCTCCTTCTACAGTGACCCGGACAACGATCCGCAGTCGCGCGCCGACGCGCGCGTTCTGGTCAACGCCAAGCTGGGCTACGCACTGCCGGCCGGCTTCAGCCTGGCAGTCTACGGCCGCAACCTGACCGACGAGCTGAACGACCAGGGAGCCCTGGTGGCCGGCACGCGCCTGGCTAGCCGCTACGGCGAGCCGCGCAGCTTCGGGGCGGTGCTGGAATGGCAGATGGAGTAATCAGGTCTCGATGGAGTTGCCGTTCGCCCTGAGCCTGTCGAAGTGTGAAAGGCAACCGGGTAGCGGCAGATGAAAAGTCGCAGTAGCCCGGCTTGCCTTCGGCAACCCGGGCTACGCTTCTGGGGATTACGTCAACTCGCCCCGATAGCAGACGATATTGTCAGGCGTCTCCTCGACGCGCACCTCGGACAGCAGCGCGCCAAAGCGCGCATGGCAGACCTTCCAGAACACCAGCGCCACGTTCTCGGAGGTCGGATTCACGTCGCGGAACATCTCCACATCGTGGTTCAGGTGGTAATGATCCACGCGCGCAATGATCTCCTCGCGCAGGAAGTTCTTCAGGTCCGCCAGGTTCACCACCATGCCGCTGGCCGGGTCGACGCCGCCTCGCAGCGTCACCTGCAGCACATAGTTATGGCCGTGGCCGTTGTCGCGGGCGCACTTGCCGTACAGCGCAAAGTTCTCCTCTCGCGACAGCGTCGGCTCCCACAGGCGGTGCGAGGCGCAGAACGACTCGCGGCGGCTCAGGGTGACGATCGGCCGGGAATCAGCCATTGCAGAACACCTCCAGGGTCGTGCCGGTGGTCGCGCCGGACTGGGCGCGATCCAGCAGGTATGCCACGCTTGGCGCCACCTCGTCCGGCAGCGCGCCGCCGTACAGGCCATAGCGCGCGTTCATTTCGGTTTTCATGTAGCCCGGCGCCACCGCGTTGACGCGGATGTTGAACTCGCGGCCGTCGAAGGCCAGGGACTCCGTCAGCCCCGTTACGGCATGCTTGCTGGGCGCGTAGACGCTCTTGCCCGGCGCAATCTGCAGGCCGCGGATGCCCGACAGCGACGACACCAGCACGATGTCGCCACCGCCGCGCTTGCTCATCGTGCGGAAGGCGTGCTGGCACAGGTACCAGAGGCCGCGCACGTTGACGTCCATGACCTGGTCGTACTCGTCCAGGCTGGTTTCCATGAAAGGCTTGATCAGCAACTGTGCGGCGCTGCCGACGATGCCGTCGGGCGGCGCATCGCCGAAACCGGCATAGAGCGCGTCCAGCGCCGCCGTGTCGCCGAGATCGCAGGCCTGGGCGCGCACGTCCGCTCCCTGGGCCCGCAGCGGCGCGGCCACCTGCTCCAGGGCCTCGGCCCGGCGGCCCAGCAGGGTCAGGCGATGGCCCTGGCCGGCCAGCAGGCGCGCGGTGGCGCCTCCGAGGCCGGAGCCTCCGCCCGTAACGAGGATATGACGCTGTTTCTGCTGGGTCATCAGGAGCTTGGACCTTGGGGGGGATGTAAATGATGCACCGGTTTGCAGCATGACCGAAACCACCCCCGGCGCATCCCCCCTTTGCGGCATGTCCCTTGACCATGCAGGCAGAAGTACGATCGCCAGCACGCCGACCCCTATGTTTCCTCCTGTAGGATCCAGCTTGCTGGCGACCGGATCAGCCCTGGAAGCGCCTCATGCTACTCGTAACGCAGGGCCTCGATCGGATCGAGCTGTGAGGCCTTGCGTGCCGGGTACAGGCCGAACACCACGCCCACCGCGGCACTGACCGCCACCGACAGCAGCACGACGTCCACCCGGATCAGCAGCGGCCAGCCGAACGAGGACGACAGCTGCTGGGCGATCGTCACGCCCAGGACCACGCCGGTCAGGCCGCCGATCAGGGCCAGCACCAGGGCCTCCACCAGGAACTGCAGCAGGATGTCGCGCGGGCGCGCGCCCACCGCCATGCGCACGCCGATCTCGCGGGTGCGTTCGGTAACCGACACCAGCATGATGTTCATCACACCGATGCCGCCCACCAGCAGCGATACCGCCGCGATCGCCGCCAGCAGCGTGGTCAGCGTCTTGGTACTCTCCTCCTGTGCGCTGGCAATCTCAGCGAGATTGCGCACGTTGAAGTCGTCTTCTCCGCCCACGCGGATGCGGTGACGGTCGCGCAGCAGGTTGTTGAGGTCGCTCTCGGCCTTGGAGGTCGGCACGCCCGTGGCGGAGCTGACGTAGATCGTACCGGCGATGAATTTCTTCAGGCCACCCTGCAGCTTCTCGGCATAGGCACGCACCGGCACCAGCGCGGTGTCGTCGTAGTCGTCGCCCATCGGCGACTGGCCCTTGGCCTCCAGCACGCCGGCCACCTCGAAGGGCACGTTGCGGATACGCACGATCTGCCCCACCGGATCGGAGTAGGCACCGAACAGCTTTTCCACCACCGTCTTGCCCAGCACCACCACCTTGGCGTTGGAATCCGGGTCCTCCGGCAGGCCGCTGCCGCTAGCGATGCGCCAGTTGCGCAGCAGCAGGTAATCCGGCGTCACGCCGGCTACGCGCGTGGTCCAGTTCTGCTCCTCGGAGATCAGGGGCTGGCTGCCGCGCAGCTCCGGCGCCGCATACTTCACCGAGGACAGCTCGGTCTGTATCGCCTTGAGGTCGTCCCAGGTCAGCGTCGGCTGGCTACCGAAGCCACCGCGTGCGCCACCCATCTGGCTGGAGCCGGAGCGCACCACCAGCAGGTTGGTGCCCATGGCGGCAAAGCTCTGCTCCACGCGCGACTTGGCGCCCTCGCCGATCGACACCATCGCGATCACCGCCGCCACGCCGATGATGATGCCCAGCGCGGTGAGGAAGGAGCGCAGGTGGTTGCGCAGCAGCGCGCGGATCGCCACTCGGATCACGGCCAGCAGGTTCATGCCGGCACCTCCGCCAACACCGGTTCACGACGGATGTCGCTGATCACCTGTCCATCCTTCATGACGATGTTTCGTGCCGCGTACTCGGCAATATCCAGCTCGTGCGTCACCAGGATCACCGTGATACCGGCGCGGCCCAACGCCTGCAACAGGGCCATGACCTCAACGCTGGTGGCGGAGTCGAGGTTGCCGGTGGGTTCGTCGGCCAGGATCACGCGCGGCTCGCCCACCAGGGCGCGGGCAATGGCCACGCGCTGCTGCTGGCCGCCGGACAGCTGGCTCGGCGTATGGTCCAGGCGCTTGCCCAGGCCCACGCGTTCCAGCGCGGCGGCGGCCCGGGCATGGCGCTCGGCGGCCGGCACGCCGGCGTACAGCAAGGGCAGTTCCACGTTCTCCAGCGCGCTGGTGCGCGCCAGCAGGTTGAAGTTCTGGAACACGAAGCCCAGCGTGCGGTTGCGGATCTCCGCCAGCTCGTCGCGCCCGAGGGTCGAGACCTCACGCCCGTCCAGCCGGTAATGTCCCGAGGTCGGCCGGTCCAGGCAGCCCAGGGTATTCATCAGCGTGGACTTGCCGGAGCCCGAGGTGCCCATGATGGCCACGAACTCGCCGGCCTCGATGTCCAGGGTCACGCCGCGCAGCGCGCGCACCTCGACGTCGCCCATGTGGTACTCGCGGGTGACCTCGCGCAGTTCGATCAGTGCCATGTTGGTGGACCGCCTCAGAACATGCGCATGCCGGGACCGCTGGCGCGCGGCTTGTCGCCTTCCGCCGAGGGCATATCCGTGATCAGCTCGTCGCCTTCCTGCAGCGCGCCCTCCACCACCTCGGTGTAGCTGCCGTCGCTGATGCCGGTCTTGATCTCCACCGACTGGGCCTGGCCGTCGCGCAGCACGTAGACCGTGCGCGGACCGCCAGCGGCGCCCTCACCGCCACGCTGGCGCCGCTGCCGGCGCTCGCCGTTGCCGCCCTCGGCGCCCGCCGCAGGCTGGCGGAGCGCCGCGCCCTGGCCGTCCTGCGCCGGCGGCTGGCCCTGGCCCTGCGACCGGGCCGCGCCGGTCGCCCTGCCGGCCTCGCGCCCGCCAGCCGGGGTCGGCATGCGGAAACGCAGCGCCGCATTGGGCACCTTCAGCACGTCCTCGCGCCGCGCATAAACGAAGGTCACGTTCGCGGTCATGCCGGGCTTGAGCTTCAGCTCCTCGTTGGTCACGTCGAGCACGGCGTCATAGGTCACCACGTTCTGGGTAGTGGTGGCGGAGTCGCGCACTTGGCGCACCTCGCCACGGAAACGCTCGCCCGGATAGGCGTCCACCGTGAAGTTGGCCTTCATGCCGGCCTGCAGCTTGCCCACGTCGGACTCCGCCACGCTGGTATTGACCTGCATCTGGCGCAGGTCCTGGGCAATGGTGAACAGCACCGGCGCCTGCAGCGAGGCCGCCACCGTCTGGCCAACATCAACGCTGCGCGAGATCACCACGCCGTCGGTCGGGGAGATGATGTCGGTGTAGTTCAGGTTCACCTGGGCGCGGTTCAGCGCCGCGCGAGCCTGGGCCAGCGCCGCCTGCGACGAGACTACCGAGGCATCGGCGGCGTCAGCGGTGGCCTGCGCCGTGTCGCGCTCACTCTGCGAGATCAGCCCGCGCGGGGACAGCTCGTCGGCGCGGCGCGCCTGGCGCCGGGCATCCTGGGCCTGGACCTTGGCACGCGTCAGGTTGGCCTCGGCCGCCATCACGTTGGCGCGCTGCTGCTCGACCTCCGCCAGGAACAGGCGGGGGTCGATCTTGGCGATCAGCTGCCCCTTCTTAACCTGGGAGTTGAAGTCCACCGACAGGTCCTGGATGCGGCCGCTGACCTGGCTGCCCACCTGGACCGTCACCAGCGCCGACAGGGTGCCGGTGGCGGTGACCTTGGCGACCACCTCGCCGCGCTCCGCGGGCACCGTGGTGAATGCGGGCGGCTCCTCACCTTTCAGCCAGCCCCGGCCCCACCAGAGGACGACGGCGATCACCAGCACGGCGGTGGCCCACAGGCCCCAGCGCCGGGCCGGGCGACCGGAGCGCAGATTGTTGTTCGAATTCATGGAGTACGGGATCGGCAGGGTCTGTGGAACGAGCGGGGGGTCGGAAAGCCTAGCAGCAATATTGTGTCATCCATCAGATGAAACGCGGTGATCCTGAGAGCGTTGACATGATGTGGAATTCCCTTCTCCTTGCGGCATGACAAATGCCAGAATGCGTCCATCGCATGAACGCCATCGAAAAAGAGCGCAAACAGGGCCCGGACCGCTGCCGGGAGCTCCATTGACGCCCGGGAGCCTGATCCTCGGCACGCCCTACCCGGACGCGATTGCCGGGGTCCACGTCGGCTTCCTGCTGGCGATCGGCGTCCTGGGCCTGGCCATCTACGCCCGCTACCGCGACGAGCCCTCCATGCCCTGGCTCTCGCTGAGCGCCCTGCTCTCGCTGATCTGGCTGCTGGCCTGGCGCGGCCAGATTCCGGGGCCGGCCAGGCTCCTGCCCCATGCCATGCCCTTGTCCGGCGCGCTGTTCAGCGCCGTGGTGCTGCGCTACGGCCGCCTGACCCTGGACAGCCGAAACCGCCTCCCCGACCTGGACCGGGCCCTGCGCGGCCTCAACGGCCTGCTGCTGCTGGCCGCCGGCGCCGCCCTGCTGCTGCCCCCGGCCTGGTCATTGCCCCTGCTCGCTCCCCTGGCCGCGCTGACGGCGCTGGGGCTGGTGGTCGCCGCCTGGCAGCGGCTGCGCCAGGGCCATTGGGTGGCGGTAGGCCTGCTGTCCGGCGCGCTGCTGCTGCTGGCCGTGCTGCTGCCCAACGGCCTGCTGTGGATCGGCTACACGCTGCCCGGCACCCCGGCCTCCTGGATGAACGCCTTCCAGGTCGGCAGTGGCCTGGCTCTGCTGAGCTTCAGCCTCGGTACCATCGCCTCGCTGCACCGCCTGAGCGAAGGCCGCGTCTCCGAGCTCAAACTGGCACTGGACGGCCAGCGCGTGGCCCTCAACAAGGCCAGCATCGACGACGTCACCCGCCTGCCCGACCGCAAGCTGTTCCGCGAGCTGCTGCGCAAGCGCGTGCAGGACGCCCACGAGCTGCAGCAGCGCCTGGCCATAGTCAGTATCAGCCTGTCGTCCTACCGCACCCTGCGCCATGGCATCGACGGCAACGCCGCCGACTCTGGCCTCTCCGAGATCGCCCTGCGCCTCCGCCAGTCCGTGGGCTCCGGCGACCTGCTGACCCGCATGGGCAGCGACGGCTTCATCTGGATCACCCAGATTCACGCTGGCGGCGAACTGCTGGACCTGCAGGGCCGCTGCCTCGGCCTGCGTCGCGACATCGGCGCACCGCTGGCCAACGCCGGCGGCGTCATGGTGAGCTGCGACATCGGCGTATCCATCTATCCCGACCACGGCGGCGACATCGACCTGCTGCTGCGCCGCAGCGACGAAGCCCTCTACCGCACCGAGCAGGCCGGCCTGGGCGAGGTCATGGTGTTCCGTCCGGAGCTGCAGCAGCAGTCGCACCAGCACCTGCGCCTGGCCAAGCAGCTGCGCCAGGCCCTGATCCGCAACGAGCTGGTACTGCACTACCAGCCCCTGGTCGGCCTGGAAAACGGCGAGCTGCGGGGCGCCGAGGCCCTGATCCGCTGGCCGCGCGACGGCGTAATGATCCCGCCGGGCGAATTCATCCCGGTGGCCGAATCCAGCGGCCTGATCGTGCAGCTCGGCGAGTGGGTCATGCAGCAGGCATGCCGCCAGATCGCCGACTGGCAGTCGCGCGGGCTGGACCTGCCCTACGTCGCCGTCAACGTCTCGGCGCACCAGTTCCGCCATCCCGAGTTCATCCGCCACGTCGAGAAGGCCCTGATCGCCTCGCCACTGTCGCGCGACCGGCTGATGCTGGAGATTACCGAGAACATCGTGCTGGACGACATCGACCGCACTAGCGCCCTGCTGCAGCAGCTGCTGATGCGCGGCGTCAGCGCCGCGGTGGACGACTTCGGCGTCGGCTACTCCTCGCTCAACTACCTTCGCAAGCTGCCGGTGCAGGCCATCAAGATCGACCGCAGCTTCCTCCAGGGCATCCCCGAGGAGCAGGAAGCCATGTCGGTGATGAGCACCATCATCACCCTGGGCCACGACCTGGGCCTGCGCGTGGTCGCGGAGGGCGTCGAGACCGTCGAGCAGCAGATGTTCCTGTCACGCAAGGGCGTCAACTGCGGACAGGGCTGGCTGTTCAGCAAAGCCATGGCCGCCCCCGACTTCGAGGCCTGGATGATCAAGAACCAGCAGCGCCTCGGCCGCGCGCAGGCGCTGGTCGGCTAAGGCAGCGCTGGTCCGATTGCCGTTCGCCCTGAGCCTGTCGAAGGGCGAGCGGCAACTGATCCTCAGAAGTTGTGATAACCGCCATCGATGGTGAAGCAGTCACCCGTGTGATGAGCACTGGCGCCCGACATCAGGTACACCGCAATCCCCGCAAAGTCCCGCGGCTTGCCGAAGCGCCGCTGCGGGATGCGTGCCTTCACCGCCGCCACGAACTTGTCGCTGGCCAGCAGCGGCCCGGTCATCGCCGTCTCGATCCAGCCCGGCACGATGGAATTGGCGGTGACGCCATGGCGCGCGTATTCCACGCAAAGCCCGCGCATCACCGACAGCAGCGCGCCCTTGGTGGCCGCGTAATCCTCGCCGCGAGCCAGGCCTGAGACCGCCGACAAGCTGCTGGTGGCCACCAGGCGGCCGAAGGCATCGCCTGCCTCGGCGCGCTGCTTCATGTGCCGCGCCGCGCACTGCAGCGTGAACAGCGCACCCTTGAGGTTCACGCCGAAGGTGCGATCCAGGTCGGCCTCGGTCATCTCATGGAACGGCAGCTGCACGCTCATCACGCCGGCATTGGCGAAGCAGCCGTCTACGCGTCCGAACTGCTCCAGCGTGGCCGCGAAACTGTGCTCCACCGCTGCCCGGTCCGACACATCACAGCGCAGAGCCGCCACGCGGGTGCCGTGCTGGCGCAGCTGTTCCAGCGCCTCGGCGTTGCGAGCCTCGTTGGTGCCCCAGATGCAGACATCCGCGCCGGCCTGCGCCAAGCCCTCGGCCATGCCCAGGCCAATGCCGGCGTTGCCGCCGGTGATCAGGGCGACGCGGCCCGACAGGTCGAAAGGAGCGTAGCTCATCCCCGCACTCCCGCCGCGCTCAGCACGTGCCGCGCCAGCAGGTTGCGCTGGATCTCGTTGGTCCCGGCATAGATCGAGGTCTTGCGGTAGTTGAAGTAAAGCGGCGTCACCGCCGCGGCGTGGTCCGGAACCGGCCGCACCGGCGGCGCCCGGCCACGAACCTCGGCGAAGCTGTCCTGCACGAAGGGCAGCGCATCCGGCCCCAGGGCCTCCACGGCGAACTCGCTCAGCGCCTGCTGTAGCTCCGTGCCCACCAGCTTGAACATGCTGGACATCGCGCCGATGGCCGTGCCCGACTCCACGCTGGAGAAGAAGCGCAACTCGGCGGCGTCCACAGCCTCCACCCGCACCGCCAGCTCGGCATAGCGGCGGCGGAAGTCCGGATCGTCGATCAGCAGGCCGCCACCGTTAGCCGGCTGTTCCCGCGCGATGCGGCGGATCTTGGCCAGCAGGTAGCGCAGCAATGAACCGTAGGCCGTGCCGCGCTCGAACTGCAGCAGGTACTTGGCATAGGTCCAGCCCAGACCTTCCTCGCCGATACGGTTCTCCACCGGCACGCGCACGTTCTCGAAGAACAGCTGGTTGACCTCTTGCTCGCCGTCGATCGGCCCGTCCAGCGACGGCAGCGGGCGGATGCTGATGCCCGGCGTGCGCATGTCGGCCAGCAGGAACGTGATGCCGCTCTGCGCCTTGGCCTCGCGGTTGGTGCGCACCAGGCAGAATATCCAGTCGGCCCACTGCGCATGCGTGGTCCAGATCTTGGAGCCATTGAGTACGTAGTGATCGCCGTCGCGCACAGCGCTCATCTGCAGCGAGGCCAGGTCGGAACCAGAACCCGGCTCGGAGTAGCCCTGGCACCAGCACTCGTCGGTGTTGAGGATCTTCGGCAGGAAACGCTGCTTCTGCACCTCGGAGCCATACTCCATGATCACGTAGGCCACCATCGCGATGCCCATGGGCGAGACGATCGGACAGCCCGCGGCCGCCGTCTCGCTCTGGAAGATGTAGCGCTGCGTCGGCGTCCAGTCCGGGCCACCGTACTGCACCGGCCAGCCGGGCGCCGCCCAGCCCTTTGCCGCCAGCTTCTTCTGCCACTTCACCTGCCCGGCCTTGTCGAGGTAGCCGTTCTTGCTCTGCGACATCAGCTGCTTCAATTCGGCATCGTAGGCCTGCTTGATCCAGGCGCGGACCTCGTCGCGGAACGCCAGTTCGTCCGGGGTGTAATCGAGATTCATGATCGGCTCCTCAGGCAGCGGCCAGCGACAGGTCGGCGTAGCGCCGCAGGTGGAAGTCGGCATTGCCGAACTGCGCCGCGATGGCGGTGCAGCGGCGGAAGTAATGACCCAGCGACAGCTCCTCGGTAATTCCCATTCCGCCATGGATCTGCACCGCCGACTCACCGACGAACTTCGCCGCCTTGTCCACCTGCGCCTTGGCTGCGCTGGCGGCCAGCGCACGCTCGGCGGCCGGACGGTCCAGCTTCATCGTCGCCACCAGCGTCAGCGCCGCGGACTGCTCCAGCGCGGTATACATGTCGGCCATGCGGTGCTGCAGCACCTGGAAGCTCGCCAGCGGCGCGCCGAACTGCTTGCGCTGGCTGGCATAGATCACCGTCTCGGCCAGCATCCGGCGCATGGCACCCACCGCCTCTGCGCAAAGCGCGCAGACGGCCTCGTCGGCCACGCGCTCCACCAGCGGCAGCGCCCCGCCCTCGGCGCCCAGCAATCGATCCGCCGGCACCAGGACCTGCTCGAACACGAGGTCCGAGGCGCGGCCGCCATCGATGGTCGGGTAGTCGCTGCGAGTAAGGCCCTGGGCCTGGGCGTCGACCAGCAGCAGGCTCAGGCCCGCGCCGCTCCTCGCCGTGACCAGCAGATGGCTGGCCCAGGGCCCGCCGGTGACGCCGGCCTTGCGGCCGTCGAGCACATAGCCGCCGTCACGCAGGGTCGCGGTGGTGGCCACCTGCCCCAGGTCATAGCGCACCTGGCGCTCCGCACCGGCGAAGGCCAGTACCACGTCGCCCGCGATCACACGCGGCAGCCATTGCGCCGCCAGTGCACCACCCGCCTGCTTGAGCAGGCCACCGCCGATCACCACGGTGCCCAGGTAGGGCTCCACGACCAGCGCCTTGCCCAGTTCCTCCATGACGATCCCGTTCTCGACCGCACCACCGCCGAGCCCACCGAGTTCCTCGGGAAACGGCGCACCCAGCAGGTTCAGGCGTTCCGCCAGGTCCACCCAGACCTTGGGGCGCCAGCCAGCCGGCGCCGCAACGGCCGCCCGCCGGGTCTCGAAGTCATAGTGATCGGCCAGGTAGCTGGCCAGCGTGTCGCGCAGCAGGTTCTGCTCGACGCTGTAGTCGAAATCCATGTTCCGCGGTCTCCTCCGGGGTGCTTTCGCAGGATATTAGCCCCGTTGGCGGCAAACGCCCTCGTTCGCCACCAACAGGTTTCCATCCTGCCGCAGTCACCCGCGGAGGGGATTGTCCGAAAGGGCCGCGGATTGAACCCCGACGGAAGACGCGGTGGGCTCAGCCCGCCGTCTTGGCGGCCTTGCTTGCCAGCGCCAGCGCCACGCGGGAGCGCGTCGGCCGGCCGAGCGCCTGGCTGATGTAGTCGCCGGCCGCGGCCAGCGCCTTCAGGTCCACACCGGTTTCGATGCCCATGCCCTGCAGCATGTACACCAGGTCCTCGCTCGCCACGTTGCCGGAAGCACCGGCGGCATAGGGGCAGCCGCCGAGGCCCGCCACCGAGCTGTCGAACACCGTCACGCCGCTTTCCAGCGAGGCCAGCACGTTGGCCAGCGCCTGGCCGTAGGTATCGTGGAAATGCCCGGCCAGCCGCTCCAGCGGCACGCGCCGGGCCACCGCCTCGATCATGCGCCGCGTTGCCAGCGGCGTACCCACGCCGATGGTGTCGCCCAGCGAGATCTCGTGGCAGCCCATGTCGTAGATCTCGCCCGCCACCTCGGCCACCTTCTCCGGGGCCACGTCGCCCTGGTAGGGGCAACCCAGCGCGGTGGAGACGTAGGCGCGCACGGGGATGCCCTGCTGCTTCGCCGCCAGCACCACGTCCTCGAAGCGCTTCAGGCTCTCGGCAATGGAGCAATTGATGTTCTTCTGCGTGAAGGCCTCGGACGCGGCGCCAAACACCGCCACCTCCTGCGCCCCCGCCGCCACCGCCGCCTCGAAACCCTTGGGGTTGGGTGCCAGCACCGAGTAGGTCATACCCGCGCGACGCGGCGCAGCGCGCATCACCGCGTCGTGGTCCGCCATCTGCGGCACCCACTTGGGCGAGACGAAGGCCGTAGCCTCGATGTTACGCAGGCCGGCATCGGCCAGCCGCGTGATCAGCCCCAGCTTGATCTCGGTGGGCACCACGCCCGGCTCGTTCTGCAGGCCGTCGCGAACACCGACCTCGACCAGCTTGACCCGCTGCGGCAGCCGACTCACGAGGCCACCTTGAAGTCGACCAGTTCCATACCGTCCTTGACCTGCTCGCCCACCGCGGCCAGGAAGGCCTGCACCACGCCGTTGGCGGGAGCGCAGAGCGTGTGCTCCATCTTCATCGCCTCCATCACCAGCAGCGGCGCGCCCTTCTCCACTTCGGCGCCCGGTTCCACCAGCAGCGCCACGATCTTGCCAGGCATCGGCGCCGCCAGGCCGCCATGCGCATCCTGCTCCTCACCGGCATGCGCCAGCGGGTCCTTCAGGTTCATCGCCCAGTGGCGACCACCCAGGAATACGTGCAACTGCTCGCCCAGCGCCACCACCGTGGCCTCAGCCTTGCGATCGCCCACGGCGTAGCACAGGGCGCCATTCGCCGAGGTGGCGACTCGCACCGCCTCGCCATCGATAGCCAGGCCCTGCGCGCCGTACTGCAGGTTCAGTTCGCGGCGCTGCTCGCCCGCGCTGAACTCCATGCGTCGCGAAAGATGGGCGTTGATGCGCCAGCCGTCGGCTTGCCCCCAAGGGGAATGCAGATCCAGCGACGCCGCGGACTGCTCGCGCAGGCGCTGCTGCTCCTGCGTCGCGGTCCACAGCGCCGCCGCTTCCACCGCAGCCACCGGCAGCGAGGCATCGCCGGTCAGCAGCGCATCGCCCTCACGGGCGATCAGGCCGGTGTCCACGGTGCCCGCACGGAATTCGGCGTGGCCGACCAGGCGCGACAGGAAGGCGATGTTGTTGCCCACGCCGACGATCTGGAACTGCGACAGCGCCGCCAGCATGCGCTCAGTAGCGCGCTCGCGGTTCTCGTCCCAGACGATCAGCTTGGCGATCATCGGGTCGTAGTGCGGGCTGATCTCGTCGCCCTGCTCTACGCCGGTGTCGATACGCACGTTGGCCGAGGCCGCCGGCGGCGCGCAATGCACCAGGCGGCCGATCGACGGCAGAAAGCCCTTCTCGGGCTCCTCGGCGTAGACACGCACCTCGATCGAGTGCCCACGCAGCGGCACCTGGTCCTGCGTCAGCGGCAGCGGCTGGCCGGCGGCCACGCGCAGCTGCCATTCCACCAGGTCCTGCCCCGTGATCATCTCGGTGACCGGATGCTCCACCTGCAGGCGGGTGTTCATCTCCATGAAGTAGAACGAACCACTCTGGTCCGCAATGAACTCCACGGTGCCGGCACCGACATATCCCACGGCCCTTGCGGCATCGCAGGCCGCCTTGCCCATGGCCGCGCGGCGCTCCGCGCTCATGCCCGGGGCCGGGGCTTCCTCCACCACCTTCTGGTGGCGGCGCTGCGCCGAGCAGTCACGCTCGTGCAGATGGATCACGTTGCCCTTGGTGTCGCCGAACACCTGGATCTCGATGTGGCGCGGGCGCCCCAGGTACTTCTCGATCAGCACGCGGTCGTCGCCGAAGCTGGCGCGGGCCTCGCGCTGGCAGGACGCCAGGGCCGCTTCAAAATCTTCGCTGCGCTCGACCACGCGCATGCCCTTGCCGCCACCGCCGGCAGAAGCCTTGATCAGCACCGGGTAGCCAATCTTGTCGGCCTGCTGGCGCAGGAAGGCCGGCTCCTGCTGGTCGCCGTGGTAACCCGGCACCAGCGGCACGCCGGCCTTCTCCATCAGCGCCTTGGCGGCGGACTTGGAGCCCATGGCATGGATGGCACTCACCGGCGGGCCGATGAATACGACACCGGCCGCGGCGCAGGCCTCGGCGAAGCCCTCATTCTCCGACAGGAAGCCATAGCCCGGGTGCACCGCCTGGGCGCCGCTCTGCCTGGCGACCTCCAGGATGCGGTCGGCGCGCAGGTAGCTTTCACGCGAGGCGGCGGGGCCCACGCAGTAGGCCTCGTCGGCGAGGCGCACGTGGCGCGAGCCGGCATCCGCCTCGGAGTACACCGCCACGGTGCGGATGCCCAGGCGGCGGCAGGTGGCGATGACGCGGCAGGCGATCTCGCCGCGGTTGGCAATGAGGATTTTCGTGAACATGGCGATCACATGCGGAAGACGCCGAACCGCGTCTGCGGAATCGGAGCGTTGAGCGAGGCCGACAGGCCCAGAGCCAGCAGGCGGCGGGTCTGCGCGGGATCGACGATGCCGTCGTCCCAGAGGCGCGCGCTGGCGTAGTACGGGCTACCCTGCAGTTCGAACTGCGCACGAGTCGGGGCCTTGAACTTCTCCTCCTCCTCCATGCTCCAGGTCTTGCCCTGGGCTTCCAGGCCGTCACGGCGCACCGTGGCGAGCACCGAGGCCGCCTGTTCGCCGCCCATCACGGAGATGCGCGAATTCGGCCAGGTCCACAGGAAACGCGGCGAGTAGGCACGGCCGCACATGCCGTAGTTGCCGGCACCAAAGGAGCCACCGATCAGCACGGTGAGCTTCGGCACCTGGGCGGTGGCGACGGCCGTTACCAGCTTGGCGCCGTCCTTGGCGATACCTGCGTTCTCGTATTTGCGGCCGACCATGAAGCCGGTGATGTTCTGCAGAAAGAGCAGCGGGATGCCACGCTGCGCGCAGAGCTCGATGAAGTGCGCGCCCTTCTGGGCCGACTCCGAGAACAGGATGCCGTTGTTGGCGACGATCCCCACCGGGTAGCCGTGGATGTGGGCGAAGCCGGTGACCAGCGTGCTGCCGTAGCGCGCCTTGAACTCGTCCAGGCGCGAGCCGTCGACGATGCGGGCAATGACCTCGCGCACGTCATAGGGCTTGCGCGTGTCAGCCGGGATGATGCCGTAGATCTCTTCCGGGTCGTACAGCGGCGCTTCCGGCGTCTGGATGTCCACGCCCGGCTGCTTGCGGATGTTGAGGTTGCCGACGATGCGGCGCACCAGCGACAGCGCGTGGTGGTCGTTCTCGGCAAAGTGATCGGCCACACCGGAGATGCGCGTGTGCACGTCCGCGCCGCCCAGGTCCTCGGCGCTCACCACCTCGCCCGTCGCCGCCTTCACCAGCGGCGGGCCGCCGAGGAAGATCGTGCCCTGGTTCTTGACGATGACGGTCTCGTCCGACATCGCCGGCACATAGGCACCGCCGGCGGTGCAGGAGCCCATCACGCAGGCGATCTGCGGAATGCCCTGAGCCGACAGGTTGGCCTGGTTGTAGAAGATGCGGCCGAAATGGTCGCGATCCGGGAAGACCTCGTCCTGCATCGGCAGGAAGGCGCCACCCGAGTCCACCAGATACACGCAGGGCAGCCGATTCTCGCGGGCGATCTCTTGCGCGCGCAGATGCTTCTTCACCGTGACCGGGTAGTAGGTACCGCCCTTCACCGTAGCGTCATTGGCCACGATCATGCACTCGCGACCGTTGATGCTGCCGATGCCGGCGACCACGCCCGCGCAAGGCACCTCGCCGTTGTACATGCCGTTGCCGGCCAGCGCAGAGATCTCGAGGAAGGCCGAGCCCGGGTCGAGCAGGCCGTCGATGCGGTCACGCGGCAGCAGCTTGCCGCGCGCGGTGTGCTTCTGGCGGGCGCTCTCGGAACCGCCGCGTGCGGCTTCGGCGGTCCTGGCGCGGAGCTCCTCGACCTGCGCGCGCATCTGCGCGGCATTGGCCTGGAACTCGGCGGAGTTCGTGCGGATCTTGGATTTGATGGCGCTCATAGGATCAGTGCTTGGATTCGCCGAACAGCTCGCGGCCGATCAACATGCGGCGGATTTCCGAGGTGCCGGCGCCGATCTCGTACAGCTTGGCGTCGCGCCATAGGCGGCCGGTGGGGAATTCGTTGATGTAGCCGTTGCCACCCAGGGCCTGGATCGCCTGCCCGGCCATCCAGGTGGCCTTCTCGGCGGAGTACAGGATCGCGCCGGCGGCGTCCTTGCGCGCGGTCTCGCCGCGGTCGCAGGCGCGGGCCACGGCGTAGACATAGGCGCGGCAGGCCGCCAGGCCCACATACATATCGGCCAGCTTGCCCTGCATCAGCTGGAACTCGCCGATCGACTGGCCGAACTGCTTGCGGTCGTGGATGTACGGCACCACCACGTCGAGGCAGGCCTGCATGATGCCCAGCGGGCCGCCGGAGAGCACCACGCGCTCGTAGTCCAGGCCTGACATCAGCACGTTGACGCCGCGGCCCACCGCGCCGAGCACGTTCTCTTCCGGCACCTCGCAGTCCGTGAACACCAGCTCGCAAGTGTTGGAGCCACGCATGCCGAGCTTGTCCAGCTTCTGCGCCGTGCTGAAGCCCTTGAAGGTCTTCTCGACGATGAACGCCGTCATGCCGCGCGAGCCGGCGGCCATGTCGGTCTTGGCATAGATGATCAGGGTGTTGGCGTCAGGGCCGTTGGTGATCCACATCTTGTTGCCGTTGAGCACATAGCGGTCGCCCCTCTTGTCGGCGCGCAGCTTCATGCTGACCACGTCGGAGCCGGCGCCCGGCTCGCTCATCGCCAGCGCGCCGATATGCTCGCCGCTGACCAGCTTGGGCAGGTACTTCTGCTTCTGTGCCTCGTTACCGTTCTTGCGCAACTGGTTCACGCAGAGGTTGGAGTGCGCGCCGTAGGACAGGCCGATCGCCGAGCAGGCACGGGAGATCTCCTCCATCGCCACCACGTGGGCCAGGTAGCCCATGTTGGTGCCGCCGTACTCCTCCTCCACCGTCAGGCCCAGCAGGCCCAGCTCGCCGAACTTGCGCCAGAGCTGGTTGGGGAAGGCGTTCTCGTGGTCGGCCTGCGCCGCCAGCGGGGCGACCTCGCCCGCGGCGAAGCGCTGGGTGGCCTCGCGCAGCTGGTCGATGTCTTCACCCAGGTCGAAATTGAGGCTCTTGTAGGTCATGGTCTGGCTGCCTGCTGGAAACGGTGGACGACGGGGTCCGGGACCCCCGGAAGGCCTGCATCCTAAGCCTCCCCTGGAAAAAAGTGAAGTCACTTTCACAAATTTAACCAGGATTCATTTTATACTCGCAACATGGCCTACCAGCGCTCCGCCCTGATGCAGGAACGCCTCGCGGAAAACCGCGAGCGGATCCTGCGTGCGGCCCGCACCCTGGTCGCCCAGGGCGGCTTCCGCGATGCCTCGATCAACGCTGTGGCGGCCGCCGCCGGCCTGTCCACCGGCGCCCTGTATCGCTACTTCCCCTCCAAGGCGGACCTGTTCGTGGAGGTACTGACCGAGGCCGTGCGGCGCGAATGCGCCATTCTGCGCGAGATCATCGCCAAGCCCGGCACGGCGGATCAGCGCCTGCGCGCCGCCGTCGAGTCCTTCGCCCGCCGCGCCCTGGAAGGCCCGCACCTCGCCTACGCCTTCATCGCCGAGCCGATCGACCCCGAGGTCGATGCCGCCCGTATCCTCTGCCGCCAGGAGTTCAGCGACGTGTTCAAGACCGTCCTGGGCCAGGGTGTGGCCTCCGGAGAGTTCCCCCCGCAGTCCGTGGACGTGGCCGCCGCCTGCATCGTCGGCGCCTTCACCGAGGCCCTGGTGCGCCCGGTGGCCCCGACCACCCCGCGCAGCAAGGACGAGAAGCTGGTCACCGCCATCGTCGATTTCTGCGCCCGCGCCGTGGCTGGCATCCCCGTCGCCCCTGCGAAACAGCCCAAGCGCCAACGCGTCTAGCGGCTTAAAATGTGCGACAAAATCCTTGTCGTGCCGAACGCCGCCTCAAGTCATTTGTCAAGTGACTGATATAGAACGTAAATTTTGCGTCGCCCCCATGATGGACTGGACCGACCGGCACTGCCGGTTCTTCCTGCGCCTCATGTCCCGCCGCGCCTGGCTCTACACCGAGATGGTCACCACCGGCGCCATCATCCATGGCGACCGCGAGCGCCACCTGCGCTTCCACCCCGGCGAACACCCCGTGGCCCTGCAGCTCGGCGGCTCCGAACCGGAGGACCTGGCCCGCTGCGCCGAGATCGGCACGGCCTATGGCTACGACGAGATCAACCTCAACTGCGGCTGCCCTTCCGACCGTGTGCAGGAAGGCCGCTTCGGCGCCTGCCTGATGAAGGAGCCGGAGCGCGTCGCCGCCGCCGTGGCCGCCATGCGCCGCGCCACCCACCTGCCGGTCACGGTCAAGACCCGTATCGGCGTGGACGAGTCCGAGGACTACGTCTTCCTCAAGCAGTTCATCGAGACCGTCGCCGCCGCCGGCTGCACGATCTTCGTGGTCCACGCGCGCAAGGCCTGGCTCAAGGGCCTTTCGCCCAAGGAGAACCGCGAGATCCCGCCGCTGCAGTACGAGGTGGTGCACCGCCTCAAGCGCGAATTCCCGCAGCTCACCATCGTGCTCAACGGCGGCCTCAAGACGCTGGATGCCTGCGCCGATCAGATGCAGGAGCTGGACGGCGTCATGCTCGGCCGCGAGGTCTACGAGAACCCTTACCTGATGTCCCAGGTGGATTCGCGCATCTACGGCGAGCCCGCCGTGGAACTGACGCGCCCGGCCGTGATCGAAGCGCTGCTGGACTACGTAGACCGCGAGCTGGCGGCCGGTGCCCATCTCAACCACATCAGCCGCCACATCCTCGGCCTGTTCCGTGGCCAGCCCGGCGGACGAGCATTCCGCCGCGTGATCTCGCAGAATGCCACCCGGCCCGGTGCCGGCTCGGACGTGATCCGTGCCGCATTGGCCGAGGTGGAGGCCGCCACCCTGCGACCCGCTGCCTGAACTCATTGAAGGACAAAAACATGAAACAATTGCTGCTCTCTCTAGCCCTGGGACTCACCATGTCGATTGCAAATGCCGCACCCGTGAAGGTGCTGATGGAAACCACCGAAGGCAACATCACGCTGGAGCTCGACTCCGCCAAGGCGCCCAAGTCGGTCGCCAACTTCGTCCAGTACGCCAAGGACGGTCACTACGACGGTCTGGTATTCCACCGCGTGATCAAGGGCTTCATGATCCAGGGCGGCGGCATGGACGAGCAGGGCAACCAGCGCAAGACCCGCGCCTCGATCGAGAACGAGGCCAAGAACGGCTTGAGGAACGACCGCGGCACCATTGCCATGGCCCGCACGTCGGTGCCGCACTCGGCCAGCTCGCAGTTCTTCATCAATCACAAAGACAACGACTTCCTCAACTACCCGGGCCAGGACGGCTGGGGCTACGCCGTGTTCGGCAAGGTCACAGAGGGCATGGAAGTGGTGGACAAGATCGCCGTGACCCGTACCGGCCCTGGCGACGTGCCCGTCACCCCGATCGTGATCACCAAGGTCACGGTCGTCGAAGGCAAGTAAGACCGCAATGCAGGTCCGACTAGCGTGACCCCGCGCACGCTGTTCCTGTCCGACCTGCACCTGCCGCCGGGGCCCTCGCCTTTCCGCGAGGGTTTCCGGCGGTTCCTCGAAGGACCCGCCCGCGACGCCGAGGCGGTCTACATCCTCGGGGACCTCTTCCAGTACTGGATCGGCGATGATCTCGGCATGCAGGAATACGCCGCCGAGGTGGCTCTGCTCGCCACGCTGTCGCAGCAGGGCGTGAAGCTCTACTTCCAGCGCGGCAACCGTGACTTCCTGATCGGCGAGGACTTCTGCGCCCTCAGCGGCATGGAGCTGCTGCGCGACCCCGCCGTCATCGAGCTCTACGGCAGCATCATCGTCCTGTCGCATGGGGACCTGCTGTGCACCGACGACATCGGCTACCAGCGCTGGCGCCGCTTCGCCCACAACCCCACCGCACAACGCATCTTCCGCGCCATGCCCCGCGTCTGGCGCGAGCGCATCGCCCAGCGCGTGCGCCAGCGCAGCAACACCGGCAAACGCTATAAGCCGGAAGACATCATGGACGTCAACGCCACCGCCGTGGAGGCCTTCTTCAAGCTCTCCGGCGCCCACCAGCTGATCCATGGCCACACCCACCGCCCCGCCCAGCACGACCTGGCCGAAGGCATGCAGCGCATCGTGCTGGCCGACTGGCGGCCCGAGCGCATGGAATACCTCGCCATGACCCGCGAGGGGATGTTCCGGCTGACGGTCTGACGCCGGGCGGCTGCCTTGCACGCAGCCGTCATCCGCCAGCGCCTATACTGGTGACCGGGCGGTGCCACCGCTCGTGAAGGAGGAAACGATGACGGTATGGCCATCCTGGCTGCCGGCGCGCTTTTTCGCATTCGCAGCCGCCTGCCTGTTGACCCTGCTGAGCCTTGCGGCCGGCTTCGTCCAGCCCGGCTGGTGGCTGGTGGCCGCCGTGGCCGGCTTCTTCGTATTCGTCGGCGTCTGGGACCTGGCGCAGGGCAAGCAGTCCATCCGCCGCAACTACCCGATCCTGGCGCACCTGCGCTTCATCCTGGAATTCATCCGCCCCGAGATTCGCCAGTACTTCCTGGAGTCGGACACCGAGCCCATTCCCTTCTCGCGTGCGCAGCGCTCCCTGGTCTACCAGCGTGCCAAGAGCCAGATCGACCTGCGCCCCTTCGGCACGCAGCACAACGTCTATGCCAACGACTACGAGTGGATCAACCACTCGATGATGCCGCTGCGCATCGCCGACACCAATTTCCGCGTGACCATCGGCGAGAAGAACTGCGCCCAGCCCTACAACGCCTCCGTGTTCAACATCTCGGCGATGAGCTTCGGCGCGCTGTCGGCCAACGCCGTACTGGCTCTGAACAAGGGCGCGCAACTCGGCGGCTTCGCCCATGACACCGGCGAGGGCTCCATCAGCCGCTACCACCGCGAGCACGGCGGCGACCTGATCTGGGAGATCGGCAGCGGCTACTTCGGCTGCTGCGACAGCCAGGGCCGCTTCGACGCCGACCTCTTCGCCCGCAACGCGCGCGATCCGCAGGTCAAGATGATCGAGATCAAGCTGTCGCAGGGCGCCAAGCCCGGCCACGGCGGCGTGCTGCCCGCCGCCAAGGTCACGCCGGAGATCGCCGAGGCGCGAGGAGTACCCATGGGCGTGGACTGCATCTCGCCGCCGCGTCACTCCGCCTTCACCACGCCGATCGAGCTGATGCAGTTCATCGCGCGCCTGCGCGAGCTCTCCGGCGGCAAGCCCGTCGGCTTCAAGTTCGCCCTCGGCCACCCCTGGGAATTCTTCGCCATCTGCAAGGCCATGCTGGAGACCGACATCACGCCGGACTTCATCGTGGTGGACGGCGGCGAGGGCGGAACCGGCGCCGCCCCGGTGGAGTTCAGCGACCACGTCGGCACACCGCTGCAGGAAGCCCTGCTGCTGGTGCGAAACACCCTGGTGGGCCTGAACCTCAAGGACCGCGTCAGCATCGGCGCCAGCGGCAAGATCATCTCGGCATTCGACATGGCGCGCTACATGGCGCTGGGCGCGGACTGGTGCAACAGCGGCCGCGGCTTCATGTTCGCGCTCGGCTGCCTGCAGGCCCAGACCTGCCACACCGGCCACTGTCCCACCGGCGTAACCGCCCAGGACAAGCTGCGCCAACGCGCCTTGGTGCCCGCCGACAAGGCCGTGCGCGTACACCAGTTTCACCACCATACCCTGCACGCCCTGGGCGAGCTGGTGGGCGCGGCCGGCATGCAGCATCCCTCAGAGCTGCAGCCGCGCCATATCGTGCGGCGCGTCTCCGCCAACGACGTGCGCCTGGTCTCCAACCTGATCACCTGGCTCAACCCCGGCGACCTGCTGGAGAACCGCGCCAACCACCCGGTGTACCAGTATTTCTGGCACATGGCGGCGGCGCATACCTTCGAGGCCCAGGTGCCGGCGGACAAGGAACTGCCGCCGCCGAAATTCAACGGCATCAAAACCTCCCAGATGGCGCACTGAGCGCCGCCGGCGGTATCAGCCCGCCGCGACCGCCTCCATCCGCCAGCGCCGCGCCGCCTGTGCCGGCGGATGGCCGAACAGGCGCCGGAACTCGCGGCTGAACTGCGAAGGGCTCTCGTAGCCCACCGCATAGGCCACCTCGGCCGCGTCGGCGGATTCGCTCATCAACCGCTCGCGCGCCGCCTGCAGCCGCAAATGCTTCTGGTACTGCAAGGGGCTTAGGCGCGTCGCCGCCTTGAAATGCCGGTGCAGCGACGACGGGCTAAGCGCCACCTGCGTCGCCAGCGCCTCGACCCGCAGCGGGCGGTCGTAGTGCTCGCGGATCCAGGCGATGGCCTGCTGCACCTGTCCCAACCGACCCTCGCCGCGTGCGATCTGGCGCAGCATCGGGCCATGCGGGCCGGTCAGCAAGCGATACAGCACCTCGCGCCGCAGCAGCGGCGCGAGGATCGGGATGTCAGCCGGCGCATCCAGCAGCTCCGCCAGTCGCTGGCAGGCGCTGACCAGCTGCGGCGACAGCGGCGTGACCTCCAGCCCGGCGAAGTCCTGCACTGGTGGCGGTGAGGACGGCATCTGCAGCAGCAACGCCGCCAGTTCCACGCGATCCAGCCGTAGCGACAGCGACAGGTACGGCATCTCCCGCGTGGCCTCGCAGACCACGCCCACTACCGGCAGGTCCAGGGACGCCACCAGGCTATGGGCCGCGTCGTAGTGGCAGACCGTATCGCCCAGCGTAACCCGCTTGCGCCCCTGCACGATCACGCAAAGCATCGGCTCGTACACCACCGGCATCGGCAGGCTCACGGTATCCGAGCGATACAGCGTCAAGCCGGGCACCGAGGTCGGCGTGGTCGCCGCCACCGCATGCCGCAGCACCAGGTCCCGCAGTTCCGGAAGGATGCTCGTCATGGGAACGACCATAGCAGAGAGCCTATCCATACCGCTCGGCTTTGGCAGGATCGGGCAAGCATTGGGCAGGAATGCGTTCACGGTCCTCCCAGCGGTGGGAGCAGCATGAGCTCCCCAATGAGCAGGAGCCTCCACATGTCCACCAACCCCGCCTGGTTCATCACCGGCGCCAGCCGCGGCATCGGCCTGGAACTCGCCCGCGCCGCCCTGGCCGCCGGCCGCCGCGTGGCTGCCACCTCCCGACGCGCCGTCGACGTCACCGCAGCCCTCGGCCCGCACGACTCCCTGCTGGCCCTGGACCTCGACGTCACCCAGCCGGCGCAGATCACCGCCGCGGTCGCTGCCGCGCAGGCCCGCTTCGGCGCCATCGACGTGCTGGTCAACAACGCCGGCTACGGCCACCTCAGCCTGTTCGAGGAAAGCAGCGACGCCGACGCGCGCGCCCAGTTCGACACAAACGTCTTCGGCCTGTTCGACGTCACGCGCGCCGTGCTGCCCGGCATGCGCGCCCGCCGCAGCGGCCACATCATCAACGTCTCATCCGTGGGAGGCATCATCGGCGCCGTGTCCGCCAGCCTGTACTGCGCCAGCAAGTTCGCAGTGGAGGGCTTTTCACTCTCGCTGGCGGACGAGGTCAAGGCGCTGGGCATACATGTGAGCATCGTCGGTCCCGGCTACATCCGCACCGACTTCCTCGACCCGCGCTCGGTGCGCTACGCCGACTCCACGATCCCGGACTACGCCGAGCTTTCCACGCAGTTGCGTAGCTTCTACGAACAGCGCAGCCACCAGCAGCCCGGCGACCCGGTGCACCTGGCCCAGGCCATGCTCAAGCTCGCTGCCATGGAGAATCCGCCGCTGCGCTTCTCCGCCGGCAGCGATTCGCTGGAAATGGTCGAGGCGCGCCTTGCTCAGGTCCATGCGGAGATGGATACACATCGCGAGCTATCTCGCTCGGTGGATGGACAGTGGGACTGATCGCAACCCGCCCGACAACCCATACTTAGTGGCGGCTTTGCCAACATGGCGAGCACCCCTGAGGGCAGAAAAGCCCTTAGCGCGGGGCCGCCAGCAACGCGTCCATCTCATCCTCGGCAAAGCCCGCCCTGACCCGCGCCTCGCGGTTCAGCGGCGGCGCCACGCGCACGCGGTGCTCGGCCAGCAGCCTGGCGAAGGTGGGCTGCGGTTCCAGCCCACGCTGCCCGCAGAGGAACTCGAACCAGCGCGTGCCGATCGCCACGTGGCGCACTTCCTCGTCGAGGATCACGCGCAGGATCGCCACCGTCTCGGCGTCGCCCACTTCAGTCAGCCGCCCGATCATCCCCGGCGTCACGTCCAGGCCGCGAGCCTCCAGCACCCGCGGCACCAGCGCCATGCGCAGCAGCGGATCGGTGGCCGTCTTCTCCGCGGCTTCCCACAGCCCGTTGTGCGCTGGCAGCTCGCCATAGGCAGCGCCGAGCTGGGCCAGGCGCGCCGACAGCAGCGAGAAATGCCGCGCCTCGTCCTGGGCCACGCTGAGCCAGTCGCGGTAGTAGTCGGCCGGCATGCCGCGAAAGCGCCAGCAGGCATCCAGCGCCAGGTTGATCGCATTGAACTCGATATGCGCCACCGCATGCAGCAGGGCCACGCGCCCGGCGACGCTGCCCAGGCCACGGTGCGGCACGTCACGCGGGCGGATCAGCGCCGGGCGCTCGGGACGGCCCGGAACCCCGGCGCCATCCTCGGCCACCGGCGGCGCGCCGAAATCACCTTCCGGCAGCACCAGCGCCGCCACCCACCCACACTTGACCATCGGATCGCGCTCCGCCAGCGCGTCATATATCGCGGCAAAGGCAACCACGTCTTCACTCCTCTCTCCCGCTTGCGGGAGAGAGGCCGGGAGAGAGGGTTTCTGTAACTCCCGCAGAGTCATCCGTGCGCCGCCTGGAACTCAGGCCAGCCCGCGCTCCAGGTCGCGGATGATGTCCTCGATGTCCTCCAGGCCCACCGAGATGCGCAGCAGGCTCTCGGTGATGCCGGCCTGCTCACGCGCCTCCGGCGTCACGCGCGCATGCGTGGTGGTCGCCGGGTGCGTGATCGTGCTGCGCGTATCGCCGAGATTGGCGGTGATCGACAACATCCTGGTGCTGTCCACCAGCTTCCAGGCCGCCTCGCGGCCGCCCTCCACTTCGAAGCTGACGATGCCGCCGAAGCCGCTCTGCTGCTTCTTGGCCAACTCGTGCTGCGGATGCTCCGGCAGGCCCGGGTAGAACACACGTTTCACGCGCGGCTGCGTCTTCAGCCACTGCGCCAGCTTCAGCGCGCTGTCGCTGTGCGCGCGCATGCGCAGAGCCAGCGTCTCCAGGCCCTTCAGGAAGACCCAGGCATTGAACGGCGACAGGCAGGGCCCGGCCGTCCTCATGTAGCTGTAGATGTCCTTGCCCACCCGCTGCGCATCGCCAACGATGGCGCCGCCGATACAGCGCCCCTGGCCGTCGATGTACTTGGTGCCCGAGTGGATCACGAAGTCGGCCCCCAGCTTCAGCGGCTGGCTCAGCACCGGCGTCAGGAAGCAGTTGTCCACTGCCAGCAGTGCGCCATGCGCATGGGCGATATCCGCCAGCGCGCGGATGTCCGCCAGCTCCATCAGCGGGTTCGACGGCGTCTCCACGAAGAACAGCTTCGTGTTCGGCCGCACTGCCGCCTCCCAGGCCGCAGGATCGGTCGGGTCGACCCAGGTCGTCTCCAGGCCGAAGCGCGACAGGATGTTGTTGAACAGGTTGATGCTGGCGCCGAACAGCCCACGCGAGGCGAGGATATGGTCACCCGCCTTCAGCAGGGCCAGGCACAGGGTCTGGATCGCCACCATGCCGCTGGCCGTGGCGATGCAGGCCTCCCCGCCCTCCAGCGCCGCCAGGCGCTTCTCGAAGGCCTCTACCGTGGGGTTGGAAAAGCGCGCATAGATATAGCCCGGCTGCTGCCCGCTGAACACCGCGGCAGCCTCGGCCGCGCTGCGGTACACGTGCGAGGAGGTCAGCGAGACCGAAGCGGAGTGCTCCATGTTCTCCGTGCGCGGCTCGGCGGCACGGATGCCCAGGGTGGCATAGCCCCATTCAGGGTCGAAATACTCGGTCTTGTCGGTCACCGCCCTGCACTCCTGCGGGCAATGAAAAAGCCCGTCGGTCAAAAACCAAACGGGCTTCCAGCCCCGTTTAGCGATATTTATTGGGCTTTCCCGGGGGAAGGCCCGCGCCTGCAAGCTGGGATCAAAGTAGCGCGCTGCGAACTCTACTGCCTAACGGCGGCCTTCTCAAGCGGCTCAAGGCGCTGGTATGGGCGTCAGCGCGGGTGCCGGTGCCGCTGCCGGCTCCGAAAGCGACTGCTGCAGCTCGGCCTGCATCTCTTCGGCCAGGACCTGCATCTGCGGCTCCATCGAGCGCACCCATTCCAGGCTCAGCTGCATGGACTGCTGGGTGATCTGCGGCATCTTGCGCATCATCGAGCGGCCGCTGGCCGACTCGTAGAACGCGATGATGTCCTTCACCTCGCGGGCGCTGAGCTGGTCGGTATAGACCTTCGAGACGATACCGGTAACCTGGGCCACGCTCTGCTCGGAGAACATCAGCTGGGCCATGCGATCCATGTACGTCTGCAGGATCGCCTGCTGGGGCGCGCTGAGCCTGCCACCGCCGGCAGCCAGCGCGGACTGGGTCATGCTCTCCCCGATCTGCTCGCGCATACCCGCGAACATGCGGTCTACCTGCATCAGCTGCATCAGGCGGGCGACATCCTCGGGCTTGGCCCTGGCCTCCGCCGCCTGCGCACCGCCGCCGAGCGCCAGCGCCAGCAGCGCGGCAGCCAGCACCCCGGCCTTCATGCGTTCTGTATCTCGATGATGGTGGGCGCCGCGCGCTTGCGCGCCGCCTTCGCCGCGTCGGACCGGAACAACTCCAGCTGGTTGAGGTACTCGGTGGTGATGTCCTGAGTGATGTACTCACCAGTGAACACCGAGGTGTCGAAGCGGGTGATGCGCGGGTTGCCGGCACGCACCGCCTCGATCAGGTCGTTGAGATCCTGGTAGATCAGCTTGTCGGCGCCGAGCATGCGCTCCAGCTCCTCCACCGTATGGCCATGCGCCACCAGCTCCGAGGCCGTCGGCATGTCGATGCCGTAGACGTTCGGGTAGCGCACCGGCGGCGACGCCGAGGCGAAGTAGACCTTCACCGCGCCGGCCTCGCGGGCCATCTGGATGATCTCCTTGGAGGTGGTACCGCGCACGATGGAATCGTCCACCAGCAGCACGTTCTTGCCCTTGAACTCCAGGTCGATCGGGTTCAGCTTGTGGCGCACCGACTTCTTGCGCTGGGCCTGGCCCGGCATGATGAAGGTGCGGCCGATGTAGCGGTTCTTGATGAAGCCCTCGCGGTACGGCACCCCGAGGCGCGCCGCCAGCTCGGCGCCGGCCACACGGCTGGTGTCCGGGATCGGGATCACCACGTCGATATCGTGGTCCGGCCACTCCCGCAGGATCTTCTCGGCCAGCTTCACGCCCATGCGCAGGCGCGCCTTGTAGACATAGATGTTGTCCATCACCGAGTCCGGACGAGCCAGGTACACATACTCGAACAGGCAGGGCGAATACACCGGGTTGGCGGCGCACTGGCGCTTGTGCAGCTTGCCGTCGATGGTGATCAGCACCGCCTCGCCCGGCGCGATGTCGCCGATGATCTCGAAGCCCAGCGCATCCAGCGCCACCGACTCGGAGGCGATCAGGTAGTCCACGCCGTTGGGCGTGAGGCGGCGGCCGTACACCGCCGGGCGGATGCCGAAGGGATCGCGGAAGCCCACCACGCCGAAGCCGGTGATCATCGCCACGCAAGCGTAGGCGCCGCGGCAGCGCTGGTGCACGCCCGACACGGCGGCGAAGACGTCGTCCGGCGACAGGCGCAGCGCGCCGCGCGACATCAGTTCATGGGCAAAGACGTTCAGCAGCACCTCGGAGTCGGACTCCGTGTTGAGGTGGCGGCGATCCTGCAGGAACAGCTCCTGCTTCAGCTCCTCGGCATTGGTCAGGTTGCCGTTGTGCGACAGCGAGATGCCGAAGGGCGTGTTGGTGTAGAACGGCTGCGCCTCGGCCGAGGTCGAGCAGCCCGCGGTGGGATAGCGCACATGCGCCACCCCCATGTTCCCGCGCAGCATCACCATGTGCTCGTCCTTGGCGAAGACGTCGCGCACCAGGCCGTTCTCCTTGCGCAGGTACAGGCGATCGCCGTCGTTGGTGATCATGCCTGCCGCATCCTGGCCGCGATGCTGCAGCATGGTCAGGGCGTCAAAGAGCTCCGAGTTGACCCCGCTGCCCTGGGTGACGATACCGGCGATTCCGCACATGGTTAGCCTTGCTGAGTCTGAGTGGTTGTAGTGGGGTCGGGACGCAGGACTTCAAGCCAGCGTTCCGGTACCAGCGTGGCAAGCCCGTCGGCCAGCCACTCGAATTTGCCGATCAGCAGCGATTGCTGCCACCAGGATTCCGTCTTTGCGCCCATCTGGCCCGCCACCAGCACGAAGCCGGCGGTCAGCACTGCGGCGCGCGCCAGGCCGTATCCGCCGCCCACCATGCGATTGGGCAGGCTCAGGAAGCTGTCCTTGACCGCCTCCGAGACGAAATGGGTCACCAGCGCTCCTACCAGCAGGCCGCCGAGGAACAGCAGCAGGTAGGCGCAGCCGAGGCGCAGTGCGGGGTTGCTGATTTTCCCAGCCAGGGCATCGGCCAGGGTATGGCCGAGCAGCCAGGCCAGCAGCAGGGCGAAAAGCCAGGTGGCAAGTCCGAGGACTTCGCGGGTGAACCCGCGCAGCAGGCCGATGGCGACTGACAGGATGAAGACGGCAAAGATGCAGTAGTCAACCCAGATCATGCGTCCTAGCTCGGTAGCAAGACAGGGATTTTAACATCCCTTCACCGCAGTCGGGGCACTTGAAGCGACAGCCGTAGAGTCAATGGGATACAGGTGGAGAGAAGCCACTGCCCTGACTCCCTCTCCCCGCCTGCGGGGAGAGGGCAAGGGGTGAGGGGCGAACCCCGGACTCACCCCACGGACACTCAATCCGTCCGGATCGTCGCCTGGGCGAAACCCGCCTGCACCGCCTTGGCCTTGGCCGCCTGCGCCGCCGCCTCATCGGCCAGCGGCCCGACGCGCACGCGATACAGCACACCCTTGGCCGTATCCACCGGCCCGAACTGGGTCGGCAGGCCTGCGGCCTTCAGCTTGCTTTCCGCAATGCGCGCGTTCTCCAGCGCCGCATAGCTGCCCACCTGCACGCTCCAGCGCGACTTGCCGGCCGGTTTGGCCGGCTCGGCGAGCTTGGCCACGGCCACCTCCGGTTGCGGCTTCGGCGCTACGGGCACGGGTGCTGCCGGAGCCGGCTCTGGCTTGGCCACCGGCACCGCCGGCCTGGCGGCCGGAGCGTCCACCGGCGCCCGGGGCGTCGGCGGTTCGAGCTTGGGCCGCGCCGCAATCTCCGGCTTGGCCGGGGGAGGCGCTACCGGCTTGGCTGCCGGGACTGCCGCCGTCGCCGGCGCGGTCTGCGCCGGCACGGCCGGCAGGCCCTGCAGGCTATCGTCCTGCTTGAGTTGCACCGGTGGCGCCTTGCCTGGAGACGGCAGCACGCGGCCCGGGGCGGCCTGCGCCAGGGTGTCCGAAGGACGGATCGTCACCGGGGCCGCCGCCGTGCGGCTGTCCGCATCGCCACCCGCCAGTCCGGATTCGTCGATTTCCGGCTCGCCCTCCATGGGCACCGGATCCCCGGCAGGCTCGCCATCCTCGCCCGGCTCCGGCGCCGCGATCACCGGCGGCGTCACGCGGTCACCCTGGGCCACCGGGGGCGGCGTTCCGCCGTCCAGGTCGATCGTCACCCGGCGCACACCGTCGTCGCGCTCCACGTGCCCGGGCTTGGGTAGCAGGAAAGCCATCAGCAGCGCCACGGCCAGCAGGATCAGGGCGCCGATCAGGCGATGCTTGAGTTGCTCATTCATGCAGTACGTCCAGGGCCGCAGCCACGGTAACAAACGATCCGGTCACCACCACCAGGTCTTCCGGCGCCGCCTGCGCCAGCGCACGGCGCAGCGCTTCCGGTATGTCGCGGCAGGCCTCGGTTTCCATGCCCAGGCTGCGCAGGCGGGCCTGCAGGACCGGCGCGTCCAATCCTCGCGCCCCCGGCAACCCACCCAGGAAAGCCCGCGACACCAGCGGCTGCAGCAGGCGGGCAAAGGCCTCCACCGGCTTGTCCGCCAGCATGCCCAGCACCAGCAGCACACGGCCTGC
This sequence comes from Solimonas sp. SE-A11, assembly GCF_030345715.1. GTDB lineage: Bacteria > Pseudomonadota > Gammaproteobacteria > Nevskiales > Nevskiaceae > Solimonas_A. Next base: position 77,773 of record NZ_JAUASX010000010.1, read on the forward strand.
CGGACGAAGGCTGCGCAGGTGCTCGGCCAGCACTTCGGCCGCCTCGGCATTGTGTCCGACATCCAGCAGGCACGCACCTACGCGCTGCAGGCGTCCAGGGAGCTGCAGCGAGCGCAGCGCCGCAGCGATGGCCGCCGGCGTCACCGGCAACTTGCCACGCAGGGTTTCCACCAGGGCCAGCACACCGCTGGCATTCTGCAACTGCATGGCGCCCGGCAAGGCCGGCAGCGGCAGCTCGTCCAGCGCGCCGGACGGTCCCTGCCAGCGCCAGGCCGCATCGCGCGGCGAGAAATCGTAGTCGCGGCCCAGGCGCAACAGCGGCACCTGCAGGTCTTCCGCGACCGCCAGCACCGACTCCGGCGGATGCCGCTCCACCAGCACGGCCGGGCAGCCCTGGCGCAGCACGCCGGCCTTCTCGCGGCCGATGCTCTCACGGTCGTCGCCCAGCCAGTCGGTGTGATCCAGCCCGATGTTGGTGATCAGCGCCGCGTCGGCATCCACGATATTGACGGCATCGAGCCGCCCACCGAGCCCCACCTCGAGCACCTGGACGCGCACGTCCGCCTCGCGGAACAGCCACAGCGCCGCCAGGGTGCCGAATTCGAAATAGGTCAGCGGCGTCGCGCCGCGTGCCTGCTCGATCGCCAGGAACGCGTGGCATAGGTCCGCGTCGGACGCCTGCACGCCATCGATCGCCACGCGCTCGTTGTAGCGCTGCAGGTGCGGCGAGGTATAGAGCCCGGTGCGATAGCCGGCCTCGCGATAGATCGACGCCGCCAGCGTCGAGCTGGAGCCCTTGCCGTTGGTCCCGGCGATGGTCAGCGTTACCGCCCGCGCCGGCAGCAGGCCGAGGCGCAGCGCGACGCTACGGACGCGCTCCAGCCCCAGCTCGATGCTCTTCGGGTGCAGTTGCTCCTGCCAGGCCAGCCACTCGGCAAGCGACCACGCCGCCGTGGGGGCTGCGGGCACGCTCAGTTCGTCTGCTCCACGACCGTGGGCGAGAAGTGCGTCAGCATCGACAGGATGCGGTACAGCTTCTCGCGCATCTCGCGGCGGTCGATGATCATGTCGATCGCGCCCTTCTCCAGCAGGAACTCGGCACGCTGGAAGCCCTCTGGGAGCTTCTGGCGCACGGTTTGCTCGATCACGCGCGGGCCGGCAAAGCCGATCAGCGCGCGCGGCTCGGCGATATTGATATCACCCAGCATCGCCAGGCTCGCCGACACGCCGCCCATGGTCGGGTGCGTCAGCACCGAGATGAACGGCAGCCCACGCTCGGACAGGCGCGCCAGCGCCGCCGAGGTCTTGGCCATCTGCATCAGCGAGAACAGCGACTCCTGCATGCGCGCGCCACCGGTGGCGGCAAAACAGATCATCGGCGTGCCGTACTCCAGCGCCTGGTCGACGCCCTGCACGAACTTCTCGCCCACCACACTGCCCATCGAGCCGCCCATGAAGCTGAACTCGAAGGCCGCCGTCACCACCGGCAGGCCCATGAGCTGGCCGCGCATGACCACGAGCGCATCCTTCTCCTGGGTCTCGGCCTGCGCTTCCTTGATGCGCTCGGTGTACTTGCGGCTGTCCTTGAACTTCAGCGGGTCGGTCGGGATCACGTTGTTGGCGATCTCGAAGCGCGGCTCCGGGTCCAGGAAATGGTTGAGGCGCTCACGCGCATCGATCGGACGGTGCGTGCTGCACTTGGGGCAGACCTCCAGGGTCCGCTCCAGCTCCGCGCGGTACAGCACGGACTGGCAACTCTCGCACTTGGTCCAGAGGCCCTCGGGGACGCTCTTGCTGCGGCGCCCGTTGGTCAGCAGCTTGGAACCTGAAATCTTGTCGAGCCAGCTCATCGGCTACTCAATTCCCTTTGTCTAGAGCCTCGCGCAGCGGCGCCAGCTTCTCGGCCAGGCGCCCAGGCAACGTTGAAGGCTCATTCTGATGCTTCTCGATTTCGGCGACCAGTGCGCTACCCACGATCACGGCATCGGCCACCGCCCCTACCGCGCGCGCCGAAGCGGCATCGCGGATCCCGAATCCAACAGCCAGCGGAAGCTTCGTAAACCGCCGGATTTCCTGCAATTTCTCGGCCACACTGGCCACATCCAGACTGACCGCGCCGGTCACGCCCTTGAGCGAAACGTAGTACAGATAGCCGCTGGCCTGGCGGGCCACTGCCTCAATGCGCTCCGCCGGGCTGGTCGGCGCCAGCAGGAAGATGCAATCCAGGCCTTGCGAGCGTAGCGCAGGCAGGTACTCGTCCGCTTCCTCCACCGCCAGGTCCACGATCAGCACCCCGTCCACCCCGGCGCGCGCCGCGCGCTCGGCGAAGGCGGCCACGCCGCGCATCTCGATCGGGTTCAGGTAGCCCATCAGCACCACCGGCGTCTCGCCATCGGTCTTCCGGAACTCCGCCACCATGTCGATGATGTCCCACAGCCCGGTACCGTGCTTCAGCGCGCGCTCGCAGGCCAGCTGGATCACCGGGCCGTCGGCCATCGGGTCCGAGAACGGCACGCCCAGCTCGATCACATCGGCGCCGGCCTTCACCAGCGCATGCATCAGGCCCACGGTGACGTCGGGCTGCGGATCGCCAGCGGTGATGTATGGGATCAGCGCCTTGCGGCCCTGGCTGCGGATGCGCTCCAGGGTGTCCTTGATACGGCTCATAGCAGCGAGATCCCTTCGAGCTTGGCGATCGTGAAGATGTCCTTGTCGCCACGGCCGGACAGGTTGATGACGATGTTCTGCTCCGCCGACAGCGTCGGCGCCAGCTTCTTGGCCTGCGCGATCGCATGCGAGGACTCCAGCGCCGGGATGATGCCCTCGCTGCGGGTCAGCTCGTGGAACGCCGCCAGTGCCTCGTCGTCATTGATCGCCGCGTACTCCACGCGGCCGATATCCTTCAGCCAGGAATGCTCCGGACCCACGCCCGGGTAATCCAGGCCGGCCGAGATCGAGTGCGTCGGCAGGATCTGGCCGTTCTCGTCGGCCATGATGTAGGTGCGGTTGCCGTGCAATACGCCTGACCGGCCCGCCGTCAGCGGCGCCGCGTGGTCCGGCGTCTGCACGCCATGGCCACCCGCCTCTACACCGATCATGCGCACGCCCTTGTGCTCGATGAACGGGTGGAACAGTCCGATCGCATTGGAGCCGCCGCCGACGCAGGCCAGCAGCACGTCCGGCAGCTGGCCCATCTGCTTGCGCGACTGCTCGATCACCTCGCGGCCGATGATGCACTGGAAGTCGCGCACCAGCATCGGGTAAGGATGCGGACCCGCGACCGTGCCGATCACGTAGAACGTATCGTCGACATTGGTCACCCAGTCGCGCATCGCCTCGTTCATGGCGTCCTTGAGCGTCTTGGTGCCGCTGTGCACCGGGCGCACTTCAGCGCCCAGCAGCTTCATGCGGTAGACGTTGGGCGACTGGCGCTCCACGTCCTCGGCGCCCATGTACACCACGCACTTCAGGCCCAGCCGCGCCGCGATGGTCGCGGACGCCACGCCGTGCTGGCCGGCGCCGGTCTCCGCGATGATCCGCGTCTTGCCCAGGTGCTTGGCCAGCAGCGCCTGGCCGATGGTGTTGTTCACCTTGTGCGCGCCGGTGTGGTTCAGGTCCTCGCGCTTGAGCCAGACCTGCGCCCCGCCCCAAGCCTTGGTCAGGCGCTCGGCCAGGTACAGCGGGCTGGGCCGGCCCACGTAGTGCGTCAGGTCGCGGTCCAGTTCCGCCAGGAACGCCGGATCGCCCTTCAGGCGCCCGTAGGCCTCGGAGAGCTGCCGCAGTGGCGACATCAGGGTCTCGGCGACGAACTGTCCGCCATAGGGGCCGAAGTGGCCTTTCTTGTCAGGAAAATCGTAGGTCATTGTTTTCGCTTGTCCGCGCGCTGCACCGCTTCGACAAAGGCACGCATCTTGTCGTGATCCTTGACGCCCGGCTTGGCCTCGATGCCGGACGACACGTCCACACCATAAGGCCTCAACTGGCGCACCGCCCTACCCACATTGCCCGGATTCAGGCCACCGGCCAGTACCAGCGGCGTCTTCACCGCCGTCACCCGGCTCCAGTCGAAGGTCTCGCCCCGCCCACCCATGCCACCCTTGCTGTGACCGTCCAGCAGCAGGCCGACCGCACCCCGGTAGCGCCGCGCCAGGGCCGCCAGGCTCTGTTTCTCGCCCATGGCCACCGCCTTCAGGTACGGCAGGCCGAAGCTGGCGCAGAAATCCGCCGGCTCCTCGCCATGGAACTGCAGCAGATCGGGTTTCAGGACATCGATGGCGTCCTGCACGAAGGCCGCATCGGCATCCTTGAGCAGCGCCACGGTGCTGATGAAGGGCGGCAGCCGGCGCCGGATGGCCGCAGCCTTGTCGGCCGTGATGTGGCGCGGGCTGGCCGGCACCAGGACGAAACCCAGGGCGTCCACGCCCAGCGAGATGGCCGCCTGGGCGTCCTTTTCTCGGGTGATACCGCAAAACTTGATACGGGTTCGGGTCAAGATCGCCTGCTCAGGCCGGGAAATAGGGTTCCGGCCGTTCGGGGAGGGCGAATTCTGCCGGATATTCGGGTCCTACGAAATACAGGCCCTCTGCAGGGCCCGTCATTCCGGCCTTGTTACGGTCGCGCCCGGCCAGGACTTCCGCCACCCAGGGCACTGGCCGCTTGCCCTGTCCCACCTCGGCCAGGGTGCCGGCGATGTTGCGGACCATGTGGTGCAGGAAGGCGTTGGCACAGACGTCCATGACCACGAAATCGCCCCGCCGGAACACATTCACGTAGCGCATGTAGCGCATCGCCGTGGGCGACTGGCACTCCGAATCGCGGAACGCCGAGAAATCCTGCTCGCCCAGCAGGGCCTGCGCGGCCTGGTGCATGGCCTGTGCATCCAGGCGCTGCGGCCACCAGGCCACGCGCCTGTGCAGCAGCGCGCTGCGAGCCCGGCAGTTGTGGAACACGTAGCGGTAGTGCCGCGCCCTCGCCGAGAAGCGCGCGTGGAAATCCTCCCGCACCGGCTGCACCCAGCACAGCGACAGGTCCTCCGGCAGGTTGGTATTGGTGCCCAGCAGCCAGGCATAGTCGCTGCGGCGCGCATCGGAATCGAAATGCACCACCTGCTGCAGCCCGTGCACGCCGGCATCGGTGCGCCCCGCGGCCGTTACCGCCACCGGGTGGTCCGCCACCTTCGACAGCGCCGCCTCCAGCGAGCTCTGCACGCAGCGCAGGTTCGTGTGGGTCTGCCAGCCGCGGAAGCCGCTACCCACGTACTCCACCCCGGCGGCCCAGCGCGTCATGCCTCGGCCCTCATTGCGGAATCGCCGGCGTAAAGAAAAAGGCCGCCGCGATAAGCGGCGGCCCGGAAGAAACCCATGGCCGGATCAGGCAAGACGCGACAGCAGGGCCTGAGCCTCTACCTTCTGCGTCTCGCTGCCCTGCTGCAGCACCTCGTTGAGCAGGTTGCGCGCCATCTCGTTGTCGCCCATGTCCACGTAGGCCCGCGCCAGGTCCAGCTTGGTGCTGGCCTCGTCGCCCGCCGAGATGCTGTCGCTGTCGCCACCCAGGTCGCCGATGTCGAAATCGTCCAACTGGATCTCGTCGACCTTGATCTCGGCCATCGCCGGCCCGGTCATCGTCGAGGAAGCGGGCGAATCGAAGCCGGAGAGGTCGAACTCCAGCGCATTGCTGTCATCCGCGCGCGACGAGACCGGGGCGGGAGCCGCCGGGGCCGGCTTGGCGCCGCCCAGGTCGAAGTCACCCAGGTCGAACTCCAGCGCATCCTCGTTCTTCAGCGTGGGCTCGCGCGACTTGGAAGCGGTCTCCATCGGCGGCAGCTCGAGCTCTTCCAGTCGGAAGTCCAGGCCGTTGCCAGCCGAGACCGGCGGCGCCTCGGCGGCGCTCGGCTCCGGCATGCTCTCGAACGACGGCGCAGATGGCTCGTCGAACGCGAGATCGAAATCGGTATCCACCGCGGTGACGTCGCCGCCCTTGAACATCTGCACGTCCGGGCACAGCTGCTGGCCCATGATGGCGATCTTCTGCCAGGCGGCATCGTCGACCCGGCCCTTCAGGCTCTCGGCGGTCTCCTGGAATTCCACCGGGCGGCCGGCGGCGAAGTAGGTCTCGGCCAGCTTGACCTTCAGCTCGGTACGCGACGGATCGCGGCCGGAAGCCTGACGCAACAGCAGGATCGCCTCGTCATAAAGCCCGTAGGCCAGGTGGAAATCGGCCTCGGCCATCGGATCGTTGGCGTCAAGGTTGATCTGCACCGTCTCGGCCGCAAACTGGCCGGTGACGTCGAAATCGATGTTGCCCGTCTCCACCGCCTTGCGGGCGAAGGCCAGATCCTCGGCGCCGAAGGCCTGCGTCGAATCGAAGGTCGGCAGCATCGCCGTATCGTCCAGCGACGGATGCACCGGAGCCGGCGGGATGATCTGCGTGGACTGCGCCTGCGGCGGAACCTGCTGGGTGCGCAGCTGCTTGGTATTGAAGTCGGCGGTTTCCTCGCCGCTCAGCGTGTCATCCAGGTTCTCCAGCTCGCGGCGCGCGGCATCCGGGGACTTCGGCGGCAGCTTGATGCCCGGCGGCGGGATGGTGCCCAGCGTGCTGCGGGCCAGGATCGGCGCCGCCGCCGGCAGCGACGGCATGCCCGGGGCCGGCGTGGCCACCGGCAGATCGGGCGCCTGCTGGGTGCGGCGCTTCTTGAGTACGTTGCGGACCAGGTAGCCGACGCCACCCAGCACCAGCAGCAGGCCCAGCACCGGCACGATGAAATCCGCGATGCCGCCGGACTCAGCCTGGGGGATCGGCTTCGGCAGCTCGGGCTTCGCCGGCGCGGGAGCCGGCTCGGGAGCCGGCTCGGCCTCGACCACCGGAGCTTCCGTGGTTACGGCAGCTTGGGCCGCAGGGGCATCGACCGGTGCCTCGCTGACCATGGGAGCGGCAGGCGCCTCCGACGCGGCAGGCGGCGGCTCCACCGGAGCGGGTGCGGGTGCGGGTGCGGGAACAGGCTCGGGTGCCGGGGCGGGCACCGGAACCGGCGCTGCAGCCTTCGGCTCGGGCTTCGCAACCGGCTTGGGCTCTGGAACCGGAGCCGGAGCCGGCATGGGCTTGGGCGCCGGCATGGGCTTGGGCGCCGGCAGCGGCTTGGCGGCCGGAGCAGGCTTTGCCGGAGACGGAGACGCCGGCACTGCCGGCGCTTCGGACACGATGGCGGGCTTCGGCGCCTTGATCGGCGGCTCGGCCGCGGCTTCCGCCGGTCGAGGCTTGGGCTTGGCCACGCCGCCACCGTTGCGCAGCGCGGTGACGCGAGTCTTGGCGGTTGCCGGGGGCACCGACCCCATCTCGGCCGCGGAAGGAATCGTCAGCTGAGAGCCGATTCGCAAGCCGTTGATGCCGCCATCGAAGGCACCGCGGTTGGCCTCATAGATCGCCAGCAGCACCTGGTCCATGGTCAGCGACGGATCCGGACGCAGCTTGGTGGCGATGCTCCAGAAAGTTTCCTTGGCCTGGACCGGACCATAGCTGTCGCCCGACGCCATGCTCAGCGGCGCCGCTGGCGCCGGAGCGGCGGCCGGGGCCGGAGTGACGGGAACCACCGGCGGTGCGGTCGGGCGGACCGGCTCGGCGGGAGCGGCCTGGGCCACCGGTGCCGGACGGCGCACGGACTCCTCGGAGGTCTCGAAGAACTCGGACGACGGGCGCTGCGGAGCAGCGGCCACGGGAGCCGTCGCGCGGGGCGCCTGGGCCACCGGCGCAGCGGGCTGCGGCAGCGACGGCGGATCGAGCAGGATCGTGTACTCGCGCAGCAGGCGGCCGCCTCGGGACTTCACCTCGACCAGGAAATTGACGAACGGCTCGCGCGCGATCTGGGCGCTGCGGACTTCGATACGGGGCTGGCCGCCATCGCTGGCGACGGTAAAGCGCAGGCTGCTGAGATAGTCGCTGCGATCCAGGCCGGCACGCTGGAACTCGGCCACGCTGGCCAGGGTCACCTGCACGCCTTCGGCCTCCTCTGGCGAGGTCGACGTGAGCGGGATGGAAGCGGCAAAACGCTGGTTGAGGCCGGATTTGACCTCGATTTCGCCCAGGCCGATGGCCGTAGCCGTGGAAAGCCACAACACGGGGCTCAGTGCTGCAAGCAGTGCCAGTTTACGCAACATATTCTCTCCGGAAGCCGTGTCCCCCAACCGGGGCTGCCTTGAGTTCACAGCAAGGGTGAACTTGCGCATGTAAGCCCTTTTATACACGACATTTTATAAATAGTCACGACTCAACAGTTCGGCGATCTGCACGGCATTGAGCGCGGCCCCTTTGCGGATATTGTCGCCGGTCAGCCACAGGTTCAATCCCCGGGGGTGCGTCGGGTCTTTTCGCAGCCGGCCGACGAACACTGCGTCCTGTCCGCTGGCCTCCGTCACGGGAGTGGGAAAGCCGTCCACGGAGGGCTCGTCCAGCAATTCCAGGCCCGGGGCCTGCTCCAGCAATTCGCGGGCCACTTCCAGGGCCAGGGGTTCGCGCGTCTCCAGGTGGACGGTGGCGCTGTGACCGTAGAACACCGGCACTCGCACTGCCGTGGCATTGACCCGCACCGACTCGCCCAGCAGGCGGGCGGTCTCGCGTACCAGGCGCAGTTCCTCGCCGGTGTGGCCGCCCTCCTCCACTTCGTCGATCCGCGGCAACACGTTGAAGGCGATCTGCCGCCCGTAGACCTCCGGCTTGATCTCGCGGAAGCTCAGCAGGTCGGCGGTCTGCCGGCCCAGTTCCTCCACTGCCTTGATGCCGCTGCCCGACACCGCCTGGTAGGTCGCCACGTTGACCCGCTCGATGCCGGCGGCATCCAGCAGCGGCTTCAGCGCCAGCGCCAGCAGCGTCACCGTGCAGGTGGGGTTGGCCACGATCCCGCGCACATCGTGCTTCGCCAAGTCCTGCGGATTGACCTCCGGCACCACCAGCGGCACCTCCGGATCGAGCCGGAACGCCGTGCTGTTGTCGATCACCACGCAACCCTCGACCGCGGCCTTGGGCGCGTACTCGGCGGCCACGGCCGGCCCGGCGGAGAACAGCGCCAGTTGCACCTGCGAGAAATCGAAGCGCGCCACATCCCCTACCGGCAGTTCGCGACGGCCAAAGCTGGCCGTGCCGCCCGCCGCCTCGCCCACGTCCAGCGGAAAGACCTTGCCCAGGGGAAAATCGCGCTCGTGCAGCAGGTCGAGCATCGCCGCGCCGACCAGGCCGCTGACCCCCACCACCGCGATATCGAACTTCCTTGTCATGGCACGCCCCTGAAAAATCGAGCGGCGGAGTTTAGAGTCATCTGGCTACAAAACCCATGGCTTGAAACGAAAAAGCACAGGTGGTCGCCCAGGAATGTCGTGACTATAATTGAGAATCAATAACAATTACAGGCTGTGCCCTAGAATCCCCGCATGGACACCTCCACGCTTACCTCCGCCGGCATCAAACCGCGCAGCGCCATCCTGAGCGCCGCCACCGACGACCTGCGCGAAGCCCTGCACGGCGTCGTTGCCGCCGCCGCGCCCTTCACCAGCCGCGAGCATTTCACCCCCTGGGTGCTGGTGCAGCACCGCTTCCAGCGCGAGATCGAGCCGCTGTACCGCATCTCCGCGCTGCAGGACTGGCTGCCGGACCTGGCCAACCGCGGCCGCCTCGCCGCCACCGAGGCCGACCTCTCCGACCTGAGCGCCGCCGTGCTGTTCAGGAAAGCCCAGACCCTGGGCCTGTCCGAGAACTTCGGCTCGCGTCATCTCGCCGCTGCCCCGGAAGGCCGCACACGCCACTGGAGACAGTTCATCGAGGCCCTGGGCCGGCTCGAGCTGGACGCAGCCGACGAGACCCGCATGCGCGAGGCGGCCCGGGACGTCTGCGCCATGCCGGCATGACCGATCCCGGCCATGCCAATCCTCGGCGCCCGCTGGCGGCGCCGCTGCGCTACCTGCTGATGGCCTTCGCCGCGCTCTGCGTGGCACTGGGCGTGATCGGCATTTTCGTGCCCGGCCTGCCTACCACGGTGTTCATCCTGATGGCCGGCTGGGCCGCCGCGCGCAGCTCGCCCCGATTCTCCGCCTGGCTGGAATCACACCGCCTGTTCGGGCCCATGCTCAAGAACTGGCGCGAGACGCGCAGCGTCAGCCGCCGCGCCAAGTGGAGCGCCACGGTGATGATGGCGTTCTGTGCCGTGATCCTGTTCCTCACCACCAGCAAGCCCTGGTTGGCCGAAGCCATCACCGCCGTCATGGCCCTGGTGCTGGCCTGGCTCTGGCACCGCCCGGAACCGATGCCCGCCCCTCGGGAAAGCACCTGAAACGACAAGGCCCCGATGGTCTGACCATCGGGGCCCTGGCTTGATCCGGCACTCCCTCAGAGCTTGCCGAGCACGATACGCAGCATGCGGCGAAGCGGCTCCGCCGCGCCCCACAGCAGCTGGTCGCCGATGACGAAGGCCGACACGTACTCGGGGCCAAGGTTGAGCTTGCGCACGCGGCCCACGCCGACCTTAAGGCCGCCGGTGATCGAAGCCGGGGTCAGCTCCTTGACGGTGACCGGCTTGTCGTTGGGCACCCACTTCACCCAGTCGTTGCCGCTCTTGATGATCGACTCGATCTCGGCCAACGGCAGGTCGCGCTTGAGCTTCAGGGTCAGCGCCAGGCTATGGCAGCGCATGGCGCCGATACGCACGCAGAGGCCGTCCACCGGGATCGGCTGGGCGTTGCCCAGGATCTTGTTGACCTCGGCCTGGCCCTTCCACTCTTCCTTGGACTGGCCGTTCTCGAGCTGCGAATCGATCCAGGGGATCAGGCCACCGGCCAGCGGCGCGCCGAAGAACTCGGTCGGCACGTCACTGCGGATCGACTGCGCCACCTTGCGGTCGATGTCCAGGATCGCCGACGACGGGGTCGCCAGCTCGTCGGACACCGCGGCGTTGATCACGCCCATCCCCTTGAGCAGCTCGCGCATGTGGTTGGCGCCGCCGCCGGAAGCCGCCTGGTAGGTCATGGAACTGACCCAGTCCACCAGCCCCTCGCGGAACAGGCCGCCCACGCCCATCAGCAGGATGCTGTTGGTGCAGTTACCGCCGATGTAGTTCTTCACGCCCTTGCCCAGCGCCGCGTCGATCACGCCGCGGTTCACCGGGTCCAGGATGATGACGGCGTCGTCCTTCATGCGCAGCGCCGAGGCCGCGTCGATCCAGTAGCCCTCCCAGCCGCTGGCGCGCAGCTTCGGGTAGATGTCGTTGGTGTAGTCGCCACCCTGGCAGGTGATGATCACATCCATCGCCTTGAGCGCGTCGATGCTGTTGGCATCCTTCAGCGGCGGCGTGTCCTTGCCACCCACCTTCGGGCCGGGGCCACCAGCGCTCGAGGTGCTGAAGAAATGCGTCTCCACCAGCGCGAAGTCGTTCTCTTCCTGCATGCGCTGCATCAGCACCGAGCCGACCATGCCGCGCCAACCCACCATACCCAGCTTCTTCATCTCGATTCCTCTTGCTCTTGTCTCCTCTCGCCCGCTCGCGGGAGAGAGGTCGGGAGAGAGGGGCTGTAAAACTCCGGAGAGTTACAGAACCCCTCTCCCCTAGCCCCTCTCCCGTAAACGGGAGAGGGGAATTAGGTCTGTTACTTCTTCAGCGCCGCCACCACCGCATCGCCCATCTCCTGCGTACCGATGATCTTCTCGCCCGGCTGCGCGATATCACCCGTACGCTTGCCTTCGCGCAATACCCTCTTCACCGCCACGTCGATGCGGTCGGCCAGGTCGGCGCGGTTGAAGGTGTAGCGGAACATCATGCCCACCGACAGGATCGTCGCCAGCGGATTGGCCTTGCCCTGCCCGGCGATGTCCGGCGCACTGCCGTGGATCGGCTCGTACAGGCCCTTGTTGTTCACGTCCAGCGAGGCCGAGGGCAGCATGCCGATGGAGCCGGCCAGCATCGAGGCCTCATCCGACAGGATGTCGCCGAAGATGTTGCCGGTGACGATCACATCGAACTGCTTGGGGTTCTTCACCAACTGCATCGCGGCGTTGTCCACGTACATGTGGCTCAGCGCAACATCCGGGTACTGCTTGCCCACCTCGATCACCACCTCGCGCCACAGGCGCGAGGTCTCCAGCACGTTCTCCTTGTCCACCGAGCAGAGGCGCTTGTTGCGCTTCTGCGCCGCCTGGAAGGCGACATGCGCGATGCGCTCCACCTCCGGACGGCTGTAGTGCATGGTGTCGTAGCCTTCCTCGGCACCCTCGGCGTTCTGCCGGCGGCCGCGCGGCTGGCCAAAATAGATGTCGCCGGTGAGCTCTCGCAGGATCAGCAGGTCCAGGCCCGCGATGACCTCGGGCTTGAACGAGGACGCGGCAGCCAGCTCTTCATAGGCCAGCGCCGGGCGCAGGTTGGCGAACAGGCCCAGATCCTTGCGGATGCCCAGGATGCCCTGCTCCGGACGCACGGCACGCGGCAGGCTGTCGTACTTCGGGCCGCCGACGGCACCCATCAGGATGGCATCGGCCTCGCGGGCCGCCTTCTGCGTGGACGGCGGGTACGGATGGCCCTCGGCGTCGTACGCGGCGCCGCCCAGGTGACCGAAGGACCACTCGATCTGCTCGCCCTCGGCCTTCAGCAGTTCCAGCACCTTCACGGCCTCGGCCATGATCTCAGTGCCGATGTAGTCGCCGGGCAGAATCAGGATTTTCTTGCTCATTTCATTCGCAACGGAAATAGGGAATGGGGAATCGGGAATCGTAGAAGCAAGAACGGGAGTGTCTTTTACGATTCCCGATTCTCCATTCCCGATTCCCATCTTTTCAGTTGAACAGCCAGGGCGCTTCCGCGCGGCGCTTCGCCTCGTAGGCTTTGATCGCATCGCCCTGCTGCAGCGTCAGTCCGATCTCGTCCAGGCCGTTGACCATGTTGTGCTTGTGGTGCGGGTTGATCTGGAACTTGAATACGCGGCCGTCCGGCAGGCGCACTTCCTGCGCCGGCAGGTCGATTACGATCTGCGCCGCCGCATCCGCATTCACGATCTCGAAGATCGCCTGCACCTCCTCGGCCTGCAGCGTCACCGGCAACACGCCGTTCTTGAAGCAGTTGGAGAAGAAAATGTCGGCGAAGCTCGGTGCGATCACGGCGCGGAAGCCGTAGTCGTCCAGCGCCCACACCGCATGCTCGCGCGAGGAACCGCAGCCGAAGTTGTCGCGCGCGATCAGCACCTGCGCGCCGGCATGCCTGGCATCATTGAGCACGAACTCCGGGTTCGGGCGGCGCGTCGCCGGGTCCACTTCCAGCGTGCCCGGGTCCAGGTAGCGCCAGTCATCGAACAGGAACGGACCAAAGCCCGTGCGCCGGATCGACTTCAGGTACTGCTTGGGAATGATCGCGTCGGTGTCCACGTTGGGACGATCCAGCGGCGTGACGTGCGAGGTGACCTGCGTGAATGCCTTCATGTCTTTCTTCCTTACAACTTCATTTCCAGGCGCCGGCAATCCGGCACCGGTGCCCGTGCCCGGTCGCCGCGGAAGCGGCGCTCGCGCACGAACCTGAATCCGATTCCCTCGTACAGCTTCTGGGCGCGCGGGTTGGTCACCGCCACGTCCAGTGCATAGGTGCCGTAGCCGCTCTTGCGCGCCTCGGCCATCTTGAAATTCAGCATCCGCGCGCCGATACCCTGGCCGCGGCATTCCGGCGCCACGCCGAAGTTCGCCACGTACAGCATGTCCGGCGTCAGCGGCTTGAGCATCGGCGCCAGTTCCAGCCCGCGACGGATCACGCCGAGGACGGCCGCCAGCGGATAGAACGACAGCACCTGCCGCATCAGCCCCAGCGTCAACTGGCCTTCCATGCGCTGGCCGTAGAAGGCACCCACGCCCACCACCACGCCGTCGCGCTCCGCCACCCAGTGGTTGCGGTAGCCCTGGAATCCGCCGCCCTGGCGGAAGGCATGGCGCAGGAAATCCAGCGCCTCGCGCCCTCCCGCACGGAACATGTAGTCGAAGGCCTCGGGCCCGGCGCTGTACACCAGCGGCGCCGCGGCATCCGCGTCCTCCGCTCGCGCCGGCCGGAATTCCAGGCTCATCGTCCTGCTCCTGCCCTTACAGCGCGCGCACGTCGACGAAGTGGCCGGCGATACCCGCCGCCGCCGCCATCGCCGGGCTCACCAGGTGGGTGCGGCCACCCTGCCCCTGGCGGCTCTCGAAGTTGCGGTTGCTGGTGGAGGCGCAACGCTCGCCTGGCTCCAGCCGGTCGGCATTCATCGCCAGGCACATCGAGCAACCCGGCTCGCGCCATTCGAAGCCGGCCTCCAGGAAGACCTTGTCCAGCCCCTCGCTCTCGGCCTGCGACTTCACCAGGCCCGAGCCCGGCACCACCATCGCTAGCTTCACGTTCGCCGCCTTCTTGCGGCCCTTCACGACCGCCGCCGCGGCACGCAGGTCCTCGATGCGCGAGTTGGTGCAGGAGCCGATGAACACCTTGTCGATGTTGATCTGCTCGATCGGCGTGTTGGCATCCAGGCCCATGTAGGCCAGCGCCTTCTCCATGCCGTTGCGCTTCACCGGATCGGCTTCCTGGGCCGGATCGGGCACGCGTGCCGAGACCGGGCCCACCATCTCGGGTGAGGTGCCCCAGGTGACCTGCGGCTCGATGTCCTTGGCATCCAGTTCCACCACGGCGTCAAACTTCGCGTCCGGGTCGCTGTGCAGCTGCTTCCAGTTGGCCACGGCCGCATCCCACTGCTCGGGCTTCGGCGAATAGGGTCGACCCTTGGCGTAGGCGATGGTCTTGTCGTCCACCGCCACCAGGCCGGCGCGCGCGCCACCCTCGATGGCCATGTTGCACAAGGTCATGCGGCCTTCCATCGACAGGTCCTGGATCGCCTCGCCGGCGTACTCCACGACGTAGCCGGTGCCGCCGGCGGTGCCGATGCGGCCAATGATCGCCAGCGTGATGTCCTTGGCCGTCACGCCGGGACCGACGTGGCCGTTGACGCGGATCAGCATGGTCTTGGCTTTCTTCAGCACCAGCGTCTGCGTGGCCAGCGTGTGCTCGACCTCGGAGGTGCCGATACCGAAGGCCAGCGCGCCGAAGGCGCCGTGCGTGGAGGTGTGCGAGTCGCCGCAGACCACGGTCATGCCCGGCAGTGTCGCACCCTGCTCCGGGCCCACCACGTGGACGATGCCCTGGCGGTGGTCGTTCATGCGGAATTCGGTAATGCCGTATTCCGCGCAGTTAGCGTCCAGCGCGTCGACCTGGGCGCGGGAGATCGGGTCCTTGATGCCATTCACGCGGTCCGGCGTGGTCGGCACGTTGTGATCCGCCACCGCCAGGTTGGCATTCAGGCGCCAGGGCTTGCGCCCGTTCATGCGCAGGCCGTCGAAGGCCTGCGGGCTGGTGACTTCATGCACCAGGTGGCGATCGATGTAGATCAGCGCGGAGCCGTCACCGTTGTCGGCGACCACGTGGGCGTCCCAGATCTTGTCATACAGAGTCTTTGCCATGGCTGGACCTCGATAATCCTGATGCTTGGTCTTGCGAATGGCGCGCATTCTAGGAGCGTGCTATTGATAACTCCAATGAATCGTTTTTATCAGGTCCATTCCAGACAGGAATTCACATGGAAACCCAGAACCTGGTCACCTTCATCGCCGTGGCCGAGGCCGGCTCCTTTACCCAGGCGGCTGAGTTGCTGCACCTGTCCCAGCCCGCCGTGAGCAAACGCATCACCGCCCTGGAGGAGCAGGTCGGCCAGCCCCTGCTGGACCGCGTCGGCCGCCAGGTGAGCCTGACCGACGCCGGCCGGACCCTGCTGCCTTACGCGAAGAAAGTGCTGCAAGACCTTGAAGATGGGAGGCGTGCGCTGTCCCACCTGCACGAGAAAGTCGCCGGGCGCCTCTCCATCGGCACCAGCCACCACATCGGCCTGCACCGCCTGCCGCCGGTGCTGCGCGCCTTCACCCAGCAGTACCCGGACGTGGACCTGGACATCCATTTCATGGACTCCGAGGTCGCCTGCCAGGCCGTGCTGGCCGGCAAGCTGGAACTAGGCATTGTCACCCTGCCCACCCAGCCCCTGCCGCAACTGCAGCAGCGCTCCGTCTGGGACGACCCCCTATCGGTGGTCGTCGCCCCCGGCCACCCCCTACTGGACCAGCCCCAGGCCCAGCTGCAGGACCTCGCCGGTCATCCCTCGGTGCTGCCGGACGAGGCCACCTACACCCACCGCATCGTCACCCGCGCCCTGCAGCAGCATGGCCTGGTGCCGCGCATCCGCCTGGCCACCAACTACCTGGAGACCCTCAAGATGCTGGTCGGCATCGGCCTGGGCTGGAGCGTGCTGCCGGATTCCATGATCGACGGCAGCATCCGCCAGTTGCCGATCCCGCAGCTGGCCCTGCATCGCGAACTGGGCGCGGTCTGGCACGAGCGCCGTACCCTGTCCGGCGCCGGTATGGCCCTGCTGGGCTGCCTCGAATCCGACATACGGCGCCGTATGGCCCGCTGAACAGTCGTTTACTGTTCCTGCGGCCAATGTCTCTGGGGTCAATGGGTGTCCAAAATACGCCCACTTATTTAGCTCCGTGACGAGGTCTTTCCCATGCCTGCCTACAAAGCTCCGCTGCGCGACATGCGCTTCCTGATGAACGAGGTGTTCGATTACCCCGCTCACTACGCCGGCCTCTCCAACGGCAAGGACGCGGACCCGGACACCTGCGAGGCGATCCTGGGTGAAGCTGCCAAGTTCTGCGAGGAGGTCCTGGCCCCCCTGAACCTCTCCGGCGACCTGGAAGGCTGCCACTTCGAGAACGGCAAGGTCACCACGCCCAAGGGCTTCAAGGAAGCCTACGAGCAGTTCGTGCAGGGCGGCTGGCAGGGTCTGTCGCACCCCACCGAGTACGGCGGCCAGGGCATGCCGATGTCGCTGGGCCTGCTCAAGTCCGAGATGATGGGCACGGCCAACTGGTCCTTCACCATGTACCCGGGCCTGTCGCTGGGTGCCATGAACACCGTCATGCAGCACGCCTCCGAAGAACTGAAGGCGATCTACATGCCGCCGCTGACCGAAGGCCGTTGGACCGGCACCATGTGCCTGACCGAGCCGCAGTGCGGCACCGACCTGGGCCAGGTCAAGACCAAGGCCGAGCCCCAGGCCGACGGCAGCTACAAGATCACCGGCACCAAGATCTTCATTTCCGCCGGCGAGCATGACCTGACCGAGAACATCGTCCACATCGTGCTGGCGCGCCTGCCGGACGCGCCTCCGGGCACCAAGGGCATCTCGCTGTTCATCGTGCCCAAGATGAATGTCAATGCCGATGGCAGCGTCGGCGAGCACAACAGCGTGGTCTGCAGCGCCATCGAGCACAAGATGGGCATCAGGGCCTCCGCCACGGCCGTGATCAACTTCGAGCAGTCCACCGGCTTCATGATCGCCAAGCCCAACAAGGGCCTGGAGGCGATGTTCACCTTCATGAACACCGCCCGCATCGGCACTGCCGTGCAGGGCATCGCCCACGCCGAGGCCTCTTTCCAGGGCGCCCTGGCCTACGCCAAGGACCGCCGCTCGATGCGCGCCCTGCGCGGCAAGCAGGAGCCGGACAAGGTCGCCGACGCGCTGATCCACCACGCCGACGTGCGCCGCATGCTGCTGACGCAGAAGTGCTTCGCCGAAGGTGGCCGCGCGATGATCTACTTCGCCGCGCAGCTGGCGGACCACATGACCAACGGCATCATCGAGAACGACCAGGCCAAGTACGAGGAATGGGACGACAAGCTCGGCTTCTTCACCCCGATCCTCAAGGGCTTCCTGACCGAGATGGGCCTGGAAGCGGCCAACCAGGGCATTCAGGTGTTCGGCGGCCACGGCTACATCAAGGAACACGGCATGGAGCAGATCGCTCGCGACGCGCGCATCTCCACGCTGTACGAAGGCACCACCGGCATCCAGGCCCTGGACCTGCTGGGCCGCAAGGTGCTGCTGCAGACCCGCGGCAAGGCCGTGCGCGAGTTCACCGGCCACATCGCCAAGTTCGCCGTGGACAACCTGCGTGACGCCCGCCTGCGCAACTTCGCCACCACCCTGGCCAAGTACGCTGCCGAGTGGAACGTGCTGACCATGCGCGTCATGCTGATGGCCCGCAAGGACCGCGAAGTGGTCAGCTCCGCCAGCCATCACTTCCTGATGTACTCGGGTTACGTGACCATGGGCTACTTCTGGGCACTTCAGGCCGCGGTGGCCAGTGAGAAGCTCGCCAAGGGCGGCTCCGAGGAGCCGGCGTTCTACAAGGCCAAGATCGCCACGGCGAAGTTCTACTTCGACCACATCCTGCCGCGCGCCAAGGGCCACGCCCACTCGATGACCAAGCCCAGCAAGTCGATGCTGCGCCTGCCGGTGGAAAGCTTCGTCTTCGAATAAGGCGAATCGAGGCTGATACTGAAAATGGGGCGCCGCAAGGCGCCCCATTTCTTTCCACAGCCTACCCCGCCATTTTCTCTATCCAGACCCTCCACAGGCCGCCGCTACCCCGGACAGATCGTTCTGGAGGGCGTAAGCCATGGATATCCGTCACAGCACCCGTCT
Organism: Solimonas sp. SE-A11; assembly: GCF_030345715.1. Taxonomy (GTDB): domain Bacteria; phylum Pseudomonadota; class Gammaproteobacteria; order Nevskiales; family Nevskiaceae; genus Solimonas_A. Next base: position 96,342 of record NZ_JAUASX010000010.1, read on the forward strand.
CGCCGCCCTGGTGATCGTCACCAGCGGCCCGCTGGCGCATACCGATCATTATTCCTGGAGCCTGCTGTCGGCCAGCTGGCGCAGCACCGGCCTGCGCCAGAGCGACCTGCGCGAGGTACTGTCCTTCTGCGTCGCCGAGGGCTTGCTGGAGCTGCATGGCGACGAGCACGAGGCCAGCTACCGCATGTCCCCCGGCGGCCGCGCTGCCATCGCCGAGTTGCGCGGCTTCCCCTGGACGCGCTGGCGCGACAGCCGCACCCTGGCCCAGTTGCGCATGCGTAGCCGCATTCCATCCAAGGACGGCATCAACCGGCGCGACAACGATCCGATGCCGGCGCCCGTCCACTAGGCTCGACTCAACCGGCGCGGATCGCGGCGTCGAACTGGTCCATGCTGGCGTAACCCGGCTGCGCCGCCACCCGCGCCAGCCAGGCCTGCACGGCCGGATAGTCCGCAAGATCGAAGCCGCCCTCGTGCGCCACATGCGTGTAGGCGTACAGCGCGATGTCGGCGACGCTGTAGTGGCTCCCAACGAACCACTCGCGCTCCGCCAGGTGCCGCTCCATCACGCCCAGTGCGGCGTAGCCGCCCGGCCGGCGCTCCTGGAGGCGTGCCTCCTGCTCCGGCGGGCGGCCCAGGTAGCGGATGATGTAGCGCGAGGTGGCGATGTAGGGCTCGTGGCTGTACTGCTCGAAGAACATCCATTGCAGCACCTGCGCATGCGCGAGGCGGTCCGCCGGCAGCAGCGGCGTGCCCTCGGCCAGGTAATGCAGGATGGCGTTGGACTCGGCCAGGAAGACTCCGCCCGGCAGCTCCAGCAGTGGTACGCGGCCATTGGGGTTCATGGCCAGGAACTCCGGCGTGCGGGTCTGCTTCTTCAGGATGTCCAGGTGCACCCAGGCATGCGGCAGCCCCAGCTGCGCCAGCAGCAGCTTCTGCTTGTAGCAATTGCCCGAGTAGATGTCGCCGTAGACCTTCAGCATGCCGCTACCCCCGTTATACACCGCCGCGCGCGATATTTTGTCCCTGTTGTCACGACGATGACAGCCGTATCTTGGAATAGGCCCGCTTCCGGAGCATCGTCATGCGCATCAGCCCGACCGTCCTCAGCCTTGCCCTGGCCCGCCAACTGGCCGGGCCGCTGCGCTATACCGACGACTACTCACCCCAGGTGCTGGAGATGATCTGGCGGCGTACCGGCCTGCGCCAGCGCGACCTGGCCACGGCGCTGGAGGCGTTCTGCAAGCAGGGCTGGCTCAGGCGCTACCAGCGCGAGGGCCATGAGCGCTACCACCTGACCATCGACGGTGGCATCCGGCTGCACGGACAGCGCGAGCCCTACTGGAAGCACTGGCACGAGGACCTGATGCTGCAACGACTGCTCCAGCGCCGCCGCGATCCGGCCGCGGCCGGGCAGCCGCAGCGCCGCGCCGAGGATGCGGTGGCGGCCTGAGGCCGGCTAGATGCGAATGTCCTTGAGCCCACGCCAGGCGATCAGCCAGGCCAGCAGCGCCACGCCCGTGGAGACCAGCCACAGCAGATCCGGGTGCATCACTTCCCACAGCAGGCCGCTGCCGAAGCCGCCGATGGCACCGCCCACGCCGTAGCTGAGGCCGGTGTAGATCGCCTGTCCCCGACCCTGCATCGCGCCGGGGAACAGCTGCTGGATCAGACTGACGGCGGCGAAGTGGTAGATCGCGAAACTGACCGCATGCAGGGCCTGCACCGCCGTCATCCACGGCATGTTGTCGATGAAGGTCATCTGCAGGAACCAGCGCAGCGCGGTACCGGCCAGCGCCCACAGCATCATGCTGCGCAGGCTCCAGAAGCGGCGCAGGCGGTGGATGAAGAAGAAGATGCCGACCTCGGCGACCACGCCGAAGGCCCACAGGAAGCCGATCTCGAACTTGCTGTAGCCGTGGTCCTTCAGCCAGATGCTGAAGAAGTTGTAGTAGGGCCCGAAGCTCATCTGCGAGAGCAGGCAGGCCGCCAGCAGGGCGATGACCTCGGGCCGGCGCATCACGCCCATCACCGATTCCGAGCCGCCGGAGCGCGGCGCCGCCGGCGCCTCGGGAATGCGCAGGCCGGTCAGCCAGCACAGCGCGAACATGCCGGCGACCCACAGCGGCATGGTCTGCACGCCGATGTGCTCGAACACCGGCCCCATCGCCATCACCGTGATGACGAAGCCGATGGAGCCCCAGAGACGGATGCGGCCGTAGCGGTCGCCGTTGGCGCCCAGGTGGTTGAAGGTCACCACCTCGAACTGCGGCATGGTGCCGTTGTTGAACATGCCGTAGACGAGGAAGCACAGCGCCAGCAGCCAGAATCCCGGTGCGAACTGCGCCGCGGCGAAGGCCAGCAGGCCGGCGCCCAGGGTGATGCGGATGGCCGCCATGCGGCGCGCGTCACGGTCAGCGTACTGCCCCCAGAGATAAGGCGAGACGATGCGGGTGAGCGCCATCAGGCCGCCGATGGCGCCGATCTGCGCGGGGGTGCAGCCCCGGTCCTGCAGGAACAGGCCGGTGAAGGGCATCAGCGTGCCGATCGCGGCGAAATACCAGAAGTAGAAGCCCGCCAGCCGCTTGGCCGGTACGTGCGCGCTCATGGCAGGAAGGGGTGCATGGGGGCGGCATTGTAGCGCCGCCCCCGGTACCCAGACCTACCCTGCCGCGGCCCTGGCGGCGGCGACCAGGTCGCCCAGGCCGCGGGACTCGGCCAGGCCGGCCAGCTTGCGCACCAGTTCAGGCCGCTGGGAGGCGATGCGCCGTACCGTGTCCGCCAGCGCCGCACGCCCTTCGGCGGGAATCGCCCGGGCCACCTCGAACAGCGGCTCCCACAGGCCGGCATCGTCTACTTCCTCGGCGAAGCGCTCCTGCAACTCGGCCGGCATCGCCGCGGCGATGGTGGCCATCCAGGCGCGTTCCTCGGGGCTGAACTGGTCGACCAGGCCCAGCAGCTTGGGCACCAGGTGGGCCTGCTCCGCGGCGCGGAACAGCCGCAGCAGCTTCTCCGGCTGCGCGGCCCTGGCGGCGTCCGCCATCTCGCCCTGGGTCATGCCCGCCACCAGCGGCAGCATCAGGCGCCAGAGCTGCTCCTCTTCCGCCGTGCGGAAGATGCTCTTGAGCACCTGCGGATCGGCCAGCGCGTCCAGATGCACCAGGCGCGACTGCTTGTCCGGGCTCATCTGTGCGATCACCGGCAGGATCGAACCCCAGAGGTCCTGTTCCTGGCTGCGCTGCAGCAGGCGCGTCAGCGCTGCGTCGCCCTCGTCGGCCATCAGGTCGCCGAGCTTGCGCATCATGGCGGCATCGGCATAGGCCATCAGCGACAGCGCCTCGGCCCAGAGATTCTTGCTCTCGTCCTGCGCCAGCTTCAGGAAACGCGGGAAGCGCGCCTCCGGCACCATGTGCATCAGCTTGGGCACCTGGTCCTTGGCCTCGATGAACAGGCCGATGCGCAGCAGGTGTTCCTCGTCGGTGATCGCCGCCATCACCCGGCGGATCGCCTCGTCGGTGAGGTAGCCGACGAACAGGCCCATGGTGATGTACTCGCGGCGCCGGATCAGCTCCAGCGCCACGTCGCGCACGATCTCCACCGGCATCTGGCGGATAATGTCGCCGACGCGTCTCGGGTCCAGCTCCAGCGTGACGTCCGCCAGGAACGGAATCTCCATGCGCTGCGCGATCTCCACCGCGCGGTCCGTCGGCATCTCGCCGGCGATGCGTGCGATGAACACCGGAGCAAAGGCCTTCTGGCCGATGAAGGCCGTCAGCTTGCCCGGCAGCAGCTTGGTGGTGGCGGCCAGCTTCTGGAACAGCGAGCGTCCGCGGTTGAACAGGTACTCGTGCGTGGTCTCGCGCAGGTGGCGGATTTCGGCTGCCGGCGTGTGGGCCAGGAATTCCAGCTGCTCGGGCTTGAGGCCGAGCACGCGGGACAGCTTGATGATCTCCGCCTTGATTTCGAGCGTGCTCACTACTTGATCCCCAGTACTTTCTTCACCGGGCCGCGCAGCAGCATAGGGATATGCCCGAGCGCATCCTCGATGGCCTTGGCCAGCGCCTCGCGCTGGCGCTGCTGGGTTTGCACCACGGCATTGGCCAGCAGGTCGATCTGCGCCGGCTGCAGGCTACCCAGGGTCTGGAACTCGGCGGGCTGCCGGCCCAGCGATTCCGCCAGCCGCTGCAATGAGGCTTCAGAGGACATGATTCTCCTGCGAGGTTCTTTTCGGAATAGGCGGGATCATGCCACCGGGTGGCAAAGCGCGGCCTTGGCGCTGGCGACAGGCGAGTCGGCGCGGGCGCCAGTGGCCCAGTGCCAGCAATCGCCTCCTGCGACTCCGCTAACTACGCCGGAATGCGAGGCGTACCCGGCACCACATCCGCATTTTGCGCACGATGCCGCAGGTAATGGTCCATCAGCACCAGCGCCAGCATCGCCTCGGCGATCGGCGTGGCGCGCAGGCCCACGCAGGGGTCGTGGCGGCCGGTGGTGCGCATGTCCACGGCATTGCCCTGCTCGTCGATGGACTTGCCCGGCGTGGTGATGCTGGACGTGGGCTTGATGGCATAGCGGGCGTAGATGGTCTGGCCGGTAGAGATGCCGCCGGCGACCCCGCCCGAGTGATTGGCGAGGAAGCCCTGCGGGGTCATCTCGTCGCGGTGCTCGGTACCGCGCATGCCGGCCACGCGCATGCCGTCGCCGATCTCCACGCCCTTCACGGCGTTGATCGACATCAGCGCGAAGGCGATCTCGGCATCCAGGCGGTCATAGACCGGCTCCCCCAGGCCCGGCGGCACGCCGGTGGCCTCGACGTAGAGCTTGGCGCCGATCGAGTCACCCTCGCCGCGCAGCCCCTCCACCAACGTTTCGAGCTGCGGAATCTTGTCAGGGTCGGCGCAGAAGAAGGGGTTGTTGCCCACGGCGGACCAGTCGCGGATCTCGCAGTGGATGTCCCCCACCTGCTCGGTACAACCGCGGATCTGGATGCCCAGGCGCTGCTTCAGGTACTTCCTGGCGATGGCGCCGGCGGCCACGCGCACGGCGGTTTCGCGCGCCGAGGAGCGCCCGCCGCCGCGGTGGTCGCGGATGCCGTACTTCTGGATGTAGGCGTAGTCCGCATGGTTGGGGCGGAACACCTGCTGGATCTTGGCGTAGTCGTAAGAGCGCTGGTCGGTGTTGCGGATCAGCAGTGCGATCGGCGTGCCGGTAGTCTTGCCCTCGAAGACGCCGGACAGGATCTCGACCTTGTCCTCTTCCTTGCGCTGGGTGACGAACTTGCTGGTGCCGGGTTTGCGGCGGTCCAGCTCCGGCTGGATGTCGGCCTCGCTCAGTTCCAGGCCCGGCGGGCAGCCGTCGACCACGCAGCCGATGCCGGCGCCGTGGCTCTCGCCGAAGGAGGTGACGCTGAACAGCTTGCCGATGGTGTTTCCGGACATGACTTAAAGATGCTCGATCAGGTCTTCACGCGAAATGATGAACACGCCGTCGCCGCCGCGCTCGAACTCCACCCAGGTCACGGGCAGGCGCGGCCAGCGCGCCTCGAACTCGGGCACGCTGCCGCCGACCTCGCAGACCAGCCAGCCGCCCTCGACCAGGCGCGACGGCGCCTCGGCCAGGATGCGGGCGACCAGGTCCATGCCGTCCTTGCCGGCGGCCAGGGCCATGCGCGGCTCCTGGTGGAACTCCTGCGGCAAGGCCTTCCACTCGGCGACAGGCACGTAGGGCGGGTTGCTGACGATCAGGTCGTAGCGCATCTCGCCCAGGCCGTTGAACAGGTCGGACTTCAGCGCGCGCACCTGCTCGCCGCAATCATGGCGCTCGATGTTGGCCTTGCAGACCGCCAGCGCGCCCGGCGACAGCTCGGCCAGGTCCACCTGGGCGTCCGGGAAAGCCAGGGCGCAGGCGATGCCGATGCAGCCGCTGCCGGCGCAGAGGTCTAGGATGGTCTGCGGCTCCTGCTGCAACCAGGGCGCGAAACGGCGCTCGATCAACTCGCCGATCGGCGAGCGGGGCACCAGCACGCGCTCGTCCACCGTGAACGGCAGGCCGCAGAACTGGATCTCGCCGATCAGGTAGGCGGCCGGCTGGCGCGTCTTGATGCGCTGCTGCAGCAGCTTGATGACGGCGGCGCGCTCGGCGTCGGTCACCGCGGCCTCTAGGTAGACCGTGGGCAGGTCGGGCGTCAGGTGCAGGGCGTGCAGCACGAGGTGGAACGCCTCGTCCAGCGCGTTGTCCGTACCGTGTCCGAAGTACAGGCCGTTCGCCTTGAACTGGCTCGCCCCCCAGCGCACGAGGTCGCGGACACTGCGAAGCACGGAAGTCTGGGTGGACGGGGAAGGCATGGGCGGCGGGCTGTGGGATAATCCGGGTAGGTCGCGAATTATACGCGGCGGCTGCCTCGCTGATCCGAAAACACCCTGAAAATCATGGCCAACGCCCAGAAATCCGTTCTTTACGGCATGATCGCCGCCCTTGCCGCCGTCCTCGGCGTAGTGGTGGCCGTCACCGTCTCCCAGCCTCGCGGCTCCGCCGAGCTGCGGTCCGGCACCCTGCTGCCGCAGCCGCGCGCCCTGCCCGCCTTCACCCTGAAGGACCAGGATGGCCAGCCCTTCACCAATGCCAGCCTGAACGGCAGCTGGACCCTGCTGTTCCCCGGCTTTACCTACTGCCCCGACGTCTGCCCCACCACCCTGGCCCTGCTCAAGCAGGTCAAGGCCGGCCTGGGGCCGGACCACCCGCTGCGGGTGGTGTTCCTGTCGGTGGACCCGGAGCGCGACACCCCCGAGCGCATGAGGAGCTACCTCGGGCAGTTCGACCCCGCCTTCGTCGGCGTCTCCGTGAGCGAGCCGCAGCTGGCCGAGATCACCCGCGCGCTGGGCATCGCCTACGCCAAGGTGCCGGGCGCCAGCCCCGAGAGCTACCAGATGGATCACTCGGCCTCGATGATCCTGCTCAATCCGCAGGGCAATATCACCGCCTACCTTACGCCCCCCTTCGACCCGGCCCGGCTGGTGTCGGACCTCAAGCCCTTGGTGGGCCCCTGATGCGCGCCGCCCTGCTGGCCCTGTTGCCGCTGCTGGCCCTGGCCGCCTGCCGGCAGGCGCCGGGTGAGCTGCAGTTGAAGGACGCCTGGATCCGCGAGGCCCCGGCCGACGGCCCCATGGCCGGCTACCTGCGTATCGACAACGGCCTGCCCGAGGCCCTGCGCTGCGACAAGGCCAGCAGCCCGGACTTCGGCGCCGTGGAGATCCACCGCAGCGCACTGGAGAACGGCATGTCGCGCATGCTGCGCGACCAGGTCATCGAGGTCCCCGCCCGCGGCCAGGCCCTGCTGCAGCCCGGCGACTACCACCTGATGCTGTTCCGCCCGCAGCGTCCGCTGAAGGCCGGCGACAGCGCCTCCGTCACCCTGCTTTGCGGCAGCCGCCACGCCAGCGCCGAATTCACCGTCCGAGCCCCATGATGAAACTCCGCGGCAAACCCCACACCGACGCCAGCCAGGGCGACCTGCTGTTCGCCCGCCTGCAGCTGATTCTGCCGACGCGTTTCCTGTCCTGGCTGATCTACCTGGTGACGCGCATCGAGCAGCGCGCCTTCAAGAACATCTTCATTCGCCAGTTCATGAAGCTGTACCGCATCAACTTGGCCGAGGCCCAGCATGGTCGCGCCGAGGACTACGCCAGCTTCAACGACTTCTTTACCCGCGCCCTCAAGCCCGGCGCCCGCGTGCTGGACCCGGACCTGCAGACCCTGCTGAGCCCGGTGGACGGCACCGTCAGCCAGGCCGGCGACATCCCGGACGGCCGCATCTTCCAGGCCAAGGGCCACGAGTACAGCGCCTCCGAACTGCTCGGCAGCGAGGAACTTGCCGCCCCCTTCAAAGGCGGCAAATTCACGACGATCTACCTGGCGCCCTACAACTACCACCGCATCCACATGCCGCTGGCCGGAACACTGCGCCACTGGGTCTATGTCCCCGGGCGGCTGTTCAGCGTCAATCCCGCCACCGCGCGCGCCATGCCGGGCGTGTTCGCCCGCAACGAGCGCGTCTGCGCCGTGTTCGACAGCGAGCGCGGCCCGTTTGCGATGGTCCTGGTCGGCGCCCTGTTCGTCGGCTCCATGGAGACCGTCTGGGCCGGCCGCATCAGCCCGCCGCACAAGCGTTCCGGCATCGAGCATTTCCACCCGATCCACCCGGTCAACCTGGAGCGCGGCGCCGAGATGGGGCGCTTCAACATGGGCTCCACGGTGATCCTGCTGACCCCGCCGGGCATGCTCGACTGGCAGCCGGTGATGGCCCAGGGCAACCCGCTGCGCATGGGCCAGCGTATCGCCCGGTTCCGGAGCTGAGGCCGGGCCCGGCCGGGCGGCTGAACCAAAGCACGCGGGCCGCGTCCAAGCGGCTACACTGCCGTCATCCTCCTGGCACCGCCGCCACATGAAGAAAGCGCTCCTCAGTTGCTTCACCGCCGTCGCCATCCTGGGCGCGGCCGCCACGCAGGCGGACTCCCCGGCGGCGCTGGACCTGCCGCAGATCGGCGAGCCGGCGGACAACACCCTGTCGCCTTCCGAGGAGAAGACCCTCGGCGGCCGGGTGGTGGCACAGCTCTACGGCGCCAACTACATGCTGGAAGACCCGGAGCTGCGGGAATACATCTCGACGCTGGGCTGGCGCCTGGCATCGGCCAGCCAGACCAAGCCGCCCAGCCTGACGTTCTTCATGATCCGCGATCCACGGATCAACGCCTTCGCCCTGCCCGGCGGCTACATCGGCGTCAACGCCGGCCTGCTGCTCGCCGCAAGCAATGAAAGCGAAGTCGCCGGCGTGCTGGGCCATGAACTCGCCCACGTCACCCAGCGCCACATTGCGCGCACCCAGGAAGACACCCAGGTCGCCACCGTGGCCACCTGGCTGGCGGTGATCGCCGCCATCATCGCCGGCTCTGCCGATCCGGACGTGGTGATCGGCGCGCTGTCCGTGGGCCAGGCCATGAACTACCAGCGCCAGGTCAACTACACCCGCGCACACGAGCTCGAGGCCGACCGCATCGGCATCCAGACCATGGCGCGGGCCGGCTTCGACCCAGCCGGCATGGGCGGATTCTTCTCCAAGCTGGAGCAGCAGTCGCGCCTCTACGGCAGCGGCCTGCCGGAAATCCTGCGCACCCATCCGCTGACCACCAACCGTATCGCCGAAGCGCGTGGCCGCGCCGCGGAGATGCCCAAGGTCGTGCTGAAGGAATCGATCGAGTTCGGCTTCATGCAGGCCCGCGCCCGCGTGCTCACCGCCGAGCGCCCCAGCGAGGCGATGGACCACTACAGCAACGAGCTGGCCGCCGGCCACGACACGCCGACCAACCGCTACGGCCTGGCGCTGGCGTTGTCCGTGCAGGGCCAGGCCGACAACGCCGACCGCGTGCTCGCGCCACTGCTGGAGAAGTATCCGCGACACGTGACGCTCAACCTGCTGCAGGCCCGCATCCTGGCCTTGCAGCAGAAGAACGACGAAGCCCTGGCCGTGCTGGCCCGCACCACGCAGCTCTACCCGCGCTATGCACCGGCCCTGCTCGAATACGCCGACACGATGATGGCCGCCGGCAAGCCCGCCGAGGCCCGCCAACTGCTGATCACGCGAGAACAGACCCTGGGCACGCAGCTGGAAACCTACAACTTGCTGGCCCAGGCCGCACGCGAGCTCAATAACCTGCCCGAGGCGTCCTACCAGACCGGGGTCTACCTCTTCCTGCGAGGCGACGCCGGTAATGCCATCGCCCAGCTCGATGCGGGCCTGCGCCTGCCCGACCTCACGCCGCAGGAACGCGCACGCCTGGCTGCAAAACGCCAGGAGGTGCGTGATACCTTGCCGGAGAACTGGCGGCCGCCGCGGGAGCGGAGAGACCGGATGTAAACAAAAAAACGGACCTCCAGGGTCCGTTTTTTTTGGCGCGCCCTTCTAGCGCTTAGATTAAGCCGCGCGGCGGAGCCGCGTTGGCTTGAAGCGCTTGTTGGGCAAAGAGCGCGGAGTTGATCAACTCGAGAAGCTCCACGCAGTACTGGCCGGCCTCGTCAGTGCCGGAAACGTGGTAGCCGCTCTGTTCAACGGCTGCAGCCACACTTGCATCGCCGGCCGAAGCTCGAAATATTCCATCTGCAAGGATGGAGACAAATTCTTCTTTCATCTCCGGATAGCTGAGGATGAGGTCCACAATACGGGAGGCGGCTTCTTCCAAAGTATCCTGGGCCACATAAGCGCCGAAAATATTCTCCAAGGTCTCGGTCGTCGCCATGCTTTAGTCCGTTGCGCCCAACACTACCTAGCGCGGCGCCTTCTTCAGCAGGCCCGTCGTCAGCATCCAGTCGTAGCAATCCTTCAGCATGGCGTCCATCGGCTGCGGCTGGTAGCCGAGCTCGTTCTGCGCCTTGCGGCTGCTGCAGTAGATGTTCTGCGACAGCAGCACCACCGTATCGGCGGTGATCTCCGGCTCGCGGCGGAACAGTGGCGCGAAGACTTCCTCGAGCTTGGCGTAGCCGTGCATCAGGCGCGGGTGCAGCGGGTAGAAACGGCGACGCAGGCCCATCACGCGGCTGACGTCGCGGGCCAGGCCCAGGTAGCTGGACTGGGCGCCACCCAGCAGGTAGTTCTGCGCCACGGAGCCGCGCTCGGCGGCGGCAACATGGGCGCGGGCGACTTCGCGGGCGTGGCAGAAGCTGCCGCCGCCGGCGGGCACGCCAGGCAGGCGGCCCTGCTGGATCAGGCGAAACATGCGTGACCAGTTGGCGGTGTCGTAACGGCCCAGGATGTTCGAGGGGTTCACTACCACCGCCTGCAGGCCATTGGCGATGCCTTTGTGGACCTCGCGCTCGGCCAGGGCCTTGCTGCGGATGTAGTTGATCGGCGCGGCGCTGCCGCGGGTCGGCGTGTCCTCGGTGACGATGCCGCCGTGCAGGCCGTAGGCCACCACGCTGGAGGTATGTACGAAGCGCTTCACGCCGGAATCCAGCGACGCCTTCACCATGTTGCGGGTGCCGCGCACGTTGACCTTGATCTGCTCGGCATGCGAGCGCGACCATAAGCTGGTGTTGCCAGCCACGTGGAAGACACAGTCCACATGCCGCGGCACGAGGCCTTTGAGCGTGCGGGAATCGGTGATGTCGCCGCAGACGCGCTCGACCTGGGGATAGCGCTGCAGCGGCGAGACATCGGACTGCGGCCGATGCATGGCAATGACGTCCCAGCCCTGGTCGACCAGTTCATCGACCAGGTTCAGCCCGACGAAGCCCGTCGCGCCCGTGACGAATGCCGTCCTTGCCACCCGATCTCCTCCACGCTCTGCGGCGATGATAATCGCGCAACGGTGACAGAAGTATGAGACAGAGTCAAAAACGCCCGTTTTATTAGCAGGATACGGAAGTTACTTCGCGTGAAAACCCGACATGGGACCCATCACTCGCCGAAGTCCCGAGGAGGCCGTCGCGAGCAGGGCCGAGCTTGCAGCCGAGACGCACAGCCGTACAGAAGTACGGCGAGCATCGCGGATGCAAGATCGGCCCGCACAGCAGGCCTATTCGGGACTTCAGGACTTCAAGACGTCGTCGATGGGGGTGATGGTGGCCCACTGCTTGCAGCTGGGGCACTGCCAGAACAGCTGGCGTGGGCTGAAGCCGCAGTGGCCGCAGCGGTAGCGCGGCGTGGTTTCCATCAGTTTGCGGATGGCGCTGCGCAGGCTCGCGGCCGGCTTGTCCAGGCCCGCGGCGACCACGCCCGGCTGGTGCTCCAGCACCTCAAGGAACTCCGCCAGCACGGCGCGACCCGGACGCGTCTCCAGGCCTTGGGCCAGGTAGTCCGCCACCTCCAGGCCTTCCTGGCGCATCAGGTGCGCCTCGGCCAGGATCGGCAGGCTGCTGGGGGACATCTCCTTGGCATCCTGCAGGAACAGCAGATAGCCCTGCGCATCGCCGGTCTTCTCGGCGCAGCGACGCAACGGCTCGATCACCTCGGGCAGGAAGCGCTGATCGCGCTCGAAGGCCAGGCGGTAGTGCTTGGCGGCATCAGCCTCTTCGCCGGCAGCCTCCTGCAGCGCACCGAGCAGCAGCTGTGCGCGAATGCAGGCGGGGTCTTCGGCGGCGGCGCGCTCGGCCAGTTCCAGGGCGGCGTCGGCTTGCTTGCGCGCCCTCGCCTCCTCGGCGAGCTCGCAGTAGTACTGGGCGATCACCTCGCGCTTGGACTCACCCTTGGCGGATTCGATACGGCGCGAGATCTTGATCGCCTGCTGCCAGTCGCGGCCCTGTTCATAGATGGTGCGCACCAGCTCCAGGCACTGCACCACCTGGTGTCCCTCGGCGGCGAGCGCCAGCGAGATTTCCTCGGCACGGTCCATCAGGCCGGCCTTGTGGTAGTCCTGTGCCAGCTCGAGGCGGGTCTGGGTGCGCAGCTCCGGCGACAGGTTGGGCCGGGCCAGCAGGTCTTCGTGGATATGCAGCGCGCGATCCACTTCGCCGCGCTTGCGGAACAGGTTGCCCAACGTCAGGTGCATCTCGGCCGCGGAGCTGTCCATTTCGGCGGCTTCGCTGAGTGCCGCGAGGGTCTCGTCCGGGTTGTCGCTGACCAGGTGCGTGACCAGGCCACCGAGCTTCTCCGGCGTGATGGCACGACCCTGGTGCGGATAACCACGCGACAAGGCCCAGCCGAGGGCGAATCCCAGCGGCAGCAGCAGCCAGGAGAACAGGACATCGATCACGTCAGGGAACCTTGGGCAGCGCGGACGGCGATGCGGTCAGGGTGGGCGGCGGCGCGGACAGGGCGCGCAGGTTGCGCAGCTCGGTTTCGCTGTCGCGGAGCTGCTTGCGCAGGCGGCGGATTTCGGACTTGAGGCTCAGCACCCGCAGGAAACCCGCCCCCAGGGTCAGCAGCGCCACCAGCACGAACTCGGCGACCAGCAGCGCGATCAGCGGCAGCTCGATCATGCCGAACAAGTAGTTGAACTCGACCTTCTGGCTGTTGAAGAAGCCGATGGTGGTGCCGAGCACGAAGACCGGCAGGATCACCAGGAAGAAGACCAGCGAGGCCGGCGCCTTGAAGGCCACGATCAGCCCTGGCTATCGGCAGTGGCGGCAGCAGCCGCAGCCTTGGCCGCCGCGGCGGCGGCTTCAGCCTCGGCCTGGGCGTTGGCGTTGACGCGCTCGCGCATCTCCTTGCCCGGCTTGAAGTGCGGGACGCGCTTCGGCGGGATTTCCACCGGCTCGCCGGTCTTGGGATTGCGACCGACGCGCGCCGGACGGTGATGCAGGGCGAAGCTGCCGAAACCGCGGATTTCCACGCGGTCGTCCTTGGCCAGCGCCATGCTGATCTGGTCCAGCACCAGCTTGACCGCCAGTTCCACGTCCTTCTGCATCAGGTGGGTCTGCTTGGAGGCCAGCCGTTCGATCAGTTCGGATTTGGTCATAAGGCTCATGGATGCGGTCTAATTGATTGAACCTTATAGAAAAAAAACAGGGCATGCAAGAGTCCCCGCCGCCCCGGGGGCTGACAGGCCCGAAACAGGGGGCCAGCCGGCTGCCGGCCAGGGGATGCGGGGCGCCGTGCAAAAAGAAAGGGGCCGCATGGCGGCCCCTTTCCGATACATCCAAGTACTGCGAAGGACAGCTTAGCGGTCGTTGTTGCCGCCAATCTGTTCCTTGAGCAGGTCGCCCAGGCTGGTGCGGCCGGTGCTGGCGTTACGGTTGCCGTACTCCGCCATGACCTCCTGCTCTTCCTGGATTTCCTTCTCGCGGACCGACAGCTGCACGATGCGGTTCTTGCGGTCCAGGCCGACGTAGCGGGATTCCAGCGTGTCGCCTTCCTTGAGCACCTTGGTCGCGTCTTCAACGCGCTCACGGGCCAGGTCGTTGGCACGGATGTAACCCTCGACGCCATTGCCCAGGTCGATGAAGGCGCCGCGCGGGTCGACGGTCTTCACGATGCCCTTGACGATGGTGCCCTTGACCGTGTCGGCGATGAACTGCGACAGCGGATCCTGCTGGACCTGCTTGACGCCCAGCGAGATGCGCTCGCGCGCGCCGTCGATGGCCAAAACCACGGCGTCCAGCTCCTGGCCCTTCTGGTAGCGGCGCACGGCGGTTTCGCCGGCTTCGTTCCAGTCGAGGTCGGACAGGTGCACCAGGCCGTCGATACCGCCGTCCAGGCCGATGAAGATGCCGAAGTCGGTGATCGACTTGATGGCGCCGCGGACGCGGTCGCCCTTCTGGTGGTTCTGGGCAAACTCTTCCCAGGGGTTCGGGCGGCACTGCTTCATGCCCAGCGAGATACGGCGGCGCTCGCCGTCGATGTCGAGGATCATGACTTCGACCTCGTCGCCGACCTGCACGACCTTGCCCGGGTTGACGTTCTTGTTCGTCCAGTCCATCTCGGACACGTGCACCAGGCCCTCGACGCCCGGCTCGATCTCCACGAACGAACCGTAGTCGGTGATGTTGGTGACCTTGCCGAACAGGCGGGTCTTCTCGGGGTAGCGACGCTCGATGTCCATCCACGGATCGGCGCCCAGCTGCTTGAGGCCGAGGCTGACGCGGCGACGCTCGCGGTCGTACTTGAGGACCTTAACTTCGATTTCCTGGCCGACGGTGACGACTTCGGCCGGATCCTTGACGCGCTTCCACGTCATGTCGGTGATGTGCAGCAGGCCGTCGATGCCGCCGAGGTCGACGAACGCGCCGTACTCGACCAGGTTCTTGACCACGCCGCGGAGGACCACACCTTCCTGCAGGTTGGCCAGGAGGGTGTCACGCTCGGCGCTGTACTCGGCCTCGAGCACTTCGCGACGCGAGACCACGACGTTGTTGCGCAGCTTGTCGAGCTTGATGACCTTGAACTCGAGCGGCTTGCCCTCGAGGTAGGACGTGTCGCGCACCGGGCGGACGTCGACCAGCGAACCGGGGAGGAAGGCGCGCACGGTGCCGATGTCGACCGTGAAACCGCCCTTGACCTTGCCGGTGATGATGCCGATGACGGTTTCCTTGCCCTCGAAGGCCTTCGCGAGGCGCTCCCAGGTCTTGATCCGCTCGGCCTTCTCCTTGGAGAACTTGGTTTCGCCGAAACCGTCTTCGACGGTCTCCAGCGCCACTTCTACGTCGTCGCCGGCAGCAACCTTGATCTCGCCGTCGACCATGAATTCCTGGATGGGGATCACGCCTTCGGACTTGAGGCCCGCGTCGACGATCACGACATCCGGCTTAACAGCCAGCACCTTGGCATTGACGATGGTGCCCGACTGCATGGACTGGCCGCCCTTGAGGCTGGCCTCAAACATTTCAGCAAAACTTTCGATCATTACAAAAACACTCGTTGGTGGTGGGTGGAACATCCGCCGCGTCCCTGCGGTCGGTCCTGGTTGATAAAAGAAACGGCCCACATCCTGTGGACCGGCTGTCTGCGGGGGAAATCAGAACCCGTAGCGACGCAGCAGGGTTTCCACTTTTCCGATGACCTCGGCAGGGGAAAGTCCCGTTGTATCAACCACTTCAGCCCTTTCGGCCGGCTTGAGCGGGGCGATGGGGCGGTTGCGGTCGCGCGCGTCGCGGGCGCGGATCTCTACGCAGAGACCATCGAGCGTAGCAGGTATTCCCTTATCGCTCAACTGCTTGTAGCGGCGGGCCGCCCGTTCGTCGGGGCTCGCGTCCATGAAGATCTTGAGGGGCGCGTCGGGGAAAACCACGGTGCCCATGTCGCGGCCGTCGGCGATCAGGCCCGGCGCGCGGCGGAAGTCCTTCTGCAGTTGCAGCAGCGCAGCGCGCACTTCCGGCAGCGCGGCGATGCGCGAGGCCAGCGCCCCGGAGGTCTCGGCGCGCACGGTGTCGACCCAGTTCTCGCCGTTGACCCGGATAGCCTCGTCATGCTCGGTGTCGCCGGTGAACTCGATGGCCAGGCCCGGCACCAGGGCGGCCACGGCGGGGCCGTCGGCGTCCGGCACCCCTGCCCGCTCGGCGGCCAGGGCCAGGATGCGGTATAGCGCGCCGCTATCCAGGCGGTGCCAGCCGCCCAGGCGCTGGCTCAGCCAGCGCGTCACCAGGCCCTTGCCGACGCCGCTGGGGCCGTCGACGGTGATGACAGGCACGAGAGTGTTGTTCTGGGACGGCATGGGCGGATCAGGAGGTAGTCAACGCGGCGAGCCGCGAAAAATAGTCCGGGAAGGTCTTGGCGACACAGCCCGGGTCGTTGATGCGCACGGAAATGCCGCCGCAGGCCGCCAGCGAAAAGCTCATCGCCATGCGATGATCGTCGTAGGTGTCGATGGCCGCTGTTCGCGGCGCCGCCGGAGGCGCGACGCGCAGGTAATCGGCGCCGGCTTCCACCGTGGCGCCGAGCTTGGTCAGCTCCGCCGCCATGGCGGCGATGCGGTCGGTCTCCTTGACGCGCCAGCTGCCGATGTTGCGCAGCACGCTGGGGCCGTCGGCGAACAGCGCCACCACCGCCACGGTCATCGCCGCGTCGGGGATGTGGTTGAAGTCGGCGTCTATGGCCTTGGGCCGGAAGCCTGCGGATAGTCCAGGCGAGCGCACCTCGGTCCACTGCTCACCCTGGGTAACCTCGGCGCCCATGGCCGCCATGACCTCGGCAAAGCGCACGTCACCCTGCAGGCTGGCACTGCCCATGCCCTGCACCCGCACCGGTCCGCCGGCCAGGGCGCCCAGCGCCAGGAAGTAGGAGGCCGACGAGGCATCGCCCTCGACCGCGAACGCACCCGGCGCGCGGTAGCGCGAGCCGGCCGCGACGGTGAAGCGCGGTGTGCCGGCGGCGGTCGTGCCGCGCTGCACCTCGACGCCGAAGCGGCGCATCAGGGCGATGCTCAGCTCGATGTAGGGCTTGGAGATCAGCTCGCCCTCGACCTCGACCACCAGATCCTGCTCGCGTGCCAGTAGCGGCGCCGACTGCAGGATGCCGGTGAGAAACTGGCTGGAAGCGTCGCCGCGCACGCGCACCGGCTGCGCCGCGCGCACCTGCGCGGGCTCGATCAGCAGCGGCGGAAAGCCGTCCTTCTGCTGGTAGCCGATCCGAGCGCCCAGCGGCTGGAGGGCGTCCACCAGGTCGCCGATCGGCCGCTCATGCATGCGCGGGATGCCGGACAGTCGGTAGCGGCCATCCATGAAAGCCAGCACCGCGACCAGCGTGCGGATCGACAGCCCGGAGTTGCCGACGAAGATGTCGGCCTCGCGCAGCGGCAGCCGCGGCGCGCCCTGCACCCGCCACCCGCCCTCGCCCAGGTCCTGCAGCGGCACGCCGCAGGCCTTCAGGGCCTCGCGCATCACGCGGGTGTCGTCGGAGTCGAGCAGGCCGCTGAGGGTCGTCTCGCCCTCCGACAGCGCGGCCAGCAGCAGTGCGCGGATCGACACGCTCTTGGAGCCGGGCAGCCGCAGTTCGCCCCGCGCCGCGCGGATGGGTGCCAGGTCCAGGAAATCGGCGGAAGAACTCATGGCTTCTTCGCGGCAGCCGGCTTTTCGACCAGCTCCAGGTAACGCTCGCGGGCATCGCGGGCGCGGGTGTAGATGTCGAGGATGGCGGGACCGTCGTCCTCGGTGATGGCGTCGCGCAGCTTCTGCAGTTCGCCCAGGTAGCCGTCGAGCGCGCCGAGCACCGCCGAGCGGTTGGCGCGGGTGATGTCGTGCCACATCTTCGGGCTGCTGGAGGCGATGCGCGTGAAGTCGCGGAAGCCGCCGGCGGCGTAGGCGAAGATTTCCTTGCGCGAATCCAGGGTGTTGAGGAAATCCACCAGGGCGAAGGCCAGCACGTGCGGCAGGTGGCTGGTCGCGGCCAGCACCTCGTCGTGGTGCTCGGCGCTCATTTCGCAGACCAGGCTGCCGGCGGACTCCCATAGCGCCCGCACCGTGGCCAGCGCGGCCGGGTCCTGGTGCGCATGCGGGGTCAGGATGCAGCGACGCCCCTGGAACAGCTCAGCGAAGGAGGCCTCCACCCCGCTCTTCTCGTTGCCAGCCACCGGGTGGCCGCCGACGAAGCGCGCGGGCAACGCGCCGAACACGGCCGCCACGTCCTGCTCCACCGAGACCTTGGTGCTGCCGACGTCGGTAAGGATGGCGTCCTCGCGCAGGTAGGAGGCGAGCTGCGACAGCACTTCGCGGGTCTGCAGCACCGGCACCGACAGCAGCACCACGTCGGCGTCGCGCACGGCGGCTTCCAGCGATGCGGCCGCGTGGGTGGCGACACCCAGTTCGACGGCCGCGGCGACGCGCGCCGGGTCGGCGTCATAGCCGATCACCTCGCGCACGGCGCCGGCCTTCTGCACGGCGCGCGCGAAGGAGCCACCGATGAGGCCCAGTCCGATGACGGCAAGTCGCTGCACGCTCACGATGCGAGGATCTCCCCGAGGGCCGCCACCAGGCGGTCGTTCTCGGCCTCGGTGCCGATGCTGAAGCGCAGGAACTGCGGCATCTGGTAGGAGGCCACCGGCCGCACGATCACGCCGCGCTGCATCAGCGCCTGGTTGATCGGCGCTGCGTCGCGGCCGAAGCCCACGGCGATGAAGTTGGCCTGGGAGGGCAGCACGGTCAGGCCCATGCCGCCGAGTGTCTGCGTCAGGCGCGCACGCTCGCGGTTGTTGAGCTCCACCGAGCGGGTGACGTGGGCCTGGTCGGCCAGCGCGGCTTCCGCCGCCAGCAGGGCCAGGCTGTTGTTGTTGAAGGGCTGGCGCACGCGGTTGAGCAGGTCGGCCAGCTCGGGGCTGGACAGCGAGTAGCCCACGCGCAGGCCGGCCAGGCCGTAGGCCTTGGAGAAGGTGTGGAACAGCACCAGGTTGGGGTACTTCTCCAGCCACTCGCGCGAGGGGCTGCGCAGGGCCGGCTCCATGTACTCGTCGTAGGCCAGGTCCAGGGCCACCACCACGTGCGCGGGCACCTGGCGGATGAAGCCCTCGATGTCCTCCGGCGCCAGCCAGGTGCCGGTGGGGTTGTTGGGGTTGGCGATGAACACCAGAGACACGTCGGGATTGGCCTTCAGTGCCTCGGCGAAGGCCTGCATGTCATGCCCCAGCGGCTGGGCATCATGGGCCGGGCGCGCCGGCACCACCACCGCGCGGGCACCCTGCGCCTGGGTGATGATCGGGTAGACCGCGAAGGCGTGCTGCGAGAACAGCGCGGCGCGGCCGGGGCCGAGGAACACGCGGCCCAGCAGCTCGATGATGTCGTTGGAGCCGTTGCCCAGGGTGACGCGCTCCGGGGCGATGCCGCGGAAGTCGCCGATAGCCTTCTTCAGGCGGAAACCACCGCCGTCCGGGTACAGGGCCAGGTTGCCGCCGGCCACGGCCTCGGCGATGGCGGCCTTCACCGCCGGGCCGGGGCCCAGGGGATTTTCGTTGGACGCCAGCTTGATCGCGTCGGCGATGCCCAGGCGGCGCTGCAACTCTTCCAGCGGCATGCCCGGGGCGTAGGCCTCCAGGCTCAGCACGCCGGTGGCGGCGTTCTTCAGCAGGGGTGAGGTCACGTTCGTCCTCAGAAGGGGGCAGTCGGGTAGGACCCGAGGATCTTGAAGTAGGCGGCGGCCGCGCGGACCTCTCCCAGCACCGACTCGATGCGCGGGTCCAGTGCGTGGCCGCGGAAGTCGATGAAGAAGTAGTAGTCGCGCACCGCCGCACCCTTGACCGGCCGCGACTCGATGCGCGTCAGGTCGATGTTCTCGCGGGCGAAGGGCTGCAGCAGCTTGAACAGCGCGCCCGGGTTGTTGCGCTGCGCGGTCATCACCACGGAGGTGACGTCGTCGCCGGTGGGCGACGGATCGTGCTTACCGATGATCAGGAAGCGCGTGGTGTTGTTGGGATCGTCCTCAATGTTCGAGGCCAGGATATTCATGCCGTAGAGCCGCGCCGCCTGCTGGCCGGCGATGGCCGCCCCGCCCTTCTCGCGGGCGATCAGCACCGCCTGGGCGTTGCTGGCCACGGTCTCCTTCTCGGCCTTGGGCAGGCGCGCGTCGAGCCATTTGCGGCACTGCGCGAAGGACTGTTGGTGCGAGTAGATGTGGGTGATCGCCTCCACCGAGGTCTCGGTGGATAGCAGGCAGTGATGGATCGGTAGCGT
This sequence comes from Solimonas sp. SE-A11, assembly GCF_030345715.1. Lineage (GTDB taxonomy): Bacteria > Pseudomonadota > Gammaproteobacteria > Nevskiales > Nevskiaceae > Solimonas_A. The sequence continues at coordinate 116,421 of NZ_JAUASX010000010.1, forward strand.
CACCTCGCCGCAGATGCGCAGCGTGGTCTGGGCCAGCTCGTCCAGCGTGTGGCTGACGATGCCGCCCAGCGAGTTCTCCACCGGCACCACGCCGTAATCGGCATTGCCGGTCTCGACGTCGCGGAATATTTCGTCGATGGCCGCCACCGGGCGCGCCGTGATGCTGTCGCCGAAGTGCTTCAGCACCGCCGCCTGGGTGTAGGTGCCCTCAGGCCCCAGGTAGGCGATCTTCAGCGGCGATTCCAGCGACAGGCAGGCCGACATGATCTCGCGCATCAGCCGCGCCACGGTCTCGTCGGTCAGCGGGCCGGTGTTGCGCTCCATGGCGCGGCGCAGCACCTCCGCCTCGCGCGACGGGCGATAGTGGTTGCCGGTGCTGTCGCCCATCCGTTCCTTGATATGGGCGACTTCCTGGGCGATGCGCGCGCGCTGGGAGATCAGCGCCTGGATCTGTTCATCCAGGGAGTCGATCCGGGTGCGGGCCTGGGCCAGTTCGTTGTTCATGGGTGCCATAACGAAAACAGGGAGCGCGATTGTACGCGCTCCCCGCTCATGCCCCTAGCCCTTCCAAGACCAGGCAGTCCGCGAATGAACGCAAATAAACGTAAATTAATATTCCGGCCTATTCGCGTTCATTTGCATCCATTTGCGGACCGATTTGCTGCTTAGGCTCAGCGGGCCGGGATGCAGCGCACCGACAGCACGCCCTGGATGGCCTGGAGCTCCTCCACCACGTCCTGGGCGCAACCGGAGTCCACGTCCACGATGGTGTAGGCCAGGTCGCCGCGCGACTTGTTGAGCAGGTCGGCGATGTTCAGGTTGCGCTTGGCCAGCGTCGTGGAGATCTGGCCCACCATGTTCGGCACGTTCTCGTTGACGATGCACAGGCGGGTCTTGCCCGGCAACAGCGCCATGACGGCCTCGGGGAAGTTGACCGAGTTGCGTACGTTGCCCAGTTCCAGGAACTCGCGCAACTGGTCGGCGACCATCACGGCGCAGTTGTCCTCGGCCTCGCCGGTGCTGGCGCCCAGGTGCGGGGTGGCGATGACGCGCGGGTGGCCCTTCAGCGCGTTGCTGGGGAAGTCGCAGACGTAGGCGTGCAGGCCGCCGGCATCCAGGGACTCGATCACGGCCTTCTCGTCGACGATGGCCTCGCGGGCGAAGTTCAGGATCACGCCCTTCTTCGGCATCAGCTTCAGGCGGTCGGCGTTGATCAGGCCGCGGGTGGCGTCCAGCAGCGGCACGTGCACCGAGATGAACTGGCTCTTGGAGACCAGATCGTCCACCGACAGGGCCTGGCGTACGCCGGAGTTCAGCTGCCAGGCGTTCTGCACCGTCATGGCCGGGTCATAGCCGTAGACCGTCATGCCCAGCTCCAGGGCGGCGTTGGCCACCTTGACGCCGATGGCGCCCAGGCCGATCACGCCCAGGGTGCGGCCCGGCAGCTCGAAGCCAACGAACTTCTTCTTGCCATCTTCCACGGCCACATGCATGGCCTTGTCGTCGCCTTCGAGCTTCTTCACGAAGTCCAGGGACTGCGGGATGTTGCGGGCTGCCAGGAACATGCCGGCCAGCACCAGCTCCTTCACGGCGTTGGAGTTGGCGCCCGGGGCGTTGAACACCACCACGCCACGCTTGGACAGGGCGGCGACCGGGATGTTGTTGGTGCCGGCGCCGGCGCGGCCGATGGCCTTGATGCTGGCCGGGATGTCGATCTTGTGCATGTCGGCCGAGCGCACCATCACGGCGTCCGGGTTGGACATCTCGGAGGCGACTTCGTAACGCTCGCGCGGCAGGCGCTCGAGGCCGAGGACGGAAATGTTGTTGAGGGTCTGGACCTTGAACATGGATTTTCTCGAGAATCGGGATTAGAGAATCGGGAATAGGGAATCAGGAATCGTCAGAAGCGAAGAAACAGGGGTGTTTTTTTACGATTCCCCATTCCCCATTCCCGATTCCCGTCTTGATCAGCCGCGCGTCCGCGCGAACTCTTTCATGTATTCAACCAAGGCATTGACACCCTCGATGGTCATCGCGTTGTACAGGCTGGCACGCATGCCGCCCACCGAGCGGTGGCCCTTGAGACCCGACAGGCCGGCAGCCTTGGCTCCCTTGAGGAAGTCGGCGTCCAGCTCGGCGTTGGCCAGCACAAAGGGCACGTTCATGCGCGAGCGGTCGGCCTTGGCCACCGGGTTGCTGTAGAAGTCCTGGCTGTCAATATAGTCATACAGCGCCTTGGCCTTGTTCGCGTTGCGCTCGCCCACGGCAGCCAGGCCGCCGTTGTCCTTGATCCACTTGAACACCAGACCCGACACGTACCAGGCGAAGCACGGCGGCGTGTTGAGCATCGACTCGTTGTCGGCCATCTGCTTGTAGTCGAAGATGCCCGGCGTCAGCGGCGCGGCGCCACCGATCAGGTCCTCGCGCACGATCACGATGGTGATGCCCGAGGGGCCGATGTTCTTCTGGGCGCCGGCGTAGATCAGGCCGTACTTGCTGATGTCGATCGGGCGCGACAGGATGTTCGACGACATGTCGGCTACCAGCGGCACGCCGTTGGTCTCCGGCTCCTGGTGGAACTCGACGCCGTGGATGGTCTCGTTCGGCGTGATGTGCACGTAGGCGGCGTTCGGGTCCAGCTTCCAGTTCTTGACGTCCGGGATGTTGGTGAACTTGTCGCCCTCGCTGCTGGCGGCGATGTTGACCTTGCCGTACTTGCCTGCTTCCTTGGCAGCCTTCTTGCCCCAGTCGCCGGTCAGCACGTAGTCGAAGCCGGTCTTGCCGCGCAGCAGGTTCATCGGCAGGAAGGTGAACTGGCCGGTGGCGCCACCCTGCAGGAACAGCACCTTGTAGTTGGCCGGGATGCCGGCGATCTCGCGCAGGTCCCTCTCGGCTTCCTGGGCGATGCTCATGAATTCCTTGTCGCGGTGCGACATCTCCATGACCGACATGCCCGAACCGCGCCAGTCCAGCAACTCGGCTTGCACCTGCTCAAGGACTACCAGCGGGAGGGTCGCGGGGCCGGCGCTGAAATTCACGATACGCTTCATGGTCATGCTCCTGGGCAATGAGATAACTGATTTTTCTTTAGCAGAATCGACGAGCGTCGCTTCCGTACTGCTTTAATTCCATCTCTCTACATCAAGATTCGGCACGCCCGCAAAAGCCTGCGGCCGGTCCGTCACCAGCACCAGCTGGTGGGACAAGGCCGTGGCCGCCACCAACAGGTCGTAGGCGCCTATCTTCTCGTCCATCTGCTGCGCATAGGCCGCCAGCGTCACCGCCTGCTGGGTCTCTGCCACGTCGAAGGCGATCACCTTCACGTTGGCGAAGAATTCCTTCAGCAGCTTGGCATAGCGCGCCTGGGCCCGCGGCTGCGCCCGCAGCGCCGCCTCGGCTTCCATCCGGGTCACCGCCGCCACCGCGATATCGCTGGGCTTGAGCTTGGACAGCTTCAGCACCACCGGCAGCCGCCCCTTGATGGCGCCCGCGATCACGTCAGAGTCCAGCAGGTACTTCACCAGCGCGTTTCCGCCGGGCCACCCAGGTGCTCGCGCCAGGCCTGGAAATCCAGGGTGTCCTGCGCCAGCTCCGGGGCCGGGTTGCGGAAGTGCGCCAGCAGCGACTCCGGCCAGTCCTTTTCCTCGTTCCGCGCCAGCCATTCCTGCACCGCCATGGAAATCAGGCGATTGCGCGTGACGCCCGCCCGCTCGACCGCCTTGTTGAGGCGCTCCACGGTGGCATCGTCAAAATGAACGCTGAAATTCATGAGCTTATTTTATCACCTAACAGGACATGTTAGTCAATACTGCGCAACGGAATCAGCCCACTAGCCTACACTTAAGAGATGAAGCCCATCCGCACCAAGCTATCCGATCACTTGGAGGTCAATGGCTGGGATGTCGTGCGGATCGAGCATGAAGACCTGGACTTGTGGGCCTATGAAATCTGGGAATTGGCTTCGCGCTGGGCGCCCAAGGCGCCCTGGCCTTCCTGACCTTCCTGGCTGATCCGCAGTGGGATGGCCCACGCCCACAGAGCAGCGCCGTTTGGGCTATTGGCGCCTGCAGACGACTCCCGAAAGACCGCCACGAAGCCCAGGCAGCCGGTCTGATCTACAGCAGCGCCTCGAAGGCCGACTTCGAATCCCTGCTAGACGCCCTGGAACAACTCAGGCGCCCCCGGTAGCGGCCGGCAGCCGCAGCTGCTCCACCATGCTGCGGGCAATCTCGCGCTCGCCCATGACGATGAAGCTGGCGCCGCGCTTGCGCAGGTAGTCGACCTCGGCGTCGGAATGCGCGCGGGCGAAGATCGGCAGCTCGGGCTGCACGCTGCGCGCCTGCTGGATCACCTGCCCGGCCTCGAAGGCATTGGGCACGGCCAGGATCAGGGTGCGCGCCTTGGTCAGCTGGGCCGACTTGAGGGTGTTGGGCTGGGCAGCATTGCCGACCAGCACGGGGATGCCCAGCTCACGCAGACGCTGCACCCGCTCGTCGTTCTCCTCGATCACCAGGAAGGACTGCCCCTGTGCCTGCAGCGTCTCGGCTACGGCGCTGCCGACGCGGCCGTAGCCCACCAGCACGACGTGGTCGGAGATGACCGGCGTGAAGGCACCGACGGCCCGCACCTGGCCCCAACGGCGTTCAAGCCGGTCGGAGATGATGAAGAAGAACGGGTTGGCGATGATCGAGAAGATCGCCGCGGCCAGGATCACGTCGCGCGCGGGCTCGGTCAGCAGCCCCAGGTCCACGCCCAGCGTCGCCAGGATGAAGGAGAACTCGCCGATCTGCGCCAGGCTGGCGGCAATGGTCAGGGCGGTGCCGCGGGGATACTTGAAGGCCAGCACGATCACCATGGCGGCGATGGACTTGCCCAGTACGATGATCAGGAAGGCCGCCAGCACCAGCCAGGGCTGCTCGACCAGAATCTCCGGGTTGAACAGCATGCCCACGGAGACGAAGAACAACACGGCGAAGGCGTCGCGCAGGGGCAGCGTCTCTTCCGCCGCCTCGGAGCTGAGCTCGGACTCGCTCAGCACCATGCCGGCGAAGAACGCACCCAGTGCGAAGGACACGCCGAACAACTGCGCCGAGCCGAAGGCGACGCCCAGCGCCACGGCCAGGACCGCCAGGCGGAACAACTCCTTGGAACCGGTACGTGCAATGACATGCAGCACCGCCGGGATCAGGCGGCGACCGACGATCAGCATGAAGGCGACGAAGCCGGCAACCTTGGCCAGGGTCAGCAGGATGGCGCCGAGCACGCTGGTCTCGCCGCCGCTGGGCGAAGGCTCGGCCTTGCCGCCCAGAACGCCGGCGAGCACCGGCAGCAGCACCAGGGCCATGACCATGGCCAGGTCCTCGACGATCAGCCAGCCGACGGCAATGCGCCCGCGCGTGGTCTCGATCTGCCTTCGTTCTTCCAGGGCACGCAGCAGAACCACGGTACTGGCGACCGACAGCGCCAGGCCGAAGACGAAGCCCTGACCCAGCGGCCAGTCGACGGCCCAGGCCAGCGCGATACCCAGCACCGTGGCCACCGCCATCTGGACGATGGCGCCGGGAATGGCGATACGTTTCACCGCCATCAGGTCGTCCAGCGAGAAATGCAGGCCAACGCCGAACATCAGCAGGATCACGCCGATCTCGGCCAGCTCGGTGGCCAGACCAGGATCGGCGACGAAACCAGGGGTGAAAGGACCGACGACAATGCCGGCGAGCAGGTAACCGGCCAGGGGTGGCAGGCGCAGGCGGTTGGCCACAGCACCGAACACAAAGGCCAGTACCAGACCCATGACGATAGTGGCGATCAGGGGTGTATGGTGCGGCACAGCATGGGTCCCTTTTAGTTCGTGGGACCCGGAGCGTGTCCCCGGGCCCGCTGGATTCGTCGGCGCCCCCGTGGACCCCGCCCCTGCTCCTTCTGATCGCAAAACCAGCGCCAAGTTCGGCGCCGGTCTCACATGTCCTGCTTACTCGGTGTCGGGCGCCGCTTCGCCAGCGGCATCCGAAGCGACATCGGGCGCGTCGGGGGCGGGGGCGCCGTCGGTGCCATCCGGCAGCGCCGCGGCCACGGACTCGTCGTCCTCGGCGACGTAACGGTCCACGCCGACCAGGCGGTCACCGTCCACCGGGCGCATGATGCGCACGCCCTGGGTGTTGCGGCCGGCGATGCGGACCTCGGAGGCCCGGGTGCGGATCAGGTTGCCGGATTCGGAAATCAGCATCAGCTCGTGGCGATCGTCCACCGTCACGGCGCCGATCAGGCGGCCGGTCTTGTCGGTCAGCGCCTGGCCGATCACGCCCTGGCCGCCGCGACCGCGCTTGGGGAACTGGTCGATTGGGGTGCGCTTGCCGAAGCCGAACTCGGAGACCGTCAGGATGTCGCCGGTCTCGGGCACGATCAGCGCGATCACGCGCGCACCCTCGCCGCTGTCGGCGGCATCGTCCACGGCCTCGTCGGCCTCGGACACCGGGGTGGACTCCTCGCCCTCGTCCTCGGAGCCGGCGAAGGCCTTGAGCAGGCGCATGCCGCGCACGCCGGTGGCACCGCGGCCCATGGAGCGCACGTCACCTTCGTTGAAGCGGATGGCGCGGCCGGAGTCGGAGATCAGGATGATGTCGTCATGGCCGGAGGTCAGCGCCACGCCGACCAGTTCGTCGTCCACGCGCAGGTCCACGGCGATCAGGCCGTTGCTGCGCACGTTGGCGAAGGCCGAAAGCGGGGTCTTTTTGACCGTGCCGCGGCGCGTGACCATGAAGATGTAGCGACCCTCGCCCTCGGGCTGCTCGTTGTCCGCCACCACGTTGCCGAAGGACTCCACCGGCAGCACGGCGTTGATCTTCTCGCCGGCCTCCAGTGGCAGCAGGTTGTTGAAGGGCTTGCCGCGCGAACCACGCGAACCGGAAGGCAGCTCGAACACGCGCAGCTTGTAGCACTTGCCGGCGCTGGAGAAGCACAGCAGCGTGTCATGCGAGTGCGCCACCCACAGGCGATCGACGAAATCCTCTTCCTTGGTCGCGGTGGCCATCTTGCCGCGGCCGCCGCGGCGCTGGGCCTGGTACTCGTCCATGGCCATGGCCTTGACGTAGCCCTCGTGCGAGAGCGTCACCACCATGTCCTGCGGGGCGATGAGGTCTTCGTGCGCGATGTTCAGTGCGGCGCTGGTGATCTCGGTGCGGCGCTCGTCGCCGTAGGCTTCCTTGATCTCCAGCAGTTCGCTGCGGATCACCGACAGCAGGCGCGTCTCGGAGCCGAGGATGTCGAGGTAGTCCAGGATCGATTCCAGCAGTTCGCGGAATTCCTCGTGGATCTTGTCCTGCTCCAGGCCGGTGAGGCGGTGCAGGCGCAGGTCCAGGATCGCCTGGGCCTGGGCCTCGGACAGGCGGTAGCCGCCGTCGACGATGCCGAACTCGGCGGCCAGGCCGTCCGGCCGCGAGGCATCGGCGCTGGCGCGCTCCAGCATCGCCGTGACCGGGCCGGGATTCCAGCTGCGGCCCATCAGCCCGGCCTTGGCTTCCGCCGGCGAGGGGCTGCGCTTGATCAGGTCGATGATGTCGTCGATGTTGGCCAGCGCAACCGACAGGCCCTCCAACACATGGGCACGCTCGCGCGCCTTGCGCAGCAGGTAGCGGGTGCGGCGGGTGACCACTTCGCGGCGGTGGCGCACGAAGATTTCCAGCAGCGACTTGAGCGACAGCAGCTTGGGCTGGCCACCGTCCAGCGCCACCATGTTCAGGCTGAACACGATCTGCAGCTGGGTCTGCTGGAACAGGTTGTTGAGCACCACCTCGGCGTTCTCGCCGCGGCGCAGCTCGATCACCATGCGCGTGCCGTCCTTGTCGGACTCGTCGCGCAGCTCGGTGATGCCCTCGATCTTCTTTTCCTTGACCAGCTCGGCGATGCGCTCCAGCAGGCGTGCCTTGTTGACCTGGTAGGGCAGCTCGGTGGTGACGATGGCCTGCTTGTCGTTGCCGATGTCCTCGAAGTGCGTGCGGGCTCGGATCACGATGCGGCCACGGCCGGTGGCGTAGGCGTCGGCCAGGCCGTGCGCATCCAGGATCAGGCCGTGCGTCGGGAAGTCCGGCGCCGGGATGTGCTGCATCAGCTCGCGCAACTCGATCTCGGGATTGTCGATCAGCGCAACGCAGCCGTCGATCACCTCGGAGAGGTTGTGCGGCGGGATGTTGGTGGCCATGCCCACGGCGATACCGGAGCTGCCGTTGACCAGCAGGTTCGGGAACTTGGTCGGCAGGACCGTCGGCTCGCTTTCGGAGCCGTCGTAGTTCGGCTGGAAATCGACGGTTTCCTTGTCGATGTCGGCCAGCAGCTCATGCGCGATGCGCGTCATGCGGATTTCGGTGTAGCGCATCGCCGCGGGCGCGTCGCCGTCCACCGATCCGAAGTTGCCCTGTCCGTCCACCAGCAGGTAGCGCAGCGAGAACGGCTGCGCCATGCGCACGATGGTGTCGTAGATCGCGCTGTCGCCGTGCGGGTGGTACTTACCCATCACGTCACCGACGATACGCGCCGACTTCTTGAAGGGCTTGTTGTAGTCGTTGTGCTGCTCGTGCATCGCGTACAGCGAGCGGCGATGCACCGGCTTGAGGCCGTCGCGGGCATCTGGCAGTGCTCGGCCCACGATCACGCTCATGGCGTAATCGAGGTAACTCCGGCGCATCTCGTCTTCCAGATTTACCGACAGAACTTCTTTAGCAAAATCAGTCATATGCGAGCCTGCGTCCGCCTTGCGCGGAGCCGCGATTTATGTCTAGGAATTTGTCGATAGATTCTAACATAAACCGGGGGCCGGATGGGCCTCCGGGCAGGGGCGGCCCGCCCCCTGCCCGGCACCCGGAAAACTGCACAAATCCGCGTCTAGCGACGGCGGCGCAGGGCCAGCCCGAACAGCGCCGCCAGCATGCCCAGCAGGGCCCCGGCGCTCAGCACGGCATCGCGCCAGGCCTTGCCCAGGAAATCCAGCAACTGCCATTTGTGCAGGCTGGAAAACGTCCACTGCTCGGCCACGTCCAGCGCACCGACCCGCGCCGCCACCTGGCCGAACGCGGTATCGACAAAGGCCAGCCCCTGGGGCTGCTCCACGCGCCAGACCGGCAGCCGCTTGTTGGCAAAGCCGTACTCCGGCGAGAAGCCGGCCTGCCGCGTGGCGGAACTGACCGGCGGCGTGCTGGCCAGCCACTGGGCCAGTTCCGCGTCGCCGCCCGCCAGGCGCTCGCCGCTGCGGGCGTCGTACAGCGCCAGGCTCTGCGGCCCGAAGCGGGCCCGCCACACCGCCCTGTCCTCGGCCAGCGGCAGCAGGGTCAGGGCGCGAGCGCCCTCCAGCTCCGCCGGCCAGGCCAGCGGCCCCTGCACCGTCGGGCTGATGCTCGCGGGCACCGGCTGCAGCAACGGTGACAGCCGCAGCAGGTGGAACAGGCCACTGACCGAGAACATCAGCACCGGCACCCAGGCTGCCCAGGCCAGCAGCCGGTGGCGCCGGCGCATGGCAGGCGCGCCGGGGCGCGCCCGCCGGCCCAGCAGCATCCCGATGCCCAGCATGGCCATGGCCAGCACGCTGCCGACCGCCGCCAGGATCAGGCCCAGCCGCAGGCCTTCGACACCCTCTAGGAAGTCCAGGGTATGGACGGTCTGGAACAGCGTGAGCAACACGCGCTTGCGCCGGTCGGTCAGCGAGGCCAGGCGGTCCTCGCCGGTATGGACGTAGGCGGTCAACCCTCGCTCGTCGGCGAACTCCACGCGCCAGACCGGTAGCAGCCGGTTCACCGCCGGGTACTCGCGGTCGTACTGCGTGATGTGCCGCACCTCGCTGAGCGACGCCGACTGCAGGCCGGTGTAGTGCCGCGCCAGTTGCACGGCACGCACCCGGTCGGCCTCCGGCACGGGCTCGCCGGTGTCGGCATCGACGTAGCGCAGATGCTGCCGGTCTGGCGAAGCGATTTGCCACAGGCTCTGCCCGCCCTGCGACAGCAGGCGGACGATACCGGCCGGCTCGGCCTCCAGCAGCGCCGATGGCGCCTGTGCAGGCAGCGCCAGCGGCTCTCCGGGCGGCGGCGCGAAGGCCGCCGCCCGGGGATTGGTCCAGGACATCAGCGGGTGCAGCAGGCCCGACGCGGCCCACAGCAGCAACGCGACGCCGGCCAGCAGCGACAGCCGCCGGTGCCAGCGGGAAACCGCGGCGAGCATCAGTAGGCCCAGCGCAGGCCGCCGTACACCGCCCGGCCTTCGCCCGGGTAGAAGATGTTGCGGTTGGCGGCGGTGCTGTAGTCGGTGGTGGCGGAGACGCTGCTGATGTAGCGCTCATCCGACAGGTTGCGGCCTTCGATGAACAGGCTCAGGCCGTGCGGCAGGTCCACGCCGCCGCCCAGGTTCCAGGTGGTGTAGCCCGGAGTCCGCTGGGTGTTGGCATAATCCACCGTCAGGCCCGAGGGCGAGCGCTCGATGCCGGCTTCCACGTGGAAACCTGCCGGATGGTCATAGCGCAGCTCCGCGAGGTAGTAGTGGCGCGGCTGGCCGGCCAGGCGGTTGTCGCCATAGGTTGCGTCGCCGTCGAAACGGAAGTCCGCGTAGTTGTAGACCTGCTGCAGCTTCAGCGAGTCGCCGGGGCGCGCGACATCCTTCAGCAGCTTGTAGGCCAGGCCGGCCTCGACGCCCTGATGGATGGTCTTGTCGGCGTTGAACTGGATGGAGGTCGTCGGCGAGCAGGCCCGCTGCAGCACCTCGTCACGGATCTCGGCGCGGTAGACCGAGACGTCCCAGGCCCAGCGGCCCTGCGTGCCACGCGTGCCTAGCTCCGCGGTCCAGGCCTTCTGCGCGTCCAGGTCAGCGAAGCCGTTCATCCCGGTGCCAGCACAGGTGCCGACGGCGGAGTTCTGGTTCAGGTCCGAGAAAATCGGCGGCTCGTAGCTGCGGCTGACGTTGGCGAACAGCTGCGCGTGCTCGGCCAGCGCATACAGCAGGCCCAGCTTCGGGTTGATGCCCTTGTACTCGCGATCGGCCGATTCCGCGGGGTTGACCTTGTCAGTGTAGTCCCGCTCCGCCAGAACGCCCTGCAGGCCGCCGACCAGCGCGAGCTCCGGCGTCAGCCACAGGCGATTCTCGGCATACAGGTTGTACTCCGTGGCGTCCTCGTCGCCGTTGGCGCCTGCCGCACCGCGCTGGCCGCCGACATTGGTGAAGGTCTTCGCATCGTTGCGCCCGGCTCCGATACGACTGCCCAGGGTCACCTCGTTGCGGCGACCCAGCAGCGTGCCCTCACCCGCCCATTGCGCGAAGGCGCCGAAGAAATCGCCGTCGTGGTCCACCACGATGCCAGAGATCGGATGGAACAGCTTCTTGTGCAGGTAGTAACCGCCAAGCTCGAGTTGGCCGCCAGCCAACGGCAGGCTGGTGCGGTTGGTCAGGCGCAAGGAGTCGATGTTGCGGCCGGTGTCGAAGGTGTTGGCGGTGGGCAGCACGCTGCGCGGATCGTTCAGCGCGGCGTCGTAGCCGATGGTGCCGGGGATTTCCTGGTTGATGTCGTTGACGTTCAGGTAGAAGCGCGTCTCGGCGTTCTCGCCCAGGCGGTAGCCGACGTTGCCGTTGAAGCGGCGGTTGTCGGTATTGCTCTGGTCGCGGAAGCCGTCGGACTGGCTGGCGGTGGCGCCGGCATAGAAGTCCCAGCGGTCGTAGGCACGCGCCACGCCCAGGTGCTCGCGGAAGCTGCCGAAACTGCCGCCTTCCAGGCGCAGCAGGTTGGCCTGCGCGGCAGTGCGGCCGGTGGGCGTCGCCACGTTGATGGCACCGCCCAGGGCGGAACTGCCGTAGCGCAGGCCGTTGCCGCCCTTGTAGACCTCGACGTAGCGCAGGTTCAGCGGATCCACTTCCTGGAAGTCGCCGAAGCCGTCCGGCAGGTTCACCGGCACGCCGTCCTGCAGCAGCAGGATGCCGCGCAGGTGGTTGCTGCGGCTCAGACCCGAGCCGCGGATGGAAATGCGGACTTCCTCGGCGAAGCGGGTCTGGGCGAACACGCCCGGGGTGTCGCGCAGCATGTCGCGCAGGTTGACGGCATAGCGGTCCTGGAATTCCTCGCTGGAGACCAGGTCGACGCCGCCCGGCGTCTTCTCGATGCGGTCATGCGCCTGGCGGACGGACTCCGCGGTGGGAGAGCCGGCGACCTCGCCGGTGACGGTCACCGGCTCGAGCACGACGGTGCCCGGCTCGGAGACTTCGTGGGCGGAAACAGCCAGCGGCAACAGCAGGGCCAGCGCGGCCAGCGGCCGGGCTTGCGGATGAAGCAGGGACATCTTGATCACTCCTGGAACACGGCCGCGGGCGGCCGCACAAGTCGGGGTCCGCGGCGCCGGGCGCTCGCGGGAGCAAGGGCGACTTCAGGAGTGGGAGGGCGGACCACGCGCGGAGATTCCGCGCTCGCGCCAGGGGACGACCGCCGGCTGTGGCCGGGTAGAGACGGGGATGGGCGCGGCCGACAGGTCCAGCTGGGCCGAGGCAGGGCCCGTGGCCACCGCCATGCCCAGCGCCAGGCCGAAGGCACAGTGCTCGCCGCCTGCATGCTGGCCACCGCCGGTAATGGCGTCGCCGGCCTGCCACAGTGTCTTGGGGCCTTGTGGCGTACACAGCACAATGCCGACGCCGCCGGCACCGAATTGCGGCATGAACCCTGGCGCCACCAGGCCGCGGGCGAACAGCGCCGCGAGCAGCAGCCACGGCAGCACGACACTGCGCGAGGCGCGCAGGTGATGCAGGCTGGGGGCGGTGTCGATGCTCATGATCCGGGAATTGTAGGGCAGAAAACCGGCGCTGCGAGGGGCTGGGACAATTATTCCTAGCTTATGCAGCGCCGTTTCCCTCTCCCGCTTGCGGCAGAGGGAACAGCATTCCTTAGGACAACAGCTTCCGGATCGCCTCTTCGCTCACCGGGCTGATCACGCCGCGCTCGCAGACGATGGCGTCGATCAGGTCGGCCGGGGTAACGTCGAACACCGGGTTGAAGGCGTCGTAGCCCAGCGGGGCTACCGGCTCGCCGCGGAACTCGGTGAGCTCGCGCGGGGTGCGCTCCTCGATGGGGATGGCCTGGCCGCTGGGGCAGGACAGGTCGAAGGTGCCGCTGGGGGCGGCGACCATGAACTTCACGCCGTGGCGCCTGGCGGCCACGGCCAGGGCGTAGGTGCCGATCTTGTTGGCGGTGTCGCCGTTGGCGGCGATGCGATCGGCGCCGACGATGACCCAGTCGATCTTCTCGCGCGTCATCAGGTGGGCCACGGCACCGTCGGCCACCAGCTTGGCGGGGATGCCTTCCTCGTGCAGTTCCCAGGCGGTCAGGCGCGCGCCCTGCAGCCAGGGGCGCGTCTCGGTGTTGTAGACCTGGGCCAGGTGGCCGGCGCTCCAGGCGCTGCGGATCACGCCCAGGGCGGTGCCGTGGCCGCCAGTGGCCAGGGCGCCGGTGTTGCAGTGGGTCACCACCTTGGCGCCCTGCCCCAGCAACTCGGCCCCGTAGGCACCGATCTTGAGGTTCTGGGCCAGGTCTTCCTCGTGGATGGCGATGGCTTCCGCCAGCAGGGAGTCGGCGTCGGGCCGGCGGCGCCAGACCTCGCGCAGGCGCTCCAGCGCCCAGCGCAGGTTCACCGCGGTGGGACGCGAGTCGGCCAGCACGCGGAAGGCGTGGTCGAAGGTCTGCGGATCGCGGCGCACGGCCAGCACCAGGCCGTAGGCCGCGGCGATGCCGATGGCCGGCGCGCCGCGCACAGCCATGCCGTGGATGGCGCTGGCCACGTCCTCGGCACTCTGGCAGTCCAGATAGGATAATTCGTGCGGCAGCACGCGCTGGTCCAGCAGGCGCAGGACGGGGTCGGCCCAGACGATGGGAAGTACGGCACCGGACATCGGAAGGCTCCGCGGGCAAGGTAGAATGGGGGGCGATTCTACCCCCTTCCCATTGCGAGTCCGCTATGCAGACAGCCGACCTGCTGGTCTTTCCCCGCTGGCTGGTGACCGTCGAACCCGCCGGCACGGTGCTGGAGCATCATGCCCTGGTGGTGCGCGACGGCCGCATCGCCCAGATCCTGCCGGCCGCCGAGGCCCGCGCAATCCAGGCGGCCGAGGTCCTGGAGTTGCCGGCTCACGCCGTCATGCCGGGCCTGGTCAACATCCACACGCATTCGGCCATGACGCTGCTGCGCGGCATCGCCGACGATCTGCCGCTGATGGACTGGCTGCAGAACCATATCTGGCCGGCCGAAGGCGCGCATGCCAACCGGCAGTTCTGCGTGGACGGCCTGCGGCTGGCGTGCTGCGAGATGATCCGCGGCGGCACCACCAGCTTCAACGACATGTATTTCTTCCCGGACGCCAGCGCGCAGGTGGCGGCGGAGTCCGGCATGCGGGCCAGCATCGGCCTGATCATGATCGACTTCCCCAGCGCCTGGGCCAGCGGCCCGGACGAGTACCTGCACAAGGGCCTGGAAGTGCATGACTCAGTGCGCGGCAACCCGCTGCTGCGAACGGTGTTCGCGCCGCATGCGCCCTACACCGTGTCCGACAAGCCGCTGCTGGAGGTGCGCAAGTACGCCACCGAGCTGGGCAACGGCATCCACATGCACGTGCACGAGACGGCCGGCGAAGTGGAGATGGCACTGCAGGCCGGCGGCAAGCGCCCCTGGCAGCGTCTCAAGGAACTGGAGCTGTTGGGGCCGGACTTCATCGCCGTTCACATGACCCAGCTCACCGATCAGGAGATCGCCGAGGCCGCCGAGTTCGGCGTGCACGTGGCGCACTGCCCGGAGTCCAACCTCAAGCTGGCCAGCGGCTTCGCGCCGGTGGGCAAGTTGCTGGCGGCGGGCGTCAACGTGGCGCTCGGTACCGACGGCGCCGCCAGCAACAACGACCTTGACCTGCTGGGTGAGCTGCGCACCGCGGCGCTGCTGGCCAAGGCCGTGTCCGGCGACGCGCGCACCCTGCCCGCGGCGCAGGCCCTGCACATGGCGACGCTGGGCGGCGCCCGCGCGCTGGGCATGGATGCCGTCACCGGCTCGCTGGTGCCGGGCAAGTCCGCCGACTTCATCGCGGTGGACCTGTCGGCCGCGGCGACGCAGCCGGTCTACAACGTGCAGTCGCAGCTGGCCTATGCCGCCGGCCGCGACCAGGTCACCCATAGTTACGTCGCCGGCCGCGCCCTGATGCGCGAGCGGCAACTGCTGGCGCTGGACGAGGTCGCGATCCTCGCCCGCGCGCAGGAGTGGCGACAGAAGATCAAGCCCTGAAAGCCCAGGCAGGCCATCCGCGAATGAACGCAAATCAACGCAAATGGAAGAGAATCTTCCTTTGCCCCATTGGCGTTCATTCGCGTTCATTTGCGGATTGAAGAAATCATGAATACCAACGTCGATAAACGCGAGATCGCCAACTTCGACCGCCTGGCATCGCGCTGGTGGGACCCGCGTGGCGAGATGGGCGCACTGCATCACATCAATCCGCCGCGGCTGCGCTACATCGAGGCTTGCGCCGGCGGCCTCAAGGGCAAGCGCGCGCTGGACGTGGGCTGCGGCGGCGGACTGCTGACCGAGGGCCTGGCCAAGGCCGGCGCCGAGACCCTGGGCATCGACATGGCCGAGGAGGCGCTGGAAGTGGCGCGCCTGCATGGCCTGGAGTCCGGCGTGAAAGCGGAATACCGCCACATCCCGGCCGAGGAGCTGGCGCGCGAGATGCCGGGCAGCTTCGACCTGGTCTGCTGCATGGAGATGCTGGAGCACGTGCCTTCGCCGGAGTCGGTGATCGCCGCCTGCGCGCGCCTGGCCAAGCCCGGCGGCACGCTGGTGTTCTCCACCATCAACCGCAACCCGAAGTCCTTCGCCCTCGCCATCGTCGGCGCGGAGTACCTGCTGAACCTGGTGCCGCGTGGCACGCACGACTACGCCAAGTTCATCCGCCCCTCGGAGCTCGATGCCTGGGCGCGCGCGGCGGGCCTTCAGACTCGCGAGATCAAGGGCATGCGCTACAACCCGCTGCTCAAGACCGCGACGATGGGCAACGACATCGACGTGAACTACTTCATGTATTGCGTGAAGCCGGGAATCGTTTAAAGCAACCCTGCCATGTCTTCTACGATTCCCGGGCCCGTCAGGGCCATCCTGTTCGACCTCGACGGCACGCTCGTCGACACGGCACCCGATCTCGGCCACGCCGCCAACTTCGTCCGCGGCTCGCTGGGCCTGGCGCCGCTGCCGCTGGCGGACTACCGCCCGGTGGCCTCGGCCGGCGCCCGCGGCCTGCTGGGCAAGGCGCTGGGTATCCCGGCCGACCACTCGGACTTCCCGAAGCACCGGGATGCCTTCCTCGAGTACTACCGTGCCAACCTGAGCCACGAGTCTTGCCTGTTCCCGGAGATGGATGAGGCGCTGCGCGAAATGGAGCGCCGGGGCGTGCTCTGGGGCGTGGTGACCAACAAGCCGGCCTGGCTGACCCGGCCGCTGATGGCCGAGCTGTGCCTGGACACCCGCTCCGCCGTGACGATCAGCGCCGACGAGGTGCCCAGGCCCAAGCCGGCACCGGATTCGATCCACAAGGCCTGCGAGATCCTGGGCCTGGCGCCGGCCGACTGCGTGTACGTCGGCGACGACCGGCGCGACATCGACGCCGGCCGGGCGGCCGGCATGCGGACGATCGCCGCCGATTGGGGTTATCTTGGCGAAGGTGGCCCTATCCAGGGCTGGGGGGCGGACGCGATCCTGCAGACGCCGGGAGAACTGATTCGCTGGCTATGAACACGGCGCAGAACCGACCGCTGGGACAGGACAAGCGCCTCGAGGGCCTGAACGCCGCCGCTGGCCTGCTGCGCAGCCGGACCAACCGCTACGCCTGGTACGGCCTGGGGATCGCCCTGCTGGCCATCGTTGCGGCCACGCTGCTGGCGGCCCGCGCCGCCTACGGCGACATCGGCTGGGACAAGCTGCTGCAGGTTCACGGCAGCAATCCTGCCCTGTGGCTGCTCGACGCGATGCCGCTGATCTTCCTGGTCTGGGGCCAGTACATCGGCAACGTGCTGTCCTACCAGGCCGGTGCCCTGCTGCTGGACGAGACCGCGGCGCTGCGCGAGCAGACCACGATCCTGCAGCACGAGCTGGAACGCTCGCCGGTGGAAGGCCACACCCTGGGCCTGCCCAACCGCCACTCCTTCATCAGCCTGATCGGCCGCGCCCTGACGCGGCGCCGCGTCCACGGGCTGCCGGTGGCGGTGATGACGCTGGCCAGCGAGCAGTACCACGAGACGGAGCAGTCGCAGGGACGCGATGCCTCCTATGCACTGATCAACCAGCTCACCGAACGCCTCAAGAGCGTGCTGGGCGAGAACGACGTGCTGGCGCATTTCGGCCACGACGACTTCGGCATCCTGCTGCCGCAGGTGAGCGACGAGGCCGAGGCACGGCGCTTCGCCAGCCGCCTGCAGTTCGCCCTGGACACACCGGTGACGCTGGGACGCCAGAGCCTGGGCCTGCGCGTGAGCGTGGGCATCGCGCTGGCGCCGGAGCACGGCGATGATGCGGAGACGCTGATCCGCCACGCCGAGATCGCCAAGTACGCCGCCGCCGGCGACCAGCGCGACTACCGGGTCTACGAACCCGACCTGGACGATGCCCGCAGCGCCCGCCCGCGCCGCATCGCCGAGCTGCATGCCGCGCTCTACAACGATGGCTTGGCCGACGACTACATGCTGCAGCAGCCGCTGCAGGCAGAGCTGCCGCCGCGCCTGCGCCTGGTGCCCTACTGGACCCACCCGCGCCAGGGCCGGTTGGAGGAGGCCGAGTTCCTCAACCTGCCGGACCGCTTGAGCCTGGTGCATTCGCTGACGCTGTGGCAGTTCCGCGAGGGCCTGGCACGGCTGGCGCAGTGGCGCGGCATGGGGCGGCCCGGCCTGGGCCTGGTGGTGCGGATTCCCGATGCGGCACTGCGCCAGCTGGCACTGGCTGACATGGTGACGCGCCTGCTCGGCTCGCACGACCTGCCGCCCTCGGCGCTGACGCTGGAGGTGACCGAGGCGGCCCTGATCGACGGCGGCACCCATGCGCGCAGCCAGCTGGCGAGCTTGCGCGGGGCCGGCGTGGGCTTCTGCGTCACCGGCGCCGGCCAGCCGGGCAGCTCCGCCATGACCTCGCTGTATTTCCCGGTGAACGAGGTGCGCCTGTCGCCGCTGCCGCTGCAGCGCGCACTGACCGAAGCACCGATGCGCGAGGCCTTCGACGCGCTGCTGAGCGTGCTGCGGCACCTGCGCCAGGGCATTACGCTGGGCAACCTCGACAACGCTGAGATGCTGGCGCTGGCCAGGACCCGCGAGGTCGCCTACCTGGAAGGCCAGGCCGTGCGCGCGCGTATGCGCCCCGAGGATGTCGAGCGCTGGCTCGGCGAGGCCTGATCCTCTTCTTCTCTTCTTATCTCCCACAACGATTCTTCGATGCTGCCTGAAAACTACCAGCCCGCCGCGGGCCTGCTGAAAGACCGCGTCATCCTCGTCACCGGCGCGGGCGAAGGCCTGGGCAAGGCCGCCGCCCTGGCGTTTGCGCGCCACGGCGCCACCGTGGTGCTGCTGGGCCGCACGGTGAAGAAGCTGGAAGCGACCTACGACGCGATCGAGAAGGCCGGCGGCCCGGCCCCGGCGATCTACCCGATGAACCTCGGCGGCGCCAACTGGAACGACCACGGCGAGCTCGCCAACACGCTGGGCCGCGAGTTCGGCCGGCTCGACGGGGTGCTGCACTGCGCCGCCCACTTCAAGGCCTTTGCGCGCCTGCAGGACGTGGAACCGCGCGAGTGGATCGAGAACCTGCAGGTGAACCTCACGGCCGCCTTCGCCATCACCAGCCAGTGCCTGCCGCTGCTGGAGAAAAGCCCGGACGCCTCGGTGGTGTTCTGCAGCGACCGCGCCGGACGCGAAGCCCGTCCCTTCCACGCCGCGTATGGCGTGGCCAAGGCGGGCCTGGAGAACCTGTCGCGCGTCTGGGCGCTGGAGACGGCGGACCGCCCGCAGCTGCGCTTCAACACCTACTGCCCACCGCCGCTGCGCACCGGCCTGCGCCAGAAGGGCTACCCGGGCGAGGTGCTGGACAGCCTGCCCCTGCCCGACAGCGTGACTCCGCAGCTGCTGTGGCTGATGGGGCCGGATAGTCGCGGGCAGAGCGGCAAGACGTTCTAGAGAAACGGGAGTTTTATCGCGGGAGCGGCTTCAGCCTCGATCTTTTGAAAGATCGCGGCTGAAGCCGCCCCACGTGAAACGTGAATCAGCGTGCGCGCCTCTTCACGGCGCCGGTCTTGCGGCCACCGTCGGCGGGGCCGCGCGATGACGGCCCCTTGGACACCGGACCGCGCGGCCTGGGTCCCTGCGATGAGGGCTGGGCTGCCCAGGAATGCTTCTTCTTGTTGTCCAGCCGCGACAGCTTCTTGGCCCGGAACGGCACCTCGGAATCCTCGTCCGCGCGCTCGCGGCGCTCCGAGCGGCCTGCCTTGGCAGGCGTGGGCAGTTCCAGCTGCACGCAGTCGAACAGCCGGCGCAACTCATCCGGGGTGGCCTCGCGGTAGCTGCCGCTGCGGATGCCGCGGCCCAGTTCGACCGGGCCATAGCTGATGCGGATCAGGCGGCTCACCTGCAGGTCCTGCGACTCGAACAGGCGGCGCACCTCGCGGTTGCGGCCCTCGCGCAGCATCACCTCGTACCACTGGTTGGCACGCTGGCCGTCTTCATTCAGGCCCGGGGCGATCGAGTCGAAGCGGGCATCGCCGTCTTCCAGCTTCACGCCCTTGCGCAGGGCCGAGAGCTTCTCGTCGGTCATCTCGCCGAGCACGCGCACGGCATAGCGCCGCGGCACCTCGAAGCTGGGGTGCGTCAGACGCCGCGCCAGCTCGCCGTGGTTGGTCAGCAGCAGCAGGCCGGAGGTGTTGATGTCGAGGCGACCGACGGCGATCCAGCGGCCGTTGTCGAGTTCCGGCAGGTTGCGGAAGATGGTCTTGCGGCCATCCGGATCATCACGCGTCACCATCTCTCCGGTGCGCTTCTTGAACAGCAGCACCTGCGGTGCCTCGGCCTTCGCCGACAGGCGTACAGGCCTGCCGTCGACCATGATGCGATCCTGGGGCGACACCTGCTGGCCGACACTGGCCGGCTGGCCATTCACCTGGATGCGGCCGTCGGCGATCATCGACTCGATCTCGCGGCGCGAGGCGACGCCGGCGGTAGCCAGTGCTTTCTGGATGCGCTCGCCTGCCCCCGGCGCCGTGGGCGCGGTCTGGGGGGGCAGCTCGGAAGCATCGCGCGCCACCGGCTTCGGAGCCCGAGGCTTGGCGGACGGCGCCCTTGAATACGAGGGCTTCGGGAACGAGGGCTTCGAAGCAGGCCGTGCCGAGGACGGCCGCGAAGCCGATCGCGCCGGGGACTTCCCAGAGGTCCGGGAGTCCGATGAGCGGGACGGAGACTTCGAGAACGTCGAGGGCTTCCTCGACGACGGATTGCGCGGTGCTCTGGGAGGCTTTTTCAAGGGCGGCTCGGCTCGTCGTCGGAAGCCTCGGTGGGCGGCTCGTCACCCAGCGCGTCCGGCTCGTCGGCTTCAAGCGCCGCATCCGCGGTGGGCTCGGGCTCGATCAGTGTGTCCTCTTCGCCGGGCGCTTCCTCCACCACGCCCTCTTCGACGGAAGCTTCCGCGGGTGCGGCGTCGGCAGCGATCGCTTCCGGCTCCGCCGGGGCTTCGCCTTCTTCGTCCTCCGGCGCCGGCAGCGCGGCCGCAGCACCCGGCAAGCCTTCGCCCAGGCGCGACAGTGCGGCCTCGAGCTGCGCGGGATCCTTGATCTCAGGCAGCGACGGCAGGTCGTCCAGCGACTTGATGTTGAGGTCGTCCAGCATCTGGTGCGTAGTGCCGAACAGCGAGGGGCGGCCCGGCACTTCCTTGACGCCCACCTCGCGGATCCAGCCGCGCTCCAGCAGGGTGCGGATGATGTTGGGCGACAGCGCCACGCCGCGGATCTCTTCAACCTCGCCGCGCGTCACCGGCTGGCGGTAGCAGATGATGGCCAGCGTCTCGAGCAGCGCGCGCGACATGCGCGGCGGCTTCTCCTGCCACAGACGGCTGACCCATTCGGCGTGGGTCTTGCGCACCTGGATGCGGAAACCGCTGGCGACTTCCGACAGCTCACAGGCACGGCCTTCCAGCGACTGTGCCAGCGCGTCGAGGCCGGCGCGGACGTCCTTCTTGGACACGCCCAGGTCCGGCCCCAGCAAGCGGTGCAACTGCTCCAGCGACAGCGGCAGCTCCGAGGCCAGCAGCAAGGCCTCCAGGATATTGACCAGCTGCAGCGCGGAATCATTGACCAGCAGGGCGGACTGCTCGGGCTCGGCGACCTGGGTCTTGGCGGCGGCTTCCTGCGAGGCTTCCTGGGCCGCCGGCTCTGCGGCCTGCCCGGTGACTTCCTCGGTGACGTCTTCGGTCTTTTCTTCGTTGTTCATGCGTCTTCCCCGGCGTCGTCGGCTGCGCCGAGCGCCTCTTGTTCGTCATCGTCTTCCAGCGAGGGGCGCGGCTTGGCCGGCTCCACCATCAGCGGCGAGAACGGGCCGTCCTGCACGATGTCGAGCATCGCGGACTTGGTCAGCTCCAGGATCGCCAGGAAGCACACCACCACGCCCAGCCGCCCTTCCTCGGGGTCGACCAGCTCCTCCAGGCGCATCGGTCCGCCGCGCACCAGCGACAGGATGTGCGACATGCGCTCGCGCACCGACAGGGGCTCGCGCGAGATGTGATGGTGGGTGAACAGCTTGGCCCGGTCCATCACGTCGCGGAAGGCCATCAGCAGATCACGCAGTGTCGGCTGCGGCAGGCGCGACACCTGCGGGATGACCTCCGGACGCGCCTGGGCCATGAACAGGTCGCGGCCGACACGCGGCAGCTTCTCCAGGCTCTCGCCGGCGCTCTTGAAGCGCTCGTATTCCTGCAGGCGACGCACCAACTCCATGCGCGGATCGCCTTCTTCCTCGGCCTCGTCCGGCGGCGGGCGCGGCAGCAGCAGGCGCGACTTGATCTCGGCCAGCAGCGCGGCCATGACCAGGTACTCCGCCGCCAGCTCCAGCTTCATCTCCCGCATCAGGCTGATGTACTGCACGTACTGCTTGGTGATCTGCAGTACCGGGATGTCGAGGATGTTGAGGTTCTGACGGCGGATCAAGTACAGCAGCAAGTCCAGCGGGCCTTCGAAGGCGTCGAGAAACACCTCCAGCGCATCCGGCGGGATGTACAGGTCCTCGGGCAGCCTCTCCATGGCCTGGCCATGGATCTTGGGCATCTTCAGCGCCTCGGCCGCGGCAAACTCCGTGGCGGGGACTTCCTCGGTGGCGACGGTCTCGTTCATTCCGGGATAAATCCCAGCACGTCATGCACGCGCTGCAGCGTGGCGTCGGCCCGCTGGCTGGCGGCGTCGGCACCGGCACGCAGCACGCGACGCAGGCCGTCGATGTCCTCGCGCACGGCGGCATAGCGCTCCTGCACGGGCTTGAGGCATTCCACCACGGCTTCGGCGACCTCGGTCTTGAAGTGGCCATAGCCCTTGCCGACGTAGCGCGCCTGGATGTCGGCGAAGGACTCGCCGCGGATGGCGGAGAGGATCGACATCAGGTTGGACACGCCGGGCTTCCCGGCGATGTCATGGCGGATCTCGCTGCCCAGGTCGGTGACGGCGCGCTTGATCTTGCGGGTGATCACGTCCGGGCTGTCCAGCAGGTAGATGGCGTCGGTCTCGGCATCGCCGGACTTGCTCATCTTGGAGGTCGGCTCCTGAAGGCCCATGATGCGCGCGCCCACCGGCGGGATCATCGGCTCCGGCACGGTGAAGACCTTGCCGTAGAGGTTGTTGAAGCGCATGGCGACGTCGCGCGTCAGTTCCAGGTGCTGCTTCTGGTCGTCACCCACCGGCACCTGTTGCGCCTGGTAGAGCAGGATGTCGGCCGCCATCAGCACCGGGTAGTCGAACAGGCCGGCGTTGATGTTGTCGGCGTGCTTGGCCGACTTGTCCTTGAACTGCGTCATGCGGTTGAGCTCACCCATCTGCGTGTAGCAGTTGAGGATCCAGCCCAGGCGCGCATGCGCCGGCACATGGCTCTGCACGAACAGCGTGTTCTTCTCCGGCTCCAGCCCGCAGGCGATGTACAGCGCCAGGAATTCGTAGCAGCGCTCGCGCAGGACCTTGGGATCCTGGCGCACGGTGATGGCGTGCAGGTCCACCAGCATGTAGTAGCAGTCGTAGCGCTCCGACAGCGGCACCCAGTTCTTCAGCGCGCCGAGGTAGTTGCCGAGCGTCAGGCGGCCGGAGGGCTGGATGCCGGAGAGGACGATGGGTTTGGAGGCGGTCACGGTCAGTAGAGCAAGGCAGAGTTGAGGCCCAGCAGCTTGTAGAGCAATCCTTCCGAGATTGTCAGCGGCCAGTACATGATTTTCGAGAGCAGGCCGGTGGCGAGCAAGCCGATCACGATCAGCAGCCCATAGGGTTCCAGCTTGGCGTAGCGATACGCCAAGGGCAGCGGCAGCAGGCCCGCCAGCACGCGGCCGCCATCCAGCGGCGGCAGGGGCAGCAGGTTCAGCACCATCAGCACCAGGTTGACGACGATGCCGGCCACCGCCATGTAGCGCAGGCCCAGCCATAGGCCTTCGGTGGCATTCATGGCCAGAGCCAGCTTCAGCAGCAGGCCCCAGCCGACGGCCATGGCCAGGTTGGCCAGCGGGCCGGCCGCGGCCACCAGGGCCATGTCGCGGCGCGGATTGCGCAGGCGACGGTAGTCCACCGGCACCGGCTTGGCCCAGCCGAACAGGAAGCCGCCGCCCATGAGCTTGCTCAGCAACAGCAGGACCACCGGCACCACCAGGGTCCCTACAGGATCCACGTGCTTGATGGGGTTGAGGCTCAGGCGGCCGAGCATGGCCGCCGTAGGATCGCCCAGGCGCCGCGCGGCGTAGCCGTGGGCTACTTCGTGCAGCGTGATCGCGAAAAGGACCGGGAGGGCCCAGATGGCGATGGTCTGGACCAGGCTGAATTCGACAGGCATCACCGGATTATACGGGAAGCAAGTCTATGAACCTGAATTCACAGCCCCAGGCGGGAGACGTCGCCCTTGCCCTGGCGCATCAGCTGGACCCCGCCCCCGGTCAGGTCCAGCACGGTGGTCGGCTCGGTGCCGCAGTTGCCGGCATCCAGCACCAGGTCCACCTCGCGGGCCAGGCGCTGGCGCACCTCCTGGGGGTCGCTGACCGGGCCGTCCGCATCCGGGAATTGCAAAGTGCAGGAGATCAGCGGCTCGCCCAGGGTTTCCAGCAGGGCCTGGGCCACCGCGTGTTCCGGCACCCGGATACCCACGGTCTTGCGCTTCTCGTGCGCGATGCGCTTCGGAAGCTCCTTGGTGGCGTCCAGGATGAACGTGTAAGGCCCGGGGGTCAGCGACTTGAGCAGGCGGAACTGCTGGTTGTCGACGCGGGCGTAGGTGGCGATCTCGGACAGGTCGCGGCATACCAGGGTGAACTGGTGGTGGCGGTCGAAGTCGCGGATGCGGCGCAGGCGCTCGGCAGCGTCGCGGTCGTCCAGGTGGCAGCCCAGGGCATAGCAGGAGTCCGTGGGCCAGGCGATCACCGCGCCTTCGCGCAGGCGCTGGGCCGCGAGCGCCAGCAGGCGCTTCTGCGGATTCTGGGGATGGACCTCGAGCCATTGCGCGGACATCGCAACATTCTACCGGGCTACAATGCCCACATGAAATTCCTGCTCGACTCCCTGCCCGCGCTGGTGTTCCTCGGCGCCTACTTCCTCTACGACATCTATGCCGCGACGATCGCCCTGATCGTGTCGCTGTTCGGGCTCGTGATCTTCTACTGGTTCGCGGAGAAGAAGCTGCACAAGGCGCACTTCATCACCGCCTTGGTGGCGCTGGCGCTGGGCGGCCTGACGATCTACCTGCACAACGACACCTTCATCCAGTACAAGCCGACGCTGGTCTACGGCATCTTCGCCCTGGCGCTGGCCGGCAGCCACGTGATCGGCGACAAGGTGCTGCTGCAGCGCATGGGCGAGAAGTCCGTGCCGCTGCCCGAGCCGGTGTGGCGCAAGGTCAACATCGCCTGGGTGGTCTACTTCGCCTTCAGTGCCGTGCTCAACATCTGGGTGGCGAAGAACTTCAGCTACGACACCTGGATGCTGTTCAAATTCCCGGGCACGCTGATCCTGATGTTCGTCTTCATGGTGGCGCATGCGCCCTTCCTGGGCCGCTACCTGCAGGAAGCCCAGCAGGACCAAAGCCGGGAGCAGAACTGATGCTCTACGCGATCTGGGGCGTGGACGCGCCCGACAGCCTCGCCGGCCGCCAGGCCACCCGCCCCGCCCATGTCGAGCGCCTCAAGCTGCTGCTGGCCGAAGGCCGCCTGGTGCTGGCCGGCCCGCGCCCGAAGGCCGATGCCGCGGACGCCCCGCAGGCCGGCTTCCACGGCAGCCTGATCGTGGCCGAGTTCCCGAGCCTGGAGGCCGCACAGGCCTGGGCCGAGGCGGACCCCTACCTCGCCGCCGGCGTCTACGTGCGCGTCGAGGTCACGCCCTTCATCCAGGCGCTGCCGTGAGCCGCATCGAGCGCATCCGCGAATGCCTGGCCGGCGCCTTCGCGCCGACCGAGCTGGTGGTGGAAGACGAAAGCCACCTGCACGCCGGCCATGCTGGGGCGGCCACCGGACGCGGTCACTTCCGCGTGAAGATCGTCTCAGCGGCCTTTGCGGGCAACAGCCCCGTGGCGCGGCACCGGCAGGTCTACGCGGCGCTGGGCGAGATGATGCAGACCGACATCCATGCGCTGGCGATCAGCGCGCGGACGCCTGCGGAATCAACTTCCGCTGCCTGAGGTCGCTTCGGTTCCATCTGCCGCCGGCCGCGGCGAGATCGCCCCTTCAGGCAAGGAGCGGATGTGGACATCCTGCTGCGGGAACGGCATCTCGATGCCGGCCTTGGCGAAGGCTGCGACGATGGCGAAGCGCAGGTCGCTGGCCACTCCGCCCTTGGCGTCGCTGTCGACGATCGGGGCGGACAGCTCGAAGTCTAGCGAGCTGGCGCCGAAGTTAGTGAACAGCACCGCGCCCTCACCCCGGATCGCCGGATGCTTGGCGGCCACTTCCTTCAGCACCTTGCGGACCAACTCCGGATCGCTGCCGTAGGCAACGCCGACGTTCAGCACCACGCGGCCCATGCGCGTGCGCAGGCTGCGGTTGCGCACCGGGTTCGACAGCAGGTTGGAGTTGGGCATGATGATGGTCTCGCGGTCACCGGTCTCGATCTCGGTGGCGCGGATGCGCATCTTGCGCACGATGCCTTCACTGCCGCTGACGTTGATGAAGTCACCGGTGCGGATCGGGCGCTCGAACAGCAGGATCAGGCCGGACACAAAATTGCTGACGATGTTCTGCAGGCCAAAGCCGATGCCCACCGACAGCGCACCGGCGACGATGGCGAGCTTGCTGAGGTCCAGGCCGGCATAGGACAGCCCGACCAGCACGGCGATGATGAAGGTGATGTAGCCAAACAGCGTGGCCACGGTATCGCGGGTGCTCGGCTCCACGCCGGCGCGCACCAGCCAGTCACGCTCCAGCTTGCGGCGCAGCCAGCGGGTGAAGGTGAACAGTGCCAGGAACATCAGCACGCCCGCCAGCAGCTTGCCGATGACGATGCGCACGCCGCCGAGCATGAAGCCCTTGGAGAACAACGTCTTCAGCAACTCTTCGCTCTCGTCGTGCCAGCCCCAGGCGTGCATCAGCAGGTAGGCGACGAACTGCCACAGGAAGAAGTGCATCGTCAGGAGCAGCCAGCGGATCTCCTGAAACTTCTTGTCGGCCGGCACGCCCAGGCGGGCGCGCAGGCGCTGCTGCCAGGGGTGGCGCCCATCGTTGAGTCCGCGGGCCAGCACGTGCATCACGATGACCAGCAGTGCCGCCGCACCCAGGATGACGATCGTCGAGGTCCAGGGCTGTGCCGCCAGTGCGCGAAGCAGGCGGGCGGTATCCAGTTCCATCAAGGGCTTTCTCCAGTGAGCATGCCTTGCAGGGCCGCGTAGTCCAGCACGGTGACGCCCAGCTTCTCGGCCTTGGCCAGCTTGGAGCCGGCCGCCTCTCCGGCCAGCAGGAAGTCAGTCTTGGCGGAGACCGAACCGCTGACCTTGCCTCCGGCCGCCTCGATCTGCGCCGCGGCCTCGTCACGGCCCACCGGCAAGGTGCCGGTGATGACGAAGGTCTTGCCGGTCAGCGGGCCGCCGGCCGCGGCGGCGCGCGGGGCATCGACACCCATCAGGCCGAAGCCAAGGAACTGGGCCTCCAGGCCCAGCAGGTGCTGGCGCCGGTCCGCGTCGGCGAAATGCCCCTGCACCGCGGCGGCGGTCCTCTCGTCCAGCAGCGAACTCAGCGCGCCGGTGTCGTCGATGCGCGCCAGCAGGCCGGCCACACTGTCCAGGCCGGAGGTCAGCTTGTCCGCCTTCACCGGACCCAGGCCCTTGACCTGCTGCTGCGCCAGCAGCAGGCCCAGCGAGCAGCGGTCCGCGATCTCGGCAGAAACCGGGTGCTCGCCGGTGATGCTTACCTGCGCCAGCAGCGCGTCCACTGCCTCGGCGTTGTGCGGATCTGCGAAGAAGGAGCGGATTTCCTCGGCGGCGGCGGCACCGACGCCCTCCACCAGCGTCAGCACTTCAGGCAGCGCCTCGCGGATGCGCGCGAAGCTGCCCAGGTGCTTGGCCAGGTCCTTGGCCGTGGTCTCGCCCACCGACGGAATGCCCAGCGCGTAGACCAGGCGCGGCAGTGCCAGTTCGCGGCGTGCCGCGATGGCCTCGATCATCTTGGCCGGCGCCACCTCGGCGGACTTGTACAGCACGGCGATGTCGGAGGCCTGCAGCGTGAACAGGTCGGCCGGCGTGCGCAGGCGCTCGCGGTCCACCAACTCGGAGATCAGCGCCTCGCCGATGCCGTCCACGTCCGCGGCCTTGCGCGAGACGAAATGCTGTAGCGCCTGCTTGAGCTGCGCCTTGCAGACCAGGCGGCCGATGCAGCGGTAGGCTACGCCCTCGGGATCGCGCCGCACCTCTGAGCCGCAGACCGGGCACGCGGCTGGCATCAGCACCGGGCGCACGTCGGCCGGGCGCAGGGCCAGCACCACTTCCTTGACCTCGGGAATCACGTCGCCGGCGCGGCGCACGATCACGGTGTCGCCGATGTGCACGTCCTTGCGCGCCACCTCGTCCATGTTGTGCAGCGTGGCGTTGGAGACGTTGGCGCCACCGACGAAAACCGTGCGCAGGCGCGCGGTGGGCGTCAGCACGCCGGTGCGGCCGACCTGGAAGTCGACGTTCTCCAGCAGGGTCTGCGCTTCTTCGGCCGGATACTTGTGCGCCACGGCCCAACGCGGAGCACGCGAGACGAAACCCAGTTCCTCGCGGCCGGCGAGATCATCCAGCTTGTAGACCACGCCGTCGATGTCGAAGGGCAACGAGGCACGCTGCTCGCCGACCTCGCGGTAGTAGCCCATGCAGCCCGCGGCGCCCTCGACGCGACGGACCAGGTCCGACACCGGGAAACCCCACTCACGCAGCTGCTGCAGCATGTCCATGTGCGTACGCACGGCCGGCGGCTGGCCCTGGGCCACGCTGTAGGCGTAGAACGCCAGCGGACGCCGGGCGGTGATGGTGGAATCGAGCTGGCGCAGGCTGCCGGCGGCGGCGTTACGCGGATTGACGTAGAGCTTCTCCCCCGCCGCCGCGGCTTCCTCGTTCATGCGACGGAAGCCTTCGTGCGGCAGGTAGACCTCGCCGCGCACTTCCACCGTGCCGCGGCTGTCGCCGCGCAGGCGCAGCGGGATGCGCTTGATGGTGCGCAGGTTGTCGCTGATGTCCTCGCCGGTCTCGCCGTCGCCGCGGGTGGCACCGCGGACGAACACACCGTCCTCGTAGACCAGGCTCACGGCCAGGCCATCGAGCTTGGGCTCGGCGTCATAAGCGACCTGCGGCCGGCCCAGGCCCTCGCGTACGCGGCGGTCGAAGTCGCCCAGTTCCTCTTCGGTGAAACAGTTGTTGAGCGACAGCATCGGTACGCGGTGGCGTACCTGGGAGAAGGCACTGCTGGGGGCACCGCCGACGCGCTGCGTCGGCGAGTCCGGAGTGCGCAGCTCGGGGTGCGCCGCCTCCAGCTCCTGCAATTCGCGGAACAGACCGTCGTACTCGGCGTCCGTGATGCTCGGCTCGTCGAGGACGTAGTAGCGGTGGTTATGGTCCTGCAGCTGCTGCCGCAGTGCGGCGGCGCGCTGGAGCGGTCCTTCGCTCACGGCAATCTCTCGCTACAGCGCGACGTTATTGCGTTGCGCCCAGGCGCCCACGTCGGCCTTCAGCGTGCGCGCGTTGTCCGGCGTCAGCGGCTGGCGGCTGGCGTCGAAGACCTCGGCGTTGAGCGCGTTGGCCAGCGACTGTGCCGTGGAGATCATGTCCTGCAGCGCGGAGCCCGGCTTGGCCGGCCCCGGCAGCAGCATGAACACGGTCAGGCCTGGGGTGGAGAAGCCCTGCTGCTCGGCCGGGTCCAGCAGGCCCGGCTTGACCAGGCTGGCCACCGAGAACACGGCCCTGCCGCCCTGCAGGCGGTGGTAAATGCGGTGCTCGCCGTACTGCAGGCCCTGGGCCTGCAACGCGAGATGGATCTTGGGGCCGAAGATAGCCGTGCCTTCGCGCTCGGCGATCAGCAGGGTCACGATCTTCTCTTCGACCGGGGCCGCCGCGGCCGGCGCGGCGGCAACCGGCTCGCCGAACAGGTCCTGCTCGGCGCGCTTGCGCGGCTTGCCCACGCCGAATTCGTCGAACTCACCGCCCCGGGAACCCTGGGCGAACATATCCATCTGGTCGGCGCCCGGCTTGCCGGGCAGCCCCGGCACGCCGCCGCGCGGCACGCTACCCCGGCCGGAGGGTGGCTCCCAGTCCTTGGGCAGGCGGCTGCTGCGCCGGCTGACGACGTAGACCGCGATGACGGCGGCCGCTCCCACGATCAGCAGTGCCCACTGCAACACGCTCATTCGGCTTTCTCGGTCTCGGCTGGGTTGCTGGACGTCATTTCCACTGCCTGGTCGATATCCACGCTTACCAGG
Organism: Solimonas sp. SE-A11; assembly: GCF_030345715.1. Classification (GTDB taxonomy): domain Bacteria; phylum Pseudomonadota; class Gammaproteobacteria; order Nevskiales; family Nevskiaceae; genus Solimonas_A. Next base: position 146,586 of record NZ_JAUASX010000010.1, read on the forward strand.
CGCGACACGCCCGGCTCCTGCATGGTCACGCCGTGCAGCTGCTTGGCCAGCTCCATGGTGATCTTGTTGTGGGTAATGATAATGAACTGAACGCCCTGCGACATCTCGCGGACGATCTCGCAGAAGCGGCCGACGTTGGCGTCGTCCAGCGGGGCGTCGACTTCGTCCATGAGGCAGAACGGCGCGGGGTTCAGCTGGAACAGCGCCAGCAGCAGGGCCACGGCGGTCATCGCCTTCTCGCCGCCCGATAGCAGCTGGATGGAGCTGTTGCGCTTGCCCGGCGGGCGGGCCATGACGCGCACGCCGGCATCGAGCAGGTCGTCGCCGGTCAGCTCCAGGTAGGCCTCGCCGCCACCGAACAGCTTGGGGAAGCGGTCGCGGAAGACGGTATCGACCTTGTCGAAGGTCTGCTTGAACAGCTCCTTGGTCTCGGCGTCCATCTTGCGGATCGCCTCTTCCAGGGTCTCCAGGGCGCCGTGAAGGTCGGCGTGCTGGTCGGCCAGGTACTGTGACCGTTGCTGTGCTTCTTCCAGTTCCTGGATGGCGGCCAGGTTGATGGCGCCCAGGCGGTCGATGCGGCGCAGGATGGACGCCAGCTTCTCCTCCCAGCCCTGCAGTTCGGCTTCCGCGGCCAGGCCGGCGAACAGCTCCTCGCGGTTGAAGCCGGTCTCGGTGAACTGCTCGTCCAGGCTCTCGCGGTGGGCGCGCAGGTTCTCGAACTCCAGCTTGGCCTGCTGCAGCTTCTCCAGCGCCTCGTCCTTGGCGCCTTCGGCGTTGCGCGAGACCTGGATGGTTTCGGTGAGCGACTTGTCCATCTGCTCGACCTGCAGGCGCACCTCGCGCAGCTTCTCGCGGGCGGCTTCCACCCCGGCGCGGGCGGCCTCCACACCCTCGACCTGTTCGGCCAGCGGCGCGTCCAGCTCGCCGGCGCGGGCTTCTTCCTCGGCCTTGCGCTCGATCAGGCGCTCGCGGTTCACGGCCAGGTCCTGGATGCTCTGCTCCAGGGCGGCGACCGACGAGGCCTGGCTGGCGATGCGCACCTGGATCTGGTTGCGCGCCGCCTGGGTCTGCTGCAGCACCACGCGGGCACGCTGCACCAGGTCACGCTTGCGCGCCAGGGTCTGCTGCATCTCGGCGCGCTGGTTGCGCAGCTGCTGCGCCACGTCCTCCAGCGACACCAGGCGGGTACGGGATTCCTCCAGCTCGGCGGTCTGCAGCTCACGCTGCTCGCGCAGCGCCTCCAACTCCTGCCCCAGCGCCGACTGCCGGCCCTGGGCCTGCTCCAGGCGCACCGCCTGGGCCTGGCGGAAGGCCATCTTCTGGGCCTGGCGGTTGCGCGACTGGTCGAACTTGCCGGACAGCTCGCGGCGCTCGGTCTCGAGCGTACGGATGCGCTGGTGCAGTTCGCCCAGGCGGGCCTCATGCTCCTGCACGGCGGCGGTCTGCTCCTCGACCTGGGCCTTGAGCTGCTTGAGCAGCTGACCGCGGGCGATGACGCCGCTGTTGCCCTCGCCCCGCTTGGGGTAGCGGATCCAGTTGCGGCCGCGCCAAACGCCATCCGGCGTGATGACCGACTCGGCCGGGCCGAGGGTCTGGGCCATGGCCTCGGCCTCGCCCGGGTTGTGGGCGACCTGCACGGTGGACAGCAGATCCAGCACGGCCTGCGGGCCGCTGACCTTGGCACCCAGGCCCACGCTGGCGCTGCCGCCGGCCTGGTTGAGCAGGGCGATGCCGGCCTTGGGCGCCTCGCCCATACCGCGCAGGCGCGCGGCGAAGTCCGGCAGCAGCGGCGCCTGCAGCAGGCCTTCCAGCACCTGCTCCACCGCCGATTCCCAGCCGCCTTCCACCTGCAGCGCACTGGCCAGGCGCGGGGCCTCGGTCAGCTGCTGCTGGCGCAGCCACTGGTTCAGCTCGGCGTCGTCCTGGCGCAGTGCGGCCTGCTGCAGCGTCTCCAGCGAGGCCACGCGGCCCCGGGCGCTCTGCAGGATCTGCCGCGATTCGTGCAGGGCGTTCTCGGTCTGGGTACGGTCCTCGCGCAGCGTCTGCAGGTCGGTGTCGAGAGTCTGCAGGCGCTCCTGCGCCACCTCGATCTCCTCGCCCAGCAGGCGCAGCTCGTTGTCGGCATCGGCCAGGCTGGCCTGGATCGGCCCGAGGTTGATGGCGCCGTGCTCGGCCTCCAGCCGCTTGTAGCGCTCGTCGGCCTGGAAGCGCGCGCGCTCCAGCTGCTGCACGCGCACGCGCTCCGCCTCGGTCTGCATCAGCGGCGTTTCAGCGTCCTGGGCAAAGCTGTCCCAGCGCTTCTGCTCGGCGTTGGCGTCGTCGTCGGACTCGATCAGGTCGGACTGCGCCTGCTCTTCCTGCGCGACGGCCTGCTGGGCCTGGTCTTCCAGCTCGGCGGTCTGGCGCGCGGAGTCCTGGAGGCGCTGCTGCTCGCGCTGCTGGCGCTGCTCCAGCTCCGCCACCTGGCGGGCCAGCTGCTCCAGCTCGCGCATCTTCATCTGCTGCAGCTGGCGCGCGTGGTTCAGGCTCTGCTCCTGGCGCGCGAGACCGGCCTCGGCCTCGTAGACCTGGCTCTGCTCGTCACCCAGCTTCTGCGCCAGCACGCGCTGCTCGATCTCGGCGGCGATGCGGGCGTCGGACAGCTCGCTGACGCGCAGGCGTGCGGCCTCCAGGGCCTGTTCCAGCTCGCCGATGGCGGCCTCGTGGCCGGCCGACTGCTGCTGCAGCGTGCGGATGCGCAGGGCCAGGATCTCGGCGCGCAGCTGGCGCTCGCCGCCCTTGAACTCCTTGTACTTCTCGGCGTTGGCCGCCTGCTTGCCCAGCACTTCCAGGCGCTGCGTGATCTCCGAGCGCAGGTCGTTGAGGCGCGCCAGGTTCTCGCGCGTGCCGCGGATGCGCGACTCGGTTTCCTTGCGGCGGTCCTTGTACTTGGAGATGCCGGCGGCTTCCTCCAGCCACTGGCGCAGTTCCTCGGGCTTGGCGGTGATCATGGTCGAGACCATGCCCTGCTCAATGATGGCGTACTGGTTCTTGCCGCCGAGGCCGGTACCCAGGAACAGGTCGGTGACGTCGCGCTTGAGGCACTTGCGGCCGTTGAGGAAGTACTGCGAGCTGCCGTCGCGGGTCAATTCGCGGCGCACCGAGATTTCGGAGTAGGCGGCGTAGGGGCCGGCGACCTGGCCGTCGGAGTTGTCGAACACCAGCTCCACCATGGCGCGGCCCACGGGCTTGCGCGACTTGGAGCCGTTGAAGATCACGTCCTCGGAGTCGGCGCCACGCAGGTTCTTCATGCTGGTCTCGCCCAACACCCAGCGCACCGCGTCGATGATGTTGGACTTGCCGCAGCCATTGGGGCCGACGACACCGGTCAGGTTCGTCGGCAGGGGCAGGCTCGACGGATCGACAAAGGATTTGAACCCGGCGAGTTTGATGCCAGAAAGTCGCATGGAATGATCGGGCCGGCCCTCTGGGGGCCTTTTCTAGTGGGTGATGAAGTAAGCCCCTAGTGTAAATTATTGATCCGGCGCCATACAGGAAAATACCCGCCCTGGCTTGCCCGCCCACATCCCTGGATTGAGTCCTGGGAGCGCCAGATCAATAATTTCCCCCGTTTGTTTGGGCTGGACCGCAAGCGATCCAGCCAAAAGACCTTCCAACCTATTGAAAAACATGGCAAGCCTGCCCAGCAAGACCCTTGAGACCTTCCCAAACCCGGCCCCGCAGCGCGATTTCACCATCCGCATGCGCATCCCGGAGTTCACCTGCCTCTGCCCCAAGACCGGTCAGCCGGACTTTGGCACCCTGTACCTGGAGTACGTAGCGGACAAGGCCTGCGTGGAACTCAAGGCCCTGAAGATGTACATCTGGAGCTTCCGTGACGAGGGCTGCTTCCACGAGGCCGTCACCAACCAGATCCTGGACGACCTGGTGAAGGCCACCAAGCCCCGCTACATGCGCCTGACGGCGGTATTCAACGTCCGCGGCGGCATCTACACCCACGTCACCGCCGAGCACCGCAAGAAGGGCTGGAACGGCACGCTGCCCCCGTCGGCCTGGCACGTGGACCCCACCGGCGCCGGCCAGACGCCCTGAGACATGCGGCGGACTGCCCTCGCCCTCTGCCTGCTGCTGGCCCCGGCCCTGGCCGGAGCCCAGGCCTACCGCTGGGTCGACGCCCAGGGCCAGGTCCATTACAGCCAGACTCCGCCGGCCCAGGGACAGTACGGGCAGGTGGCCCCGCCACCACCCTCGCCCGGCGCCAGCCCGCACCTCGAGGCGATGGAAGCGGTCGGACAGAGCCCCACCGACAAGGCCCGAGAGCAGCGGCAGGCGGCTTCAGCCGAGCGGCAACGGCAGCAACGCTGCGAGCAGGCCCGGCGGCAGAGTGCCCACATGCAGGGCACCGGCGTCTATTACTCCGCGGACCAGAAGGGTGATCGCAGCTATCTCAGCCCCCAGCAGATCGACCAGCGGCGCGCCGAGGCCCGCGCGGCCGTGCAGGAACACTGCGACTAGGGCCTGCCATCCATTCCCCGTCGCCTCGACGGGGAATGGATGGCAGGCGCTGGCCAGACAGCCACCGTTCATTTTGCATGCCCACAATCCGGACACTGAACACCTGAAGGGGAATGATGATGGGCATCCTGTCGTGGATCGTGCTGGGCCTGATCGCGGGCGTGCTGGCCAAGTGGCTGCTGCCGGGCAAGGACCCGGGCGGCTTCATCATCACGATCCTGCTGGGCGTCGGCGGTGCCTTCGTCGGCGGCTGGGTCGGGACGCAGCTGGGTATCACCAGCTTCAACGGCTTCACCGTGCAGGGCATCCTGGTGGCGACCCTGGGCGCGGTGCTGTTGCTGGTGATCTACCGGCTGCTGCGCAAGGCCTGAGCCTCAGGCCGGATACCCCGTGATCTGCCGAATCTTCCGGTACAGCGGCCGCAGCCGCGGATACATGCCGCGGTAGATCTCGCGATACAGCGCGTCATAGGTCTTCACCACCTCCGGTCGCGGCTCGAAGCGGCGGCCGATGCGCGCCATCGCCGCCACGGCGGTCGCGAAGTCTCGATGCAGGCCCAGGCCCACGGCGCAGCTGATCGCCGCGCCCAGCGCGGAGGTCTCGTAGTGCTCCGGCCGCTCGGCCGGCAGGTTGAAGACATCCGCCGTGATCTGCAGCGCTTCGTCGGACTGCGAGCCGCCGCCGGCCACGCGCAGCAGGCGCAGCGGACGGCCGGTGCGGCGCTCGATCTGCTCGCGGCCGGCACGCAGGCCGTAGACCAGGCCTTCCAGGATCGCGCGGTAGACATGGGCGCGGGTGTGCACGTCGCCGAACCCGATGATGGCGCCCTTGGCCTCCGGGCCTGGCTCACGCACGCCCGGGGTCCAGTAGGGCTGCAGCATCAGGCCCATGGAGCCCGGCGGCACGTTCTTCACCAGTTCGTCGAACAGCGACTCGACCGCGACGCCGCATTCCTTTGCCAGTGACTCTTCGCGCATGCCGAACTCGCGCCGGAACCAGCTCACCATCCAGAAGCCGCGGAAGATCTGGATCTCGGTGTTGTAGGCCTGCGGCAAGCCCGCCGGCCAGGGCGGCAGCATGCGCTGCACTTCGATGTAGCGGGACTGCGTGGTGTTGATGGTGGCGGTGGTGCCGAAGGACAGTTGGCCGACATCGGGCTCCAGCACGCCGCAGCCCAGCACCTCGCAGGCCTTGTCGGCGGCGGCGGCGATCACCGGCGTGCCCGAGGGCAGGCCCAGCTCCGCGGCGGCGGCGGCCGACAGCCGGCCCATCGGCGCGCTCGGCGGCACCAGGCGCGGCAACTGCTCTGGCCGGACGGCCAGGGCCTTCCACTTGAAGTCACTCGGGCCGGCCCAGTCCAGGCGCTTGTAGTCGAAGGGGATGAAGCCGACCTGCGAGCCGACGGAGTCGAGGTACTCACCGGTCAGCCGATAGCCGAGCCAGCCGGACAGCAGCAGGAATTTCGCCGTGTCGCGCCACAACTGCGGCTCGTGCTGCGCCAGCCAGTTGGCCTCGGCCTGGCGCTGCAGGTGGCCGATCAGATCGGTGACGCCGGCCAGTCCGAACAGCGTGTTCCACAGCGGACCCATCGGCGGCGGCTGGTCGCAGCGGCGCTGGTCCAGCCACAGGATAGCGGGTCGCAGCGGCTTGCCGGCAGCATCCAGGCAGACCACCGTGGCGCGCTGCGTGGTCAGCGAGATGCCGCTGATCTGCTCGGGCCTGACGGTGCCCTGCTCCCAGAGCCGGCGGCAGCAGGCGGCGACGCCCTGCCAGTAGAGCTCCGGGTCCTGCTCGGCCCAGCCGGGCTGCGGCGAATGGTAGGTGGGCTCGAACACCTGCTGCGCCTTGGCCAGCAGGCGGCCCTGGGCGTCGAACACGATGGCGCGAGCGCTCTGCGTGCCAACATCGATGGACAGCAGGCGAGCGTCGTTCATCGCGGGGCGTGCTGCGCCTGCCAGTGTTCCAGCCAGGCCGCACGCTCCGACTGCCAGCGTGGCTCGTCCCAGCCCAGTTCCTCGCGGCAGACGGCGCCGATGCGCTCCAGCAGGGCCTCGCCGCCACGCGGCAGCAGCAGACCCAGTCGGGTACGGCGCAGCAGCAGGTCGTCGAGGTGTCGGACCCGCTCGGCACGCGCGGCCCAGCGCAGCTCGGCCCAGGTGAAGGGCGTGCCGCCAATACCCTGCATGGCCTCGCGCGGGAATTCGCGGGCGATACGCGCAACCACGGCGGCGCCCAGGCGCCCCTTAAGGCGCTGACTGCCGCCGCCGGCCGGCGCGGGGAACACCGGGGCATCCTGCGCAGGCGCGAGCTTCGGCAGCTGCCTGGCCGCCTCGACCAGGGCTTGGCGCGCGGTGACGCGGAAGGTGGTGAGCTTGCCGCCGGTGATGCCGACCAGGCCCGGGCTGCTCCACAGCGCGGACTCGCGCGAGGCCGCGGAGGGATCGCCGTCGCCGCTGGCGACCACCGGGCGCACGCCGGCGTAGACCGAGATGGCATCGTTTGCCTTCAGGCCCAGCGTGGGGAATTGCGCGTCCAGCGCCTCGATGAGGTAGGCAGACTCGGCCGTGCTCATGCCGGGGCGGTCCAGCGCGCCTTCGTGGTCCAGGTCGGTGGTGCCGAGCAGCACCGCGCCCTCCCAGGGATAGGCGAAGACCGGCCGGCGATCGCGCGGATGCAGCCAGGACACGGCGCGGGCCAGCGGCAGCCTGGCGGCCGGAAACACGAAATGGCTGCCGCGCAGCGGCCGCAGCAGCGGAGCACCCGCCGGCGCGCCCGGCAGCCCCCCGGCCCAGCAGCCGGCGGCGTTGATCACCATGCCGGCGTCGATGTCACGCTCCGCGCCGGTCTCGACATCGCGCAGTCGCAGGCCGCACACGCGGCCGCCGTCCTGGCGCAGTTCGGCGCGGGTGTAGTTCAGGGCGGTGCCGCCGGCGGCACTGCCTTCGAGAATCTGGCGCAGCACCAGGCGCGTGTCGTCGGTGCGCGCGTCCTCGTAGGCCATCGCGCCCAGCAGGTTCTCGCGGCGCAGGCCCGGCTCCAGCCGCAGCAGTTCGTCACGCGGCACCCAACGCGACGCCCGGCGGCCCGCCATGAGGTCATAGACCGCCAGGCCCGCGCGCATGACGCCGCGCCCCGGCTTGGCTCCCCGATAGAGTGGCATCAGGAAGGGCTGCGTCTCCACCAGTCCCGGCGCATCGGCCAGCAGGCGCTGGCGCTCGCGCACGGATTCCAGTGTCAGCCGCCACTGTCCTTCCTTCAGGTAGCGCAGGCCACCATGCACCAGCTTGGAGGACCAGGCGGAGGTCCCGGACGCAAAGTCTCCCTGCTCCACCAGCAGCACGCGAGCGCCGGTGCGCAGTGCCTCGGCGAAGATGCCGGCACCGGTGATGCCGCCGCCGACGATCGCCAGATCGAAGGACGGCGCGAGGGATTCAATGCCTGGCGTCACGCGGCAGGTCCAGCTGCGTCTGCTCGGGGACGAGCCGGTCGGAGACCGTGCTCAGGAACATGGGCGACCAGGCTTCCTCGACCGTTTCGAGCAGGCGCATCGAGAGCCTGTCGCCCTCGTCCGGCTCGGCGACCGCGACCGGTGCGTCGCCCTCTTTCTGCACGGTGCAGGACTTCTCCCAGGCCCGCTGGTCGGGCCACTGCGTGTAGGCCACGAAGGTGCCGTTGTCAGTGCGGTGCAGGCGCGCACCCAGGGCACCGTAGCGCTGCTCCATCCAAGCGGTGAGGTCCTCCCAGGCGGCGCGGAACTCGGCCCCCATGCCGGCCTTGATGCGCCACTGATAGACCACGGCGAAGCCGGTGCGCGAGAGTTTCATGCGAACAGCTTCCCGGGATTCATGATGCCGGCCGGATCGACCTCGCGGGCCATGGCACGGATCAGGTTCATGCCCAGCTCGCCCTTCTCGGCGGGCAGGTACGGCGCATGGTCGCTGCCGACACCGTGCTGGTGGCTGATGGTGCCGCCCTGGGCGACGATGGTTTCCGACAGCCGGGCCTTGAGCTTGCGCCAGCGCTCGTAGTCCGCCTCCGGCGTGCCGGTGGAGCGGAACACGAAGGTGGAGTAGATGCTGCAACCCTGGCGGTAGACATGCGACAGGTGGGTAAAGGCGTGGACTCGTTCGTTCTGCTCGCCCAGCACCTCGCGCGCCGCCTGCTCGATGGCGCGCATCATCGGCGTGGCGCGGTTCCAGTTGATGGCGGTCTCGACGGTGTCGGCCGAGTAGCCGGCCTCCCAAAGCGAGTTGCGCAGGTAGGGGCCGCGGAAGCGGTTCTTGGCCCAGCCCTTGCCGATGGTCTTGCCAACGTGCACGCCACGATGGCGCTTGGCCAGTGCCAGGGCGTCGCGGCGCATGCGCCGGGCCTCGGCCAGGCTGCCGGTGACACCGAAGACCAGCATGCACTGCCCTGGGCCGATGCCGCGCACGCCCAGGTAGCGCTGCAGCCACTTGATCATCTCGGGGTGGCCGGCCAGGCGCAGCTGGGTCTCGGTCTCCACCTCGTTGGACAAGCGCAGCATCGACAGCGGCACGTCCGCCTGGGTGATCGCACGCACGGCCTGCAGGCCAGCATCCCAGCTCGGGAAGAACACCGAGTGGAAGCTCTCCTGCTGCGGCAGCGGGCGCACGCGCACCGTCACGTCGGTCAGCAGGCCGAAGCGGCCTTCCGAGCCCAGCACCGCCTCACGCAGGTCCGGCCCCGCGGAAGACGCGGGATGGCCGCCGACGCGCAGTTCGCCGCGCGGCGTCGCCAGGCGGCCGGCGGCGAACATCTGCTCAATGCGGCCGTAGCGATAGGACTGCTGGCCGGAGGAGCGGGTCACCACCCAACCACCGACCGTGGAGTATTCATAGGACTGCGGAAAATGCCCGAGCAGGAACCCGTAGCGCGCCAGTTGCGCCTCCACCATCGGCCCCGGCGTACCGGCGCCGATGCGCGCCAGCTGGCATTCGGCATCCACGTCCACCAGGCGGTTCATGCGCTCCAGCGAGATGTTGACTACCGGGCGATCGCCAGCCGGCACATTCAGGTGACCGGCAACGCTGGTGCCGCCGCCGTAGGGAATCACCAGGGCCCCCAGGCGCTGCGCCTCGGCCAGGGCCTGGGCGGCTTCCTCATGGCTGGAGGGTAGCGCGACGCCGTCGGCCACCGGGCCGAAGCGGCCGCTCTTCATCGCCACCCAGTCGGGGAAACTCTGGCCGCGCGCGCGCAGCATGCGCAGGCGTGCGTCGGTGCTGAACACGGTGGATTGCGGCAGGCGGCTGACAGGAACCTGCGCCAGCGCCTCGTCCTGCGTGGCATCGCGGTTGGGCCGCGTCTCACCGACGCGTTCCTTCAGGAACGCCAGGGCATCTTCGCCCAGGGGGTTATTCTCGGCGTCGTCGCCCCAGCCATTCCAGCGTCGCACGGATTGCGGCTCCCTTGAATTTTCGAGGGAGTATAGGGCCCCGCTGGTATGAAGGCCTAGGCGGCCTGGGCGTGCCGCATCACGGTCAGCGCGACCGGCGCCGGAGGCGCGAGGCGCGCGTCGCAGATGCGGCGCAGCGTATCCAGCGTCACCCAGGGATACTCGCCGAGCTCGCCGCGGATCACGCGTGTTGGTGCGCCCGGCTCGCCGAGGCTGCTGACCACCAGCGAGGCTTCGGTGAAGTCCTGCGCCACGGTGTCGGAATTGATGGTGACCACGGCCGCCAGGCCTGCGGCGGCAGCGGCTTCCAGGCCCATCTCGGAGTCCTCCAGCACCACGCATTCTTCCGGCGTGACGCCGAGGCGTTGCATGGCCAGGCGGTAGAGATCGGGCGCCGGCTTCTTGTGGCGCACTTCCTCGCCGCTGGCGATCACGGCGATCTCGGCCGCCAGCTCCGGGCCCATGCTGTAGCGCAGCACCGGATGCAGGGTCTTGCGGCTGGCGTTGGTGACGATGGCCAGCTGCACGCCGGCCTCGCGCGCCTCGCGCATGATGCGGGCAATGCCCGCACGCAGCGGCACGCGGCCGTGGCGCATGTAGCGCTTGAAGTGGCGGGATTTCAGCTCATGGACACGGGAGACCCAGGCGTCCATGTTGGCGTCGGCCTCGGCCTGGTGCTCGCCTAGGGGGGGACGCTCGGATTCGAAGAAATACTTGAGCCGCTCGCGGCCACCGGGCTGCTTCAGCAGGCGGCGGTAAAGCTTGGGGCCCCAGCGGAACTGCAGCCCCAGCTCGCGAAAGGCGCGGTTGTAGGCGGGGCGATGGCCCAGGGCCTCGGTGTCGGCGAGGGTGCCGTCCACATCGAACAGTACGGCCCGTAACGTCATGAGACCGCTCCGACGTTACGGCAACTACCTTGGCAAGGCTCTGATTCCATGGTGTCCTGCAACTGTTGACACTGAGATTACTGTAGCATGATTTCGAACATATTGTGTGATTCTCCGCACTTTCATCACACTCTGCCGATACGCACATCACAGTGGTATCTACTGTAGACCCAGGCTTTCCAGATGCAGCATTCCACCGACGACAGGGGCCCTTCGGCCGATGGAAACCCCGACAAGCCCTACGTCGGGCGTTTTGCACCGACGCCGAGCGGCCCGCTGCATCTGGGCTCGTTGCTGACCGCCACGGCCAGTTGGCTGCAGGCGCGCACTCGCGGCGGAAGCTGGTTGCTGCGCATCGACGACCTCGATCGCCCGCGCTGCCCACCCGGCATGGAGGTTGTCATCCTGCAGCAATTGGAGGCCCACGGGCTGGCCTGGGACGGTGAGCCGCGCTACCAGACGGGCTGCCAGGCGGAGTACGACGAGGCCCTGGAAAGTCTGGCGGCCGCGGGACTCACCTACCCTTGCTCCTGCACGCGTGCACGCCTGCAGCAGACCTCCCTGCCCGGCCCGGACGGCCCGGTCTACGACGGTCATTGCCGCCGGCATCCGCCCGAGGCCGGCAAGCCGCTGGCGCTGCGCCTGCGCGTTGAACAGGGTGAACTGCGTTTCGCGGACCTGTGGCGGGGCGAACAGCGCCGCAGCCTGGAGCGCGAGGTGGGCGACTTCGTGCTGCGGCGTGCCGACGGCATGACTGGTTACCAACTCGCTTGTGCGGTGGATGAACAGCACCAGGGCATCACCGAGGTGGTACGCGGCTCCGACCTGCTGGGCTCGACCTTCCGGCAACGGCTGCTGGCGCAGCGGCTGGGGTGGCAGCCGCCCGCCTATGCCCATGGCCCCCTGCTGCTGGGCGGCGACGGCCTCAAGCTCAGCAAGCAGAACCATGCTGCACCGCTACAGGCTGGGGAGGCCGGCTCCAGCCTGTGGCAGTGCCTGCATGCGCTGAAGCAGGCCCCTCCGCCTGAGCTCAAGGGCGCGGCACCGGCGGAAATTCTGGCCTGGGGCCTGGCCCACTGGCGCCCCCAGGCGCTTGTCGCGGCGCAACATCGCAAGGTGGAGACTAATTGACCATTCTGGCATGATGCTATGCAGCAAACGCAGTGCAGCAAAATCCAGCCAGAGCGACATGTCCGACATCCGCATCATCAAGAAGTACCCGAACCGTCGTCTCTACGACACGCACATCAGCCGCTACATCACGCTGGAAGAGATCCGGCTGCTGGTGCTGCAGGGCGCCAAGTTCCGGGTGGAGGACAAGCGCACCCACGAGGACATCACCCGCAGCATCCTGCTGCAGGTGATCGCCGAGCAGGAAGAAGGCGGCAACCCGATCTTCACCAACGATCTGCTGGAGTCGATCATCCGCTACTACGGCGATCCGATGCAGACCAGCATCAGCCGCTACCTGGAACTGTCGGCCCAGCTGTTCCAGGACCAGCAGAACCAGTTCACCGACCAGCTGCGCAACATGCTGGGCCAGGCCCAGCAGCCGCTGCATGTGCTCAAGGAAATGGCCGACAAGCAGGTCCCGATCTGGCGCTCGGTGCGCCGCGAGTTCCTGAAGAACCTCTCGACCAAGGCCAAGCTGATCAAGCGCCGCGCCGGCATCGACGAGAACGGCGAAGAGCTGCCGCCCTCCGAGTAAGGGCTCCGGAAGGGCCGCCTCCTCCATCCGGAGCAGGCGGCTTTTTTGTGCCCGGGCTACGCTGCATCGCACAAAAATACAGCTGTACTTTTGGCTTAAGTGATTGATTGGCTTGTTATTAAATTTTCGTTAAATTTATTGACAAGCAAGCTAACCATCCCTATACTGCACTGCAACATAGAACGGCAGATAACAAAAAACCCGGCAACGGGTTGCGCTGCCGGGTCTGAACGGTCTCCTCCAGAAAGGCCTAGCGCCTTTCTCGCACCTTGCCCCCGGTCCCCCCGGGGGTTTTTTTATGGACCGCCGTCTTAAGCCACTCAGTTTTTATATTTTGCGCCGCCGTTATGGTTGTAATCGGCGCGTTTCCCCCTCTCCAGAAAGACTTGTGGCGCACCTCTCGGTGCGCCACAAGCTGCCACTTCAATTATTGTGCGTTTATCGCAGCGCACAAATCAAGCGGATCAGGCCTGGGCCTCGACGTCCAAGGACTTCATCGACAAGCGGATCTTGCCGTCCTTGCTGACCTCGAGAACCTTGACCTTGACGATCTGGCCTTCCTTGACGACGTCTTCCACCTTCTCCACACGCTTGTCGGCGAGCTGGGAAATGTGGACCAGGCCGTCCTTGCCCGGGGTGATCGTCACGAACGCGCCGAAATCCATGATCTTGGCGACCTTGCCTTCGTAGATCGCGCCGACTTCGACGTCGCGGGTCAGCGCGTTGATGCGCGCGATCGCGGCTTCGGCAGCCTTGCCGTCGACGGCGGCGACCTTGATGGTGCCGTCGTCGTCGATGTCGATCGAGGTGCCGGTCTCGCGGGTGATCGCCTGGATGGTGGCGCCGCCCTTGCCGATGACCTCACGGATCTTGTCCGGGTGGATCTTGATCATGGTGATGCGCGGCGCGTGCATCGACAGCTCGGTGCGCGGCTTGGCGATCACTTCGTTCATCTGGTTCAGGATTGTCAGGCGGGCGTCCTTCGCCTGCTTGAGGGCCTGGGCCATGATCTCGCCGGTGATGCCGGCGACCTTGATGTCCATCTGCAGCGCGGTGATGCCGTCCTGCGTACCGGCCACCTTGAAGTCCATGTCGCCGAGGTGGTCTTCGTCACCGAGGATGTCGGTGAGCACCGCCCAGCGGCCTTCTTCCAGGATCAGGCCCATGGCGACACCGGCCACCGGTGCCTTGATGGGCACGCCGGCGTCCATCAGCGCGAGGCTGGAGCCGCAGACCGAGGCCATCGACGAGGAGCCGTTGGATTCGGTGATCTCCGAAACCACGCGCACCACGTACGGGAATTCCTTCTGCAGGTCCGGCATCACGGCGGCGACGCCGCGCTTAGCCAGGCGACCGTGGCCGATCTCGCGGCGCTTGGGGGAGTTCAGGCGGCCCGTCTCGCCCACCGAGAACGGAGGGAAGTTGTAGTGGAACATGAAGTGCTCATGCCACTCGCCGCTGATCGCGTCCATGATCTGGTAGTCCTTGCCGGTGCCCAGGGTGACCACGGCCAGGGCCTGGGTCTCGCCACGGGTGAACACGGCCGAACCGTGGGTGCGCGGCAGCGTACCGACGTTGATCGACAGCGGACGCACGGTGACCTTGTCGCGGCCGTCGATGCGCGGGTGGCCATCGAGGATGCGGTTACGCACGATCTTGGCCTTGAGCTCGTCGAGCTCGTACTTCACCTGGTTGACGGTGAAGCCGGCGTCTGCGGTGAGGGCAGCCTTGGCGGCCTTGCTCACTTCATCCAGCTTGCCGTAGCGGACCTGCTTGTCGGTGTAGCCGTAGGCCTCGGCGATCTGGCCCTCGAAGGGGGCGACGAAGGCCTGGACGGCCGAGCGGTCGCTCGCCTTCCAGTCCCACTTCGGCTTGCCGGCTTCGGCGACGAACTCGTTGATCGCGGTGATGGCGGCCTGCATCTGCTCGTGACCGAACAGCACGGCGCCGAGCATGACCTGCTCGGACAGCATGTCGGCCTCGGACTCCACCATCAGCACGGCGTCCTTGGTGCCGGCGACGACGAGATCGAGCTCGGAATCCACCAGCTCGGAGACGTTCGGGTTGAGGATGTAGTTGCCGTTCTTGTAACCGACGCGGGCGGCGCCGATCGGGCCCTGGAAGGGCACGCCGGACAGCGCCAGCGCGGCGGAGGCTCCGAGCAGCGCCGGGATGTCACCGTCCACGTCCGGGTTCAGCGAGACGACCTGGGCGATCAGCTGGATCTCGTTGTAATAGCCTTCCGGGAACAGCGGGCGGATCGGGCGATCGATCAGGCGCGAGGTCAGGGTTTCCTTCTCGGTCGGACGGCCTTCGCGCTTGAAGAAGCCACCCGGGATGCGGCCACCGGCGTAGAACTTCTCCATGTAGTCGACCGTGAGCGGGAAGAAATCCTGCTCCGGCTTGGCTTCTTTCTTGGCGACCACGGTGACCATCACCACGGTGTCGTCGATATTGACGATGACGGCGCCGGTGGCCTGGCGGGCCATGTGGCCGGTCTGCAGGCTGACGGTGTGGTTGCCATAGCGGAACGTCTTGGTGACGGGCGCTGCAGGATAGGCGGAGATCGCCATGGGCATGTCCTCGTTAACTAGGCGGCCCGCCGAAGGTTCGAGCGGGCCGCGTGGATTTCAGTCCGATGGAGAGAGGCCGCACCAGCCGCATCTCCAGAAAGCAAAAGCGCCGCGATTAGCGGCGCAGGCCCAGCTCGGCGATGAGCTTGCTGTAGCGGGGCTCGTCCTTGCTCTTGAGGTAGTCCAGCATCTGGCGGCGCTGGTTCACCATCTTGAGCAGGCCACGGCGGGAGTGGTTGTCCTTCTTGTTCTGCTCGAAGTGCGGAGCGAGGCTGTTGATGCGCTCGGTCAGCAGGGCAACCTGGACTTCCGGCGAACCGGTATCACCCTGGCCGCGGGCAAACTTCTTCACCACTTCGGCCTTCTGTTCAACGGTCAACGTCATTGACTCTTGCTCCAACTCTAAAATCGTCTGTCGTAAAGCGCCGGATTATAGCGGCCCGGCGTACAGCCTAACAAGCGGTTCCTGCGGCATTTTTCACCCAGCCGACCGGCGGCGAGCCTATGCGCCGGCAGCCGGCACGGCCAGCCAGCGGCGCGGCGCCACCAGGCCGTCCGCATCGATTTCGGCCAGGCACAGCAGCCGTCCGGCCTCGTCCAGCACCGCCACGCGCCCCCGCGCCGGCGCGCCGGCCACCCGCACGGGCTGTCCATGGGCCAGATACCCGGCTCGGGCCTCCTCGACGCGGACCTGGGGCCAGCCCCGCACGGCGGCCACCGTATCCAGCAGACAGGCATCCAGGGCCGCCTCGCCCTGGGCCGCGAGGGCTTCCAGGGCGTCCCAGGCCAGCGGCGCACCCTCGAACGGCTCCACCGCGACGCGGTACAGGCCGATCAGGTGGGCACAATGCCCGACTGCGGCAGCCAGGTCCTCGGCCAGGGTGCGGATGTAGGTACCCTTGGAGCAGCGCACGTCCAGCTCGCACTCGCCATCGCCGAAGGCGGTCAGGCGCAGCTCGTGGATGGTGACCTCGCGCGGCTGGCGCTCGATCTCGACGCCCTCGCGGGCCAGCTCGTAGAGGCGCTGGCCCTGGTGCTTGAGCGCCGAGTACATCGGCGGCACCTGGGAAATGGGGCCAGTGAAGGCCGGTACCGCCGCCTCCAGCATCTCGCGGGTCAGCCCGGAGGCGTCGCTGGTGGCAATCACCTCGCCCTCCGCGTCGCCGGTGGTGGTCTTCTGGCCCAGGCACAGGCGCGCGACATAGCGCTTGTCGGACTCCAGCAACTGGCCGCAGAGCTTGGTGGCTTGGCCAAAGCAGATCGGCAGCATACCACTGGCGAGCGGATCGAGGCTGCCGGTGTGGCCGGCCTTCTCGGCACGGAACAGGCGCTTGACGCGCTGCAGCGCGTCATTGGAGGACAGACCCAGCGGCTTGTCGAACAGCAGGATGCCGTTGACCGGACGCCGTGGAATCCGGGGTTTCATGTGCCGCAGGCTAGTTGCCCTCTTCGTCCGGCGTGGCCGTGGGCTGGCTGCCCGGCTCTTCGCCGCGGTCACGGGCGTGCTGCTTGTCGGCCTCGATCACACTGCGGATCAGGCCGCTGACCTGGTCGCCGGCGCGCAGCGCCAGGTCTGGCACGAAACGCAGGTTGGGCACGGTACGCATCAGCATGCGCTTGGACAGGCCGTGGCGCAGCTTGCCGGCGGCACTGCCGAGGCCCTTCAGTGCATCCTTGAGCTGCTCGTCGGAACCGAACAGGCTGACCATGACCTTGGCTTCGCGCATGTCCGGCGCCACGTCGACGCCGGTCACGGTGACACCCGCCACCCGGGGATCCGACAGCTCGCTACGGATCAGCTGAGACAGCTCGGCCTGCAGCTGGGTATTGACGCGTAGCTTGCGCGGATATTCCTTGGGCACGTCTAAGCCTACGCTGCGGCCTGGACCTTGCGGCGCACTTCGATGCGCTGGAAGCACTCGATCTGGTCACCGACCTTGACGTCGTTGTAGTCCTTCACGCCGATACCGCACTCGGTGCCGGCCTCGACCTTGGCAACGTCGTCCTTGAAGCGGCGCAGCGATTCCAGCGTGCCCTCGTAGATGACCGTCTGGTTGCGCAGCACGCGGATCGGCAGGCTCTTCTGCACCTGGCCATCAATGACCAGACAGCCGGCGATGGCGCCGAACTTGGAGCTGCGGAACACGTCGCGCACCTGCGCGATGCCGACGATCTGCTCGCGCGTCTCGGTGCCCAGCAGGCCCGAGATGGCGTCGGAGACGTCGTCCATGATCTCGTAGATGATCGAGTAGTAGCGCACGTCCACACCCGTATCCTGGATGTGCTTGCGCGCGCCGGCGTCGGCACGGACGTTGAAGCCGATGATGATGGCCTTGGACGCCAGCGCCAGGTCGACGTCGGACTCGTTGATACCGCCAATGGTGGTCGACAGGACGTTGACCTTGACCTCTTCACTGGGAATCTTGCGCAGCGCTTCGGTGATAGCTTCGGCGGAACCCTGCACGTCGGCCTTGACCATGAGGTTGAGCGACTTCTGCTCACCCTCGCCCATGCGGGCAAAGACCTGGTCCATGCGTACGGCCTGCGACTGCGCCAGACGCTGCTCGCGCTGCTTCTGCTCACGCACGATCGCCAGCTCGCGGGCCTTGCGCTCGTCGGCCACCACAACCACGTCGTCGCCGGCATCCGGCGCACCGGACAGGCCGAGGACCTGGACGGGGATGGACGGGCCGGCTTCCTTCACCGGGCGGCCCGCTTCGTCGAACATCGCACGCACGCGGCCGAAATGCGGACCGCTGAGGATCACGTCGCCCTGCTTCAGGGTACCGGCGCGCACCAGCACGGTGGCGACCGGGCCACGGCCCTTCTCCACCGAGGATTCGAGGATGTTGCCGCGCGCGGCGGCTTCGACCGGAGCAGTGAGCTCGAGGATTTCGGCTTGCACCAGGATCGCGTCGAGCAGTTCGTCGATACCCTGGCCGGTGAAGGCGGACACGCCGACGATCTGGGTGTCGCCACCCCACTCTTCCGCCACGACCTCGTACTTGGTCAACTCGTTCTTGACGCGATCGAGATCCGCTGCCGGCTTGTCGATCTTGGTCACGGCCACGATCATCGGCGCCTTCGCCGACTTGGCGTGCTGTATCGCTTCACGGGTCTGCGGCATGACGCCGTCATCGGCCGCCACCACCAGGATGACGATGTCCGTCACCTGGGCGCCACGGGCGCGCATCTTGGTGAACGCGGCATGGCCCGGGGTGTCGAGGAAGGTAATGATGCCCTTGGGCGTCGTCACGTGGTAAGCACCGATGTGCTGCGTGATGCCACCCGCTTCGCCCGCGGCGACGCGGGTCTTGCGGATGTGATCCAGCAGCGAGGTCTTGCCGTGGTCGACGTGGCCCATGATGGTAACCACCGGCGGACGCGGCGTGCCTTCGGCTTCCTGGTCGCCGCCGGTCACGGCCTGCTCGAGGCTTTCCTCGAAGTCGCTAGCCTTGACGGTGCGGACGGAGTGGCCCATTTCCTCGACCATCAGCACCGCGGTGTCCTGGTCGAGCGTCTGGTTGATGGTGGCCATGACGCCGTTCTTCATCATGACCTTGATCAGCTCGGTGGCCTTGATCGCCATGCGATTGGCCAGCTCACCGACGGTGATCGCCTCCGGCACCTCGACCTCGCGGACGATCGGCGCCACCGGCTTCTCGAAGCCGTGGGCATTGTCGACGCGGATGCGTCCGGTGGGTTTCTTGCTCTTCTTGTTGTCGCGCTTGCCGCCCTTGCCCTCGGCCAGGTGCAGCTCGGTGCGGTGATGGCGGTCGTCACGGCGACCGCCGCGGTCGGCACCCGGCGCGGGCGCGGCTCCGGGAGCCGGGGTCGCGGTGGTGGCGGAGGCCGGGCGGCGCGGGGCGGCGGCCGGGGTCGGTGCCGGCGGCGGGGCCAGGGCGGCCAGGCGCGCGGCCTCGGCGGCACGGCGTACGTTCTCCGCGGCGCGGTTGCGCGAGGACTCGGCCTCGTACTTGGCGCGGTAAAGCGGGTCTTCCTTCATGCGACGCTCGTGAGTCTCACGAGCCTCGCGCGCGCTGGCCTCGGCCTCGGCACGCTTGCGTTCTTCCTCAGCGGCAGCCTGCTGGCGCTCGAGGTCTTCCTGGGCACGCTGGGCAGCCAGTTCGGCAGCCCGCTCGGCGGCGGCGGCCTTGACGGCAGCGGCGCGCTGGGCAGCCTCTTCCGCCGCGCGGATGGCCTCTTCGTCCAGCGGGGCCGGCTCGACGGCCGAGGGTGCGGCAACCGCCGTGGCGGCGGCTTCCGCGCCGCCCTCCATCAGGTCGTCCTTGACGTAGGTGCGCTTCTTGCGAACCTCGATGCTGACCGTCTTGGTCGGCGCGCCACGACCACCGCCGAGCTTGAGCTCGGTGGTTTCCTTGCGCTTGAGCGTGATGCTGCTGCTACGGGTGCCGAGCGTGCCACCACCGCCACCCGGCGCCTTCTGGCGCAGGTAGGCCAGCAGCGCCACCTTGTTCTCGGGGGTGATGGAAGACTGTGCGTCGGATACCGACACACCGGCTTCGCTGAACTGCACCAGCAGTTCGGCGACAGGCCGCTTCAGCTCGTTGGCAAAATCCTGAACCGTGACGTTTGTCGACATAGTGTTCCTTCGCCTTACGCAGGCAGCCTCAGGCGTAAGCCTTGGTACGCGCCGCCATGATCAGCGCGGAGGCCCGCTCGTCGCCCAGGTCGGGCAACATTTCCAGCAATTCATCGGTCGCGAGGTCCGCCAGGCTCTCGCAGTTGGCAACGCCGGCTTCGGCCAGCGCATAGGCGGTGTCCTCGTCGATGCCGTTGAGCGACAGCAGGTCCTCGGACGGGGTGGCACCGGCGGCACGCTCGGCCTTGGCGATCGCCTTGGTCAGCAGTACGTCGCGGGCGCGGTTGCGTAGCTCCTCGACAATGGCTTCGTCGAACTCGTCGATCTGCAGCAGTTCCTCGGCCGGCACGTAGGCGATCTCCTCGAGCGAGGTGAAGCCCTCCTGCACCAGCACGCCGGCCACTTCGGCATCGACGTCGAGGCTGTCCATGAACACCTGCAGGACGCCCAGGTTTTCCTGTTCCTTCTTGGCCTCGGCCTCAGCCGCGGTCATGACGTTGAGCGCCCAGCCGGTCAGCTCGGAAGCCAGGCGTACGTTCTGGCCGCCGCGGCCGATGGCCTGCGCCAGTTTGTCCTCGGACACGCCGATGGTCATGGCGTGGGATTCCTCGTCGACGACGATGGTCTCGACTTCGGCCGGGGCCATGGCATTGATGACGAACTGGGCGATGTTGTCGTCCCAGGGCACGATATCGACGCGCTCGCCGGCGAGCTCGTTGGACACGCTCTGCACGCGCGAACCGCGCATGCCGACGCAAGCACCGACCGGGTCGATGCGCTTGTCCTTGGCCTGGACGGCGATCTTGGCGCGCAGACCCGGGTCACGGGCGGCGCCCTTGAGCTCGATCAGGCCCTGAGCGATTTCCGGCACCTCGAGCTTGAACAGCTCCATCAGGTACTGCGGCGAAGTGCGCGACAGGAACAACTGCGGGCCGCGGACCTGCGGGCTGACCTCGTAGAGGTAGCCGCGCATGCGGTCGCCCGGACGCACCGGCTCGCGCGGGATCAGCTGGTCGCGCAGCACGATGGCCTCGGCGTTGCCGCCCAGGTCCAGGATGACGTTACCGCGCTCGATGCGCTTGACCAGGCCGGTGATCAGCTCGCCGACGCGCGCCTTGTAGGCCGCCACGATCTGGGAACGCTCGGCCTCGCGCACCTTCTGCACGATGACCTGCTTGGCCTTCTGGGCGCCGATGCGGCCGAAGTCCACGGACTCGACCTTGCGCTCGATGACGTCGCCGGGCTGGGAGTCTTCCTTTTCCTTCTGCGCGTAGGTCAGCTTGATCTGGCGCTCGGGGTACTCGAAGTCCTCGCTGTCGTCCTCGAGAACGGCCCAGCGGCGGTAGGTGTCGTACTCGCCGGTGGTGCGGTCGATGGCGACGCGCAGCTCCGACTCGTCGCCGTACTTTTCCTTGCCGGCGGAAGCGAGCGCGGCCTCCAGGGCCTGGAAAATCATTTCCTTCTCGACGCCCTTCTCGTTGGAGACGACGTCTACCATCAAGAGAATGTTCTTGTTCACGCGCTACTACTCCCGGTCATAGTCAGGAACGAGACGCGCCCGTTCCATCTCGGAATATTCGATATCGACGCGGCCCTGGTCGGTCTCGAGGGTCACGCTCTTGTCGCTCGCCGCGCGGATCCAGCCGATGAAGCGGCGACGCCCGCTCTTGGGCGCCAGCAACTGGATGCGGGCCTGTTCGTTCATGAAGCGTTCGAAGTGCGCCGGCTTGACCAGCGGCCGGTCCAGGCCTGGCGAAGAGACTTCCAGCGAGTACTGGGTGCTGATGGGGTCTTCGACATCGAGCTGGGCCGCCACTTCACGGCTGACCTTCTCGCAATCTTCCAGGCCGATGCCGTTGGCGCTGTCGATGAACAGCCGCAGCAGGGCGTTGTGGCTGTTCGGGCTGTACTCAAGCAGCACGAGCTCGTAACCCATCGATTCCACGACGGGTTCCAGCATCTGCACCAGTCTCTCGCGCAGCACGGTCATCTTTCGAAAAAAAGCCTCAGAAAATCTTCAGAAATGAAAATGGCCCACAAGGGGCCATGTCGGAGCCTACAAAATCTTAAATTGGTAGCGGGGGCAGGATTTGAACCTACGACCTTCGGGTTATGAGCCCGACGAGCTGCCAGACTGCTCCACCCCGCACCAGACAGACGACTATTGTAGAAGATTTGAGGCCACCACTACAAGGAAAAGTTTCCTACTTCCTTGAAGACACTGGTGAAACTCCAACCGCCCGAACGCGAGCAGTAGCGTCCGGGGCGGCGATTATAGACACAAGAATGCCGGGTTGCACTAAGTTTTTTCGCCGCCCGATTTCTGCCATGGCCCATCTATGGCCCATTGGTGGCCCATTCGTAGCCCACGCAGAGGTCCCGTCTATTTTTTTTGACCGTCGGGCTGTTCATCAACCCAGGTGAGTAGGCTGCCCGGCTGACACTGGAAGTACCTGCACAGGACATCCAGCGTGTCGGTTCCCGTTTTGTACCCGGGCACGTTCGCAATTCGCGACACCGTGGGGCGCGAGAGCCCAGTTTCGTCACTCACATCATTGAGCGTGATTTTTCGCCTTTCGCGGAAGGCTTTCTCATCCAGCATCTGCGCGAACAGGATCCGAATCATTGCATTGACCTATTTCTGTGATTCATATGAATCTTGTGATTGACTAAATGTAAACTGCGTGATACATATGCTTCACGATTCAAATGAATCATGGAGTTTACAAAGGAGCAATTAGATGAGTCAGACGTATCTTACGACGGAGGAACTAGCGGCGCGAATTAAGTATGACGTTCGGACCATTCGCGAACGTTTGAAGGATTCCGTTTTGCTGGAGGGAAAGCACTACGTCCGCCCCTTCGGCGGCCGAAAGATTTTGTACCTGTGGGAAACGATCGAGCAGGACATGCTTTGCGGCACCGCTGCGTCCATGGTGGCCATCCCGATGGCGAACGGTGCGGTTTGCCATGGCTAGTATTCGAAATTCTAAGGGCGGCCTGTTCTTCGACTTCCGCTACCAGGGCGTCCGCTGCCGCGAGTACACCAAGCTGGCGGACACCCCGGCCAACCGGAAGCTGATGCAGCGGGTGCTCGACAATATCGAAGCGGCGATCGCAACCGGCGCCTTCGACTATGCCCGGCAGTTTCCCGGCAGCACCCAGGCCGAGCGCTTTGTCGCCAAGGCCGCCCCGGCGACCATTCTGCCGGCTGCGGTGAAGTCCGAGACGCCCCTCTTCAAGGATTTCGTCCAGACCTGGACCACCGAGTTCAAGCCGTCCTGGCGCAAGTCGCACCTGGCCACGGTCGAGTCGACCGTGAACGGCCACCTGATCCCGAACTTCGGCGAGAAGCCGGTCGGCGAGATCACCAAGTCGGACATCCTGCAGTTCCGAGCGGTCCTGGCACAGGCAAAGGGCCGCAATGGCAATGCGACCCTCTCCCCCAAGACCCTCAACCGGGTCGTCCAGATCCTCGGCCAGATCCTGGCGGAGGCCGCGGAGCGGTTCGAGTTCGTTAACCCGGTCGACAAGATCAAGCGCCTCAAGCAGCCCAAGATCGACATCCATCCGTTCACGATGGACCAGGTCCGGCTGATCCTGGACACCGTGCGGACGGATTACCGCAACTACTTCACCGTTCGCTTCCTGACCGGTATGCGCACGGGAGAGATCCACGGCCTGAAGTGGAAGTACGTGGACTTTGAGCGGGGCCAGATCCTGGTGCGCGAAAACCTGGTCCGGGGCGAGCTCGAGTACACCAAGACCGACGGCTCGCAACGCGAGATCGAAATGAGCAAGCCGGTGCTCGAGGCACTGCGCGCCCAGCAGGCGATCACAGGGGACCAGGAGTTCGTCTTCTGCAACCGCGAGGGAGAGCCGCTGGACCTGGACAATGTGACCAACCGGGTCTGGTATCCCCTGCTCCGCCACCTGGGCCTGGAGAAGCGTCGGCCGTACCAGACCCGCCATACCTGCGCGACCTTGTGGCTGGCCGCCGGCGAGAACCCGGAGTGGGTCGCCCGGCAGTTGGGCCATGCCAACACGATGATGCTGTTCAAGACCTATTCCCGATTCGTCCCGAACCTGACGCGGCGCGATGGCTCAGCTTTCGATCGCCTGGTGAGCGGCGCCCTGCACCCGACTCCCGCGCCGGCCACGACCTAAGAGACGCTATTAATGAGTACTGCAGTGCCCCTTTTGAACTCCACTCAGCTGCTGGACCACCTAGGCCAGGTCGTGAAGATGCCGGCTTGGGTGGTTTCCCGCCGGGATAAGACCCTCTCGAGCGGCAAGCTGCAGATCCAGCTGATTCTCGGTGACGGGTACGACTCTGTAATTGGCTACGTGTGGCCCGAGCACCGTGATCACGTGGGGCCGATTACAACGGAGGCCCCTGCCCTGGTGACGGCCAAGGTGCGTGAGTTCGATCGGAGGCCGAACCTCGAGATTCGCCAGATCTGTCCGATTGATCCGTCCGAGATCGATTGTGCCGCCACCCTGCTGCCGAGCAGCGCCTGTCCGGCGGAAGCCCGGGACGGCCTTTCCATGCTGGTGGAACTGGAGCAGGCGCTGCCCGACCCGCTTTCGGGTTTCTTGAAGCGCGTGTTGCTGGACCCGGCGATCGGCCTGCCCTTGTTGCGTTGCCGCGCCAGCGTGAGCCACCACCACAGCTACGCCGGAGGCCTGCTCGCGCACTGCACGAGCCTGCTGGATATCGCGGGCGGGATCGCCGCCGCGGCATTGCCAGATGACCCCTTGGCGGCGCCCATGGCCCAGCTGGGCTACCTGCTCCACGACCTCGGCAAGCTGCGCTCGGTCGGCGAGGAGTGCCGGCCGGAGGATCCGTTCGTGCTGCGGCACGAGACGATGACGGTGGAGTTCCTGACCCCGCACCTCTACTGGCTGGAGCGGCAGGATCGCGAACTCGGACTGGGTCTGCGCTATGTCCTGCAGTACCTGGCGACTCCGCATGCGTCCCGCGGCATTGCGGAGTATCTGGTCGCCGAGATTGTGGTCTTCCTGGATCACTGCAGCGCCGCATCGAAGGAGCGCCGGGATTTGTCGTCGCTGTTGAGGCGCCGTCCGGTGTCATGGGGGCCGGCCAAGGTGGCCACCAAGTCGGTTGGTAGTAACGGAGGTAATGGTAATGGGTAATACGGTAATACCGGATCAGGACGCCTCGGCACTCTCCCTCGAGGAGCGGGTGCATGCCGCAGCCGACGTTCTCCGTCGCGACGGGCGGAAGGTCACGGCTGAATCGGTGCGTCAGGCGATCGGTGGCGGAAGCCTGAGGGATATCTGCCCCGCCCTACGCCGGTGGCGGGAGTTGACTGAATCGCCGAGCGAAGCGACGTCGAGTATTCCGCCGGAGGTTGCTCGGGCGTTCCGCGAGGTCGAAACCAAGGTTTGGTCGATGGCAGAAGCTCGGGTTGCCGAGCGTATCGCGATCACTGAAGCAGCCGGTGCCAGCAAAATCGCGATGGCGAACGTTGAGCGCGATGAGGCGCTGGAGGACAACGAGCGGTTGGAGCAGCGTTTGGCCTCAGCGGAGAAAATGCTGGTTGCCTCTAGGGAAGCGGAACGCCAGGCCGACTTGGCTCGCGCACGAGCGGAAGGTGAGCGCGGAGCGGCCTTGCAGCAGTTGGCATTGCTGACCGAGTTGCTGGCAGCGGAAAGGAACCGGTCTGCAGATGCTCAGCGCCACGCCGCGGAGTTACAGGGGCGGTTTGCAGCCATGGCCGAGGCGGTCGATGCGGTGAGGGCGGCGGCGCCGTGCGATCGATAGAAAGGCGTGAGGCTGTCGACTCAGCGCCGGCCGAGAGTTTCGTCAAAGAGCACGGCAGCCTTGATGTCCAGCGCAGTCGCCAGCCTTTCGACCATCTCGAGCGACGCCCATGCAACGCCGCGCTCCATTTGGCTGATGTAGCCCTGGTCAGTGCCGACCTTGGCGGCCAACTCCTCTTGGGTCAACGCCGCGCGCGTCCGCTCAAGCCGTAGGTTCCGACCGAAAAACTCTCGCAGTGACAGCGGTTTGCTCTCTGTAGACATAGGAAAAAGCATCTATGGCTTCAGGTAGCTGGTCTAACGGTTTCATTGCTTAAGAAATAACTATTGCTTAATATTTAGGAGAAAATAGATGAAGTGGAGGATTCACTTGAAGATCACCACGGGGATTCGTTCGGCAAGCCTGCTCGCCCTTGCGCTCATGGCTTCGGCATTCGCATCCGGTTGCGCCGTCATGGACGCCATCGAGGCCCAGAACGCCCAGCGGCGTCAGCAGAACATGGCCGGCTTCCCCGACCAGCTGCTGCTCTCGGCTTTCATCGCGCCGACGGGGAATGCCACCCCCGGCTATGTGTGCGACCCCTGCAGCTACTACTTCAAGAGCCCCGAGGATGCGTGGCACTTCCTGACCATCGACCGTAATGGGCCGCGCGTCCATGACACCCAGGCGCTATACGCCATGAATGCGGCTGCGCCGATCGAAAGGACCGACGTTGGCGTGGTGTACATCAACAACGCCCGCGCCCGCGGCAATACGGTCGCCGTCTACGGTGCGCCGGTGAACCAGAAGATCCTGGCACTCTCGGGTCCCCGGGCGCCGGGTCTGGATGGCGCCTGGTACGCCACGGACGCTTCCAGTTGCCTGGTTGAGATCGACCGGAACGGAGCGTTCGTCTCGATCCTGGGGGTGGGCTACCAGCTTAGCTACGGGGTCATTCGCACGAACGTGGAAACGTCCCGCGACGTGTTTACCCGTCAGCGCGTGTACCTGCTCCCCCAGGGCACCGCCCGTTTTGTCCAGGAACGCCTCGGCAGCGAGTTCCGCGAGAACTACCGCATCCGCTGACCTTCGGCCGTTCCCCATTCCTTATTTCTCCCCTCGCAGGAGAGTTGCGCCCGGAATTCGCCGGGTGATCTCGACCTGAGGGGTTTGGAGTCGCCGGCGCCGACCTCGGAGAGAGGTCGTGCAGCTGGCGGTACCGGGGCGGTCTCGATCTCGTCGCCTGCTGCGCGCCTCCCCAAGGGAGCCGCGCCGGCTGACAGGGCTCCTGCCGCCATCCAGCAACCATCTTGGAGGTGTTATGACCTTGAATTTTTCGATGTGCAGTAAGCTGTTCCGCAATGCCCTGGTCGCCATCCTGCTGCTGTCCGCGGCGGGCTGTGGCGGCGGAGGCTCCGATGATGCCCCTCCCCTGTCGTCCACGGTGGCGGATGCCGAAGCGGCCCGCCTGGCGACGCTGTACCGCTATACCCAGGGGCTGGGGTCGCTGATGCTGACCGGCCTCACTGAGGTGGACCTCGGGACGACCCGTGCCGGCACGCGCGCCTGCAGTTCTGGCGGCACCGTGACCTATACGGATACGACGCCCAATCCGGCTGGCGATCCGGAGGCGATGGTTACCTTCGACAGCTGCCGGGAGGCGATCGGCCTGATCCAGGGGACGATGCAGGTGAAGAACCTGCTGGTCCGCCTGAATCCGGATGGCTCGGGGACGTTCAATGTGATCTGGTCGGCGGACGTCGTCATCGACGGCTACTCGATGAGCTTCGAGAGTGCCTCGGGCACTGTCATCCGCTCGGCGACCGGGTCGGTGCAGATCGAGACCTTCGGCGGCAAGGACAATGCCCTGCGCATCAGCGCTCCGGATGGCCGCAGCGTGCAGTTCAGCGATGTGCGGATCGAACTGGCTCACAACCCGGCATCCGGCGCGGTCGACTTCGGCGGCACGGACGTGCAAATGCGGTCGCCGGCGACGGCGGACCTGAATGCCCTGCTGCGGACGGGCAATCTGTCGGCCCCTGCAGGCGTCAGTGCCTCCGGGGTGGTCAGCGTCGGGACTCCTCAGAGCGGCTCGCTGACCTACCGGCGCAGCTTCGATGAGACCGGTACAGACCTGATGGGGTCTGGCACGACCTCGGGCGGGCTGCTGAACCTGACGATCGACTCGCTGCCCGCGAAGTACCGCTTCCCGGGATCGGCGGGCCAACACGTCTGGAGCAGCATGCTGGCGAATCCGGACTTCTCGCTGCCGGACGCGGCGCCGTAACCGGCCGCCGGGCACCCGCGGGGAGATTCCGCGGATGCCCGGCACCATTAAAACCTGGGGGGATCTATGGAACTGCTACGTGGGCCTGCCGCACATGTTTCCGCAATGAACCGGGTCGCGAGTTCGGGATCGGGGCAATCCCTATCGGTGTCGACGACGTTCATCACGACCTTCTCGATCGGCGAGCGCCAGGTGCGCATCGTCGGCGATGACCCGCCGGTCGTGAACCCGGGTGACCAGATGGTGGTGACCGGGGAACTGGACCGATCCGGCGTCGTGGAGGCGATCTGCTACGTCAACGTCACCCGGGGTGCCGGGCACGCCCAGGAGGGGCCGCTGCTCTGGAAGACCGGCGGCTTCGTGGTCTTGGCCATAGGTGTCGTGGGAGTCGGGATCGCCCTCTTCTATCTGGGAGCTTGCCTGATGGTGGGCAAGCTGGCTTCCGACGATGCGCTGCTGATCGCGATGCTGGTGGCGTTTGGCCTGCCGTTTTACTTAGTGGGGCGCTGGATGATGCGGAAGGGACAGCGCATCGCGCGGGCCATCCGGATGATCCATGCGGCGTCGACCCGGCGAACCTGAACAGACGCGGTTACGGCTCCAGCCGCTGTGATGGCGCACAGGAACAACGAAGGGTCGAGCGCGAAAATGACGCGCCGCCAGAGGATCCGGGCCGCACGGGAGCAGGCCAGGGAGGTTTTCGGCACCGCTGAGGCCGCCAAGGTATGGCTGGAGAGCGAATGTCCGGCGCTCGGTTTTGTTCGCCCAATTGATCTACTACTCGACGATGAGGGGCTGAAGAGCGTGATCGCCATCCTCGTCAGGATCGAGCACGGCGTTTTTTCCTGACTGGGGCGTGTCGGGCCCTGCGGCGGGTCGGCACGACGATAAACCGATAAGTGATGCTTATCGCGCGTATGGAAGTAGTGCTTTTACATCTATCAGGACACAGGACTTGAACCGATATGTCGGCTTCGCGGGGGCAGCGCAACAAAGCAAAACCAGGAGATTTGCCAGTGATGGTCGGCGCCACGCTGGTCACTCCAGCCGAACTCAGCAACGCAGCCCGTAGCGCCGCCGACGAAATCCTCATCGCTGGTGAATCCGAGAACACCATCCGAAGCTATCGCAGCGCCATGCGGTACTGGTGCGCTTGGGGTGTGGCTCGCTACGGACAGCCCTTGCACCTGCCAGTGTCGACTTCAACGGTCGTCCAATTCATCGTGGATCACCTGGCCCGCGGCCCTATTGACCAACCGGTAAGCGAACTGCCGCCTGCCATCGATGCTCAACTGGTAAAGGGCGGATTTAAAGCGCACCTGGGCCCTCTAAAGATCAGCACGGTGATCCATCGACTGTCGGTTCTGTCAAAGCTGCATCAGATGCGACGGCAACCGAACCCCTGTGAAGATCCACAGGTTCGGCATCTGCTATCACGTGCCCGGCGCGCCGCTTCCAAGCGTGGGGAATTTGCCACGAAAAAGACGGCCGCTACCCGAGAGCCCCTCAAGGCCATGCTGACCACCTGCGATGAATCCCTTGAGGGCCTCCGGGACCGGGCTCTGTTGCTTTTCGCTTGGTCCAGCGGCGGTCGTCGGCGCTCAGAGGTGTCTGCAGCCACCTTGGAACACTTGTCCAAATCTGACGGCGAGAATTACTCGTATAAGTTACATCGCTCCAAGACCAACCAAGATGGAACCAGCACCGTCCATCCCGACAAGCCGATCCGCGGCCAAGCTGCCGAAGCTCTCAAGGCCTGGCTCAATGCCTCCGCCATAACCGATGGACCGATCTTCCGGCGACTCTGGAAATCCCGCGTTGGCCCTCCCCTCGCCCCGGGCGCTGTAGCCTCCATCGTACGCAAACGCGCGATGCTGGCAGGCCTAAACGGCGATTGGGCAGGGCATAGTCTGAGGTCTGGGTTCATTTCCGAAGCCGGCCGTCGCAACATCCCTATTGGTGATGTGATGGCGATGACCGAGCATCGCAGGGTCGAAACAGTCCTAGGTTACTATCGCGTCGGCGAGTTGGCCCGGAGCCCAATTGGCAACCTCCTCGACGACTAACCTTTCCCTTACCCCAAGATTGCGATCACACGGAAAATTTGTGACGAAAACTGGATTCAATCGGCATTAGCAATCGTCGGTTTAGACTTCTTTGGCTTCCCTGGCTTTGCGGCTCTAGCAGGCACCAGGGAGATTAGCTTTGGTGCAACGCCTACGGCCTTGAGCAGTGCCTCCAATGATGGCTACCGGAAGTGTGGCACGGCGATCGCCAGAAGTTTTTCAGCGCGTGTCGCGCCGACATACAGCTTTCGAGCGTCCTCTCCTCGTTCAGGGCACTCCCCGTCGAGCAATGCATGAGAATGTCCCGCAGCCCTGAACATTGATGACAAGGCACACCGCCGGATACTCACGGCCCTTCACTGCGTGAATACTGGATGCAATGCTGCCGAAGCAGGCACCTCTGCCGAGGATTTTCGATAGCGCCCGGACTTTGCGAAGAATCTTCCCGATGGTTTGCGTCGAATGGGCGCAGACTTGTTGAGCTTGCCGGTTACCTTCAATTCCTCGCCGCTTAGCGCATTGGACAAAGAAGATCCGGAGATCTGAATATCCGTGAGGCGGATAGGCATATGCCCCGCCACTCGCTGCGTTCGGTTTGCCCTGCCCCGCCTTGGTTTCTTCTTGTTGCTCATAGGGCGAAGATTGAGATTCTCTACTTCACGCCCTTGAACTGCCAATCGCGGGCTTCGATCAGCGCGGCAACATCGCCGTCATCGTTCCAGACCGGCACCTTCAACTGCCAGTAGAACGCATGCGTGGTCGATCCCAACGTGTTCTTGAATACACGATTGGTGCCCGTACCGGTGTACAACAGAACGAAGTCACCCTTCTTTACAAGGTGGTCGGGGAACCAATAAAGGTGACGGAGCTTGCTGGAGACTTTCCCCCCACTGGAATACGTCGTGTCGGCCAGCAGGTAGGCGCCAATATCGCAATCTTCCTCGACCTTCAGGCTGACGAGCTCCTCGCCCGCCTTGCCGCGATTGCGGATGTTAACGATCTGAACTTTCCGAGCCGTTTTGATGGTCATTCGATTGCTCCGCTAATGCTTCCAATAAACTAGATTCCCAAATCTGGAATTGAAGTCACCACAACCCCTTGAATCGAGAAGTCGTGGGTGAGGATGATTGGCTTGTGCTTCTTGTTGGAACTGCGCGGCATCAGCACTATCGCGTCGGCCGTTCTCCGGAACTCCTTGATAGTGGCCTCGTCATCCACGAGGGCCACTACCTTCTCTCCCTCGTCGGCAGTATGTTGCTGCCGAACCAACACCAAATGGCCATCGTCAATCCCTGCCTCATTCATTGAGTCACCTTCCGCACGAAGTAGAAAGTAACGATGTGGAGGTCGCGCCAAACGCACCGAAACCGCGACCATCGCCTCGATGTTCTCGGCGGCGAGAATCGGTAAGCCACAGGATACGGTGCCGACCAGAGGCACCTGCACCGTCAATGCCATCTCCCGAGCTTCCGTTGGCATCCGCACAACCTGAAGAGCACGATCTGCGGCGCGCCGCCGCACGAAGCCAGCAGCAATTAATCGGTCGATCACCTGCGCGGCGGAACGGGGTGACTGATAGCCCAGTTCGTTCTGCACGTCCCGAACAGACGGAGGGGAACCTCCGTGAGCAATCCGGTTGCGGATGAATTTTAGAGCCTTGCGCTCGATCGGCTTGAGCAGTTCGTCTTGCATCACGCGTATGGTCTTTTGCATTCATACTGTATTCTTTTGTATACTACCCGTCAAGCTCGCCATGACGACGAGCCCCATCGCTGAAAGGAGGTATCTCGTGGCAACGAAATCGAATGGCCCGAAAACGTCCCCGCGCGGGCGCAACGCCGGGAGTGGCCGATTTACGACCGTGAAGAAGGCGCGCGAAAACCCCAAATCGCACGTGGTCGAGCGTGTCCCCAAACCGGGGTACGGCGACACCAAGTAATCGCGCAGGTCGGGAGGCATGAGGCGGCTCGAGCGCGGCGAACACAGGCTTAGCGCTCGAAGTCTCCAAAGGCCCTTTCGATTAGTACAGCCTGCCGGGCCTGCGCTTTCCTATGGTTCTCTACCCGATCGCTAAGCGCTCGGTGACGCTGTCCGCCGAAACTCCCCAGGTGCCCTAATCCACTGATAATCGGCAAAGTGAGCCCGGGTCTAGTCGATCGACCCAAGGCTCGCACGCCTTCCGACAAATGACTTTCGGTCGATTAGTCACTAGCATTGTGAACGAACATTCCTCTGGTCGCGGACTTTTCGATTTCTCGGCTAAAAGCCAAATTTACGGGGCGACGATGAAAACTCCACTTCTGCTTCAGGGCGCGATTCCTCGCACCGGCGACCCGGTGATTCCGGGTGGGTATTCTGTTGATAGCGACACCTGGGAAGTTGATGGACAGCCTCTTGTCGCGTCTGCTTCCCAGCTCTCGAGCCTTCTCACGAAAACAGACGCCCCGACGGAATCCGATGACCATCGAACACCTGCACTCCTCGAGATGCTGACGAAAACAAAGGTCGAGTTGGAAGGCGACGATGATCGATTTAGCCTTAGCGGTCTCGAACTGATGACCAAGACGATGGCTAAAACGGAACGTGATGATTAGGCATGTTCCTGATCGTCACCAACAAAAGAGACATCACCAGCGACTTCATTGTCCTAGAGTTGCAGAAGCGCTCTCTCCCCTTTTTCCGGTTGAACACCGAGGACATCTCGCGCGGCAGCTTGAGGTGTCGGCCTGCTGAAGGGCATTGGTCCTATACCCTGGATGGAAAGGGGTTCGATCTCTCAGCAGTCCGCGCAGGATACTTTCGACGGCCCGGTATGCCAGAGCCGTTGGCAGGGTTTGATGAGGATGATCAGGCTTACTGTGTTGGCGCGCAGCGAAAGTTGACCCAGGGTGCGCAGCGAAAAGTGACCCACCTGTAAGGGTTGAGAGTCTAGTTCAAATCTGTGGGTAAGTTGGTCTTTCGTGCTTTGGATCTGTTCTC
>NZ_JAUASX010000011.1 GCF_030345715.1 Solimonas sp. SE-A11
TTAGGCTCTTTAATAGCTATAAGCCTCCACCCGGGAAATGCACGTACCCTGTCTACGCCCCGGTGAATGTCCATAGAATGACATTCACCGGGTGCATGTCCATAGGGTGCTATACGTTGGCGAAGCGGAAGTGCATCACATCGCCTTCCTGCACGATGTACTCCTTGCCTTCCAGGCGCCACTTGCCGGCCTCCTTGGCGCCCGGCTCACCCTTGAACTGGATGTAGTCGCCGTAGCCGATCACCTCGGCGCGAATGAAGCCCTTCTCGAAATCGGTGTGGATCACGCCGGCCGCCTGCGGGCCGGTGGCGCCCACCTTCACGGTCCAGGCGCGCACTTCCTGCACGCCGGCGGTGAAGTAGGTCTGCAGGCCCAGCAGCGAATAGGCGGCGCGGATTACGCGATCCAGGCCGGCCTCTTCCTGGCCCAGGTCGGCGAGGAAGGCCGCCTTGTCGGCATCGTCCAGCTGCGCGATCTCGGCCTCGATCGCGGCGCAGACCGGCACCACCTCGGAGCCCTCCTTGGCCGCGTATTCCTGCACGCGCTTGAGGTACTCGTTGCCGTTCTGCAGGCCGGCCTCGTCGACGTTGGCGATGTACAGCGCCGGCTTGGCAGTGATGAAGGAGAACTCGCGCAGCTGCACCTTCTCCTCTGGCTCCAGCGCCAGCGAGCGCACCGGGTTGCCGTCGTTGAGGTGGGCCTGCACGCGCTTGAGCAGCTCGTGCTTGGCCACCGCCTCCTTGATGCCGGCCTTGGCGGTCTTGGCGATGCGGT
Source organism: Solimonas sp. SE-A11 (assembly GCF_030345715.1). Lineage (GTDB taxonomy): Bacteria > Pseudomonadota > Gammaproteobacteria > Nevskiales > Nevskiaceae > Solimonas_A. The sequence goes on from NZ_JAUASX010000011.1 coordinate 775, forward strand.
CCACCGCCTTGGTCACGCTGTCCAGGTCCGCCAGCGCCAATTCAGTGTTGATGATCTCGATGTCGCGGATCGGGTCCGGCTTGCCGGCCACGTGGATCACGTCGTCGTTGTCGAAGCAGCGCGTCACGTGCGCAATGGCGTCGGTCTCGCGGATGTGGCCGAGGAACTGGTTGCCCAGGCCTTCACCCTTGCTGGCGCCGGCCACCAGGCCCGCGATATCCACGAACTCCACCGTGGTCGGCACGATGCGCTGCGGCTTGACGATGGCCGACAGCGCCTCGAGGCGCTGGTCCGGCACCGGCACGATGCCCACGTTGGGATCGATCGTGCAGAAGGGATAGTTTTCCGCCGCGATGCCCGCCTTGGTCAGCGCGTTGAACAGGGTCGACTTGCCGACGTTGGGGAGACCGACGATGCCGCACTTGATGCCCATGGTGATCCTTTGCTTCGCTTATTTCGTGGCGGTGTGGAGCTGGGTCAGCGCCCGCTCCCAACCCTTGGTGAACCAGGTCTCGAGCGCATCCGCGGCGAGGCTGATCCCGTTGAGAATGGCGTCCTCGTCCGCCTTGGAAGGGCGGTTGAGCACGTAGTTGTGCACTAGGCTCTTGTCGCCCGGATGACCGATGCCCACGCGCAGGCGCTGGTAGCCCTCGCCGAACACCTTGTGCAGGTCGCGCAGGCCATTGTGGCCGCCGTGACCGCCGCCGGACTTGAGCTTCATCGTGCCCACGGGCAGGTCCAGTTCGTCGTGCGCGGCCAGCAGGTCGGCCGGTGCGATCTTGTAGAACTGCGCCAGCGCCTGAGCCGCCTGTCCGCTGCGGTTCATGTAGGTAGAGGGCTTGAGCAGCAGCATGTCCTGCCCGGCGATCTTCACCCGCGCCAGCTCGCCATGGAACTTCGGCTCCACCCGGAACGTGCCGCCGTAGCGGCGCGCCAACTCGTCGGCGAACCAGAAGCCGGCGTTATGGCGCGTGCGCGCGTAGTCCGGCCCGGGATTGCCGAGACCGATGACAGCGCGTAGGGCGGGGGAGGACATGGCGGTTCAATAAAAAACCCGTCCGGCCAATGCGGACGGACGGGTCTGTTCAGTGCAGACGAACTTACTTCTTCTTCGGAGCAGCCTTCGGAGCGGCGGCAGCGGCCTTGGCGTCCGGAGCCTTCTGGTTCGCAGCCGGGACCTCGGCGGAAGCAGGGGCGGCAGTTTCTTCTTCCTTGGCGGCGCGCGGCAGGTGGATCACGACCACGCTCTGGTCGTTGCCATGCTTCAGTTCGGCCAGCGACACGCCTTCCGGCAGCTTGATCTGCGACAGGTGCACCGCATCGTTCAGTTCCAGGCCCGAGAGGTCGATCTCCAGGTACTCCGGCAGGTCCTTCGGCAGGCACTCGACGTCCACCTGGTTGAGGTGGTGCTCGACGATACCGCCGCCGATCTTCACGCCCGGGGCCACATCGGCGCCCTTGAAGTGCAGCGGCACGGCGCGACGCAGGATCTGGTCGGCCAGGATGCGCTGGAAGTCGATGTGCAGCAGGGTCTCGTCGACCGGGTGACGCTGCAGGTCCTTGAGCACCACCTGCTGCGACTGGCCGTCGAGCGTCAGGGTCAGGATATGCGAGTAGAAGGCTTCGACCTTCAGGGCCTTCCACATCTCGTTGTGCGAGACGGAAACGCTGAGGGCCTTGTCCTTGCCACCGTAGATGACGGCGGGCACCTTGCCCAGGCGACGCAGGCGGCGGCTCGCACCTTTGCCTTCGTCTGCACGGGTTTCGGCGATGACGGTGAAATTCTGTTTCATGGAAATCTCTCGGAAAATCAATGGGCTTCCGCCCGCGACCAGACGGAAGGGGGCAAATTGTACTGGAACCGGCCCCGCGCCGCGAGTTCAGGCCTGCCCGGCGGGCTGCAGGCGGGCCAGCTTCTCCGGATTGCGGGTCACATAAATCGCCACGATGCGCCCGTCCTGGATGTCCAGCGCATAGGTCTGGTTCAGGCGCCCGGACATGTAGAGCAGGATGCCCGGCATGCCGTTGATGCTGGCCAGCCGCAGGTTCAGCGGGCCGGAGATCAGGCGCCGCGCGATCTTGGGCTTGCGCACCAGCCCGGTCAGGAAGCGCGCGATGCGCTCCGGCCCCACCACCGGCTTGAGCGCCGCCGGCACCTTGCCGCCGCCGTCGGAGTAGAACACCGCGTCGTCCGCCAGGATTCGCTTGAGTCCCTCCAGGTCGCCACTGCCCAGGGCCATGACGAAAGCCTGCGTCAGCCGCGCCGATTCTTCCTCGGAAGGTCGGAAGCGCGGCCGCTCGCGCCGTACCTGGCTGCGGGCGCGCGATGCCAACTGCCGGCAGGCGTCCTCGCTGCGGCGCAGGGTGCGCGCCACCTCGGGGTAGTCGAGGTCGAAGACGTCATGCATCAGGAAGGCCGCGCGTTCCAGCGGCGACAGCCGCTCCAGCGTCAGCAGCAGCGCCACCGACAGGTCGTCGGCGTACTCGCCGGCCGCGTCCGGCGCCAGCGTCGCGTCATCCAGCAGCGGCTCCGGCAACCAGGGGCCCACGTATTCCTCGCGCTGCATGCGCGCGGACTTCAGCTGGTCCAGGCACAGCCGCGTCACCGTGCGGCCCAGGAAGGCCCGCGGCTGTTCCACCACGGAGCGGTCCGTGGCATGCCAGCGCAGGTAGGCGTCCTGCACCACGTCCTCCGCTTCCGCGCGCGAGCCCAGCATGCGGTAGGCCAGCCCCAGCAGGGAGCCGCGGTGGGGCTCGAAGCTGGCGGCGGGATCGGGCTGCAGGCTGGCGGACACGGCGGCCTCAGGCGGTCTGCGGCACGGCCTGCGCCTGGCCGCCGATTTCCACGCGCACGCAGGTCTTGCCGTAGCCCAGCGCGTACTTCAGCGTCGGGAACATGCGTGCCGCCACCAGCGAGAAGCCGATGGAAACCAGCGCCTGCCGGCCCCAGCGCTGCAGGACCTGCTCGCGCAGCGAATCGGCCTCCGGGGCATGTGCCAGAGAGGCCTCGGCGAAGCGGTAGACCAGGCGGACGTCGTCCGGCAACTGCTCCGGCCGGCGCCCGACAATGGCGCGCAGCGTCGCCGCCGGTACGCCGGCCTCCTCGGCCATGCGCACCACCAACTGCGTGCAGGGTCCGCAGTCCTCGCTCATGGTGCCCACGAGCTTGGCGGCGAACCAGGCGTCCATGGGCAGGTCGCGGCGATACCGCCCCAGCGGCATGACCTTATTGAAGGCCATCAGGGCCCTCAGGTCGGTTTCGAGCAGATCGCGGGCATAGGACATGTCGTAATCGTACGCGCGCTCGAACTTCGAGATCTGGCGGTTGATGAGGCTCTTGATCATGTCAGCTTCTCCTCAGCCGTGGCGGCCGGCCGTGGCCGCCTGGCGCGGCCAGGACAGGGCCAGCGCCGCCAGGGCCGGGGCCAGCACCAGCAGCGCGTCATTGATCAGGTGATCCACCGCCACGCGGCCCTGCAGGGCGTCGAAGACGTGCACCAGCGCATGCAACAGCAGGAAGCTGCTGCCGGCGATCGCCGCCGGCCAGGCCTGCGCCCAGCGCGCCGTGGCCAGCAGGCCGCCAGCGGCCACGATGTAGGCCGCGCCGATGTCGCGGACGAAGTGGGGGTTGAAGGGGCCGGTGGCGCTGACGCCGGGCACTGCCGGGTACCAGGCGGCCGGCGCCAGCAGCATGTACAGCCCGTTGGCCAACAGGCCCAGGCCGAGGGCGGACAGGATCAGGCTTCGCATTGCTCGTTTGCTCCGATGTGAAGGGGGTTCACGGACAAGACGAGGCAGCCCATGCGGTTGTGACATGCGGCATGACTTATAGGAGCCAGCTTGCTGGCGACTTGAAGCGGCGAGTCGCCAGCAAGCTGGCTCCTGCAAAGGGGGATGATCTTGGCCCGGAAAAAACAAAAGCCCCTCGCGAGGAGGGGCTTTCGGAGGCCTTCGACTCAGGCCTTTAGTCCACGTACAGCGAGCTCACCGACTCTTCCGCGCTGATGCGGCGGATGGTCTCGGCCAGCAGGCCGCCGATCGACAGCTGGCGGATCTTCGGGCAGCCCTTGGCGGCTTCGGAGAGGGGGATGGTGTCGGTCACCACCAGCTCGTCGAGCACCGACTTGCTGATGTTGCTGATCGCCGGGCCCGAGAGCACCGGGTGGGTGATGTAGGCCACCACCTTGATCGCGCCGGCTTCCTTCAGGGCCTCGGCGGCCTTGCACAGAGTGCCCGCGGTATCGGCGAGGTCGTCCACCAGCACGCAGGTGCGGCCGCTGACGTCGCCGATGATGTTCATCACGCGCGACTCGTTCGGCTTGGGGCGGCGCTTGTCGATGATCGCCAGGTCCGCGTCGTCGAGGCGCTTGGCCACGGCGCGCGCGCGGACCACGCCGCCGACGTCCGGGGCCACCACGATCAGGTTCTCGTACTTCTGGCGCCAGATTTCGCCTAGCAGCACGGGGCTGGCGTAGACGTTGTCCACGGCGACGTCGAAGAAGCCCTGGATCTGGTCGGCGTGCAGGTCCACGGTCAGCACGCGGTTGGCACCGCATTCGCCGATCATGTCGGCAATGACCTTGGCGGAGATCGGCACGCGCGTCGAGCGCGGGCGGCGGTCCTGGCGGGCGTAGCCGAAGTAGGGGATCACCGCCGTGATGCGGCCGGCCGAGGCGCGCTTGAGCGCGTCCAGCATCAGCAGCAGTTCCATCACGTTGTCATTGGTCGGAGCGCAGGTCGGCTGGATCACGAAGACGTCCTTGCCGCGGACATTCTCCTGGATCTCGATCTGGATCTCGCCGTCGGAGAACTGCGAGATCACCGCCTGCCCCAGCGGCTGCTTCAGGTAATTGGCAATGTCCTGCGAAAGCTTGGGATTCGCATTACCCGAGAACAGCATCAGCTTGGAGTCGGCCATGTAAACGTTCGCCTCTGCGGTGGCGCTGTCGGAATAGGAGTTCATGCAGCGCCCCGTCGATCCTGGCTATAGGAAGAAAGGAAGAAAGTTGGATGGGGCGGATGGATTCGAACCATCGAATGGCAGGATCAAAACCTGCTGCCTTACCACTTGGCGACGCCCCAGCGTCACAGGCCGCGCATTATACCGGTGAGCGGTGATCGATTCAGCCCACGCGCAACAAAACTCTTCCATTGCGCCGGAACCTGCTTCTGGGCGGCGCTGGCGAGCGCGCGTTCGGTGAAGCTGAGGAAGACCGAGGCGCCGGTCCCGGACATCTGGGCCGGGCCGTGGCCGCGCGCCCAGTCCAGGGCAGCCTTGACCTGCGGGTAGCGGGCGGCGGTGACCGGCTCGCAGACGTTGCCGGTGCGGCCGGCCAGGTAGTCGTCCAGGGTCACGCGGGGGCAATCCCGCTTCAGCTCGGGCGCCTGGAAGATTTCCTGGGTGCTGACCGACACGTCCGGCACCACCACCAGGTACCAGGGTTCGGGCATTTCGACCGGCGCGAGGCGCTCGCCCACGCCCTCGGCCCAGCTGGCCAGGCCGCGCACGAAGACCGGCACGTCGGCGCCCAGCTGCAGGCCGATATCGGCCAGCTCGGCGGTGGTGAAGCCGGTGTTCCACAGGCGGTTCAGCGCCACCAGGGTGGTGGCGGCGTTGCTGGAGCCGCCACCCAGCCCCCCGCCGATCGGCAGGTGCTTCTCGATCCGGATGTCCGCGCCCAGGCCGGCGCCGCTGAGCTTGCCCAGCAACCGGGCGGCGCGCACCGCCAGGTCCTGCTCCGGGTCGATGCCCGGCAGGATGTTCTGGCGGACCACCTTGCCGTCGCCGCGGGGGACGAAGAACAGGCTGTCGCCGTGATCCAGGAACTGGAACAGGGTCTGCAGCTCGTGATAGCCGTCCTTGCGGCGGCCGGTGACATGCAGGAACAGGTTCAGCTTGGCCGGGGCCGGCCAGGGGAATTCGTTGGTGAAGGGGGCAAAAGTCATGGGTCTTGATTATATGTGGGGCGGGAGGTCCGTCTCCGGCCGTCACGCCTATTGTATGGCGGCAGCGGCCGGCGCCGCCTCGGCACCTGGTAGCCCATCCCAGCGGTCGGCCACCAGTTTGATCGTCACCTCTGGGCTGGCCAGCTGGAAGCGGCGCGGCAGCGTCACCGGGCCGGCCGGCTGGTACTCGTCGTATTCCAGGCGCCAGCCATCCTGCTCCAGCACCGCGATCTCACCCTCGCCATCCAGCTCGATCCGGGCCGGCAGGGCGGGGGCGGGCAGTCCCAGCGCCCAGTAGCGCAGACCGGCGATCGGCAAGGTCCAGCCCAGCTTGCGCTTCAGCCAGGCCTCCGGGTCGGCTGTCACCTGGATGCCCTCGCGGCTGCGCACCTCCACCATCGTGGGACTGCCGGCGATGCTCAGTGCGCCCACGCCAAAGGGCCCCGCCACGCGCAGGTCGAAGCTGTCGTCCGGGTTCTGCTGCCAGCGCAGGTCGCCTTTCATGCCCAGGCTGCCGCTGCTGGCCACGCGGGCCTGCAGGTTGAATCGGTCGATCCGCTCGAGCGCCAGCTTGCGTTCCTGCCAGCGCGCCTCGGAGGGTTGCTGCGGCATGTCCGGACCCGTGAACAGGGCGCAGCCTGCCAGCAGGCTGGCGGCGGCCACGCCGCACCATGCGAGCCTCATCGGGTGAGCCGCTGCACCGTCTCTTTCAGCACGCGGTGGGCCGGGTCGTCGGCGAGGGCCTTGTCCCAGATTTCACGGGCGCGCTCCTTCTGACCCAGGACCCACAGCACCTCGCCCAGGTGGGCGGCGACTTCGGGGTCCGGAAACTTATCGTAGGCCTGTTGCAGCCAGGTGAGCGCCTCCTGGTGGCGCCCGCGCTTGTATTCCGCCCAGCCCAGGCTGTCGATGATCGCGGCGTCGTCCGGCTCCAGCTCGTGGGCGCGGCGGATCATCTCGGTGGCCTCGTCCAGGCGCTGGGTGTGGACCAGCAGCATGTAGCCCAGGCCATTGAGCGCGCGCGCGTCGTCCGGGTCCTGCGCCAGTAGGCTGCGCAGGTCCTTTTCCGCCAGCGGCAGCTGGCCCAGGCGCTCATGCACCAGCGAACGGCTGTAGATCAGGTCGCCGTCATCCGGGTAGTCGCTCACCGCTTCGTCGAGCAGCTTCAGGGCTTCTTCGTTGGCATTGGCCTCGAGCAGGATCTCGGCCTCGGCGCGGTAGAAGCGCGGGCCCAGCGGCGGCAGCTGGTCGCGAGCCTGCGCCAGCAGCGAGCGCGCCGCAGGCAGCTGGCCATTCTCGGCCATCACCGAGGCGCGGCGCATCAGCGCCTCCACGGCCGGCATGCCGTTGGTGACCTTGGCGTAGTAGTCCAGCGCCTTGTCCCAGTTCTTGCGCGATTCTTCCATGCGGCCCAGCTGCAGCGCGGCTTCTTGCACGCGCTCGCCCTGCATCAGCGGCTGCAGGTACTTCTCGGCCTCTGCGTACTGCTGGTCGCTGACAGCCAGTACCCCCAGCGCAAAGCGGGCCTCGTCCATCTTCGGGTTGGCGGCCAGCGCCTTCTGCAGCTGGCTGCGCGCCGCATCGCGTTGGTCGGCCTCCAGCAGCAGTCGGGAATAGGCATAGCGGATGGTGGGGCCCTTGGGCCCGCCGGCCAGCTTGTCGATCAGCGCCCCGGACTCGTCCAGCTTCTTCTGGCGCACCAGCACGCCGGCCAGCAGCAGCGTCTCCTCTTCGGCGCCTTTGGACAGCTCCACTGCCTTGCGGGCCGAGGTCTCGGCCAGCGGCAGATCCTCGTAGCGCAGGGCCACCAGGGCCAGCGCATGCTGGGCGCCGGCTCGCTTGGGTTCCTTCTCGGTGAGCTGGCGCATGATCTCCAGCGAGATTGGGCCGTGCTCGTTGCCGGACTGTGCCAGCAGCAGGGCTACATGGCGGTAGCCGTCGTCCCGTCCGCCGGCGTGGCCGTCCACGATGGCCTGGGCCTGGCGCTGCACCTCGGCCTTGTCGCCGGCCTCCAGTGCCAGCCGGGCGATCACCTCGCGGGCCTCCAGGGCACTCGGTTCCACCACCAGCCAGCGCTGGGCAGCCTGCATGGCCAGGCCCATGTCCTTGGCCAGCAGGGCCAGCTGGGTGGCGCGTTGGGCCAGGTCCGGGTCAGGGGTGATGGCCAGGGCCTTGAGGAATTCCTGGGCTGCCACGCCCGGCTGCTGCCGATTGGCCGCCATCTCGCCGGCCATCACGTGGAATTGCACATTGGCCTGCTGGGAGTCGAAGGGCGCGGCTTGCGCCGGCGCCCTGGGGCGTTCCGCCGCCAAAGCCTGTGCGGAGACCAGCAGGAGGGCCGAAAGGCCCAGGAGTTGCATCGGGAAAGTTCTGGAAATCACGGGAAAAACCGGCGCGGGCGATGGATCACAGACATTATCACTCCGCCGGGGTTCAGTCCGTGATCCGTGCCCGTCCGTCCTGCCGGGGGGCGGTGTCCAGGCAGCGGAGTCGCGAAACCGTTAAAATTGCGGAATCGTTTTCGGTAGCCCCATGGCCTTAATCACACTGGGTCTCAGCCACCATCTCGCGCCGGTCGAGGCGCGCGAGCGCCTGGCCTTTGCAGAAGCCGACCTGCCGGCGGCCCTGACGCGCCTGCGCGCCCTGCCGGGCGTGAACGAGGCCGCCATCCTGTCCACCTGCAACCGCACCGAGATCATGGCGGTGGCGGAGCTGAGCGAGGAGTCGCGCCTGCTGGAGTGGTGGCGCCGGGAGCGCCAGGCCCCCGAGGGCTACATCGAGAAGTACCTCTACTCTCACCGCGACCTGGGCAGCGTCACCCACAGCTTGCGGGTAGCCTCGGGCCTGGATTCCATGGTGCTGGGCGAGCCCCAGATCCTGGGACAGATGAAGCAGACCTTCGCCCTGGCCAGCGAGATCAACTCCCTGGGCCCGGTGCTCGGCCGCCTGTTCCAGCACACCTTCGCGGTCGCCAAGCTGGTGCGCAACCAGACCCAGGTCGGCGCCCACCCGGTGTCGGTGGCCTACGCCGCCGTGCAGATGGCGCGCCGCATCTTCGCCGACCTCTCCGGCCAGACCGTGCTGCTGATCGGCGCCGGCGAGATGACCCAGCTGCTGGCGCGGCACCTGCAGCAGCACGGCGTCGGCCGCATCGTGGTGGCCAACCGCAGCCTGGAGCGCGCCGAGAAGCTGGCCCGAGAGGTCCATGGCTACGCCATCAGCCTCAACGATCTGCCGGGCTACCTGGCGGACGCCGACCTGATCGTCTCCTGCACCGCCGCCCGCGGCACCATCCTGCACAAGGAAGTGATGCAGCGCGCGGTCAAGAGCCGCCGCCGCAAGCCGGTGTTCATGATCGACCTGGCCGTTCCGCGCGACATCGACCCGCGCATCGCCGACCTCGAGGACATCTACCTCTACACCGTGGACGACCTACGCGCCGTGGTGACGGAGAACCTCAAGCTGCGCGAAGAGGCCGCCAAGCAGGCCGAGGTGCTGATCCAGTCCCAGGCCCTGGAGTTCGGCCGCTGGCTCGAGACCCGCGACGCCGGCGCCACCATCCAGCAGATTCGCGCCCGCGCCCGCGGCGTGCGCGACGAGGTGCTGGACAAGGCCCGGCGCAAGCTCGCCTCCGGCGAGAAGCCGGAAGACGTGATGGCCTTCCTCGCCGACACCCTGGCCAACAAGCTGCTGCATGCCCCGTCCAGCGCGCTCAAGCGCGCCGACGCCGTCGAACAGGCGCTGCTGCTGAACGCCGCGCGCAAGCTGTTCGATCTCCCCGACGACCAGGCCTAGCGGCCCTGCGGCCGTGCCGGCATCCGCCGGACGGCAGCCCATTCCCGTCACCCTCGAAAATGAAAGCATCCCTACTGACCAAGCTGGAAGGCCTTGCCGAGCGCCGTGAAGAAATTGCCGGTGAGCTGTCGGACCCGGATGTCATCGGCAACGTCGACAAGTTCCGTCGCCTGTCGCAGGAATATGCCCAGCTCGGCCCGCTGGCGGAGGCCTATGCCGGCTACCGCGACACCGGCAAGGAGATCGAGGGCCTGCTCGACATGCGCAACGAGTCCGACCGCGAGCTGCGCGAGATGGCCGAGCTGGAACTGCCGGCCGCGCAGGAGCGCCTGGCCGCCCTGGAGAAGACCCTGCAGGGCTACCTGGTGCCGAAGGACCCCTTGGACAACAACAACGTCTTCCTGGAAATCCGCGCCGGCACCGGCGGCGACGAGGCCGCGATCTTCGCCGGCGACCTGTTCCGCATGTACTCGCGCTGGGCCGAAGGGCGCGGCTGGACCGTGGAGGTGCTGTCGCTGAGCGAAGGCGAGCATGGTGGCTTCAAGGAAATCATCTCGCGCATCGACGGCTTCGGCGCCTACTCGCAGATGAAGTTCGAGTCCGGCGCACACCGCGTGCAGCGCGTGCCCGAGACCGAAGCGCAGGGACGCATCCATACGTCCGCCGCCACCGTCGCGGTGCTGCCGGAGATCGAGGAAAGCCAGATCACCATCAACCCGGCCGACTTGAAGATCGACACCTTCCGCTCCGGCGGCGCCGGCGGCCAGCACGTCAACAAGACCGAGTCGGCCATCCGCATCACCCATATCCCGACCGGCGTGGTGGTGGAGTGCCAGGAAGAGCGTTCGCAGCACAAGAACCGCGCCAAGGCCATGGCGTGGCTGTCGGCACGGCTGATCGACGCCGAGCGCTCCAAGCAGTCCGCCGAGATGGCGGCGGAGCGCAAGAAGCTGGTCGGCAGCGGTGACCGCTCCGAGCGCATCCGCACCTACAACTTCCCGCAGGGCCGCGTCACCGACCACCGCATCAACCTGACGCTCTACCAGCTCGAGCGCGTGATCCAGGGCGACCTGGACCCGGTGATCCAGCCGCTGCTGGCGGAGCACCAGGCCGAGCTGCTGGCCGAGATCGGCGAGTGACCCTGACCGAGGCGCTGGCCTGGGCGACCCAGCGTATCGACGCCGCCAGCGACAGCCCGCGCCAGGACGCCGAGATCCTGCTGGCCCACCAGCTGGGCCTGAGCCGCGGCCAGCTGTTCACGCGCCTGCGCGAGACACTGCGCTTGTCGGATGCCGAAGCCTTCGAGGAACTGGTGGCGCGCCGGGTGAACCAGCAGCCGGTAGCCTATCTCACCGGCGAGAAGGGCTTCTGGACGCTGACCTTGAAGGTCAGCCCGGCCGTGCTGGTGCCGCGCCCGGAGACGGAGCTTCTGGTGGAGTGGGGGCTGGAAATTCTGGGTGAGCAAAAGAGTCGTATTGCCGACTTGGGCACCGGCAGCGGCGCCATCGCCCTGGCCCTGGCCAGCGAGCGGCCCGAAGCGGAGGTGATCGCCACCGACGCCTCGCCTGCAGCCCTGGCCGTGGCTCGCGCCAACGCCGCCGACCTGGGCCTGGAGCGCGTGCAGTTCCGCCAGGGCCACTGGAGCGAGCCCTTGCAGGGCGAAGTCTTCGACCTGATCGTTTCGAATCCTCCTTACATCCGCGCCGGCGACGAGCACCTGCCGGCCTTGCGCCACGAGCCGCTGTCCGCGCTCACCGACGGTGCCGACGGCCTGCAGTGCCTGCGCGAGATCGTGGCCACCGCGCCGGCGTTGCTGCGCCCGGGTGGCTGGCTGCTGCTGGAACACGGCTATGATCAGGGCGAGGCCGTGCGCGGGCTGCTGCGGCAGGCCGGCATGGCCGATATCGCCACCCGCCGCGACCTGGGCGGCCAGGAACGCGCCACTGGAGCCCGCCAGCCTTGAGCAACTTCGCCCGCTATGCGCGGCAGGTGATCCTGCCGGAGGTCGGCGTCAACGGCCAGCAGCTGCTGCGCGACTCCAGCACGCTGGTCGTGGGCCTGGGTGGTCTCGGCTCCATTGCCGCCTCCTATCTGGCCGGCGCCGGCCTTGGCCGCCTGGTGCTGGCGGACCGTGATCGCGTGGAGGCCAGCAACCTGCAGCGCCAGCTGCTCTACCGCCAGGCGGACATCGGCCGCGCCAAGACCGAGGCCGCCCGTGCCCAACTGGCGGCGCTGAACCCCGAGGTGGAGATCGAGCTGGCCGACGCCGAGTCCTGGCCAGCGGCGGTGCCCACCGTGGACGTGGTGCTGGACTGCACCGACAACTTTCCCGCGCGTTTCGCCATCAACCGCGCCTGCGTCGCCGCGCGCAAACCCCTGGTGTCCGGTGCCGCCATCCGCATGGAGGGCCAGCTCGCCGTGTTCGACCTGCGCCGCGGCGGCCCCTGCTACGCCTGCCTCTATCCGGACAGCGGCGAAGCCGCCGAGACCTGCGAGGAGGCCGGCATCCTCGGTCCCGTGGTGGGCTCCATCGGGGCCATGCAGGCCCTGGCGGCGCTGCAACTGCTGCTGGGAATCGGCGAGGCCGGGCGTCTGCAGGTATGGGACGCGCGCCAGATGAGGTGGCGTTCGCATAAGATGACGCGCGATCCCAACTGCCCTGTGTGTGGAGCACAACAAGATGGTCACTGAAGCTGCCCTGATCCTGCCGCGCCGCCTGGCCCTGCGCATCCTCGCCGCCGCCCAGAACGCCGCGCCGAACCGCACCGCCGGCGTGGTCGGCTGCGACAGCGATGGCCCCGTGGCCTTCATGCAGCTGCGCAACGGCGCGCCGCAGCCCGAGACCCAGGTGGTACACGCCAGCGGCGACATCCAGGCCGCGCGCTTCGCGCTGGACGGCCGCGGCCTGGGTCTCTGGGCCTACGTCATCTCGCACCCCGCCCAGGCCGCCGAGCCCAAGGCCGAGGATTTCCGCGCCAGCCCGTATGCGGATGCCGTGCACCTGGTGATCTCCTTGTCCACCAAGGGCGTGCTGGAAATGCGGGCCTGGCAGCGCGTGGGCACCGAGCCGCGCGAGCGCGTGCTGAAGATCCGGGACTGAATAGCCTTTTGCAGGAGCCAGCTTGCTGGCGACACGAAACTGCGTGTCGCCAGCAAGCTGGCTCCTACCGGTACAACCATAAAAATACTGGAGGAGACCCCCGATGTCCGAGCAGAAAATCATCACCGAGAAGCGCGGCCACGTGCTGCTGATCGGCTTCAACCGTCCGCAGAAGTACAACGCCTTTGACCTCGAGATGTTCATGCAACTGGCCGACGCCTACGGCCAGCTCAATGCCGACCCCGAGCTGCGTGTCGGCCTGGTGCATGGCAACGGCAAGCACTTCCACGCCGGTCTGGAACTGCCCACCTGGGGCAACACCTTCTCCGCCGGCAAGTGGCTGGACTTCGCGCCGCACCAGTGCGATCCCTGCGGTCTGACGCCGGATCGTCGCCTCAACAAGCCGATCGTGATGGCCATCCACGGCATCTGCTTCACCTCGGGCATCGAGCTGGCGCTGGCCGCCGACATCCGCGTCGTCGGCGACGACGCGCGCTTCGGCCAGATCGAGATCAAGCGCGGCATCTACCCGGTGTTCGGCGCCACCGTGCGCATGGTGCAGGAGTTCGGTTGGGGCAATGCCCAGCGCTACCTGCTCACCGGCGACGAATTCAACGCCGCCGAGGCCCACCGCATCGGCCTGGCCCAGGAAGTGGTGCCCGCCGGCCAGCAGTTCGACCGCGCCCTGGAGATCGCGCAGCGCGTCGCCAAGCAGGCGCCGCTGGGCGTCTACGCCAGCCTCAAGTCCTCGCGCATCACCATGGAAAAGGGCTTCGCCCAGGCCGTGGCCGCGCTGATGCCGGACCTGCAGCCGATCATGGCCAGCGAGGACGCGAAGGAAGGCGTGCAGTCCTTCGTCGAGCGGCGTGAGGCGAACTTCAAGGGGCGCTGAAGCTCCTTTTGTGCTCTGTATGGCTCCCTCTCCCCGCCAGGCGGGGAGAGGGTCGGGGTGAGGGGCAGCGCTCTGTGATTGGATGACTGCCCCCAAATCAGATCACACGCCTCTCAAGGCCCCACCAACAAATAAACCTGCTGCGTCCGATCCCGCTGCATCCGCTGCGCATTGCGCGTACTCGCAAACACGATCGCGCCACCATCCGTTGCCGGCCAGGTGTTCACACCGCGCGAGTTGACCAGTTTCGCCTCCTGCCATGTGCCCGATACCAGGCGCGCCGTCATCACGCGCCAGCGCCAGTCGGCCGAGCGCGAGTCGTACCAGGCGGCGCGTACGCTGCCGTCGGCGGCGGCCCCCAGTTCCGGGTACTGGCTCATCGCCGGGCCTGCCGCGATGGGCGAGGGCTCACCGAAGGTCTTCAGCTCTTCATCGGAAATCGCCGACAGCACTTCGGTGTTCACGCCCGAGGAGCGCAGCTCCTTGCTGTCCCAGGCCAGCACGATGCGACCCTGGCCGTCGAAGGCGATGGCCGGGTGGCGGTCGGCGCGGTCGTCGGCGCCCACGCTGAGCGATGCGGTCCAGTCGCCGCCCACAGGGCGGGTGGCCACCTGGATCTGCCAGTTGTCCGGGTCCGTACCTTCGCCGCGGCCGGTCTCGCCGGTCCATAGCGGATCGGGGTCGGTGCGGTTGTCCTGCCAGCTCACGGCCAGCAGGCCGTCGCCGCGGGCGGCAACGCGCGGGCGCACCGAGGCGGGGTAGCGTGCCGAGCGGCTATCCACCAGCAATGCGGCGCGCACGGTCTTGCCCTCGCGCGTCAGGTTGCGCGGCTCCTCGTCCAGGCCGACCAGCTGGGCCCAGATATCGAAGGGCTGCTGCGCGCGGATTTCCTGCCAGGCCACCAGCGGCCGGCCCTGGGCATCGAGTGCGAGGTCCGGGCGTTCGGCACGTCCCTCGATGGCACGCAGGGTCTGCGTCGGTTGCCAGGTGGCGCCGCCGTCGCTGGAGTGGCGCAGGCGGATCGCCGGACGGCGCGGCCGCTGGCCGGCCATCTCATCCTGCCAGGCCACCCAGACGTCCCGGCCGCGGGCCGCCACGCGCGGGAAGCGCGCGCTGTTGGAGTCCAGCGCCAGGCTGACCGGCTCGCTCCAGCGATTGCCGCTGCGGCTGCGGTAGACCACGCGCGTGGCGGCACGCTCGTGCAGCTCTGCCACCAGGTGGGTGGTGCCCTCGCTGATCGCCAGGTCCGGGAAACCGCCGAACTGGCCTTGCGCGCCCAGTGCCAGCAGGGCGCCGTCGTCGCTGCCGCTGTCGGCCGGCAGCGGGATCTCGGGCTCCGCCTCCACCGGTGCGGTGGAGATGAAGATGGGGGAGGTGGTGGCACGCAGGGCGTTGGGAATCTCAGCCAGGAACGGGATCAGCCCACCGGGCAGGATCTCGGTGAGGTTGATGCCGGCCGGGATGCCGGCGCCGCGCGCCTCCAGGCGGTACCAGCTCGGTTCCGCACCGACCTCGATCTCCACCAGGTGTTGCTCGTCGAACAGGCCGGGGCGGAAGGTCTGCAGCGGCCCGGCGCTGCGGCCCGGCGAGCGGTACAGCATGACCTGCGTGCCCAGGGCGTTGCGGATGCCGATGCGCAGCGTGCCCTTGCGCCCGGCGGGGGCAATGACCTCATCACCTGAAATGGCCTCGAACACGCCGTCGTCCTGCAGGTCGGCTTCCAGGGTCAGTTCCGGCGACAGCGCCGACTCGGTGATGCGCGTGCGGCCGCCCCACAGGCCCTGCAGCAGGGCGCGCTCGCTGCGGTCGGCGGCGAACACGGAGGTGATCGGCTGGCCGGGGCCGGCCAGCAGCCACAGCTCGCGGAAGTGGTTGTCGCTGCCGCCGTTGATGCCGAAGCGGAAGCCGGCGTTCCAGCGGTTCTCACCGTAGTCGATCTCGATGTCCGGGCTGCTGGCGCGGTTCCAGGCCTCGATCGAATCCACGCCCTGCGCGCTGCCTCGGGCATTGGGCTGGCCGTCCTTGAACACGCCGTCGTCCGGGTGAGCGGTGACCCAGACTGCGCCCTGGCTGTGGGCGTCCCAGATGCTCCACTGCAGCGGCACGAAGTCCGGCTGGCCCTCGGGCTGCGCGCCCTGGACGATGGTGTCGGTGGCGCCGTGCACGGTGGCATGCGGGCTGCCGTTGGCTTCCTCGCCGGGGATCAGCAGCAGGTCGGCGGACTCCCAAGTGGGGTCGTAGTGCTGGTCGTAGGTGCGGTGATCGGTCAGCGGCAGGAATTCCAGGCCCATGCGCACGGCCTGGGCGATCTGGTCGGCGATGGAGACGTTGCCCGGTCCCTTGTCGTCCCCCAGCTGGCGCAGCAGGCTGCCGTCGGAGGAATGGTCGTCGTGCACGTGCATGTCGCCGGCCAGCCACAAGCCTTCCGGCGCCGTGGGCGGCTGTTCCGGCTCGGGCGGATTCGGCGGGTTGGCGGCGCTTTGCGGATCGCTGCGGCTGCAGCCGCCCAGAAGCAGGCCAAGGCCCAGGAACAGGGCCATTGTGGTGCGGTTCATTTTGTTTTCCCCGGTCCGTACTCTTGAGGTTTAGCCCCGATTTGTCGGGCAGCGGTCGGACTTCGCGAGAATTCTAGGTCGCATGGCCGGGGGCGGGCTGTAGGAGAATCGCAGGGTATCCGGCAATTTCCGGAGCCCTCGGCAGAGTGTAGAAGGGCCGGATGACAGCCAGAATGCAGCCTTGTCGCCCGCCAGCGACTACAATTGGCGGCTCAACAGAGAAATCGAACCCAATGCGCCTTTCCAAGTTCCCCCTGCACACCGCCAAGGAAACCCCGGCCGATGCCGAGGTCGTCTCGCACCAGCTGATGCTGCGTGCCGGCTATATCCGCAAGCTCGGTGCCGGCCTCTACAGCTGGATGCCGCTGGGCCTGCGCACCCTGAGCAAGATCAGCCAGATCGTGCGCGAGGAAATGAACGCGGCGGGCGCGCTGGAACTGCTGATGCCGGCGGTGCAGCCGGCCGAGTTGTGGCAGGAGTCCGGCCGCTGGGACGTGATGGGCGCCGAGATGCTGCGCTTCAAGGACCGCCATAAGAATGACTTCTGCTACGGCCCCACGCACGAGGAAGTGATCTGCCACCACGTCAAGCAGGACTTCCGCAGCTACAAGCAGCTGCCGATCAACTTCTACCAGATCCAGACCAAGTTCCGTGACGAGCGCCGCCCGCGCTTCGGCGTGATGCGCGCGCGCGAGTTCCTGATGAAGGACGCCTATTCCTTCCACCTGGATGCGGCGGACCTGGGTCGCGAGTACTACAACATGCGCGAGGCCTACACGCGCATCTTCACGCGCGTCGGTGCCGACTTCCGCGTGGTGAAGGCCGACAGCGGCAACATCGGCGGCGCGCTGTCCGAGGAGTTCCACATCCTGGCCGGCTCCGGCGAGGACCTGCTGGCGGTGGCGGAGGGTGGCACCTACGCCGCCAACGTCGAAGCCGCCGAGACGCGCCCCTCCGGCCAGCCGCGCGCAGCGGCCTCTGCCGCGCTGGAGAAGGTCTCCACGCCGGGCCAGAAAACCTGCGAGCAGGTATCCAAGTTCATGAACGTGCCGCTGACCGGCAAGGTCAAGCTGCTGGTGGTCAAGGCCGCCGATGGTGGCCTGATCGGCATCGCGCTGCGCGGTGACCATGAGCTGAACGAGATCAAGGCCGCCAAGCACCCCAAGATCGCCAGCCCCTTCGAGATGGCCAAGCCGGAAGACGTGCAGAAGGCCTTCGGCTGCGAAGTCGGCTACCTCGGCCCGGTCGGCTGCCCGATCCCGGTGATCGCCGACCACGCCGCCGTGGAGTTCGCCGACTTCGTCTGCGGCGCCAACGACAACGACCACCACTACAAGGGCGCCAACTGGGGCCGCGACTGCGCCGAGCCAGAGACCGCCGACCTGCGCCAGGTCTGCGAGGGTGATCCGAGCCCGGACGGCAAGGGGACGATCAAGTTCTATCGCGGCATCGAGGGCGGCCACATCTTCCAGCTCGGCCAGAAGTACACCAAGGCCATGAGCCTGTCGGTGCTCGACGCCCAGGGCCAGGCGGTGACGCCGGAAATGGGCTGCTACGGCATCGGCGTGTCGCGCATGGCGGCGGCGGTGATCGAGCAGTCGCACGACGCCAACGGCATCATCTGGCCGGACGCCATCGCACCGTTCCGCGTGCTGATCTGCCCGATCGGCATGGACAAGTCGGCGGCGGTGAAGGACGCGGCGGAGTCGCTCTACACCGCGCTGACGCAGGCGGGCATCGAGGTGGCGCTGGATGACCGAGGCCAGCGTCCGGGCGCGATGTTCGCCGATGCCGACCTGATCGGCATCCCGCACCGCGTGGTGATTGGCGACAAGGGCCTGGCGAACGCCCAGTTCGAGTACAAGCAACGCCGTGCCGCCAGTGCCGAGATGATTCCCGCTACCGCCGAGGCGGTGCTGGAGAAGCTGCGCTGAAAGTTCGCCCGGTGATCCCCGGCAGGGGATCACCGGGCGCAGTGGTTTGCTCTACCATGTCGCTGTTCCAGGTTTGCTCTACCCGTCATGCTCAAGCGCCTCCTCATTGGCTTGCTGATGCTGGTCCTGCTGCTGCTGGCCTCCGCCTGGCTGCTGCTCGGCGGAAGCCAGGCAAGGCTGGACGGCGAGGACGTGCTCCCTGGCTTGGTGGCCCCGGTGCATGTCGAGCACGACCTGATGGGTATCCCCACCGTGCAGGCTTCCAATCGCCAGGACCTGGCCCGCGCTACAGGCTACCTGCATGCGCAGGCGCGCTTCTTCCAGATGGACCTGACGCGCCGTGCCGCGGCCGGCGAACTGTCCGCGCTGGTCGGCCCCGCGGCGCTGACGCGCGACCGGGCCTCGCGCATCCACCGCCTGCGTGCCGTGGCGCAGCAGGTGGTAAAGGGCAGCAGCCCGCAGGAGCAGGCGCTGCTGTCTGCCTACGCCGATGGCGTCAATGCCGGCCTTGCGGCGCTGTCCATACGGCCCTTCGAATACCTGCTGCTGGCCGAAGCCCCGCGCCCCTGGCTACCTGAGGACAGCATCCTCTGCGTGTTGGCGATGTGGCTGATGCTGACTGACGAGGCCGCCGAGCGCGACGGCATGCTCCACGCCATGCAGCAGGCCCTGCCGGCACCGCTCTACGCCTTCATCACGCAGCCGGGCACCGCCTGGGATGCACCGCTGCAGGGCGCGGAAGCGGCGCCGGAACTGCCGGTGCCGGGCCCGGAGGTCTATGACCTGCGCGCGCTGAAGAAAACCAAGTTCCGCCGCGACGACTACCTGTGGTCGGCCAGCGAGAGCGAGTCGGCCATCGGCAGCAACGCCTGGGCCGTGGCCGGGGTCCACACCGCTGACGGCGGCGCCCTGGTGGCGGACGACATGCACCTGAACCTGGGTGTGCCCAACACCTGGTACCGCATGCGCCTGCAGTTACAGGGCGAGCAGGACCTGGACGTCACCGGCGTCAGCCTGCCCGGGGTGCCGTTCATCGTCGCCGGCAGCAATCGCCACATCGCTTGGGGCCTGACCAACAGCTACGGCGACTGGAGCGACCTGGTGCAACTGCAGGCGGCACCGCGCGACCGCAGCCGCTACCTGACCGCGGAAGGCTACCGGCCCTTCGACCTGTTCGCCGAGAACATCGTGGTCCGAGGCGACCACGACGTCACCTTCAACATCCGCAACACCATCTGGGGTCCGGTGGTGGGCAAGGATGCCGCCGGGCGCGACCTGGCGGTGCGCTGGCTGGGCGCACAACCCGGTGCCACCAACCTGCGCCTGGCCTGGCTGGAGCAGGCGCAGACGGTGGAAGAGGCCATCGCCGTGGTCAACGGCGCCGGTATCCCGCCGCAGAATTTCGTGGTGGCGGACCGCAGCGGTGCGATCGCCTGGACCATTGCCGGGCGCCTGCCGCAGCGTCTGCCGCTGCCCCCGGAAGCGCCACCGGTGGGGGGGCATGAACAGGGCGGCTGGGACGGCTGGCTGCCCGCCGCTGACTACCCGCAACTGGTCAACCCGCCGGCCGGCCGCCTCTGGACCGCGAACCAGCGCCTGGTGGATGGCGAGGCCCTGCAGCGCATCGGTGACGGCGGCTACGATCTCGGCGCGCGCGCCCTGCAAATCCGCGGCACGCTGCTGGCATTGCCGGAGGCCACGCCGGGCGACATGCTGCAGATCCAGCTGGATGATCGCGCGATGTTCCTGTCGCGTTGGCAGGTCCTGCTGCTGCGCGCACTGGATGGCCTGGAGCAGGCCGGCCAGGGCGATGCCGAAGCCCATGCGCTCGTCCGGGACTGGGGCGGTCGTGCCGCGCCGGGATCGGTGGGCTATCGCATGGTCCGCCAGTTCCACGACACCGTCAGCCAGCGGGCCTTCGATGCGCTGACCGCGGCGGTGCGCAAGGCCGACCCTTCCTTCAAGCGCATCTACCTGCGCCAGTTCGAGCGCCCCTTGCTCCAGATCATCGAAGCCGATGCCACGCACTTGCTCGATCCGCAATACGCCAGCGCCAACGCCTTCCTGCAGGCGGTGGCCGCCGAGGTCATCGCGAGCCGCGCCAGCTGGGGCGAGCGCAACACCAGCAGCATCCGTCACCCGCTGTCTCAGGCATTGCCCTGGCTGTCCTCGCTGCTGGACATGCCGCGCCGGCCGCTGCCGGGTGACGTCGACCTGCCGCGCGTGCAGTCCCCCGGCTTCGGCGCTTCCGAGCGCTTCGCCGTCTCGCCGGGGCGCGAAGAGCAGGGCTATTTCCACATGCCGGGCGGCCAGTCGGGCCATCCGCTGTCGCCGTTCTACCGTGCCGGTCACGAAGCCTGGGAGCGCGGCGAGCCGATGCCGTTCCTTCCGGGCGGTCCGGTGCACAATCTCGTGCTGAGTCCCCGAGCTTCCGAGCCCTGATGAGTGAGATCCTGATCCTGTATTACTCGCGACACGGCTCGGTGGCCAGGATGGCGCGCCAGATCGCCCGGGGTGTCGAGTCGGTGAGCGGCGCCACCGCGCGCCTGCGTACCGTGCCGCCGGTGTCCGCGGACTGCGAGAAGACCGGCCCGGACGTTCCGGACAGCGGCGCGCCCTACGTGGAGGCTCGCGATCTGAAGGAATGCTCCGGCCTGATCCTCGGCAGCCCCACCCGCTTCGGCAACATGGCGGCACCGCTGAAGTACTTCCTCGACGGCACCTCCGGCCTGTGGCTGTCCGGCGCGCTGGCCGGCAAGCCGGCCGCGGTGTTCACCTCTACCGGCAGCCTTCACGGTGGCCAGGAGACCACGCTGCTGTCGATGGCGCTGCCGCTGCTGCATCACGGCATGCTGCTGGTCGGCTTGCCGTACACGGAGCCTGCGCTCAACACCACGCAGTCCGGCGGCACGCCCTACGGCGCCTCCCACCATGCCGGCACCGGCGCACAGCCGCGCGCGCTGTCGCGTGAAGAAGAAACCCTATGCCAGGCACTCGGCCGCCGCGTGGCCGGTGTCGCCCTGAAACTGCAGTGAAGGACCTCATGCGCCCATTCACCCTTTGTGCCGCGCTGCTGGCGGCGCTCCTGCTGAGCGCCTGCGTCAGCAAGGCCTTCGACAAGGAGTACTACGCTCCCGTCGGCGTGCCGCTGTCGCGGCTGGTGTTCCTGTCGCTGGATCGCGGCTCCTACAGCGTCGAGTTCCTCGAAGAGAAGAAGTGGAAGCTGATGAAGCGCCGCGCCAACGAGCGCCGCGCCGGTGCGGGCGCCTTCTTCAATGACATGAGCGAGGCCGACACCGAGATCGCCGGAGGGCAGCCGGTCACGCTGCGCCTGAACTACCAGGGACCTGCCTCGGGCGACCTGCCCGCGCTGAGCTGCATGCCTCAGATCACGATCTGCGCCGTGCCGGGTGCACGCTACGAGCTGCAGCTGGATACCAGCAGCGGCCGCTGCGAGCCGATCCTGAGCAAGCAGTACGTCAGCGGCAGCGGCGCGCTGCGCCGCGAGACCCTGGACCTCGCCGAGGTCGCCCGCTGCCCGGATGCCGCGGAGGCCAAGCCGTGAAGCTCAGCGTCCCGATGCACGCCCTGGCCGCCGCCTGCCATCTCGCCCTGATCGCCGGGGTGCTGCACTTCGGCGATGGCCGCCTGGCCCTGCTGTTCGGCCTGCTGCTGTTCCTGCCGCTGCCCGGCCTGCTGCGCGGCAACGCGCGCACCCACGCCTGGAGCAGCATGATGATCTCGTTCTACTGCGCGGCCTTTGCGTCCAACGCCTACTCGTCGGCGGGAGATGCGCGCACGCTGTGGTTCGCGTTCGCCACGCTGGCGGCACTGGAGTTCACCGCCAACATGCTGTTCGTGCGCTTCCTCGCTCGGGAACGCCGGATAGCAGCTGCCTGATCCGAAGCCCGGCCTCTGCTTTCCTCCCGCTCCCCGCTTGCGGGGAGCGGGAGGGCGAAGGCATGGATGCCCGAGGTAGGGCAACGCAGGAGCAGTTGCCGAGAGGGCTTCTGTAGAAGTGCAATGGAATCACCCAACCGTTCGCCCTGAGGCCGTCGAAGGGTGAACGCGATTTGTTCCCAAGCCCCGAAAGAAAAACGGAACTCCGTTATGAGTTCCCCCCAAGAGCGCGCAGACTATTCCCATCGAGCCAGGCTCCACGTTGGAATCCCAACGATCGAAGCCGCCGCAGTCCGGGAACGATCTCACCCACCCGGCCCCCGCCGCCCGCTCCCCAGCTTCCCCGCAGTGGAACGATTGCCGGGCTAACCCAGTAGCGCTCTCGGACCATCCGCGGACGAGTCCCGGGTCCACCTGCTGTCGATGCTCATCAACAACACGGTATTGCTGCCCACCGGGCCCCTTCACCAGGGGAGCCCGCGTAGCGCAACGGGCGCGTCTGGACGAGGTGCCTGCGGTGACAGCGGCTGGCCGCAAGGCCAGGTCTGGCACGTGGCGCGCCGTCTCTCCGGAGGTGGCTCGGCGGAGCAGGTTTTTCAAAGGGAAAAACGATCAGGAATTCCAAGTCGCGCGATCATCGGATCGCGCGAAAAAATGGATGCTTCAGGCGTCCAGAACCGATTGCACGAACGGCAGCGTCAACCGCCGCTTCGCCGCCAATGCCTCGCGGTCCAGGCGCTCCAGGGCTTCCAGCAGGCTGGGGATGTCACGCGAGCGGTGGTTGAGCAGCCAGCGCGCCACTTCCTCCGGCATCTCCAGGCCGCGTGCCTTCGCGCGCTCGCGCAGCAGTTCGCGGCGGTCGTCGTCGCTCAGCGGCTTGAGGCCGAACCGGCTGCAGGCGCCCAGGCGGGTGCGCAGGTCGGGCAGGGCCAGTTCCAGGCGTTCCGGCGGTGCGTCGGCGGCAAAGACGTAGCCGGCGCCATGGGCACGAAGCTGATCGATCAGCCGCAACAGGGCGATGCACCAGTCGCGCTGCGGGGTGACGCGCTCCAGGTCGTCGATGCAGACCGCGGGTGCGGTCTCCAGGCCTTCCAGCAGGGAAGGGCCGTGCTCTTCCAGTTCCGCCAGCGGCAGGTAGGCGGCGCGGTGCCGACGCGCGGCAGCCTGCAGCAGGTGGCTGCGGCCGCTGCCGGGCGGGCCATAGAGCAGCACGGGTACGGCCAGCGCCTGCAGGGCCTGCACGGCTTCACCGTTGGGGCCGGAGTAATAGCTCTCGAAGCTGGCCGATTCGCGCAATTGCACGGCCAGCGGCAGTTGCGCGCCGATCATGGCAGCGGGCTGGTCGGCTCGTCAGAGGCCGGCGGCAGGTCGGTAAGGATGAGGGTCGGTTGCGATGCTCCAGCACGATACAGCGGGCTCGTCAGCCACTGCTGCTTGGTGTGCCGCATCATCACCGCCAGCACGGCCGCCACCGGCAGTGCCAGCAGCACGCCGACGAAGCCGAACAGCTGGCCGCCAGCCATCACCGCGAAGATCACGGTAACCGGATGCAGGCCGATGCGGTCGCCCACCAGCCAGGGCGTCAGCACGTTGCCCTCCAGGAACTGACCGACGCCGAAGATCACGACGACCCAGATCAGCGAGGACGGATCCTGGGTCTGCACCAGCATCGCGATCACCGCGATCAGCAGGCCGACGATGCTGCCGAGGTAGGGGATGAAGCTGATCAGGCCGATGATGATGCCGACCACCAGGGCGAGCTCCAGGCCGGCCAGCCACAGCGCTACGGCATAGAACACGGCCTGCGCCGCCATCACCGACAGCTGGCCGCGGATGAAGGCGCCCAGGACGTCGTCGGCTTCGCCGGCCATCTGGCCGAGGCGCGGCAGGTAGCGCGGCGGGATCACGCTGCGAATCCAGGCGATCAGGTCGTCCCAGTCGCGCAGCAGGTAGAAGCTCACCACCGGGATCAGCAGCAGGTTGGCGACGGTGATCACCAGCAGCTTGCCGGACTGGGAGACGCGCTCCCAGGCGGCTTGCGCGAAGCCGCCGGCCTCGGTCCAGTGCTCGGTGATGATGGCCTTCAGGCCTTCGGCATCCAGTTGCACGCCGGCGGGCAGGGCCACGCCGAGCCGCGGCAAGGCCTGGTTCTGCAGCCAGACCAGCCAGTCGGGGATGTTGCGCAGCAGGGCCAGGAACTGGTGATAGATCATCGGCGCCAGCAGCAGCAGGGCCAGCAGCCCGATCAGGGTCAGCACCGTGAACACCACGCAGACCGCGGCGGTGCGCGACAGGCGCAGGCGCTGCAGGCGGTCGACGATGGGGTCGCCGATGTAGGCCAGGCCGGCACCCACCACGAAGGGCATCAGGATGGGGCTCAGCATCACCAGCAGCAGCAGCAGGCCGGCGCCGACCAGCAGCCAGGGCCAGTGCTCGCGCAACTGGAAGCGAACGTAGCCCTCCGCTGTCTCGGCCGCCGGTCCGGTGCTCATGGCGCGGCAGTAGGGGCGAGGCGGTAAAGCAGGGCGCCGTCGGCGTCGGCCAGCCGCTGCAGCAGGGGGCTGCCGGCGGCCAGGGACGCGGCTCCCCCCTCGACGCGAGCACGCAGCAATAGGCGGCCGTTGTCGGCGCCCAGCACGGCGATGCCGCGCACTCCCGGCAGGCTGCGCACGGCGGCCAGGGCGCGGTTGTAGTCGCCGATGCTATGCAGGTCGCCGATGCTCAGGGGTACGTCGTCGGTCGCCGCCACGACCTGCCCCCAGACCGGCAGCCCGGCATTGCGCAAAGCGGAATCCACGCCGCGGGGGTCGAAACCGGCCACCAGCATCAGTTGGCCGCTGGCCGGGTCACGCTCGTAGCTGAAGCGCTGCAGCATCCGCGGCGCCCGCGCCAGCGTGGGCTGCAGCCGGGGCTGGCCGGCCAGGGGCTGGCCACTGGCGCGTTCCAGCACCTGGGTCAGGGCCTCGCCCAGCGCCGCCGTGCGGGTAGCCTCGGACTGGTCGGCCACGGCCACGCGGCCGAGGTAGCCTTCGGCGGGCGCCTGGGCCAGGGCCAGCGTGGGCAGCAGCATCAAAACGAGCAGAAACAGGCGCATGGGGCTATAGCAGGAGGCCATAAGGGGAGCCGTGAAGGTAGAATAGCAGTCGTTCCCGCACTCTTCCGAGAATTCCAAGGCTTTATGGCTGCCAAGACCCCGCTGACCTACCGCGACGCCGGTGTGGACATCGACGCCGGCGACGCGCTGGTGGATGACATCAAGAAAATCGTCAAATCCACCCATCGCCCCGAGGTGCTGGGCGGCGTCGGCGGTTTCGGCGCCCTGGTGTCGATCCCCAAGAAGTACAAGAACCCCGTGCTGGTCAGCGGCACCGACGGCGTCGGCACCAAGCTCAAGCTTGGCATCGAGACCGGCCGCGTGCAGGGCCTGGGCCAGGATCTGGTCGGCATGTGCGTCAACGACGTGCTGGTCAACGGCGCCGAGCCGCTGTTCTTCCTGGACTACTACGCCACCGGCAAGCTCGACAACCGTGTCGCGGCGCAGGTCATCAAGGGCATCGCCCAGGGCTGCAAGCTGGCCGGCTGCGCCCTGGTGGGTGGCGAGACCGCCGAGATGCCGGGCCTCTACAACGGCGGCGACTTCGACCTGGCCGGCTTCACCGTGGCCGTGGTCGAGAAGAAGAAGATCATCGACGGCAGCAAGATCAAGCCCGGCGACGTGCTGATCGGGCTGCCGTCCTCTGGCCCGCATTCCAACGGCTACTCGCTGGTGCGCAAGATCCTGTCGGTGAGCAAGGCCAAGCTGGCCCAGCCGCTGGGCAAGGGCACGCTGGAGGACGCGCTGATGGCGCCCACCAGCATCTACGTCAAGCCGGTGCTCAAGCTGCTGGCCTCCGGCATCGACGTGCGCGGAATGTCGCACATCACCGGCGGCGGCATCGTCGGCAACCTGCCGCGCTGCTTCCCCAAGAAGACCGCGGCCGTGGTCGACACCCAGAGCTGGACCCGCCCGGAAGTGTTCGACTGGCTGCAGGTCCAGGGCAAGGTCGAGCAGGAAGAGATGTGGCGCGTGTTCAACTGCGGCGTCGGCTTCGTGCTGGTGGTACCGCGCCTGCAGGCCGACAAGGCGCTGGCGCAGCTGCGCAAGGACCGCCTCAAGCCCTTCCTGATGGGCGAGATCGTCCGCGGCAACCAGGACGTGCGCTTCGCGTGAAGCGCGTCGTCGTCCTGATCTCGGGCGGCGGGCGCAACCTCCAGGCATTGCTGGATGCCGGCACCGACGGGCGCCTCGGCGCCCGGATCGTTGCCGTCATCAGTAACCGGGCCGATGCCTATGGCCTGGAGCGGGCGCGCGCCGCCGGCGTGCCGGCCCAGGTGCTGCCGCACGCGGATTTTCCCAGCCGCGAGGCCTTCGACGCCGCCCTGGCGGAACTCATCGAGAGCCACCACCCGGACATCGTGGTGATGGCCGGCTTCATGCGCGTGGTGGGCGCCGCCTTCGTGCGGCGCTTCCTGGGGCGCATGATCAACATCCATCCCTCGCTGTTGCCGCGTCATCCAGGCCTGAAGACCCACCAGAAGGTGGTGGAGGCCGGCGACCGGGAACACGGTGCCACGGTGCATTTCGTGACCGAGGAGCTGGATGGCGGTCCGGCGATCATTCAGGGCCAATTCAGTGTCACGGCTCAAGATACGCCGGAGACCCTGGCCGAGCGTGTCATGCAGGACATCGAACTGAAGATCTATCCTCAGGCGGTGGCCTGGATGGCTCGCGACACGCTCGAACTGCGCGACGGCCGGGTTTGGTCCGACGGCAGGCCCCTGGCCGCGCCGCGGAGGCTCGACGACCTGGAGACGGAGTTCCGATGAACAAGCTGCTGACGGGGCTGGTATTGCTGGCTGCCGCGCTGTCCGCGCAGGCGGCTCCCACGGCGTTCGCGCCACGCTCGGACCTGTACGACGTCTCCTGGGGCTCCATCGGCCTGGGCGAGGGCACCATCGCGCTGTCGCCGCTGCAGGGCGGCTGCTACCGCTACGAGTCGGTGACCAATCCCATGGCGATCGTGCGCTGGACCTACGGCTCGCCCAAGGAAACCAGCGAGTTCTGCGTGGTGGACGGTCGGATCGTACCCAAGCGCTTCGTCTATGCCAACGACAAGCGCGCCAAGGACGGTTTCACGTTGGACTTCGACTGGGCGGCGCATCAGGTCAAGACCATCAAGGGTGGCGAGGTCAGTATGCGCGAGCTGCCGGACGGCACCTACGACCGCTTCGTGATCCAGTTGGCCGTGCGCCAGTGGGTGATACAGCATGCCGGCCAGGACAAGCCGCCGCCGCTGGAAGTGAAGGTGGTGGACCACCGCCGCATCAAGGCCTACCGCTTCGTGCTGTCCGGCAAGGAAAAGCTGCAGACGCCGGCCGGCACCTTCGACACCCTGCTGGTGGAGCGTGTGGACGAGAAGCCCGGCGACTCCCTGCGCTTCTGGGTCTCCCCGGACCGCGGCTACATCCCGGTGAAGGTCCAGCAGATCGACGACGGCGAGCTCAAGCTGCAGATGCTGCTGAAAAAGTAAGGCTTCCGGCACCCGGCAAGTCCAAAGGTCTAGAATGGGCGGACCAGCCGGACGCAAGAGGGGCACATCATGAAAGCGAGCATCGCCATCCTGGGAGCGGCCCTGCTGCTCGGCGCCTGCAGCAAGCCGGAAGAGCCCGTGGCCGATCGCGAGCCCCAGGGCCGCGAGGAAACCCGCGGCATCCGCAACACCGAGGCGATCGGCTATTCCGGTAATGCCATCGCCGACAAGGTGGGTGGCGCGCTCGACGCCAACGACGCCCGCAAGGCCCAGCTGGACCGGCAGATCGACCAGTAGGCGACGCTGGAGGGGCTAGGCCGCCAGGCGACCTTCCTCGCGCAGCTTGTCCAGGTGCCCTTCGATGTTCATGCGCGCCAGCGGCCATAGCGCCTTGTCGACGCCGGCGTAGACGATCGGCAGCATCTCTTCCGCGCTGCGGCCCTGGCCATGCAGCTCCAGGATCTGCAGCTCGCGCGCTTCGCGGTGCTTCAGCGTTTCCGCCAGGCGGTAGACCGTGCCCAGCGCCGTACCGTGCGAGGGCACGATGACCTTGGGGTCCAGCGCGATGATGCGGCGCAGCGACTCGAAATAGCGGCCCATGTGGCCCTCGGGCTTGGCGATCACCACCGTGCCCAGGCCCTGGATCAGGTCGCCCACCAGGCACCAGGCGCGGTTGTCCGGCATCAGCGCCAACTGGCCCTGGTCGTGGCCCGGCACCTCCAGCACGCGCACCGGCTGGCCCAGCCAGCGGCACAGCACGTCGCCGTCGCGGTACAGGTTGACCGTCGGCAGCCCCTCGAAGAAGCGTCCCTCGGTACGGTCCCAGATGCGGCCGCGGGTATCGTCCGACATGCCGATGGGAATCTGCAGGCGTCGCGCCATCACGTCCGCGCGTTCGCGGTGGTCGTGATGATGATGGGTCAGGAAGATTTCGTGCACGCCATAACGCTGCGTCATCGCCAGCAGCTTTTCCATCTCCTCGTCGTCGGCCGGGGAGGGATCCACCAGTACGCGGTGCGACTGCATGTCACCGAGGATGAAGGCATTGGTGTGCTGCGCCGGCGGGATCGTGTGCGAGCGCACCCAGACATGGCGCACGCCGCAGACCTGCTCCACCATCGGCAGTTCGTCGTCGCCGCGGAACTCGAAATGCAGGCGTGGCACCGTGGTGGCGCCGATGTCGGCCGCCAGGGCTTTGAGGGTTTCCAGCGAGGGCGGGGCGATCAGCATCTCGCCTGCTTCGTAGCGCTTGATGAGGTCCACCGGTGGCGCCCAGTAGGCCTCCGCCACTTCGTTGCTGTCGATGGTGAGCGAGGGCCGCTCGCGCAGCTCCACGCGATAGAAATGGGTGTTGAAGCGCACCGGGAACACCGGCGGCGTCAGCGCCGTGCCCAGCAGGCTGGCGCCAGCGACCTGGCCGGCATTGCAGGCCGCGGTCATGTCCCAGCCGAGCTCCTCGAGCAGCTCGCGCGCCAGCGCCTCGGCCTGGCGCGGCTCGACACCGGCCAGCGAGCGGCAGGTGGGCGGGTGCTCGCCGTCGGTCTTGTCGATCTTGCCGCCAGGGAAGGCATTGAAGCCGGGGAAGGCCGGCAGCCAGGGCTGGCGGCGCATGATCAGCACCTCGCCGTCATGGACCAGCACGCCGGTCACCGCATCGAGGATCCGCGACATCAGGGCTGCACCGCGTCGATGTGCTTGATCACCACCGTATCGCCGCCGTAGCTGACGCTGACGACGTGCTTGCTCCCCTTCCAGGTTTCGGTGGAGACGGAAATCCCGCCAAGACCGCCGCCGGAAACCTCGTCGGGCTTGCCGAGGATGGAGTGGACGTCGGCACGGCTCATGCCGGCTTCGACGCGCTCGTAGTTCTCGGGGGTGACCCGGGAGCAGCCCGCGAGCAGCAGGGCGGCCAGGGCCAGGGTGGCAAGGGGGCGGCGGGACATCGCATCTCCGGCGAAAAAGGCGTTCAGAGACAAGCAGATTACAACAGTTGCCCGAACCGGACGTTTTTCACTTCCACTGCCGCCTGACGGGTGCATAATCGGGAAAAGCCCTGGGAGGGGAATATGTCGCAGCAGCTGGCTTCCAAGCGGGTCCGCGATTACATGGCGCGCAACCTGGTGACCTTCACGCCGGACACCGAGGTGCTCAGTGCGATCCACCAGATCGTCAAGCACCGCATCTCCGGCGCCCCCGTGGTGGATCGCGACGGCAAGCTGGTCGGCATGCTGTCGGAGAAGGACTGCCTCAAGATGGCCCTGGTGGCCGGACACGAGGGCGTCCCCGCCGGCCTGGTGGACGACTTCATGTCCCGCGACCCGTCCACGGTCGACGCCGACGACAGCCTGCTGGATATCGCCAGCCGCTTTGTCGATGCGCCGTTCAAGCGCTTCCCGGTGAAGGAGAACGACCAGCTGGTCGGGCAAATCTCCCGCTCCGACGTACTGCGCGCGATCGACGAGCTTTATTGAGGCGCCGGGGCGGCGAAGCGCGGCGACCATGATCGCCACCCTTCGCGGCCAACGCCCGCTCCTACAAAAGCACTAGGCCGTCGCGGTCGGAGCGTAGAGCTGGTGGCTGTGGTGGGTCTTGGGCTCCCACAGCTCGATGTCGCGCTCGATCTCCGCCGCTTCGATCACCTGGCCGGCAGGGCCGGTGGTGGTATCGACGAAGGCGGCTTCCAGCACGCGCACCAGGCCGCGCACGTTGCCATGCCAGCGGCAGGCGCGGATGCGCTCCCAGGCCGCGCCGCTGATGCCGCTCGGCGCCTTCCAGCTGGTGCACTTGGAGCCCAGCTTGGCCAGCACCGTGCCCATGATCGCGATCATGTCCTCCTCGCGGGCGGACAGTTCCGGCACCTGCAGCACCGCTGCGCCCATGCGCGTGAATTCATCCAGGTTCACGGCGTTCTGCAGGTAGGTCCAGCTGCGGTTGGTGGCGAACAGCACCGCACATTCGATCTGACGCTTGGCGGTGGCGCCGTAGGGCAGGTACTGGCCGTTGTCCAGGGCCTCCATCAGCACCTCCATCACCGGGCCGGAGATGTCGTGGCTCTCGTCGATGAAGGTGACGCCGTCGCGCGCCTGGGTGAAGGCGCCGGTGCGCGCGGATGCGCCGGGGAAGGCGCCGGCCACGTGGCCGCAGAGCAGCGACTTGATGGCGGCCTTGTCGCGGGTATTCTCGGCCAGCAGGTTCACGGACACGAAGCTGCCCTGGCCGCGTACCAGATAGTAGTAGTAGGCCATCGAGGTCTTGCCGGAGCCGGGGCCTCCGAGCAGGCAGGCGCGGCCGACGCCGTTCTGCGCGAAGCCGCGGATGCGGTGCACCAGCTGGTGCGTCTCGGGGCTGATGACGAACAGGTTGCGCATCGGGCTGTTCTCGACCTCGGTGGAGGTCGGCGTGCGAATGACGTTCTCACTCTCGGTATGCTGCAGACGGTGCGGCAGGCGCTGGGCCACGCCGGCCACGTTCTCCTCCAGCATCAGGCGGATGCCGCCCAGGCGGTTCTGGGCGGCGCGCCGGTCCAGCCACTGGCCCAGGGCCACCAGGCGGTCGCCGGTGATGGCGATCACCAGCGTCACGCGGTTGCCGGCATTGCGCTGCGCCAGCACCAGGTCGGCCAGGGGATCCAGGTCCGCCGGGTTGGGGAACAGGCTCAGCAGGAATTCACTCTCCGGAGCGGCGCTGGCCGACGACGAGGCCGGCTGGATCTCGCAGCGCCGGCCCTCCGGCACGCAGGCGTGCAGGCTGTCCAGCTCTTCCGGCCGGTGCAGCAGGTCTTGTGGTGCGAACACGGTCAGGAAAGCCGGGGGAATGCGGTCCAGGGTGGGGATCGCGGAGGGCTTCTTCTTGATGTTGAACATGGCGCGCTCGCAAGGTGGGGCCGGTGGGGTATCACACTACCGCAAGGCTAGGCCGTCAGGGATGTCCCGGTCACCTGCCCGCCGATGAAAAGGGACGGCGCGCGGATCAACGGCGAAAGGAATGCGCGCAGACCGGGGAGGGTGGGATGCCTTCGGCCGCATTCCGCGCGATACTTCCGGCTCACCATCCATGCGAATCCCATGAGCGCGCTCAAGGCAATCAGCCAACACGGCCAGTCGGTCTGGCTCGACTATATCCGCCGCGACCTGCTGCTGTCCGGCGGCCTGCGGAAACTGATCGACGAGGACGGCCTGCTGGGCCTGACCTCCAACCCGGCGATCTTCGAGAAGGCCATTGGCGGTAGCGCCGACTACGATCCGGCCCTCAAGTCCCTGGTGGCCGGCGGCCTGCGCGATCCCGCGGGGCTGTTCGAGCAACTGGCGATCCAGGACATCCAGCAGGCGGCGGACATCTTCCGCCCTGTCTGGGAGGCCAGCAGCGGCGTGGACGGCTACGTCAGCCTGGAAGTGGCCCCGGACCTGGCCTGCGACACCGCCGGCACCCTGGCCGACGCCCGCCGGCTATGGGCCGCGGTCGGCCGCCCCAACCTGATGATCAAGGTGCCGGGCACGCCCGAAGGCGCCGAAGCGATCCGCCAGCTGATCGCCGAGGGCATCAACGTCAACGTCACCCTGCTGTTCTCGCGCCCGGCCTACCGGGCCGTGGCCGAGGCCTACCTGGCTGGCCTGGAGGCGCGCGTGGCCGGCGGTGGCGCCATCGACCGCATCGCCAGCGTCGCCAGCTTCTTCATCAGCCGCATCGACGCGGCCATGGACGCCGAGATCGCCGCGCGCGGCGCTGAGGCGCAGGCCTTGGCCGGCAAGGTCGCCATCGCCAACGCCAAGCTGGCCTACGAGGACTACAAGGCACTCTGCGCCGGCGCACGCTGGCAGAAGCTGGCAGGCCAGGGCGCCCGCCCGCAGCGCCTGCTGTGGGCCAGCACCGGCACCAAGAATCCTGCCTACCGCGACGTGCTCTATGTCGAGGAACTGATCGGGCCCGAGACGGTGGATACCATCCCGCCGGCCACCATGGATGCCTTCCGTGACCACGGCCGGCCGCGCGCCAGCCTGCAGGAGGGCACGGCGGATGCCGTTGCCGTGATTGCGGCGGTGGAGCGCCTGGGCTTGCCGCTGGACGCCATCACCACGCGGTTGGTGACGGAGGGCATCAAGCTGTTCGTGGACGCCCATGACCAACTGCTGGCGGCCGTGGCGCGCAAGCGCGACGCCCTGGCTTCGCAGGCACAGCCGGCCTGAGGGCCGGCGCGGCGGATTCATGATGGATTCAGCGGCTTGCGGGCAGGATGAGAGTCCGTTTTCGTTTCGCGAGGACTCCAACATGCTGGTCAGAAGCCTGCTGCTGGCCACCGCCATCGCCCTGCCCGGGGTGGTTGGCGCCAGCGTCCAGGCCGGGATTCCGGTTACCGATGCCGACTCCGGCCAATACCTGAGCGACGCCGCCGTCACCGCCGACGTCAAGCGGGCCTTGATCGCGCAGCGCAATCTGGATGCGCTGGAGATCAAGGTGAGCACCCGCAAGGGCGTGGTGCAGCTGTCGGGCTTCGCCGGTACCTCCGCGCAGATCAGCCAGGCCATCGAGGTGGCTCGTGCGGTCCGTGGCGTGCGCGAGGTCAAGAACGAGCTGCGCCTGAAGCGGGTCGACAAGCCCTGAGCGAAAAAACCCGCGTGAGCCCTGGCGGACGCAAGTCCCCCGATCTAACCTGAAGGTCCCGCGCAGGAGACCACAAAGCCGTGGCCGAAACCCCCGAGCAGCAAACTCCCGACCTGCCGCCCGAGCGCCGCTTCGAGCGCTTCTTCCAGTACGTCTTCATGCTCGGCCTGGTCGCCGGCTGCCTGACGATCCTGCTGCCGTTCTTCACCGCAATCCTGTTCTCCATGGTGATCGCGATCTCCACCTGGCCCTACTATCGCTGGCTGCAGCGCAAGCTGCGCAGCACCGTGGCGGCGGCCCTGGTGGGTTGCCTGGCGGTGACCCTGCTGATCATCGGCCCGGCGGTGCTTCTGTCGCTGTCCGGCGTGCAGGGCCTGGCCTGGTTGTCCGAGTCGCTGCGTCACGCATTCGCCAACGGTCCGCCACCGCCGCCGGACTGGCTGCTGCGCATTCCCTGGTTCGGCGACGACCTGCAGGACACCTGGCGCCGCATGGCCAACAATACCGGCGAGGCGCAGCAACTGCTGGCGCGCTATTTCGAGCCCCTGCGGCATTTCGCCGTGACCGCAGGCAAGGTGCTCGGCGCCGGCCTGATGCAGATCGGCTTCGCCATCTTCCTACTGTTCTTCATGTATCGCGACGGCGAGCGCCTGGGCCGCTGGCTCAAGACCGCCGCGCGGCGCATCGCCGGCCCGCCGGCCGACGACCTGCTCGAGACAGGCCAGAACACCATTGTCGGCGTGATGATCGGCGTGCTCGGCACCGCGCTGGCTCAGGCCATGGTGGCCGCCCTGGGCTTCCTCATCGCCGGCGTGCCGGGGGCGATCCTGCTGGCGACGCTGACCTTCGTGTTGTCGATGGTGCCGGTGGGCCCGCCGCTGGTCTGGGGCGGCGCCGCGATCTGGTTGTTCAACCAGGGGCAGCCCGGCTGGGCGGTGTTCATGGTGATCTACGGCCTGCTGGCGATCAGCGCCGTGGACAACGTCATCAAGCCCTACCTGATCTCGCGCTCCAGCCATCTGCCGTTCGCCCTGACGCTGATGGGCGTGATCGGCGGCGTACTGGGCTTCGGGTTCATGGGCGTCTTCATCGGGCCGACCCTGCTGGCACTGGCGATCAGCATCGGCGGGCGCTGGCTGTCCTCGCCGCCGAATCCCGCGCCGGCACCCTCCGCGCAGGGGTAAGATGCGCGCCGCATGAACGACGCACTTCCCACGCTTTACGAGCAGCTCGGCGGCGAGACGGTGATCCGCCGCCTGATCGACAGCTTCTATGACCACATGGACAGCGATCCGGCCTTTGCCGGTATCCGCGCCCTGCATCCGCCGCAGCTGACGGGTTCACGCGACAAGACCTTCTGGTTCCTCTGCGGCTGGAGCGGCGGACCCAACTACTACATCGAGCGTTTCGGGCATCCGCGCCTGCGCGCGCGGCATCTGCCGTTTCCCATCGGCGTGTCGGAGCGCGACCAGTGGCTGGGCTGCATGGCGCGTGCCCTGGTGGACAGCGAGATCCCCGAGCCGCTGCAGCGACAGCTGTTGGGCTCGCTGGCCGGCACGGCCGACTGGATGCGCAACAAGAACGACTAGCTGCACCGGATCTGCACCCGCTTCCGCGGAATTTGCACAGACGCTGCGCGGGCCTGCCTTGGCGGCCGCCTAGCCTTGGACACTCCATACCAAGGAGTCGTCCATGCTTCCTGAAGCGCCACTTGCGCCGCCACCGCCATCGCGGCGCACCAGCCTGTTCCAGAGCCCCGGCGGGCGCCTGCTGCTGATCGGCCTGTTGTTGCTGGTGCTGATGATTCCGGCGCAGATGATCCGCGGTGTCGTGCAGGAGCGTGAGGCGCGGCGTGACGAGGCCGCCGCGAGCATCGTCGCGTCCTGGGGTGGCAGCCAGCGCCTGCTGGGGCCGATCTTGCGCGTGCCCTTCGTGACGCGACATGGCAGCACCGATGCCCAGGGCAAGATCACCGAAACCACGCGCGCCGATGCCCTGTACCTGCTGCCGCAGACCCTGCAGGTGGATGCACGGCTGGATACGGAGCTGCGGCACCGCGGCATGTTCGAGATGCCGGTGTACAAGGCCGACCTGGGCCTGCGCGGGCATTTCGTACGGCCCGACCTGTCGCGCTGGGGCGTGCGGCCCGAGGATATCGACTGGAGTGCGGCCGAACTGGTGGTATCGCTGAGCGAGCCGTGCTCGCTGCATGCCGATGCCTGGCTGGACTGGCAGGGGAAGCGGCTGCGCTTCCGTCCCTCGCTCGGCAGCGCGCAACTGGGCAAGCTCGCCGGAATCCACGTGCCG
Organism: Solimonas sp. SE-A11; assembly: GCF_030345715.1. Lineage (GTDB taxonomy): Bacteria > Pseudomonadota > Gammaproteobacteria > Nevskiales > Nevskiaceae > Solimonas_A. Next base: position 36,372 of record NZ_JAUASX010000011.1, read on the forward strand.
CTGTCGCCGGACGGTGCCGAGCTGTTCGGCCAGGGGCCGGCCGGTTTCGAGATCGCCCTCACCGTCAACGGCGCGGAAGCCCTGTCCTTTGCGCCCACCGCCGAGGAGACGCGGGTGCGCCTCAGCGCCGGTTGGCCGCACCCGAGTTTCCAGGGGGGCTGGCTGCCGGTGCAGCGGCAGATCGACGAGCGCGGCTTCAGCGCGGCCTGGTCGGTGTCCTGGCTGGGGCGCGACTATCCGCAGCTGTGGCGCGAGCACTCGCCGGTGGGTGAGGCACTGACGGCCTCGGTGTTCGGCGTCAGCCTGGCGGTGCCGGTGGACACCTACCTGCTGGCCGAGCGCATCAGCAAGTACGCGCTGCTGACCCTGGTCTGCACCTTCGCGGTGATCTGGCTGGGGGAGACGCTCACCGGCCGGCGCGTGCATCCGATGCAGTACGGCTTCGTGGGTGCGGGCCTGTGCCTGTTCGGCTTGCTGCAGTTGTCGGTGGCCGAGCACTTCGGCTTTGCCATGGCCTATGGCGTGGCGGCAGTCGCGGTGACGCTGATGGTGACGCTGTACAGCCGCAGCCTGGTCGGGAACTGGCGCGCGCTGGCGGTGGGCGGTGTGCTGGCGGGCCTCTACGGCTACCTGTACACGATCCTGCAGGCTGAGGATTATGCGCTGCTCGGCGGCACGGTGGCGTTGTTCCTGGGCTTGGCGCTGGCCATGTACCTGACCCGGAGGATCGACTGGTTCGCCAGCGGCAAGGGTGAAGCCGGCTGAGAAAAAATAGGCCGCCCGGAGGCGGCCTTGGGGAGTTCGCGGGCCTGTGGCTCTGCGGACTCCCTCGCTGCGCCCCCACGCCTGCGTCAGGATTCCGCTGTTCACCGCCAGGCTGCGCCGTCATTCAAACGCTGCGAGTGCCGGAGGCTAGAGGACCCCGGCGAATCCAGACTAGCGGCTGCCGCCCGGCCACGCGTCCCCCCATATGGGTGGTGTGCCTATCCGCGGCGTGAGAGCCAGGTAGCGATGCGGCCGAGGGTGGCGATGGCCTGTTCGATCTCCGCCGTCCAGGGCAGGGCGCAGTTGATGCGCAGGTAGTTCTGATAGCTGCCGTTGGCCGAGAAGATCACGCCGGGGTTGACCGAGATGCGCTCGCGCGCCGCCCGCTGGAACAGCTCCAGGCCGTCGACGTTGCGCGGCAGTTCGATCCACAGCACGAAGCCGCCCTGCGGACGCGATACCGCCGTCAGCGGCGGGAAGTGCCGCAGCACGGCCTCGGAGAAGCGCGCGACGGACCGCGCCAGCGTGGCGCGCAGCGTGCGCAGGTGGCGGTCGTAGGCGCTGGACTCCAGGAACGCCGCGGCGGTCATCTGCGACAGCGAATTGGTCGCGGTGGACAGGGTGAACTTGTGGCGGATCAGTTCGCGGCGCCAGCGGTGGCTGGCCACCCAGCCCACGCGCAGGCCCGGCGACAGCGTCTTGGACAGCGACGAGCAGTGCAGCACCATGTCGCCCTGGTCGTAGGCCTTCAGCGGCGTCGCGCGGCCGCAGGCGTAGCCCAGCTCGCCGTAGATGTCGTCCTCGATCAGGGGAACGCCATGGCCGTTGAGTGTGTGCACGATGTCGCGCTTGGCCTCTTCGGGCAGCAGCGAGCCGGTGGGGTTGTTGAAGTTCTGCACGAACAGCGCCGCTGCCACGCGATGCCGGCGGATGGCGCGGCGGACGTCGTCGGGGTCGATGCCGTGCTGCGGGTGGTTGGGCAGCTCCACCACGCGCAGGCGCATCTCCTCGGCCACCTGCAGCAGCCCGGAGTAGGTCGGCGATTCCATCAGGATCGTGTCGCCGGCGCAGCACAGCAGGCGCAGGCAGAGGTTGATCGCCTCCAGGCTGCCGCTGGTGATGACGATGTCGTCCGGCGAAACCTCGCAGCGCTGGCCCGCCAGCCGCCGCGCGATCTGCTGGCGCAAACCGGCATGTCCTGGGGGCATCATGTAGCCCACGGCTGCGTTGGGCTCCTCGCGCAGCAGGCGGCGCGTCAGGTGATGCAGTTGCGCCACCGGCAGCAGTTCGGGTGCCGGCGAGGCATGGGCCAGCGGCACCAGGCCGGGCCGGCTGATGGTTTCCAGCACGCTGGAGATCACGTCGGCCGAGATCAGGCTGGCGGGGCCTGGCGGGATCTCCAGGGTCTGCGGCAGGGCTTGGGCCTTGGCCGGCTCCAGCCTCACGAAGTAGCCCGAACGCGGCCGCGATTCGATGGCGCCCAGCGCCTCCAGGTGCTCGTAGGCCTTCAGGGCCGTGGTGATGCTGTAGCCGGTCTTGCGGCTGAGTTCGCGTACCGAGGGCACGCGGTCGCCGGGCCGCAGCGCACCCACGTCGATCTGCGCCAGCAGGCGCCGCGCCACGGTTTCGTACAGCGGGTCGCCGCCCTGTGCCTCGGGGGCGGGCGCTGTGGGGGTGTCGTGATCGAGGCTGGTCATGTGTACCCCCGCAAGCCGCCCGGATCGGGTCGGCTAGAGGATTTTCCGCCTCATCTGTGCTCCTGGCAATGCACAGAGTAATGATCTGTGCTGGTTGCCTGTGCTCTAGTTTTCCGGGGGCAGGGCGGTGGGCGGGCGGGTGGTCTCGCGGTACTCGCCCTCGATGACTACGGGGCGGCGCAGGTCCGGCCGGGCGGCCGCCATGCGGCGGTCGATCTGCCGGGCCACACGGCGGCGCAGCACCAGCAGCAGCAGCGCCATCGCGTCCGACAGCAGGCCGGGGAGGATCAGCAGCATGCCGGCGGCAAGGCCCAGCAGGCCTTCCATCATCGCGGCAGCCGGCATCTCTCCGCGCGACATCGCGGAGCGGACCTGTTGCAGCGCGCCCAGCCCGTGGCGGCGCATCACCAGCACGCCGGCCGCGGCGCTGCCCAGCAGGTAGAGCAGCAGCACGCCGCCTCCCAGGCTGCGTCCCAGACGCATCAGCAGCAGGGTTTCCAGGAAGGTCCAGGCGAGCAGCAGGAGCAGGGGCATCGGTGTCCAAGTATCCAGGGGAGCGGCCACTCTAATGCAAGTGGCTGATTCAGTGGGTGTTAAGCAGCTTTGCACGATGATGGCTAGGACCGGACAGGAGTCCGGAAGTTTCCCCTCACAAGGAGAGTGAATCATGAAGCTGAAAGCCGCCATTGTGGCCGCCACCATCGGCCTGACCGGCCTCCCCCTGGCCGCCCTGGCCGACTCGCACCCCTCTGCGACCGCCAAGGAAGCCAAGACCGACACGCAGCGCTATGCCAATGACGCCAGCATCACCGGCAAGGTCAAGGCTGCGTTGATCCGCGAGAAGGACCTGAGCGCCATGGACGTCAATGTCGAGACCCAGAATGGCACTGTCCAGCTGTCGGGCTTCGTCGACACCAAGGACCAGCAGGATCGTGCCGAGAAGGTCGCCAAGTCCGTGACCGGCGTCAAGGAAGTGAAGAACGACCTGCGCCTGAAGACCGGCTCCTAAGAATCCGCCAGCGGATTCCAGGGCCGCCCGCATTCAGCGGGCGGCCTTTTTCGCTTCTGGCGCCGGTCAGTCGTCGTAGCGCTCGCCGAAGGGCAGTTCCAGCCCGAAGCCAATGCCCAGCGAACCTTCCCGGTCCTGCGAGCGCAACTCGCGGGGGAAGGTGTAGCCCAGCACCCACTCCCCCCACAGACGGGCGTGCATGATCGGGTGTCGCAGGATGGTCTGGACGCCGTATTCCTGCAGCGGCACCTCGGCCTCGGTCGAGCCCCGGATGAAGCTTTCGAGCGCGACGGCGCGCCGCTTTTCGAGCGACTTGTAGTGGATCAGGCCGCTGTACCAGTCCACGCCCTCGGATTCCTGGGTGATGGTGGCGACGTTGCTCCAGCGCAGCAGGCGCGTGTCGCTCAGCACCTTGCTCAGGTCGAAGCCGCTGGTGAAGCCGAAGCCGTCGTCGGTATTCCAGAACGGGGTCGCGCGCAGGTACAGCAGGTGGTCGTCGTTGGACCAGGGGATGTAGCCGATGCGGTTCTGCACGAACAGCATCGGCGACGCCAGGCCGCGCACACCCACGCGGAAATCCGAGCGGAAGTTGCGGTTGCCGGGCAGGGAGTAGCCCAGGCCGGCGAGCCAGGCATCATCGCCCTCCAGGCTGGGAAACTGCGAGCGCAGGCCGAAGCGTTCGCTGCGATCGCGCAGGAAGGCGTCGCTGTCGTCGCGCCCCACGAATCCGGAGAGGCCGTTCTTGATGTTGGGGAAGTCGGCACGCACGTTGAAGCGCACGCGCGTCTTGTTGCCGTAGAACTCGGACCAGTCGTGCGAGACCTGCAGGCGGCCATAGGCCTGCCGTGCCGCCCCGACGTGATATTCGTCTCCGAACAGGCCATCGATCCACATGGCCGTGGTGCAGGTCATCTCCTCCAGGCGGCGGCGTGCGTGGTCCACGCGGACCTCGTCCTGCGGAGGCTCCTGGTCGCAGGCGTTCGCGGGCTTGACCTCGCCCTTGGGGACGACTACGTCCGGCGCCGTGCCGCCGGAGCCCGGCAGGACCGGGTCGCTGGTGAACACGCGGTCGGGCGGCACGGGAGCGGTGGCCGGGGCGATCTTGTCGATGGTGGCGGTGGCCGCCGACAACGGGTCGGCTGGGCCCTCCGGCTTCTGTGGATTGCCGGCGCAGGCGGCCAGCCCGCAGATGGCCAGCAGCAGGGCAACAGGGTGCAAACGATTCTGCCCGCAAGGGGCCCGGACAGTGCTCATGAAACCCTTCCCTGGGTTATGCAATGGGTCCACCGCAATGACCGCAGCCCAGGGCCTCCGGTTCCTGCAAGATGCTCGCCTGTCGCCGGGCAATCGCAGACAATCCCGTCATCATCCTTTTTTTCATTGTTTTCTCCTCTGGAGTTCCTTTTATGCGATTTTCAGAAATCCTGCAGGCCATGACCGGCGGCGGGGGCGAGTGGAGCGCCAGCGTGGGCGAGGAATGGCTGCAGGGGCGCACGGTATTCGGCGGACTGCAGGCGGCCATCGCCGTGAGGGCCATGCGAGGTCTGGTGCCGGTGGAACTGCCGCTGCGCACGCTGCAGACCAGCTTTATCGCGCCCCTGGGCGCCGGTAGCTTCCGCGCCGAGGCGCGCGTGTTGCGCAGCGGCCGTTCCGCCACCCAGGTGGAGGCGCGCCTGTATGACGGCGAGCAGGTCGCCTGCAGCGTGCTCGGCATCTTCGGCAGCGCACGCGAGTCGCAGGTCAACGTGAGCCTGCCGTATCCGGCGGTGCCCAAGGATTTTGATAGCGCGCGGGAGATTCCCTTCATCCCCGGGGCGACCCCGGTGTTCACCAAGAACGTGCGCATGCGCTGGGCCAGCGGAACCTTTCCCTTCCAGGGTTCCACCGTGCCCAAGACGCAGATCTACGTCAGCCTGCGCGACGAGCCGTCCTGTGACGAACTGCTGCTGCTGGGCCTGGCCGACATCATCCCGAGCCCGGGACTGTCGCTGCTGAAGAAGCCGGCACCGGCCAGCTCGCTGACCTGGACCCTGGAGCTGTTCAGCCAGGAGTACGACGGCAGCGCCGCCGATCCCTTCCTGGTGGACGCCGAGGTGGTGAATGCCGCCAACGGCTACATCAGCCACAGCACCACGGTCTGGAGCCCGGCGCAGCGCCTGATCGCGCTGAGCCGCCAGAGCGTCGTGGTGTTCGGCTGAGGGTGCGGCCATGAGGGAAGACGGCAATCCCAACGTGATCGGCGTGGCCCTGGGCAGCGGCTCGGCACGCGGCTGGGCGCACATCGGCATCCTGCAGGGGCTGGAGGAGATCGGCGTGCGGCCGCAGGTGGTGGCGGGTACGTCGATCGGCGCCCTGGTGGGCGCGGTCTATGTCTCCGGCCAACTCGACGAGTTCGCGGAGTGGGTGCAGACCCTGAGCGCGCGCGATGTCTTCAGCCTGATGGACTTCACCTTGTCGGGCGGGGTGGTCAAGGGCGAGCGTCTCTTCGGCTTCTTCGAGGAGCGCCACAAGAATCCGGAGATCGAGTCGCTGGAACAACGCTATGTCAGCGTCGCCACCGAGATGAAGAGCGGTCGCGAGGTGTGGATCACCAAGGGATCCATCCTGCCGGCCGCACGCGCCTCCTGCGCACTGCCGGGCGTGTTCCCGCCGGTGAAGTTCGAGGGGCGTTGGATGCTCGATGGGGGCCTGGTCAACCCGGTGCCGGTGTCGGCCTGCCGCGCACTGGGCGCCGACGTGGTGATCGCGGTCAACCTCAACGCGCAGCTGGTAGGCGCGCACTTGGCGCGCCCGCTGATGGAAGAGATCGAGCCGGAGCCGGCCACTAAGGCAGAGCGCACGCTGTGGCAGCGCGCCGTCACCTACCTGTCCAGCGGCGACGGCGAGAACCCGAGCTTCTTCGACTCGGTGGGCGCCAGCATCAACATCATGCAGGACCGCATCACGCGCAGCCGCATGGCCGGTGATCCGGCGGAGATCATCCTGTCGCCGGTGCTGGACAACTATGCGCTGATGGATTTCCACCGCGCGGCGCAGGCCATTGCCGAGGGCCGCCGGCTGGTGGAAGCGAACGCGGCGACGATCCGGGCCTGGGCGGGTTTGCCGCCCCAGCCGGACGAACCGGTGGAAAGCGACTAGTCGCCGAAGTCCGCGATCTGTGCCGCCAGCGCCGCCTGGAATGCGGGGCGGGATTCGGCCCGGGCCTGCAGGGCGGCGAGGTTGGGGAAGCCGGCCAGCAGGTCGGTGTGGCGCAGGTTGCGCAGCACGGTGACCATCATCAGATCGCCGACGGTGAAACGATCCTCCAGCCATTCGCGCTCGCCCAGCCAGGCCGAGACGCGCGACAGCTTCTGCTGCACGAACTCCACGGCGCCGGGGCGGCGCAGCCGGGCCCATTCCTCCTCGCTGTGGAACAGGTCGATGGAGGCCAGGTTCTGCACGGAGGGCTCGACGCTGTTGAGCGCAGAGATCAGCCAGGCGGTGGCGCGGCTGCGCGCGAGCGGATCGCGCGGCAGCAGGCGTTCGTCGCTTTCACCCAGGTGCAGCAGGATCGCGCCGCTCTCGAACAGCTGCAGGGTGCCATCGCGGAAGCTGGGCACCTGCTCGAAGGGCTGTTCCTTCACGTAGCCGGTGGGCTTGGGCAGGCGCGCGTCGAGCAGGCGTACGCGGTAGGGCAGTCCGATCTCCTCGCAGGCCCAGCGCACGCGCAGGTCGCGCACCAGTCCATGCGCAAAGGGCGGCACCCAGTTGAAGGCGGTGATTTCGGCAGTGGCGTTCGGCGAGACGGGCATCATCGGGCTCCGGCGGAGCAGCAGGAAGGGTTGGCGGACGGCGTTGCCTGGCGGCGTCCGTCATCGGGGTATTCGTCGTGGCGGCGCATCCAGTGGCCCATGCCGTCGGCGCCCTCGTTGCGGCCCTTGGGGACGATGTCCAGCCAGGCGTAGACCGGTAGGAACATCTCGCCGCCGCGGGCAAAGCTGGAGTAGCTGTGGAAGATCGCGCCGCTGTCGTCGCGGTGGAACACACTGACGCCCGGGAGTTCGTCGACGCCGGGGTCGGGGATGCGGGTGAAGTTGTAGTCCACTCCCGCGTCACGCGTGCCGGTGGGATAGGACACCTGGTAGTCGAAGTTGAAGTCGCTGCCGGCCGAGGAGACCCAGCGGAAGTTCCAGCCCATGCGGCGCCGGTAGGCCTGCAGCCGTTCCAGCGGGCCGCGCGAAACCGCGACCCAGCTGACGTCGTTGTGCTCGAAGTGCTGGCGTGCGCCGTCCACCTGGTCGCAGAGCAGGGAGCAGCCGGGACAGCCCTCGGTCCAGTCCGGCCCGAACATGAAGTGGTAGACGATCAGCTGCGAGCGGCCGTCGAACAGCTGGGCCAGCGTCACCGGGCCTTGCTCGCCCTGGAAGCTGTATGGCTTGTCGACGCGTACCCAAGGCAGCGCGCGTCGCAGCGCGGCCAGGCGATCACGCTCGCGGGTCCAGGCCTTTTCCTGCTCCAGCAGTGCGCGGCTGGCGGCAAGCCAGTCCTCGCGCGAAGCGACTTCATGATGCATGAGGATCTCCTGGGCGCTCGAATAGGGCCGACAGCCTGGACAATGCCCCGGTCCAGCCTGCTTCATGGCTGGCGCGCGAGGCTTCGGTCTTGAGTTGTGCGTGGGTAAAGGTGAGCTCGGTGCCGCTGTCGATCTCGCGCAGGTCGATCTCGACGCGCGACTCCTCTGCGCGCTCGTCCATCTCCCCGTTGTGGCTCCAGTGCCAGGCCATGACGATGCGGCGGGGGCGCTCCACCTCCAGGTAACGCCCGTTACCCTCATGTTCCTTGCCGTCCATCGTGCGGAAGCGCACGCGGAATTGGCCGCCGACGCGCAGGTCGACCGCCGTCTCCAGCACCGGGCCTTCGTCCGGGCTCCACCATTGGAGGATGGCCTCTGGCGTGACGAAAGCGTCGAAGACGATGCCGGGGCGTGCGGCGATGCGACGCACCAGGGTCAGGCTGGTGGTCATTTGCCTCTCCGGCGGGCCTTGGCCTCCTCGGCCTCGGCATAAGCGGCGAGGCGGTCCAGGCGCGGGGCCCAGAAGCGTTCGTAGCGGCTCAACCAGTCCATGGCTTCCCTCATCGGTTCGGGCGACAGCGTGACGGTGACCGTGCGGCCGGACTTGCTGCGCACGATCAGCCCGGCTTCATCGAGCACGTCCAGGTGCTTCATCACCGCTGGCAGTTTGATCTCGAAAGGCTGTGCCAGTTCGCTCACCGTGAGACCGTCCCCGCGCTCCAGCCGCGCGAGCATCGCGCGCCGCGTGGGGTCCACCAGGGCGGAGAAGGTGCGGTCCAGCCGGTCCTGTCTATAGTTCACCATATGGTGAAGTATTGGGACGCGAGGCGGCTGGTGTCAAGCCGGGTGTGGATCGGCCCCTGGGATCAACCCCTGGGATTGACCTCGACGGTGACGTGCACGAGCTCCTCGTGCACCGCGAGCTGGCGGCGGAAATCCTCGGGCAGTGCACGCCCGGCGGTGGTTACGCCCAGGATGCAGGCGAACTTGTCGCGTCCCACGCGCCAGACGTGCAGGTCGCTGATCTCGGCAGGAATCGGACTGTCGCGCACCACCTCGCGGATTTCCTCGACTACGGGAGCGTCCATTTCGGCGTCGAGCAGGGCGCGGCCCGACTCGCGCAGCAGTCCCACTGCCCACACCAAGACCAGTGCTGCGCCCACCAGGCCCATGACCGGGTCCAGCCAGCCCCAGGCCCAGTACTTGCCGCCGAGCAGCGCCAGGATGGCCAGCACCGAGGTGGCGGCATCGGCCATCACGTGCAGGTAGGCGGCGCGCAGGTTGATGTCGTGGTGATGATGGCTGTGCCCATGATCGAGGCCATGCGCATGGCCGTGATCATGTCCACGGTGGTGGTCGTGGCTGTCGCGCAGCAGCCAGGCGCAGACCAGGTTCACCACCAGGCCGGCGATGGCGATGGGAATCGCTTCGTCGTAGTGGATCGCGGTGGGCTCCACCAGTCGGGCGAGGGACTGCCAGGCCATGGAGGCGGCGACCAGCAGCAGGAGCACGGCGCTGGTATAGGCGGCCAGCACCTCGATCTTCCAGGTGCCGAAGGCGAACCGCGCATCGCGCGCCAGGCGCCGGGCCATGACATAGGCGAACACCGACAGTCCCAGCGCCAGCGCGTGCGAGCTCATGTGCCAGCCGTCGGCCAGCAGTGCCATCGAGTTGTAGCGCCAGCCGGCGACGATCTCCACCACCATCGCCGTCGCGGTCAGCAGGGCGGCCCAGAGCGTGCGGCTCTCCGCGCCGCGCTTGGCGTCGTTGAAGGCGTGGGAATGGGTGGGGGAGGTCATCGGCAGCTCGTTCCTATATACTCCCCCCTAGTATATATGGAGATCGGCTCATGGCACATGTCGCGCGCGACGCCAAGGCTCTGACGGCGCGAATCCGGCGCATCAAGGGGCAGTTGGGCAGCCTCGAGGAGGCCCTGTCCGGGGACGCGGACTGCGTCGCCGTGCTGCAGCAGATCGCCGCAGTGCGGGGCGCGGTGAACGGCCTCATGGCTAAGGTGCTGGAGGATCACCTGCGCGAACACTTCGCGCCGGTGGAGGGCACGGACGCCGACGAGATGGAACAACTCGTCGGCATCATCGGCTCCTATCTCAAGTAGCGGACGGCTCCGGCGGCGTGCCCGCCTGCTGGCGCAGGCGCAGCAACAGGTAGAAGGCGAATCCGGTGGCCACTCCCGGCGCCACACCCAGCACCAGGGCGATCCAGCCATGGCGGACGCCCAGCGTGGTCTTCTCGTGGGCCACCCAGCTGGCCAGCACGCACCAGCACAGGATCGCGTCCAGCGCGTAGCCGGAGGCATAGGGATTGACGAAGCCGGCGGCGAAAGCGCCGGGGATGTCGCCATCGCGCAGCAGGGCGGGCATCACGATCAGGTTGAAGGCCACGGCGAAGCCGAGGCCGAACAGCCACAGCAGGCCCTGATACAGGTTGCGGCTCATGGAGTCCCCCATTTGCATAGTCGGTGCGACCGATCTTAGCCTGAGCCCCGTGCGCAAGATCATCCACGTCGACATGGACGCGTTCTACGCCTCCGTGGAGCAGCGCGACGACCCTTCGTTGCGCGGCCGGCCCGTGGTCGTGGCCTGGCGTGGCAACCGCTCCGTGGTCTGCGCCGCGTCCTACGAGGCACGCCCCTTCGGCGTGCGCTCGGCCATGCCGGCGGTGCGTGCCGAACGCCTGTGTCCGGAAGCCGTGTTCGTACCACCGGACTTCACGCGCTACCGCACGGTGTCGCGGCAGGTGCGCGAGATCATGCACCGCCATACCGACCTGGTGGAGCCGCTGTCGCTGGACGAGGCCTACCTCGACGTCACGGTGAACAAGCTGGGCCTGCCCAGTGCCACCGACGTTGCCAAGGCGATCCGTGAGGCGATCCGGGAGGAACTGCAGCTCACCGCCTCGGCCGGCGTGGCGCCCAACAAGTTCCTGGCCAAGCTGGCTTCCGACATGCGCAAGCCCGACGGCCTGTTCGTGATCCGCCCGGCCGACATCGACACGGTGCTGCCGCCGATGCCGGCGGCGCGCATCCCCGGCATCGGCAAGGTCACCGACAAGCGCCTGGAGCAGATCGGCGTACGAAACATCGCGCAGTTGCGCGAGCTGACGCAGGGGCAGTTGGCGCAGCAGTTCGGGCGCTACGGCCAGCGACTCTACGAACTGGCGCGCGGCATCGACGAGGAGCCGGTGGTGCCTGACCGGCCGCTGCAGCAGGTTTCCGCGGAGGATACCTTCGAACGCGACGTGCCCCTGGCCGAGACCGAAGCGGCGATCCGGCGGCTGGCGGAGAAGGCCTGGGCCGGTACGCGCAAGACCCAGCGCATCGCCCGCACGGTGGTGCTGAAGCTCAAGACCGCCGACTTCCGCATCCTCACGCGCAGCCTGACGCCGCCATCGCCACCGTCATCGGTGGAGGAGGTGACAAGCATCGCGCTGTCGCTGCGCGAGCGCGTGAGCGGCGAGGAGAAGACGCTATACCGGCTGGTGGGCGTGGGATTGTCGAACTTCCGGGAGCAGAACTCGTTCGATCAGCAGGCGGCTTTCGTGCTGGAGTGACGGCACCCTTTCATGTTGTGCCAAGTCCTGGAAAGCGAGTGCCCTCCTGGAGTGGCGATAGTCTCGGTGGCCTGATTGCCGGCCAACCCTCCGTAAGCCCATCGCCTCGCCCGCGCGCCAGAAGCGGCGCCGAGCGAAGGTGAGGACCGCTATTCGCCGAAGATCGATCGGGTCGCCTACCTGGTCGCGGTTACGCTGGCGGCGCGCCCTTTCAGGAGCTTCGGTTTGATCAAGCTGCGCAACCGGCCGGACTCGAGCGGACGAGGTTCTTACCCGATTAGCAATTGCACCGGGAAATGTTGCTCGTATGGCGGCATTGCAGGCGGCCAGATGCAGTCCTGTTGGGGCCTGGCAGTCCGGGATTCATTGGTCCGCGTTATATCAAACTCTGGTGGCGCTATCACTTTGAGGTCGGCATGGCAGTGGGGGCGCCAGTGCGCCCCCACTGCATCTGGTGGATTCAAGCCGTCTGGCCGATCGAAACGACGTTCGAACTGGCTACCGCCTTGAGGTCCGCATTGACCGCGATACGTCGCGGCTTGGCAGCCTCGGGAAGGCGACGCACAAGGTCGACGTGCAGCAAACCGTTCTTCAGGCTGGCGCCCTCTACCTCGATATAGTCATCGAGACGGAACGAAAGCTTGAAGGCGCGCTGCGCGATGCCCTGGTACAGATACTGGGACTCTTCTCCAGGAGACTCGCGACGGGCGCTGCTGATCGTGAGCATATTGCGGACGACCTGGATGTCCAGTTCGCTCTCATCCACGCCGGCCGCAGCCACGACGATACGGTAGTTGTCATCGCCCCGCTTTTCGACGTTGTAGGGCGGGTAGGTAACACTCTGGGCCGCGAGCGCCGATTCGAAGAAATCGTTAAAGCGATCAAAGCCGATCGAGGACCGGAACAGTGGCGTCAAGGAAATCGAGTTCATAACAACCTCCTAGCGGTTAGCGAAGTTTTCGTCGGAACCCGTCGGGCAGCGTTCCGACATCCTGCGTTGTAGGGACGGCCGGGGCGCTTTCAAGGGGGGCGGCTTGCTTGAGAATGTTGCGCTGTGCTCATCTTAAAATGTTAATAAGTTCATGAATTTAAAAAATTATCATGACGTGGCTGCCTGGCGGCACGTGCGATCGTTAGGGAAGCGCAAGAATCCGTTGCCTTGAACTGCAAGAAGCAGGTAGGCGTGCTGGAGCAGGCCGTGCTCGCCACCACCGAGAGGTCGGCCGCGTGCGGACCTGTAAGCTGGGCCCGCGCCGGCAGGAGGAAGAGGCGGCCTGCCTGGAGCGCTGTCGCCAGCTCTGGGAAGCACGCTTCGACACGCCGGAGTTGGTCGTCGAGAAATTGAAACGCAAGGAGAGGAACGATGGACGTAAAAGGAAACGCTGATCCGGCACCGATGAGCCGCACCAGCGCGGAACGCGTTTCCGACCGGGAGATCGTCGTCACGTGTACCATCAATGGGCCAGCGCGCCTTGTGTTCGAGGCCTTCACCACGGCGGATCTCTTCAGGCAGTGGTGGGTGCCGAAATCACTGGGCCTGATGCTGCTGTCCTGCGAGATCGATGCGCGCGTCGGCGGCAAGTACCGCCTGGTGTTCCGCCACGGTGACTCGACGATGGCGTTCTACGGCACCTATACCGAAGTCGTGCCGTACTCGCGGCTTGCCTGGACCAATGAGGAAAGCGGCGAGGATGGAGCCGTGACCACGGCCAGCTTCGAGGAGGAGACGGGCAGGACATTGCTGGTCCTGCGCGATCGCTACGCGACGAAGGAGGCCGCCGATGCCGGCATGGCCTCGGGGGCTTACGACGGGATGTCCGAGACGTTCGGCCAACTCGACGAGTTACTCGCCGGCTGATCGTCGTGCCAGGGCGCGGTGCCCCCGTTCAGGCGGGACTGCTGGAGGCGTAGGCCGGTGCGGTCGCAGGCCGCTCGCGCGTGCTCCACCAGATGCAAGCCAGTAGCGCCACCTGGATGACCAGGCGGGCCCACAGGGCGGCCGGCGGGAAGTCGGGGTACAGCTCCGGGTTGAGGGTCATGTGGACGTTAGCCGGCGTCACGCAGAGCGTCAGCAGGAACAGCCCGTTGCCGGCCTTCTGCCGCACCGCCGGGATCAGAATGCCCACGGCGCCCAGGATCTCGAAGGCGCCGCTGAGGTAGACCAGCAGGCGCGCATCAGCCGGAATCCAGGGCGGCACGATGCTGGCGAAGAAGTCGGTGGCCACGAAGTGGCCGACGCCACCGAAGAAGAACCAGCAGAAGACGATGCTGAGTCCGGCCTTGCGCAGCAGTTCGGGATTCATGGGCGGCTCAGAGCGGACGAGTGGAGCGGCGCAGCTGGTAGAGGTCCTCGACGCCGTCGCGGCAACCGTCGATGAAGGCTTCCGGGTAGGGGCCGTTGCAGGGCGCGGCATCGACCAGGTTGGCGCTTTGCGCCCACTGGTAGCCGTCCTCGTGGTTGCTGCAATTGCCCTGGCAATTCTTGGCGACGGTGGTCTGGCCGGGAGCGACGGCGCAGCCGGCGAGCAGGGCCAGCGACAGGGCGAGCAGGAGCGTCTTCTTCATCGGAGGTCTCTTTTCAGCGGCGACGGATCAGGCCGTCGTCGATCATCTGCTGGAAGTGTTCGACCACGGTCTGGTCGACCGGGCGGTAGTTGAGCCCCAGCTTCTCGCGGCTGCGGCGGTTGTCGATGCGCAGGGGCAGGCCGACGTTCTGCTTGACGAAGCTGCGCTGCATGCGGGCCAACGGGGCGACCAGCCAGACCAGGAAGGTTGGCGTTTCCTTGCGCGGGAAGGGGTGCTGCGGGAACTTGCCGCGCAGCGCGGTGCCCAGTTGCAGCAGGCTGCGTTCGCCGGCACAGACGATGTGGCGGCCCTCGGCGGCTGGGTTGTATCCCGCCAGGATGTGGGCCTGCGCCACGTCGCGCACGTCCACCACGCCCATCACCAGCTTGGGCGCGCCGGCGCGCATGGTGCCGTTACCGAGCTGCTTCATGGTGCTGATGCTGGTGGAGGCGCTGCTGCGCGCCAGCGAGGGGCCCAGCACCAGCGCCGGATTGATGGTGACCAGGTCCCAGCGCGACTGTGCCTTCTGGATCTTCCATGCCTCGCGCTCGGCGGCGACCTTGGAATACGAGTAGGGCTGGTGGCTGACGCTGCTGCTGGTGTTCCAGTGCTCCTCGGTGAACACGCCGCCGGGTACCGCCTTGAGGTCGGCGTTGTCGCCGAAGATGCCGGCGACGCTGCTGGTCAGCACCACGCGCTTGACGCTGGCCACGCGGTTGCAGGCCTCCAGCACGTTGCGCGTGCCCTCCACGGCGGGGCGCACCAGGGCCTGGTTGGCGTCGGTGAAGCCGGTGATGATGAAGGGCGAGGCGGTGTGCATCACCAGTTCGCAGCCCTGCATGGCGGCGTCATAGGCGCCAGGGGTCAGCAGGTCGGCCTTGAACAGCTTGAGCTGGCCGGGGTGGGCGTCGGACAGGGCCTTGAGGTGTTCCAGCCCCTTGGGCTTGGCGGGGTCACGCACCGTGCCGTGCACGGTGTGGCCGGCTTCCAGCAGGAATTTGACGATCCAGCCGGCAATGTAGCCGCTGGCGCCGGTGACCAGCACGGGCGCGGTCTTGGAGATTTCGGTCATGGCAGGGTCTTGTTGTATTGCGTCAGGCGAGCATGGTGCCATGCGTGCCCCGGCCCTGCATTGACCCTCAGGCATCCAGATAGTGCAATCCGGTCATGCGCTCGGACCAGGCCCAAAGCCGGTCCGCCGCCGCCGGGTCGCTGGCCTCGGGCCGGCAACCGACCTTTTTCGGGTAGCCCTTCAGTTCCTTGTACCCGCCCGGGCCCCAGTAGTCGCCGCCGGAGACCCCTGTCGCCGTGGCGGCATGCAGGGCCGGCAACGCACCCATGGCCGGCGACTGCGCGAACAGGCGCGTAGCCAGGCGCATGAAGAAATTGCCGATATCGAGATTGGTGGCGGTGTAGCCCGGGTGGGCGGCCACGGCCGCCACCGGCAGGCCGGCGCGGCGCAGGCGCCGGTCCAGGGCAAAAGTGAACTGCAGCGTCGCCAGCTTGCTGGCACCGTAGGCATCCATCTCCTTGTACGGACGCCGCTCGTAGAAAGGATCGTCCAGGTCCATGCCGGCGGTCAGGGTGTGGGCGATGCTGGCGGTGTTGAGGATGCGCGAGCCGGGCGTTGCCGCCAGACGCTCCAGCAGCAGCCCGGTGAGCAGGAAGGGGCCCAGGTGGTTGGTGCCGATGTGCATCTCGAAGCCGTCGCGGGTGAGGGCCTTGGGCGACATGATCGCGGCGCCGTTATTCACCAGCAGGTCCAGCCGGGCATGCCGGGCCGCGAAGCCGGCGGCGAAGTCGCGTACCGAGGCCAGGTCGGCCAGGTCCAGCGCCATGACCTCGGGCTGGGTGCCGGGCGTGCGCCGCTTGATCTCGGCGATGGCACCCTCGGCGCGTGCAAGGTTGCGGCAGGCCAGAACCACGCGGGCTCCGGCTCCGGCCAGCCCGGCGGCGATCTCCAGGCCCAGGCCGCGGTTGGCGCCTGTGACCAGCGCCAGGCGGCCGGAGAGGTCAGGAATGTCGTTCAGCGTCCATTGCGCAGCCATGTCGAATCTCCCCTGTTGTGCCGGCATTGCAACAGAGCCGGGGCAGGGGCGACTCAGCCGTTTGCATCAGCCGGCCGTGACCTTCACCTCGACCGTCATCCCCTGGTAGTCCTCCGGCGTGCCGGTATAGCTGCCGCTCAGGGGTACGGCCTGCCCGGCGTCGCGAGCCACCGCCACGCGGATCAGGTTGCGGCCGCCGATCAGGGCGTTGGTGGGGTCCAGTTCGATCCAGCCGGCGCCGGGCAGGTAGATTTCCGCCCAGGCATGGGTGGCGCCGCCGCCGACCAGGCCATCACCGGCACCCACCAGCTTCTCGTCGTAGAGGTAGCCGGAGACAAAGCGAGCGGCCAGCCCGAGGCTGCGCCCGGCTTCCATCAGGAACAGGGCAAAATCGCGGCAGCTGCCGCTGCCCAGTTGCAGCGTCTCCACCGGTGCCTGAACGCCCATCTCCTCGCGGCGGGCGTACTGGAATTCCTTCTTGATGGCCTTGGTCATCGCTACCAGCGTGTCGAGCGTGCCCTCCGCGGTCTTGCGGCCGACGAAGCGCTTGGCCCAGGTGTCGATGCGATGTTCCGGATCGGGGTAGTGACGCTCCTTGGTGCGGCCGAGATCGGCCACCTCCTCCGCGGGATAGCTGAAGGGCAGCTTGCGCGCGTACTCCTCGATCAGGATGTCCTGTGGCGCTACCGGGTAGTGCTCCGCCTTGAAGCTGGAGAGGAAGCACAGTTCCGCCGCCGGCTCCTGGAAGCTGGCGATGGCAATGGAGTTGCCGAAGACGTCGTGCAGCCAGCGCACGGCTGCGGCCGGCGTGATCGCCAGGCCGGTTTCCAGCAAGCGCAGGTCGTGGCTGTCGCGCGGACGGCACATCAGCCGGTGGTCATGGAATTCCACCGGACGGGCATAGCGGTACAGCGTCTTGTGTTCGACGCTCAGGATCGCCAAGGGCGGTCTCCCTGTGTGGGTGTGATCAAGGTTTTTCCGGGGTTTCCGGCCAGCGCTGCGGCACCAGCTGCAGCTTCGAAACGTCGTAGCCCATGGCGGCGATGCGCTGCTTGAGCTCGCGCAACTGCGCCTCGGGAATCTGCGGTTGCCGGGCCATCAGCCAGAGATAGTCGCGCTTGCTGCGCGCCACGATCACCACCGAGTAGTCGTCGGCCAGCCAGGCGATCAGGTATTCCGCCTTGATCGGCCAGATGAACTGCACGCCCCATTCCGCGTTGGTCTGGCGGTTGATCACGAAAGCCTTGGACTTCAGCGTCTTGCGCGGGCCGTCGAAGGTCTTCTTGCGGTAGGTGAAGGTGGTGGGGATATTGCCGTCCTGGTCGAGCTCGTAGTGCTCCACCGAATTCACGGCATCCTTCTCGATCCAGGGCGGGATGTTGGCGATGACATACCAGTCGCCCATGAAGCGGGGCAGGTCCACCGTGGCGACGGTGGGCAACGGATCATGACGCGCGCCGGTCATGCTGCAACCTCCCAGCACGAGTGCCAGGAGTAATACGGACAGGGTACGCATCGGCAGGCTCCGGTCATGGCAAAGGGCGGAGTGCCTGAAGACACTCCGCCCCTCCAGCTTACGCCATCAGGCGGGCTGGCTTAGTTGACGCGGTTCTCGCGACGCTCCTCGCGGCGCTCCTGGCGCGCCTCGCGACGATCCGCAGCGGCTTCCTTGCGATCCTCGCGGCGGTCGGCGGCGTTTTCACGGCGGTCCTCGCGACGATCCTTGGCGTTGGCGTTGGCGTCCTGTAGGTTGTCCACCGCATCCTGGCGGCGATCCTGCACTCGGTCCTCCGCCTTGCGTACGGCCTCGCGGCGATTGTCCGCGCGCTCCTGCCGGTTCTCGGCACGCGCGTCACGGCGATCCTGGCGGGCGTCCTGGCGCTCTGCAGCGCGCTCCTGGCGCTGATCGATGCGGTCATTGACGGTGTTGCCACTGTCGCTTCCGCCCAGGACCTGGGCCGAGGCCATGGTGCTCAGGCCCAGCAGGGTTGCCGCCAGGCCGCTTTTCAGTGAGGTCTTCATCCTTGATTCCTCTTTTAAGTCTATGGAGTGGCGGAACATCCCTGTCCCGGAAACGACTCGATATGGTCGATTCGCAAAGTTGGACGCCGCCCCGCGGCCGGGGTTCCCCGGCCGTTCAGCCACTGTCCGGCTTTCGCTTGAACGCCAACTGAACAGCTCAGGCGTGCAGCGCGATGCCCGAGTAGACGTAGGTGAAGGGGCGGGGGCCGGGCAGGTAGCGGGCCTGCAACTCCGCCATGCGGAATCCGCCCGCGGCGACCAGCGCCGGGATGTCGCGGTTCAGGTGACAACCGCCGGCGATGGGCTTCCACAGCGGCGTCAGCCGCTCTTGCCAGCGGCGCGCGCCGGCATCGGGCGCCGTGCCATGCTCGCAGAACAGCAGCTCGCCCCCGGGCTTGAGCACGCGGCGCATCTCCTGCAGCGCGGGGACCGGGTCGGGGATGGTGCAGAGGGTGAAGGTGGTGACCACCGTGTCGAAGCTGGCGTCTTCGGCGCCGATCTGCTCGATCACCAGCGGCAGGGTCTCCACCGGGATCGAGATGGCCTGTGCGCGGCGCTGGGCCATCGGGTGCATCTGTGCCGCTGGATCGACGCCGCAGATGTGCTGCACCCGCGTTGCGTCGTAGAACGACAGGTTGAGACCGGTGCCGATGCCGATCTCCAGGACACGCCCGCGCGCCCGCGGCACGATCTGCGAACGGGCCTTCATCACGTCGCCCATGCCGCAGGCGCATTCGATCAGGTGAGGCAGGATGTGGCGGTCGTAGAAGCCCATGGCGGTCACGCAGTAAGGTAGGCCGGCTAGCCTAGCGGCGCAGGGCCTGCCGCTCAAATGGGGCGTGCCATCGCCGCCGTTCCGGTGCATGCTCAGGTAATAAGAACGATACAGGGGGGAGATCATGCGAATCCGGACCACGATGCTGGCGGCGGCGTTGCTGCTGGCGGCCTGCGACGGTGACAGCGGCGGCGATGGCACCGAGGCGACGGCGCCGCCCGTGCGTCTTGAGGATCTCTGCGTCAATTCGCAGTGCGGCGAACGGACCGTGCTGCTCGACATTCCCGGTGCCGAGAACCTGATCTTCTCGCCGGCGGGACGCCTGTTCGTCAGCAGCGGCTCCGGTGTTTTCGAGATACACAAGAATGCCGACGGCAGTTTCCGCGCCGACAGCATCTCGCCCGAGAGCTGCGGCTACACGGGCCTGGCGATCCGCGGGGAATACCTCTACTCCTCCTGTGGCGACGGCCGCTTCTGGGCCGCGCGGCTCGACGCCGCGCCGCGGCTCCATCTGATCCACACGATGAGCGGCATGTGCATCGCCAACGGCACCGCGCTGGGCGCCGATGGCCGCATCTACGTGGTGGACGAGCCGCTCAACGTCTGCGTGCCCGACCCGAAGATCAAGCGCCTGACGATCGATCCGGCCGATCCGATGAAGGTGGTGAACGAGGAGGTCTTCGTGCAGGGCAGCCCGCTGGGCCTGCTGTCGCTGGGCATCGGCAACGTGCTGCGCTTTCCCAATGGCCTGCAGGCCGACGGCAGCCGCTTCTACGGCACCGATGGCGGCAGCATCTTCTCGGTGGACCTGCTGGCCGACGGCTCGGCCGGCGCGGTGACGCCGATCCTGTTCGAGGTGGACGTGCATGACGATCTCGGTATCGCCGGCGATGGCCTGCTGCTGGCCAACTTCCTCACTGGACGCATCACGCTGATCTCCAAGGCCGGCGAGATCCTGCAGGCCACCGCGCCGGGCACCTTTACCTTCCCGTCTTCGGTGCGCCTGGGCCGTCCGCCGATGTTCGAGTCCACCGACATCCTGGTCACCGAGACTGGCGTGCTGGTGGACCAGAGCCTGCCGCTGGATCACCTGAGCCTGTTCCGCCGCAAGGCGCGCTGAAGGCTCAGTCGAAAATCGTGTAGGCGATGCGTGCCCGCTGCTCGAACAGGAAGGACGGCGTTACGCCGAAATGCTCGCGGAAGGCGCGCGACAGGTGGGCCGAATCGGCGAAGCCGGCGGCATGCGCGGCGGCGGTGAGGCTGTCGCCTTGCATGGCGCGGGCCAGGGCTTCGCGCAGGCGCCGCCACAGCACGTAGCGCCGCAGCGGTACGCCCACCTGTTCGCTGAACAGATGGGCGAAATGGCTCTCCGACAGATGCACGGCGCGCGCCGCATCGGCGATGCGTACTGGAGCGTCGAGATGTTTGCCGATCCAGTGCAAGGCTTCGGCGATGCGGCGGTCCAGCGGCGGTGCTTCCAGGCCCTGGTGCTGACCCAGCAGGGTGGCCAGCGCCGCCTCTGCCTGCTCCGGGCGGCCGCTGGCGGCCAGTTCGCGCAGCTGTGGTCGGCAGGCTGCCGTGTCCAGGCTGGCGATTCCGCCGGGTTGCCGCTGTGCGTAGTGTCGGCACTCGTCACTGTCCGCCTCCAGGTAGAGGAAAGCCGTGGGCCGGGCGCCGGCGTCGATCTGGTGGGGCTGGTCGGCCGCCACGAAGAAGCCCTCGCCCTGCTGCCAGTCCTGGTCCGCATCTACCCGCATGCGCAGCGGCGCCTCCAGCCCGACGCAGAGCTGCGCGGCATGGTGGCGATGGCTGTCGGTGCCGACACCGGGGCCGATCAGCAACAGGCGCTGCGGCCAAGCGAACAGGCGGAAGAGAGGTGTCATGGCGCAAAACTCCCCGGTTCAGCAGGTTTGTTCAAGCCGGGCCGACGGCCGCCGCCGAAAGATGTCGCCATCAAGGAGCCATCTCATGAACCTGTTGCGGACCCTGCTGCGTTGTCTGAGCTTTCCCCTGTTCCTGCTGGGTGCCAACGCCGCGCTGATCACCCTGGTCGGCGCTGGCGCGCCGTTGTGGCAGCCCCTGGCCGTGCTGCTCGGCGCCATCCTGCTGATGCTGGGCATCGAGCATCTGATTCCCTGGCAGCCGGACTGGAACCGGTCTCACGGTGACGGCCTGCGCGACCTGCTGCATGCCGGGATCAATACGGCCTCCTATCACCTGGGTATCCTGCTGCTGCCGCTGTTCGCCGGCCTGGCGCTGTCCCCGGGCCTATGGCCGCTGCAGTGGCCGTTCTGGCTGCAGGTGGTGGCTGCACTGCTGGTGTTGGACGTCGGCATCTCCGCGGCACACCACGCCAGTCACAAGTGGAACCTGCTGTGGCGATTCCATGCGTTGCACCACAGCATCCGGCGTCTCTATGGATTCAACGGCTTGATGAAGCATCCGGTGCACCAGTCGGTGGAGACACTCTGCGGTATCGCGCCCTTGCTGCTTCTGGGCATTCCGCAGCCGGTGGCCGTGGCCGTGTCATTCTGCGTGGCGATCCAGTTGCTGCTATAGCACTCGAACGCCGACTACCGTACGGGTCCGCTCAAGTACGTCTTCGCCAATGCCGAGGTGCACCGCTTCCATCACGTCAACCGGCCGGGCGAGGGCGATGTGAACTTCGGCCTGTTCACCACGCTGTGGGATCACCTGGCGGGCAGTTTCCACTACGTGCCGGGCGGCGCTCCGCGGCACTCGGCGGCGGTCGGCTTGTCGGATCGCGGCGACTACCCCGCGGGCTACCTGGCGCAGTTGATCGAGCCGTTCAGGAGAGAACGTCCCCGCGATCGAGTGGTGCCCTAGTCCTGCCGGTGCATGTAGGCGTAGTCCGCCACGAGCAGTTCGTCGGGCTCCGCCAGCAGGGCGTAGAGCAGGTGCAGCGCGAACTGGCATTGTGCCTCGTGATCGCTGTCGAGCAGGGTCATGTCGTGCCCGGCGCTTGCAGTCCGGTCACGGGCCGTCTGCGCCATTGCGGTCACGCGGGTGGCGCTGCCGGGATCCGGCGGCCTGGCTCGCCACTCCATGGCGCTGGCCTCCGCCAGCAGCGACGCCAGCACATCCAGGCTGTGGCGGAAGTCCTCCCGCTTCGTCAGTTGCTGGGGCGTCATCCGCGGCTCTCCGCTGTAGCCCATGGCGGCACAGTCGTCGATGTGGCCCTCCGCGGCGAGATTGGAGACCAGGCGCTGTGTCGCCACCACATAGCGGCGGATGGATGCCGCCCCAGCGACACCGATGGCTTCACTGCGAGTTACCCGGGTCAGCTGGGCCGCTACCTTTGCGCCATCCATCGAAGGGTCGCGCTCGACGATGCTGCGGTACATGGGGCCCGCATGCTGCTCCTGCAGGGATTCGTGATTCTGCAAGGACTGGTACAGCGCCAGCGAGAAGGCGGTCAGCGGCGAGGGCGACGCCTCCTGTTCGGCTTGCGTGATGGATATCACCTCATGCCATTGGATCGCGGCCACGTCGGCCTCGGCTTGGCCGCGGACGTGGATGCCGGAAACCAGGCCCAGGGCGCGCATGGTTTCGGCGCCCAGGAAGAACATCTCCCGGTTCGGCGTCTTGCGGGTACGTTCGCGCAGGGACTCGGGCGCCCCCAGTTTTTCCAGGCGATCGAAATACTCCTCGCCCATCGGGTCGCTGGCCTGTGCAAGGGCGCCGGCGACTCCCTCGGGCATGCCGGGAGAGTGGAAGCCGAAGTAGGTTCCCAGGCTGGCCCGGCGCGATCGGCCCGAGAGAAAGGGAATCAGGCAGGCACTGCTGCAGTCGTTGACCGCGGCGGTCTCCAGGCCGTGCTCGATGATGAAATCGGCGATGTTGTAGCTCTGGTCGAGCAGGCCGCCCTGCGAGTCGAACTCGATTTCCTGCGTGACGCCCGGGCGGTAGGCCTGCTTCATCGCGTCCGCGGCGCCGGGGCCGAACATGCCGGTGAAGCGGATCTGCCGGCCGGACGAGGACACCGTGTAGGTGAAGCCGGAAGAACTGGCGTCCAGGATGTAGACCTGCCGCAGGATGGCCAGCGTCGGCAATGTGGCGAAGGCGAGGAAGATCAGGCCGGCGGCACCGGCGAAGCGGGCCGGGGCGCCCTGCGAGCCCCGCAGCATCCTGCGTGATGTCAGCCCGGCCAGCAGTAGCGCTGCGACCGCCAGCACCGAGGTGCTGGCGAAATGCAGCATGGGGCGCGTCCAGTCGCCCAGGTGGTTGGAGACCCACCAGCTGCCGCCCAGCATCGCCAGGGCCATGGCTTGCCCGAGAATGAAGGGCCACCATGCCGGCTTCGGTGCCGCCTCCGCGGGCGTGGGAGCGGGGAACACGGTTTGCCAGGCTTGCCATCCGTTCATCCCGGCACTCCAGACCAGGACATTGCCCGACACCTGCCCCGAAGCGATCAGCTCCGCGAGCGCGGCTCGCGTGACGGGGCCGTGGCGGATTCCATCAGGGCCGGCGTAGAACCACATGGGAAGATCAGCGGTTCGCCGCGTTGATCGCGACGACGCCGATGAACAACGGGATCACCACGAGCCAGATCCTGGCGACGATCCAGCCGGATTCGGGGCGATACTGCACCACCGAGCCGATCTCCTGGTCCCAGTTGCTGAAACCCTGCGCGCGGAGGCTGTTGTAGGCGCTGATCTGGGTGAAGAGCTGGATTAGGGGTATCCCCAGTCCGAGGCCTCGCAGGCAGACCTGGAACTCGCGGTTGAGTGCGTCCGCGAACGACAGGCGGAGGCCTCCGGGGCGGGTGACGCGGATGCCCGCCAGCCACTTGCCCGGCGTGGTGCCCGAGGCATGCAGCAGCAGGCCGTTGATCGGGACCATGATCAGGGCCACCATGATGCCGCTGAACAGCGGGTTCTCCAGCAGGGCCATGGTGCGCTGCAGGTTGGTGGCCGTGGCGGCGATCGTGAAGCCCAGTACGAACGATGCCGTGCCGCCGAGCAGCATGGTGTCGATCATGCGTGCCGCCCAGCGGAACCAGGGCTTGGCCGGCGCCTGGCTCCAGCCATCGCCAGGCTCATCCGCGAGCGGACTGTCGGCTGCGGAGGGCGCCGCTGCATCCGGCAACGGGGGAGGCAGCGGAGGGGGCAGCGGCGGCGGGAGTTCGAAGACTTCGCCATAGGAGGCCCAGTCTCCCATCGATTCGTTCCAGATCAGCGTGGACGGATCGATCTCGCCTCGAATGCGCATGTCGTGAAGCGCATCCACGGCATAGGGCCCCAGTGCCTTGCCGTTGCTGCCGACGTAATACTGCGTCACCGCCTGTCCCCCCGGATATCATCTTGGCGTCGCAGGTCCGATCATATCGGCGCCTTTCCGGGGTGACTACCGCTGCTTGCGACAAGGGCGGTTTTTTCTTGCTCCAGGTCCCAGATTGCAGCGCTGCGCCTCAGGCCGGCGAGGATTCGCGGTTGATCGCATCCACCTGGCCGTTGAGCGTCCAGAGATCGTAGAGCAGGCCCGCGCCGAGGAGTCCGACGGTGAAGAGCCAGATCAGGCCGGTGATCCACTTGCCCATGTAGAAGCGGTGGATGCCGAGCACCCCGAGGAAGGTCAGCAGCAGCCAGGATACGGTATAGCTCTTGCTGCCGGCGCGGTAGCGGCGCTCGGCGCTGCGCTCCATCGACGGGATCAGGAACAGGTCGATGATCCAGCCGATGAACAGCAGGCCGAGCGTGAAGAACCAGATGGTTCCGGTAATCTGCCGGCCGTAATAGAAGCGGTGCGCGCCCATGAAGCCGAAAATCCAGGTGAGATACCCGACCAGCAGGCTGTGGGTGTCGTTTCGGCTGTCGTGCATGTGGATTTCCTTGTTTTCAGGCACAGAATCGCGCGTTTAGCGGGCATTCAGCAAGCCCCGGTATCCTGCGAGTCGTTCATTCCACACCGTTGACAAGGAGCGTCTCACATGAACACCCGCACTATCACCCTGCGTGCCCTTCTGGTTGCCAGCGCCCTGGGCCTGGGCTTCGGCGTCACCGCCTGCAAGAAGGAAGAGCCCACCCCGATGGAAAAGGCCACGGATAGCGTCAAGGACGCCTTCGATGCCCGCCCGAACGAAGAGCTGAAGGACGCCGGCGAGGATGCCAAGTCCGCCGTCGAGAACGCGGGCGACGCCGTCGAGAAGAAGGCGGACGAGGTCACGAAGTAAGCCTTCGGCTCATGTGAATCCCCCAGGATCATTACGATCCTGGGGGATTCGTGCTGTGTGAAGCCTGCCCTCCACCAGGACCGCGGGTTGCTACAGGCGGCTGGGCAACGCCGCGCGAATGCGCTCGGGTGTCTCGTTGGCCAGCGACTTCGGGATGGTGCCGACGACCCGCTGTTCCACTTGGTCGTCCATCCGTTGTCGCAGCAGGCCCAGGAAGCCCGGTTCGGCGACGACATAAAGGCGCTCGGCATGGGTGTCGCGTAGCGCGGCCTCCACGCCCTCGCAGACCGAGGCGGCGAATTCTTCGGTGCGATGCTGCTTCATCGAGCCGCCGCCGGAGGCCGAGTGGCCACCTTCGGTTGGACGGTGGTTGCGGCACCCGCCACTGTCGGCCACCAAGTCACCCTCGTGCAGGCGGCCTTCCGGATTGGCGAGGCTGGCATAGTCGCGCAGTGGCGCCTCCGGCGTGAGGGCCGCCAGGATGCGGGCCCGGGCGGCGTCCAAGGCGACCACTAGGGAGGGGCCACTACGCCGGTTTGGTGCGTTCATGCGGCCTCCTAGTGCGTGGGTCGCGAGCGGGTCTTCTCCGGCGGATTGCGCTCGACGCTGTCGGTCTGCCTTCCAGAAACCTCGCCCTTGGCGCTGGCGCTGTGATCGGGGGCCGCGCGGTCCGCATTCAGGGCATCCAGCACGGCGTCATTCGGATTGCGGGACTTGCGCCCGCCGATCTGCTCGTCGTTGAGCATGGCCTGGTCGATAGCGGGATTGACGCGCGGCGTGCTGGCACCGCTTTTGTTTGCCGTCCTTGGCATGGGAGTTCTCCTTTGCAATCTGCAATCGGGGCGCCAGGCCCCGGTAAGAATGGGACCGCGTATCGCGCCGGGAATTCCCCGGGAGCAAGCCCTATACGGGCAGCGTGAAGCGGAACACTGACCCCGGATAGCCCGGCTCCACCCAGATGCGCCCGCCGTGGCGTTCCACGATCTTGCGGCAGATAGCCAGGCCGATGCCGCTGCCGGGGTAGATTTCGCGGGTATGCAGGCGCTGGAACAGCACGAACACGCGCTCGGCGTAGAGCGGGTCGATGCCGATGCCGTTGTCACGCACCGAGAACTGCCAGTAGTCGCCGTCCGGCTGTACATCGATGTCGATCTGCGGTGGCGCCTCGCCGCGAAACTTGATGGCATTGCCGACCAGGTTCTGGAACAGCTGCGTGATCAGCGAGCCCTGCACCGGCAGCGTCGGCAGGGGCTGGCGCCGCACCACGGTGCCGCTCTCGGCGATGGTCGTCTTCAGGTTGGCCAGGGCGGCATCCAGCAGGCGGTCCAGCGAGGTCGGCTCGGGCTGCTGCTTCTCGCGGGTGACGCGCGAGTAGGTCAGCAGGCCCTCGATCAGCTGGCGCATGCGCTGCACCTCGTCGGTGATGTAACCGACGAATTCGTTGGCGTCCGGATCCTTGCCGCTGAAGCGGCGCGCCAGCAACTGCGTGAAGCTGGACACGGTGCGCAACGGCTCCTGCAGGTCGTGCGAGGCGACGTAGGCGAAATGCTCCAGCTCGGTATTGGAGCGGGCCAGCTCCTCGGCGCGCTCGGTCAGCTCGGCGTTGGCGCGCTTGCGCTCGGTGATGTCCTCGGCCGTGCCGGCCACGCCGATCACGGTGCCACCCTTCATCAGCGGGGCGTTACTGAACACGATCGTGGTGATGCTGCCGTCCTTGCGCAGGATGGTGGTCTCGACGTTGCTGGCCGCGCCGCGACCGCTGGCGGCGGCATCGAACAGCGCCTGGACCATCGGGCGCTGCTCCTCGGGGATCACCGGCAGGAAGCTGCGACCCAGCAGCTCCGGCTCGTCGTAGCCGGTGATGACGCAGGTCTGCCGGTTCACCAGCGTGAAGCGGCCCTGCAGGTCCAGCGCGAAGATGGCGTTGGTGGCGCTCTGCATGATCTTGTTGCGGAACTCGGTGGCCTCGCGCAGGCCCTCCTCGGCCAGGCGCCGCCGCACGATCATCTCATTGAAGACTGTGGCGAGCTCGCCCAGCTCGTCGCCGGAGCGCACTTCGATGCGATGCGTCAGGTGTCCCTGCGACACCCGCAGGGCGCCCTCGCGCAAGGCCAGGATGCTGCGCCGCAGGTCCTGCGCGATCACCCAGGCCACCAGCAGGCCGCCGGCCAGCAGCACGGCGGTGAACAGGGCGATCAGCGTCGGCAGGCCATGCTGCATCCAGCGCGCCGCATCACCGATGGTGACCGAGAAACGGCGCTCCAGCGGCGCCACCACGGCGTTGATCGTGGCGATGCGCATCAGCAACTGCTCGCGCCTTTCCGGCGTCAGCGAGCCGGCACCATGCGCGCGCTTCAGTTCCGCGGCGATGACCTCGAGCTCCAGCAGGCGGCGCTCGGCCTCGCGCCAGACCTGGACCGCGGAGTCGAGTGGGTCGATCCAGCGGAAGTGGCGGAACAGGAAGATCATGTCCGGCACGTCCTGCTCGGCGTTGCCGCCGGCGACGAAGCCGCGGCGTACCGTGGCCTCGTTGTAAGAGCGGCGCTCCATCTCCAGGCGCGCCTCGCGGTCACCCAGGGGGATGGCGATGGCATCCTGGTAGTGCTGGTAGTCCTGGTCGCGTCCGTACTGTGCGTAGCGGCTCAGATAGTAGACCGCGTCCTTCTGGCCCTTGGACCAGAGCCCCTCACCGCCGACGTAAGCGCGGGCGCCGCTGGCCAGGCGCAGGCTCAGCGTCACCATCATCAGCAGGGCGAAGACGATGGCGACGAACACCACGACGATCGCCGCCAGCTTGGCGGTGATCGAAAGATGGTGTGCCTTCAGGCCGATGCGCATGCGTGGCTGGCGTCAGCGCAGCAGTTCGTAGGGGCCGCCCCTCTGCAGGGCCCGCTGGTAGGCGGGGCGCGCGTGGATGCGCTGGAGGAAGCCCGCGAGGTTCGGCGGCACGTCGCCGCCGCGCGCCGCCAGGGCCTCGGCCGGGAAGCTCATCTGGATGTCGGCGGCGCTGAACTCCTGGCCGGCGAACCAGCCGGTCTTGCCGAGCTCGCTTTCGATGAAGGCGACGTGGGTCTTGAGGTTGGGACCCAGGAACATCTTCTCCACGCCCCCCACAATGCCGCGGGCTACTGGCCGCACCAGGGCGGGGCTGCCCTTGGGTACCTGGCTGAGCACCAGCTTCATCACCAGCAGGGGCATGATCGAACCCTCGGCATAGTGCAGCCAGTAGCTGTACTGCAGCCGCTCCCGCGTGCCCTCGGCCGGAATCAGCCGGCCCTGGCCATAGCGGCCCACGAGGTATTCCACGATGGCGCCGGACTCCGCCACGGTATTGTCGCCGTCGGTAATCACCGGGGACTTGCCGAGCGGATGCACCGCCTTGAGCTCCGGCGGTGCCAGCATGGTCCTGGCATTGCGCTCGTAGCGCTTCACTTGATACTCGACACCCAGTTCCTCCAGCAGCCACAGCACGCGCTGCGAGCGGGAGTTGTTCAGATGGTGGACGGTGACCATGGATTCCTCGGCGGCAGGGACTATCCGCCATGAAAGCACAGATGGGCGGCAGCGTCATGTAGACGCTGCCGCCCATGTGGGGCACCCGGATTGGCCTCAGATTTCGGTGCGGCGCTGTGCCCAGAGCCGCAGCAGACCCTTGATTGCCAGGTGAACCAGGGCGTAGACGCCGATGGCCACCAGCAGGGGCAGGGCCAGCGTGCCGCCGGTCTCCAGCGCCGGGCTGGCGACGATGCCCTTGAACGGCAGGAACAGCGGCTCGGTGATGCCCTTGACGAAGCGCACGAAGCCGGCACCCTCGCGTGCGCCGATCAGGGCCAGCGTGAAGCGCAGGCCCAGCAAGGCATAAACCACCCAGAACACGTAGTCGACCACCTGGCCGACCCGGGCGGTGGCGCGCATCTGGGTGACCTCGCGCTCGCGCTCGGAGACCTCGTCGATCAGCCGGCGCTGGATATCCGAGGCGACGGAGTCGATGCGCTGCTGCTCGTTGGACAGGCCGTCCTGGGCCTGTGCCGCAATCTGGGAATCCACCCGTGTTTCAAGCCGGGATTTCAGGGCATTGTGCTGGGCCACCCTGCGGGCCTCATCCTGAGCCAGTGTCGTATCCATGACGCGAATCCTTGCGCGATGCCGCGGCCTTCCTGGCCGCCCGCTCATGATGCCCCGCGGCCGTGAACGGCGTCTGAACGCCGCCGGCAGCGGCTGCTCAGGGGCGGTTCAGCTGCTCATGCAGGAAGGCGAGGGTGCGGTCCAGGGCGGCGCGCGTCGGCTCGCCCTCGCGGTCGATCAGGTGCGTGGTCATGACGCTGTGGGCCGGCGGCAGGGCGTCGGGGTTGGCATGGCGCGAGGGCACCACGATGGCCTGGAAGGCCGGGCCGAACTCGGCCTGCAGGCGTTCGAAGCGCTCCGCGCGGCACATGGGGTCGCCGCTGAAGCGCAGGCCCAGGATTCGGGCGCCCTGCTGGTCGATCCGTTCGTGCGCCGCTGCGATCTCCTGCGGCGAGGCATGCAGGCCGGAGCGCTGCGCGTGGGTGATGCCGCCGGGCAGGGAGGGCTGGGCCAGCACCGGCGCGATCACGGGCGCGTCGAGCATCATCGCCAGGCCGAAGTTGCCGGTCAGGCACATGCCCACGGCACCCACGCCGGGACCGCCGCATTCGGCATGGGCATGGCGCGCCAGCGCGCGTAGCCAGTCGACGATGGGGCTGGAGCGGTGGGCCGCCAGCACGCGGAACTCGCGGCTGATGCAGACCCGCGCGAGGGTGCGCATGGCGCTGGCCGGCGTCACCGGCTCCAGCGGCGTGCCGAACAGCTGCGGCATCCACACCGAGAAGCCCGCGTCGGCCACGCGCGTGGCGAAGCGCGCCACCTGCGGCGTGATGCCCGGCACCTCCGACATTACGATCACCGCGCGGCCCTGGCCGCGGCGGTAGACCTCGCGACGCTCGCCGTCGAGTGTCAGGGGGCTGCAGTCGAAGCCGGGGATAGCGATGCTCATGCGCACTCCGAGAGAGGGGTGATCAGTCCTTGCCGGAGGCGTCGCCGTGCCAGCGACGGCCCTGTCGCTCGGCGATGGGCTTGGACAGCCGGTCGGCGTGGCGTGGGGAGGAGTGGGTGGCGACGAAATCCAGCAGTTGGCCGAGATCGGCCTCGTAATCCGCCGTGGGCCGCAGCGGGGTGCCGAAGGTCACCTGCTTGCGGTCGTAGTCGATCGCCGCGGCCACGATCGGCACGCCAGCGCCGAGCGCCACATGGTGGAAGCCGCGCTTCCAGGCGGGCGCGGCGGTGCGCGTGCCCTCGGGCGCCAGCAGCAGCACGAACTGCTCGTTCTTGTGGAAGGCGTCGACCGTCTGCTCGACGATGCCCTTGGGGCTCTTGCGGTTGACCGGCACTGCACCCAGCCAGCGCAGCACCACGCCGCCGAAGCCGCGGAAGGCGCTGTCCTTGATCATGGTGCTGGCGCGCACGCCCAGGCCGATCAGGATCGCGAAGGCGATCACGCCGTCCACGTTGGTGGTGTGCGGCGCGCCCAGCAGCACCATCTTGGGCACGTCCGGCGGGCCGCCGATGACGCGCCAGCCCATCAGGCGCAGGAACAGCCGTCCCATTCCACGGGAAAACGCATTGCCGCGCTGCGGCACCCTCGACCCTAGCGGCGCCATCAGCTCATTTCCCGGTGCGACATGCTGGACATTCCCGAATGTTCTCGTAAGACGACGGGATTATCCCATCATCCGTCCCCGCCCGGGGCCACCCGGCCAGCTTGACCGGCCGCAGGGGTGCGAATAGCGTGCCGGCCATTACAGAGCGAACCCTGCGGGGGAGAAGATTCATGATCGGTTACGTTTGCGTGGGCACCAACGATATGGCGCGTGCCTCGGGCTTCTACGACGCCCTGTTCGGCGAGATGGGCGTCAAGCGCATGATGGAGTTCGACGGCTTCGTCATCTGGGGCAAGCCGGGTGCGGCCGCGCTGGCGGTGGTGAAACCCTTCGACGGCAACGCCGCGACGGTCGGCAACGGCGTGATGGTGGCCCTGTCTGCCGGCAGCAAGGACAACGTCGACAGGCTCTACGCCAAGGCCATGGAGCTGGGCGCTACCGACGAGGGCAAGCCGGGGCCGCGTGGGGATACGTTCTATGCGGCTTATTTTCGCGATCTCGACGGGAACAAGCTCAACCTCTTCGTCATGTCTTGAGAGCGGCGCATAGGGCTGCTGTGCGGCCCGATCCTGCATCCGCAACGCTCGCCATACTTTTGTACGGCTGTGCGTCGCGGCTGCAGCCTCGGGCCTGCTCGCGACGCCCTCTGCACCGCTCTTGGCGTTGCTGGTTGGTCAACCTCGGCGCACTCGCGACGGGTTCTCCGCGACCCTTGGCGCTGCTTGTGGGTTAGTGGGGTGAGGATTCCAGCTCGCGCAGGCCTTCTTCGACGCTGACCACGGGACGGTAGCCGATCTCGCGTCGGGCCTTGTCGTCGCGCACGGTGACTTCGCGGAAGAACAGATTCAGGGCGCTGCGGGTCAGGGGTGGCTCGCCGCGCAGGGGTAGCAGCGTCCACGCCGCTTCGCCAAGAGCGGCGAGGGTGTCGGCCAGCCATAGCGGCGCATCGCGTTCGCCGGGCTCCACACCCTGGCTGCGGATCAGGCGGCCGATGAAGTCGCGGAAGGCCACCGGAGCGCCGTCGGTGAGGAAGTAGATCTCCCCGGCACGGCCGCGCTCCAGTGCCAGCAGCACGCCGTGCGAGACGTTGCGCACGTGGCAGGTAGAGATGCGATGCCGGCCGCCGCCGAACCAGAACCAGCCGGCGCGCGCGGCCTCGGCCAGCTTGGGCGCCAGCGTGGTGTCACCCTTGCCCCAGATGAAGCGCGGCCGCACCACCAGCGTTTCCAGGCCGCGGCCATTGGCGGCCAGCAGCTTCTGCTCGGCCATGCCCTTGGAGCGGGGATAGAAGCCGTTGGGTTGCGCGGGCAGGGGGCGTGTCTCGTCGGCGTCGACGATGGCCTTGCCGTCGGCCAGCACCGCCTCGGTGCTGATGTGCAGCAGGCGTGGCAGCCCGGCGGACTGCGCGGCGGCGATCACATGGCCGGTGCCATCCACCGTGTCGCGCAGGAAATCCTCCCAGCGCCCCCACTGCTCGACCTTGGCCGCGGAGTGGATCGCGGCGAGGCAGCCCGACATGCCCTCGCGCATGGCGTCCACTTCACCGAGATCGCCAGGCACCGGCGTGGCTCCGAGCGCGCGTACCGTGGCGGCGGCGCGCTCGGAGCGGGCCAGTGCGCGCACGCTGTAGCCCGCGGACATCAGGTCGACGATCAACTGGCGCCCGAGAAAACCGGAACCGCCGGTGAGGAAGATACTGCCGCGCAGTGACGTCATGCGGCGGGTTCGATCAGGTCCACGCCCTGCAGCCAGCTCAGTGCTTCGTCGGGGTCCTTGAAGTACTTCGCGGTGATGCCCTGGGCGCGGTAGTCGTCCACCGCGCGTTGCATGGTCCACTGGCCGAGCTCATCCTCCGGCGCCACGATAGCCCAGTACTTCCAGCCGGCGTCGCGGGTGCGCGGGAGCCAGGAATCGCGTGCCCAGTCGTGCAGGGTCTGCGCCAGCACCGGGTTCTTGCGGTCGTCGGAGAGCCACTTGCAGGCACCGTATTGCTTCATCGCCAGCATGCCGGCTTCCAGGAAATCCCGGAACACCGACTCGACGATGAACTTGTGCATCCGGTGATGCACGATCTTGCCGTTCGTGTGAAACCACAGCGTGACATAGGGATTGTCGATCAGCACCTGGGTCGCCATGTCGCGCTTCCTCGAAAGGGTCTGCGGTGGACCCGCGCAGCCTAACCCGATGCGGCCCGCGACGGAATATCCCCGTGGCCGCCTGGGGCGGTCTATCATGCGTTTCGAGCGGCGCTGGCCGCGACCCGGAGCCCGCGGATGAGCTTGTCGACGATCGATCTGTGCACACAGGAAGCCACGCTGCAGCGTACCTGGCAGCCCAAGGCGCCCAGGACACCGATCTACGCCAACTACACGCCCTGGCCGGTGGCGATCACGCTGGCGGCCGGCACCACGGGCTCGCTGGGCGAGGGTGGGCCGGCCCCCGAGGTCCGCTGGATCGCGATCTACGACACGGCAACTGGACGGGAGGTCAGCAACCACGGGGCCGGTGCCAACGTCTTTTCCACCGTGCTGCAGCCGGGGCAGGAACTGAAGGCCGCGGCGGAGCAGGAGATGGTCTATCGCCTACTGGCGATCAAGGCCCTGATCGACGATTCCACCACGCTGCCGCGGCCCGAGAAGATGCACCTGCCCAAGCGCTTGGCGCGCGAACTGATCGCCAAGGGCAAGCAGCAGTTGCGTCGCGGCGAGGAAGCCGAAGGCTAGGAGCCCCTGGGGAACCGCTGAAAAAGTCCATTCGTGCTGGGCCTGTCGAAGCATGAGCGGACTTTCTCCCATGGTCGGTCAATTAGTTGCCGTTCACCCCCTTCGACAAGCTCAGGGCGAATGGCAACTAAATCAGGGCTTCCCTGGGACTCAGTCGCCGAAGTGCAGGTTGGCCTTGAGCAGGCCGTCCGGCGGCATCTGGATGTAGTAGCCCTGCGCCACCAGTTTCTCCAGCACCTGCGCCACGTCCACGCGCGCCAGACGACGCTCCGGCGACAGGCTCAGGCGCATGGCCTCGGTGAGCTTGCCGGTGAGGCGCCGCAGCGCCTCGGGCAGGGTTTCCGGGGCCAGGTCGGCGCGCAGGTAGAGGTACATCTCATCCTGGCGACCGCAGCGGTAGATGACGCATTCGGTACTCATGGCCGGGACTATAGTCACCTGTAAGGTCTAGAGCTTTGGCCGCTCGGCCAGGGCGCGCACCAGGGCCGGATCGCGGTCGTAGATATCGGCCTTGAAGCCGATCCGGCCGCTCTCGGGCACGTCGATGGTCCAGTAGGCCAGCAGGATCGGCAGCGGCTTGGCCAGCTTGACGCTGCGCGTGGTGGGCTCGGACAGGGCCTTGTCCAGGCCGGCCTGGTCCCAGGCCGGGTCATTGAGCAGCAGGCGCACCAGTTCCAGCACGTTCTCCACGCGGATGCAGCCGGAGCTGAAGGCGCGCTGGCTGGCGCCGAAAAGTTCGCGGTGCGGCGTGTCGTGCAGGTACACGGCGTAGGGGTTGGGGAAGCGGATCACCGCACGGCCCAGCGAGTTGCCTTCGCCGGCATCCTGGCGCAGCGTGACGGCGCCGGGCTTGGCCCAGTTGACCTGCTTGGCGTCCAGTTCCTGGCCGGCGGCGTCGAACACGCGGATGCGGTTGCGCGCCAGGTAGCCCGGGTCGCGCCGCACCTTCGGCAGCACGTCCTCGCGCAGGATCGTCGGCGGGACGGTCCAGGTAGGGTTCAGCGTCAGGTAGGTGATCTCGGACTTGAAGATCGGGGTGCTGCGGAAGGGCTTGCCCACCTGCACGCGCGAGGACCACACCGATTCGCCGTTGCGGAACAGGTTGATGTGGAAGCCGGCGATGTCCACCAGCACGAAGTCGTCGTGCAGTTCGTGCAGCAGCCAGCGGCCGCGCTCCAGGTTGGCGCGCACCTGGTCGATGCGCCGCGCCACCGGCACGTTCAATGCCGTGCGCGTGCCCGGGCCGATGGCGCCGTCGGTGTCGAGATACTGCTCCTGCTGGAAGCGCTTGACCGCGGCCTCCAGCGTCGCGTCGTAGAGCGTGGCGCCGTTGTCGTCGGCGGCCGCGATGTCGCCGGTGGCGGCCAGGCGCTTGCGCAGCAGGGCCACGCGCGGATCGTCCATACCGGGCTTGAGCGAGGCGCCGGCGGGGATCGGGGCCCAGCCGCCGGCCGCTTCCACCGCACGCAGGCGCTTGAGGGCGGCGCGCAAGCGCGCGTAGGCGGTGTGCGTGGGCCGGGCGCCGTCAAAGACGGCGGCGATGTTGCCGCTGCGCACCGCCTCCACCATGTAGCCCAGGGCCTCGTCCGGGGTCATGCTGCGCGTGGCGAAGTTCCACTGCGCGTCGAGGCTGGCGGGGTTGACCTTGCCGCGGAACAGGTGCGCCAGCGCCAGCAGGTAGGAGCGGGTGGTGGCGAGGTCATAGGCGGCGATGCTCGAAGGGTCCGCCGAGGCCGGCCCCTTCTCGACCGACTCCAGCGCGTAGTCGCGCGGGTCCAGGCCGTCGTCTGTGACGCCGCGCAGCGCGGCGACCAGCGCTTCCTGGCGGGCCCGATCGTTCCAGGCCGGGGCGAAGTCGCGGCGCTCGTAGAAGCGCGCGATGCCCTCGGTCAGGGAGACGCCCTCCAGCTTGGGGCCGGCGGGGCCGGCGTCACGCAGTTGCTCCACGCGCTCGCGGATGGCCTCGCTCAGGCCCTGAGCCTGGGCGGGCAAAATGCAGGCACCTGCCAGCAGCAGCGCCGCGAAGCCGCGGCGGAAAATGGTCATGCCCATGACGCTCCCTGTCGTTGCGCGGGCTGGGGACGCCCGCTTGTCGGCGCGATTTTGCCCTGTCCGCGGGGCCGGCTACCATGCCGCCATGCCGTATCCCCTTGTCAGGCAGTGTCTCGCCGCCGTTTTCCTGCTCGTGGCCGCCAGGGTGGTCCAGGCTGCGCCGCCGGCCGAGGCCCTGCGCCGCGCCGCGCCGGACATCAACCCGAAGGCGCTGAAGGCCGCGTTGTCGGCGCTGGACTGCGCCGTGGCGGCCGGCATGACGCCTGCGCAGCATCTCGGGGTCATCGACTACTCCCTGCCGTCCACTCAGCGGCGCCTCTGGGTGTTCGACCTGAAGACGCGAAAGCTGCTGTTCCGCGAACTGGTGGCGCACGGCAAGAACTCGGGAGAGAACCTTGCAACCCGGTTCTCGAACAGCCCGGACAGCCTGACCTCCAGCCTCGGTCCGTTCCGCACGCTGGGCGCCTACGAAGGCCGCAACGGCTACTCGCTGCGCATGGCCGGCCTGGAGCCGGGCGTCAACGACCGCGCCTATACGCGGGCCCTGGTGATGCACGGTGCGCAGTACGTGGATGCCAAGATGGCCAGCAAGCAGGGTCGCCTGGGACGCAGCTGGGGCTGTCCGGCGGTACGCCCGGCCGTGGCGCAGAAGCTGATCGACACGCTCAAGGACGGCCAGTTCGTGTTCGCCTGGTATCCGGACCCGGCCTGGGCCGGGGCCAATGGCTACGCGCAGTGTCCGCTGACCTCCGGCCATGAGGCGCCCGACACTGCCGGCGCCGCGCTGGCCTCCAACGAGCCGCAGGTGCCGGCGGGCGTGCTGCCCTAGACGGCACTCATCGCGTCGTCGATGTCCTCGTAGACGTCCCAGCGGAAGCGCGGTGTGCACAGCGCCAGGAACACGAGATCTTCACTGCCGGTGTTGGTGATGCGCTGTGCTTGACCCGGCGCGATGCGCAGCACGTCGCCCGGTAGCAGTTCCTGCGGCGGCAGCCCGCCGATCTCGGCGCGGCCGCGGCCCTCCAGGATGACGTAGCGCTCGGCGATCCCGTCCAGGCGGTGCCAGCGCGTGGTGACGCCAGGCGTCACGCGCGCACGCGCGACCGACAGCCCGGGATCGTCCGGCGTGTTTGACAGCTCGGCGATGCTGCAGCGTTCCTGCGTGGGCGCTTCCGCCGCGCCGCTGCCTGGGCTGGTTCCCGGCCGCATCAGATCTTGCCGGCCTTGGCCTGGCGGGCGGCCCACATGTTGTCGACCAGGTTGGGATAGCGCCGCCCGTTGCGCTCGGCGCGCTCCTTGGCCGCCGCCTTCTGTTCCGGCGTCAACGGCAGGCTCTTGCCCGCCGGCTTGTCGCGCTTCCAGGGTGGCAGCTCCTTCATGCGGCGGGCCGGGCGTAGGCGGCACGCAACTGGCTGACGCTGCCGGCGGCCTCGGTGAACACGAACAGCCACAGCACCGGCGGGCCGCCCGCCACGAGGATCACCCAGGCCAGCACCGCCGCCACATACAGGCGCGCCCAGCCGTCGATCACACCGAGCAGGCCTACCGGGTGCAGCAGCCGCGCCAGGGCCCAGGTGCCGATCAGGGCGCCGCTGAGGCTCACGAACAGCAGGTGCATGGGCTCGGCCAGCGATGGAGCGGCAGCCGTGCCGCCGAGCAGTCCGTTTAGCCAGTAGGTCAGCGCCAGGAATTGCGGCGCCAGCGGCGGGATCGCCATCCAGGCCAGGGCGGCATCGAGGCTGGCCCAGAAGCGGACCTTGGCGGGCGAGAGTTGGGCGTAGCGCATACGAACTCCTGAGGCATGCGACAGCGTAACCCGGCGCCATGGACCTCCGGAAGGAAGAGCCCCGTGGCTGACGGGCACGGCCTTGCCGTCCACACCTCGGGCGCCCCTGCTCGTCTGCCCGGGGCACATGGCGCCGGTCCGGGCCTTCGTGGCCTTCCCGCAGGATGCATTGCGTCGCCAGCAACGAAAAAGGCGCCGGCATGCCGGCGCCCTTGGACACGCGACGTACAGGGAGATCAGTCGTGGTGCTTATGCTTGTGCTTGCGGTGGCCACGATGCTTGCCGTTATCGCCCTTGCGGTGCTCATGCACGATCACGGTCTTGGAGGGCTCCGGCCGGGAGCCGATCGCGGCTCCTGCGCCGCCGCCGATGGCACCGCCAATGATGGCGCCGTTGCGGCCGCCTATGCTGTCGCCGATCGCAGCGCCGGCGCCGCCGCCGATGGCGCCACCCACGATGGCCCCGGTATCGGCGGCCAGGCTCGCCGTGGATGCCAGCCCCAAGCCAGCCAGTAACGCGATCATTCCAAGACGCATGTGAGCCCCTTTTCCGTCGATGGGTGACGGGATGCTGCAGGCATCTTGCCATCCCAAACCGAACGACGGCTGAACGTCAGGCGGTCAGGAGTTCGTCCAGCGCCCTCAGCAAGCGCTCGATGTCCTGCGTCGAGTTGTAGTGCAGGAACGACAGGCGCAGCACGCCCTGCTTCGGGTCCAGCCCCATCGCCTGCAGCAGCCGCACGGCGTAGAAATGGCCCGCGGCGGCGAGTACGCCGCGCTGTGCCAGCGCCGGTACCAGCGCTGCGGGCGATTGCCCGATGACCTGCACGGCCACCGTGGCCGCGCGTTGACTGGCGTCGGTGGGCCCGAGGATGCGCAGCCCCTTGATCTGCCCCAGGCCGTCGAGCAGGCGCGCCAGCAGTGGCTCTTCGGCGTCATGAAGCAGTGCGCGGATGCGTTGCGCGCGCCCGATCAGCGCCGCGCCGGGATGGTGGTGGGCGTCCAGGGCATCGAAGTAGCTGGCGATGCCGCCCGCGGCGGCGATCTGGGCGTGATCGGGCCCGGCCGGCGTCAGGCGCTTGCGCGGCAGCGAGGCGTTGAAGAAATGGCCCTGGTTGGCGAGGCGGTCCAGCAATTCGCGGCCCAGCACCATCAGGCCCTGGTGGGGCCCGAAGGTCTTGTACAGCGAGAACAGGTAGATGTCCGCACCCAGCGCACGCAGGTCCGGCAGGCCATGCGGAGCATAGGAGACGCCGTCCACCAGCGACAGCGCGCCGGCGGCCCGGATCTTTGCCGTGAGCCGCGCCACCGGGTTCAACTGCGCGACGATGTTGGAGCACTGCGGAAACACGACCAGGCGTGTGCGTTCGTTGAGCAGCGCATCCAGCGCGTCGGGGTCCAGCGCGCCGCTGGCAGGGTCCACCTGCCACTCGCGCAGCACGAAGCCTTCCGCCGCCAGGCGGCGCCAGACGCCGCCGTTGGCTTCGTGGTCCTGGGTGGTGACGACGATCTCGTCGCCGGGCTGGAGCAGGCCGCGGAAGGCCTGGGCCAGTACGTAGGTGTTCTGCGAAGTGGACGGGCCGAAATGCAACTCGTCGGCGCCGACGCCCAGGTATTCCGCCAGGCGCTCGTGCGAGGCGTCCATCCAGGCGCCGGCCTCGATGGAAGCGGGGTAGGAGTAGTAGGGCTGTACCTTGAGGCGCCGGTAGTAATCGCCCAGCAGGTCGATCACCTGGCGGCAGGCATAGGAACCCCCGGCGTTCTCGAAGAAGGCCTGGTCGCGCAATGTGGGCTCGGCGAAGGCGGGGAACTGGGTGCGGACGAAGTCGAGATCGAGCGAGGTCATGCGCCGATCTTAACCGCAGCGGTGGCGATGGAGGGACGGAGCGGGGGTGCCGCGCCGTCCCTCCGCGGGCTTACTTGAAGAAGTACTCGTCGCGGGACAGCTTGCCGTCGCGATTGGCGTCGCGCGTGGCCAGGCGCTTGGCCAGCTGCGAGTTCGGTTCCAGCTCCGACATGTCGAGGAAGCCGTCGCCGTTCTTGTCGGGCGAGATGGCGCCGGTGGCGCCCGTGATCTTGACGTCCTTGCCGTAGTCCGGAGTGCCGACGACGTTGCTGCCGGGCGCCATCATGTCGGCTCCGGGCAGGGGACGGTCGGTATTGGCGGCGGCGGTCACGCTGACCAGGATCAGGGCGGCGAACAGGGATTTGCTGCGATACATGATGATTCTCCAAGCGGATGATGAAGTCATGGCAATGCCCGATGGGGGACGCCGTTGTCCGCTGGGGTCAGGCTGGCGACGGAGCTGCGACCACGCCCTTGGGGTCGATCCGTCTTGGCCATAGCCTAGCCGCAGCGGCGGACGCCGACAACGGCTTATGCTTGCGGCCTGCGGCGCCCGAGACGCTGAGGGGAATGTATCGATGCCAAGATGTGCATGGGGCCTGCTGGCCGCTTCGCTGCCCTGCCTGCTGCTGCCTGCCTGGGCGGCGGAGGCGCCGGGCCGTTTTCCGATCCGCCAGGGTGACCGCCATGGCGCGATCGACGCCACCGGCAAGGTCGTGATCGAGCCGCAATACGACGGCGAGCTGCGCTTCTCCGACGGCCTGGCGGTTGCCGCCGTAGGCTCCAAGGTGAGCGTGGTCGACGTGGACGGCAAGGTCGTCATTTCCCCGCTGGCCAAGGTCGGCATCGGCAACGGCGAGTTCGCGCAGGAGGTGAGCCTGGCTTCGCTGATCGCCGGACCATTCTCCGAGGGGTTGGCGCCGTTCCGCATGGGGCGCAAGCTGGGCTACCTGCACCGTAGCGGTGCGGTGGCGGTACCGCCGCAGTTTGACCAGGTGGAGCCCTTCAGCGAGGGGCAGGCGTTGGCGGCCGTGGCGGGGCACTGGGGCAGCATCGACCGCAGCGGCAAGTGGGTGATCGAGCCGCAGTTCAACAAGCCCTTCCGCTTCCAGGAAGGCCTGGCGGTGGTGCTGGTGTCCGGCAAGGGCTACGGCTACATCGACCGCCAGGGCCAGTTCGCGATCCCGGCGCAGTACCACTACGCCTACAACTTCTCCGGAGGCCGCGCGCGGGTGCAGCTGCGCGAGGGCCATGGCTACATCGACCGTCAGGGCAAGATCGTGATCGAGCCCTCGAAGGAGTACCGAGTGGGGGCCGACTACCGCGAGGACCGTGCACCGGCGCGCGCCGAAGGCAAGGGTTGGGGCTATCTCGATCCGCAGGGTGACTTTGCCGTTGCGCCACAGTTCTTCCACGCCAGGGAATTCAGCGAGGGGCGCGCCGCCGTGGCGGTGGGGGATGTGCGCAATCACCAGTGGGGATATGTCGACCCCGTCGGCAACCCGGTCGGTGCCGCCCGCTTCCAGCAAGCCGAGCCCTTCTCGGAGGGCCGTGCCGCGGTGCTGGTGCCCCGCGCGGGATACGGCTACGTGGATGCGGCTGGCGAGCTGGTGATCGGGCCGCTGGAAGGCGTAAGCCAGGTGGAGCCCTTCAGTGGCGGCCTGGCGCGCATCTGGTTCAACCAGGCCGAGGGTCGCTGGGGTTACATCGACCGCAGCGGCAAGCTGGTGTGGAAGTCCTCGCCTTGAATGCGGCGACTCAGAACGGATCTGGCCGGCAGGGCGGGCCGGGCATCGCCGGCAGCCGCAGCGCGGCACGCAGGCGGCGTGTCGCCAGGTCCTTGCGCGCCTCAGGTGCGCGGCAGGCCTGCAGCCAGCGCAGCGGCGCGTCGATGTCGGTGTTGCGCGCCGCCGCCATGGCGCAGGCGGCATCCAGCGCGGAGCGGTCTTCCTCGTCGAGGAAGCGTTCCAGCAGCTCGGTGATGTGGTTCAGGTCCTGATCCATGGCGAGCGATAGTATGCCGACTCCGGCCGCCCTCGTCGCCGCCCTGCGTCGTTACCTGCCGCTGGATGAAGCACAGGCCGGGGAACTGCAGCGGATGTCGCGGCCGGCACGGGTGCTGCGCGGCGAGCACCTGTTCCGCCCGGACGAAGTCTGCCGCCGGCTGTTCTTCATGGCGCGCGGCCTGGTACGCAGCTACTACCTGTTCGACGACAAGGAAGTGAACCTGCGCCTGATCTGCGACGGCAGCGCGGTGCTGCCCCTGACCAGCCTGATCACGCAGCAGCCGGCGCAGGAACATATCCAGTGCCTGGCCGA
Source organism: Solimonas sp. SE-A11 (assembly GCF_030345715.1). Lineage (GTDB taxonomy): Bacteria > Pseudomonadota > Gammaproteobacteria > Nevskiales > Nevskiaceae > Solimonas_A. Next base: position 77,971 of record NZ_JAUASX010000011.1, read on the forward strand.
CTGCGAGGGCTGGTGGCTGTCGCTCGAGGGCATGCTGCGCCCGGATACGGCCGCGGCCTGGGAGCCGCTGCGGCGGGTGCTGGCGGAACGCCATTACCTGTCGATGGAGCGGCGCCTGCTGACTATCCAGTACAAGTCCGCGGCGCAACGCTGGCGCTATTTCTGCCAGACCATGGAGCCGCGGATCGTTGCGGAGACGCCAGCCCTGCACGTGGCGTCCTACCTGGGCGTCACGCCGGAGTCGCTGAGCCGCATCAAGCACGGCCTCGCCGCGCCATAGGTGGTTCGTCTACCCCTGCTGGAGCTTCAGCCCGATCAGGTGGCTTTCATGGCTTTTTCGCTGAGTCGCCAGAGCCGCGCGGCGACGTCCATGTCACGGCTGGTGCTGCTGCCGTGCCGGCGGCTGCGGTTGACGTAGTACTTTCCGGTCACGGTCCTGAACTTGTCGTCCGTTGCCATCCAGACGGCGGTGTCCGCGCCCTGCTGGGGTGTCAGCATGAAGGCTTTCATCAGACGCGCCAGTGGGGCCGGAAGCTGGCGGTAGATGTCGGTGGCGACGGCGCCAGGGTGAAAGGCGTTGACGGTGACGCGGGTATTCTTCAGGCGCAGGGCCAACTCGCGGACGAAGAGCAGGTTGGCCAGCTTGGCCTGGCCGTAGGCGTGCATGCTGGTGAGATGCTTGCTCGGCTTGGTGAAGCTGCGGGCGTCGATGCGTCCCAGCTTGTGCATCATGGAGCTGGTCACGATGATGCGCCCCTGCGGTGCCGCCACGACTGCGTCCAGCAGGCGCTGGGCCAGGCGGAAGTGACCAAAATGCATGACGCCGATCATTGCTTCGTAGCCGCTGGGCAGGGTCTGCAGCTTGGTCGTGTACATGCCGGCATTCAGGATCAGCACGTCGATCGTCGGAACACGCTTGAGCAGGTAGTCGGCGAAGCGGTCGATCTGCGCGAAGTCGGCCAGATCGAGCTTCACAGCGGCAATTTGGGCACCTGGGCTCGCCGCCTTGATCTTCTCCACGGCAGCGGCCGACTTGGCTTCGTCTCGCGCGGCGATGATGATGCGATTACCGCCCTTGGCCAGCGCCAGCGCCATTTCGTAGCCGATGCCGCTGTTGCCTCCGGTGATGAGTACGGTTCTGCTCATGGATTGCCTGTTCGAATGAATTCTGGTTTCAGGTAGCCCTCGGCCGTCAGTTCCGCAACGACCTCGGCGTCATGCCCCGGCACTTGCCTGATGGCCGGCTCACGCTGGGCCAGCAGGTGCAGCGCCTTGAGCTGTCCGAACACGGCATGGCGGTCTTCACCGATCAGCCATTCGGTCACGAAGCGGGGGCGCTCCCGCTGCCGCTCGATGTTGCCATGCTTCCATGACACATCGCCGAGAAACAGCAGTTCGTGGCCATCGGCCAGCTTCACGTAGACCATCTGGCTGCCCGGCGTGTGCCCCGGTGCCGCCACGGCGACCACGCCGGGGGCGATGGCGGCGGCGCCTTCATAGCGCAGCGGCTGGTAGTTGGCCAAGGAGCCTTCCGGCACCACCGCCGGCTTCATGTACTGGGGATGGTCCTGCTGCACCTGGGTCAGGCGCAGGGCCGGCAGCAGCGAGGCCAGGCGCGGGTGCTGCAGCACGCCGCCGCTGTGGTCGCTGTGCTCATGGGTGATCAGGATGAACGCTGCCTTCTCCAGCGCGGCGCTGACGCGGCCGTAGGCGGCCTCGTCGTAGTAGGGGACCATGAATTCCGGCTTGGCCAGGTCGCGGGGCATTGCGGAATCGATCATCGCCGTGCGGTCCGGGTAGACCAGTTGGTAGGCGTAGATCGGCATTTCCTGCGTCGCCCAGCCGTCGCCGGCGGCGATCATCGCCCCGGGGAAGCTGAAGGCGGTGACCTTCTCGTAGCGGATCTCGCGCGGCAGGTCGCCGGGGAGGCTGCCGGCCAGCCGGCGCAACTCCGCGATATCCAGCGGGAAATCGGCGTCCGCCGGCATGCGGCTGTCGGCCGCGTACCACCAGTACAGCGCGCCGAACACGGCGATCAGGCCCAGGGTCCAGGCAGCAGCTTTGCGCATCGGTCGTTTCCGTTCAGGCGGGGATTCCGGGAGGGGTGGCGGGCCGTCCCTCGGGTCCGAGCGGCATGCATGCCCTAAATTTCATGAAAGCGCAAGATGCATTCTAAGAAGGCCCGGAAGGGTGTTTCGTAGCATCCTCAGAATCACCCCACTGTTGGCTTTTTCACAAGGCATGACAGGGAAGTCATTCAGGTGCGCCCCGGCGCGTTAGATCTGCAGGAGATAACCGTGAGCAAACCCATCAACCTCAAGATTCTGCTCGAATCCAAGAACCTGGAGCGCGCGCCGTTCCCGATTCCGGTCGGCTGGTTCTTCGTCGACTTTTCCGAAAACCTCAAGCCCGGCGAGCTGCGCAACGTCGAAATGCTCGGCCAGGAGTGGGTGGTGTTCCGCACCGAGAGCGGCGTGGCCGGCATGAGCGACCCCTATTGCCCGCATCTCGGCGCCCACATGGGCCACGGCGGCAAGGTCTGCGGCGAGCACCTGCGCTGCCCGTTCCATCACTGGGAGTACAACACCGAGGGCTGGTGCAAGTCCGTGCCCTACGGCAAGCGCAAGCCGCCCATCACCAACCTGCAGCCGATCCTCCGCACCCTGCCGGTAGTGGAGAAGTACGGCATGATCTGGTGCTGGCACCACCCGGCTTGCGAGGCGCCGAGCTTCGAGCTGCCGTACATCCCGGAGATGGAAGACGCCACCGGCTACGCCGGCAACCGCCGCGGCAGCTGGACCGCCAACACCTGCGTGCAGGAGATCGCCGAGAACGGCGTCGACACCGCGCATCTCAAGTTCCTGCACAACGCGCCGATCATCCCGCCCGTCGAGGCGACCTATGACGGCCCGGTTATGACGCTGAACATCGGCCAGGGCTACATCGTGGGCAAGTCCTACGGCCCGGGCCTGAACGTGCTGCGCTTCAACCAGGAAGGCATCACCGCCACGATGATGTCCTACACGGTGCCGCTGACCAAGGACAAGACGCAGATGAACATGTCCTTCCGCCACGTTGACTACGCGGAAGGCACCCGTGAGCTGCACGCCTCCCGCAAGGTCATCGACCACATGATCGGCGCGGCCGAGGGCGAGGAGAGCGCGGGCTTCGAGAGCGTCGACTTCATCGTCTGGAACAACAAGAAGTACCGCCCGAACCCGCTGCTCTGCGACGGCGACGGCCCGGTGATCCAGTTCCGTCACTGGTTCAAGCAGTTCTACGTCGAAGCGCCGAGCTTCTCGCCCAACACGGCGAACCCGGCCCCGGCCGAAGCCGCCTGATCGCTGCGATCCGGCGCGACAAGAAGCCCGCCTTCAAGGCGGGCTTCTTGTTTGTGGCGGCGGGCTCTATCGGGCCAGCCGCAGCAGCAGGTTGTCCGGCCCCGGCTCGGGCAGGGACGGGTCGTTGTAGCGGCGCACGATGAGGTAGACGTTGTCGCCGCTGCCGTTGTGGAACACGAAGCCGGCGATGCCGCTCTCCGGGACCTCGAAGCTTGCTGTTGGCGCCACGGTGTCCCGGTCATAGAAGTTAAGACGGCTGCTGCACTCGGCGAAGGGTGCCCGGTAGCAGGACTCGTTGTTGGTTTCGGCGATCGCGATCTCGCCAGCCGCCACCGAATCGCTCAGTGACTGGATGCCGCCCGTGGGCCCGAACAGCGCAACGTTGCCCATGTGCGTCAGGTCGTTCCTGCGATACTCCGAGGCACGGAAGACAGCGCTGCAGGCGGTGTAGACGCGGTTGCCGGTCGCGGACAGCCACAGGCGACCGCAGCCCGGATGCGTGCCGCCGTCGCCGGATTCGTACAGCCGGAGGGTGCCGCGCTCGTTCACCTCGAACTTGATGATGTCGCCGGTGGACGGCAGGGGCGGGATGGCATAGATCGACTGGCCGCTGGGGTGCAGGGCACCGGTCAGCTGGAACGGCACATCGAAGCCGCTGGTCTGCACGGCCTTGGTGTCGAGGTGGATCGAGGTGATGAACCCGTAGGGCAGGGTGTCGATGGGGCCCGGAAGCAGATGAGCGATCCGGCTGCCACCCAGCAGCAGGTCGGACGCCGGCAGGAGGGTGGTGGAGGCGGCGGTCACCGCGCCCGGAGCGCCGGAGTCCGGCAGCGCCGCGTATACCAGCTTGGCTCCTGCCGCTTCGGATGCCGCCAGCAGGATGGCCACGGTCCGGCCATCGCTGCTCAGCGCCATGGCGGCGGGCGCCTGATCCAGGTCCAGTTTCGCCTCGGTATTGGTGGCTGTGTCGTAGACGTAGAGCGCGTTGGCCGGCTGTGTGGAGATCATCACGACGGCCTCCAGCGCGTCGCTGTAGGCCGCGTCGACCACGTCATGGTCGCCCATGGCCAGTGTGGTGGCGGCGAGCAGGCCTCCATCCACCGGCGCCGCCGAAACCGGCAGTGCAGGGTCCGGCTCCGGTGCCGCGCTGCCGGTGACGGTGTAGCGGGCTTCCACGATGCGCGGGCTGCCCGCCAGGTGCTCGGCGCAGGCGGTGTCGTAGCACAGCTTCAGCGTCACCTTGTCGGTGTAGGTGTCGGCGCCAAGCCGGTCCGGGTCCTTGAAGAAAATCTGGAGGCGGCCTCCGCCGGAGGCATCGATCGTGACTTCAGTGCGGGCAATGCCGGCCGCCGTCGCTGTTGCCGTAGGGTAGACCTCGCGGCCTGCCGTCCTGCCGAAGCTGAAATAGATCGAACTGGATGGTGCAACGCCGGTGGTCTTGGCCGTGACGACGACGCTGGATGTCGAGAGACGAAGCTCCGCCGGACCTCCTCCCGCGCCGCCGCCGCCGCAGGCCGCCAGCAATGCCGCCAGCAATGCCACGGCGCTTCTGCAAGACATGTTCATGAATGGTGGCTCCCCCCTGGAATGATGATCGTGTGCCTCGATGGGCGGCAACGATATCGGGGTGCCACGGGCTTGAAAACCTGAACCTACTGTCAGGTTGTTTCGCCCCGCAGCCTTGCCATCTCCGCCCCGGCGATGCAGACCGCCAGCCAGGCGCTGCCTAGCATGAAGCCCGCCAGCACGTCGCTGAACCAGTGCACCTGAAGCACGATGCGGCTGTAGCCCACCAGCAGGGCGGTGGCGATGGCGGCCAGGGCCAGTGGCAGGTGCAGCACGCGCGGCGTGAAGCGCATCAGCACCCAGGCGAGCATGCCGTAGGCCACCAGCGAGCCGGACGAATGCCCGCTGGGGAAACTCCAGCCGTTGGCGTGGGCCCAGCCGTGCTCGTGCAGCGGGCGGCTGCGCTGGAACAGCTCCTTCAGTGCCCGGTTCAGCAGGCCGTTGCCGGCCAGCGCCACCACCCAGGCGATCGCCAGCCGATGATGACCCTGCCGCAGCAGCAGCATCGCCACCACCACGCATAGCGCGGTGAGCGTCCAGAAATCACCCAGGTGGGTCAGTGCGCCGAAGATTCGCAGCGTCTGCGCCTGCAGGCGCTGCGACAGTTCCCCGGCGAGGGCCTCATCGAAGCGGCCCAGTTCCTCGTCCACGCCGATCTCGTCGGCCAGCGCCAGGAAGGCCGACAGCGTGGCCAGCACGATGCAGAAGCCCAGGCCCAGGTGCCAGGCCAGTTCGCGGCGGTCGAAGAAGTGCAGGGCGCGCAGGCGCCGGATCAGCGCCCAGGCCAGGCCCATCAGCAGCAGCATGCCGGTGCAGAGAGTCGCGAAGACCAGCAAGGGATGATCGGCGACGAAGGCGGCGGTGTCGTTCATGCGGCGTCCCGCTGCAGCGGCAGCTCCTCGCTGCGGGCCAGTTCGAAGGCGTCCGCGGCATCGCGGTAGTCCCAGCGCTCCACACGGCATTGCAGGGCGGCGGCGTCGTAGTGCAGCAGGTTCACCGAGTTGCCGGCTTCGAAACGGATGCGCCAGGACACCGCGGTGCCGGCCTGCACGCCCCAGGCGCGTCGGGGCAGGCCGGGGTAGCGGTCCGCCAGCAGGCCGACCGAGGGGAAGTGGATGTGGCCCCCCAGCACCAGGTCGGCCCCGGCCTCGGTCCAGGCGCGGACGGCAGCGCCGGCGCCATGCAGCAGGTTGTGCTCGTCGCGTGGCCGCACCACGTGCACCGGCTGGTGCGTCACCACGACGCGGAGCTGCTGAGGTTTGGCATGGCGCAACCGCTGGGCCACGCGTCGCACCTGCTCCGCAGAGACCTCGCCGTCCTTGTGGCGGCGCGGGCGCGTGGTGTTGACGCCGATGGCCAGCAGCTCCGGCAGGTCGAGCACCGGTTCCAGCTCGTCGCCGAAGCGGCGCTGGTAGGCGGCATAGGGCCGCAGCCAGCGTGCCAGCGGATTCAGCAGCGGGATGTCGTGATTGCCCGGCACCGTGAGCATCGCCGGGATGCGCAGGCTGTCGACGAAGCGCCGCGCCGCGTCGAACTGCGTATCACTGCCGCGCTGGCTGATATCACCCGACAACAGCAGCACCTGGGGCCGCTGGGCTTCGGCCAGACGACGCAGGGCCTGCACCACCTGTGGCCGCTCGGTGCCGAAATGCGGATCGGAGACCTGCAGCAGCAGCATCAGGCCGGCTCCACGCGATCTTCCAGCCGCGGCACCATCAGCAGCAGCGGCTGCGGTGCCACGCGGAACCGCAGCGGCGTGTGCAGGTGGAAGACCTCGCCGTCGGTGGCCACCTTGAGGCGGCGCTTGCGCCGTGTGCGCACCGTCAGGTTGCGCAGGCTGAAGCTGGTCACCGTGTCGGCCTCTCCCAGGCGCCCGAGGGCGCCGCGCAGCAGCAAGCCCAGCATGCTCAGACCACGGATCGGCTTGAGCATGACGGCGACCAGCCGGCCGGCTTCCAGGGCCGGCGCCTCGGCGATGCCGATCCGCTCGAACTGCAGGCGGTTGTTGCCGACGAACAGCGTCGGCGTGCGCAGGCACAGCTCCTGGCCGTCCTGCTCGATGCACAGCTCCAGCTGGCGCCGCTCGCGCAGCAGCGTGGCCAGGCCGGCGATCAGCGCGACGATGCGGCTGCGCCCCAGCTGCTGCTTGTAGGCTTCACGGTCTTCCAGCAGGGTGGGGTAGAGGCCCAGGCTGGCGTTCACCAGGAACAGCCGGTCGTTGACCATCCCGGCCTGTACAGGCTGCAGCTCGGCGCGCAGCAGGGCGCGCACTGCCGCCTCGGTCTCCTGCGGGATGCCATGGGTGCGGCCGAAGTAATTGAAGGTGCCCTGTGGCAGCACCGCGAAGGGCAGGCCGGCACCGATGACCGCCTGCGCCACGGCGTTGAGGGTGCCGTCGCCGCCGGCGGCCACCACCACGCCGTGCTCGGCGCGGGCCAGAGCCACCGCCTGCCTGGCCGCGGCGACCACGCCGCCGCCGGTGGCGGGCAGGAAGCGATGGGCGCGGCCGGCCGTATCCAGCAGCGCGGCGATCCGGGCCTGGGTTTCGGTGGCTTGCTGCGCACCGGAGCCGGCGTTGATGACGATGAACAGCGGTCCGTCGCTGCGGGGCAGGGTCATGGCATGTCGGTTCGGGAAATGTCCCGCTCAGACTGCCATAGCCCTGCCGGGGTTCACAGGCTCAGGCCCCGCGGTAGAAATCCGGCGCCCCGGGCGGCTGGCGGCGGAAGCGCTTGTAGCCCCACCAGTACTGCTCCGGGCAGTCGCGCACGCATTGCTCCAGGCCCAGGTTCATCGCCGCGGTGGCCTTCTCCACGTCGGGGTCATGGATGCCGGCGGGTGCTTCGACGTAATGCGCGATGTAGCCCCGTGCCCAGGGCAGGCGCTCGCCGAACATGAAGACCACCGGCGAGCCCGACTCCTGCACCAGGCGCGCGATCAGGGTCGGTGTATGCGCCGGCACGCCCATGAAGGGCACGAACACGCCGCGGCCCGGTGGCGGATCGTGGTCCGGCATGTAGTAGACGCCCAAGCCCTCGGCCAGCAGGGGCAGTGCCGCCTTGCGCACGCCGGCCTCGGCCGCGACCATGCGGCCGCCGAAGCGGCAGCGGCCCTTGAGCGACAGGGCGTTGAGCGCGCCCTTCTGTGGCTTGTACAGGCCATAGAACGGGAAGTTGGCCGACATCGGGATGGCCACGGCCTCGAAGGCGCCCTGGTGCAGCGTCAACAGGATCACGCCCTTGCCCTGGGCGAAGGCACGCTCCAGCACCTCGATGCCGCGCCATTCCTTGACCGCGTTCTTCACCGAACCACCGGGGCCGAGCCAGACGCGCGCAGTCTCGATGTAGGTCTTCATCTCGTGGCCTACCGAGGCTCGCGCGATGCGCCGCTGCTCGGCCTCGGACAGCTCCGGCATGCAGCGGCTGATGTTGCGCAGCGCCACGCGCTTGCGCGAGGACGAGGTGACCCACAGCAGCCAGCCGGCGAAGGCACCCAGCCCTTGCAGCACGGCCAGGGGCAGCCATGCCAGCACATGGAAAAGGAAGGACATCGGGAAGGACACCGCGACGAAGAAGGTCGGGCATTCTACCCGGTCCCTCGCGGTGCTACCCCGCCTGCCGGCCCAGCAGGGCGTCGGTGCCCTGCACCAGGGCTGCGAACAGTTCCCCGGCGTCGTGCTGGCGCAGCAGCGGCGCGGCCTGGCCGGCCCAGAGCGACATGCGGTCCGGGCGGTCCTGCTCGCCGGCGGCCTTGCGGAAGCTTCCGGTGAACCAGTTCTGGATCGGGTAGGGGAAGGGAGCGGCGCGCGAGGCGGCCATTTCCTCCAGGAAGCGATTGCGGATGCCGCGCGCCAGGCGGCCGCTGAAGACGCGAGTCAGCGCGGTGTAGCGGCTGCGCTCGTCGAACAGCATGCGCCGGTGGGGCCTGCTGGCCGAGGACTGCTGGCAAGCCAGGAAGGCGGTGCCGACCTGCACGCCTTGCGCGCCCAGCATCAGCGCCGCCGCGATACCGCGGCTGTCGGCGATGCCGCCGGCGGCGATCACCGGCGTCTTCACGCGGTCCGCCACCGTGGGGATCAGCGCGAAAGTCCCGGTCAGCGAATCCTCCGCCGGCGCCAGGAAGGACACGCGGTGGCCGCCGGCCTCGAAGCCGGTGGCCACGATCAGGTCCACGCCGGCCGCTTCCATCGCCACGGCTTCATCGATGGTGGTGATGGCACCGATGGTGACGATGCCGCGGCGCCGGCATTCCTCGAGGATGCGGGCCGACGGAATGCCAAACACGAAGCTAAAGGCCGGCGGATTGGCTTCCAGCACGGCCTCCACCTGCTCCTCGAAGCTTTGGCCGTAACGCGCCGGCATGGCGGGCGGATCCACGCCGAGCTCCTCGTAGTAGGGGCGGAAGCGCTCGATGCCCGCCGCGAACTGCTCGGCACTTAACGACAGGCCGCCCTCGTCATGGTTGGAGACCCAGAGGTTCAGGGCGTAGGGCTTGGTCGTGCGCGAGCGGATCGTGGTGTCCAGTTCGCGTATTTGTGCCGGCGTCAGGTGATGCACGCCGAAGGAGCCCAGGCCGCCGGCGTTGGACACCGCCGCCAGCAGGTCCACGGAGGACAGGCCGCCGCCGAAGGGCCCCTGCACGATGGGGTAGCGCAACCCCAGCTTCCGGCTTACCGCGGTGTCCTGCCACATGCGAAGGCTCCTGGTCCGAATGTGGCGGCACTATACTGCGCTGGTTACCCTTGGTAACTGGTTCGGGAAAATATTCGGGTTACCTGCAGGTAACCGCATGCTGGAGCTGGCGCATGGTGAAGGTCCGAAGGAACAAGGTCGAGCAGCCGCCGGAGGTCTGCCCCCTGGGCGAATGCATGAGCCTGATCAGCGGCGCCTGGTCGCCGCACGTGATCTGGTACCTGCGTGATGGCCCGCGGCGCTTCAGCGAGCTGCGCGGCGACATCAAGGGCGTGTCGGCCAAGGTGCTCACCGCGCGCCTGCGGCAACTGGAGCGCGATGGCGTATTGATCCGCCGTGAGGTGGACAGCTCGCCGCCAACGGTGGAGTACTCGCTGAGCGAACTGGGTGCGGAACTGCGGCCGGCGATCGCGGCGATCGTCGACGTCGGCCATCGGCTCAAGCAGCGGCGCTGAGTTGGCTCAGCCGGCGCGCTGCTCGGTGATCGCGAGCGTGTGGTTTTCGCCGCCCAGGTCCAGGTAGAGCTGTCGCTCGGTCACGGTGACGGACAGGCTGTTGCGACGCTCCAGCTTGCCGGCGATGCCGCCGATGAGGTTGCGCTCGAAGCTGTAGACCGGGATGTCGGCGGCGCGGTGGATGCGCTGTCCGGCGTACTGTGCCAGCAGTTGGCCCGGATCGCGATGCGTGTAGACCGCGGCGCGGCCGGCCAGCTTGGCTCCGCGGTGCAGGCGCTCCGGATCGGGCGCGCCGACCTCGATCCAAGCGGTCACGCGGCCGGTCAGGTCCTTCACCATCACCGCCGGTTCATCCACCGCGGCGATGCCCTCGGTCAGCACGATGCCGTCCTGGTATTCCAGGCAATAGGCCAGCACGCGGGTGAGCATGAACTCGGCGGTCTCCGAGGGCTGCCGCGCCACGCGCAACTCGAAACTCTCGTAGATGCCGCGATCCATGTCGGCGAGCTGGATCGCGAAGTGATGCAGGGTAGCGGTCTGTGCCATGGCGGCGGAGTGTAGCGAAAGCCCCGCCGCTTCACTGAAAAAAGCGCCCAGCGAGGATCGCTGCGCGCCGTGCCCGTGCCTCCTGTCGCTCAGCGCCGCGGTGGCAGCGGCACCAGGGCCGAGACCTTGCGCATGTGCTCGGCATAAGCCGGCCGGCGCTCGACGCTGCGCTTGTCCATCAGCGGGATGCTGGCGAAGACGAACATCGCCGTCATGGCCAGCGCGCCCGGGATCAGCCAGGCCCAGTACTGCGGGGCGGCGGCGAGGCCGAACAGCATCAGGCCCCACCAGAAGCTCAGCTCGCCGAAGTAATTGGGGTGGCGCGACCAGCCCCAGAGGCCGCTGGTGATGAACTCGCCGGGCTTTTTCTTCTTCGCGATGTAGGCATGCAGCTGCAGGTCCGCCACCGTCTCGATGGTGATGGCACCCAGCGTGACGACGAAGGCCACGGCATCGAGCCAGCCCAGTTCGCCCTGGCCATAGCGGATCACCGCGTAGATCGGCAGGCAGCCGAGGAACACCTGGATCGTGGGAAACAGGTGGATGGCGAAGAAGTCGGCCGGCAGCTCCGCCTTGCCGGCGCGCTGCTTGATCATCGGGTAGCGCCAGTCCTCATGGTGCAGGCCGCCCCAGAAGGTCGCCCAGTTGGCCGTCAGGCGGATACCCCAGATCCAGACCAGGGCCACCACTAGCGCGACGCGCACCGGGTTGGCGCCGGCGTCGGCATTGAGCCAGTACCAGTACACCGCCAGCAGCGGCGGGATCACGCTCCAGTAGGCATCGTAGAAGCTGGAATTCCTGTACTTGCGGCTGAAGGCGAAGATCACGAGCGTGGCGGCGAAGTCTCCGGCCAGCGCATCGTAGGGTTGCGGCAGGCCCAGTCCCAGCATCACGGCCAATGCCACGCCCGTGCAGATGATGTACGACACCACGATCGGCGCGAAATCCGATTTGCTAGCCATCCTGTCTCCCCCTCCGGGATCGGTGCTGCGGTTATTTTGGCCACTATGACGCCGCTATCGGGGGGCAACCTCGTCTTGCCGGAGTAGGGCGGCCCCGGAACCCGGGGCCTGGCTGGCGGTCGGAAGCAGGTGAACCTATGCTCAGGACCATGAATTTCCTTGCGCGCTTCTTCGGTGGCGTCTCCGAGCGGATCGCGGCCGTAGTGCTCGCGGTCGCGGCGGCGCAGTTCCCGGTCTACTACCTGGCTTACGGCAACACCCTGGCCGGCGCGCAGATGGAGGCCGAGGTGCGTTACCGCGAACTGCTGGCCGAGGCGGCGCAACTGCACCTGGACGTGGAAGACTTCGTGGGCCGCCACGAGAACAATGCGGACGCGGTGTTCCAGGCCTCCGGCCGCATCCACCGCAGCACCCTCGAGCGCCACCGGCGCTACACCGCGATGCAGGACGCCCTGCGCAATGCCCCGGCCTGGGAGCGCCCGCTGGCCCTGGCGCGCAACTTCGACCCGGCGATCCACGCCGCCACGCGCTTCGAGCCCGGCCTGCCGCTGACGCTGGAGGCAGGTGCTTACGCGCTGGTCGGCATCCTGCTGGCATGGCTACTGACCTCGCTGCTGGGCCTGGCCTTCCGCGGCCCTGGCGCGCGCCGGGCCGACAGCTTCCGCTAGGGCCAGTCCCTGGGGAAGCTCGGAAAGAGTTACCGTTCGCCCTGGGCCAGTCGAAGGGTGAGCGGTCACCCGTTGGCCGGCCGTGGTGACACCCCGCCCGTGCTTCGTCAGGCTCAGCACGAACGGACTTTTCAAACGTTCCCTAGGGGCCGGCCAGCGCCAGCTCGTGGCTCTCCGCCAGCCATTGGCGCTCGCCCAGCCAGCGGGCGATCGACTCCACCGTCACCACCGAGTAGTTGCCGCTGAGGCGCTCACCCAACGGGTGGTCGGTGAAGGCGAAGTTGGCGCGGAACAGCGTCGCCCCCAGGCGCTCGGTCGGCGCTATCGCGATGCGGTCGGGCCGGTAGCCGGCGCGCCTCAACTGCGCCTGCGCGGCGGCGCGGCCGATCACCGGCACATCCGAGCCCGCCGACACCAGGAACTCCAGCAACCAGCTGTTGGAGTTCTGGTATTCCAGCGTGAAAGGGTAGGCCAGCAGGCTGTAGCGCGGCTGATCCAGTCCCAGGCCGAGATCGCCCGCCGCCGCCGGGGCCAGCCGCGCCTGCAGCGGCCCGGTGGGCAACAGCAGCAGCGCACGGTACTCGTGCGGGTCGTCGAGAAAGAAGTTCATCAGGCCATCCCGGAACAGCGAGGCGCGGTCCTCACCGCAATGATTGAGCTTGTGCAGGATCGTCCAGCCCGCCTCGCCGGGCGCGCGGTAGGCGATGCCGGCATGGGTGTAGCGCAGGCCGTATTTCGACACGTCGGAACCGACGCGGCCGAGGATCGCCACCTGCGCCTGCCGCCGATCCAGTTCCTGCTGCACCTGCTGCGCCAGGCGCATCGCCTTGCCCATCTCCGCCGGGGTCACCGGCTTGTCCGCGCAGGCCTGGCCGGCCTGCAGCGGGGCGCTGGCCAGCAAAGCCAGGGCGAGCAGCGCGCCCTGCGCCCGGCGCAGGGGCATCACGCGCCGGCGCCGAGCGAGCGCGCCGGGCGCGAATGCATCAGGGCCTTGCCGGCCTCGTTCGGCACGAAGGCGATCACCTCGCCGGTGCGCACGATCAGCCAGCCCGCGCCCTCGGCGATTACCGTCACCGTCTGGCCCGCGGCGTAGGACAGCCCGCCGGCCACGGCCACCGGCACCGCGAGCACCACCTTGCCGACCTTGGCACTGCCCTGCAGCGTCACGCGCAGGCCATCGCCGACCGCGACCACCGCTACCACCACCATGTCAGCGCTGCCCTGGACCACGGCGAGACTGCCTTCGGCCACGGTGGCGCTGCCGTTGGCGGACAGCTCCGATCCGCGCGACAGGCCGGAAGGATCGGCGGCGGACACGGGCAGCGGCTGGGCGGCCACCAGCACCAGGGCCAGGGCGGCGGATGCGGCAACGAGCGGACGGGTAGTGGTCATGATGGCTCCTCAATGAACATTGTTCATATAGATTGCGAAGGAAACCGTGGGCGGCAGGCATCCGCCGGACGCGAATCCAGAGAGGCGGGACGATGAGCCTGCGGGGAGCAGGCTAGCCGTAACCGCTTCCTGGCGAACTTAAATGATCAATGTTCATATATCAAGTGCGACTCGGCGCGGCGGGTCCCGCAGCGGGATCAGGCTCGTGGCTTGAGGATGCTCTTGGTGACGGTGGCGCGGGCCATGACCTCGTCGCCGACGCGGGCCTCGGCCTCCATGAAGGCAACCGAGCGGCCGCGGCGGATCACGCGGCCGGTGAAGACCACCCGGTCACCCGCGCGGGCGCCACGCATCAGCGATACGTGGATGTCGTGGGTCACGGCGTTGTGGCCTTCCGGCAGCTCGCTCAGCAGGGCGGCGTAGCAGGCCATGTCGCAGATCGTATAGACGTTGCCGCCCAGGAACATGCCGGCGGCATTGACCATGTCGCCGGCCACATCGATCTCGATGCGCGAGCGGCCATCCGCGGCCTCGATGCGCTCCACGCCCATGGCGCGGTGTTGGGGGTGGCCGACCACGTATGGCAGGAACTGCTCGAGTGCACTCACGGCTTGGGCTCCATCAATGGATAGCTGCCATTCTGCGGCAGGCGGCGTGGCGGCACATCGCCCAGATGGTGCAGGGTAGGGCTGCAGCGGCTATCCTCGGCCACCTGAAATCCCAGAGGGGCAACTCCCATGAGCCAGTACCAGGCCGTCGTCTTCGGCGCCACCAGCTTCGTCGGCCAGATCCTGGCCCGCTACCTGTTCCAGCGCCATGGCGCCGACGGCAGCTTCCGCTGGGCCCTGGCCGGCCGTTCCAAGGCCAAGCTGGAGCAACTGCGCGACAGCCTCGGCGCCGGTGCCGCCAAGCTGCCCCTGATCATTGCTGACGCGGCCGACAAGGCGGCCCTGCGCAAGCTCTGCGAGTCCACCGACGTGGTGATCTCCACGGTAGGGCCCTATGCGCTCTACGGCTCGCCGCTGGTGCAGACCTGCGCCGAGACCGGCACCGACTACTGCGACCTCACCGGCGAGCCGCAGTGGATCGCACGCATGATCGCCGCGCACGAGCAGGCGGCCCAGCGTAGCGGCGCGCGCATCGTCCACTGCTGCGGCTACGACTCCATTCCTTCCGACCTTGGCGTGCATTTCCTGCAGCGGGAGTCGCTGCGCGAGTTCGGCGAGCCCTGCACCCGCGTCAAGATGCGCGTGAAGAAGCTGCGCGGCGGCTTCTCCGGCGGCACCGCGGCCAGCCTTATGAACGCAGTGGCGGAAAGCGCGCGTGACCCGGCGGTGCGCCGCATGATGAGCGACCCCTATGGCATCTGCCCGCCGGACCGCCGCGGCACGGTGAAGCAGCCTAACGTGGTGTTCGCCGAATACGACGAGGACGCCAGGAGCTGGCTGTCGCCTTTCGTAATGGCTGGCATCAACACCCGAGTGGTGCACCGCTCCAACGCCCTGGCCAACCAGGCCTACGGCGCGGACTTCCGCTACGACGAGGCGGTGATGGCCGGGCCCGGATTCAAGGGTCGCCTGGCGGCTGCGGGCACGGCGGTGGGCTTGGGCGCTTTCGTTGCTGCCACCGCGATGGGGCCCACGCGCAAGCTGCTGGAGAGGATCGTGCCGCAGGCGGGCGAGGGGCCGACGCCGGAACAGCAGGAGAAGGGACTGTTCGACCACCGCGTCTTCGGCGAGACCGCCTCGGGCCGCAAGCTGGTGGTAAAGGTCACCGGCGACCGCGATCCGGGCTACGGCTCCACCGGCAAGATGCTGGGGGAGGCCGGTGCCTGCCTGGCGCTGGACAAGCCCAAGGACCAGCTCGCAGGTGGTTTCTGGACGCCGGCGACGGCGCTGGGCGATGCGCTGGTGCAGCGCCTGGTGGCGAATGCGGGGCTGACGTTCGAGCGCGTTGCCTGATGTGTTGCACCCCGCTCCCCTCGTGGGAGAGGGGTGGGGGACGAGGGCATGGACGCCCGAGGTAGGGCAACGCAGGGGCAGTTGCCGAGAGGGGCCTCTTCAATCGGCGCGAGGTGCGTAACCGCCGACGCACCACCCTCACCTTGACCCTCTCCCGCTGGCGGGAGAGGGAATGTGTTCTCGCCCGCGCCTACATCACCGCTTGCGCGATCCACGCACAACCCGCCGCGAACAGGCCGATCAGGAACACCATGTAGCCGGCCTGCACGTATCTGAACTTGTAGCGCTTCAGGTACTGGCCCATCTCGTAGATCTCGCGCAACTGCATCTCGTAGGTCTTGGCCGGCGAGCTCATGACCTCTTCCATCTCGCGCAGGTACTGCTCGTAGCTCAGCGTGGTGAAGTGGGCGAAGAACAGCAGGTTGCGGCTGGGTGTGGCCTTGGCGCCGCTGCCAAGCTTGGGCATGGCGGCGATGATCGCCAGGCATACCGAGGCCAGGCTGAAGATCGTCAGGATCAGGGCGGGCAGGCTCTCGCCGCCGTTGGCCTCGCGCGCCGCCAGGGTCAGCACCACCGAGGCGGCGATCATCAGCATGTTGGCCTTGGTGTCGGCCGTGATGCTGAGCGTCATGTGATGGATGCGCGTCTGCCGCACCATGATGTCGAGGTGCGCGGCGCCTTGCTCGATGCGCAGGGCAGGCGGGTTCGGCGGGGTGATGGTCGTGGGATCGTTCATCGGCCTGCATTCTTCTTCGTCTATCGCGGGATATGCCGCGCCAGGAAGTCCACCACGGCATCGTTGAAGGCGTCGTTGCGGTCGCCGGCCACCATGTGCCCCGCGCCGGCGATGTCCGCGATCTCGGCCTGCGGGATCAGCTCCTGCAGGCGCCGTGCGCCCTGGGCGCTGACCACGTCGCTCTGGCTGCCGCGCACCAGCAGCGTCGGCACCTTCACCTGGCGCGCGGCGCCGCTCATGCGTGCCTCGTAGGCATCCAGGTAGGCCACATGCTCCTCCTTGCTCACCGCGATGATGCGCGGGTCCCAGTGCCAGTAGAGCCGGCCGTCGTCGCCGCGGCGCAGGTTCTTCATCAGGCCCGAGGCATCCTTGGGACGCGGGCGGCTGGGGTTGTAGGCGGCGACCGCATCGGCGGCTTCCTCCAGGTTGGCGAAGCCGCCCGGATTGGCCGTCATGAAGCGGCGGATCGCTTCCACACCCTTGCGCTCGATGGTGGGGGCCACGTCCACCAGCACCAGCGCGCTGGCGGTGGGTGAGTTGCTCTCGCCGATGGCGGTGAGCGAGGTGATGCCGCCCATGGAAGCTCCGACCAGGGCCGGCGGCGCCCGCAGCGTGGCGATCACTGCCTTGAGGTCTGCCACCATGGCGTCGGTGGAGTAGTCGCCGTCCTCGGCCCAGCCGCTGCCGCCATGGCCGCGGGCGTCGTAGGAGATGGCGCGGTAGCCCTCCGCCACGAGCCGCTTGAATGCCTTGGACCAGGCGTGGCGGGTCTGCCCGCCGCCGTGTAGCAGCACGACGGCAGGCTGGTCCGGGTTGCCGCCGACATCGGCGGCCAGGGGCAGGCCGTTACGGCCAGCGAGGGTGGTCGTGGTCATGTCCGCAGTTTAGCGCCGCCAAAGCGGAGAATGCGGGTTTCCCCGGCGGGTGCTCCTGTAGGAGCCAGCTTGCTGGCGACTCCCAGGCACGAAGTCGCCAGCGAGCTGGCTTCTACAGCAAAAAACTTGAAACTCAGGCTGCCGGATAACCCAGCCCCTTCAGCGCCACGCCCACCTCGTCGAGGATCTTCGGATCGTCGATGGTGGCCGGCGCGGTGTAGGGCTTGCCGTCGGCGATCGAGCGCATCGTGGCGCGCAGCACCTTGCCGGAGCGGGTCTTGGGCAGGCGCGCCACCACCGCCGCCTGCTTGAAGCAGGCCACGGCGCCGATCTGCGAGCGGACGCGCTCCACCAGTTCGCGCAGCAGTTCGTCCTGCGGGCGGTCCACGCCGGTCTTCAGCACCACCAGTCCCACCGGCAACTGGCCCTTGAGCGTGTCGGCGGCGCCGATCACGGCGCACTCGGCCACGTCCGGATGCCCGGCCAGCACTTCCTCCATCGCGCCCGTGGACAGGCGGTGGCCGGCCACGTTGATGATGTCGTCGATGCGGGACATGATCCAGCCGTAGCCGTCGCCGTCGATGTAGCCGGCGTCGCCGGTGAGGTACCAGCCCGGGTAACGGGTGAGGTAATTGTCGCGGTAGCCCTGCTCGTTGTTCCACATGGTGGACAGCGTGCCCGGCGGCAGCGGCAGCTTCAGCACCAGGTTGCCGATCTCGTCCGCGCCCAGGCGCTTGCCGTCGGCGTCCAGCGCGCAGAGCTCGAAGCCCGGCACCGGCACGGTGGAGGAGCCCGGCTTCACCGGCATCGGCTCCAGGCCCTGGCAGTTGGCGATGGCCGGCCAGCCCAGCTCGGTCTGCCACCAGTGATCCACCACCGGCACCTGCAGCATCTGCTGCGCCCACTGGATTGTGTCCGGGTCGGAGCGTTCGCCGGCCAGGAACAGGGTACGCAGGCAGGAGAGGTCGTATTTCTGCAGCAGCGTGCCCTTGGGGTCTTCCTTCTTGATCGCGCGGAAGGCGGTAGGGGCGGTGAAGAAGGTGCTGACGCGGTGCTGCGCGATCACGCGCCAGAAGGCACCGGCGTCGGGCGTGCCCACCGGCTTGCCCTCGTAGAGGATCGTGGTGCAGCCCTGCAGCAGCGGTGCGTAGACGATGTAGGAATGCCCCACCACCCAGCCCACGTCCGAGGCCGCCCAGAACACTTCGCCGGGCTTGACGTCGTAGACAGCCTCCATGGAATAGCGCATCGCCACGGCGTGGCCGCCATGGTCGCGTACCACCCCCTTGGGCTTGCCGGTGGTGCCCGAGGTATAGAGCACGTACAGCGGATCGGTGGCCGCCACCGGCACGCAGTCGGCTGGATGGGCCGCCGCGACGGCCTCGTTCCAGTCCAGGTCGCGCGGTGCCTGCAGCTTGGCCACGGCCTGTGGGCGTTGCAGTATCAGGCAATGGGCGGGCTTGTGCGTGGCCAGGTCCAGTGCCTGGTCCAGCAACGGCTTGTACTCGATGATGCGTCCGGCCTCGACACCGCAGCTGGCGGACACCACCAGGACGGGCTTGGCATCGTCGATGCGCTTGGCCAGTTCCGGCGCGGCAAAGCCGCCGAAAACCACGGAGTGGATCGCCCCGATGCGTGCGCAGGCCAGCATGGCCACGGCGGCCTCAGGCACCATCGGCATGTAGATCACCACGCGGTCGCCCTGCTTGACGCCCTGCGCAAGCAGCGCGCCGGCAAAGCGGGCCACGGTGTCGCGCAATTCGCGATAACTGAAGCTACGTACCACGCCGGTCACCGGGCTGTCGTAGATCAGCGCGGCCTGGTCGGCGCGGCCGTTCTCCACGTGGCGGTCCAGCGCGTTGTAGCAGGTGTTGAACAAGCCGCCGGCAAACCAGCGGTAGAGCGGCGCCTTGCTGTCGTCCAGTACCTGCTCCCAGGGCTGGTGCCAGTGCAGCTTCTCCGCTTGCTCGGCCCAGAAGGCTTCGGGCTCGGACAGCGAACGGCGGTATTCGGTCTGGTAGCGGCTCATGTCGTTCTCCTCCTTCAACAAGAACCCCTCTCCCGCGAGCGGGAGAGGAAACAGATGGATCAGTGGCCGGCGAGCTTCGCCTGGATGTACGCGACCATCTCCTGGCGCACGATCCGCACCTCCGGGAACAGCGATGCGAACAGCGGGAAGGCGTGCGGCAGCTTCGGCCAGATCTCGCACTTCACGTCGACCCCCGCGGCCTTGGCGCGGCGCGCCATCAGCACGGTGTCGTCGGTCAGCACCTCATTGTTGGTGGCCAGCATCAGCATCGGCGGGAAGCCGGTGCAGTCGGCATACAGCGGCGACAGCTCGGGGTCGGACGCGTCCCAGTCGCCGGCGAACATCTCGTCCACGCGCTGCAGCGCGGCGATCGGCAGGATCGGGTCGGCATGGCGCTTCCAGGTGCGCGACGGCGGCGAGTGGATGCGGCCCAGTTCCGTGGCGGGCGACACCGGGATGACGCAGAGCGGCATCGGCCAGCCGTGCTTGCGGATGCGCTGCAGCAGGCCCAGCAGCAGGTGCCCGCCGGCGGAATCGCCGCCCACGATGATGCGGGACGGCGCATGCCCTAGGTCCAGCAGCGCGCGATAGGCGCGCTCGCAGTCGTCCAGCGCGGCGGGGAAGCGGTTGCGCGGAGCCAGGCGGTAGTCGGGCAGGTAGCCCGCGCCGCCGATCTTCGATGCCAGGTGCGCCACCATCTCCAGGTGCGCCGAGGGCGCCGCCGGCAGGATGAAGGCGCCGCCGTGCAGCCACAGGATCACCGGCTTGCCGGTGTCCGCCAGGTCGCCGAACACATGCCCCGGAACCTGGCCGACGATGCTGTATTCCAGCGTCAGGCCATGGTTGTTGGGGCACTTCATGTGCGACGTCAGCAACTGCATCTTCGCGATCTTCTCGTCCGAGCCGCGGATCAGGCGGCCCAGCCAGGGGCGCAGGAAGCGCTTGAGCATCCAGACGATGACGCGGCTGCGCAGGCTGATCGGTATGGGCCGATAGACCACGCAGCTCTCGACGGAGGCCGGCAGCAGGGGCTGGCGGGAGGCAGGGACGGCGGCGTTCGGGGCGTTCATGGATTGGGTCTGTCGACGCGAGGAGCAGTCCCCAAGCTTACATGCGGAACACGCCGTAGCGGGGATCGCCGATCGGGGTGTTCAGCGCCGCCGACAGCGAGATGCCCAGGGCATTGCGCGTGTCCGCCGGGTCGATGATGCCGTCGTCCCAGATTTCCGAGGTGGACCAGTAGGCGCTCTGCTTGCGCTTGAACTCGCCCAGCACCGGATCGCGGATGGCGTCGATTTCCTCCTGGGACAACTTCTTGCCGGTGCGGGCAAGCTGGCGGATCTTCACGTCGGCCAGGGTGTTGGCGGCCTGCTCGGCACCCATCACCGAGATCTGCGACTGCGGCCAGCTGAAGGTGAAGCGGCTGTCGAAGGCGCGGCCGCTCATGCCGTAGTTGCCAGCACCGAAGGAGCCATGGCACATAACGGTGAACTTGGGCACCTCGCAGTTGGATACCGCCATGATCATCTTGGCGCCGTCCTTGGTGATGCCGCGGCGCTCGTATTCCTTGCCCACCATGAAGCCGGTGATGTTCTGCAGGAAGACGATCGGCGTGCGGGCCTGGTTGCACAACTCGATGAAGTGCGCGCCCTTGAGCGAGCTGTCGTTGAACAGCACGCCGTTGTTGGCCAGGATGCCGACCTTATAGCCCCAGATATGGGCGTAGCCGCAGATCAGGGTCTTGCCGTAGTTGGGCTGGTATTCATGGAAGCGCGAGCCGTCGACGATGCGCGCGATGATCTCGTGCATGTCGAAGCCCTGCTTGATGTCCTGCGGCAACACGCCGTAGAGCTCGCTCGGGTCGTAATACGGCTCTTCGGGGGGCTGCCACTCGGTGTGCGCCTTCTGCGGCCGCTTGAACTGCGCCACGATGTCACGTGCGATGGCGATGGCCTCCTCTTCCGAGGAAGCCGGGTAGTCGGCAGTGCCGGAGACGCTGGTGTGCATGTCGCAACCGCCGAGATCGTCGACGCTGACCTCTTCGC
The DNA here is from genome assembly GCF_030345715.1 of Solimonas sp. SE-A11. Classification (GTDB taxonomy): domain Bacteria; phylum Pseudomonadota; class Gammaproteobacteria; order Nevskiales; family Nevskiaceae; genus Solimonas_A. The sequence continues at coordinate 99,238 of NZ_JAUASX010000011.1, forward strand.
CTGTCGCGGCCTTCACCAGCGGCGGGCCGGCGAGGAAGATCGCGCCGGTGCCGCGCACGATCACGTTGTAGTCCGACAGGCCGGGCACGTAGGCGCCGCCGGCGGTGCAGTGGCCCAGCACCACCGACACCTGCTGGATGCCCATCTTGGAGAGCATGCACTGATTGCGGAAGATGCGGCCCGCCATGTACTTGTCGGCGAACAGGTCGGCCTGCAGAGGCAGGAAGCCGCCTGCGGAATCGCAGAGATGCACCACCGGCAGGCGGTTCTCGATGGCGATGTCCAGCGCGCGGACGGTCTTCTTGACCGTCAACGGATACCAGGCGCCGCCCTTGACCGAGGCGTCGCCCGCGTTGATGACGACCTCGCGGCCCGACACGATGCCGATGCCGGTGACGCAGGCCGCGCCCGGTACTTCGCCGTCATAGGCCTCGTTGGCTGCCAGCGAGGAGAACTCCAGGAACGGCGTGCCCGGATCGAGCAGCAGCTTGATGCGCTCGCGCACCAGCAGCTTGTTCTGCTGGCGCAGGCGGTCGATGTCGCGCTGCGGACGGTCATGGCGCACCGCGCGCTGCTTTTCCTTGAACTCCTCAGCCAGCTTGCGGTTGTGCGCGGCGTTGGCCTGGAAGCCCGCGGAGGCCGTGTTCAGCTTCGATTCGATTCTTTTCACTTGTTCGGCTCCAGGCTCAGCAGCAGGGCATCGCGATCGAAGGTCTGGCCCTTCTCGTAGGTGACCGCGGCCACCGTGCCGTCGCGCGGCGCGGCGATCGTGGTCTCCATCTTCATGCTCTCCATCACCAGCAGGGTCTGGCCCTTGGTCACGGTATCGCCGGCCTTGACCTGCACGGCGACGATGCTGCCCGGCATCGGTGCGCGGATGTTGTCCTCGGCGCTGCCACCAGCCTGCGCGGCCAGGCGGTCCAGCGGGTGCTGGTAGCGCAACTGGTAAGCCTCGCCGTCCAGGTGCACGAAGACGTCGTCGCCGCGGGTGGCGATCACCACCTCGAGGTGGCGCCCGCCCAGCGTCAGCCAGGCGCGGCCGTCGGCGCCGGTCCTGAGGTCCACGTCCACCACCTGCTCGCCCAGGTGCAGGCGGTAGGCGCTGGCCGAGCGCGAGAGTTCCAGGTTGTGCTCGTTGTCGCCGAGCTTGAATGCGTGGTGCATTAGTTTCTCCAGCCGCCCATGGCAGCGTGCATGTCGGGCACGGCGTCGGCGACGTCGCGCATCGGCCGCGTGCTCAGCGCCGCGGCGCCCAGCAGGGCCTGCAGCGTCTCCGCCGGCATCTCCGGCTCCGCCGCGATCTGCGGGTTGGCATCCAGGAAGCCGGTGTGCACGTCGCCGGCAATGAAGGCCGGGTGCTGCAGCAGGCGACGCAGGAAGGCGGTGTTGGTCTTGCAGCCCAGCAGCACAGTCTCGCGCAGCGCCTTGTCGGCGCGGGCGATGGCGTCGTTGCGGTCGTTGCCGCGGATGATCAGCTTGGCGATCATCGGATCGAAGGCGGAGGTGACCTCACCGCCCTGCAGCACGCCGCTGTCCCAGCGCACGCCTTCGCCCTGCGGCGGGTGCAGCACCAGGATCGGGCCGGTGGTCGGCGTGTAGCCTCGGGCGGCATCCTCGGCGTAGATGCGGAATTCGATGGAGTGACCGGAGGACTTCACGTCGGCCTGGCCGTAGCCCAGCTTCTCGCCGGCGGCCACGCGCAGCTGCTGCAGCACCAGGTCGATCCCGGTGATCTCCTCGGTGACCGGATGCTCCACCTGCAGGCGGGTGTTCATCTCCAGGAAGTAGAACTCGCCACCCTGGCCGAAGATGAACTCCACGGTGCCGGCATTGCGGTAGTTCAGCGAGCGGGCGATGCCGGCCGCGGTCTCGCAAATCTTCTCGCGCAGCGCGGGATCCAGGGCCGGGGAGGGGGTTTCTTCCACGATCTTCTGGAAGCGGCGCTGCACCGAGCATTCGCGCTCGAATACGTGCACCACGCTGCCCTGGCCGTCACCCAGCACCTGCACCTCGATGTGGCGCGGGTTCTCGATGTAGCGCTCGCAGTACAGGCGGCCGTCGCCGAAGTAGCGCTGGCCTTCCGAGCGGCCGCGCTCGATCTCCTGCTCCAGGATCGCCAGGTCACGCACGATGCGCATGCCCTTGCCGCCGCCGCCGGCGCTGGGCTTGATCAGCAGCGGCGCGCCGACCTTGCGCGAGCGCTCGACGAAGGTCTTGGGGTCGTCATCCTCGATGGCGCTCGGGGCAACCGGGAAGCCGGCCTTCTCGACGAAGTTGCGCGCACGCACCTTGTCACCCATCAGGTCGATCTGCTCCGGCGTGGGGCCGATGAAGCGGATGCCTGCGGCTTCCACGGCGGCGCAGAAGCCCTTGTTCTCGGACAGGAAGCCATAGCCCGGATGGATCGCACCGGCACCGCTGGCCTTGGCCGCCGCGATGATCTGCGCGCCGTCGAGGTAGCTGGCCACCGGCGTCGAGCCAGTGATCTCGATGGCCTGGTCCGCCATCTTCACCGCCGCGGTGCCGCGGTCGGCGGCGTGGTAGACGACGATGCCCTTGAGGCCGAGCTTCTGCACGGTGCGCAGCACGCGCACGGCGATCTCGCCGCGGTTGGCGACGAGCACGGACTGGAAGGGCCACTTCGAGGTGTCGGGTAGCGTTTGGGTCATGGGTTCACTTCTTCGGTAATGCTTCTTCGATGCGGCTGGCGATCTGCGACAGCCTTTCCATTTCCTGCTTGAGTCCGCCGCCCTGCGCCGGGGCGCTGATGCCCTCGCAGAGCACGGCGGTGAGCTGCTCGGCCAGGGCGTCGATATCCAGCCCGCCGCGGCCACAGATGTAGTTCCAGGTGCCGTGTTCGATGCCGCCGTAGACCAGGTCGCGCAGCAGCGTGGCCGGCAGGTCGCCGCGGAACTCGCCGCTGCGCATGCCGCCCTCGACCACGTCCAGCAGCAGCTGCGTGTAGCGCCGGTTCAGGTCGTGCAGCTCGGAGCCGTGGTAGTCCTGCTCCGAGCGCACCTCGCGGAACATCAGGCGGCAGAGCAGGGGGTAGTCGCGGATCGAGCGCAGGTGGCGCCAGACCAGCAGGCGCAGGCGGCCGCGTGCGTCGCTGACGCCGGCGAGGTCGCGGGCGTAGTCGCCGAACATCTCCTCGTACCAGTGCTCCAGCACCTTGAGCAGCAGCTCGCGCTTGCTGGCGAAGTACTTGTAGATGGTGCCTTCGACCACGCCCATGCGGGCCGCGATCTCGGCCACCGCCGCCGCCTCGTAGCCCTTCCCGCAGAAGACGTCGCGCGCCGCCTGCAGGATCTCGTCCACGCGCTGTTCGCGCGCGAGGCGTACCACGGGCTTCCTGGCAGCGGCGCGAGTCATGCTAGGCCTTGGTGCCAGCCCATTCACCCTTCGACAGGCTCAGGGCGAACGGACTGAGAGGGCCGTCCGTTCGGGCTGAGCTTGTCGAAGCCCCGCGCGTAGCGCGTACGAGGTTCATCATGTTCATCAGACGGCGAGGTCCGCCGGCACGTCGATCTCGATGTCCATCAGCACCTGCGCCAGCATCTTGCCCTGCGGGTCATAACGCAGGCTGGCCATGCCGCCGCCGCCGAGGGCGCTGTGCATCAGGAAGTTGAAGCCGTTGAGGCCCGGTATGTCGAAGCGCTCGACCTTGCCCTGGACGAAGTGGGCGAAGTACTGCTTCACCGCGTCGGCGGTGAGCTGCTTCGCCAGCCAGGGCAGGTACTCGGGTTTGCGCGCCAGGATGCCGATGTTGGCGGCGTCGCCCTTGTCGCCGGAGCGGCCCCAGGCCAGCTTGATCAGCGGTACCTTCTTGGTCGGCCCGGAGGGCGCGGCGCCCGGATTCGGGCTGGCTGGCTGGCCGGTGGCTTCGCCGTAGCTCACCGCCGGGGCGATGAAGGGCTTGCCGTCCACCTCGATCGGCAACTGCTCCTTGGGCACCAGGCAGGAGAACAGGCGCACCAGCGGCGTCGGCGAGGGGCGCCCGCCGGAGAAGCCGGTGATGCCCTGCACCATGGACGTGGCCGGGGGGATGAACTCGCGGCCGAAGACGTCCAGCGCCTTGCTGTCGGCATGCTGCACGGCGAGCTTCATGATCACTTCGCGCGCATCGCGGCGGCGGCTGTTGGCGCCCCAGTTGGCCTCGGCGCCCAGGATCTCCACGTCGGTGCGGGTGTAGTCGGCCATGCCGCGCTTGGCCATCAGGGCGCGCGTGCGCTTGAGGATCGCCGCGGCCACGGCCTCTGCCTTGCGCACCGCATCCACGCCGCCGATCATCATCGTGCCGGTCGTGCGGAATCCGTCCTGGTAGGTGGCGGAGACCTTGTAGCTGGCGGTGGGCGCTCTGCCCTTGGCGCCGCTCACTTCCACGCGGTTCTCGCCGACCTGGGTCAGCTTGATGTGGCGCCAGTCGCAGTTCACGTCCGGCAGCAGGTAGGCGGAAGGATCGCCGATCTCGTAGACGATCTGCTCGCCGACGGTCTCCGGCACCACGCGGCCGCCGGTGTTGGCCGGCTTGGTGGCGATGAAGGAGCCGTCCGGCTTGCAGATGGCGATGGGGAAGCCCATGCGATCCCAGTCCTCGGAGACCTTCTCCCAATCAGTGCTGACGCCGCCGGTAGCCTGCGCGCCGCACTCCACCACGTGGCCGGCGAGGCTGCCGCCGGAGAGCTTGTCGAATTCATCCGCCTTCCACTGGAACTCGTGGATCAGCGCGCCCAGCACCTCGGCGCTGTCGACGCAGCGGCCGGTCAGCACGATATCGGCGCCGCCATCCAGCGCCGCCGCGATGGGGAAGGCCCCCAGATAGGCGTTCATGCTCCACAGCTTCGGCGGCATGTCCGAGCCGTTGAACATCTCCTTGACCCCGGCGAACTCCGCCGCGCGCGGCAGCAGGTCGTCGCCGGTGACGATGGACACCTTCAGCTCGATGCCCTTTTCCTTGAGCTTCTCCTCGATCGCCGCCTTGCAGGCCTGCGGGTTGACGCCGCCGGCATTGGTGACGACGCGGATGCCCTTTTCCTTGAGCTTGGGCGCCAGCGAAGCGACCACGCCGGGGAAGTCCGTGGCATAGCCGGTGTTGGGATCCTTGGCGCGGGCGCGAGCCAGCAGGCTCATGGTGATCTCGGCCAGGTAGTCGAGCACCAGGTAGTCGATCTCGCCGGACTCGACCAGCTGCTTGGGGCCTTCCGCGGAATCACCCCAGAAACCGGCGCCGCAACCGATGCGTACTTCGCTTTTCATTCTTCTGCTCCACCACCAACCCGTTCACCCCGAGTGCCGCGTAGCGGTGTATCGAGGGGCGTACCACGCGCGAATCAGTTACCCGTGAAGTTCGCCGGCCGCTTCTCCTGGAAGGCCGCCATGCCTTCCTTGGCGTCCTCGGTGCTGGACATCACCGGCACCATCGCCTGGGCGAATTCCAGGGACTCGCGCAGGCTCATGTCGCGCATCGCGTTGTAGGCCTGCTTGCCCAGGCGGATGGCCGTGGGCGATTTGTCGGTGACGCGGGCCAGCAGCCAGTCCAGCTTGGCGTCGAGTTCGGCGCGGGGCACCACGTAGTTCACCACGCCCCAGTCCAGCGCATCCTGCGCCGTGAACTGCTCGCCGGTGATGCACATCTCCTGCAGCTTGCGTGGCGGCAGCACGCGCAGCATGTAGGGCAGGATCATCATCGGCGTGACGCCGATCTTGGACTCCGTGGTGCCGATGCGGATGTCGTCGGCGGCAATCGCCATGTCGCAGGCGCAGAGGATGCCGAAGCCGCCGGCCATCACATGGCCGTTGACGCGGGCGATCACCGGCAGGGTGCATTCCTGCAGGCGCTTGAACAGGTCCACGATATAGTGCCTGGGCCGCGCGAAATCCACCGCGAAGGCAAAGCCCTTGGCGTTCTTGGCCAGGTCCGCGCCGGCGCAGAAGGCCTTGTCGCCCGCGCCGGTCAGCACGATCGCCTTCACCTCGCCGCCGGCCTGGGCCTCGGCGATGGCCTTGTCGATGCTGCGCACGACCTGCTCGTTGAGCGCGTTGCGGCGTTCCTCGCGGTTGATGGTGATCCACAGCACCGCGCCGCGGCGTTCGACAAGGACGGGTTCCGACATGCAATTCTCCTGGGGCTACGGTTCGGGATGAGTCCGCCTCAATCACCGGCAACCAAACTGCCGGCGAGGCCCACCCCGGGGCACATTCGCCAAGGTTAGGCAGGGCTTGGTGAGTCAGCCTCACCCATTTGTGCGAGGGGGCGGCATTGGCGGGGTTTTCCGCGTCCGGCATAGTCCCGGGACGCCGCTGCGGGGAGCTCATGCGCCTGATCATTGTTCTGCTGGTCGCCAGCCTGGCCTGCGGGACGGCCGCCGCCCACGGCGGTGGGCTGGATGCCAAGGGATGCCATACCGACCCCAAGACGGGGCGCTACCACTGCCATCGCTCCCAGCGCTCCGCCCTCTCGGCCAAGGAGCCGAAAGTCGAGGGCGATTGCCAAGCAAAATCCTACTGCAAGGAAATGAAATCCTGTGCAGAAGCAAAGCGTTACCTGAAGGAGTGCGGCCTGCGCAGGCTGGACAGCGACGGTGACGGTGTGCCCTGCGAAAGCCTCTGCAAGAAGCGGCGCGGGGGCCGCTAGGCGGCCACCGCCTGTTGCCGCGGCCGCTCCTCGCGGATCGGCAGGTTCGCCGCCGCAGCCAGCAGGGCGAAGGCCATGTCGGCGTACCACATCCAGTTGTAGTCGCCGAAGCGCGTGATGGTGACGCCGCCCAGCCAGGCGCCGAAGAAGCCGCCGATCTGGTGGGACAGCAGGGTCAGGCCGAACAGGGTGGCGAGGTAGCGCGTGCCGAACAGCTTGCCCACCAGCCCGGCCGTGGGCGGCACCGTGGCCAGCCAGGTGAAGCCCAGGGCGGCGGCGAAGACGTAGAAGGTCAGTGCCGTGCGCGGCGAGACCAGGTAGATCGCGATCATCAGCGCGCGGCTGGCGTAGATGGCGGCCAGCAGCCACTTCATGCGGTAGCGCTGGCCCAACGCGCCGGCCGTCAGGCTGCCGGCAATGTTGAACAAGCCGATCAGCGCCAGCGATACCGCCGAGACGCTGGCCGGCAGGCCGCAGAGTGCCACCTCGCCCGGCAGGTGGGTGACCAGGAAGGCGATGTGCAGGCCGCAGGTGAAGAAGCCCAGGTGCAGGCACCAGTAGCTGCGGTCGGCAAAGGCCGTGCGCACCGCCTGGCCCAGACCGGGGTCGGCCTCGGCCGGTACAGGGGGCGCGTCCGCAGGGGCGGGCGGCGCACGCAGATGGCGCGCCAGCGGCAGGGTCAGCAGGGCACTGGCGGCCAGCGTGAACATGGCGGCGGCCCAGCCGGCGAAGGCGATCACCGCCTGGGTGATCGGTGCGAACAGGAACTGGCCGAAGGAGCCGCCGGCATTGATGAAGCCCGCCGCGAAGGGCCGCCGCTCCGGCGGCAGCAGGCGCGAGGTGGCGCCGATCAGGATCGAGAAGCTGCCGGCGCCCGCACCGGCCGCCGACAGCAGGCCCAGCGTGAACAGCAGGCCCCACTGGCTGGGCAGGAAGGGCGCCAGCGCCAGGCCGCCGGCCAGCATCACGCCGCCGAGCCGCACCACGCCGACGGAACCGTGCCGGTCGGCATACATGCCGAACAGGGGCTGGGCCACGCCCCACATCAGCTGGCCCACCGCGAGCGCAAAGCTGATCGAGACGATCGACAGGCCGCTGCTGTCGTGGATCGGCATCACGAACAACCCCAGCGACTGCCGCACGCCCATGGTCAGCGTCAGGATCGTGGCGGCGACGATCATCAGCAGCCAGGCGGCGCGGCTTTCGCGGGCGGCGGTTTCGTTCATGGGGGCTATAGGTTAGGCGGGAAACGCTTGCCGGACGAAATCCGGCAGCGCTTGCGGTGGCTTCACTCCGCCGGCGGATCGCGCCACTCGCGCCCGGCCTCGGTGGCCGACCAGGCGGCCACGCCTTCGCGCTGGACCAGGCCGGCTTTCTCCAGCACCGCCATGGTTTCGGCGGTGCAGACCGGCTTGCCGTTGACCTCCACGCGGTTGCCGTAGGCGACGTAGGCCTTCCAGCCGCGGCTGAGCCAGATCATGACGGCGCGCTGGGGTTTGCTGAGCTTCTTGGCCATGGGGTCTCGGGTTGATTCAGGGTTTGGCCGGGGGCGGAATGCCGCCTGGCCGGACGGTCAGCAGGTGAACACGATGCGGTCGGCGGCTGCGCTGTTCCAGGCGCCCTCCACGTCGGCCAGCGGCACCGGCGTGGCGTCGATGCGCAAGCCCGCCGGCCCGGCTGCGCGCAGCAGCTTGCCGACGATCTGCACCAGGCCCTCGTTGGACACGCTGCCCAGGCCGCTGCCGCTCATCTCCAGGCCGGAGCTGCGCAGCACGCCGGCATTGATCGGCAGCGAGGCGCCTGCCATGGAGCCGATGTTGACGAAGCGCACGCGCCGCGCGGCTTCGCCGCTGCCGTGCCCGGCGTTGGCGTCGATGATCGCTGCCGCGGGCGGTCCCCAGAGATAGTCCAGTACCACGTCCACGCCCAGGCGGATCTGTTCGCGGAAGGCGGCGGTCAGTGATTCCTGCGTTTGCTCCAGGCAGACGAAGTCGGTGGCGCCCAGACTGCGCAGCTCCGCCTCGGTCTCCGGCTTGCGCGCGGTGGCGACGATGCGCGAGGCGCCCAGGTACTTGGCAATCTGGATCGCCAGCCGGCCCGAGGTGCCGGCGGCGCCATTGACCAGCACGGCCTCGCCGCGCTGGAAATGCGCGCGGGCTTCCAGTGCCGCCCAGGACGACATGCCGGGGTTGGCCATGGCGGCGGCGGTCACGTCGTCGATGTCGTCCGGCAGTGCCACGCACTGGCTGGCCTTGACCGCCACCTGTTGCGCCATCGCGCCGATCGGCGCGCGCGGAAAGGCGAAGTACACACGCTGGCCGTCCGGCAGCCGGCCCACGCCGTCGGCGCCCGGCACCAGCGGCAGGGTCTTGCCGGCGCTGTAGTGCTTGCCCGAGGCATGCGCGCGCACCAGCTGGCTCAGGGCGGCGGCGCGGGTGGAGACCAGCACCTCGCCGGCCTGCGGAACGGGCGCCGCGATGTCGCCATAGCGGGGTACGCGGTCGAAGGCATCGACGATGGCGGCTTTCACGGCGCGTCTCCAGGGGTGGGATGCACCATGGTAAGGCATCGTTCGCCGTCGCTTCAGCGGGCCGGCGCGATGACCTCCATCATCTGCGGCAGCGCCCATTCGAAGCCGTCGAGGAAGCAGGGCCAGTCGTGGTAGCCCGGGCCGTAGAACAGCGTGCGCGTATCCACGCCGGCGGCTTGCGTGGTCTGCGCCAGCGCCATGCTTTGCAGCAGCACCAGCGGCTCGATCACGTAGAACGGCGGCGAGGCCAGGCCGTTCGGGCCGCCCGGCAGGCCGTTGCCGCTGCTGATCAGGACACGCATGCCGGCCATGCCGGCGACGTTGGTGCCGGGGTCCTGCTCCTGCCAGCGGGCCCAGTTCGTCACCGGGTTACCCCAGATCGGGCCATTGGGCGTGCCGGCGATGGGATTGCCGAGGAAGCTGTAGAGCGCGCTGATGCGGTCCAGGTGCAGGAAGTCCACCGGCGAGGAGAAGGACGCCGCCGCCTTGAACATCCCCGGATACTTCGCCGAGTAGATCATGGAGCCGTAGCCGCCCATGGACGGGCCGGCGACCGCGCGATGCCCGTCGCCCAGCCCGCGCACACGCTGTTCGACGAAGGGCATCATCACGTCGAGATGATAGGTCTCCCATTGGAAGGAGCCGTCCTCCCAGTCGGAATACCAGCCGGCATGTCCGCCGCCGCCGTCGGGCATGACCCCGATCACCTCCAGGTCCCTGAGGTATTCCATGGCCTTGCCCAGGCGCGTCCAGGACGTGTAGTCGCCCGGCGCATCGTGCAGCAGGTAGAGCAGGGGATAGCGCTTGCCGGAGGTCGCGTAACCCTCGGGCAGGATCACGCGGACACGGTTGTCGGTGATGTTGACGCCCGCCGGCAGCGGCACCGCGAACTCGAAGCAGCGCGGCGCCGGGCAGGCGGTGTCGTCCACCGCATAGGCATCCCGCGGCAGGCCGCTCTCGTCCAAGGAAGTGCCGACGCCGTCACTGCTGCTGCAGGCCGCCAGCAACGCGGCAGCCACCAGGCCTGAGGCCCTGATTATGGTTTTCATGTGATCCCCTCTTGGCGGGGATCATAGGACCACGTGTGCTCCAGGAGACTGGTAAATTCAGACGCCCCCCATTGGTGGGGCCGGTAGAAATACCCGCATCCCCTTCCTGCTTCTCCAATTGAGCCGGATTTGGCTTGCTGCAGGGCACGCAGCCTCTAGAATTAGGAGATCGAAGGGAGATGACGGTGAAACCACTGGCAGTGATGTTGCTCGCGTTGGCGTTGGGGGCTTGCACCCACAATCCTGTTCCGAAGGACTACATCGGACCGCTGGCTGCCGTGCGCGATTCGGCAACGGTCCACGATTCGACGAAAGTGGATTTCTTCGTTGTGTCCCATGTGAATGGGCAGAAGATAGGCGACAGCATCGGAGCTACCGTCGAGAGCAATCATGGCCGGGGCATGGTCATGCGGCCAGCGGTGATTGGGCGTGCGGTGCCTGCTCAGGCCGCGGTTTTTACCATCAAGGGGCGCACCCACTATGCCGCTCCCATTCTTTCGATAGTCCAGGAGGTCTACGAGGTCAAAGGCGATATCGAATTCGCCCCAGTGGCTAGCCGGAACTATGAAGTCAAAGGGCAACTCACGCCTGAATATTCCGCTGTCTGGATCGAAGACAGCGAGACGCGCGAAGTCGTGGCCCAAAAGGTCGAGATCAAGGGCTCGGCGAAACTGGGGTTCTTCCAGAAGTAACCGAGACTAGCTTTCCGAGCAGACCCCGGTCTCGCGCAGCTCCACCGTGGCCCATTCCGCCGCCGGGCAGGCCTGGGCGATGGCCAGCGCCTCGTCGCGGCTGCATTCCAGCAGGAAGAAGCCGCCGATCATTTCCTTGGCCTCGGCGAAAGGGCCGTCGAACTGGCGGCGCTGGCCGTCGCGGGTCTCGATACGCAGCGCCTGCCGGTGCGTGGGCAGCAGGGATTCTGCGGCCTTCAGTACGCCTCGGGCCTGCAGCTCGCCGCCGAAGTTCTCCATCAACTGCTGGTGCAGCTGCTTCTGCTCCGCGCTGCGGCCCTGGCGCCAGCCGGGCTGTTCGATGATCAGCAGGACATGGGCCATGGCGGCCTCCGGAAATGAGATGGGCGATCTTAGCTCGTCCGGATGGCTTTGCCGTGGCCTGGGGATCAGCGACAGCGGACGAATGGCGGAGCCCCGGCTATAGTGCGGCCTCCCCTTCATCCGGCCGCTGACGCATGCCCGCCAAGACCCCGACGACCCTGCACGCCTTTCGTGACGACATCCTGGCCGATCACGATGCCGTGGCCCTGTCGCGCCTGATCCGCAGCGGCGAGCTGGGCGCCCGCGAGGTCGCCACCGCCGCCATCGCCCGTGCGCAGGCCGTGGGTGCGCTCAATGCGGTGGAGTACGAGGCCTACGAGCTGGCGCTGCGGCGTATTCCGCGTGCCGGCGCCTTCTGTGGTGTACCGACCTTCGTCAAGGACAATACCGACGTCAACGGCATGCCCACGCGCCACGGCTCGGATGCCGTGCCCTCGCGGCTCGCCGCCAAGGACGGGGCTTTTGCCGCGCAGTACCTGGCCCAGGGCTTCACCGTGCTGGGCAAGAGCCGCCTGCCGGAGTTCGGCTTCAATGCCACCACCGAGTTCATTCGCCAGGAGCCGACGCTGAACCCCTGGCAGACCGAATACTCCAGCGGCGCTTCCTCCGGTGGTGCGGCGGCCCTGGTGGCGGCAGGCGTGGTGCCCATTGCCCACGCCAATGACGGCGGCGGCTCCATCCGCATTCCTGCCGCCTGCTGTGGCCTGGTGGGCCTCAAGCCCACGCGTGGTCGCTTCATCGACGGTGAGCAGGCCCGCAGCCTGCCGGTGAACATCGTCTCCGAAGGCGTGGTGACGCGCAGCGTGCGCGACACCGCGCACTTCTTCGCCGGCATGGAAGGCACCTGGCGCAACCGCAAGCTCAAGCCCGTGGGCCTGGTGGAGGGGCCGGGCAAGCGTGGCCTGCGCATCGGCCTGGTGCTGGATTCCATCAACGGCCACGCCACCGACGCCGAGACGCGCGAGGCCGTCATGGCCACCGCCCGGCTGCTGGAAAGCCTGGGGCACCGCGTGGAGGAAATGCAGTTGCCGGTGAAGCCTTCCTTCGCCGACGACTTCAGCCTCTACTGGGGCATGCTGGCCTTCTTCGTCTCCCGCTTCGGCGAAAAGACGGTGGCGCCCGGCTTCGACGCCACCCAGATCGACAACCTCAGCCGGGGCCTGGCGGACATGTACCGGCGCGGCATCTACCGCACGCCGCTGATGCTGTACCGCCTGCGCAAGTCCCAGGAGCAATACGCCAAGGGCATCCGCGGCTACGACGCCGTGCTGTCGCCAGTGCTGGCGCACGTCACGCCCAAGCTTGGCCACCTGTCGCCGAAACAGGAGTTCGGGCCGTTGTTCGACCGCCTGCTGCGCTACGTGTCCTTCACCCCGCTGAACAACGCCTGCGGCAGCCCCGGCATCTCGCTGCCCATGGGCACCAGTGCGGAAGGCTTGCCGATCGGCGTGCAGCTATCGGCGGCGCATGGCGATGAGCGCACGCTGCTGGAGTTGGCCTACGCGCTGGAAGGGGCTCAGCCCTGGCGCCGCATCCAGGACGTGGCTGCCAAGCCCAAGCGCCGTGCCCGAGCCGTTTAGCAGGGGCTGCTCATATGGTCATCAAGAGAACCACGATCAACGACGCCAGGCTCGACCAGATCGTCGCCGACGCCCAGCGCAATGCCGCGCAGCGCGACGCCGGCTATCGCGAGCGCGCGTTGAAGATGTACCCCTGGGTTTGCGGCCGCTGCGCGCGCGAGTTCACGCGCACCAACCTGCGCGAGCTGACCGTGCACCACAGGAATCACAACCACGACTACAACCCCGAGGACGGCAGCAATTGGGAGCTGCTGTGCCTGTATTGCCACGACAACGAGCACTCGCGCTACACCGACAACGATGGGCGCAAGGCTACGGGTGAGAACACCCAGACAGTGGCGACCGGCAATCCGTTTGCGGACCTTAAGGCGATGCTGGGGAAGAAGTCCTAGCTGCACGCTGCATCCGGGCTACGACGCCCTGGGGATGCCCCAGGGAAGCCCTGAAAAAGTCCGTTCGCGCTGAGCCTGTCGAAGCGCGGGCGGACTTTTCCTGCGCCGGTCAACGAGTTACCGCTCGCCCTTCGACAGGCTCAGGGCGAGCGGTAACCTCTTCAGGGTTTCTCTAGGACTTGCGCCCGAACTTGCCGGGCTTCCTCTCCGGCTTCTTCGGCACCAGGCTGTCGCGCCAGGCCGCGATGCGCTGCGGCGGCAGATCGCGCTGCACCGCGCATCCCGGCTCGCGCTGATGCTTGCAGTCGCTGAAGCGGCATTGGGCCGCCAGTTGCCGTACATCGGCAAAATCATCTTCGGCCTTGGCCTGCTTCTCCGACAGCTTGAGCTCGCGCAGCCCCGGCGTGTCGATCAGGCAGGCGCCGCCAGGCAGCCGCCGCAGGAAGCGGGCCGTGGTGGTGTGCCGGCCCAGGTCGTCCTGGTGGTCCTGGGTGGCACCGGTGCGCTGCGCATCTACCCCGAGCAGGTTGTTCATCAGCGTGGACTTGCCGACGCCGGAGGAGCCGAACAATGCCAGCGTCTGCCCCGCGGCGAGCCAGGGAGCCAGCAGCTCCGGTACCTGCGGGCTGCGCGCGTCGAGTGCGATCACAGCGGTGTCGGGCGCGAGGCTGGCGATTTCTCGGCGCTGTGCGGTGGCGTCCGGCGCGCGATCGAGCTTGGTCAGTACCAGCACCGGAGTCACGTTGCTGGCCACGGCCATCAGGCGGTAGCGCAGCAGGCGCTCGGGGCTGTAGTCGCCGTCCATGCCCATCACCAGCAGCGCGGTATCGACATTGGCCACCAGCCGCTGGCGGCGGCCGTCCTGGCGCGTGCGCTGCAGCAGGCTGCGGCGGGGCACGAGTTGGGTCAGCCAGTTACCCTCGTCCTGGTAGCGCGCCCAGTCGCCCACCGCGATGCCGTCATCTGCCTTGGTCAGCGCCTGATGCAGCGCGGGATGGGTGCGAGCGCTGAACTCGCGCTCGCCATCGCTGACACGGTACTCGCTACGATGCTGCTCGACGATCCGCACCGGCCGGCCCGGCACCGGCGGCAACTGCTCCAGTGCCGTCGTCAGCGCGGCGTTCCAGCCCAGCCTTGCCAGTTCATCGCCGAGGGTGACGGTCATGGAGCATCGCGAGAGAGGTGAGGCCGGATTCTATCCCGCCCGAGGCACTCCGGCCCTAAGGCATGAAATTCATCTCCACGCCCGCGAACCAGCTGCGGTCCGGCGCAGGTTCGAAGAAACGGCTGTTGCCCTCGTTGACGATCACCGAGCCCGCGTAGGTCTTGTCCAACAAATTGTCCACGCGCACGAAGGCGCCTAAGCTGCCGCGGCCGTAAGGGCGCAGCCAGCCCAGGCGGGCGTTGAGCACGCGGTAGGATTCGGCCTCGTCGCTGTTGAGATCGTTGACCGGTACCGCGCCGGAATGGCGCAGATCCACGGCAGCCGACCAGCCGGGCAGGGCGCGGCGCCAGGCCAGTTCCACCCAGGCGTTGTGGCGCGCGATGCCCGGGACACGGTTGCCTTTGGTTACCGTCCGGGTGACGCCGCCGGAGACATAGCTGAAGGTCTCGGCGAACTCGGCGTCGATGTAGTCCGCGGCCAGCTGCAGCGACCAGTCGCCCAGGACCCGCAGCGTCAGGCCGGCCTCCGCGCCGCGTCGCTGTGTATCTGCATTCTGGAAACTGGCCCGGCCGCCGCTGTTGACGGCGGGCACGATGTCATCCTCCGCGCTCGTGTCGAACAGCGCCAGCGTGAACAGGCCGCCACGCGGCAGGGCGCGCTTCCAGCCTAGCTCGAAGGTCTGGCTGCGCGAGGCGCGCAGGTCCAGGTTGAGACCGCCGCTGCCATCCGGCTTGTAGGACAGCTCGGTGAAGGTCGGCGTCTCGAAGGCACGGCCCCAGCTGCCGTAGACGCTGCTGGCCGCGCTCCAGGCGTAGCGCAGGGCCAGCGCCGGCGTGGTGGCGCTGTAGCGCTTGTCGCCGCTGTCGTTGGGGTTGGCGCCGACGATGTAATGGTCCTCCGACTCGAACTCCACCTCGCTGCGGCGCAGCGCGCCCAGCACGGTCCAGCGCTCCGACAGCGCCCAGTCGGCCGACAGGAACTGGTCGAAGCTGTCGACCTGGTTGTCCTCGTCGCGCCGCAGAGCGCCCAGCACGCCGGTGGTGGCGCCGATGAAGTTCTCGTAGCCCTTGCGGTTCTCCTTCAGCGACTGCAGCTGCAGGCCGGCGCTGAGCGTGCCGCGCGACAGCTTCCAGTTATAGCGGCCGTCGCTGCCGTAGCCCACGCGCTCCAGGTCAATCACGCCGCCGGAATTCCGCGGCTGTGTCTGCTGGGTGTTGACCGGGATCGACTGGAACTGTCGCACCGCGCGTGAACTGCCGTAGGTCACAAGCTCCAGGCTGTCGCCATTGGCGAGCTGCTGTTCGTAGCGCAGGCCGCCGATGCGGTCGTTGAGGCTCTTGCGCGTGTTGAAGGTGTTGGCACCGGGGTCTACCTGGCGCGGGTTTGCCTCGTACTGCGCGCGGCTCAAGCCCAGCGGGTCCTGCGCGTCGGGCTGCGACAGGCTGTTGAACACCAGGCCCAGGCGCTTGGTCTCGTCGATCTGCCAGCTGGCCGTTGCCGCCACCTGGTCGCGGCGTGCGGCACTGTGCTCGCGATAGCCGTCGGTCATGAAGCGCAGTCCCTCGACGCGATAGCCGAGCTTGCCGTCCAGCGCCTGCCCGGCGGCGGAGGCCGAAGCGCGCCAGGTGTCGTCGCTGCCCATCACCACGCGGCTGCCGAAGGTCAGCGCCGCGGGCGGCGGAGCCGAGAACGCAGCGATCACGCCGCCGGAGGCATTGCCATAGGGATAGGCCAGCGGCCCGCGCAGCACCTCGATGTGATCCAGCGAGGTCACTGACAGGCTCGAGGGCTGGCCCTGGCCGTCCGGCGCCGTCAGCGGGATGCCGTCGAGCCGCAGCTGGATGCCGCGCACACCGAAGCTGGAGCGCGCGCCGAAGCCACGGCTCTGGATCTGCAGGTCCTGCGCGTAGTTCTGGCGGTTGCGCGCGGTCAGGCCCGGCACGCGCACCAGGCTTTCGGACAGCCCGATGCCGGCCTGGGTCCAGGCCAGGTCCTCGGTATCGACACGGCCGATGGCGGCCGGCGCCTCCAGCTCGGGGCGCGGCGAGGGCATGCCGACGACGACCACCGGCGGCAGGGGCGTCGGCGCCTCTTCGGCGAGGGCGGCGGACAGGGGCAGGGGCAGCAGGCCAAGGGCCAGCAGGGGGCGCAGGGAACGGTAGTGCATGCAGAATCCTAACCCGCGCCCCCGGGGCGGGTTCTACCCTGAAGGCAGTATCAGTGTGCTGGCGCCGCCGTGCCGCAGCGCTTCTCCGGCAGTGCGCAACGGATTTCGCCTGAGCAATACCAGCGCTCGCGGCGCTCCAGCATCAGCGGCTTGCCACCCTCCGAGGACACGACGGCCTGGTCCCGCGACGCATCGTGGCTGCAGCGGATTTCCGTGATCGTGGGGTCGCCGAGGTCGCGGCAGTAGCGCCCGGCTTCCGTGCCCAGCAGTTCGCGGGCATGCGCCTCGGACTGGAAGCTGATCAGGCCGCCGGAACGGCCCTGCTTGATGGTCTCGGTGCAGTTGCCGGGTGCCGAGGCAAAGGCCGGCAGGCCGGCCAGGCAGAGCAGCAATGGCAGGGCGCGCAGGGAGATAGGCATGGGGGACTCCGGTAGCTCGGTCAGCCTCATCTTAGCCCCGCCGCCGGTCATTTCTACCGCAGTCGGGGGATGAACCGGGCAGGCCGGCAGCGCCATGCTCCAAAAAACATTGTCCAAGAAATGTTTCTGGACGATAACCGGGTTCTGGAGAGGACAAGACAATGGAAACGGACAACAGGAAGGGCGGGGACCTGAACGCCAAGGCTGAGACCCTGCGGCGCAGTTCCGCCGCCACGGCGCAGCGCAACCTCATCACTATTCCGCGGCATGCGGACGGCTCGCCGCGCTACGCGCGCGGTTGGCACATGGTGGGCTGGAGCGACGAATTTCCCCAGGGCGAGCCGGTGCCGCGCGACTACTTCGGCATGCGCCTGGCGTTCTTCCGCGGCGAGGATGGCAAGATCCGCTGCCTGGACGCCTTCTGCCCCCACTTGGGCGCCGATCTGTCCGCCGGCAAGGTCTTCGGCAACGAGCTGCAGTGCCCGTTCCACAACTGGCAGTACCACGGCGACACGGGCAAGTGCGTGAAGATCCCGTACTGCGCCAGCATCCCGGCCAAGGCCAAGACCCGCGCCTTCAAGACGCTGGAGATCAACGACACCGTGCTGATCTGGTTCGACCCCGAGGGCGGCGAGCCGGACTACGACATCCTGCCGCTGGAGGATTTCAACGCCAAGGGCTGGACCAAGGGCTGGCGCCGCTTCCAGATCACCATCAAGACGCATCCGCGCGAGGTGATCGAGAACACCGTGGACAAGGGCCACCTGCTGCCGATCCACGGCTACGACGTGGACACCTGGCTGCCGGTCTGGGACGGCCACATGACCGGCGAGCTGATGTGGGGCAAGCACACGCGCTTGGCGGCCGACGCGCAGGACGACAAGCTCTACGTGCGCTCGCTGACCTTCGGCCCGGCCTACCAGTACACCTGGCAGACGCAGGACTCCAAGATGTTCGACTCCGCGATCCTCACCGCCTGGTGCCCGATCGACGAGAGCACCATCGAGTACTGGTTCGGCGTGATCGTGAAGGCCAATGCCGACAACTTCCCGCCGGAACATCTGGAGGCCGCGGCACAGGGCTACTGCGAGGCCTCGTACCAGGCCTTCATGGAAGACGTCTACATCTGGGAGCGCAAGCTCTACCGCCCTGAGCCCACGCTCTGCGCGTCCGACGGGCCCATCGCCAAGCTGCGCCGCTGGTACTCGCAGTTCTACACCGACCGCGCACAGGTCGATACCCGCCTGTTCCACAACAGCAACAAGAAGTGGACCGTGCATGACCTGCGCGACAACATGCAGGCCGTGCTCGCCGAGCAGGAAACCTGAGCGAGCCGGGCCGGAGGAGAGAACCATGAGTCGTTACGACCGCAAGAAAGGCGTGGAGCTGTTCAACGAGGTCTATTGCGGCAAGGTGCCGCTGCCGGCCGGGGAGGGCGAGAGTCCCTTCATCGACTACATGCTGGAGACGCTGTTCGGCACGCTGTGGGCGGACGAGACCCTGTCGATCCGTGACCGGCGCCTGTTGCTGATCGGCGCCATCGCCGCGCAGGGCGAGGCCGGCACGCTGGCCATCCAGCTGCGCTCCGCCCTGCTGCGTGGCGAGCTGACGCATGCCCAGCTCGACGCCGTGGCGGTCTTCCTGACGCAGTATGTCGGCTACCCCAAGGGCTCGCAGCTGTTCCAGATCTGCAACAGCGTCAAGGCCGAAGCGCCCGCATCGCAGGGGGGCGCATGAACACCGCCACCGCATCCTCCACGGCCTCCTCGGGCCGCATCCCCGGCTACTGGTTCTCGCGCAATCCCGACAAGGCCTGGGGCGAGAAATTCTTCCTGCTGTTCCTGCCGGTGTTCATCGTCTTCAACACCGTGGTCCAGCAGATGGGCTGGCTGGATACCGGCAATTTCTGGAACATCGTCCAGAATTTCCTGATGTGGGTGCCGTACTGCCTGCTGCTGCCCTGGTGGCTGCGCCGCAACAGCGGCGTGCCGGCGGTGGAAAGCTACTGGCTCAAGTACAACGTGTACATGTCCACCTACGTGTTCTGGGCCACCTACTTCCATACCGAGTACTTCTTCCAGATCCTGGGGCTGCGCTATAACTTCCCCGAGGTGACGCTGTATTTCGACTCCTTCCTGCTGGGGCCGGACGAAGCCACCGCGCGCGAGACCTTCCAGAAGATCCCGCCGAGCATGTACCTGAACGCCATCGCGTTCTTCGTGGTGTACCACACCGCCTCGGTCGTGATCATGCGCCGCGTGCGCACGCTCACCCCCAACGTCAGCCCGCTGCTGCGCAAGCTGCTGTGGGCGCTGACGGTGGCGGTCACGGCCTTCTTCTTCGCCTGGGCCGAGACCTTCTTCTACGTCAACGAGGGCATCAAGCAGCACGTCTGGTACGTGGACATGGCGCGCATGCTCAGCATCGGCTCGGTCTGCTACATGCTGTATTTCCTGGTCAGCTTTCCCAACATCTACCGCATGGACGAGGACGACTTCGCTGGCGCCCAGGGTGAGCGCTGGAGCGCCTCGCGCGCCTTCATGGAGGCCTCGGCGGTCAGCATGATCGTGCTGTTCCTGCTAGACCTGTTCGCCTGGGTCTACGGGCCAATCATCTAAGGCCATGAATTGAGTGAATAAAAGGGCCGGGAAAGCCCGACCCTGTTGTTTTCGGTCAATTTCGAGAATATATTCGCAAAATAATTCTCGTATTGGGGTCAGGGCCGGCACATGAGCGGCGGCGCGGCGATCAAGGCAGGCAGGGGGCAGGCGGCACCGCGTGTAGGCCGGCCGCCCAGCGTCACCGTGCCGCAGATCGTCGCCGTGGCCCTGGAACTGGGCCTGGACAACCTCTCGCTCAAGCAGGTGGCCGACCAGCTCGGCATCGGCCTGGCCACGCTGTACCGCCATGTCGGCACGCGCGACGAACTGCTGCGCCTGGCCAGCTTCGAGCTGATGCTGCGCCGCCAGGCGCCGGCGGCGGCGTCCGCACACTGGTCCGAGGTGGCGCTGCAGTACGCCGAGACGCTGCTGCAGTCCTTCCTGGCGGAGCCGCAGCTCATCACCGAGCTGCAGCGCGGCCGCCTGGGCCCGCATGCCGAGGTGGACCTGCTGGAGCAGTTCCTCGGCGTGATCACGCGGCATGGCTTCAGCATCGACGAGGGCGTGAGCCTGTTTCATGCCTTGGGTACCGTGGTGGTCGGCACTGCCACCGGCATGACCGGCAACCGTGCCGCCGAGGCGGCGGGCGAGCCCTGGAAGATCGAGACGCGCCGCGTGCTCGGTGCGCGCGACGACGACGAACTGCCTTTGGTGCGCCGCGCCTATCCGCAGTTCGTCGATCCCGGCATCGCGCAGTGGCGCTTCACCGTCCGCAGCCTGCTGGCCGGCGTCGCCGCCGCGCGCGGCGAGACCCTGCCGGCAGACCTTCTTGCGACACCAGCGGCCGACAGAGCCGTGCCCATCCAGCGCAAGGGCAGCGGCAAGCCCTGAACCACCGAGGAGATTTCACATGAGCGCCAGCACCACGCCAGCACGCATCGAGATCGACGGCAAGATCTTCAACCCGTACTCCCGCGACTTCATCCGCTCGCCCTGGGCCACCTGGGACAAGCTGGTGAAGGAGTTCCCGGTCGCCTGGCACAAGGACCTGAGCATGTGGGTCGTCAGCAGCCACGAGGCGCTGATGGACATGCTCAAGGACAACCGCTTCTCCACCAACTACAAGCACTGGGAGTTCGCGCCGCCGCCCAAGCCGGTGGAGCAGCAGAACCACTTCGAGCGTGCCATCGATGCCGGCCTGTTCGCGGTGGACCCCTTGCAGCACCTGCGCCTGCGCAAGCTGACCATGCCGGCCTTCTCCAAGCCCGTGATGGCCAAGATCGACGCCAAGATCCGTGATCTCATCACGCAGTGCTTCGACGAGATTGGCACGCCCGACCAGTTCGACGCCTTCAGCATGATCGCGGAGAAGCTGCCGGTGCGCTCCATCTCACGCATGGTCGGCGTGCCCACCAACATGGAGACCTTCTTCCACGACTTCGCCGTGAGCGTGGTCAAGTCCACCCGCATCAACCTGCCGCTCAAGGAGCGCGAGAAGGCGATGCAGGACACCCTGCCGGGCTTCCAGTACTTCCTGGACCTGATCAAGGAGCGCCGCGCGCTGCCGCATCCGGGCGACGACTTCGTCGGCCAGCTGGTGGCGGCCTCCGACAACGGCGATACGCTCAACGACTACCAGATCGTCTCGGTGATCCAGGCCGTGATCGTGGCCGGCTCCGACACCGCCACCGACCTGCACACCTACGCCATCCAGGGCCTGCTCTCCAATCCGGACCAGTACCAGCTGCTGCGGCAGAAGCCGGAGCTGATGGAGAACGCCATCATCGAGCTGCTGCGCTACGGCGCCTTCGGCAAGACCCCGCAGTTCCGTTTCGTGGCCGAGGACCTGGAGTGGCGTGGGCAGCAGTTCAAGAAGGGCCAGTCGGTGCTGATCAACCTCACTGCCGCCTGGATGGACGACGCCAAGTGGCAGGAGCCGCGCAAGCTCGACATCCAGCGCCGCCTCGACGGCAACCTGGTGTTCGGCGCCGGCGCCCACTTCTGCATCGGCACCTACCTGGTGCGGGTGCAGGGCGGCCTGATGATCCAGGAACTGATGAAGCGCTTCCCCAACGCCGAGCTGGTCAACGGCAATGGAGACGTGGAATACGACTACAACCACCACAACGCGCGGCGCATCAACCGCCTGCTGGTGAAGACCAACGTCGAAGCGGCCAGGAAGGCTGCCTAGATGGAAAAGTGGATTTGTGTGATTTGCGGCTACATCTATGACCCGGCCGTCGGCATGCCCGATGCCGGCATCGCCGCCGGTACTTCCTTCGAGGACCTGCCGGACGACTGGATGTGCCCGGAATGCGGTTCGCCGAAGTCCGCCTTCGAGGTCTACGTCGGGTGAGGTTTCGCGCTTTGGCGATGACTAAATGTCATCGCCTGCGAGGCCGAACGCCCGGCCATGGATGGCCGGGCCGGGGTGCAATCGGGTAGCCCCTGCCTCGCCATGGATGGCGCCCCTGAAGTTAGGGGATAACAGTCAGCCCTTGGGGACGGCGCCTGCGGGTCGCCGTCCCTTCTTTTTTTGTGGGCCTGGATGTCTTTCACGTGGGAGCGACGCGAGTCGCGATGCTCGAATCGGCGATGCTCGCGGCCAACGTCGCGCCAACAAGCGCATCACGAACGTAGGAGCGGCCGTTGGCCGCGAACAAGGCCTGCTGCAGGAAGCTGCACTCGCAACTCGCCTCGCTCCATCAGAGAAGACGCCTCAGGCGTCCTTCTTCTGCAACACCTCACGGATCGCCTGGAACAGCTCGCGGTAATACGGCCCCTTGCTGCCGCCGCGGCCGTGTTCCTCGTCGTCCGCCAGCTCGTGACGGGCGCGCTCCACCAGCCTGCGGAAAGCCGGCGTATCGCTGACCGGGTGGATTTCGACCCAGGCCGCCAGGCCCTTCTCGTCGGCCAGCAGGCGCTGGCGCCAGCGTTCCAGCTCCTGCAGCGCCTGCACCGCACGCGTCTGGCCCTGCTTGTAGTCGGCCAGGGCCTGCTCGAAGGCCGCCGGGTCCTCGTCGCGCAGCAGCTTGCCGATGAACTGCATGTGGCGTCGGCGCGCCTCGCCGTTCTTCAGCCGCTTAAGTTCCGCAAAGGCCTCCCGCAGGCGATCGCTCATCTCCAGCGCGTCGAGGCGGTCCTGGGGCAGCTCGTTCAGTGCCGTGCCCATGTCCTGCAGGCTCAGCATGTCGCGCTTGACCTGCGACTTGCTGGGGCCGGCGAAGAACTCGTCGGGGTTGAAATCAGGGTCTTTACGGCGGCGCATGGTCAAGAATCCCGGGGTAATGGGGCATTTTAGCCGGGTGCGCGCCGCTGCCGCTTGTGGAAGGCTATGTCCAGAACGACAAAACGATATCCAGGGAGCATCCATGAAGCGGCATACCGCACTTCTGTTGGCCAGCCTGCTGCTGGCCGCCTGCGGCGCCAGCGAGTCACCGGGCGGCAGCGCGCCCAAGGCCTGGCCGGCCCATGGGCCGGGCGAAGACCCGCCCCCGGCGCCGGCCCCCATCGAGGCGGTCATCACCCAGCTCGACCGCCTGCCGGCCCTGCTGCCCGCCGCCGTGGTCACGACCCTGTTCGACCCCGTCGCCACTGGCGCGACCCTGCGCGATCTCACCGACCCGGCCCTGGTGGCCTTCACCGTGCGCGCCACGCTGGCGCAACTGCAGGACGGCTCCCGCCTGGACCAGGTCTATCACTGGTATGGCCACCCGGACTACAACCACGCCGTGGCGCTGGTGCCCGTGCGCTTCCAGAACCGTCATGGCACCACCCTGTACGGCGAGATCGTGCTGCCCAGGCGCGCCCAGGTGCCGCCCTCGGACGGTCCTTTCCCGGTGATCCTGGCGCTGGAAGGGCTCAACACCAACCTGGCGATGTACCGCTGGTGGCACCAGTTGTACGCCGACGCCGGCTACCTGGTCTTCGCCTTCGACTTCAGCGGCCAGGGCCATTCCGAGGATGAAGGGGAGGGCGACCCCGGCGACAACGTGCAGGACGCCCAGGACGCGCTGGACTACCTGTTGAAGGACTCCCCGGTGGCGGGCGTGCTGGACCGCAGCCGGATCGGCGTGGTCGGTCACAGCATGGGGGCCATCGCCACCCTGGCCCTGCAGGCCGTGGAGCCGCGCATCCGGGCGGCGGTGGCGGCGGCGCCCATCAGCGAGGCCTCCGCGCCCTTCGACGCCAACCCGGTGCCGGTGATGATCCAGACCGGCGACCACGACGGCCCGGTGGCGCCCATTCCCTTCCTCAATCCGGCGGTGGTGCGGCCGGTCTACGAGAAACTGCAGGGTGACCGGGCATTCATCGTTGCCGAGGCCTCGTCCCACGCCCAGCACACCAACTATGCGCTGCTGCCTACCGCCACCTGGGGGCTGGACCTGGCCGGGCGCTACTCCCTGGCCTGGATGGACTGGCACCTGCGGCGCGATCCGGCCGCGCTGGAGATCTTGCGCAGCCCCGATCCGCACCTGTCCTGGCTATGGGACAGCGAGGTCCGGATCGGACCTGATTCGGTCGTCATGCGCGGCGATGGGCCCCTACCGTAGCCACAATCGCGGCGAGGCACGGAATTACTACCGTGCAATTCGCGCAAACCCTTGAGAGACCGTTGATATTCCTCCTCCCGCTGTACTACTCTTCCAGCAGTATTCCAGCGCCATTTCCAGTCTCCCGATTTCGGTGGGCCGGGTCGTTCGCAGGGCTGGAATCCACCAAGAGCGAGGCCTCCCAGGAGGCCCGTCTATCAACGGGGCAAGTCGGCGGGCAAGGGATGCGGTGACATCCCCAGCACTGCCGACCAGCGGCAACCGCCGCGCAACAGGATTTGGGGAGTCATGATGGACAAGCGTGCCGCGACCGGTTTCGGCCTTCGGGCTCTCATCATCAGCATGCTGCTGGCGCTGGTCACGGCCTGCGGCGGCGGTGGCGGGGGCGGAGGCACCCCGGGCACCACAGTGACGTCGATCACGGTGGACTCCGCCACGAGCGGCGTGCTGCCCAAGGGTGCCACGCGCGAGCTGCGGGTGACGGCCCGCCTGGCCGATGGCAGCAACCAGCTGGCCACCACGGGCATCACCTGGGAGTCCCTGACCCCGGCGCTGGCCTCGGTCAACAGCAGCGGCGTGATCACCGCGCTGTCCGCCACCGGCACGGCCCGCATCCGCGCCAACATCAGCGCAGCCTCGGTGTCCGGTGAATATTCCGTGACCCTCGGCGCGGCGGTCCCGGCCAGCCTCACGGTGACCTCGGCCGTTGGCGGCAGCCTGCCCAAGGGCGCCACCCGCCAGCTCACCGCCACGCTGCTCTTCACCGACGGCGTGACCACGCAGGATGTCACCACCCAGGCGACTTGGACTTCTGGCAAGCCCGCCGCCGCCACGGTTGGCGACACCGCGCCGAACCAGGGCCTGGTCACCGCCGTCAGCGACACCGCCGACTCCGCAACGATCACCGCCAGGTTCACGCCGGCCGGCATGACCGAGAAGTCCGCCAGCCTGACGGTCGCGGTTGCCCCCGCCGGCCTGCTGCGCGTGGACATCGATCCTGCCGCTCCTTCGCTCGGCAAGGGTTCTACCCTGCAGCTCAAGGCCCTGGCCGTGCAGTCCACCGGCGGCACGCCGTCGGATGTCGCCGGCAGCGCCAACACCACCTGGCAGAGCAGCAACCCGGCGATCGCCCGCGTCTCGTCCACCGGCCTGCTGACGGCCGTTGAGCCGGGCACGGCGGATATCACCGTCCGCCACACCCCGACGGGCGCGTCCAGCCCGACCGTACGGACCGTCACGGCCACCGTCACCAACGCCACGCTGAGCTCGATCGAGATCGAGGCGCCGGTCTCCGCCCTGGCCAAGGGTGGCTTCACGACCCAGTTCACCGCCACCGGCGTGTACACCGACGGCACCAACAGGGACCTCACCAACCAGGTCCTGTGGGCTTCCTCGAACACGGGCTTTGCCACCATCAGCAATGCCGCCGGCACCCGTGGCCAGCTCAAGACGGTCGCCGCAGGCGATACCAACATCAAGGCCTCGCTGTCCGGCGTGAGCAGCGCGGATTCGCCGTTCACCGTCAACAATGCCAACCTGGCTTCGATCGCCGTCGAGCCGGCTACTGAAAGCCTGGCGCTGGGGCAGTCCAAGCAGTACAAGGCCATCGGCACCTTCACCAGTCCCGCCTCGACGGCTGAAATCACCGGCGTCGTCACCTGGAATTCCACGGTCCCGGCCGTGGCCACGGTCAGCAATGCCGCCGCCAGCAAGGGCGTGGTGGTGTCGCAGAGCGCGGGTACGTCCTTGATCACCGCGGCCTACACCTCGGACGCCGGCACGACGACTTCCCCGGCTGCCAACCTCACCGTGACCACCGCGGCCATCGACAGCATCGTGGTCACGCCGGATGACGAAGCCGTGCCCAAGGGCTTTACCCGCCAGCTCACCGCCACCGCCACGCTCACCGACGGCTCCATCGCCGACGTGACCGCCGCGGTGACCTGGTCGTCGGAGAACTCCAACGTCGCCACCGTCAGCAATGCCGCCGACACGCGCGGCGTCGCCCGCGGCGGCTCGCTGGGCAACACCAAGATCACCGCCACCGCCCCCAACGGCGTCTCCGGCAACACCACGCTGGATGTCATCGACGCCACGCTGCAGTCGATCTCCGTTGATCCGGCCAGCAGCACCATCCCCCTGGGCAAGACGCAGCAGTTCACCGCGCGCGGCCAGTTCACGGATGCCTTCCAGATGGACGTGACCACCCAGGTCACCTGGAGCTCGGCGGATACGAACGTCGCCTCGGTGAGCAACTCGCCGGCCACGGCGGGCCTGGCCACCTCCAAGGCTCAAGGCGGTCCGATCACGATCAAGGCCCTGCGCGGCGGCACCGATATCTCCGACACCGCCCAGCTGACCGTGAATGCAGCCACCGCAGTGAAGCTGCAGGTGTTCAGCGACGCCACGTCCTGCCCGGCCGCGGTGACCGAGGATGACGCCGCAGACGTCACCATTTCCCTGCCGCGTTCCTACACCGCAGGCGCTCGCGCCTGTGCCGAGTACACCGACGGCCAGGTTCGCGACGTGACCGAACTGGTGAGCTGGAGCACGGGGTCGTCGGCCGCTGCCACGGTCAGCAACGACGCGGCGACCCGCGGCATCATCACGCCGGTGTCGACGGTGCCCACCAGCACGGTGGTCATCGCCAAGCTGGGCGCGCTCGAGGACTCCAATCCGGTGCGCGTGAACAACGCTACGCTGACCGCCCTGGCGGTGACGCCGACGGGGGCTTCGCTGTACAACAACAGCGCGCCGCTGCAGTTCGTCGCCACCGGTACTTTCACCGAGGGCACCACCACCAGCACGCTGGTGGTCACCCGCCACGTGACCTGGGCGTCCGACTCCGACACGGTGACGATCAGCAACGCCACCGGTTCGCAGGGTCGCGCCACCCCGGGCCGCTCGCCGCTGGTGGAGCGCACGGTGGAGATCAGTGCCACCCGCGGCTCCATCAAGGGGACGCAGAACCTGACGCGCAGCGCCAACGCGCCCTGAGCGTCGGATAGCAGAACGAAAAACGGCCGCGCAAGCGGCCGTTTCTCGTTGAGGTGCTGATTGCGCGTGTGCGTTCGCCGGGCCCAGCCCTGGATCGATTCGCGGTGGCTTGCTGCCTCAGCCCCGGTCGCTCTCCAGCTTGCGCTTGAGCTGCTTGTCCATCTGCCGGAACAGCGGCTGGCTGAGCTTGGTCACCATCCCCGGCAGCGCCGCCATGGCCAGGCCGCCCAGCGTGCCCAGCGGGCTGCTGACGCGGGCAGGGCGCTTGGCCGCCGCCTCCACGATCCAGCCGGCCGCCTTCACCGTGTCCATCATCGGCATGTGCTTGTAGATTGCGGTCTTCGATGACATCGGCGTGCGCACCATCGGGAAGTACACCACCGTGCAGGTCACACCCTTGTGCGCCAGTTCCGCGTTCAGCGAGCGCGAGAACGACTCCAGCGCGCTCTTGCTGGCCAGGTACGCCGAGAACAGCGGGATCGGCACCTGCGACGACATGGTGGAGATGTTCACCACGTGCCCGGCTCCCTGGTCCAGGAAGCGCGGCAGCAGCCGCAGGGTCAGCCGCAGCGCGCCGAAGTAATTGATCTGCATCGTGCGCTCGTAGTCGTGCACGCGGTCCAGCGCCTCGCGGATCGGCCGGCGGATCGACCGGGCCGCGTTGTTCACCAGCACGTCGATGCGCGGATTGTCCGCCAGCAGCAGGTCGGCGCAGCGGTCGAGATCGGCGGGGTCCGACAGGTCGCAGGCGTAGTGGCGTGCCCAGCCGCCGTCGGCTTCGATCGCCCGCTGCACGCGCTGCAGCTCCTCGGCGCGGCGTGCCACCAGGCAGACACGGGCGCCGGCTCGTGCCAACTGATGGGCTGCTTGCTCGCCGATGCCGCCGGAGGATCCGGTCAGAACGATGGTCTTGCCCTGAAGATCCATGATCTCCTCCTTGTGGTGTTTTCCCGAGTATCGGCCAAGCCGCCAGGCGCGGCATTGACCGCGCGAACATTCAGGTGCGGGACAGCGGCCGGGCGCTGTAGTACCTCTGCCCCAGAACCCCGGGGTCTCGCAACGGTCTACGGGAACATGATTGCAAACAGACGCCTCTCCCTCCCCGCAGGCCTGCTCGCCGGCATGCTGGCCGCGACTCCCATGGCCCAGGCCGAGTCCTGGACTTTCGAACTCGATCCCGAGGCCCTGGGGCAGATGCGGCAGCAGGCGGAGATCTATGCAGCGCCGCTGCTGCGCGACGCCATCCTGAGGTCGCGGCAGGAGGCCCTGTCGGCGGGCACGCAGCCCTTGCCGGCGGCCATGCGCGAGCGCCTGCGCGGCTACTTCCGTGATGAGTTGCTGGATCGCGTGCGCTGGCGGGCCGGCGGCGGCAGCGAGGTATCGCTGCAGCTCAACGTCATCCAGTACGGCGACCGCGCCGCGATCACGCTGAACGAGGTAGTGGTGTTCGCGCGCGAGGCCGATGCCCTGGCCAACGCCGAGCTGTGGGCGCACGAACTCTGGCACGTGGACCAGTTCGCCCGCTGGGGCGTGGACGGCTTCGCGCAGCGCTACGTGCACGACTACCGCGTGGTGGAGGCGGAGGCGGAACAGGCCGCCACCGCCTATGTGAACTGGGCGGCGCGTCGACCGGATCACAGTCCTGCCGCGGCTCCCTCGGGCAAGATGGCCGCACCGGTTCCTCCCAAGGAGCAACGATGACGCTGCGTACCCTGCTGTTGCTGTCCGCCCTGCTGCCGGCCACGGCCTTTGCGCAATTGGCCACCGACGTGATCGAGCCGCGTCATCGCGCGGCGCTGGAACTGGTGCCGCTGGTGGAGTCGGTGGCGGGTCCCGGCAGTGCCAGCGTCTACGACAACAAGCTGATCGTGCGTGCCACGCCGGCACAGATGGCCGAGTTGCGCACGCTGCTGGACCAGTTCGACCGCGCCGCGCGGCAGATGATGATCTCGGTGCGCCAGGGCGGCCTTGCGGACCAGAGCGGCCGGAACATCGGTGTTTCCGGCACCTATCGCCGCGGTGACGGCAGCATCGTGGTGCCAGGTATGGACGGGCGCGTGCCGCGCGACGTCGAACTGCAGGTCGGCGATCGCGAGCGGCGCGAGGACAGCGGCATCAGCCAGCAGGTCCGCGCGGAGGAGGGGCGCGAGGCCCGCATCAGCCTGGGCGGTGCCATGCCTTATCAGGTGCGCGAGCGCTTGCCCAACGGCGTCGTCGTGCAGCGCAGTGAATACGTCGACAGCAGCACCGGTTTCACCGTGCTGCCGCGCCTGGTGGGTGACCGCGTGAGGCTGGAGATCCAGGCGCAGCAGCAGACCCCGCAGCGCGACGGTAGCATCAGCTCGCGCAACTCCAGCAACGTCGTCATCGTGCCCTTGGGCGAATGGGTGGAGATCGGCGGCACCATGGAACAGTCCCGGGACGCCTCCAAGGGCCTGCTCAGCCAGGGCGAGATCAGCCGCAGCAGCCAGAGCAGCACCCAGGTCCGGGTAGACCTGCTGGACTGAAGCGGAACGCCCTTGCCGGGTGGCATCTGAACCCTGATTCTCGTTGACGAGAACGATTCTCAGGTGACGCCCACCGATCCCGCCGCCAGCGACGCCTGGGACATCGCCATCAAGGCGCAGGACATCAAGCTCAACGGCGGCGTATCGGGTACCCCGCCGGGCGGCGACCCGGTGAGCGTCTATGGCGAGAAGGTGACTGAAGGCACGGCCTGGCCCTTCGATACCGTGACGCAGGCGCCGCCGCGCAACGCCGTGAACTACGTCGCGGACGATTCCGGTTTCCTGGGCAGCCCCAGGCTGGCGATGGGCTCGACACCCGCCGCCGACAGGGCGCTCGTCGATCATGGCTGGTATCGCCTCTCCGGCGGAGCGCCCACCGCCCGCGCCAAGGTCGGCTATGTCATCAGCACGGTGGAGTGCCGCTACTACAAGCTGCGCATGACCGGATACGGTGACCGCCGCCCGACCTTCGACATCCAGCGCATCACCTCCGCCGGCAGTTGCTCCGGCGGCGGTGCCGCACCGGTCGCGCCCCTGGGCCGTGCCACGTTCGCGGCCGGCAGCGGCGGCAGCACCATCGCCAAGATCGATGCCAGCGACGAGGCGGCCTGGGTCCACATCCAGTTCTCCGGCAAGCAGCAGGTGGTGCCCACGGAGCCCACCAACGACGCCACCGGCTGGGACATTGCCCTGCGCCGCTCCGACATCAAGGTCAACGGCGGCAGCTCCGGTACCGGCATCGTCGAGATCCACGGCATCCTGCGCGACGATTGGGCCACCCGCAGCAGCGTGCCACTGGCGGCGGACTTCCACACCGATACCGCGAGTGCGCTGGCCTTCACCACCTATCCGCTGGCGGAGACGCCGGCGCGGCCGGCCTGCGGCGGCATCAATGGCGACCACGGCTGGTACTACAGTTCTGACTGGGTGACGTTCAAGGATTTATCGTGGCCGCCGGATCTCAAAACGACGGTAGCACCGGGTTGCGCCGCGCCAGCACATCCGCCGCCTTCTGGCGGAACAGCTCGTCGAAGGCCTCGGGCTGCGGGATCAGCCAGAACTGGCGCTGGCTCAGGCCGTCGAACACGCGCTGCGCGAAAGCTTCCGGGGTCAGGCCGTTCTGCTGCATCATGCCGCGCATCAGCTCCACGAACTGCCGCACCGCCGGCTCCTGCTGCGCCTGCGGGCCAAAGGGATCGTCGAAGATACCGCTGATCACCGGGCCCGGTGCCAGCAGCGAGACGCCCACCGGGCTGCCCAGCATCTCCAGTTCGCCGCGCAGTGCCTCGGTCAGTGCCACCACCGCGAACTTGGTGGCGGAATAGGGTGACATCAGCGGGCTCGCCAGGAAGCCGCCGACCGAGGCGGTGTTGACGATCTGCGCCGGCCGACCCTGTTCGAGCAGGCGCGGCACGAAGGCGCGCAACGCATGCTGGATGCCATGCACGTTGACCTCGAAACTGCGGCGCCAGCGTGCCGGCTCCACCTGCCATGAGAAACCGGTGGCCATGATGCCGGCGTTGTTGAACAGCAGGTCCACGCCGCCGTAGGCCTGCCAGGCGCGCCGCGCCAGGGCCTCCACCGACTCCGGATCGCTGACATCGGTCGGCACCGCCAGGATCTCGCCCTTGAGTCCGGTAGCGAACTCCCGCAGGCGTTCGGCCTGCACGTCGGCCGCCACCACGCGCATGCCCTCGGCCAGGGCCTGGCGCACCAGGCCGCTGCCGATGCCGCTGGCGGCTCCGGTGATGACGGCGACGCCGCCCTGGAATTTCAGTGTTGCGCTCATGCTTCAGGCTCCTGCTGCGGTGGCGTGGAGGGAGGACGGGCTCCAGAGGTCGGGCAGCCCGGGATCGGTGCTCAGCACCAGTTGCTTCAGCAGGTTCTTCAGCGCCACGGCATCCCATTCGCCGAGGCCGTCCAGCACCGTGGACTCGATGTCCTTGGCGCCGGCGATCAGCTGCAGGGTGCGCCGTCGTCCCTCGTCGCTGAGGAACCACAGCAGGTCGCGCGGGCTGTCCTCGCCGCGCAGCAGGCCGCGCTGGCGCAGGCCCGCCAGCACCGGGAAACCGCAGTTGCAGCCGGCATGCGACAGTCCGGCCTCGATCTCGGCCTGCGTGCGCCCGTCGCGCACCGCCAGGGTGCTGAGGATGAAATATTCGTCGTCGCTGAGTCCGTCCGCCCGCACCTGCTCGCGGATGCGGAAGTACACCTGGAAATAGGCACGGCCCAGCAGGTAGGGCAGGTGATCCTCGCTCCAGCCGGCGTCGAGCGTCGCCGCGGGCGCCGGCGTGGTCACCTTGCGCGTGGCCACGGCGTACTTGCCGGCCTGGAACACCAGCGGCGGCAAGCCACTGCGGTCGAAGGCCACGACCTCGCCGACGAAGATCAGGTGATCGCCGCCCTCGTAGACGAAGGACGTGCGGCACTGCAGGCGTGCGCTGCAGTCCGGCAGCAGCGGCGCACCGCCGGCCGCCTCGCCGAGGTTCACGCCGCTGAACTTGTCGGCGCCGCTCTTGGCGAAGCGGTTCGACAGTTCCTCCTGTCCGGCTGACAGGATATGCACGGCGAAGTGTCCGGCCTGCTGGAAGGCCTGCAGGCTGCGCGAACTCTTCGCCAGGCTCCACAGCACCATCGGCGGGTCCAGTGATACCGAGTTGAAGCTGTTGGCGGTGACGCCCACGGGCAGGCCGTCGGCACCGCGTGCGGTGATGATGGTGACGCCGGTGGTGAAGGTGCCCAGCGTGGCGCGGAACTCGCGCGGGTCGAAAGCGGGAATAGGCATGCTTAGTCTCCGGATCGCATGGTTTCGTTCGTGCTGAGCCTGTCGAAGCATTAACGGAACGGGAGCCGAGGGGTTGGGGCGGGTCACCCTTCGATCCTTCGACAGGCTCAGGACTTCAGGGCGAATGGAGGGGAATGTTTAGCGCTTGGCGCTGACGATCAGCGGATGCCCGCCCGGCGCCTGCAGTACGGTGCGTCGCTCATGCGGTCCGTTCTCGACGGGCCTCAGCAGGGTGGCTCCCTGTTCGAGTAGCCTCGCCAGCGCCGCATCGAGATCGTCCACGCGCAGCGCCAACGCCGGCCGATCCACGATGCGCTCCTCTCCGGCCGCCAGCCCCAGAGTCAAGCCACCGGCATCCAGCGCGGCATAACGTTCGCCGTCGCGGAACTTCAAGGGCAGGCCCAGCGTGTCGCGGAAGAAGTCGATAGCCGGGTCCAGGCGATCCACCGGGTAGAGCAGCGTGTGGGCTTTCATGTCGCACCTCGTGTTGCAGATGAGGTCCAGACTAGGCCCGGCCGGATCGCGACACTTCGTCCGGGTTGATGTAGTGGCGGGGACTAGAACCGAGAAGACTCCTGCGACAGACTGAAACCCGGCAAGGAGAGGATCGTGATGAGCAAGCAAGCCATGGCACCCGGCAGTTTCGGCCCGGTGCGGCAACTGGGTTACGTGGTGGAAGACCTGGATCGTGCGGTCTCGGCCTGGAGCACGCAACTCGGTGTCGGGCCCTGGCTGTTCATCCGCAACATTCCCTTGCAGTGCGTCTATCACGGGGCTCCCAGCCAGCCGCTGATCGACATCGCCCTGTCGTACCGGGACGAGGTGCAGATCGAGCTGATCCATCAGCGCAATGACGCGGCATCGCCCTATCGCACGGCGCTCGATGTCGGCCGCAGTGGCCTGCATCACACGGCCTTCCTCTGCGAGCACGTGGAGGAGCAGCTGGCTCGCGCCGCGACCTGCGGCCTCCAGGTGGTCTGCGACATCCAGATGCCCTCGGGGCGCTACGTCTATCTGCAGTCTCCCGAGCTCGGCGACCAGGTCTACGTCGAGTTGCTGGAGGCCAATGCGCAGATGCTCGGCATGTTCGCCCAGGGCATCGAGGCGGCCAGGAGCTGGGATGGCCAGCAGGTCCCCACGGTGATCGACTTCGCGGCGATGCAGCAGGGATGAGGTCGAGTCCTAGTCCGTTTTGATGTAACCAAAGCGTGGAAGGCGGGGCCTCCTGACGGGGGTAGGGTGCGTCATCCGTCAAGGAGGAGAAAACATGAGAAGCAAGGGTAAGGACCGTCGGCTCGTTGTCCGCCGCGGGGTCATGGGTGCCGCGCTGATCGGCGTGGCGGGAGTGCAGGGGACGGCCTTCGCCGGGGCGCTGGATCTCGGCGGTGGCCTGGATGCGAAGTACAACCTGACGCTGGGCTATGCCGCGGCCATGCGTACGCAAAGCCCCGACAGTGCCCTGATCGGGCCGGCCGCGCTGAACGGCGACGATGGTGACCGCAACTTCGATTCGGGCAGCCTGATCAACAACCGCGCCAGCCTGCTCGCGGAGTTCTACCTGTCGCGCGGCGGCTACGGCGCCGTGCTGCGCGGCGACGCGTTCTACGACGACGTCTACCATCGCCGCAACGACAACGATTCGCCCGGCACCGTCAACAAGGCCGGTGACAACGACGAGTTCACCGACGACGCCCGCAAGTACAGCGGTGGCCGTGCCCGCGTACTGGACGCCTACGTCTATGGCGACTGGTCGCTGTCCGACAGCGTGCAGCTGAACCTGCGCGCTGGCCGCCAGGTGGTGGCCTGGGGTGAAAGCCTGTTCCTCTCCGGCATCGCCGGGGCCCAGGGCCCCGCCGACGCCACCAAGGCCAACGTGCCGGGTGCCGAGATCAAGAACATCCTGCTGCCAGTGGCGCAGGTCTCCGGCCAGCTCGACATCGGCACGCGCACCAGCCTGATGGCCTACTACCACCTGGAGTACAAGCCTACCGAGCTCGATCCGGTCGGCAGCTACTTCTCGATCTCCGACGTCACTGGCCCGGGCCGCGAAACGCTGCTGTTCGCCCCGGGCGTGGGTATCCCCTACGCCGGGGACAAGGAGCCCAGCGACAACGGCCAGTACGGCCTCGGCGTGAAGGTCCAGGTCAGCGGTGCCACCAACGTCGGCCTGTATCGCCTGCGCTACCACGACACCAACCCGGCGGTGCTGCTGAACCTGGCCGACGTGGGCGGCGGCGTGATCGCACCGGTGTCGTACAACGTCGGCTACTTCGATGGCATCGACATGACGGCGCTCAGCTTCTCCACGCGCCTGGGTCCCGCCAACGTCGCCGGTGAGGTGAGCTACCGCGAGGGCGTGAACATGCTGGTCAACACCGCGCTCGGCCCCGCCTCCAGCCGTGGCGACCTGAGCCAGGTGCTGCTGTCGTCGCTGTACACCGTGCCGCCCAACTTCCTGTCGCAGGAGATCGGCCTGGTGGGCGAGGCCGGCTACATCCATGTCGAGGACGTGGAGGGCGCGCTGGGCAGCACTGCGCTGACCAACGACAAGATGGCCTGGGGCTACTCGGCGATCGCCACCCTGAACTACCGCAACGTCGTCCAGGGCTGGGACCTGGCGGTGCCGATCACCTGGGCCCACCTGGCCAAGGGCAACCCGGCGATGGCCGGTTCCTTCGGCAGCCTCTACGGCCAGGGTGACCGCCGGCTCAGCGTGGCCGGCAACTTCACCTACCTGCAGAACCTGCAGGTCGGGGTCAGCTACAACGCCTACCTGGGCTCGGCCACGCTGGCCGAACGCCCCTACGCGGACCGCGACTACGTCGCGATCAACGTCAAGTACAGCTATTGATTGCGAGGAGATCCGAAATGAAACACGTCATGGCCCGAATCCTGGCGGCCGGCCTGCTCGCGGCAGTGCTGCCCGCCGCATACGCCAAGGGCACCCCCGAGGAGATCGCCGCGCTCGGCGGCAAGCTAACCTGCGTCGGCGCCGAGCGCGCCGGCAACGCCGACGGCTCCGTTGCCGCCTGGACCGGCAAGTGGAGCGACAGCTATCCCGGCTACAACGGCCCCGGCAAGTACAGCCCCGGCCCCTATGCCGACGAGAAGCCCCTGTTCACCATCACCGCGCAGAACGCCGCGCAGTACGAGGCGAAGCTCACGGCAGGTCAGAGGGAACTGCTCAAGCGCTACCCGCAGTCCTACCGCATCCCCGTGTATCCCAGTCACCGCGACTTCGCCTACTCGGCCAAGGTCTGTGAGGCGCTGAAGAAGAACGCCACCAGCGGCGAGGTGGTGAACGACGGCCTGGGCGTACAGGCGGTGAGCGGCGCGCCGGCCATCCCGTTCCCCAAGAGCGGCATCGAGGCGCACTGGAGCATGGTGACGCCGCACCGCGCCTGGACCGAGCTGGTGATCTCGGACTCCGCGGTGGTCTATCCCAACGGCAACAAGTCCTGGGGCCGTGTGGACTACAAGATCCTGTCGCTGAGCAACGATCCCAAGCAGACCCGCAGTTCGCAGGACCAGATCGACTCCTTCTTCAAGGTGCGCACCCTGCTGCCGGAGCGCCAGAACGGAGAGCTGTTCATCGGCTGGAATCCCAACGACTACCACAACGACGACCGCCAGACCTGGTTCTACAGCCCGGGCACGCGGCGCGTGCGCCAGGCCCCGGAGTTCGGTTTCGACACGCCGCAGGGCGCGGGCGGCTTCCGCACCGTGGATGACGATCGCCTGTTCAACGGCTCGCCGGCGCGCTACGACTGGAAGCTGGTGGGCAAGAAGGAGATCTACGTCCCCTACAACGCCTATCGCCAGAACGATCCCTCGGTGAGCTACGACAGCCTGCTGACCCCCAATACCCTGAACCCCGACTACCAGCGCTACGAGTTGCATCGCGTCTGGGTGCTGGAGGCCACGGTGAAGTCCGGCTACCGCCACGCCTATGGCCGCCGTACCTTCTACATCGACGAAGACAGCTGGCACGCGCTGTGGGTGGACAACTACGACGGCCGTGGCAACCTTTGGCGCGCCAGCATGGTGAACTACTTCTGGGCACCGGAGATCGGCGGCTTCCAGGCCGGCGTCGCGGTCTACCACGACCTCACCGCAGGCGCCTATTTCGCCGATCGCCTGGTCAACCAGTCGAAGCAGTGGTGGGTGCTGAACCAGGGTGGCCTGACGCCGGAGATGTTCTCGGAGTCGGCGGCCAAGCGCTCGGGCCACTGAGCGCCGCAGGGCAGAACGAGAGAAGGGGCGGCCAAGGCCGCCCCTTCTCTCGTTTGTGCCCTGTTCAGAGGCGCTGCAGCGAGCGGATCTGGTAGATGCCGTGGCTGATCGCCACCACGGTGCCGTCGGCGGTCTTGATCTCGCCGTCCAGCGTGAACTCGGCCTTGCCCTTGGCGTCGGCCTCGGCGCTGATCGCGGCGATCTGCTCCTCGCTCAGCGTGATCTCGATGGTCACGTCGCCCTTGGCGGGCTTGAGGAAGCGCAGGTTCATCTCCTTGACGATCGGCGCATAGCGCGTCATGTCGAAGGACGACAGGAACAGCGCGCCGCCCGGGATCTCGGCCACGGTGAACAGCGCGCCGGCGTACATGGTGCCGATATGGTTGCCGTTGCCGGCGAACGGCACCAGGCACTTGACGTAGCCGCGGCGCAGTTCCACGACCTTCAGGCCGCAGTTGGCGACAAACTTGATGCCGGTTTCCAGGGCCTTCTTGGCGACTTCCAGGTCCATTGAGGGATTTCCTGAGGATAAAGGGATGGCCAAGGATATCGGATCGGCCACCACGGCGGATCGTTCGGCATCCCGGTTAAGGCCGTACCTGCAGGCGCGTTCGTCCTAACGGGTGAAGCCCGGCTGGCCCGGCCGTTCCGATACTGCGATCCGAAGAATTCCAACCATCCAAGAGGAGAACCCCATGACCTTGCCGCTGGAAGACCTGGAGCTGATCAAGCGCCTGAAGTACGCCTACTGCCGCTGCATCGACACGGCCAACCTCGCCGAGCTCAAGACGCTCTTCACCGAGGATGCCAGCGTGCGCTACGAGGGCGGCACCTACCTGTTCGAAGCCCAGGGCCGCGACAAGATCCTGGAGGCCATCGGCTACGCCTTCCACGCCGAGGCCATCGCCTTGCACCACGTCAACCACCCGGAGATCGACTTCCAGTCGCCCACCGAAGCCACCGGCGTCTGGTACCTGAAGGACTGGTTCTGCGACCTGAAGAACAAGATCTACACCGACGGCTCCTCGCTGTACCGCGACAACTACGTCAAGGTGGATGGCAAGTGGCTGATCAAGCGCGCCACCTACTCGCGCATCTTCGAGATCGTCACGCCGTTCACCGAGCCGCCCAACATCACCGCCCATTACCTGGCCAAGCACGGCGTGAAGCACGCCTGATGAGGACGGCCGTCACCGGGGGAGGGGGGCGGCTGGGCTGCGCCCTGGTGCGAGCCTTGCTCGCGGCCGGGCACAGCGTGCGTGTCCTGGAGCCCCCGGGGCGCGGCATGCCGCGTTCGCTGCAGGGCCTGGAGGTGGAAATGGTCCACGGCTCGGTGCTGTCGGCCGAGGACGTGGCGCGGCTGCTGGAGGCGGTGGACTGCGTGTTCCACCTCGCCGCCAAGGTCAGCATCGAGCCTGACCGCGACGGCAGCATGCAGCGCGTCAACGTCGAGGGCACGCGTATCGTGGCCG
Source organism: Solimonas sp. SE-A11 (assembly GCF_030345715.1). GTDB lineage: Bacteria > Pseudomonadota > Gammaproteobacteria > Nevskiales > Nevskiaceae > Solimonas_A. The sequence goes on from NZ_JAUASX010000011.1 coordinate 137,376, forward strand.
AGGCCTGCACGGCACGCGGCATCCGGCTGGTGCACTGCTCCTCCCACTCGGCGCTGGAGCACCGACCGCTGGCGCTGCCGCTGGACGAGACCCGGGTGCTGAACATGAAGGGCCGCTCGGACTACTCCCGCACCAAGGCCGAGGCCGAGACCCTGGTCCAGCGCCTGGTGCAGGAGCGCGGGCTCGACGCCGTGGTCTGCATGCCCGGCAACATGATCGGTCCCGAGGACTACGAGCCCTCCATCTTCGGCCGCGCCCTGCTGGACCTGTACCACCGCCGCATTCCGGTGATGATGGAAGTGGTCAGCGACTACGTCGACGCGCGCGACGTGGCCGCCGGCTTCGTCGCCGCGGCTACCCGTGGCCGTCGCGGCGAGCGCTACCTGCTGACCGGCGAGGTGCTGGACATGCGCCGCTTCCTGGCCGTCTGGGAGGAGGTCAGCGGCGTGCCGATGCCGCGCACGGTGCTGCCGCTGTGGGTCGGCTGGGCCTCGCTGCCCCTGGCCCTGGCGGCCGCGCGCCTCAGCGGCCAGCCGCCCAAGTTCAATGCCGGCGTGCTGCGCCAGGCCGTCCTGAACCGCGTGGTGCTCAACGACAAGGCCAGGAGTGAACTGGGCTTTTCTCCCCGGCCACCGCGGGAATCCTTGCGCGATGCAATGGTGTTCCTGAAGGCCGAGGGCTGGCTGGAGGCCCCGTCCGCCTGAGCGGCTGGCCTGGGCGGCGGTGGCCGGCCAGGCGCCACAAATCAGGGGTTTGCGTGGTCCGCAGGGTACCGAGCGGAGCCACCAGCCAGGGCCGGCGCAGACCACACAAGTGATTCACTCAAACGGATGATGCGCCCCCCCGGTCCCCCGGGGAAACTGCGCTCCATTAGCCCCCAGGAGCAAACCCCATGGCTGCCGTTATCAAGACGCCGATGCACAAGATCGAGGCTGAAGCCCCGCCCGACCGGTATGCGCGCGGCTGGCACTGCCTGGGCCTGGCCGACCAGTACAAGGACGGCAAGCCGCACGGCATCAACATCTTCGGCACACGCCTGGTGATCTTCAAGGGCGAGAGCGGCAAGCTCAGCATCATTGACGCATGGTGCCCGCACATGGGTGCCGACCTGGCGCTGGGCTGCGTCAAGGGTGAATCGGTAGTCTGCAAGTTCCACGGCTGGGCCTGGGGCGGCGACGGCGTCTGCAACGAGATCCCCTACGCCAAGCGCATCCCGCCCAAGGCGCGCGTGAAGAGCTGGCCCACCTGCGAAGAGAACAAGATGCTCTTCGTCTGGAACGATCCCGAGGGCAACGGCCCGACGCCGGACGTCGCGATCCCGCGTATCGATCCGGTGTTCAATCCGGCCGAGTGGTCCGACTGGTCGCTGGTGGAGTGGACGATCAAGGTCAACTGCCGCGAGCTGGTCGACAACATCGCCGACATGGCCCACTTCGTGTCCGTGCACGGGTCGGACAACGTCGTCTACTTTGCCAACCTGTTCGAAGACCACAAGGCCACCCAGGTCATGGTCGGCCTCAACAGCAAGCTCGGCGGCTCCGAGGAATACCTGACGACCATCGCCAGCTACTACGGCCCGGCCTACCAGATCACCCACATGTTCGGCTCCATGGGCGGCTACCCGGTGGAATCGATCCTGCTGAACTCGCACACCCCGATCGACCAGAACAGCTTCCAGCTGCGCTTCGGCGTGCTGGTGAAGAAGTTCCCGGGCATGACCCAGGAAGCCTGCGATGCCATGGTCAAGCAGTACGTTGACCTGACCAACAAGGCCTTCGGCGAAGACGTGGAGATCTGGCACAACAAGATCCGCATCGACAACCCGCTGCTCTGTGACGGCGACGGCCCGGTCTACCAGAACCGCCAGTGGTACGAGCAGTTCTACATGGATGCCGCCACCGTGCCGGCCGAGCTGCGCAAGAAGCGCGTGGTGGAGATCGACAAGGGCCTGGAGAAGAAGCCGGAGATGAAGCACGCGTTCGATAACGTGTGAGTCGGTCTGCTGCAACAAAAAAGCCCCGCTCATGCGGGGCTTTTTTGTTCCGAAGGTTCAGTCCCTTCGTGCTGAGCCTGTCGAAGCGCGGGCGGACCGCGAGCCGCAGCGGGCGGCCGTTCACCCTTCGACAGGCTCAGGGCGATCGGCTTCACCCCAACGAGAACACACTCCTCAACAACAACCTGACCAGCATCGTCTGCCGCGTCACCCCCGTCTTGCAGAAGATCGAGCGCAGGTGCGTGCGTGCCGTGTTGCGGCGGATATTCATCATCTCGGCCGCCTCGTCCAGCGTGTAGCCCTCGGTCAGCAGCAGGGCCATGCGCGATTCCACCCGCGTCAGGCCCAGCAGGCGCCGCACCAGGTCCAGCGAGGGAGGGGCATTGTTGCAGTCCGGGTCGCGCAGGAAGATCACCGCGGCCGGACGCTTGCGCGTATCGCACCAGTCCCCCGCCGGCACCGCCTTGACCACCAGCGACAGGCGCGCGCGGCCGGAGGGCCGCGACACCGGCATGGCTTCCACCATGCCCGTGCCGGGATTGCCGCTGCCGTGGCCCAGCGCGCGCTGGACCAGGCGCTGCAGCTCACGCTTGTCGTCCGGGTTGTCGGCCTGCAGGCCGTTGGGCCCGCGCCAGATGCCGTCGCGCTCGGCCAGGATGCGCCGCGCCTCGTCGTTCATCTCCAGAATCTCGCCGCCCTGGGCCAGCGAGATCACGCCCAGCAGCATGCGGTTGACCGTGCCGGCCAGCATCTGCCGTTCGCACTCCAGGGAGTCCAGCCGTGACTGGATCTGGATCGAGCGCTTCAGGTGCGGCAGGATGAAGCGGAACAGGGCCTTGTCCTGCTCGCCGAAGGGCAGGGAGTCATGGCGCCGGGTGGCGCGCAGGCGGCACTCGATGCCGTCGGCGGTATAGACGTCGGCCCCCAGCACGTAGCGCACGTCCTGTGGCCGCAGATACTCCAGGTACATGGGGCCTTCCAGCCACTGCTTGCCGATCAGCTCCTCCGGCGTCATCACCTCGCCCTCCTTCAGGCTGACGAAGGGGTCCACCGCGAAGAACTGCTTCTCGTAGGACACGCGGGCATCGTGATCCTCGCCGACATTGATCATCACGCCGGAATTCTCCGCCGTGGGCGGGCGCAGGATCAGGGATATATGGGCCGCCTGCAGCCGCTGCTGCAGCATCTTCAGGGCCTGCTGCCAGGGCGGTTGTTCGAGGGCGCCTTCGTAGAAGGCTCCCAGCAGGTCGCCGATCTGGCGAGGTTCCGCGTCAACGGCCTCCGATGCGAGCGGGCGCCGCGGCGGCGGCAGCTTGGCACGGACACGGGATTGGGTGGCTAGCATGGCTTCCTCCTCCTGCTGCGGCTACATGGCCGCAGTCTTGTGTCAAAAAACATTTCAACTGCAATGTAACATGCCGCAAGGGGATTGCGAAGTGCAGCATCACCGGGCAAAAAATGTACTGTTTTTGGGTGAGGCGGCCGGTTTGAGCCCTCACCGACACTGGGACACCGTCAGACCCGAAAAAGGGCGCGGGGTAGGGCAACCATCAGTCGGAGGAGACAGTGATGCGTTCCAGGATTTGCACGGCATTTCTCAGTGCGGCGGTCGTATTGGCCCTCGCTCCCGCAACCGCCACGGCCAAGCTCACGCCCGCGGAAGCGGCCAAGCTCGACGGCCCTGAGCTGAACTGCATGGGGGGCACAAAGGCCGCGAACAAGGACGGCAGCATCCCCCAGTGGGGCGGTCAGTGGGTCGGCAAGTGGCCGGGCATGAAGGGCGAGCATGGCTACGAGCCGGGCCCCTATGCGGCGGAGAAGCCGCTGTTCACGATCACGGCACAGAACTACAGCAAGTACGCCGCCAAGCTCACCGCGGGGCAGAAGGAGCTGTTCAAGAAGTACCCCCAGAACTACAGCATGATCGTCTACCCGACGCATCGTGACTTCGGCAATCCGCAGTGGGCCTGCGACGTCACCAAGAAGAACGCGCTGGAGTCGGAACTGGTCAATGGCGGCAAGGGTGTCACCGGCACCGGCGGCGGCCCGACCTTCCCGATCCCCAAGAGCGGCCTCGAGGCGATCTGGTCGGTGAAGACCGCCTACCGCGCCTGGACCGAGAAGGGTGTCCTCGACATCGCCAACGTCTATGGCAACGGCACCATCGGCTGGGGTCGCAACAAGTTCTTCACCATGAACCTGATGAACGACCCCAAGACGCGCCGCTCCCTGACCGAGCGCATCAACAGCTATTTCTATACCGCCTACCTGCTGCCGGAGCGCGACAAGGGCCTGGTGGCCGTGGGCTTCCAGCCCAACGACTACAGCAAGGACGCGACCCAGGCCTGGCAGTACCTGCCCGGCACGCGTCGCGTGCGTCAGGCCCCGGAGGTCGGCTACGACTACCCGGTGCCGCCGGCCGGCCTGCACACCACCGACGAGGACTACGGCTTCAACGGCTCGCCCGAGCGCTACAACTGGAAGCTGCTGGGCAAGCAGGAGATCTACCTGCCGTTCCACAACTTCAGGATCAACGACCCCGCCCTCAAGTACAAGGAACTGATCACGCCCAATACCATCAACCCGAAGTACGTGCGCTATGAACTGCGCCGGGTATGGGTGCTGGAGGCCAACCTGATCGAGGGCCTGCGCCACCAGTACAAGACGCGCCGCATCTACGTCGACGAGGACAGTTGGCAGGTGCTGTGGGCCGACCACTACGACGGCCGCGACCAGCTCTGGCGCATCGCCGTGATCCTGTACTTCTACTCACAGGAATCCTCGGCCCACCACCGTGGCGTGCAGCTGTTCCACGACCTGACGGCCGGCGTCTACGAGGCCACCAACCTGCTCAACGAGCGCAAGCCTGAGGACTGGTGGCGCGTCAACACGCCGATGACGCCGGGCATGTTCACCCCCGAGGCCGCCGCAAGAGCCGGCCACTGAGTAGCCTCTAAGCCATCCGGACGACCACAATGACCGCGAAAGCGGTCATTGTGCGTTTTCCGGGGGCTTTTCCCTTGGCATCCCGCACCCATTTTCGAATCGAGACACCGCCATGAGTTCTGTCGTCGACATCCGCGCCGGCCAGGCCGCCCACGTCCGCCCGCTGTTCGACCGTCTCGCCGCCCAGGCGCCGGACTACAACCTGACCACCGCCGCCCAGCGCATCGAGAAGATCAAGCGCCTGATGGCCACGGTGCTCAAGTACCGCCAGGAAATCTACGAAACCGGTCGCCTCGAGCGCGGCCTGACGCCGCCGGACATGGACGGCGAGCTGGTCATGCTCAAGTTCGAGGCCGAGTTCATCGAGCGCAACCTCGCCAACTGGATGAAGCCCAAGCTGGCCGAGGGTCCGTCGCTGATGACCCTGGGCAAGAAGGCCTACATGCACTACGAAGCCAAGGGCATGGCCCTGGTGCTGCCGAGCTGGAACGCCCCCTACGTGATCGGCCTGCTACCGACCCTGGGCGCCATCGGCGCCGGCAACGCCGTCATCCTCAAGCCCTCCGAGCTGGCTCCGCATTCTTCCGCCCTGATCGCCAAGATCGTCAAGGAGGCCTTCCCGGACGGCGACGTCACCGTCATCGAGGGCGGCGTGGAAGTCTCGCAGGCCCTGCTGGCCTGCCCGTTCAACCACATCTTCTACATCGGCAACAACACCGTCGGCCGCATCGTCATGAAGGCCGCCGCCGACCATTTCGCCTCGGTCACGCTGGAGATGGGCGGCAAGAACCCGTCGATCATCGACCCCAGCGCCGACGTCGAGGACGCCGCCCTGAAGACCTCCTGGGGCCGCATGTGCAACGCCGGCCAGGCCTGCATCGCGCCGGACTACATCCTGGCCCATGAGTCCGTCATCGAGCGCTTCACCGCTGCGCTGGTGAAGGAAATCACCGCCATGTACAACCCCAAGGGCGAAGGCTTCGAAAAGAACCCGGAGTTCCCGCGCATCATCAACGCCCGCCACTTCGAGCGCATCAAGGCCCTGGTTGAAGACGCCAAGGCCAAGGGCGCGAAGATTGTCATGGGCGGTGAGTACCGCGCCGAGGATCGCTACATTGCCCCCACCGTGGTGATGAACGTGACCGAGGACATGAAGATCATGCAGGAAGAGATCTTCGGCCCCGTGATCGTGGTCAAGCCCTGGAAGAACCGCGACGAGGTGATCAAGGAGATTCGTGGCCGCGACAAGCCGCTGGCACTCTACGTCTTCGCCAAGGACCAGGCCGCCTGGGAGTTCTTCCGCAACAACACCACCTCGGGCAGCACGGTGCTGAACCACAACGTGGTCCAGTCCGGCACCAACCCCTACATCTCCTTCGGCGGCGTCAACAGCAGCGGCATCGGCCGCATGGTCGGCCAGGCCACCTTCCTGGAATGCTCCAACCAGCGCGCCGTGATGGAAGAAGGCCCGGCCCTGATGGACCCGCGCGACTTCTTCCCGCCGCTCACGGACAAGTACAAGAAGCAGCTCACCCAGATGATCGAAGGCAAGCCGCTCTCCCCGGCCATGGTCAAGCTGATCAGCGGTGTGGTGAACGTGGCAGGCAAGTTCAAGCGCGGCTAAAAGCAGCTCCCGCAAAAAGCCCCGCCTGTCGCGGGGCTTTTTTCTTTTGATTGAAGTATTAACCCAACCGTTCGCACTGAGCTTGTCGAAGCGTGAAGGCTTCCGAAAACTCATCCATGCTCCGGCCCCAACGCACTTCGATCGATGAAGATGGGCCGGCTTGAATCATGAGCAGTTGCCTACACAGCTTGCCCATGTGCTCGCATATCGGCCAAGAGGACGACCAGGCTGAAACCACCATACTTCTCGGCCCTCCGGTCTTCCTCCGGAATAAGTGCGGTGTGAAGTTCTTCGTAATTTTCAGGAATGCACGAGACGCCCGGAGCGCCTTCAGCTTGGTCGATATCGACAACGATGATCGTGCCAGCCGGGATGGTAACTTTATGGCCGCCGGTGAAGGGCGCATGCCAGTGCGTGAGTGCGCTAGCCGGTATCGGCGAGGTCAGCAGGAAGCGTGCCCCTTTCTTAAGCATTCGCACCTCCATGCGGGACCCCGCGATCCCCAGTGAGGCCGGGCGCGAGCGCTCAGCTACCCAGGCGCCGCACCCAGCTCCGCAGCGACTTCACCCGGTCCAGCAGCCCCGTGCCACCGGCCGCGACCGGGGGCGGGACGGCTGGCGCTTCCACCTCGTAGCGCTGCTGCAGTACCGGGCTGGCGGCCAGGCGCTGGTGCTGGCGCACGGCGGAGTTCACCGCGATCTTGCACTGGCTGTCGTGGATCGGCTTGGTGATGAAGCGGTAGATCTGGCCCTGATTGATCAGCTCGATGGCGCTGCCGGCGTCGGCGCGGTCGGTGAGGATCACCGAGACCAGCTCGGGGTGGTGCTGCTTGAGCGTGCCGATCAGGCTCACCACCGGGTGATCCTGCACGCGGGTGTCGGAGATCACCACGCCGATCTGGTTCTTTTCCAGCTGCTCCACGGCCTCGTTCATCGAGGTAGCGCCGTAGACCTTGAAGGTCGGGCCCAGGATGGTCTGGATCTGCGGCGGCACGCGCGGGTCGTCGTCCATCACCAGCACGCCGGCGGCGTCGGCGCCGGGCTGCACGGATGCACTGTCGGCGTTCTCGGTGCTGGCTGGTGCGGCGGCGGCCGCGGCGGCCATGCTGGCCTTGGCGGCGGCCACGGCACGGGCGACCGTGGTGCTCAGGTCATCGTTCATCCACGGCTTGTTGACGAAGCGGAAGATCTCGCCTTCGTTGATCGAGCCGATGATGGCGTTGAGGTCGGAGTATCCGGTCAGCAGGATGCGCATCGCGTTGGGGTTCAGGTCCCGCGCAGCGCGCAGCATCTCGATGCCGGTCATGCCGGGCATGCGCTGGTCGCTGACGATCACGTCCACCGGCTGGGTCTTGAGCAGGTCCAGCGCCGCCTGGCCGCTTTCCGCGAAGAACACCTCGTAGCGGCTGCGGAACAGCATCCGCATCGTGGTCAGGACGCGGGGCTCGTCGTCGACGAACAGCACGCGGGCTTTGGCGGGGGCTACATCATCCATGTGAAACTGACTCCTCGACTACGAACTGGCCAGGTATCCCTGGCTCGACTCATGCTGCGGCGAGTTCCGGTGCCGCGCTGCCGGCAGTGTCGCCGCTGTGGCGCTTCTGCTTCAATGGCAAACGGACTACAAATTCACTGCCCTTGCCGACCGTGGAGCGCACGTCGATGCGGCCGCCGTGCTCCTCGATGATGCGGAACACGATCGACAGGCCCAGGCCCGTGCCCTTGCCCACCGCCTTGGTGGTGAAGAAGGGCTCGAAGATACGGGCACGCACTTCCTCGGTCATGCCGCAGCCCGTGTCCAGGATGCGCACGACCACACCGTCGGTCTCGGCCGTGGTGTGGATGTAGATCTTGCCCTCGCCCTCGATCGCCTGGGCCGCGTTGGTGAACAGGTTCAGGAACACCTGGTTCAGCTGCGAGGGCGAGCATTCCACCTGCGGCAGTTCGCCGAACTGGCGCACCACCTCGATACGGGTCTTCAGCAGGTTATTGGCGATCTTCAGCGCCGAGTCGATGCCCGAGTTGATGTCGAACAGGTCGGTGCGCGAGCGGTCCACGCGCGAGAAGTCCTTCAGCGAGGACACCAGGTCGGCGATCTGCACCAGGCCGAAATCGGTGTCCTTGAGCAGGTTGCCCAGGTCTTCCATGGTCTCGGCGGGGTTCAGCGTGGCGCGCAGGCCCTCGGCCTCTCCCAGGGCGCCGGCCACTTCCTCGTCGGACGCGTTCTGCGAGGTCATCAGCGTCAGCGCCTTGTCCTGCGCCGTGATCAGGCCGCGCAGGTCGTCCAGCGAGTTGCGCACGATCTCGGTGTTGCTGCGGGCATAGCCCAGGGGCGTGTTGATCTCGTGGGCGACGCCGGCCACCATCGTACCCAGCGAAGCCATCTTCTCGGATTGCACCAGCTGCGCCTGCGAGGCGCGCAGGTCCTGCAGCGCGGTGCTGAGGTCCTTGGTACGGGCGGTCACCTGTTCTTCCAGGTGCTCGTTGGCATGCGACAGGTCGGCGTTGGCGCGGTCGATCTCGCGGAAGGAGCGGGCCAGCCTGAAACCGAGGAAGGCCAGCACCAGCAGCAGTGCCGCGGCGTAGGCGGCCAGGTAGGTCCGGTACTGGTTGGCGACGGCGACCTGGCTTTCGTGCCAGGCCATGTAGGCCTGTTCCAGGGCCTGCAGCTGCGCACCGGTGGGGCGGTCGAGGAAGTCGCGCAGCTTGGCCACCAGCTCGGTCTTGTCGGCGATCACTTCCTCGCTGCGGTCACGCAGGCCCTTCACGGCCTTGGTGAACGGCGGGTCTTCCGGTTCGAACTGTGGCTCGCCCTCGGCCACCGGGGCCGGCGGCGGGGTCGGCGGGGCCATGGCCTGCAGTTGCTCCAGCAGCGCGCGGATGTTGCCGGCAGCGGCGGCCGGCGGCGTCGGCGTTACGCCGAAGTTCACGATCTCGGTCTTGACCTGCATCGTCAGGTTGCGGACCTCCTCGCGCTGAGCGTCGGTTGCCGCCGTGGTCACGGCATCGGCGTAGGTCGGCACGGCGTCCATGCTGTTGATCAGGCGCTGCGTCAGCAGGGTGTTGCGCGCCTCGGAGTCGAAGGCCAGCTCGAATTTGCTCTCGATGGTGTCGAGGAAGGCGTCCAGGGCCTTGTCGATCTCGGGCGTCAGGCCACGCAGGGCGCCCACGTCCTTGTCCAGCGCGTTCAGCGCGGTGTCGAGCTGGCCGGTAGTGCCGGAGCGGTCGGTGACGGAGTCGGCCAGCGAGGACACGCGCGAGCCGGTGAACTGGCGGTTGAGCAGCACGTCGAGGTTGCCGACCACCTGGATGCGTTCCAGGCGCGAGCGGTGCAGATCGGCATCCACGCTTTGCGTCATGCGCAGCAGGAACACCAGCACACCAATGGCTGCCACGGCGAGCAGCGCAAAGAACACCTGCCTGAGCTTCTTCATCCCGTCTCCCCCACAACAGACTGGGTGCCGCGGGTCTCCGCTCTCCGGACAGGATGCCGGTTTGTAGCGGGACTGCGGCTTTGTGCTGCAGGGGCGGGACCACGGCGGCCCCGTACCCGGCAGGAACTTTGGCGAAGACGGTACGGGCTGCCAAGGTAAGGGTGCTTCCCCTGTTCGGACTAGAGTCCGCTTGCTCAGGGGAACTCTCCTTCCGCACAGGGGTTCCTATCTGCAGGGAGCTTTCCGCCGCCAGCTTGGCGGCGAAGCCGTTTCTGGACGGCATCCCGTGCCTGGGGGCAGGGACGTGCCGACCGCCAACCGGAGCGACAGAACCATGAAAGTCAGCGAATGCATGAGCCAGGACGTTTGCGTGGCCATGCCCGACATGAGCCTGCGGGACACCGCCACCCTGATGGCCGATATCGACGCCGGCGCGCTGCCCGTGCGCCAGGGTGACCGCCTGGTGGGCATGATCACCGACCGCGACATTGCAATTCGCGGCATCGCCGCAGGGCTGGGGCCGGAGGCCCGCGTCAGCCAGGTGATGAGCAGCGAGGTGAAATACTGCTACGAGGACGAGGACGCCGAGCATGTGGTGCGCAACATGGGCGACATCCAGGTGCGCCGCCTGCCGGTGCTCAACCGGGACAAGCGCCTGGTCGGCATCGTCGCCCTGGCCGACCTGGCTTGCGCCGCCTCCGACCGCAGGAACCTCGGCGCGGCGCTCAGCGACATCTCCCGCGAGAGCGGCCTGCATTCGCAGACCTTGCCGCGCATGCATTGAGCCGGGCCCCATCGCGCCAGCACCCGGCGCGATGGGGCTTCAGCCGAACGGAGGATTCGCCCGGGCCGGGACTGCGTTGAACTGCCCGGCATCCACCGCCCCAAGGAGCAGTCATGGACACCCAGGCCCTCGAACGCCGCCTGCAGAAGCTGGAAGACGCCGAAGCGATTCGCACGCTCAAGGCGCGCTACCTGTTCGCCTGCGATCGCAAGGACACCGTCGCCATGCGCGGCTGCTTCGTCGACGGCAAGCTGCACATCGACTACGGCGTGGTCGGCACTTTCGACAATGCCGACACCCTGGTGCAGTTGTTCAAGGATGTCGGCTGCCATCCGCACATGGTGGAGATGCACCACGGCGCCAACCCGCAGATCGAGGTGCTGGACGCCACCCGTGCCCGCGGTACCTGGAGCCTGCACTACTTCCTGGTCAACACGCAGGCCAAGAGCCTGACCCAGCTTGCCGGCTACTACGAGGACGAGTACCGCAAGGAAGGCGGCGGCTGGAAGATCAGCAGCACCAGGTTCATCGCCACTTCCACCCTGGCCCTGGACTACACCGACGGCGCCCTCAAGGCCCTGTTCGCCGGATCGCCGCCGCCCCTGGCGGGCTGAGATCCAGGCAAGACGGCTGTTGTGGGAGCGACGCGAGTCGCGGAAGCCGGTAGCCATGGTTGGCCGCCGCATCGCGACTCGCGTCTCTCCGGCCTGGTGAATCTTCGAGCTTGTCGTTCCACCATATTGATGATAGTAATATCACTAACATCATGACCGGGGCCCACACATGAAGCAGATCCAGACCCGGGCGGGAGCCCTGGCCTATGCCGAGCAGGGCAGCGGCAGCCCCCTGGTGCTGCTGCACTCGGCCGGGCACGACCACCACGATTTCGACGCGATCCTGCCGGAGCTCGCGGCCCGGCACCGGGTCATCGCGCTGGACTGGCCCGGCTTCGGCGAGTCGCCGGCACCGCAACCCGCCGCCTCGCTCAGCGCGACGCTGCTGGCGCAGGTCCTGGAGGACGCGGTGGCGGCCCTGGGCCTGGAGCGCGCCATCTTCCTCGGCAACAGCGTCGGCGGCATGGCGGCGGCCCGGCTGGCGGCCCGCCAGCCGCAGCGCGTGCGCGGGCTGGTGCTGGTGTCCTCGGGCGGCTTCACGCCGATGAACGCGGTGACCCGAGGCTTCTGCCGGGTGCAGGGGCGCGAGTGGGTGCGGCGGCACACCGGCCGCTGGTTCGCGCGCGCCTACCTGCGCCGCCGCAACGGCCATACCGAGGCGATCCTGCAGCGCTTCGACCGCGACCACGCGCGCCCTCAGACCCTGGCGGCCCATGCCGCGCTGTGGCGCAGCTTCGCGCAGGACGCCAGCAGTGTCATGGTCGAGGCACGCGGCATCCACTGCCCGACGCTGCTGGCCTGGGGGCGGCACGACCCGGTCTCGCGCCCCAGCGTGGAGGGGCGTCAGGCCCGCGCCGCCATTGCCGGGGCACGCTACGTCGAGTTCGACACCGGCCACATGCCCTTCGCCGAGGATCCGCCGGCCTTCCTGGCCGAGTTGCTGCCCTTTCTCGAGGAGCTGCCGGCATGAGCCCGGCCGATCCGGTGCAGCGCCCACCCCGGCCGCGGCGCGGCGCGCCGGAGGACACGCGCCGGCGCCTGGTGGCGGCGGCGGCCGAGGAGTTCAACCGGCTGGGCTACGAAGGCACGGACTCCAACCGCCTGTCGCGTGCGGCGGGCTATGCGCCCGGCACCTTCTACAAGCACTTCCGCGACAAGCGTGAAATCTTCCTGGCGGCCTACGCCGAGTGGGTGGACCGTGAATGGCAGGAGGTGAGCGCGGCACTGGAGTTGCCGGGCGACGCTTCGCAGCGCGCGGCACGCATCGTCGAGCTGACGCTGGCGCATCACCGGCGCTGGAGCGGCCTGCGGGCCAGCCTGCGCATGCTCACCGCCGCCGACCCGGTGGTGCGCGAGTTCTACCGCGGGCAGCGCCGCCGCCAGTTCGAACTGCTGGCGCGGCTGCGCGCCGCCGCGGGTGATCCGCCGCGCTCGCGCGAGCAGGACGCACTGCTGCTGTTCACGCTGGAGCGCTGCGCCGACGCGATGGCGGAAGACGAGGCCGAAGCGCTCGGGTTGGACGCGGCAGCGATACGCGCCTTGCTGGTAGCCCAGGTGACCGCCGCCCTGTAGGAGCCGGCGTGCCGGCGACCTCTGGCCGGGCTGTCGCCGGCAAGCCAGGGCGCAGCCTGGAGCTTGTGCCCCGGCTTGCCGGCGGCAAAACGGGCTACGATCCCTGATGAACTCGTGGGGGCGACCCTCAGGCCTCGCGCCGGAAGGTCAGCACCAGCACGTCACGGTGGGCCGGCTGCGCCGGGTCCAGCGGCTGCACGGCGGTCACGCCGTGGTAGACGCGGTTGTCGTCGATCAGCGTGGCGTCGCAGGGCGCCGTCAGCGTGAAGCTGCCCAGGGCGCTGCCGTCGGGGCGGTGGATGGTGGTGACGCCGCTGGCGATGTTGTGCCGGCGCACCAGCAGCACCAGCACCCAGTCGACGCCGTCGCGGTGCACGCCCTCGGGCGTCGGCTGGCCGGCCTCGTCGTTGCGTGCCTCGATGCGGAACTGGTGGGCCTCGATATGCCAGCGCGCCACTTGCGGCGAGAGCCGGCCGAACAGGTCGCGGCAGAAGCCCAGCAGGGTGTCGAGGCAGGCGCCTCCGGTCTCCGGCAGGATCGGCTCGAACCAGCGGGCGATGCCGCCGTTGAGGCGGTTGTAGTCCAGGCTCTGGTAGTGCGGCTGGTGCGGCTGGCGCTGGATGGGGCCCGTCGCCGCTGCGGCATACACCGCGTGCCGTCGCCGCCGGTAGCGGCCGCCATCGGCCATGTGGGAATCCAGCGCCAGGTCGCTCCAGCTGGCGGCGAAGCGGTCCCAGTCGGCGAGGCCGCCGGCGGCTTCCAGCAGCCCGCGCATCGTTGCGCCCTGCACGAAGACATGGCCTTCGCGGGCAAGCGGGGTCTCCAGGGCCGGCAGGCCGGGGAGAGGGGACAGCAGTGACGCAGGGTGGTCCATCGGGGCGGGCATTGTAGACCCTCTGCCGCCCCTCGGAGACCGCCCCGTGTTATTGCGGGCGCACTTCCAGCGCCGCCAGTTCCAGGTGGCGGTGGTGCAACTCCAGTTCGAAGCGGCCGCTGTGCTGTGCGCGGAAGCGCAGGCTGCCGGTCTGCCCGGCACGCAGCGGCAGGGACAGGTCGTAGCCGTGCAGGTGCAGCTCGTCGTTGCTGTCGCTGGTCACGCGCAGTTCCACCTCGTCGCCGGCCTTCAGCACCACCACGGCGGGGCCCGATTCACGCCGGCCCTGGCGCACCACCCATTCCGCGGTCATGGCCGGCTCGGCGGGCAGGGGCTCGGAGCCTGGCGGCACCGGGCCGGGTTCGCCGGGCAGGGCGCCAGGTGGCGGCGTGATCGCGGGGTCCTGCGCCACCGCGGCCACCGACGGCGCCGTGGCGTCGGGCGCGCCGGAGTCCGGACGCAGCAGCAGGAACAGGCCGGCCAGGATGGCGGCGCCGAGGGCGATGAAGACGAGGGCTGAGCGGTTCATGGCGCGCAGCATAGCGGGCATGGCCGCCGACCGGCACGGGCCATATTTACTAACGCCCGTAGCCCCCAAGGCACTCCGCTTTGGTTAGCTTCGCGCGTTGATAAAAACTAAAGGGAGAGGGACATGCTGAAGCGCATTCTCGGAGGCGTGGCGCTGGTCGCCATGCTGGGTATGTCGGGCTGCGGTTCAAGCAAGCCGGTGGACGCCGGGGCCGCCGCACCGCGCGGCGCGCCGGTGACGCGCTACGACATGGCCAACGCCTGCTACAGCCTGCAGGCCGTCGAAAGCGGGCGCCATGCCCTGCGCGACGGTGACGGCCGCTATGCCGCCAGCGCGGACGCCTCCAAGGCCACGCCCTTCTTCATGAAGCCCACCGCCCTGGGCAAGTACCTGCTGTTCTCCGACAACGAGTCGATGATGGCCGTAGCCGGCACCACGGTCGGCAGCGCGACCCGGCCGGGCGAGTCGGCGGACTGGACCATCGACACCGATGCGGCCGGCGACTTCACCCTGTACTCCTCCAGCGCCGAGCGCTTCCTGTCGGTGGACGCCGCCAGCGGTGCGCTCACGCTGGCCTCGGCCCCGGCGAAGTTCGACTTCGTCCCGGCGCGCGGCTGCAAGCCCTTCCCGGAGATCCGCACGGACGCCAGCGGCACCGCCTTTAAGGGCCAGGGCGTGGACCAGCCGGTGCTGGGCTTCGCCGAGGTGCATGCGCACGTCAGCGCCACCCACTTCCTCGGCGGCGGGCACTACGGCCGTCCCTTCCACCGCTTCGGCGTCACCGAGGCCCTGGGCAACTGCGCCACGCAGCACGGCCCCAATGGCGCGCTGGACCTGGTCGGCAACCTGATGGGCGGCGCCGGCAGCCCGCTGGCCACGCACGACACGCAGGGATGGCCCAGCTTCATCGACTGGCCGGCGCGCGACTCGCTGATGCACGAGGCGATGTACTACAAGTGGATCGAGCGCGCCTGGCTCGCCGGCATGCGCATCATGGTCAACGACCTGGTCGAGAACGAGGTGCTGTGCCGCCTGCAGTCGCTGGTCAACACCGCCAACGTACTGAACCTGGATATCGGCGACCTGGTGCAGGAAGTCAGCGAGATTCCCTCGCCGCAGTACTGCAACGAGATGGAAAGCGCGGTGAAGCAGGTGCAGTTCATGCGCGACCTGGAGGGCTACATCGACGCCCAGGAAGGCGGCCCCGGCAAGGGCTGGTTCCGCATCGTGACTTCGCCGCAGGAAGCCCGCCACGTGATCAACGAGGGCAAGCTGGCGGTGGTGCTCGGCATCGAGATCTCGCACCTGTTCAACTGCAAGGTGCTGCAGCCGGGTGGGCTGTTCGAGGTCGCCAGCTGCGACAACGAGGAGATCGACACCCAGCTCAACCGCCTGACCGACCTGGGCGTGCGCCAGATGTTCCCGCTGCACGAGTTCGACAACGGCCTCGGCGGCAACGGCATCTTCGACGGCCTGATCCTGAACTTCGGCAACTTCCTGGACACCGGCAGCTTCTGGGCGACCTACGACTGCCCCGAGGACGACTACTTCTACGGTGCCGGCGCGCACATGACCACCTCGCTGCCTGCGCCGCTGGACCCGCTGACCGGCCTGCTGCACAACCTGACGCAGGGCCTGCTGCCGCTGTACCCGTCCAAGCCGCAGTGCAATGCGCGCTCGATGACCGAGCTGGGCCACTATGCCTTCGAGCGCATGATGGACAAGAAGGTCATCATCGAGGTGGACCATCTCGAGCTGAAGATGAAGAGCGAGCTGCTGGACATGGCCGACCAGCGTTCGCCGGTCTACCCGCTGGTCTCCACTCACGGCGGCCACGGCGGCATCAGCATGACCCAGGCGCACCGCCTGCTGCAGGGCGGCGGCCTGCTGTATCCCTCCAAGGGCAACGGCCGGCAGTTCACCGAGCAGCTCAACAAGCTGCGCCCGCTGAAGGACGACCGCTACCTGTTCGCGATGGGCTACGGCGCCGACACCAACGGCCTGGCCGCGCAGTCGGGCCCGCGCGGGGCGGACGCCGAGCCGGTGCGCTATCCCTTCACGCTGTTCCGCGGCCCGGGCTGGGGTCCGCAGTTCGCGCGCGTGCAGCCGATCGTGTTCGACCAGTCCCAGGTGCCCGAAGGCAACCGCGTCTTCGACATCAATGCCGAGGGCCTGGCGCAGTACGGCATGATCGCCGACTGGGTGGAGGAGGTGCGCCTGGAGGGCGGCCAGCAGGCGGTCACGGACCTGTACAACTCCGCCGAAGCCTACCTGCAGACCTGGGAGCGCACGGTCAATCGCTAGGGAACCTCTGAAGAAGTCCGCTCGTGATGAAGTCCTGAGCCTGTCGAAGTATCGAAGCATGGGCGGACTTCCCGCCAGGTCCGTCAATGAGTTGCCGCCCACCTTCGACAAGCTCAGGGCGAACGGCAACGAATCACAGACTTCCCAGGCGGCTCCCGACGCAAAACGAGAAAGGCCGGCATTCGCCGGCCTTTCTCGTTGGCGCTCCGCAGTGCCTTCAGTCCTTGCGTCCGATCCGGTCGGCGCGTTCCACGCGCGCCTGCAGTTCCAGCTCGCCCTCCGGCGGATAGTCCCAGCCCTGCAGTTCCCGCTGCACCAGCGCCTTCAGTGCTTCGATGTGGGCTGGCTCGTCGTTGAGGGCGGGGATGTAGCGCAGCGCTTCGCCACCGGCCTTGCGGAAGCTCTCGCCGTAGCGCAGCGCGATCTCCTCCAGGGTCTCCAGGCAGTCGGCGGAGAAGCCGGGGCAGATCACGTCGAGCTTGCGCAGGCCTTTCTTGGCCAGTTGCTGCACGTGCGGCTCGGTGTAGGGCTGCAGCCAGGGCGTGCGGCCCAGGCGGCTCTGGAAGCTCACCGACCACTGGCCCTCCGCCAGGCCCAGGCGCTCCGCCAGCAGGCGGGCGGTCTTATGGCAGTGGCAGAAGTAGGGATCGCCGGCCTTGAAGTAGCTCAGCGGGATCGAGTGGAAGGACATCAGCAGGTGCTCGCCGCGGCCCTGTGCCTGCCAGTGGGTCTCGACGCTCTGCGCCAGCGCGCCGATATAGCCGGCATCGTCGTGGTACTGGTTGACGGTGCGCAGCTCCGGCAGCCAGCGCCAGGCGCGCAGCAGCTCGAACAGCTTGTCCAGCACCGTGGCCGTGGTGGTGGCCGAGTACTGCGGATACAGCGGCAGCACCACGATGCGGCGCACGTCCTGGCGGCCCAGTGCGTTGAGCGCATCGGCGATCGACGGATTGCCGTAGCGCATCGCCAGGGCCACCGGCACCTCGGGCCCCAGGGCGGCCTGCAGCGCCGCCTGCTGGCGCTTGGAGAAGGCCATCAGGGGCGAGCCCTGCGGGGTCCAGACCGACTCGTAGGCGTGCTTCAGCTTCAGCGGCCGCAGCGGCAGGATGAACAGGTGCAGCACCGGCAGCCAGAACAGGCGGCTGAACTCCACCACGCGACGGTCGCTGAGGAACTCGCGCAGGTAGCGGCGGATCGCGGGTGCCGTCGGCGCGTCGGGCGTGCCGAGGTTGACCAGCAGGACACCGCGCCGCGGCGTGCGGCTATGGATATGTTCCGGCAGGCTCATCGGTAGTGACCGGCGTCCTCAGGAGGCTCGGGCCAGGTGGCTGTGGCTGCGCGAGTACAGGAAGTAGATCGCGATGCCCACCAGCAGCCAGCTGCCGAAGCGCAGCCAGGTCACCAGCGGCAGGCTCAGCATCAGGTAAACGCAGAAGATGATGCCCAGCGCCGGGATCACCGGGCCGAAGGGAATCTTGAACGGACGCGGCAGGTTCGGCAGGCGCTTGCGCAGCACGATCACGCCGGCGCAGACCAGGGCGAAGGCGCCCAGCGTGCCGATGTTGACCAGCTCCGCCAGCTCGTTGATCGGCGTGAAGCCGGCGGTCAGCGCGATGCCGACGCCACTGATCATGATGATGCGCACCGGCGTCTGGGTCCTGGTGTTCACGGCGGAGAACACCGGCGGCAGCAGGCCGTCGCGCGACATCGCCAGGAACACGCGGGTCAGGCCGAAGTACAGCACCAGCATCACGGTGGTGAGGCCGGCGATGGCGCCGGCGGTGACCAGCTTCAGGCCCCAGCCGATGCCGTGGGCGCGCAGGGCGTCGGCCATCGGCGAGGCGGTGTTGAGGCTGGCGTAGGGCACGATGCCGGTCAGCAGGGCCGAGACGATGATGTACAGCACCGTGCAGACGGCGAGGCTACCGAGGATGCCGATGGGGATGTCGCGCTGCGGGTTGCGTGCTTCCTCGGCGGCGGTGGAGACCGCGTCGAAGCCGATGTAAGCGAAGAAGATCACGGCCGCGCCGGCCATCACCCCATTCCAGCCGAAGGGCATGAACGGGGTCCAGTTGGCGGTGTCGACCTTGCCAGCCGCCACTACGATGAACACCAGCAGCGTGAACAGCTTCAGGAACACGATGCCCGAATTGAAGCGCGCGCTTTCCTTGACGCCCACGGCCAGCAGTACCGACAGCACCAGCACGATCAGCACCGCCGGCAGGTTCACCAGGCCGCCATCGGCCGGGGCCTTCATCAGGGTCTCGGGCAGGTTGATGCCGACGATCTCCATGCCGCGGCCGAAGTAGCGCGACCAGCCTACCGCGACGGTGGCGGTGGCCAGGGCGTACTCCAGCACCAGGTCCCAGCCGATGATCCAGGCGATGAACTCGCCCAGCGAGGCATAGGCATAGCCGTAGGCGCTGCCGCAGCCGCCGTAGCTGGAGGCCAGTTCGGAGTAGGACAGGGCGGCGAAGGCGCAGGCCAGGCCCGAGACCACGAAGGACAGGATGATCGCCGGGCCGCTGGTGGTGGCGGCGGTGATGCCGGTCAGCACGAAGATGCCGGTGCCGATGATGCAGCCGATGCCCAGCAGCAGCAGGTCGGTGGCGCTGAGGCAGCGCTTCAGCTCGGTGTCGGCGGTGGGAACGATGTGCTTGGTTCTGAACAGACTCATGGAGTTTCCCAACGCAAGTTCCGGGCCGGCGGCCCGCTGAAGATCAGGGGCCTGCCGGCTCGGTAATGGCCTTGTGGCAGGAGATACGCATGAACGGACGGTACTACGGACGCGCCAGCAGGAACAACGGCTCCGGGTAGACGCCCATCGCCAGCATCAGCAGCATCGCCAGCAGCAGCATCACGCCGCCGGCCGACTGGGCCCAGCTCATGGACTCGCTGACGCGCTCGTAGCCAGGCATCGGCACGAACAGGGCACTGATGACGCGCAGGTAGTAGTAGATGCCGATGGCGCTGCCCAGCACGATGCCGCTGACCAGCAGCCAGAGCTCGGACTCGACACCCACGGCGATGGCCACGAACTTGCCGATGAAGCCGGCCGTCAGCGGGATGCCGGCCAGGGACAGCATCATGGCGGTGAAGATCGACACTACGTAGGGACGCTGCCAGAACAGGCCCTGGTACTCGGAAAGCTTCTCGCGGTCGCGCTCGCCGGCCGGGCTGGAGACCAGCGCGATCACGCCGAACACGCCCAGCGAGGTGATCAGGTAGGTCGCCATGTAGACGCCGGCGGCCTCCAGCGAGCGGTCGCCCGGCGCCACCAGCACGATCAGCAGGAAGCCGAAGTGGGCGATGGACGAGTAGGCCAGCAGGCGCTTGAGGTTGTCTTGGCGCAGGGCCAGCAGGCTGCCGACGATCATCGAGGCCAGGGCCAGGATAGTCAGGGCCTTGACCACCAGCGGCGAGGGGGCGGCACCGGCGGCGTGGAACAGGCGCAGGGCGGCAGCCAGCACGCCGGCCTTGACCACGGTGGCCAGGTAGGCCGTCACCGGGGCCGGAGCGGCCTCGTAGACGTCCGGGGTCCACTGGTGGAAGGGCACGATCGACAGCTTGAAGGCCAGGCCGGCCAGGAGCATCGCCGCGCCCGCCAGCACCAGTGGCTGGCCGACGTTGGCGTTGACCAGGATCGTGGCCAGCGACTTCAGGTCCAGCGCGCCGGTGTCGGCGTAGATCAGGGCCAGGCCGAACAGCAGGGTGGCGGAGGCGCCGGCCGACAGCACCAGGTACTTGGCACCGCCCTCGACCGCGCGGCGGTCGGTGGTGGCGTAGGCCACGCCCGCCACCATCGGCAGGCTCAGCAGTTCCAGGCCGAGCAGCAGCGTGGCGGCATGGTTGGCGCAGGCCAGGGTCAGGCCACCGAGCGCGCCGAGCAGGATCAGCAGGTAGATCTCTTCGCGGTCGCCTTTGTTGTAGCCCTCGAAGTAAGCGTGGCACAGCGTCATCACGCCCAGGGTGGCCACCAGCACCAGCGCCATGTAGAAGCTCGCCAGCCCGTCCATCACCATCAGCGGGGTGACCTGCACCGGGCCGGCGTCGGCCAGCCAGGTCGGCAGCAGCGACAGCAGGGTCAGGTTGAGGCCGACCACCGACAGGAAGGCGGTGATGCGATGGTGGCGGCGGACCGAGATCGCCAGCATCACTACCACGATGGTGGCGGTGAGGACGAGGAAGGGCAGCAGCGCGATGATTTGTTGGGAGGTCATGGCGTGGTCGCTCCGCTGGCGGCGGCGCCGGAGTAGATGTGGTGCACCGCCTGCACGGGCGCGTGCGCGGCGTCGATCACCGGCTGCGGGTAGAGGCCCAGGCCGAGCATCAGCAGCATCAGCACCAGCATCATCGCCAGCTCACGGTGGTTCAGGTCTTCCAGCTTGCCTTCCTCGCGCGGCGCGCCGTGGAAAGCCCGCTGCACGACGATCAGCGAGTACACCGCCGCCAGGATCAGGCCCGACGAGGCCAGGATGGCGATCAGCGGCGCCACCGTGAACGTGCCCATCAGGATCAGGATCTCGCCGACGAAGTTGCCCAGACCCGGCAGGCCCAGCGAGGCGGCCGAGAAGAACAGCATGATCGGCGGCAGGTAGGGGAATCGGGCCCATAGGCCGCCCATCTGGCGCAGGTCGCGGGTATGCAGGCGCTCGTACAGCTCGCCGCAGAGGATGAACAGGGCACCCGCCGACAGGCCGTGGGCGATCATCTGCACCACCACGCCCTGCAGGGCCTGCTCGGTGCCGGCGTAGATGCCGATGATGACGAAGCCCATGTGCGAGACGCTGGTGTAGGCGATCAGGCGCTTGATGTCGGTCTGCGAGAAGGCCACCACCGCGCCGTAGACCACGGTGAACACGCCCAGCCACATGGCGATGGGGGCGAACTCGCGCGAGGCCTCGGGGAAGAACGGGATGCCGAAACGCAGCAGGCCGTAGGCCGCGGTCTTCAGCAGGATGCCCGCCAGGTCCACCGAGCCGGCCGTGGGCGCCTGCGAGTGTGCGTCCGGCAGCCAGGTATGCAGCGGTACCAGCGGCGTCTTCACGGCGAAGGCGATGAAGAAGCCGAGCATCAGCAGCCAGGCGATCTCCTTGCTCATCGGCGTATTGAGCAGATCGTGGTAGTCGAAGCTGATCACGCCGGTCGCCTTGTGGTGCAGGAACACCATGGCCAGGATCGCCAGCAGCATCAGGAAGCCGGAGGCCTGGGTGAAGATGAAGAACTTCACGGCCGCGTAGACCCGACCCTTGCCGCCGGGGATGTTGTGCCCCCAGAGCGCGATCAGGAAGAACATCGGCACCAGCATCATTTCCCAGAAGAAGAAGAACAGGAACATGTCCAGCGCCAGGAACACGCCGACCACGCCGCCCAGGTTCCACAGCAGGTTCAGGTGGAAAAAGCCGACGTATTTGTCGATCTCACGCCAGGAGCAGATGACGGCCATCAGGCCCAGCAGGTTGGTCAGCACCACCAGCAGCAGGGACAGGCCGTCCATGCCCAGGTGCAGGCTGATGCCCAGGCTGGGAATCCAGGCGGCGCGGAACTCGACGCTCCACTGCGGCGCGGCGCCGGCCACGGCCTGGAAGCCGGTGCCGGTGATGGAGAAGTCGCCGGTGGCCCAGAGCCACAGCGAGATCACCAGCGAGGTCAGCATGGTGAAGAAAGCGATCCAGCGAGGGACGCCGAGCGACCAGCGCTCGGACTGCCAGCTCAACAGGCCGCCGATGAAGGGGATGAGAATCAGCCAGACCAGAACCATTGTGATCGTTCCCTATGTCCGGATCAGTGGAAGGCCACGAGGGCGATCAACAGGCAGGTGCCGGCACCGGCCACCGCCGCATACCAGCGCAGGCCGCCGGTCTGGGTGCGCACCAGGGCCGTGTTCAGGCCGCGCAGGGTCGCCGGGATCACGTTGATGATCGAGTCGACGACGTCGTTCTTGTTGACCTCGGCAGCCCAGACGAAGGGCTTCACGAACAGGCGGTCGTAGAGCCAGTCGAAGCCCCAGGCGCTCTTCCACAGCTTGCCGATCGGGGCCAGCCCGCCGGAGGCCAGGCTTGCCGGGATCTGCGGGCGCTTGAGGAACAGGAACCAGGACACGAGGATGCCGACCAGGGTCACCACCAGCGGCAGGTGCACGATGATCCAGGGTTCGTTCGGATCGTGGTGGATCGCGGCCTGCGGCAGCACGCTGTCCAGCGGCAGGTGGATGAAGCCACCGATGATCGACAGCACCAGCAGCACGGCCAGCGGGATGTGGTGGTCCACGCTGTGTGCGCCGTGCGGTTCATGGTGATGGGCGTCGAAACGCTCCGGGCCGAAGAACACGATGAAGATCAGGCGGAAGCTGTAGACCGCGGTCAGGAAGGCGCCGAACAGGCCGGCCAGCCAGAGACCGTGGTTGCCGGTCAGGTAGGCCTGGTGAAGGATCTCGTCCTTCGAGTAGTAGCCGGCGAAGGGCCACATGGCCACCAGCGCCAGGGTGCCGATCATCATGCACCAGAACACGAAGGGGATGCGCTTGCGCAGGCCGCCCATCTTGAAGATGTCCTGCTCGTGGTGCATCGCCAGGATCACCGAGCCCGCCGAGAGGAACAGCAGCGCCTTGAAGAAGGCGTGCGTCATCAGGTGGAACACGGCCGGCTGGTAGGCGCCGACGCCCTCGGCCAGGAACATGTAGCCGATCTGGCTCATGGTGGAGTAGGCCAGGATCTTCTTGATGTCGGTCTGCATCAGCGCGGTGAAGCCGGCCAGCAGCAGGGTGATGGCGCCGATGACGCCCACCATGTGCAGCGCGAACGGCGACAGCGCGAACAGGTCGTTCATGCGGGCGATCAGGTAGACGCCCGCGGTGACCATGGTCGCGGCGTGGATCAGCGCCGAGACCGGGGTGGGGCCGGCCATGGCGTCCGGCAGCCAGGTCTGCAGCGGCAGCTGCGCCGACTTGCCCACCGCGCCGCCGAGCAGCAGCAGGCAGGTGGCCGTGGCCAGGGTCGAGCCCACCGCCCACTGCGTGGGGGCGATGACGGCCAGTTCCTTGATGTTCAGCGTGCCGAACTCGCGGTAGAGGATGAACAGGGCAATGGCCATCAGCGTGTCGCCCACGCGGGTGATGACAAAGGCCTTGCGCGCGGCGGCGCCGTTGGCCGGGTCCTTGTACCAGAAACCGATCAGCAGGTAGGACGCCAGGCCCACGCCTTCCCAGCCGAAGTACAGGAACAGCAGGTTGTCGCCCAGCACCAGGAACAGCATGCTGGCCACGAACAGGTTCATGTAGGAGAAGAAGCGCGGGTAGGCTTCGTCACCACGCATGTACCAGGACGCGAACAGGTGGATGAAGAAGCCCACGCCGGTGATGACCGACATCATGGTCAGCGACAGGGCATCCACGTGCAGCGTGAAGCTGGGGGCGAAGTTGCCCACGCTCATCCAGGTCCACAGGTGGACCGTGACGAAGCCGCCTTCCGGCGGCGCGGCGCTGAACTGCCAGATGGCGGTGGCGGTGGTCAGCGCCGAGATGCCGACGCTGCCGACGCCGATGAAGGCCGCCAGGTTCTCGGACATGCGGCTGCGCGACAGCGCCAACACCAGGAAGCCCAGCAGCGGGGCGACGAAGACGAGGGGCAGGTAGTTCATCATCCTTTTAACCCTTCATCTGGCTGGCGGCGTCGATGTCCAGCGTGCCGAAGCGCTTGTACAGCTGGATCACCAGGGCCAGGCCGACGCAGGCCTCGGCCGCGGCCAGCGTCAGCACCAGGATGAACATCACCTGGCCGTCGGGCTGCATCCAGCGGCTGCCGGCGGTGATGAAGGCGAGGCCAGTGGCATTCATCATCACTTCGATCGACATCAGCATGAAGATGATGTTGCGGCGCAGGACCAGGCCGCAGAGGCCCATCGCGAACAGGATCGCGGCGAGGAGGAGCGCGTGCTCCATGGGAATGGAGTGGGGCGTCATTGTTCGGACTTGCCCAGGTGGTAGGCGGCGACCAGACCGGCCATCAGCAGCATCGAGGCCAGTTCCACCGCCAGCAGGTAGGGACCGTAGAGGGCGATGCCGACGGCCTTGGCATCCACCGTCTTCAGGCCTGCGGGGGTGAGGCTGGTGTCCGGCATGATCACGCGGCCGAGCATGAACAGCAGGACGGCGGCCAGGATCGCGGGGCCGGCCGCCGCCACGGGCGACAGCCAGATGCGCTCCTGCTCGGTGGTGCGGCGGCCCAGGTTGAGCATCATCACCACGAACACGAACAGCACCAGGATGGCGCCGGCGTAGACGATCACCTGCAGCACGCCGGCGAACGGCGCGCCCAGCGTGAAGAAGGTGGTGGCCACGGCCAGCAGCGACAGCACCAGGTAGAGCAGGGCATGCACCGGGTTCGGACTGGTCACGACCAGGGCGGTCGAGAGCAGTGCGATGGCGGCGGCGGTGTAGAAGAGCAATTCCATTTTGGGAGATCGTCGTTCTAGATAGTGGATAGTAGTTGGTAGATAGTAGTTGGAGGCTTTACTTCAACGAATTCATCAGGGCGTTCAACAGCCGCGCCACTTCCGTGGCCTGTTCCCGGACCCCATCCGCCCTTGCAGTACTCACGTAGCCTAGTTCCACTGTCAACCTCAACTGCGTTTGCAACTCATACAGCGATCCTCTGGCATGCCCGAGGTGGTTTCTGAATTCACCTGAACTGGCTTTGCCTTGTCCTTCCGCGATGTTGCTTGGCACTGAGACCGCGCAACGTCGCAACTGCGAAATCAGACCAAACCGCTCATCGTCGGGCAGGCATTTGGCGAGCAAGTAGACCTCCCTTGTCAGCGCCATCGCCTTCTGCCAAACCACCAAGTCCTCGTACAAAGCGGCCATTGGCGTTTCTCTACTATCTACAAACTACTATCTACTATCCGGCGCTGCTTACGGCAGCAGGCTCTTGATGTCGACCGGGGCTTCCTCGTTGAGAGCCTCGCCCTTGTCCTTGCCCTTGATGGCCATGCCGGCCACGCGGTAGAAGTTGTAGTCCGGGTACTTGCCGGGCCCGCTGATCAGCAGGTGCTCCTTCTCGTACACCAGGTTCTGGCGGTTGTACTCGCCCATCTCGTAGTCCGGCGTCAGCTGGATCGCGTTGGTCGGGCAGGCCTCTTCGCAGAGGCCGCAGAAGATGCAGCGCGAGAAGTTGATGCGGAAGAACTCCGGGTACCAGCGGCCGTCCTGCTTCTCGCCCTTCTGCAGCGAGATGCAGCCCACCGGGCAGGCCACCGCGCAGAGGTTGCAGGCGACGCAGCGCTCTTCGCCGTCCGGATCGCGCGTCAGCACGATGCGGCCGCGGTAGCGGGGCGGAATATACGGCTTCACCTCGGGGTAGCTGATGGTGTCGCGCGGGCGCCAGCTGTGGGAGAAGATCATCCCGATGCTGCGCAGCTGGGTGTAGATGCCGTGCATCACGGCCTTGAATTGGCTCATGTCAGGCTCCGTGGTTCCACAGCACGATCGCGCCGGTGACGAGGAGGTTGATCAGCGACAAGGGCAGGCAGACCTTCCAGGCCGCGGACATCATGTGGTCGTAGCGCGGGCGCGGCAGCGCGGCGCGCAGCAGGATGAAGCTGGACATGAAGAACAGGCTCTTGATGGCGAACCAGACGAAGGGAATCTGCTCGGTCCAGAAGGGGCCTTCCCAGCCGCCGAAGAACAGCGCCACCGTCAGGCCCGAGACCATGACGATGCCGACGTACTCGCCGACGAAGAACATGCCGAACTTCATGCCCGAATATTCGGTGTGGTAGCCCGCCGCCAGTTCCGACTCTGCCTCGGGCAGGTCGAACGGCGTGCGGTGGGTGACCGCCACGGCGGCCAGCGCCCAGACGCAGAAGCCGATGAACTGGGGGATGATGTTCCAGTAGCCGGCCTGCTGGTACTCCACGATCTCGCGCAGGTTGAAGGTGCCGGCCTGCATCACCACGCCCATCAGCGACAGGCCCATGAATACTTCATAGGAGATGGTCTGCGCGGTGGAGCGAAGGCCGCCGAGCAGTGCGTACTTGCTGTTGGAGGCCCAGCCGCCGAGCATCACCGCGTACACCGCCAGGCCGCCGATGGCGAAGAAGAACAGCATGCCCAGGTCGGCCGAGGAGACACCCCAGTTCGGCGTGATCGGCACGAACAGGAAGCCCAGCAACATCATGCTCATCGCGATCAGCGGCGCGAGGATGAAGGTGACCTTGTCGACGAAGGGCGGCGTCCAGTCTTCCTTGAAGAAGATCTTGATCATGTCCGCGATGACCTGGCCGAGGCCGAAGGGGCCGATGCGGTTCGGGCCGTACCGGTCCTGCCAAAGGGCCAGCAGGCGGCGCTCCAGCCAGATCATCCAGGCCGCGGTCAGGACCACGCCCAGCAGGATGATCACGGACTTCACCATCGCCCAGATCGCGGCGAGGACTACCGGCGAGGTCAGCCAATCCACGAATGCGGACATGCGCTCAGGCTCCCTTGGCGACGGTGGCGGCACTGCCGGCCTTCAGCGGCGGCACACCGGCCAGGCCCACGGGCAGGCCGAGCACGCCGGCCGGCAGGTCCGGACGGACGCGCGCGGGCAGGCTGAAGGTCTGGCCGTCGAGCGTGATGCTCACCAGCTCGGCATGGTTCACGCCCAGGCGTGCGGCGTCGCCGACGTTGAGCGCGGCATAGGTCGCCGGGATGCGCTCCTGGATCGGCGCGGCCCGCGATGACAGCTCCTCGCTGCCGAAGTGCTGGTACAGCGGCTCCACGCGCAGGGCGCCGTTGGGCTTGAAGGCCGCCGGCACCGCCGCGTAGTAGGCCGGGCGCGAGGCGCCGGCCTTGAACAGGTGCACGCCGGAGTCGCCGCCGCGCAGCGAGCCGCCGACCTCGGCCTGGAACTTGTTCCAGGCCTGCGGGCTGTTCCAGCCCGGGGCCCAGGCGAAGGGCAGCAGTTCCGGCGGGCGGTCGATGCCGTGGGAGCCGTTGACGCCTTCCATGGAGAAGGCCAGGGCGGAGTCGGCGTCCTGCGTGGAGCGCGGCTCGTGCACGAAGATGTTGGCGCGGGCGGCGGTGCGGCCGGACTGGCGCTGCGGCGCGCGCGCGACCTTCATGCCCTTGATGCGGAAGCTGGCGTTGGGGGCGGCGGCGGCGATGCCCTTGAGGGCGGGCAGGGCGGCTTCGGCCTGGGCCAGCACGTCGTCCAGGTTCTCCTGCGCCGCGTCACCGTTCTGCAGCCGGTCGAGCCAGCGCCAGGATTCGGCGATGGCGACCGAGCGGTCGTAGTACGCGGGGTCGAAGTTCTGGAAGTAGCGCTGCGCGCGGCCTTCATAGTTGACCAGCGTGCCGTCGCCTTCGGCGAAGCTCGCGGCCGGCAGCAGGGCCTGGGCGCGCTGCGCGGTGCGGGTCTCCTGGTGCTCCAGCACGATCAGCGTGGCCTTGGCCAGGGCGGCGTCGACCTGGGCGGCCGGCAGGCGTGCGTAGAGGTCGTTCTCCACCACCACCAGCACGCTTGGCTCGGCGGCGGCGCGGGCCAGCATGGCTTCCAGGTCGGCGGCGTCGAACAGGGCCAGGCCGATGCTGTTGGATTCCGGCACCGCCAGGCAGATCTCGGCGCCCGGATGGCTGGCCTGCAGCGCCCAGGCGATGTTGGCGGCCGCCTGGATCACGGCGGCGTCGCCGCAGCCGGTACCGGAGATCACCAGCGGACGCTTGGCAGCCTTGAGCGTGGCGGCGATGCGCTGCGCCAGCTCGGTGGTCTTGGCATCCAGGCCTTCCACGGCCGGGCTGGACGCGTCCAGCGCGTGCGCGATGGCATAGCCCAGGCGGGCCAGGTCGGGCGCGGCGGCGCGGTGCGTGGCCACGGCCACGTCGTCGAAGCGGGTCTTGGCCGGGGTGGCGACGAACACCGGGTTCAGCTGGCGCTGGGCGATGTCCTTGGCCGAAGCCGCTTGCCAGTCGGGCACCTTCTTCTCGGCGCACAGGGTGTCGGCCTTGCCCTTGGCGGCCTGGCGCAGGGCCAGGGCGATGCGCGGCGCGGTGGCCAGCACGTCTTCGCCCAGGACCAGCACGGCGTCGGCTTCCTCGACCGAGGCCGGGGTGGCGCAGGGAGCGGTGCCCTTCTGCATCACGTCCAGGCAGAGGCGGGCCAGGGCGGCGTCCAGCGCGGACTGGCCGTTGCTGAAGTTGGCGGCGCCGACCAGCTCGCGCAGGGCGTAGTTGGATTCGATGGAGGCGCGCGGTGAGCCGATGCCCAGCACCGGCTTACCGGCCTTGAGTTGCTGACGGATGAACTCCAGCGCGTCGCCACCGTCCATGGCCTCGCGCCGGCCGTCCTTGCTCACCAGCAGCTGGCGCGGACGGTCCTTGCGGTTGACGTGACCGTAGCCGAAGCGGCCGCGGTCGCAGAGGAAGTAGCCGTTGAGCTCGGCGTGATAGCGGTTCTCGACGCGGCGCACCTCACCGTAGCGTTCGCCCGGGGAGATGTTGCAGCCCACCGAGCAGCTGGCGCAGATGCTGGGCGAGAACTGCATGTCCCACTTGCGCGTATAGCGCTCGGAGTGGGTCTTGTCGGTGAACACGCCCGTGGGGCAGACCTCGGTGAGGTTGCCGGAGAACTCGTTCTCCAGCGTGCCGTCCTTCTCGCGGCCGAAGTAGACGTTGGCGGCGGAGCCGTAGACGCCCAGGTCGGTGCCGCCAGCATAGTCGTTGTAGAAACGCGTGCAGCGGTAGCAGGAGATGCAGCGGTTCATCTCGTGCGCGATGAACGGGCCCAGGTCCTGGTTGCGGTGGGTGCGCTTGGTGAAGCGGTACTCGCGGTTGTGATGACCGGTCATCACGGTCATGTCCTGCAGATGACAGTGGCCGCCTTCCTCGCAGACCGGGCAGTCGTGCGGGTGGTTGGTCATCAGGAAGGAGATGATGGTCTCGCGGAATTCCTTGGATTCCTCGTCGTCGATCGAGATCCAGGTGTTGTCCGTGGTCGGCGTCATGCAGGACATGACGATGCGGCCCTGCTTGTCGTCGCCGTCCTTGTACTGCTTGACCGCGCACTGGCGGCAGGCACCGACCGAATCCAGCGCCGGGTGCCAGCAGAAGTAGGGGATGTCCAGGCCCAGCGAGAGACAGGTCTGGAGCAGGTTGTCGCCGCCCTTGACCTCGAACTGCTTGCCGTCAACGTGAATGATTGCCATGAATCAGCTCGCTTTCTTCGTGGCGAGGTCGCGGTCGTCGGTGATGTCCGGCAGCCCTGCGGGGAGGGTGCAGACGTCCGGCTTGACCTCGTCGATGTCGCAGACGATGCCGATCTCGAATTCGTCGCGGAAATACTTGATGGCCGACTGCAGCGGCTCCATCGCGCCCGGTGCGTGGGCGCAGAAAGTGCGGCCGGGGCCGAGCCAGCGCGTCATCTTGCTCAACTGCTCGATGTCGCCGGTCTTGCCCTGGCCGTTCTCGATGGCGCGCAGGATCTTGACCGTCCACGGCAGGCCGTCACGGCAAGGCGTGCACCAGCCGCAGGACTCGCGGGCAAAGAACTCTTCCAGGTTGCGCACCGCCGAGACGATGCTCTGGTCCTCGGCCACCACCGTGATCAGGCCGGTGCCCATGCGGGAGCCGGCGCGGGCGATGGTGTCGAAGTCCATCGGCAGGTCCAGGTGCTCGGGCAGCAGGAAGTCGGTGGACGCACCGCCCGGCAGCCAGGCCTTGAGCTTCTTGCCGCCGCGCATGCCGCCGGCATGCACTTCCAGCAGCTCTCGGGCGGTGGTGCCCATCGGCAGTTCCCAGCAGCCCGGCTTGTTGGCGCGGCCGGAGACACCGTAGAGCTTGGTGCCGGCGTCGCTGGTCTTGCCCTGGTTCAATTCCTTGAACCAGGTGGGGCCGTTGAGCAGGATGTGCGGGATGTTGGACAGCGTCTCGACGTTGTTGACGATCGTCGGACGGCCCCAGAGGCCGGCGATCTGCGGGAAGGGCGGCTTGGCGCGCGGGTTGGCGCGGCGGCCTTCCAGCGAGTTGATCAGCGCGGTCTCTTCACCACAGATGTAGCGGCCGGCGCCGGTGTGCACGTAGAGCTCGAAGCTCCACTCGCCGCCCAGCACGTTCTTGCCCAGCAGGCCCGCGGCGCGGGCCTCGGCGATGGCCCGGTTCAGGCGCTCGGCGGCGACGACGTATTCGCCGCGCAGGAAGATGTAGCCGGTCTGGGCCTGGATCGCATAGCCGGCCAGAGCCATGGCCTCGACCAGCTGGTGCGGGGCCTGCTCCATCAGCAGGCGGTCCTTGAAGGTGCCCGGCTCCATCTCGTCGGCGTTGCAGACGATGTACTTGGTGCCGGCGTCCGGCCCCATGGGGATCAGCGACCACTTGATGCCGGTGGGGAAGCCGGCGCCGCCACGGCCGCGCAAGTTGGCTTCCTTGACCTTGGCCTGCACGTCCTGCGGCTTGAGCTCCTTGATCGCCTTGCGCAGGGCGGAGTAGCCGCCCTCGGCCTCGTGGCTCTTCAGGTCCAGGGGACCCGCAGCCGTGTCGATCAGGCGCGTCAGCGGCTTCTGGTAGTTGGGGTCCTTCGCGCTGCGCAGAGTGCTCACTGGTAGTTCCCCAGGATCGCGGCGACGTCCTTGGGCTCCACCGGCCCATGCAGGTCGTCGTCGATCATCATCGTGGCGCCGCGGTCGCAGGCGCCCAGGCAGCAGATCGGCAGCAGGGTGTAGCGGCCGTCCCGGGTGGTCTGGCCGAAGCGGATGCCGAGCTGCTTCTCCAGCTCGCCGCGCAGCTCGTCGTAGCCGGTGAGATGGCAGGAGATGCTGTCGCAGACCTTGATCACGTGGCGGCCCACCGGGCGGCGGAAGATCAGGCTGTAGAAGGTGGCCACGCCCTCGAGGTCGGCGGCGCTGATGCCGATGGCTTCGGCGATCACGGGGATCGCGTCGTCCGGCACCCAGCCACGGTGCTTCTGCACCGCCTTGAGCGCGTCGATACTGGCCGCGCGGCCGTCGGGGTAGTGGGTCAGTGCGTGCTCGATCTCGTGGCGCTCCTCGTCGCTGAGGACGAAGGAGGGCTTGTTGAGATCGGCGAGTTTGACGACTTTATCTGTCGACATCGGCCATCACGAAGTCAATGCTGGCGATATAGGCGATCAGGTCGGGCACCATCTGCCCGTTGATCGCCGCCGGAATCTGCTGCAGGTGCGCGAAGCTCGGTGTGCGGATGCGCGTGCGATAGCTCATCGTGGCCGCGTCGCTGGTGAGGTAGTAGCTGTTGATGCCCTTGGTCGCCTCGATCATCTGGCTGGTCTCGCCGGCCGGCATCACCGGGCCCCAGGACACGTCCAGGAAGTGCGTGATCAGGGTTTCGATGTCGCGCAGGGTGCGCTCCTTCGGCGGCGGGCAGGTCAGCGGGTGGTCCGCCTTGTACGGGCCGGAAGGCATGTTGTTGAGGCACTGCTCGATGATGCGCAGCGACTGGCGGATCTCTTCCTCGCGCGCCAGGGTGCGGTCGTAGCAGTCGCCCTTGTGGAACACCGGCACCTCGAAGTCGAAGTTCTCGTAGCCGGAGTAGGGGCGGGCCTTGCGCAGGTCGTAGTTGCAGCCGGTGGCGCGCAGGCCGGGGCCGGTGACGCCCCATTCGATCGCCGAGGCGGTGTCGTAGGCCGCCACGTCGCGCGAGCGCGACTTGAAGATGGCGTTCTCGACCGCGGCCTTCTTGTACTCGTCCAGGCGCTTGGGCATCCAGTCGAGGAACTCGCGGACCTTGCGGTCCCAGCCCTGCGGCAGGTCGTGCGCCACGCCGCCGATACGGAACCAGGCCGGGTGCATGCGGAAGCCCGTGACGGCCTCGATCACGTCGTAGGCCTTCTGGCGGTCCACGAACATATAGAACACCGGCGACATCGCGCCGACGTCCTGGGCGTAGGTGCCGTAGAACAGCAGGTGCGAGGTGATGCGGAAGAACTCCGCCATCATCACGCGGATGGTCTGGACGCGCTCCGGCACCTTGATGCCGGCGATCTTCTCCAGCGCCAGCACGTAGGGCAGGTTGTTCATCACGCCACCGAGGTAATCGATACGGTCGGTGTACGGGATGTAGGTGTGCCAAGACTGGCGCTCGCCCATCTTCTCGGCGCCGCGGTGGTGGTAGCCGATGTCCGGCACGCAATCCACCACCTCCTCGCCGTCGAGCTGCAGCACCACGCGGAAGGCGCCGTGCGCCGCCGGGTGGTTCGGGCCGAAGTTGAGGTACATGAAGTCGTGGTCATCGGTGCCGCGCTTCATGCCCCAGTCCTCGGGGACGAAACGCAACGCCTCCTGCTCCATGTCCTGCTTCAGGGAGTCCAGGTAGAAGGGGTCGAACTCGGTGGCGCGCGCCGGGTAGTCCTTGCGCAGCGGGTGACCGGTCCAGGTCGGCGGCAGCAGGATGCGGCGCAGGCCCGGGTGGCCGTCGAAGACGATGCCGAACATGTCCCAGACCTCACGCTCGTACCAGTTGGCGTTGAGGTAGACGTTGGTGATGGTCGGCAGCGAGGGCGTCTCGCCCTGCAGCGCCACCTTGAGGCGCACGTCACCCTTGCCGCGGGTGGCGATGTCGCGGTCGATCGACAGCAGGTGGTAGATCACCGTGAAGTCGGCCTGCGGCAGGCCGTGGCGGTGCTTGCGCAGCCGCTCGTCCATGGCCGTCAGGTCGTACAGCATCTTGTACGGCTTGGGCACCTCGTTCTTGAGGTAGCGCAGCACGTCGTGCAGGCGGTTGGCCGGCAGCCACAGCGTCGGCACCTGGTCGACGGTGGGCTGCAGGGTGAACAGGTTCTCGCCGAAGCGCGCGATCAGCTCGCGGACGACTTCGGGCAGGGCGGGGGCTCCGTCGGCCATGCGTTACACCGAATCCGGCGTGCGCAGGATGGTCTGCGCCTGGCGCTCGGCCTGCTTGAGGTCGCGCTGCGCCGGCATCTGGGCCTTGTAGATGCCCTGGTCTCCCACCACCCAGGACAGCGGGCGCCGTTCCTTGCCGATGGAGTCCTGCAGCATCATCAGGCCCTGCAGGAAGGCCTCGGGGCGGGGCGGGCAGCCCGGCACGTAGAGGTCCACCGGCAGGAACTTGTCCACGCCCTGCACCACGGAATAGATGTCGTACATGCCGCCGGAGTTGGCGCAGGAGCCCATGCTGATCACCCACTTGGGTTCCAGCAGCTGCTCGTACAGGCGCTGGACCACCGGGGCCATCTTGATGAAGCAGGTCCCGGCGATGACCATCAGGTCGGCCTGGCGCGGCGTGGCGCGGATGACTTCGGAGCCGAAGCGGGCCAGGTCATGGGTCGGCGTGAAGGCCGTGGCCATTTCCACGTAGCAGCAGGACAGGCCGAAGTTGTACGGCCAGATCGAGTTCTTGCGGCCCCACTGCACCAGGTCCGAGAGCTTGGCGGTCAGCACGTTGCGGCTGACCTGCTCCTCGGTGAACGTCTCCTCGGCCGGTTTGGCAAAGGGCGAAACGCCGGTCGGACGGTTCGGGTCTATTCGGGTAAGGGTGTATTGAGGCATGGGGCTGGCTCGCGCTTGCCGGGGGGAGGGCGGATCAGGTCTGCTTGTCTTCGCGCTGCTTGCGCGCCTTGCGCGCCTGCGGTGCCCAGTCCAGGGCGCCGACGCGAACGAGGTAGACCAGGCTGGCGCCCAGGATGAAGATGAAGATGAAGGCCTCGATGAAGCCCATCCAGCCGGCCTCACGGACCGACACGGCCCAGGCGTAGAGGAACAGGGCCTCCACGTCGAAGATCACGAAGAACACGGCCACCAGGTAGAACTTGGCGGACAGGCGCAGCTTTTCGGGGGAGCCGGAGACCACGCCGGACTCGAAGGGCTCGTTGCGGGCGCGGGCGCCGGAGCGGCCACCCAGCAGCCAGGACAGCACCAGCATCAGGCCACAGAGGCCAAAAACGCCAATGATGTAGAGGGTGGTACCCCAGAACTCGGGCGATTCCGGAACGCTGGCGAAATCGGTCATTCGTGGCCTCGTACGGTCGTTGGTCTGTCTTTAATCTTGTGCGGGCGCTCCCCGGGCAGCCGCGAAGGTCGAGCCTCGACCGGCATGGCGTGGTGAAAACTTGCCCAGGGGTGACGGCCCGCATGCCGTCCAAACGGATTATAGACCGGGGAGGTGCCTGAGCGCTGATTTTTTTGTCGGAAGTTGCAGGGGTGTTGACAGCAGAAGGCCCGCATGTGCGGGCCTTCGGTGTGCAACTCCGGTGTACAGCCGTGACGCTTGCGGCCTTATTTCTCCACGAAGGCCCGTTCGATCACGTAGTCGCCCGGGGTGCCGATATGCGGCGAGATCTCGAAGCCGCGGGCGTCGAGGATCTCGCAGGAGTCCTTCAGCATCTGGGGGCTGCCGCAGATCATCACGCGGTCGGTCACCGGGTTCAGCTCCGGCAGGCCGATGTCGGCGGCCAGCTTGCCGTTATTGATGACGTCGGTCAGGCGGCCCTGGTTGCGGAACTCCTCGCGGGTCACCAGCGGGTAGTAGATCAGCTTGTCGCGCACCAGATCGCCCAGGATCTCGTCATTGGGCAAGCCTTCCAGGAACTCCTTGTAGGCGAGGTCGTTGACGTTGCGCACGCCGTGGATCAGCACGATCTTCTCGAAGCGCTCGTAGGCGTCCGGGTCCTTGACCAGGCACATGAACGGCGCCAGGCCGGTGCCGGTGCTGAAGTAATAGAGGTTCTTGCCAGGCTTGAGGTCGTCCAGCAGCAGGCTACCAGTAGGCTTGCGGCTGACCAGCAACTCGTCGCCTTCCTTCAGATGCTGCAGGCGCGAGGTCAGCGGGCCGTTCTGGACCTTGATGCTGAAGAACTCGAGGTAGTCCTCGTAGTTGGCGCTGGCGATGCTGTAGGCGCGCATCAGCGGGCGCCCATTGACCTCCAGACCAATCATGACGAACTGGCCATTGCGGAAGCGCAGGCCCGGATCACGGGTCGTCTTGAAACTGAACAGGGAGTCGTTCCAGTGGTGAACGCTCAGGACACGCTCGGGGGCGAAGGCGGCCATTTCAATCCATGGTGCAGTGCAAAATGGGGCGCAATCTTAAGACAAATCGTGCCGGTAGTGGCAGCCCGGCCCGTAATTGCCTGAAAACAGCGCTTGCGGGAATAAAAAACCGGGTGGAATTGTCAGGTTACGGCCGTTGCGCCGCCTCACCCGCAGGGACTAGCGAGGGCGCCGCGCCCGGGTAGGACGGCTGCCGCCGCCTGCTGCAGCCAGGTGATGGGGTCCCGGGGGCGCAACTGCTTGCAGTCCATCAATAGACTGAAGGCCCGATCCTCGCCCAGGCTCCGGTGCAGGGTCTCCAGAACGGGCCGGGCGCGGGCGGCCGGGATGGCCCAGGTGTTCAGCAGGGCGGCACCGAACTCCAGGACCTCTTCGGTGCTGACCGAGAGCAAGGCCGATACGGCGGGCTTCTGGGCTGGGGCCCTGGACGGGGCGGGGGCTGGCGGGGGCGCTGCCGGCGGTGCCGGGCTGGCGGCCGGGGCTGGGGTGGGCGAGTTGGCGCGCGCGGTGGCACGCGACTGCCTCTTTTCCACGTCGCGGCGCGCCTGGGGGTGCCAGCCCTCGTCACTGAACCAAGTGGTGGCGACCTTCAGGGCGGCCTGGCGCTCGGCCGCGGTAGTGGCGCGGGCGATGCGATACAGCTCGTCATGAGTCGGGGGCAGGGGGCATTCGCGGCTGTACTGCCAGTCCAGCAGGCGGTTGTAGGCGCCCTCCTCGGCCAAGCTGAGATGCGCCGTGGCGGTGGCGTGGATCGCGGGGCGGCGCTGGTAATGGTTCATGGGTTGGTTGCAGGCAGCAGCCTGCCTCCCTGGTGCTGGGTGGTGGAATGGGGGCGGGGGAGCGCCCACAAAAAAGCCCGGCATCTCTGCCGGGCTTCTTCGGGACGCAAGCTCCCTGCGAAACATTATCCCCGGGGCCGGGCCGGGCTCCTAACGGAACTCCGTATTTCTTGCCGGCAGGGCCGTGGCGCGGGATTCAGGCCGGACGCTGCCAGCCCGCGGCGATGATCGCCATGCCGGCCAGGGCGATGCCAGCGCCCATCCAGTCCCAGGGGCCCAGCCGCACCCCGTCCACCACCCGCAGCCAGACCAGGGCGGTGGCTACGTAGACCCCGCCGTAAGCGGCGTAGACCCGCCCGCTGGCGGCCGGGTGCAGGGTCAGCAGCCAGACGAACAGGGCCAGGCTGGCCGCCGCCGGCAGCAGCAGCCAGATTGACTTGCCCTGGCGCAGCCACAGCCAGGGCAGGTAGCAGCCGATGATCTCGGCCAGGGCGGTGGCGAAGAAGAGGAGGGTGGTCTTGAGCATGGGGCATGGTAGCCGGGGTGGGGCGGCTACTGCATGGGGGCGCCTGGTTGGGCGAGCTGGTTATGACGCGCGCAGGCCCGCCATACGAAGCGCCTCAACAACGAAAGCAAGTTCAGGCACAACGGCGCCCTCGCGCTCTGGCCATACATGCAAGCAGTAGTCATTAGTTGGATCATCACTAATGTCGTGCTCAGGCTCGGGTACGCCCAAGAGGACATAGACAACTCCGCCGCTCTTTGCTGTATATGCCGGACACTCCTCGAAGCGTCCTGTTAACTCTTCCTTCATCGCGACGCCGAGCGCTCTGGAGACAGCCTTGGCTGTCTCCGATAGCGAATGGTCCAGCTCAATGATGATGTCGATGCCTAAGACTTTCATGACGCCCACCTGCGACGACGCGGCCGTCAAGCCGCCGGAGGCGTCGCGGTAGAGCGGCTGATTAGATCTAACGTTCGTCATTTCTGATTACATTGCGCATGCGTTCATCCATTGCCTGGAACTGCTGCACAAGCTTGTCACAGGCTGTCTTTGATGCTTCGCAACGCGTGGTGCGTACTGAGTACCACGCACCGTCCTGAGCCTGATAGGTATAGTTGCGCGATGCGGCAGGGAAGGCGAAGTGATCAGATGGCGCGAAGGACCAAAGAGTTAATTCTTCTCTTTCTGTGATGATTGTCCAACCGTCTTGAAGCTCAACATTCACCCCCTCTTTCGCTTTCACTGCGGCGAGGGTTTCGGCAACAGATCCAGCCCATCCATCAAACGACTCCAGGGGACCATAATGAAGCGCAGGCGAATGCTCCGCGCCGTGTGCCATGAGCGATATGGCAAAGAAGGTTGGCAACACGGGACTAATGCGCATGGGCGAATACTCGTTAGTCCCAACGCCTAGGTTGAGGCCATGGCCGCGTAGAAGGCGTGGCCGGTTGGCTTGAACCACTGATTACGGAGCTTCACTTTCAGGTATCAACTTGATACGCGTATTCGCCACCCAGAACCAATACTGCGGATGCGCCGATGATTAGCAGCCGCACCCAGCTTGAAGAAGGTTGCAGCTCGGGATGAATGACCAGAGCCAACGACGTTACCCCGCCTTGAGTAGCGGTTTGGTTTAGAGCCCTGGGTTGATGGTAATAGCCTTTGCAGCAAGCTGCTTGGCGTAGACGGCGGGCGCCAGCCCGCCGAGTGCTTTCTTGGGTC
>NZ_JAUASX010000012.1 GCF_030345715.1 Solimonas sp. SE-A11
GAGAACAGATCCAAAGCACGAAAGACCAACTTACCCACAGATTTGAACTAGACTCTCAACCCTTACAGGTGGGTCACTTTTCGCTGCGCACCCTGGGTCAACTTTCGCTGCGCGCCAACATAGTGGCTGCCACGATTCCTCGCCATTCCAACCGGAGACGTGAAGATGAGTCCCGAAGCCACTGTCAGGCGATTCCCCAATGCCGCTTGGCGCGGCCCCGAACTGGGCGACTCCGCCCGTTGGGTTACCGTTCTGACGCCAGCACAGCGGGCCGCAATCGCGGAGTTGGGGCTGAGCCTGGAGTCCAGGGGCATTTCCGAGATGGAGGCCCACAAACCAAGCTCCAGCGAAGCGGGCCAATGGGCCATCCTGCAGGATGCGATGCGTGATGTACGCAAGGAGCTTCGGGAAGGGCGTGGCTTCGTGCTGATGCGAGGATTTCCGGTGTCCGAGCTGTCCCCCCAAGCCACGAAGCTGGCCTACGCCGCACTGGGTTCAATGCTGGGTGCGGCGATGCCTCAGAACAAGCGAGGCGAACTGATCCACGACGTGCGGGATACCGGCGCCAGCAAGGTCGATCCGAACGTGCGCCTATCGATCACCAATGCGGAGCAGGACTTCCACACCGACGCAGCCGATCTGATCGGCCTGCTGTGTCTCCAGAAGTCCAAGTCGGGCGGCGTCAGTCGCATCGTCAGCTCGGTGACGGTGTACAACGAGGTCGCTGCGGTTCGCACTGACTTGGCGGCGCTGCTCTTCGAGCCCTGGTATTTCCACATGAAGGGGGAGCAGGCAGCAGGCGCCTTGCCCTATTTCCAGCTGCCCATCGCCCATGACATTGGCGGCCGGCTCTCCAGCTTCTTCATCGCCTGGTACATCCGGCACGCAGAGCAGCTCGAAGGCGTGCCGCCGCTGACGCCGGCTCAGCAGGAAGCGCTGGACCTCTACGAGGCTACCGCGAACCGCGCCGACCTATACCTGGACATGCACTTCGAGCCGGGCGACATTCAGTGGCTCAAGAACTCCGTGATCCTGCATAAGCGCAGCGAATACGAGGACTGGCCGGAACCGGAGCGCAAGCGGCATCTGCTCCGGCTGTGGCTGGCGGCGCCGGATTTCCAGGACGGCATCGTGGCGCTGAGGCAGGGTCACAAGGTGGCGGCATGAGCATCGACGTTCTGGTGATCGGCGCCGGTCAGGCCGGCCTGGCAGCCGCATGGCACCTGCAACGCGCGGGCGTTCCCTTCCGCATCGTCGAAGCCTCCACCCAGGTCGGCGGCTCCTGGCGGCACTACTACGACAGCCTGACGCTGTTTTCCCCGGCGGGGTACTCCAGTCTTCCCGGGATGCCGTTTCCGGGAGACCCAGAGCGATACCCCGTCCGGGACGAGGTTACGGGCTACCTGGAGGCCTATGCCGCCCGCTACGAGCTGCCGGTCGAATTCGGTCGAAGGGTCGCCAGCGTTGGCCGCCTGGACGCAGGTTTTGCATCCAAACTGGCGGATGGCGAGATCATCCATTCCCGAGCCGTTGTAGCCGCCTCAGGCGCCTTTGCGCGGCCCTACATGCCCCCAATCGATGGACTGGAGAGCTTCCGGGGGCGGGTGCTTCACGCAGCGCAGTACCGGTCGCCGGAAGGCTTCGAGGGCCAGCGCATCGTCGTGGTAGGCGGCGCCAATTCGGCGGTGCAGATTGCCGCAGAACTCGCGTCGAGGGCTACCGTCACCCTGGCGTCACGCCGTCCCATCCGGTTTGCCCCGCAACGTGTTCTCGGCAAGGACTTCCATTTCTGGCTGAATCTGACCGGCTTGGACCGGACCCGGTGGCTGGACGACCAGAGCACACCGGTTCTGGATACGGGCAAGTACCGCGGCGCCATCAAGTCCGGGCATCCCGACCAGCGTGGGATGTTTCTGAAAGTCGACTCAACCGGTGTTGAATGGTCCCCGGGCCAGCATGAGCCCGTTGACGTTCTGCTGTTCGCTACCGGCTACCGCCCTCAGGTGCCCTACTTGGACAGCCTGGGCGCTATCGATGCCGAGGGGCGACTGCTACAGCGCAAGGGCGTCAGTACGACCGTTCCGGGCCTGTACTACGTGGGATTCCCGAAGCAGCGCAACTTCGCTTCCGCCACGCTGCGCGGCGTGGGTCCGGACGCGGAGGTGGTCGTGCGCTCCCTGCGAGCGCAGCTCGCACCGGGGACTTCGCGGCATCAGCGCGAGCACCGCCGAATCTGCTGTGAGCCAGCCACCTAGATAGCGCGGCGCCCGCCCTGGAGGAATTCAGTAAACGCCCCAAGGCCGATGCGGTGCGTCGGCATCTGGCGGACATAGGTGTCGATAAGCTCCTCGCAGGGGTCTCGGTCGTGAAGGTACTGGAGAAACTCGAAGGCGATCGTAATGAGCCGATGGATCGTTCTTGATCGCAAATGGCGGCGATTCAGTTCTGCGTGATAAGCCAGCAGCACGGCATAAGAGCGATGATCCTGGCGTTGAGCCAGGAGGCGGTCGGCACTTCGGGTAACGCGCAGGTCGGCGATGGCCTCCC
The DNA here is from genome assembly GCF_030345715.1 of Solimonas sp. SE-A11. Taxonomy (GTDB): domain Bacteria; phylum Pseudomonadota; class Gammaproteobacteria; order Nevskiales; family Nevskiaceae; genus Solimonas_A. The sequence goes on from NZ_JAUASX010000012.1 coordinate 2,548, forward strand.
GCGACGGCACCGTGTAGCCGATCTCTTTCAGGAATTCGAGATAGACCCTGCTGTGCTTGAGCATCTGCGCATCGCAGCGGGACAAGAGGCCCGTTGCTGTCACGTCCAGACAGTTCGCAAACGTCGTGTCCAGGACCTGGAAAAATCGTAGGTGGCGCGGCAGTCGTCGGACGACCAATCTCGCGTCCTGTCGCTCAAGCTCCCGAGCCACGAAGTGTGAGAACATCAGCCGTACCCACCCCTGGTCGATCTGGGTGCAACAGGCCTGGACCAGGTCCTGGACCTGCTGGAACCACGCCCGCTTTCGGCAGGCGACCGCTTCCTCGACGTTCAGGTGATCGATACATGGCCGGCAGACAGGGTTGCCCTTCGCCGCGCGGCCAAAGACCAGCCGCGGCTCGCCGCAGACAGAGCAGGGAACCTTGTCTCGGGAGGACCGACGCATCGACTTCGACTAATGCAAGAGCTTCCCCTGGACCGGGAGGGGCCGTCACCCCAACCCGATCCAGGAGTCACCCTCAAGCCTCAGACACCAATCGGGCCGCCATCGTTCTTCGTGATGACGATCGTGGCGGTGCGGGGGCGCGTGATGGCCGTGCCGGTGACCGTGGCATCGTCGGTGGTCATCGACGGCCAGTTGCTCTGGAACGTGGTGAGCGTGCCGGACTCGCCCGGGTGCTGGATGTTGACGAACATGGTCTTGTAGTCCGGGGTCATGTCCACACCCGTGATCTCGCAGCCCGGCGTGCCGACCAGGAAGCGACGCACCAGGTCCGGCGTGGCCGCCTTGCCGGCGAAGGTCTTCTGGGCGCCGACCATTTTCTGGCCGCCATCGCCCACCTTACCCGGCACCGCCGCGAGCATCATGCAGTTGGTGACATCGGTGTAAGCGCCGTCGTCCGTCTGGATCCAGAGGATGCCGCGATTGTCGAACCAGAGACCATCCGGGCTGGAGAAGTCGTTCTCGGCCGTTAGTCCCGACAAGTTAACCGTGGCCGCCGGAGCATCGGCCTGGGCGCCGAACAGGTAGACGTCCCAGGTGAAGGTCGTCGCCGCAGCGTCGCCGGAGCTGTCGGCCAGGCGGATGATGTGCCCGTTGACGTTGCCGCGCTGGGTGGCAGCGCCCTTGGGGTCTTCGTAGCTGCGGGGGTTGGCGGCATCCACGGCCGGGCCGCCGGTGCCACGGCTGCTGTTGTTGGTCAGCGTCAGGTAGAACTCGCCGGTCTTCGGATTGACTCCACCCCACTCGGGACGGTCCATCTTCGTGGCGCCTGCCAGGTCAGCCGCCGTGCGGGTGTTGACGATGATCTCCGCCAGGCCGGAGAACTTGCCGGACAGCGCCGCGTTGTCCGGGGTCAGCGCCAGCCACTCGCCGGTGCCGTCGTCCTTGAAGCGCGCGGCGTACAGCACGCCGGAATCCAGGTACTTGCCGCCCATCGCCGGGCCCTTGGTGGCATCCGCCGGGTCCCAGTTCGCGGCGGAAACGAACTTGTAGGCGTACTCGTTGCGCGAGTCGTCGCCCATGTAGACCACGACCGGCCGTCCGGCCTTCACCGGGGCAAACCAGGAACCCTCGTGCGATGTGCGGCCCAGCGCGGTGCGCTTGCGCGGCGTGAAGGTCGGGTCGTAGGGATCGAGTTCCACGACGTAGCCGAAGTGGTTCGGTTCGTTGCGGAAATCCTCGGCGGCGCTGGCGCCGGTGATCGTCACATTGAAGCGCTTCTGCAGGTCGGTGCCATCGACCGGCGTGTCCCAGCCACGGTAGTTGAAGCCCTTGCTGTTCGGGGTGATGGCGTAGCGGGCAAAGGCCTGCGTGCGGACCGCATCGCTCTGCGCCGCGTCGTTGCCGCGGTTGAAGTAGGCGTTCCAGTTCTCCTCGCCTGTGAGGAAGGTGCCCCAGGGCGTCACACCGTGGCCGCAGTTGTTCATGGTGCCGAAGCAGGTGCGGCCGTTGGGCGAGAGCTTGGTCACGGCGAACACGCTGCCGGCGACGGGGCCGGTCAGGGCCATTTCGCTGTTGATGTGCCAGCGCTTGTTGAGGGCGGCGGACTTGTCGATCGCCCACTTCGTGGCACCCTTCTTGACCTTGATGACGGAAACGCCGTGAGCATGCTGGTCCTTGAGGACTTCGGCCAGCGGGCGCGGTCCGGTGGCGCCGGTGCGGTCCGGGGTGGGGCCGGCAGCGTGCAGGTAGATGTCCGTCAGAGCCTCGTGATTCATCGCCAGGATGCCTTCCGTCGAACTGGTCGAGCCCTTGGGGAAGGGGAAATAGGCCAGGGCGTCGTGATGGTCGCCAGCGCGCTTGTCGAAGTCACCCTGCGTGCCATCGTTGGTGTAGGCCGCCACGCCTTCCACGAGGGGGTCGCCCAGCGCGAACAGCACGTATGCGGAGTAGCCGGCCGGCACCGTTACCTTGTCAGCGAGGTTCTTGGGGACAGCCGTGAAGCCCAGCGGCGGGGTGGCCGCCGGAGTGCCCGTGTCGCCGGATTCGTCGTCATTGCTGTCGCAGCCGACCAGGCCGGTGCCGGTGAAGACCGCCGTGGTGGCAGCCAGGCCACCCAGCAGCGTCTTGCGGCGGGTCAGGCGGGCCGCCAGCAGCGATTCGAGCGTGGGATTGTTGGAGGTGTTGCTGCCGACGTCATCGGGATCGATGCCGTGTTTCACGAGGTCTGAGGTCATGTCCGGGTCCTTGCGGTGGCTGGGAAATAGCAGGCCGACGTTAGGAGCGGCTCATTGCACCGAGCGGAATCTTCCGTGAATTAATTTAGACAGTTTTGGAAATATTGACAGTAACTATTATTCGACCATAATCGAATAGTTAAACCACCGCCCGAGCACTCCATGGCCCATCGCAAGTTCAACGTCCTGTTCCTCTGCACCGGCAATTCGGCCCGGTCGATCCTGGCGGAGGCCGCCATGAACAACCTGGCGATCAGCAACGGCAAGTTCGTCGGCTACAGTGCTGGCAGCCACCCCAAGGGGGAGCCCAATCCGTTTGCCATCGAGCTCCTGAAACGCAGCCATATCTCGACCGAGGGCCTGCGCAGCAAGAGCTGGGACGAGTTCGCTGCACCCGGGGCGCCCGAGCTGGACTTCGTGTTCACGGTCTGCGATCAGGCTGCCGGCGAGCAATGCCCGTACTGGCCGGGCCAGCCGATGACCGCACATTGGGGCACACCAGACCCTGCGGCCGTCGAAGGCACTGACGAAGAGAAACGTCACGCCTTCGCCGATGCGTTCATCGTCCTGCGCCGCCGCATCGAGCTTTTCGCCAGCCTGCCCTTCGACAAGCTGGACCGTCTGGCCCTGCAGAAGCAACTCAAGGACATCGGAACGAAGTAAAACCTTCGTCGGCATGTCACCGACGTTGGTCACCATTGACTCTCCACCCCACAATGGAGAGAGCCATGTCCCCGATTCGCATCACCGCCGCTGCCCTCGTATTCGCCCTGCTGGCCCCGGTTGCCGCAGCCAAGGAAGCAAGCGCCCAGCACAGCAAGGAAGGCTTCATCACCTTCGTTGAGGATGGGCGCCTCTGGGTTTTCAAGGTAGGATCGCAGGAAGCTGAGGATTTCAAGGCGCACGGCGAGCCGACCAAGATGGCGACCAAGGTTGGCGCCGGTCCTGGCGGCATGACGGTCAAGTCCGCCGACCTGGAAACCCTCGACGCTTACCTGACGGCTCCCTGAGGATTCCTGTGGCGACCAAAAGTACGATGGACACAAAGGCGGCTTTGAAGGCGCTCGCGGGCTTGGCCCAGGAGTCGCGGCTTGCCATCGTGCGCAACCTGGTCGAGCGCGGGGCAATCGGCGCCTACGCCGGGCAGCTCGCCGAGGACCTGCAGTGCGCTCCGGCAACGCTGTCCTTCCATCTGAAGGAACTCTCTCATGCTGGGCTGATCGAGGCCCAGCATGAGGGACGTCATATCCGATACGTCGCCAGCTTCCAGGTCATGAATGGCCTGATCGAATACCTGACGCACAACTGCTGCGGCGGCCGCGCGGACTGTTTCCCGGGCAGCGCCTGCGAAAGCATCCCCAAGCCGAAGCCCAAGCGCGCTGCTGCGGCCCGCAAGGTTGCCGCGCCGCGCCGCAGGGCCGGATAGTCCTCCAGGAAGGTCCCCGATCCCTGCGGGCACCTGTCATATTCGATATTTCTCGAAGTATTGACATTGAAACAATGATTCGACAACAATCGAATCATGAAACCCGAATCCGCCGTGACGCTCCTGGCTGCCCTGGCGCAGAACTCGCGCTTGGCGCTGTTCCGCCTGTTGGTCCAGAAAGGTCCTGAGGGCATGCCCGCCGGCGAAATTGCCGAGCATCTGGGCGTGGCACCCAACACCCTGTCTTTCCATCTGAAGGAACTGAGCAACGCCGGCCTGCTCAAGTCCCGTCAGGAGGGGCGTTTCGTCTATTACGCCCCCGACTTCAAGGCCATGAACGGCCTGCTGGCCTATCTCACCGAAAACTGCTGCGGCGGCGTAACGACCGCGCCCTCAAACTCCTGTAAGGAATGCTGATATGAAGCGCTTTCACGTCCACGTCTCGGTCAAGGACCTGACCCAGAGCATCGGGTTCTATTCCAAGCTTTTTGGAGCAGACCCGTCGGTGATCAAGCAGGACTACGCCAAGTGGATGCTGGAAGACCCGAGGATCAACTTCGCGATCTCCCAACGCGGGCATGCTGTGGGTCTCAACCACCTGGGCTTCCAGGTCGACTCGGAGCCGGAGCTGAAGGAGCTCCGCGAGCAGGTTGCGCTGGCGGACATTGCCGCCCTGGAGCAGACGGGCGCGGCCTGTTGCTATGCCAAGTCGGACAAGTATTGGGTCGAGGATCCGCAGGGCATCGCCTGGGAAACCTTCCATTCGCTCGGTAGCATTCCCGTGTTCGGGGAGGATGAGGCCGAGCAGGTCGCAGACAGCGCCTGCTGTGTTCCCCTGGCCCAGCAGCCGATGGACAAGCCTGCCGCCGCCTGCTGCGTTCCGAACGAAAAGCCGGCCGCCTCGAAGGCCACGGCCTGCTGCGGTTGATCGTCCGACCATGAGCCAGAACACTTCTCCGGAGCCGTTCCTGTGACCACGCTGTCGCGCAAACTTGTCGCCGAGGCGGTCGGCACGGCCATGCTGCTGGCTACCGTCGTGGGCTCCGGCATCATGGCGGAGCGCCTGGCGGGCGGAAACGTCGCCATTGCGCTTCTAGCCAATACGCTCGCCACGGGCGCGGCCCTCATCGCTTTGATCCTGACCTTTGGCCCCATCTCCGGCGCCCACTTCAATCCGGCGGTCACGCTGGCTGACGCCTCGCAGCGCGGCCTGCCCTGGAGCGAGGTTCCTGGCTACATCGTGGCTCAAGTCGTCGGTGCCTTCGCGGGCGTGTTCTCGGCGCATCTCATGTTTGGGGAGCCGGTCCTGATGGTCTCGACGAAGGTCCGCGCCGGCATGCCGCAGGCCTTCAGCGAGTTCGTGGCGACCTTCGGCCTGCTGGCCGTCATCTGGGGCTGTTCGCGCCGCCGGTCCGAGTCGGTGCCCTTCGCGGTTGCGGCCTACATCACGGCGGCCTACTGGTTCACGGCATCGACCTCGTTTGCGAATCCGGCATTGACGCTGGCGCGAGCGGCGACGGATACCTTTGCCGGCATCCGCCCGGCCGATGCGCCGATGTTCATCCTGGCGCAGTTGCTCGGCGCTCTTGCCGCGACGGCCTTGTTCCGCTGGCTGGTACCGGCGCTTCCGGCCACCGCCCCTGACGTCGTCGTCCCCCACAACGAACGGAACTGAAAGTGAAGACCGCAATTTTTGCCTGCGTCCACAACGCGGGACGCTCACAGATGGCTGCCGCCTTCTTCAACCAGTTGGCCGATCCGGCCAAGGCTCGCGCGATCTCTGCCGGGACCAATCCGGGAAACCACGTGCATCCCGAGGTGCTGGCGGTGATGAAGGAGGTTGGGATAGATCTTTCTCACGCCCAGCCCACCAAGTTGACCCCCGAACTGGCGGCAGGGGCCTCGCTGCTGGTGACGATGGGCTGCGGCGACGAGTGTCCGTATGTGCCCGGCGCCCGCCGGGACGACTGGCCGCTGCAGGACCCCAAGGGCGGCACGCCGGAACTGGTGCGCGGAATCCGCGACGACATTCGCGGCCGGGTGGCGTCACTGCTGCAGTCCGAGGGCTGGGCCCGCAATGCCTGAGGAAAAGCCCATGAGCATCGATATCGTCATCTATCACAACCCGGACTGCGGGACCTCGCGCAACACGCTGGCGATGATCCGCAATGCTGGAATCGAGCCGCATGTCGTCGAATACCTGACGACGCCGCCCAGTCGGGCCTTGTTGGCCTCGCTCATCCAGCGCATGGGCATCCCCGTCCGGGACCTGCTGCGCGAAAAGGGTACTCCGTACGCCGAACTGGGTTTGGCCGATCCTTCACTTACGGATGACCAGCTGCTGGACGCGATGATGGAACACCCGATTCTCATCAACCGGCCAATCGTGGTTGCGCCGATGGGTGTCAAACTCTGCCGGCCCTCTGAGCTGGTGCTGGATCTGCTGCCGACCGCCCAGCAGACGCCCTTCTCGAAGGAGGATGGCGAGGTGGTCATCGATGCCGCCGGCCGGAGAACGACGCCGGGAACCAGGTCGTGAGCCGCGTTCGACTGCTGGCTGATCTAGACCATCTGCCGGCGCTGGATGCGCGCTTCGCGCATCAGCGGCCGGCACAGGAGCTCGGCGCGGAAGGGCATAAGCCGCGCATCCTGCTGCTGTACGGATCGCTGCGGCCGCGTTCGTTCTCGCGCTTTGCGACTGAAGAGGCAGCTCGGTTGCTGAATCAGTTCGGTGCCGAGACGCGGATATTCGATCCCGGCGATCTGCCGATGCCGGACCAGGTCGCGGGCGACAAGCACCCCGCGGTGCAGGAGCTGCGGGAGCTGTCGATGTGGTCCGAGGGCCAGGTCTGGTGCAGCCCGGAGCGGCATGGGCAGATCACGGGCGTCATGAAGGCCCAGATCGACCACCTGCCGCTCAACATGGGCGGTATCCGCCCGACACAGGGCCGCACGCTGGCGGTCATGCAGGTCAGCGGCGGCTCCCAGTCCTTCAACGCCGTCAACACCCTGCGCCTCCTGGGCCGATGGATGCGCATGTTCACGATCCCGAACCAGTCGAGTGTCGCCAAGGCCTACGAGGAGTTCGACGCCGAGGGGCGCATGCGTCCCTCGGCGTACTACGACCGGATCGTGGACGTGATGGAGGAGCTGGTCCGTTTCACCGTGTTGCTGCGGCCCCATGCGGGCTTGCTGGTGGACCGCTACTCCGAGCGCAAGGAAGAGGGCCGGCCGGTCGACATGGCGACGGACCTTTCGGCGATTGCCACGGCTCACCAGCGCTGAGCGGTCGCGATTCAGGAGCTGCTGCTCTGTCGTGAGCACGTTCCGCCGAGTGGGGAAGGCCCATGTCCTTAAACCGCCTTGGGACGGGCAGGTTGATCCATCAGCGATTTCGCATCGGCCAGAGAATCTGCCCCAGGTAGGTCGAGGGAATATCGTCATCCTTGAGGCCGACCTCGCCGCGCGCCGGGCTTCGCGGTGCGTCGTGATGGGTGCCGAACAGTAGGTCCCAAACGAGGAACACCTCGCCGAAGTTCACCTGCGCATCCTCGAACTCGCGCTTGTGGTGCCACCGGTGCATTTCCGCCACGCCGAGTACATGCCGGAAAGGCCCCAGCCGATAATCCAGATTGGCATGCTGGAATGCGAGATGGATGCTCATGATGCTGAGCCACGCTCCCAGGGCGATGGGTGTTGCGCCTAGCGCCAGCAGGGTGATCAAGCCGGGCCCCGCCAGGACCAGTGCCGACAGCGGATGGCGGCGTCCACCATTGAGCCAGTAGAGCCGTTCGGGCATGTGATGGATGGCGTGCAGCCGCCACAAGAAGCCGCTGATATGGCTGGCACGATGCATGGTGTAGAGGCCCAGGTCCATGATCGCGCCCGCCAAAAGGATCTGCGCCCACATGGGGACCGAGGTGGGCCACAAGCTGGGCAGTTCGGGGAGGAGCGCCCGCAGTCCGAAAGCGGAAGCGACGGCTCCCTGAATTAGCGCGTGGCTCACCAGCAGGTGCAGGACATCGACCCGGGTATCGCCCCCATGGTCACGGTTCCATGCCGGCTCATACGGTGCGAGTCGCTCCAGCACTGCCAAGGTGCCGATGCCGATGACCACGAGCAGGGGGAAGGCCGGCCAGTACGCGACGCCGCGACCGGCCAGTACGACCAGGAAAACGGCCAAGGTCCCCAGGATCAGGGGATAGGCGAGGTATCGAATTGCGGTCCGCATGGGGGCTCCTTGGATTCTGCGATGGGATGCAGACTACGCAGGAGCCGGGTACCGGGCTTGAACGTATTGGCTATCGCTTCGGCACGGCGCCCTGACGCGGCTGGGGCAGCTTTCCCGCAGACGAGCTGGCTGCCTACATGTGCGCCCCAGGACCGTGTCCACCGTGCATGAGCATCGCAACGAGCAAGAGCAAGAAGACCACCGCGGCCGCGAGGAAGCCTTTCACCCAACGGGGCAATCCAGCGATTGATCCAGCATCACGCCTATCGGTGCTGCGAGTGCCCAGCATCCGGGTACCGTATGGGGTGAGGCCGGCGGGCTTGTAGATAGCCAGGGCGGTAGTCACGAGCAGCACTCCAAGGCCTCCCGCGGCATGGACCAACAGCGAGAGCTGCAGGCCGGCGAAATCCTGTAACGAGAAGGCGGTCTGAGCGGCGGCCGAGAGTGCGCTGATCGGTGTCAGCTTCAGCAGAAGTACGGCGGTGGCAAACGCCGTGAGCAGGAGTTTGATCGTCACCCAGTAGTGCCGGAACAGCCCCCATGCGGTGCCCATGGCTTGCATCAGCCCTGTCACCAGTGAGGTCGCGGCGAGCGGCAGGATGACGAACCAGGCCGTGATCCCCATCATCAGGCAGGCCGCCCGCACCATGGCGGGATCCTGGTTGGACAGGCTCACCAGCGAGTGCGCCAGGAACACGGCCAGCGCGCCGGCCCAGCCGATCGACGCGGTGACGTGGAAGGTCAGCATCAGCTTGCGGATGTTGGACGTCATGATCATGGCGGTTCGTTCCAGTGCCGAAAGGCGGTGGGGGACTCAGGCGTTTGCGCGCAGGGTCAGAAGAGGGTGCAGCAGGACATTCGGTGCAATCCCGAACGTGCTGCGAAAACTGCGCGACAGGTGCGCGGAGTCGGAAAAGCCACTGGCATGGGCGGCCTCAGTGAGATTGAGGCCACTGGCGATGGCGGCCAATGCGTGTTGCAGGCGCAGCCAACGCAAGTACGGACGCAGGGGCATGCCGGTGTGCGCGCGGAACAGGTGTGCGAAGCGGCCAGACGACAGGCCGGCCTTTTTCGCCAGTTGAGCGCCGGACAGGGATTCGGGCAAGGGCCTGGGAAGCGCGCCAAGGCAATCCTGGATACGCGAGTCCGTGAAGGGCTGCTCCGATGCCGCCGGGGCAGATCCCAGCAGACTAGCGATAGCGCGTTCAAGCATCCGATCCGTGTCGGCTGACAGTAGTTCGACCAGGCGTTGGCACTGAGCTTCCGTCAGGGCGCGCGGTCCGGGACCGCACCACTGATCGAGTCTTCGCCCCTGGCTCGACTCTCGTTCCAGATAGAGCAACAGCAGCGGATTCGGCCCGCTGGTGAGCTGGTGGGGATGATCGGCAGGAATGATGATTCCGGGAACCCGGATCAGGCTCCCCGTTCCCACCCGTAGCTCGACGGCATCCTTCAGGCCTATCGCGAGTTGAACGGCGTGATGGCGATGGAGGGAGTGATCCCCGGCCGTGCCGCTGAATAGCGCCCACCCGGGCTGAATGCTGGCCTTGCCTGTCCACATGGCGGCATCTTCATGGCCCATGGCTGGAGGTTCAAGGAGCATTTTCGGCCGGGCCAGCGCATAGGTAGCGGATATGTCTCAGCAATAATCCAGGCTTCAAGGACATGCGGCCGATTGCCTGGAGTGGGCTCCGGGACCTGACTCCGTCTTTACCCTTGGGCCGCTGACCAGCGGGGACGTGCAACCGCATGAAAATCATTGCGGAACGCCGTAGCGGGACTTAGACTCATAGGCGTCATGAAAATGGGCCGGACATGGTTGAGCGTGCTGCTGGGGCTGGTGCTCCTGCTGCAGGGCTATGCCGTGTCTGCGGCGCCCCGGGCAAACCTCATCAAGGCACTCGACGCCGACATGGCCATGCAGATGGACATGCCTTGCCATGGGCAGAAGGCCGATGCCGAGAAAGCCGGCAAGCCTTCCTGCTGCAACGCCGACTGCCCGGATATGACCACCTGCGCCCTGGGGCACATCGCCTCGGCGGTGAGCCTGACGCTGGAACCTCCTCGCGGCGGCATCGCTGAGCCCGATCCGCTTGCAGTGCGTGAAATTGCGCGCACGTCGACATCCCTGTTGCGACCTCCCATCCTCTCCCTCGGCTGATGCATAGCCGCAACTCGGGCGCCGCCTGAGTTGTTCCGGGCCGCTGCGCGGCCCTATCGTGGAGAGAGTGCATGTATCCCTTGTATCGCCGCGCCCCGGCGCGGTACCGATGGCCGCCGGCCGTCGCCGCGGTCCTGTTGGCGGCGGCTGTCCTGCCGTCCCTGGCCGAAGCCGACAGCGCCGCGCTGGCGCTCGGTGAAGTCGAGCGCCTGGCGGTGTCCGGCCAGCCCATCCTGATCGGCCTGGAAGCCCAGGCACGCGCCGCGCGAGAGACCGCGGTGGCCACGCGCCAGCTGCCGGACCCGCAATTCGTGACGGGCATCCAGGACGTTCCCGTCAACACGTCCGATGCCTGGTCCCTGCGGCGCGATTCCGACACGCAGATCCAGGCCGGCCTGATGCAGGAGTTTCCGCGCGCGGAGAAGCGCCGCCTGAGAGGCGAGTTGCACGAACGCGAAGCGGGGCGCCTGCAGGCCGAGCATCACCTGGCCTGGCGCACGGTCCGGCGGGACGCGGCCCTGGCCTGGCTGCAGGTCTGGAAGTACGACCAGACCCTGCGCCTGACGCGGGAGAGCTTGCGGGAGGCCGAGACCCAGATGCAGGTCGTCGAAATTGCGCTGCGCACCGGTAGCGCCACGCAAGCCGAGTTCCTGACCGCGCGCCAGGAAGTGGACCGGCTGAAGGACGCTGCAGCCGCCGCCGAACAGAGCATGGCGCACGCCCGCAATGGGCTGTCCCGCTGGATCGGTGACGAAGCGTTCCGCCCCGTCGCCGCGGATCTGCCTGAGCTGCCGGCATTGCCGTCCTTGGACGTGGTGCTGGAGCGTGTGCGACAGCACCCGCACCTGGCCGGTGCCGCGGCGCAGGTCGCCATGGCTCAGACCAGTGCCGACTTGGCTTTCGCCGCCTACAAGCCGGACTGGCGCGTCGAAGTCGGCTACGGATACCGGCCGGAGTTCTCCGAGATGGCCATGCTGCAGGTCGGCATCGACCTGCCGGTCTTCACCCGCAACCGCCAGGACCGCGCCGTTGCTGCGGCTCATGCTCAGCAGGAGGCCGCGGCCGCGGCGGTCGATGATGCCGCTCGGCAACTGCTCTCGGAAGCCCGTCTCAATCACCAGGATTGGCAACGCCTGATCGCGCGCCTGAAGGCCTACGACGAGGGCCTGCTGCCGCAGAGCAGTAGTCGCATCACCGCTTCGCTTGCGGGCTGGCGGTCGGGACGCGGGCTGCTGCGCGACGTGATCGACGCTCGCCGCGGCGCCCTGGAACTGCAGATGGCCCGCCTGGACCTGCAGTCCGACCTCACCATGCACACCATCCAACTCAGCTATCTCGGTGCCTTCGAGGACGCCTCGGGTACCGGAGACCCCAACCATGAATAAGAAAATCTTGATTGCTTTGACCCTCGTGCTCGCGGCAGCCGCAGGCTTCGGCTGGTGGTACGCACAGAAGGGAGAAGGGCACCGCCACGAGCTGGTGAAGAAGGTGGATGCCCAGGGCCAGGCGTATTGGACCTGTCCGATGCATCCGCAGGTACGCCAGGATCATCCGGGCAACTGTCCGATCTGCGGCATGAAGCTGGTGAAGCGGGAGGACCAGCCCCCTGCCGCGCCTGCCAAGTCCTCTGCGGCCGAGCGCCGGGTGCTGTACTGGTACGACCCCATGAAGCCGGAGGTGCATTTCGACAAGCCCGGCAAGTCGCCCTTCATGGACATGGACCTGATGCCGAAGTATGCCGAGGAGTCGGCCGCTTCGAGCGACGAAGGCATGAATATCGAGATCGATCCGCGCATGGCCCAGAACCTGGGCATGCGCACCGCGCCGGTCGAGCGCGGCACCTTCTGGCAGCGTATTGATGCCGTCGGCAGCGTCGCGGTCGACGAGCGTCGCATCGTGTCCTTGGAAGCCCGCGCCGCCGGCTGGGTCGAGCGCCTGGAAGTCCGGGCGGCCGGCGATACCGTGCGCCGCGGCCAGGTCGTGGCCGGCGTCTATGCCCCCGATCTGCTGGCGGCTCAGGAGGAACTGGCCCTGGCGCGCAAACTGGGCGACCCGACGTTGATCGATGCCGCCAGGACCCGGCTCAATCTGCTGGGTGTCGGAGGCGGTTCGGGTGGTCCGCAGCGTCAGGTCGGCATCGTCGCGCCGCAAGGCGGCGTCGTCACCGAGTTGATGGTTCGCGAAGGGGGGCAGGTGACCCCGGGAATGCCCCTGATGAAGCTCGCCGACCTGTCGAGCATCTGGATCCTGGTCGAGGTGCCCGAGACGCAGGCCGGCTGGGTCGCCGTAGGCAAGGCCGCGGAGGCGCGCCTGAAGAGCCAGCCGGAGCGGGTATTCGAAGGCACTGTCGACTACGTGTACCCGATGCTCGACACCCAGACCCGGACGCTGAAAGTGCGCCTGGTATTCGACAATCCCGACCTGGCGCTCAAGCCCGGCATGTTCGCCGACGTGACCCTCTTCGGCGGGGCGAAGCGCGACGTCGTCATGGTCCCGAGCGAGGCGGTCATCCGTACCGGGGATCGCAGTGTAGTGCTGGTGGCCGAGGCTGCCGGCCGCTACCGGCCGGTTCACGTCGAGCTGGGCCCCGAGCGGCAGGACCAGACGGTGATCCTGTCGGGGCTTTCCGAAGGGCAGCAGGTGGTCGTCTCCGGCCAGTTCCTGCTGGACTCCGAGGCCAGCCTGCGCGGGGCTTACCAGCGCATGGGCGGTCCGGCAAACATGGGTAAGGCTGCAATGGCACCGGAGGCGGCACCGTGATCGCCCGCCTGATCCATTGGTCGGTCCACAACCGCTTCCTGGTGTTGCTGGCGACGGTGTTGGTAATGGCCTGGGGCCTGTACTCGGCGGCGCGCACGCCGCTCGATGCGATTCCCGACCTGTCCGACACGCAGGTGATCGTCCGCACTGTCTATCCTGGCCAGGCACCGCAGGTCGTGGAGGACCAGGTCACCTATCCGCTGACGACGACCCTGCTATCGGTGCCGCACGCCAAGACGGTCCGCGGTTACTCGCTGTTCGGCGAGTCCTTCGTCTATGTACTGTTCGAGGACGGCGTCGATCTCTACTGGGCGCGTTCTCGCGTGCTGGAGTACCTGTCGCAGGTCCAGGGCCGGCTGCCGGCAACGGCGCGTGCGGCCCTGGGCCCTGACGCGACCGGCGTCGGCTGGATTTACGAGTACGCCCTGGTCGATCGCACCGGCAAGAACGACATCAGCCAGCTGCGCGCGCTGCAGGATTGGTTTCTCAAGTACGAACTCAAGACGGTCCCGAACGTGGCCGAGGTCGCCACCATCGGCGGCTTCAACCGCCAGTACCAGATCGTGCTCGATCCGGACCGGCTGCGTGCCTATCGCTTGCCGCTGGAAACCGTCGTCGCCGCGGTGCAGGACGCCAATGGCGAATCGGGTGGCTCGGTGCTGGAACTGGCCGAAACCGAGTACATGGTTCGCGCGCGGGGCTACCTCAAGTCGCTCGACGGCTTTCGCGAGACTCCCGTGGGCCTCGGAGACAACGGCACGCCGATCCTGCTGCGCGATATCGCGACCGTGCAACTGGGCCCGGAGACCCGGCGCGGCATCGCCGAACTGGACGGCGAGGGAGAGGTCGTCGGCGGAGTGATCGTGTTGCGCTCAGGCGAGAACGCCCAGTCGACGATTGAAGCCGTCAAGGAGAAGCTCGAAACCCTGAAGGCCAGCCTGCCTCAGGGTGTCGAAGTCGTGGAGACCTACGATCGTTCGGCGCTGATCGACCGGGCCGTGGAAAACCTCTCGCACAAGCTGCTGGAGGAGTTCCTGGTGGTGGCGCTCGTCTGCGCCCTGTTCCTCTGGCACCTGCGCTCGGCGCTGGTGGCCATCATCACCCTGCCGATCGGCATCCTGGCGGCATTCATCGTCATGCACGCCCAGGGCATCAACGCCAACATCATGTCGCTGGGCGGCATCGCCATCGCGGTCGGCGCGATGGTCGATGCGGCGGTGGTCATGATCGAGAACGCCCACAAGAAGCTGGAGCAGTGGCGACACGCGCATGAGGGCCAGGACCCGGCTGGCGCGGAGCGGCTGAAACTGATGGCGGACGCCGCCGGCGAAGTGGGACCGGCGCTGTTCTTCTCGCTGTTGATCATCACCCTGTCCTTCGTGCCGGTCTTCACGCTGGAGGCCCAGGAAGGCCGGCTGTTTGCGCCCCTGGCCTACACCAAGACCTACGCGATGGCCGCCGCGGCTGCCCTGTCGGTCACGCTGATCCCCGTCCTGATGGTCGCCTTCATCCGCGGGCGGATCGTCGACGAGACCGCCAACCCCCTGAACCGTGCGCTGATCGCCGTGTACCGCCCGGTGATCGACAAGGTGCTGGCGCATCCCCGTGCGACGCTGGTAATCGCTCTGGTCGCCGCCCTGGCGACGCTGTGGCCGGCCACGCGTCTCGGTAGCGAATTCATGCCACCGCTCGACGAGGGCGACCTGCTGTACATGCCGACGGCGTTGCCGGGGCTGGCGGTCGGCAAGGCCGCCGAGGTGCTGCAGCAGACCGACCGCATCCTGAAGACCTTTCCCGAGGTGCAGCGGGTGTTCGGCAAGATCGGGCGCGCCGAGTCGGCGACCGACCCCGCGCCGCTGGAGATGGTGGAGACCACAGTCAGGCTCAAACCGCACTCGGAATGGCGGGAGGGCATGACCACCGAGAAGCTGATCGAGGAGATGGACGCGGCACTGAAGATTCCGGGCATGGGCAATGTCTGGGTCCAGCCGATTCGCAACCGCATCGACATGCTCGCGACCGGCATCAAGTCGCCGGTGGGCATCAAGATCGCGGGCCCCGATCTGGCGGTGATCGAGCGGGTGGGTGCGCAGATCGAGGCCGTGGTGAAGCAGGTCCCCGGCACCGTCTCGGCCTTCTCCGAGCGGGTTTCGGGTGGGCGCTACATCGAGGTCGTTCCCGATCGCCTCGCGGCGGCTCGCTACGGCATGAGCATCGCCGATGTGCAACGCATCGTTTCCCTGGCCATCGGCGGCGAGAACATCGGCGAGACGGTCGAGGGCCTGCAGCGCTTTCCGATCAACCTGCGTTATCCGCGGGCGCTGCGGGATTCGGTTCAGGACCTGCGGGACCTGCCGTTGGTGACGATGCGCGGCGAGACGATCACTCTGGGCAGCCTCGCGACCGTGCAGATCACCGATGGTCCGCCCATGATCAAGTCGGAGAACGCCCGCCCGAACGGCTGGATCTACGTCGACATCCGTGGCCGCGACCTCGGCGGCTATGTCGCCGAGGCTCGCAAGACCGTGGCCGAGCAGGTGCAACTGCCGGCCGGTTACTCGGTCGCCTGGTCGGGCCAGTTCGAATATCTCGAACGGGCCACCAAGCGCCTGCAGGTCGTCGTGCCGTTTACGTTGGCGATCATCTTCCTGCTGCTGTACCTGACCTTCCGCAGCGCCGCCTCCGCGGCACTGATCATGGCGACGTTACCCTTCGCCCTGGTCGGTGGGTTCTGGCTGATCTACCTGCTGGGCCATCATCTGTCGGTCGCCTCCGGTGTCGGCTTCATCGCCCTGGCCGGCGTATCCGCCGAGTTCGGCGTGGTGATGCTGATCTACCTCGACAACGCCATTGGGGAGCGGCAGGAGCGCGGTCGGATGCGGACCCAGGCCGACCTGCGCGACGCTCTGATCGAGGGGGCCGTGCTGCGGGTGCGTCCGAAGGCCATGACCGTGGCGGTCATCATCGCCGGCCTGCTGCCTTTGTTCATCGGCGCGGGAACCGGCAGCGAGGTCATGCAGCGCATCGCGGCACCGATGGTGGGGGGCATGATCACCGCGCCCCTCTTGTCCATGATCGTGCTGCCGGCGGCGTATCTGCTGCTCCGTGGACGTCGGCTATCGAAGGAAGAGAGTCCGTGACAGGCCTTCGCCGGAACGGGACAGCAAGCACCCGGTCAAAGTCCTGTAGGCCGAGCAGGAGTAACCGCGTGCGCCGAGGAGTCTGGGCCGTTCTGATCGTCATGGCGACGCTGCTGCCGTGGCGGGTCGCGCTGGCCTGTGCCCATGACGCTGCATCCATGCAGCAGCGTTGCTGTTGCACCGACGCCATGGCGCCGTGCCCGCAGGTCAGCAGCGGCGTCGGCAAATGCTGCAAGCAGGTCGTCGCCCTGCAGGCGCAGGTAAAGGACGCCGAAGCCGACGCGCTTCCGACCTTCTCCGGCGACAAGACGCCCGCTCCACCACCGTTGTCGCATCTTGCGCCCGACTGGATTGGGCATCCACCGCCATTGACGGCTCCCGGCACGTTTCCGCCGCGCTTCGCCGGAACCCGCACCTACCTGGTTACGGCCCGCCTGCGACTGTAGGAGCGGCGAGGGCCCGCGTGCCAGCGGGCCTGGATTCACCTCGACGACAAAGACCGGCATGCCCGTCATGCCTTGCATTCCTGTTGCCCGAAGAGGTCATCCATGAACACTACAGTCATCCCGATCCGCCGGCTCGGCCTGGGCCTGGTCGCGATCATCAGCCTGGTCCAGGCGGCGCAAGCCGCGCCGACCTACGGCCCCCGCAATACCCTCCAGGTCAGTGCGCCAGCGACGCCTTGCACGGCCCCTGCGGTTACGCGGCAGCTCTGGGACGGCGCCAACAAGCGCCGTGTCGAGGTCGCTTTCCTGGAACCCTGCGACATCGCGCCGCAACCCCAACCGACGAGATGGATCGGCCCTCGGGGCACGATCCCTGTCGCTCCGTAAGTTTCCTCTCAAGGAGATCATCATGAACATCCATTTGTTAATTGTTCGCTTCACTCGCGCCATGGCCGCCGCTGCGTTGCTGGGGGCGGCCGCCACCGGTGCCTGGGCACATCCGGCTCAGGAACCCCCGGCACCCGGAAGCTTCGCGGCCATCATGAGCGTCAAGGACCCGGGCAACTACGGTCCGAAAGCCGTCAGTGATGCCCCGATATCACCGCGCGGCGAGGGGCTCCCGGGATCGTTCGAGGCGGTGATGTCCGTCAAGGACCCCGCGCATTGGGGGCCAAAGGCCGGCGTCAACCATGACGGTTGCCCGACACAGTCCGCGTCACCGGGTTCCTACGAAGCCGTCATGGCGGTGAAGGATCCGGGGCGCTTCGGCCCTGAGCCCTGTCGGCGTTAAGGAGGTCATTGGTAAACAAGCGGGGCGCCACAGGGGCGCCCCGCTTTCTTCCGGGCCCGCCGACGTTGCTGAGCCACGGGTTGCAGTTTGCATGGAAAGGCAGCCTCAGGCCTGCAAAGCTCACGCACTACGAATGGACGGCTATCCAAGGTTTTCAGCCATAAGACGCTGACGCAGAAAGCCCTTCCAGCGATGGCACGCCAACTGCCCCCATATGGCTGACGAACAACCGTAAAAGTGGGAGTGACCGCCATGCCCGATGTCGAAGCGCCTTCAATCCAACTCTGTATCGAGGCCTCTCTCGAATGCCACCGCCTGTGTTCCGAGGCCGCGTTGCGACCGCAATCGGCCGGCATCCGGATCGGCTCAGACCCTGCCGCGACCTTGCTCAACTGTGCGGAACTCAGCATGGTGAACGCGCACTTTCTGATGGCCAGGGCACCTGAGCAGCACGCGGTAGTCCAGGCCTGCGCGACAGTGAGCCGCACCTCTGCCGAGGCGCTTCAAGACCTGACGGGTTTGCAGGACTGTGCGCAGATTTGCCAGGTACTGGCCGAGAGCTGCCTGCAACTACTTCGTCTCCCGGCCCCGCCGAGGAGGGCCGTGGCATGAGCCCCACCTTCGCCGTGCGCTGTGCGCGGCTCTTGTGGGTTGCCGCATTCGTAGCGCTGGTCGGCGCCTGGATCGCGGGTTTGTTCGGTCCGCTGCTGGGACTGAGTTCTGCGCATCTTTTCGCGGACGCCACGGTCCTCGCTCTGCTGTCGCTGGGCATGTTTGCCGACGCGTGGTGGCATCGCCAGGGAACGTAGCTTGGACGCACCCCCGGCTCACATTCAAAAGATCGTTTGCTACGACCCGACCGGGTCATCTCACCCACGGAGAATTATCATGACAAAGTCAAATTTTTTCACCAGAAAGACCGCGGTACTCGCGCTTGGCCTGGTGTGTGCGCTCGTCGGCGCGCCCGCGAATGCGGATCAGTCTTCGATGTTCAAAGCCATCGACTACGGCAACGGCCAATACTTGGCCGCAGCCGAAGCCATTAAGACCGGGGGGACAAAAGGCGGCAAAGGCATGAAGGACATGGGCGGCATGAAGCATATGGAAGGTATGTCCATGACCGGTGACGCGGACTATGACTTCGCCGCCAATATGCGCAAGCATCACCAGATGGCCGTGGAAATGTCCGAAGCCGAGCTCAAGAAGGGCAAGAATCCGGAGATGCTGGAGATGGCCAAGAACATCATCGCCGCGCAGAAAAAGGAAATCGCCGAACTGGATCGCTGGCTCGCGGCGCACAAGGGGCCGAAATAGCAGTTGACGACGGTCACCCCGCCGGTCTGGACGGCATATGGCACCCGGGCCGACTTGAACCCGAGGACCAATGCATGACGCCGCGTGGCCAGCGCTACGGTCAAATATTGCAAAGCCGTTTCCGGCCGCATCCTCTGTTGCCGGGCGCGCATCTGCAAACCATCGCGACGCTGTTGCGGCCCGCACCCAAGCTCGTCCTTCGCCGCGAGCGGCTGGAATTGACTGATGGAGACTTCGTGGATCTGGGCTGGAGCGGGGACCACAACGCCAGTGGTCCCTTGGCGGTGCTGGTACATGGCCTTGCCGGCGGCTTCGAGTCCAAGTATCTGCTGGGTACTGCTTGCCAACTGATAGCGAAAGGCTGGCGCACGGTGATCTTGCAACTGCGCGGCGCGGGTCCAGAGCCGAACCGCTTGCACCGCTGCTACAACCAGGGTGATACCGAAGACCTGCGCTATTTCTGGCATCTGTTGCGTCAGCGAGAACCCAAGGCGTTCATCGCTTCGCTGGGCTGGTCTCTGGGCGGTAACGTCACCCTCAAGGCGCTGGCGGAGGAGGGCCAGTTGGCGCCGATCAATATCGCCGCAGCGGCCTCCGTGCCCTTCATTATCCGACCATGTGCAGAGCGCCTGCGCACCGGCTTCTCTTGCGTTTACCAGAAGCGTTTGCTCGACGCGGTGAAAATCGCTTTGCGGCGCAAGCATAGCCAGGTTCCGCTATCGCCTCTGGTCAATCTGTCCGCCGCACTAGCGGCGCAGGATTTCATCGAGTACGACGAGGCCTGCACCGCGCCACTGGCGGGTTACCGCAGCGCGGAGGACTACTATGCGAACGCCTCCTGCGGTCAATTTTTAAAGGATATTCAGCGCTCGACCCTCGTGGTACACGCGCTGGATGATCCCTTCATGACGGCCGACATCGTTCCCAATGTGGAAGCCTTGTCGCCCCATGTGACACTGGAATTGGCGCACAACGGCGGGCATGTCGGCTTTGTCAGTGCCGGCACGCTTGGCCGACCCTACTGCTGGCTCGGACGCAGACTGGCGGAATTTTTGCCCGCTGGTTTTGAACGTCAGGCTGCCACGCAGCCTCGCACCTGGGATGTGAAGGGCTGGACGGAGGCGGCTTCAATCGTCTGTGGACCTATAGCGAGGATACCCGCGCACTTGAGGCCTCGGTGGGCCTGAGGCTCCGCTAGGAAATTCGCCGCAAGCCCGTACTGGTGCCCGGACCCGAGGTTAACGCAACGGGGCGGCGAGGCTGAGCATGCCCTTGAGCCCGGTGCCGAACCGCGCCAAGGCAGTGCGGTGTTCGCGCAGGGCGCCGTAGGGCAGGTAGTGGAGCTTCAGGTCGGAAACCCGGCTGAAGGCCGGCCGACCCAGTTGCGCACGCACCTGCTCCTGCCGATCGTCGGGGGCGACGAGGAAATAATTGCCGGACGCCGGTTCGTCGAACGAGAGGGCGAGATCCAGCATGCGCACGATGCCTGAATAGATGCTGGTCGTGTGCTCGACCTCAAAGGCTGCGGCAATCCGCTCCTGGTCGGGGTCGATCCAGAGCACATCGATCAGCCGGATCGATTCAGCACTGCCGGTCGCGGCGATCCTGGGGGGCAAAGTGTCGACGCAGCCATCGGACAGGCGTCCACCGCCGTAGGGCCTGGATCGGTCATTGGCGGCGATCCAGACCAGATAGCCCAGCGCCTGACCCAGGTCCCTTAGCCAGCCCTGCACCTCGGTATGAGTGAGATCACTCTCGGCCGCCGTGCGCAGCGTGTTGCTGAGTCGGGCCGACTGCTCGCGCACCAGGGCGAGGTCCGCCCGCCATTGGGCGATCAGCTCCTCTTCGCCACCGATCGCCGGCGCCGTATAGCGGCCGGAACCGATATCGAACAGCAGCCCGCCGATGGCGCCGAGGTCATTGGAGAGCCACTGGCGATGCCGCTGGTTGAATTCGAGGATGCCCAGGCGCATGGCCAGGTATTCCTTCCAGCTGCCGAGTTTGGCCTGTGCTCCGGTCAGCAGGTTGTAGCCGCGCACGATCGCGGTGTTGAAGGGCGGTATCAGGGTGGGATGCAGGAAGTACAGCAGGTTCGCAGCCGCAGGGCCGAGACCCTTGATGCGCTGCGCGTCCAGTTGCTGGATCGCAGCCAGCACCGGTTCTTCAGTCTGGCAGCAGGCGCAGCTATGCAGGAAGCGGCCGAAAGCGCGCTGATTGTCGAGGTTCTCGTAGATATCCGGGATGCGTAGTTTCGGCTTCCAGAGAAAGGCGTGATCCGCGCCCCTGAAGATCTGGCGCTGCTCTGCGATGCTGCTGACCACCGTCTCCAGCGATGATCCCCGATAGGCGTTGCCGAAGCGCCCGGCGTCGATTTCCTCGACGACTGCGGCGAGGCCTCGTCGGATGGAGCGGAAGTTCTTGAGTCGCTCCTCCCACAGGAACCAGCTCCGGTAGGTTGCGGCGGGGTCTTCACGCCAGACCTCCAGCATTTGCCGGGTCGCGGCAGCGATGTCTTCGGGTTCAGGGAGGTTCATTGAGGAGCGCGTTGTTGGGAGAGAGCCTGCAGTCTGCAAGTGCCTGCGGCAGAACCTCTCCATATTGCAGGGAACGGCGTCGGATCATGGTCCAGAGATTGCGGGCCAAGCACCTGAAGCGCTTGTCCTTCTGGAGCAGGCATGGCTGCTGCACGCGAAAGGCGGCGGGCCTTGTCGGTCCGTAGCCCACTTTTTACGGAGACAATGACATGGCCCACGATCAATTCCGAGAATGCATTGAGGCTTGCCAGGCCTGCGCCGACGCCTGCGACCATTGCGCCACGGCCTGCCTGCAGGAGCCCGACGTCGGGGAGATGGCCCGCTGCATCGCGCTCGACATGGACTGCGCGCAGGTCTGCCGCTTTGCCGCTTCGGTGATGGCGCGCGGCAGTGAGTTCGCTGGCGCGATTTGCCAGATCTGCGCGGAGATTTGCGAGGCCTGCGGCGAGGAATGCGAACGCCATCCGCCTGACCACTGCCAGCAGTGCGCCGAGGCCTGTCGGCGCTGCGCGGAGGCCTGCCGCCAGATGGCGAGCAAGGCTCCGGCACGCGGTACCGGGCAGGGCACGGCCGCCGCCGCCCACTAGTCGATGCAGGCTCGCGAGAGGGTCCGGCACGGCAGTGACGTTTGCCGGGCCCTTCGTCGGGAACCAGAGGGTGTGGACCGCTGATGCCGGCGTTGGCATGGCGGCGTTCATCGGACCTTGGCCTGGTAGCTGTCAGGCCCCAGCAGCGCGGCGATGATGGAGGCGCGACCCGCGGCGCGGCCCTTTGCCTTGCCAGTGTGCTGCCGCAAGCGGTCCCGGATGGCGGTGAGATCCTGAATGCGGCGCTCGATCTCGCGAACCCTCGGTTCGATACCGGATTCCAACTTGCCGCTGAGGTCACCCTGATGCTCAAGGCGCAGGATGTCGGCAATTTCGTCCAGGTTGAAGCCCAGGGCGCGCACGCGCCGGATGAACCGCAATCGATCGACGTCTTCCGCGCCGAAGTTGCGATATCCCGATGTCGCACGACGCGCCTTGGGCAAAAGCCCCAGGCGTTCGTAAAACCGGATCGTGTCGACCGTGGTGTCCGTCAGCTTGGCGAGACGGCCGATGGTGACGCGCGGCAGCGCCTGAGCATCCTCGGAAGTCGGCAGCGCAGAGAGTCCACCCGATCGTCGCGGCGGGGTGCCTCGTCGGTGCGTGCTCATGGCGCCGCCGGTCCGTGTTTAGCAAATACCGCCGGCGGGGCATCATCGCTGAACAGCAGGACCTCGTAGGGGTCGACGCGATCCCCTTGCTCCATGCCGGGAGAGCCGATCGGCATGCCCGGCACCGCGAGACCCTTGGCCTTGGGACGCTCGGCCAGCAGCCGTCGGATGTCTTCCGCGGGCACATGGCCTTCGATGAGGTATCCCCGCACGATGGCCGTATGACAGGACGCCAGGTCGCCGGGCACACCCAGCCGGGTCTTGAGGGGATTCATCGCGTTTTCATTGCGCACGTCGACCGAGAAGCCAGCGTTCCGAAGGTGCTCGACCCATTTGGAACAGCAGTGGCAGGTGGGGCTTTTGTAGACGACCACGGAATCTGCGGCCGCCGCCGCGGGAGGCGTGGATAGCTGCCAGTAGGCCCCGGCAATGAGGAGCAGCGCGGTCAGGCCAGCGGCGAGAGCGACGAGGAGGGGACGGCGGTCCCGATGGGCAGTGCGTGGATTCATGCTTGGCATCTCATAAGGACTACAGGAATCGCCATTGCCAGTTCAGCCGTCCGAGAAAAGTGGTCTTGAGCTGCGGTCCATCCAGGTCCTGGTACACCGGCGCGCCGACCTCAAGAAACACACGCTGTTGCTCGGAGCTGGGGCTCTGGCCTGGCCTCAGGTCAAAGCCGACCAGGAAGTCCAGCCGCTTGCCGCCCTGCAGGGACGGATCCTTGGTCGGCTCGTCCGCAGGATCGAGTTCCGCATCGGCGCCTCGGATGTTCTCGACGCGGCGGGCCTCGACGCGAGCCGAGGCATTGGCCACCTCGTTGAGGCGACGGATCAACCACAGGCCCATCCGATAGTCGTTGCCGAGTCGATAGCCGTTGTCGTTGTCGCCGACACGCAGATTGGGCAGGAACTCCGCGCCCCAGCCCCATTGCGCGGCCTGTCCCAGGTAGGCGACTCCCGGACTCAGGGAAACGGTGCCGGTGCCCAGCTGCATGGGGTATTCCAGGCGCATGCCGTTCATGCGCTCGTCGATCGAGCCGGTCGGCAGGCTGAGGCCGGCATTGAGCACAACGCGATGGCGCAGATCGGGCTGCGCATAGACGACGTACTGCGCACGCAGTCCGACATCGCCGATGCCGCTGGTGCGTTCGTTGAATCGCTCGCCGTCGGCGGTGAGATGCTCCATCGACTTGACGAGGTAGGGCAGCGTTGCCATCAGCGCCAGATCGTCGGTCGCCGCGTACATCAGCATGCCCATATGCATCTGCATGCTCATCTTGGTGGGCGCGGCGAAGTAGTTCTGCAGGATTTCACCCTCGCTGATCCGCCCGGTGCCATCAAGGTTTCGGTTCATCCGCTCGTAGCCGTATTCGTAGGCCGCCATCCATTTGCTGCCATGACCCAGCATGAACGCCGCCGGCTGTAACCCATGGGTCATGGTGGCCATTTGGTCCATGTTCCGTGACGGCACGGGAATGACGGGATAGGTCCCGAGCTCCGGTGCGGAACGATCTTGGGCGAGCGCCGGAATGGCGCTGACCAGCAATGCGGTCAGCACAGAAGCCTGCGGGTATGGCTTCATGTTTTTCTCCTCTTGGGCGACTGATGAGTCAGATACACCGAGACGGGGGCATCGAAGCCCTTGAGGTGTTGCGGCTCTGCGTGCAGCACCAAGGCATCGGCATGTTCTTGGTGGCTAGTACGCGCGTGGTTCATGACCGCTTCGGTTGCGGCAATGCCGCCCGGAGGGGCGAGCTTGAGCAGGCGTGCCGCGGTGTGCACAGCCGTGCCGATGAAGGAAAGTCCACGGCGTTCGCGGCCGCCAATCCGGCCAATAACCAGCGGACCGAAGTCCAGGGCCATGCGCACCTCGGGGAGGTCGGGGCGGGTTACGCGGCGTTCGGCGAGCGCATCACGAATGGCGAAGGCCGCGGGTAGGCTCTCCGTGGGACTGGCGAAGTACAGCATGGCACCGTCACCTTCGAAGTCATGGACATCGCCGCAGTGGCTTACGGCGATCTCCGTCACGATCTCCATGAAGGCCTGCACCAGGCCGAGTACCTGCTCGGGGGCATGGGTCGCGAACAGGCGCGTGGAGTCGACCATGTCGACGAACAGCACGGCCAGGTCTCGGCGGGCGGGCAGGGCCAGGCCTCTCAGGAATGCGGCTTCCGCAATGAGATCGCCCTGCGGTTCCTCGGCCAGGACCGTCCACCCGGCAATCTGACGCCGGGCTTCGGGGGCGAGCACCGCAGTGACGCCGCCGCCGGCAAGCCAGGCGGGCCATCCGCCGTCCAGGACCGCGATGTCGCGGTATCCCGCCGCGTCGAGCCAACGTGCGACGCGAGTGCTCGAAGCCTGTCCGTTGCACAGGCAGTAGACGACGATCGGCGTCGAGCGCGGCAGATCGGGAAGCTGTGGCGGCTGCTCGTCCATATGGATCGGAACCGCATGCGGCAGCGCCAGCGGCTCACGTCGAAACGCGTCACGGCGCCGGGCATCGAGCAGCAGCGGCGCGGGAGAGTGCCGAAGCCGCTCGCTCAACGCTGCGGGCGTGATGCGGCCGATGCTCAAGTGGCCTCCGGCCAGAGCTGTGCCGAACGCAGCCGCAGCGCATTGGCCACGACCGACACGGAGGACAGGCTCATCGCGGCACTGGCGAGCATGGGCGACAGCAGCAGGCCGAAAAACGGATACAGCACACCGGCCGCGATAGGCACGCCCAGGGCGTTGTAGACGAAGGCCAGGAACAGGTTCTGGCGAATGTTGCGCATCGTGGCGCGGGACAGGGCCACGCTGCGCGCGATGCCGCGCAGGTCGCCCTTGAGTAAGGTAACGCTGGCAGACTGCATGGCCACATCGGTGCCCGTGCCCATCGCGATGCCGACATCGGCCGAGCTCAGCGCCGGAGCATCGTTGACGCCGTCACCCGCCATGGCAACGCGGCGGCCTTCGCGCTGCAGGCGTTGCACGACGCCGGCCTTGTCCTGGGGCAGGACGTCGGCGATGACCTCGTCAATGCCGAGTTCTTGGGCGACCGCGCGTGCGGTGCGCTCATTGTCTCCGGTCAGCATCAGGATTCGCAGGCCAGCGGATTTCAGGGCCGTAACGGCCTCTGGCGTGGAGGCCTTGATCGCGTCGGCGACAGCAATGATGCCGGCGGGCCGGCCGTCGATGGCCACGAATACTGCGGTCTGTCCCTTGAGCCGGGCCAGTTCCGCGGGGCTGATCAGGGCTTCCGTCGGAATCCGGCGAGCTTCAAGCAGACGCTGGTTCCCCACGAGGACCTTGCGATCGCCGACGGTTGCCCAGACGCCGAGTCCCGGATCGGAGCCGAACTCCGTGGCTGCAGGGATGGACCCCGAAGTGTGTTGCGCGGCCGCTTCGACGATCGCGCGACCCAGGGGATGTTCGCTCAGCGCCTCCGCGGCGGCAGCCAGGGAAAATACTTCCGCCTCGGAGAACCGACCCACGGGCAGCACCGAGCGCAGGCTGGGTTTGCCTTCGGTCAGGGTGCCTGTCTTGTCGACGACGAGAGTGTCGATCTTCTCCAGGCGCTCCAGGGCGGCGGCGTCCTTGATCAGGACGCCTGCCTGGGCGCCGCGACCGATCCCGACCATCACCGACATCGGCGTCGCCAGGCCCAGCGCGCAAGGACAGGCGATGATCAGGACGGATACGGCGACCACCAGCGCCGTCGCCAGCTGCGGCGGTGGGCCTGCCAAGGCCCAGATCACCGCGGCGGCCACGGCCACGGCGATGACCGCCGGCACGAACCAGGCCGAAACCACATCGGCCAGGCGCTGGATCGGCGCACGCGACCGTTGTGCCTCCGCGACCATCTGCACGATCTGCGCGAGCAGGGTGTCCTTGCCGACGCGGGCGGCGCGCACCAGCAGGCTGCCGCGGCCGTTGATGGTGCCGCCGGTGACACTGTCCCCGGCCTGCTTGCGAACCGGATCGGGTTCACCGCTGATCATCGACTCGTCGACATGGCTCTCGCCCTCGACGACTTCGGCATCCACCGGAATCTTTTCGCCCGGCCGCACCCGCAGGCGGTCGCCCGTTTGCAGGTGCCGCGCATCCACATCCGACTCGTTGCCCTGGTCGTCGACCCGGTGGGCGGTCTTGGGCGCCAGTTCGAGCAGGGAGCGAATGGCGCTGGAGGTTTGCGAGCGTGCGCGCAGCTCCAGGACCTGTCCCAGCAACACCAGGACCGTGATGACCGCGGCGGCCTCGAAGTAAAGCGGCACCGCACCGCCTGACATGCGGAACGTCTCGGGCAGAAACCCCGGCACCAGGGTCGCCACGATGCTGAAGGCGTAGGCCGCGCCGATGCCCAGCGCGATGAGCGTGAACATGTTGAGACTGCGCTGACGGATCGACTGCCAGCCGCGGACGAAGAAGGGGGCGCCCGCCCAGAGAACCACCGGCGAGGCCAGGATGAGCTGGCTCCAGCTCCACAGCCCGTGCCCCAGGCGGCGCATCAGGTCCAGGCCGGGAACGAACTCGGCCATCGACAGGACCAGCAGGGGCAGGGTCAGGGCGAGCCCGATGCGAAAGCGCTTGCGCATATCGCGCAATTCGCTGTCGTCCTGCTCCAGCGACGGCGCTTCCGGTTCCAGGGCCATGCCGCACTTGGGGCAGCTTCCCGGTCCCGGTTGACGCACTTCGGGGTGCATGGGGCAGGTATAGATCACGCTGCTGTCGAGCCGCGGAGCATGCGAGGGAGAGCCATCACCGGCGGGCGGTGACGGCGGCGCCAGATACCGGGCCGGATCGGCGATGAACTTCTGGCGGCAGCGTTCGCTGCAGAACACGAAGACCTTGTCCTGGAATTCGTGGCGCAGCGCCGTGACCCGGTTCACCTTCATGCCGCAAACCGGATCGCGTGCCATCGGCGTGCTTCCGGAGTCTCCACAGCAGTCGCTCATGGCTCTATCCCCGCGCTCAGGTCGAAGGCGCCGCGACGGCAGCGTAGTCCTGCGAGGACCAGTGGACGTGCTGCACCCGCCAGCCCTGAGGGGTCTTGCGCAGCAGGATCGTCTCGGTACTCAGTACGTCGATGGGCCGGCCCTTGGACGACTGTCCACGGATGCGGTACTCCGAGTTGACCCAGGCACTGTCGCCGCTGCTGCCGGAAACGCGCTTGAGCAGATCGATCTTCGAGGCCTTGAGGAAGGCCGCATCCGCGCCGGCGTGCAAGGCCAGGAACTCGTCGCGCGAGCGCTCGGCGCCGCCGCCCTCGTAGACCAGCAGGTCGTCGGTCAGCCAGTACGAGAGGACCGCCCGATCGCCCGCCTTCAAGGCCGATCGGAAGGCTTCCACGGCCTTCTCGGCCTCCGGCGCGGCCGATCCAGCCTCCGGCATCTGCATTTGCGACATGTCCATGCCGCCATGGCCACCGTGAGCATCGCCGCCCGATGGAGGCGCCGCAGCCGGCGCCGCGTCGTCGTGATCCATGCCCGAATCCCCTTCGCCCCGCGCCGTGAGGATCTGGTATTGCTCCGGGGTCAGCGAGGGCAGCTTCTGGAGAAACGCCACCATCGCCCAGATGCGCTGATCGTCGTGCGTCGCGCCCCAGGCCGGCATCGCGGTCATCTTCAGACCGTGCTTGATGATCCAGAACTGGCGGGCGGCGCTGGCCTTCTCGTCGCCGTGGTCGTGCTCATCCTGTCCTTCCCCGTGCATGCCGGCCGGCATGGCCAGGTTGGGAGGCTTCGGATACAGGCCGATCGACATGTCCGATTCGCTCTTCCCCGGCTTCAGGTGACAGCCGGCGCACATGTCGTTGTAGTCCGCGCCGCCGGCCAGCAGCATCTGCGAGTCGTCGAGCGCCGGTACAGATATGTTCTTGGTGCGAACCGCGATCGAGCGCTCGCGCAGGGTCTCCAGGGCCAGGTAGACCGGCCTGGTGTGAGCGTCGTCGGCCCCGATGGGGTAGGCCCCGGAGTAGATGAAGCCGATGGCGCCGAGTACGCCGACGACCAATAGCAGGAGCAGGGGTTTGAGGAATTTCATGACCAGGCCTTTGGGAGATCAGCCGCCGTGTTGGGAGTGGTCCATCTTCGGCATGGCCGGCGTCGCTGCCGGCTCCTGCCGCGGTCCATACGGATCACGCCGCGGCGGATTGCCGAAGTCGGGATCACTGGAGATACGCCGTGCGATCTTGTCGGGTGGATTGCGGTACCAGCCCGGATCGCGGTAGTCCCCGGCCGGCTGGTTGTCCCGCACCTTCACGACCGTGAACATGCCGCCCATCTCGATGGGGCCGTACAGTCCTTCGCCGGTCATCATCGGCAGCGTGTTCTCGGGACCCTTCAGGCCCATGGCCACATGGCCACCGTGCTCGGCCATGCCGTAGCGGCCCATGGCCCCATAGCCGGGCAGCATCTTGCGGATGTCGGCTTCCACGCCGGACTGGTCGACGCCGACCAGGTTGGGGATGCCATGTCCCATCGGCCCCATCGTGTGATGCGCCATATGGCAGTGGAAGGCCCAGTCACCGGGTTCGGTAGCGACAAACTCGATGTCGCGGATCTGTCCGACACCTACGATCTCGGTCACCTCGCGACGCCATTGCGCCTCGGGCCAACGACCGCCATCCGAGCCGGTGACCCAGAACGGATTGCTGTGCAGGTGTATCGGGTGATTCCACATCGACAGGTTGGCAATCCGGATGCGCGCTCGCTCGCCGGTGCGCATCACCAGGTTTTCGATCGCCGGGAAGGTCTTGCTGTTGAAGGTCCACAGATCGAAGTCCTGCATGATGCTGGGGTCGGGGCGATAGGTGCCCGGGTGCAGTGCCCAGTTGTGCAGCAGGAAGGTGTAGTCGCGGTCGATCTGGACGCCTTCACCGTCCTTGGGATGGATGATGAACATGCCCATCATGCCGAACGCCATCTGCGTCATTTCGTCGGCATGCGGGTGATACATGTGCGAGCCGTGCTGCTTGAGCGTGTACTCGTAGACGAAGGTCTCGCCCGGCTGGATGTGCGGCTGGTTCAGACCGCCGACGCCATCGAAACCGTTGGGCAGGTCGATGCCATGCCAGTGCACGCTGGTCGGCTCGCCCAGGCGGTTGGTGACGAAGATGCGCACGCGATCGCCCTCGACGGCCTCGATCGTCGGCCCCGGGGTCGTCCCGTTATAGCCCCAGCACTTGGCTCGGGATCCCGGCGCGAACTCGTGCTCGATCTCCTCGGCGACCAGGTGGAACTCCTTGACGCCGCCTTTCATCTTGTACGGCAGGGTCCAGCCATTGAGCGTGCGCACCGGCAGGTAGCCCTGCGAATGCCGCTTGATCGTGGAGGGCACCTTCAGCCCAGGGGCAGGGGTGCTGGCCGTCCCGGCGCCGCTCATGCCCGGCATGTCGGCCATGTTGTGGCCCTCGTGCTGGGCGAGGGCAGGAGCGCTGGCCAGAAGGCCAGCGCCACTCGCGCCCATCATCTGCAGCAGGTCGCGTCGTGTGACCATCAGTGGCCTCCGTGACCGTCGGCAGGCGGCTTGCCGCTACCCGACTTCTGATCCATGCCCTTCATCTGGGAATGGTCCATGCCACCCATGCCGTCGGCCGGCTTCTTCTGGCCCATGCACTTTTCGTGCATCGCCTTGGCCACCGGGTCGTTCATGTCCATCTTCGACATGTCCATGTTTTTCATCGAGGCGCAATCGGGGCCGGCCTTCGCGGCGGCGGCTTCCTTGGCGTGCTCGGCCGGATCGTGGGCCCAGCTGCCCTGCGCAAACAGAACGGCGGCGGCGACCAGGGTGCTGCGGAAAAGCGTGTTCATCGGGTAACTCCTACGTGAGAAACGCCGGGGGGCGTCGGGGGAAAAGGTTTCAGTGGGCATGCGGCTGCTCCTGGATCACGGGTTGCTCGACATCCTTGCGTCGCTTGGGCGGCGCCGGCGTTTCGTGCTTCATGCCGGGCATCGGCATGTCGCCCATGTCGTGATCGCTGCTTTGGGCGTCCTTGGCGGGCGTGGAGGATTGGCCGTGCTGGCTGTGGTCCATCGGCATTGCCGGGCCGTTGCCAGGTTTCATGCCGTGACCGGCGTGGCCGGAGTTGGAAGGCGCGGAATCGGGTTGCGAGGACTTCATGCCCGGCATTCCTGGCATGGCCTCCATGCCCTCCATCCCTTCCATATCGTCCATCCCTTCCATGCCATCCATGCCCGGCATGCCCATCTTCGAGTGGTCCATCGCAGCAGCGCCCTTGGGGCGCGTCAGCTCGGCCGGATCGAGGGTCGCCTCGACCGGCTGATCGCTACTGGGCAGCCTGCGCCCGACGGCCTGGGTGAGTTCGGCGCGGGCGATCCAGTAGTCCCGCACGGCTTCCAGATAGCCGGCATAGGCTTCGTACTCCTGCTGCTTGGCGACGAGCAGTTCGAAGATGCCCACCAGCATGTAGTTGACCTCTTCCTGCATGCGGGCCACGACGGCTTCGCGCTGCGGAATCAGGGCATCGCGGTAGCGCTCCGCCCGGGTCTTGGCCGAAACGAGCTTGGCGTAGGCCAGCTTGACGTCGTTGCCGCTGTCGAGAACCGCCTCGTCGAGGCTGGCCTCGGCTTGGGCGAGCGAGGCCTGCGCGGCCGCAACGCGACCGCCGCCCCAGTTGAAGAGCGGCAACTCGAGCTCCAGCGTGGGGCCGACATTGATCGAGCCGTCGAAGTCCTTTTCGCGCTCGGCACCGATCTGGGTGCCATTGATCAGGCGGGTGCGGCGCTCCAATCCGAACCGGGCAGCCAGGGCTTCGGCGTTCTTGCGCGCACTCGCGACGTCCAGCCGCGACTCGGCAGCGAGCTTGGACAGGGCATCGAGCTCGTCCTCGCGCGGCAGCGGTTCGGCCAGGCGGGCCTCGAGCGCCCAAACGTCCTGGGAGGATGAGAGGCCCATCAAGCGGTGCAGCTTGCTGCGCGCCTCGATGGCTTCGGCTCTGGCGGCGAGGGCGTCAAGCTCCGCCTGGCTGGCCGAGGCCTGTTCCATGGCCAGTTCGCGGCGGTTGATGTTGCCGGCATCGAAGAAGCGCTGACCGAGACCCGCCGAGGCGCGAGCGGCCTTCGCGACCGCCTCGCGCATCTGCGCCAGCTGCTCGGCACCCACCGCCTCGTAGTAGGCCGCCTCGACTTCGCTCGCCAGATTCAATGTCCGGGAGGCGAGGGACAGCTTGGCGCTTTCGAACTGCGCGCCGGCGAAGCGGGAGTTGGCTGGCAGAAACAGCAGGTTGACGAAATTCACGGCGATGCCGAGCGTGAGGCTGGCGTTGGCTGCCGTGGGGTCGCCAGGTGAGAGGCGCACCGCGCTCAGGACCGGATTGGCCAGGCGCCCGGCGTCATAGACCTGCGCGGCGGCGAACCCCAGCTCGGCGGTATCGCGGCGCAAGCCGGGGTTGTTGAGCAGGGCCAACTGGACCGCGATCTCCGGGGTCAGCGGTCGGTCCAGCGCCTGTCGCGTAAAGGCGGCCGCATCGCCGCCACTCGGCGCCGATCGACCATGCGAGCGGGCCAGGTCGGCGACGTCGGAGCGTCCCCAGTCCGAAGGAATGCTGGCGCAGCCACTGAGCAGCGCTGCGGAAAGCGCTGGTACATAGAGATATTTTCGGGGAACCACAAATCCTCCCAGGAATCCATGAGCGTTGTTCCGCGGCGCTGGGGCCACGGCATAGCCACGGGGTTGCGCGCAGGGGTCTCCTGCGCCGCAAACGCGGCTTCAACTCAGGACATACTGGGGGGACGGATCAGGGCGAGGATATGCGCGCCCGAGGGCGCGACAGACGCCGGAGCGGCGTGCTGACTCCCGACGGGAATGTCGAGAGTGGAGGGAGAGAAGATCGCCGCGACACCGGGGCAGGCGCCGCTGCAGCCTACCTTGGCGCAGTCGCAGCCGCACTCGCAGCCAGGGACCTTGATGGTTTTGGTCTCGCCATCAGCGGCGGCCATCATATGGCCGGCGTGTTCTGCCTGCTGCTGCATCATGGCCGCGTGGTCGTGATGCATGGCCGCATGATCCGCCGGCATCGCCTGTGCGGCCGGAGCCGACATAGCGCCCGGTGGATGCCTGCAGGACATGCCCACGACGCCGGCCATCGCCTGGAACGAGAACGTCCAGGCGAGCAGTACGGCCAGAAAGGGCTTGAGCAGGCGCATCGTCATAGTGTCTTACCAGCGCTTAGTCGCTGGCAAGTGGGGAAAGTTCATCATCTGCCTGAACATTAAAGGCTTGAGTCTGGAGCCGACTCCGGGGTTATAGGGCCCGAGCTGACTCGCCCGGGCCCCACTGCGTCAGAACTTGTACTCGAAACCGCCCTGCACCAGGCGAGGCGCACCGGTCAGGATGCCCCTGGTTCGATCGACGATGTAGTCCTTGTCGGCCAGATTCTTTCCGGTGATGAAGAGGCTCAGACCCGCGACCGATGGCACCCGGTAGTTCGCGGCGGCGTTCCAGATCAGGCTGCTGTCGATCTTCCCGATCTGGCCAGTTCCGTCCGCCGGGGCCTGCTCTGTATTGGCGAAGTCGCTGAACTGGTCGTCGATGAATACGCCCTCCAGGCGCAGGTCAAAGCCAGCCGTGTGTTCATAGCCGATGGTCCCGGTGAAGAGGTTCCTGGGCGCATACGGCAGCCGCTTGCCAGCCGCGCTGCCCGGAACCGGATCGCCGGCCGCGCAGGTGGTTCCGGAGGCGACGACGCAGCGCAAGGGCGTTTCCGACTTCGCCGTCGGCAACAGCGTGTAGGCGATCTCCATGAAGGGTCGCTGGTTCCAGCCGAGCAGGCGACCGATCTCCGCGCGGCCGGAGAACTCGATGCCCTGGTACAGCGTTTCTCCCACGGCCAAGGGGGTGCTGCCGCCCGCGATCGAGCCCACGGCGATCTGCCGGCGGAAGTCGGTCCGGAAGGCGGTGAGCTCCAGGGCGACGCCGGCAACCGGTCGCGCACGCAGGCCGAGTTCGTAGTTGACGCTCTGCTCTGCGTCCAGATCCACGCTGGTGCCGCTATTGCTGACGATGTCCTCGGTACGGGGCGGGGCGAAGCCGCGATGCACGCTGGCATACGCGGTGTAGGCATCGCTGATCTGGTAATTGAGACCAAGGGCAGGCAGCAGTTCGGTCAGGTCGGAGTCACCGCTGTCACCGGTCAACCGATTCTTGCGCTCATATCGGACGTTCTCCAGTCGCAGGCTGGGAATCAGCGACAGCTTGCCGAAGCCAAAGCGGTTCTGGATGAAGGCAGAGTACGCGTCGGTCCGCCGCTCGTTGCTCTCGGCAGTCGCGCCGGTGCGGGCGGTGGGCGATGTACCGTTCAACTGCAGGCGGTCCTGGTATTCAAAGTGCGCGCGCACCCCGGCTTGCAGTTCATTGTTCAGACCAAACAGCCCGTGGCTGAGGCGGTATCGGGGTTCGACACCATAGGTGTAGTAGTCGCGCAGGCGTCCCTGAGCGCTCGCACAGGTATCCGGGTCGACCACGGTACCGGCACGCCGGGCCGCGGTGAAGGCCGCGCCGCACTGGCCATCCGTGGTACTGGAAGCCTGTCGCCACCAGTCTCGCGAGAAATCGGCCCAGTACACCTGGGTAGTCAGAGACGAAGCGGGATTGATGGTCCAGCGCTCGCTCAAGGACAGCCCCATCCGCTCAGCGTCGAACTCGTCATTCTTGAACGGGTTGTAGCGGGCTCCGAAATTGGCGTACTCGGCGTCCGTCAGGCCCGAGTAGGTGACGGTCGAATCTTCGGTGTAGTAGTTCGCCCGGGCAATCAGCTGGTGCTCGGCCGACAGGTCAAAAACGCCCTTCAGGTTGAGATCGTTGAGCTCGGTATCCGTATTGTCGCGCGCGCCCTGGCCCTGTTTGCGCACGTAGTCCAGCAGCAAGCCCTTGCCGCCGACGAAGGCATGGCCATTGAAGTAGTCCCGGCTTCCTCCCGTCAGGGCGACGCCGGCAGACAGTTCCTGCGGTGGAATGGGGGTGATGTAGTTGATGACGCCGCCGATGGTCTGCGGGCCATAGAGGTTCATGGTCGAACCCTTCAGGACTTCAATGCGATCGAACCGGTCGATGGGAGGATGGTAGTAGCTCGCGTTGTCGCCGTAGGGCGCATAGGCCAACGGTATCCCGTCTTCCAGGAGCAGGATCTTCGTGGAGCGCGTCGGGTTCAGGCCCCGAATGCCGATGTTGGGACGCAGTCCCAGTCCCTCCTCATCGCGCACGTTTACGCCGGGGGCTTTTCGGAGTGCCTCATTGGTCGTGAAGACCCGGGAGGCTTCCAGAGTCTCCGAGTCGATCGTGGCGTTGCTGCCCGCCAGGGCGTCCGCCTCCAGCGGCGAGCCGACGACGGTGACTGCTTCCAAGACCACGGGCGCTGTCCGTCCGGCGGCCGACTCGATCGGCTCTGCTGCGACCGGGTTCGCCGTAAATGCGGCCGACGCCAAACCCCACGCCATCTTGTGTTTCATGTTCGTTGTCCAATCGTTGTTCATGGCGGCGCGGAGAATATACGAGAACGATTGTCATTCGCACCGGTGAAGTGAACTCCAAGGTTTTGAGGGCTCTGCGGAACGAGTGCTTGACCTTCCCACCATGGGAAGCTGGAAAGTGTCACCGTCCGATCCGCGGATAACCAACAGATGGAGAATTTCATGTACCAGTTCCACGTCCCCAACATGACCTGCGGCCACTGCGTTGCGCGTGTCACCAAGGCCTTGCAGTCCGCCGACAACCGCGCGCAAGTCCAAGTCGACCTGGCCAGCAAGACCGTCAGCGTCGAATCGACGGTCAGCGACGCCGCACTGCGCAAGGCCCTCGGCGACGCCGGCTACCCGGTGCACTGACCCAACCCTCGAGGCGCTCGGCGAGAACAACTCGCGGTGCCTTGACCTTGCCATGGTGGTAACCCTTAGCTTGTCCGCATATCAGCGAGATTGACCATGAATACGACCACAGCATCCGAACTCTGGCAGTTCCAGATCGAGGGCATGACTTGCGCCTCCTGTGTCAGCCGGGTAGAGAAAGCCCTGCTGAAAGTTCCGGGCGTCCAAGAAGCCACGGTCAATCTGGCAATGGAAAATGCCACGGTCAGTGCCGCACCGGGCACATCGATCGAGTCCCTGCAGAACGCGGTCCGAGACGCGGGGTACGGGATCGCTGAGAACACGGTGGGACTCGCCATCGAAGGAATGACCTGCGCGTCCTGCGCCGGGCGCGTTGAGAAGGCGCTGCGTGAGATCCCCGGTGTGCTCGACGCCTCGGTGAACCTTGCGACCGAGCGGGCGACCGTCCGGGTCAGCGGCGAAACGCCCGTATCGGCCCTGACCGTGGCGGTTGAACATGCCGGCTATGCCGCCAGCCCGGCGACACAGGCTGCGCCGTCGGTGCCCGGCAGGGGTGGGTGGCCTGGCTGGGCGCCGGTTGCGGCGGCCGCAGTCCTTTCGGCGCCGCTGCTGCTTCCGATGATCGGCATGATTTTCGGACAGCACTGGATGCTGCCCGGCTGGATACAGTGGGCGCTGGCCACTCCCGTGCAGTTCCTGCTCGGCGCCCGTTTCTATCGAGCCGCTTGGAAGGCTATGAAGGCAGGCGCCGGCAACATGGACCTGCTGGTGGCCATCGGGACCAGCGCGGCCTACGGCCTTTCGGTGTATCAGATCCTGAAGGGACGTCCGGCGGATACCCTGTATTTCGAAGCCTCGGCTGTCGTGATCACCTTGGTGCTGCTCGGCAAGTGGCTGGAAGCGCGCGCCAAACGGCAGACGACCGAGGCCATCCGGGCGCTGCAGGCCCTGCGTCCGGAAATCGCGCGTGTGCGCCGAGGAGGCGAAGATCGGGAGGTGCCGCTGGCGCAGGTCGCGATCGGCGATCTCGTCGTGATCCGGCCGGGCGAACGCATTCCGGTTGATTCCAAGGTGTTGGAGGGACGCAGCCACGTCG
Source organism: Solimonas sp. SE-A11 (assembly GCF_030345715.1). Classification (GTDB taxonomy): domain Bacteria; phylum Pseudomonadota; class Gammaproteobacteria; order Nevskiales; family Nevskiaceae; genus Solimonas_A. Next base: position 39,140 of record NZ_JAUASX010000012.1, read on the forward strand.
ACGAGTCCTTGATCACCGGCGAAAGCATGCCGGTGGCCAAAGAGCCCGAGAGTCGTCTGACCGGCGGCGCGGTCAATGGCGAGGGCCTGCTGGTTGCCGAGACCATCGCCGTGGGCGCCGAATCCACGCTGTCCCGGGTGATCCGCATGGTGGAGTCGGCCCAGGCCAAGAAGGCACCGATTCAGAAGCTGGTTGATCGCGTCAGTGCGGTGTTCGTTCCCGTCGTGCTGGTGATCGCATTGGCCACGCTGCTGGGCTGGGGTCTGGTATCAGGCGACTGGGAGGCGGCCATCCTGCATGCCGTTGCCGTGCTGGTGATCGCCTGTCCTTGCGCTTTGGGCCTGGCGACCCCTACGGCCATCATGTCCGGCACTGGCGTGGCCGCGCGCCACGGCATCCTCATCAAGGATGCGGAAGCCCTGGAAATGGGCCACCAGGTCGACACCGTCATTTTCGACAAGACCGGCACGCTGACGGCCGGCCAGCCTGAACTGGTCGCCCTGAAAGCCTTCGAGGGTGACGAAGCGGCGAGCCTGGCCATCGCGGCCGCGCTGCAGTCCGGCAGCGAGCACCCGCTGGCACGAGCGGTAGTGGCGGCCGCTGCCCAGAAGACCCTGATCCCGGCGCAGGTCACCGAATTTCGGGCATTGCCGGGCAGGGGGCTGGAGGGCGTCGTATCCGAACGCCGCCTGGTGCTCGGCAGTACGCGTCTGATGATCGAACTGGGTCTGCCCGAGGCAATGCTGCGGCAGCACAGCAGTGCCTTGGAGGCACAGGGGCGCACGATCTCCTGGCTGGCGGAAGCCGCGCAGGCGCCGCGCCTGATCGCGCTGCTGGCATTCGGGGACCCGCTGAAGCCGACAGCCCGGTTCGCCGTTGACGTGCTCCGTCGTCAGGGCATACGTACCGTCATGCTGACCGGCGACAACTGGGGCAGTGCGCGGTTGGTCGGCCAGCAGTTGGGACTCGATCAGGTGCGTGCCGAAGTCCTGCCTGCAGCCAAGGCGCATGAGGTCCAGAGGGTGAAGGAGCAGGGCGGCCGCGTGGCCATGGTCGGCGATGGCATCAACGATGCCCCGGCGCTTGCAACAGCCGACGTCGGCATTGCCATGGCAACCGGTACGGATGTGGCGATGCACACCGCCGGCATCACGCTGATGCGGGGCGATCCCGCCCTGGTATCGGCAGCGATCGAGATTTCGCGAAAGACTTACGGGAAGATCCGCCAGAACCTCTTCTGGGCTTTTCTGTACAACGTGGCCGGCATTCCACTGGCCGCCTTCGGCCTGCTGAGCCCCATGGTTGCCGGCGCCGCGATGGCCCTCAGCAGCGTCAGCGTCGTCGCCAATGCCCTTACACTGGCCAGATGGCGTCCCGAAGACCAGGGACGGGGAGACTAGGATGCGCCGTTCAAAGCCGACTCTGGAGACCGCTGAAGCGCTCAGCAGCGGGTATCACAACATCGGCCAGGCCGCCGAGGCGACGGGCGTGACGGCGAAGATGATCCGTCACTACGAGTCGCTCGGCCTGCTGAGCCGGGTCGAGCGGACGCTGTCCAACTACCGCATCTACTCCGATCGCGATCTGCATGTGCTGCGTTTCATCAAGCGCGGCCGCAGCCTCGGCTTTTCGATGAAGGAAATCGAGGCCTTGCTGGGGCTATGGCAGAACAGCCGCCGCAAGAGCATAGAAGTGAGACGCCTGGCCGCCCGGCATATCGAGGAGCTCGATGCCAAGATCGCCGAGATGCAAGGCATGCGCGACACGCTGACGCACCTGGTCGGTGCCTGCCATGGCGATCACCGACCGGATTGTCCGATTCTTGAGGATCTCGGGCGTTCGCCATTGGTTTGATTGCTTGAACTAGCCTTCGTCACGCATCCAGGTAGCCGAAGAAGCACGAAGTCATAAGCGTCGAATCCGCCAAAATGCGCGTAAAGCCAGGCTTGAGGCTCCTTCAGCTTTCCGACGAGGGTGCTGTATGGCATGCGCAGGCCTCACCGTGTGCTGCGGACACCAACTCTTGCAAGATGCCGCAGTTACTGGCTGTATGGCCGGCTTCGCAATGAGTTCGAAGAGTCGTCAGCTGCTTTTCCAAGGCGCGCATCGACTTTAGCCTGGCCCGGACCCGGATTAGTTGCTCGTCGATCAGCCGGTTGATGTCCCCACAATCCGCCTGCGGCTGGTCAACAAAGCCTAGTAGGCGCTGAACATCCGCCAGCGGCATGTCCAAGGCCCGGCAATGCCGGATAAAGGACAACCGCTCCAAGTGGACAGGACCATAGGCCCGATAGCCGTTGGCCTGTCTTTCCGGGGCTTGCAAGAGGCCGGAGCGCTCGTAGTAGCGAATGGTCTCGGTGTCCACGCCGGTGGCTTCACTCAGTTCGCCGATCCGCATGCCGCCTCTCCGGAAAAGTGAGCCCAATACTAGCCCCTTGACCCTGTAGCGGCTACAGGGTGTTCAATGGCGCCCAGATTCATTGGAGACCGCCATGGGCGATTCCTGCTGCGCCAGCAATTCCTGCCAGAGCGAGGTGACCCCGCGCTACCGCCGGGCGTTGTGGATCGCCTTGGCCATCAACGCGGCGATGTTCGCGGTCGAGTTGGGAGCCAGTTGGACTGCCGGATCCGTCTCCCTGCTGGCCGATGCGGCCGATTTTCTCGGGGACGCGGCCAACTACGGCATCTCCCTGCTGGTGCTGTCCATGGCCCTGGTATGGCGTTCACGGGCTGCCTTGGCGAAGGGCGCAACCATGGGGCTCTATGGGGTCCTCGTGCTGGCCCAGGCTGCCTGGAATGGATTCAACGGCGTCGTGCCGGGGGCGTACACCATGGGTGTCGTGGGCGCCCTGGCGCTGACCGCCAATCTGTCCGTGGCGGTCATGCTTTATGCCTTCCGTGATGGCGACGCCAACATGCGTTCAGTGTGGCTGTGCTCGCGCAACGACGCCATCGGCAACATCGCCGTGATCCTCGCCGCCGGCGGTGTGTTCGGGCTCGGTGCCGCCTGGCCGGACTTGATGGTCGCCGTGATCATGGCGGGTCTGGGCCTGTCGGCGGCCCGCTCCGTCATGACCCAGGCTCGCGCCGAACTGAAGGAGATCGCCCATGTCGCTCACGCCTGAAACCACCTGGATGGCACTGCTGGCCGTCCAGACCTTGCACCTGCTGCATCATCTGCTGGCCAAGCGCCACATCAGTATTGTGGAGGTGTTGGCTGGAGCCGCACTGCTCATCCCGATTCCGGCAGGAGCGGCGGCCGGACTGCTGCTGATGATCCTCCACGTGGGCCTGATCCTGGTCCAACTGGTCGGCAGCCTCTGGATTCGGCGCCTGTCGCCGGGTTGCGGCGACGAAAAGAGCCTCTGGGCGACCCTGGGCTGATCCCGACTTAGGAAGCCGACATGAGCGACAACTGCGGCAAGCCGGGTGACCCCTGCAAGATGGCCGCGCAAGCCAATCGGTCTGCGCTGCGCAAGGTGCTGGCCATCAATCTCTTCCAGTCGTTGGCCGGCGGGGGCGTCGGTGCCTGGGCACAGTCCACAGCTTTGGTCGGTGCTGCCCTGGACAATCTCGGCGACGCCGGCGTCTACGGCATCTCCCTGTATGCCGAGGGCCGCAGTGCCGCGCACAAGGCCCGTGCGGCACGCATCAGTGGCTGGCTGCTGGTCGGCTTCAGCCTGATGCTGGCGTTCGAGGTGCTGCGCCGTTTTTTCTCTGGTGCCGAGCCCATCGGCGTTGCCATGATGATCTGGGCGGCCTGCAATGCAGCCCTGAATCTGGTGTGCCTGAAGCTGCTGCGTAGCCACCGGAGGGAGGGCGCGCACTTTGCGGCCTCGTGGATTTTCACCAGCAATGACACGCTGGTGAACCTGGGTATCGTGGCCTCCGGCGCCCTCGTGCTCTGGCTCGAATCACCGCTTCCCGATCTGGTGATCGGCTTGCTCGTGGCTGCGATCGCCTTCCGCGGTGGCCGCGAAATCCTCGAGATCGCCGAAGAAGCGTCCAAATCCTCTTCTACCTCTTAAAAGAACAATACCGTGATGCGCCTGCGCTCCCTGCTTGCTCTGCTGCTCCTGTGGCCCCTGATGTCGCTGGCAGCCGGCGATGCCCAGACCACCTGGCGTCTGCTCGACTACATCGCCGTCGACTATGCCGGCGCGGTGGACAAGAGCGGGAATGTGGCCGATGCGGCCGAATACGCGGAAATGAGTGAATTCGCCGATTCGGTGAATCGTCAGCTCGGCACGCTGGCGACAACGCCGGCACAGCCAACGCTGGTCCAGGATGCGCAGGGGCTGAAGTCTGCCATCGACGCCAAGGCCGATCCCGACACTGTCGCCAAACTGGCGCGCGCCCTGGGCGCGAAACTCCTGGAAGCCTACCCGGTGCCTCTGTCACCGAAGGCCGCGCCGGACCTCGAAAAAGGGCTGGCTCAGTACGCCACACTCTGCGCGGGTTGTCATGGCTCCAGCGGCCATGGCGATGGGCAGCTCGCCGCCGGCATGGATCCGCCTCCAGTGGACTTCACCGCCATAGACCGGGCGCGGGAGCGCAGCATCTTCGCGCTCTACCAGGTGATCAGCCAGGGCCTGGAAGGTACGGCAATGCCCTCGTTCGCTCAGCTGCCGGATACCGAGCGCTGGGCGCTGGCCTTTATTGTCGGGCAGTTCGCATTCCCGCAGGGGCAGGTGGAGGCTGGCGCACGGCTCTGGCAGCAAGCATCGACTCATGAAGCCATTCCCGATCTGGCTGCACTGGCCACCTTGACGCCCGCTACATTGGAGGCGCGGCTGGGTGCTGAACAGGCGCGGGCTGTGACGGCATACCTGCGTCGTGATCCGTCTGTTCTGTTGCGGTCCACTGAAGGCTCTCTGCAGCTCGTGCGCGACCGCTTGGAGCAGGCGGTCGTTGCCTATCGGGCGGGGGAACGTGATACCGCCTCCCAGGCAGCTGTTTCCGCTTACCTCGATGGATTCGAGCCCGTGGAGCCGATCCTCGCCGTCAAAAATCCCGAGTTGATGCGCACCCTCGAAATGGCGATGACCGAACTGCGGGGCCGGATTTCGGCCGGCGCACCGGCAGACGAGGTAGCGGGGCGGGTCAAGGAACTGCAATCCCGGCTCGGCGCTGCGGAGCAGGCCCTCAAGGACTCCAGTGCGGATGCCGGCTCGGCCTTCGTCGGCGCCTTCACCATCCTGCTGCGCGAGGGACTGGAGGCGCTGCTCATCGTGGTCGCCATCATTGCTTTCCTGCGCAAGGCTGGCCGCACCGAGGTACTGCCTTACGTCCACGCCGGCACCGGCGTAGCGCTGCTGGCGGGTGTGGCCACCTGGGGGGTGGCGACCTACCTGATCGATATCAGCGGTGCCAGCCGCGAGCTGACTGAAGGCGTCGCGGCCTTGTTCGCGGCGGCGGTGCTGCTGTTCGTCGGTATCTGGATGCACGGCAAGAGCCAAGCCGGGGCATGGCAGCGCTATGTCAAAGAGCAGATCGGTGCAGCCCTGTCGCGCCGCTCGGCCTGGTTCCTGTTCCTGCTTGCCTTCGTCGTGGTTTATCGCGAGGTCTTCGAGACCATCCTGTTCTATGTCGCGCTTTGGAGCCAGGGAGCCGAGCGAGCGGTCATCGCGGGCGCCGTAGCGGCCGTCGCCGCATTGGCGGTGATCGCCTGGCTGATGCTGCGCTATTCGCGCAAGCTGCCCGTAGGTACCTTCTTCACAATCAGCGCCGTGCTGATGGCCATCTTGGCGGTCATGCTCACCGGCAAGGGCATCGCCGCCCTGCAGGAGGCCAACATGATTTCAGCCCGGCTGCTGGACCTGCCGCGCTTTGACTGGATTGGGTTCTATCCCACCTTGCAGGGCCTTGTGGCTCAGGTGGCCTGTACCTTGGTGCTGGCGGCTGGCTTTGCCTACAACCGTCGCCAAGCCGTCGCCTGATGCCGGTACGCATGCCCGCCATGGAGTGCAAGGCCTTGAGTTTTCTGGAGACCAGAATGGGGACAGGCCAGTACGCGGAACTCAGATACTGGGGCTACGTACTAAGCGGGCAGGTCGTCACGACTGTCTTTGACGGCCCGGGATCGATCCTCGGCCAATTTTGCTAGAGTAGCTCTCATGACCCACGCTCCGACACTCCAACGGCTGCTGACGCTGATGTGCGTCCTGCTGTTGATCGTGCGCGTCGCGGGGCCTCATCTGCACCTATGCTTTGACGGGCAGGAAGCGCCTGCCAGTGTCCATTTCCTGGACGTTGGCTTGCACCATACGGCCAGTCACGGTGCCCCACACCGGGACACAGATGTGTCCCTGGCGGTGGACGGCGTCTCCAAGACCGGCAAGCAAATCAGCTTTGATGATTTGCCGATTGTGTTGCTCGCGGCACTGCTGGTCTGGATTCTCTTCCAGACTCCGCGCCGGTTCGTTCTCCCCCTGCTGCCGGCACTCATTCCGGCAAGCCCCGCCTTCCTGCGGCCGCCCTTGCGCGGACCTCCCCAGCTGACCTCCCTCTGAAGTCTTGAGGTGTTCCCGCGCGCGCGTCATTGCGCTGCTGCGGCGTCATTGGGGCATTCGCGCGTCTGAACGCGCGGTGCCGATGGGAGGTTTCAATGAATCGTTTTTCCGCACGTGCCATGGGCGCGTGTCTCTTCACCCTGGCCGCCTTCGCGCCGGGGACACAGGCCGCTGACGGCCTGACGTTGCGGCAGGCTGTTGATGCCGCTTTGGGTGGCAATCCCGAGCTGCAAACCTTTGCGTTCCAATTCCAGGCCCTGGAAGCCCGCAGCCGGCAGGCCGCACTGCGGCCGGCACCGGAGCTTTCGATCGACGTCGAGAATGTGCTCGGCACCGGTGCCGTAAAGGGCACGGACGCCGCCGAGTACACCTTTGCGCTGTCGCAGGTGATCGAGCTTGGCGGCAAGCGCGACGCGCGCATCGCTGCAGCCCAGGCGGGCCGTAGCGCTGCGGATCTGGAGCGCCAGGCACGCCAGCTGGATGTGCTGGCGGAGGTCACCCGCCGTTTCATCACGGTGGCTACCCAGCAGGAGCAATTGCAGCTGGCCCGCAAGGCCACCCAGCTGGCGCAGCGCACCGTCAACGGCGCTCAACGTCGCGTCGATGCCGCCAAATCTCCCCATGCTGAACTGGACCGGGCACGCATCGCCCTGGACCGGGCCAAGCTGGACGAACGTCGCGCAGAGACCGAACTGGACACCGCCCGGCGACAGCTGGCGGCCACCTGGGGCGAATCCAAGCCGGTCATCAACGGGCGGCTGATGGGTGAGGTGCAGGCTGATTTGTTTTCGCTGCCGTCTCCTGACGCCTATGAGGCTCTATCGGCGCGCCTGGCTTCCAGTCCTGACTTCCTGCGGTTCGCCTCGGAAGCCCGCCTGCGTGACGCAGAGCTGCGACTGGCCGCCACGACGCGCAAACCTGACCTGACGCTGGGCGGTGGCTTCCGCCGTTTCCAGGAGGGCGGCGACCAGGCTTTCGTGGCGTCCGTGTCCATTCCGCTGTTTGGTGGCCGCCGAGCCGAGAGCTTCATCGCCGAAGCCCAGGCCAACCGCGACCTCGTGGGTGCCGAACAGCGTGTGGCCGAGGTCAAGGCCCGCGCGATGCTCTATGAGCTGCATCGCGAGCTGACCCGGGCGGTGGCCGAAGCACAGTCGCTGCGGACCGACATCCTGCCGCGCACCGAAGAAGCCCTGCGTGAGACCGAGTACGCCTTTGAGCGCGGTCGTTACAGCTACCTGGAGCTGGTGGACGCCCAGCGCGAGTACCTGGACTTGCAGGCCAGCCTGATTGAGGCCAGCGCCAACGCCCATTCCCTGCGAGCCGAAATTGAGCGCCTGACCAACGCGCCCCTGGCGGCATCGACCCCTTGAAACGAATTGAGATCCTGAAATGAATTCCAAGCTGATTATGTTGACGCTGCTGCTGCCCTTGGCGCTCTCCGCCTGCGGTGGCTCCGAACCCGCCTCGGCGGAGGCAAAGCCCGAAAGTGCCGAGAAGTCCGGCAAGCACGCAGAAGGCGAAGCCGGCCACAAAGAAGGTGAGGAAGGGCACGAGGAGGGTGAAGGCGGTCATGAAGAGGGCGTTTTGGCGTTGACCCCTGAGCAGATCAAGGCGGCCGGTATCGAGCTGGCCCAAGCCGGACCCGCCACGATCCGCGAGACCCTGCCGCTGTACGGTGTCGTCGCACCCAACGCCGAACGCGTACGTGAAGTCGCTGCGCGCTACCCGGGCGTCATCCGCAGCGTCACGACTGCGATTGGCAGCACCGTCCGCCAGGGCCAAAGCCTCGCAACGGTCGAAAGCAATGAGAGCCTGGAGACCTACACCGTGACCGCACCGCTGTCCGGGGTTGTCACCGCGCGCAACGCCAACCCCGGCGAGCAAACCGGCGAGAAGGCCTTGTTCACGGTCGCGGATCTGTCGACCGTCTGGGTTGAACTGTCGCTGTTCCCGCGTGACGTGGCCAAGGTCCGAGTTGGCCAGGAGGTCCGCGTGAAGAACTCCGACACCAACCTGAATGCCACCGGCAAGCTGGTCTACGTGGCGCCCTTCGGCAGCAGCAACAACCAGACGCTGACCGCACGCGTGCTTCTGGACAACGCCGAAGGCCGCTGGTCCCCGGGCCTGTACGTGACGGCGGACGTCACCCTGGCGGAGTCGCCGGTAAACCTGGCCATTCGCAACGAGGCGGTCCAGAACATGGAAGGCCGCAACGTCGTATTCGTGGCCGAGGGCAAGGGTTTCGAGCCGCGTCCCGTGAAGCTCGGCCGCAGCGACGGCGAGACCTCCGAGGTTCTGGGCGGAGTCCGCGCGGGCGAAACCTATGCCACGCACAACAGCTTCATCCTGAAGGCTGAGCTCGGCAAGGGCGAAGCTGAGCACGGCCACTGAGCATGCGCGCTATGAATCTCCGCCATGTCCGAAGCCAATACCGGCGCCTGCGCGCCGGCTCTGAAAGGATTTCCCCATGATTGACGCACTTCTGCGTTTCTCCATTGCGCGTCGCTGGGTCGTGATGTTCCTGGTGCTCGCGGTTGCCGCCGCGGGTGCCTGGAGCTACCAGCGCCTTCCCATCGATGCCGTCCCCGATATCACCAACGTCCAGGTCCAGATCAATACCCAGGCCGAAGGCTATTCACCGCTGGAAGTCGAGCAGCGCATTACGTACCTGGTCGAGACCGCGATCGCCGGCTTGCCGGGAATCGAGTACACCCGCTCGCTGTCTCGTTACGGCCTGTCGCAGGTGACGGTGGCCTTCGACGATGGCACCGACATCTTCCACGCCCGGAACCTGATCAACGAGCGTCTGCAGACGGCCAAGAGCCAGCTGCCCGACGGCATCGAGCCGGAGATGGGTCCGATCGCCACGGGTTTGGGGGAAATCTTCCTCTACACCGTCCACGCTGACGAAAAGGCCCGGCAGGCCAATGGCCAACCCTGGGATGCCACGGCCCTTCGTACGCTGCAGGACTGGGTGATCCGGCCGCAGTTGCGCCAGGTAAAGGGCGTTACCGAGGTGAACACCATCGGCGGGTTCGAGAAGCAGTTCCATGTCACGCCTGATCCCGCGCGAATGCTGGCCTACGGCCTGACCTTCGATGACGTCGTCCAGGCGCTGCAAAAGAACAACGCCAATGTCGGTGCGGGCTACATCGAGAAGAACGGCGAGCAGTACCTCATCCGCTCCCCGGGCCAGGTCGCCGACATCGCCGCCATCGAGCGCGTGATCGTGGCTGACCGGGACGGCGTGCCGATCACAGTACGCGATGTGGCCGAAGTAGCCTTCGGCAAGCAGCTGCGCACCGGTGCCGCGACCCGCGACGGCGAGGAAGCGGTGTTGGGCACCGCGGTCATGCTGATCGGTGGCAATAGCCGCACGGTTTCCAGCGCGGTGTCCGCCAAGCTGGCGGAAATCGACAAGACGCTGCCCGAGGGCATCACCGCCGAGCCGGTCTACGACCGTACAGTGCTGGTCGACAAGACCATCGCAACCGTCCAGAAGAACCTGCTGGAAGGCGCCATCCTGGTCGTGGTCGTGCTGCTGCTGATGCTGGGCAACGTACGCGCGGCGCTGCTGACCGCCATGGTGATTCCGCTGTCGATGCTGATGCTCATGACCAGCATGGTCGAGACCAAGGTCAGCGCCAACCTGATGAGCCTGGGCGCGCTGGACTTCGGCCTGATCGTCGATGGCGCGGTCATCATCGTGGAGAACTGCATCCAGCGCCTGGCACATCGTCAGCATCACCTCGGGAGGCTGTTGACCCTAGAGGAACGCTTCCAGACCGTCTTCAGTGCGACCCGCGAGGTCTTCACGCCGAGCTTGGTCAGCGTGCTGGTCGTGATCCTGGTGAACCTGCCGATCCTGGCTCTGACGGGTGTCGAGGGCAAGATGTTCCGCCCGATGGCCCTGGCCGTGATCATGGCGCTGCTGGCTGCCCTGGCGTTGTCGCTCACCTTCGTGCCGGCGGCTGTTGCGTTGTTCCTGTCGGGGAAGATCGAGGAGAAGGACAACCGTCTCGTCGCGGGTGCCAAGCGCCTCTATACCCCTGTCCTGGATGCTGCACTGCGTCTGCGTGTGCCGTTCCTGGCGGGCGCGGTGCTGTTCGTCGCCCTCTGTGGCTGGATGGCCTCGCGTATGGGTTCGGAGTTCATCCCGAGCCTTGACGAAGGTGATCTGGCGGTCCAGGCCCTGCGTATCCCGGGGACCAGCCTGTCGCAGTCTCTGGAGATGCAGTTCCAGCTGGAGAAGGCGGTCAAGGCCATGCCGGAGGTCAAGACCTACTTCTCGCGCGTGGGTACGGCCGAGGTCGCAACCGACCCCATGCCGCCCAACATTTCCGACGGCTACATCATGCTGAAGGAGCGCAAGGACTGGCCCGATCCGGGCAAGACCAAGGCGGAGCTGGCTGAAGAGATCGAAAAGCGCCTGGAGGGAATCCCCGGTAATGCCTTCGAGATCAGCCAGCCGATCCAGTTGCGCTTCAATGAGCTGATCTCCGGTGTGCGCTCCGATCTCGGCATCAAGGTCTACGGCGACGACCTGGATCTGTTGCTGCAGAACGGCAACGCCATCGCCAAGGTGCTGAACGCCATACCGGGCGCCGAAGGCGTGAAGGTCGAGCAGGTGGCCGGTCTGCCGGTCCTGTCGATCGAGCCCAAGCGCGAGGCGCTGTATCGCTACGGGCTCAATGTCGCCGACGTCCAGGACGTTCTGGCAGCGGCTACGGGCGGCGAAGAGGCGGGCCAGCTCTTCGAGGGCGATCAGCGCTTCTCCCTGATCGTCCGACTGCCGGAGCGTCTGCGCAATGACCTGGGAGCGCTGGAACGGTTGCCGGTGCCACTTGCGCGCGGTGGCTATGTGCCGCTGGGCGAGGTTGCGACGCTCAACCTCGCCCCGGGCCCGAACCAGATCAGTCGCGAGAACGGCAAGCGCCGCCTGGTGGTTTCCGCCAACGTGCGGGGCCGCGATCTCGGCGGCTTCGTGACGGAGGCCCAGGCCAAGATCGAGCAGCAGGTCAAGCTGCCGCCGGGCTACTGGCTGTCCTACGGTGGCACCTTCGAGCAGCTTCAGTCGGCAACCCAGCGCCTGACCGTGCTGGTGCCGATCACGCTGGTGATGATCTTCGCCCTGCTGATGATGACCTTCGGATCGGCCAAGGATGCTGCCCTGGTGTTCAGCGGCGTGCCGTTGGCCCTGACCGGCGGCGTCATCGCCCTCTGGCTGCGCGGCATCCCGCTGTCGATCACGGCCGGTGTCGGCTTCATCACGCTATCGGGCGTGGCGGTGCTGACCGGCGTGGTCATGGTGGCGGCTATCCGTGACCGGCTGGCCAACGGCATCGACATCGAGACCGCCATCCGCGAGGGCGCGATGATGCGACTGCGCCCGATCCTGATGGTGGCCCTGGTGGCCGCCTTGGGCTTCCTCCCGATGGCCCTGAACACCGGCACAGGCGCCGAGGTCCAGCGCCCGCTGGCGACCGTGGTCATCGGCGGAATCATTTCTTCGACGCTACTCACGCTGCTGGTGCTGCCGGGCTTGTACCGGATGGCCTGGCGGCCCCGGCCGGAGCCGGTTGACGGTTCGGCGCGCATTCAGGAGTCCCATGCATGAAACTGATCAAGGCCTTTATCCACCACGTCCGGACGCCGGACGTGGTTCAGGCGCTCGCCGACGCGGGGTTTCGCAACATCACGCTGCAGGACGTGAAGGGCATCCTCAAGCCCCTCAGTGACGACGAGCGGGAATTCTCCCGAGATGCCGCGGGACCTGTCATCTCCGAAACCCGGCTTTCGCTGGTCTGCGAGGACAGCGACGTGGAAGCTGTCACTTCCATCATCCAGTTCGTCGCGAAAGTGGGGCCCCATATCTCCGGCTGGGTTTACGTCAGCCCGGTGGATATGGCCTTGCCCATTGGAGGGGATTAATGAGCAAGCAACCCTTCTTTTCCCGCTGGCGAATCTGGATCACACGCTTGTTCTGCGTGGCGATTGTCGGGCTGTTTTTAGTCTCGTTGCCTGCTTGGCATGACCAGGAAAGCTTGATGGCTCACCTGATTACACCGCTGGGGCTGATTCTGGCCTCCATCGGTGCGATCGGGCGCCTCTGGTGCAGCAGCTACGCGGCAGGCAACAAGAACGCCCGGCTTTTAAGGGAGGGACCGTACTCGCTGACCCGCAATCCGCTCTACGGCTTTTCCTTCCTGGGAGGCTTGGGGGTCGCGATCACGACGGAAACCTTCACGATTCCGGCGCTGTTCGTAGCGGGCTTTGCGTTGTACTACCACTTTGTGATCACGGAGGAGGAAAAGCGGCTGCAGGTTGACCATGGAGAGGACTATGCGACCTATCAGGTTATGGTCCCGCGCTTCATCCCGCGCACCACTGCCTACGTGGAGCCACAGCGCTGGGAGATCAGCCCATCGGCGCTTCGCCGGTCGATGGGCGAAGTGATCTGGTTTGTCATCGCCGCAGTGTCGATTCATGCGCTTCACGATTTGCGCGGGGTGCTGAGCCTGCCGACGCTCTTGGTTCTTCCATAGGGGCGCAGGCGTAGCGATACGTTCGGGGCCGCAGCCGTAGAGAACGCGGGTGCGGCCCCACTTTTCTGGATGCAGTCCCGTATGCGGCCGCTGGGCACGACGGGATTGCCGATGTTGAGTCTAGGAGGTGATATGTCACATGACCATGCAAAGGGTGAGAAGCATGCCCCTGGCGACAGTGTCGAACATGATCACGCCATTACTGCCTCGGACGCCCGCCTGAAATGGGCGCTCACCTTGACCGCGGGCTTCATGGGGCTGGAGGTGGTCGCAGGCTTGTGGAGCGGATCCCTGGCTCTGCTGGCGGACGCCGGGCATATGCTGACTGACGCCGGTTCGCTCGCGCTGGCGCTATATGCAGCCAAAGCCAGCCGACGCAGCCCGGATGACCGCCGCACCTACGGCTATGGCCGTGCTCGCGTGCTGGCGGCTTTCGTCAACGGGCTATCGTTGCTGCTGATTGCGGCCTGGATCGCGATCGAGGCGGCGCAGCGCCTTCAAGAGCCGGTACCGATCCTGGCAGGGCCGATGCTGGGCGTAGCCCTGGCCGGCTTGGGCGTGAATGTTCTGGCATACCTCATTCTTCGGGGTGGATCCGACCTGAACAGCCGCGGAGCCTTGGCTCATGTTGTTGGCGACCTATTGGGGTCAGTTGCCGCCATTGGGGCCGCCGTGATCATCCTGACGACGGGCTGGAGCCCTGCAGATCCGCTGCTATCGGTCGTCGTTGCCGTTCTTATCGTGCGCACCGGCTGGCGCATCACAAGCGAATCGGCACATGCACTGCTCGAAGGGAGTCCTGTCGGCTACGACGTTGATCGTGTGCGGAAGTCCCTCCTCAGAACCATTCCCGGACTCTTGGACGCCCACCACGTGCATGCCTGGACGGTCGCGGCTGACGATATCTATGTTTCCCTGCATGTGAGGGCATCAGTGGGACTGTCCGTGGATGCTGTTATCGCTGATGTTCGGGAACACCTGCATGCGGAATTCGGGGCTCGGCACGTTACCGTCCAGGTTGAATTTGAGCGCTGCGCATCGCCGGAGCACTGACATGGCCAAGAAGATTCGGCCGCGGGAACGTCCTCGGGGCTGGAAAGGGGTATCCAGGACGGTGAAGGTGTGGGTGGTACTCGCCCTTGCCTGCAGTGTGCTTGCGGGAATCCTGGCACAGTGGCCCCGGTGGTTCCCCATTGATCCCATGCGGCAGGTCACCATCTATCGCACGCATGGCTGTCGCTGCGCCTTCACTTGGGCACGGGATCTGGAATCCAAGGGATACGTCGTCACGATGTATGAGCCCGAAACGCTCAAGACCATCCGTGGGGCCCTGAAGACTCCACCATCTCTACGGGGATGCCATGTAGGACGGTACATGGAGTATTTCGTCGAGGGGCATGTGCCCGCCGAAGCGCTGGGAGTGCTGGCGCGCCAGCACCCTGCCGGGCTTGGGGTAGGGGCAGAATCGGCTGCAGCTCGACATGAGCCTCCGTCATCCTCGCATGCAGGCGGGACCCCAGGGGTTACTCTTTACGACCAGAACGGAAATGCCCATCCCTGGTGGAGTGGACTCGGCGCCTGACTTTGTTTCCGAAAGAGGGCTGACCAGGGAGGCGAGGGCGACCTTGTGGAGTGGACAGTCGCGAGGAAGGCCACCAACTCGTCGTATTGCCGACATGCCCCCATGGCGGTGAAGTAGCCCCCCGCGGTTACTTCATGTATGAACGAAAAATCTTGATCAGGTCGTCCAGCTCGTCGGCATGGCCGCCATCCACCGGCACCAGATGGGTGCGCAGATGGCCCTCGACGACTTCCATCATGAGCCCGTTGATGCCGCCGCGCACCGCGGCGATCTGCTGCAGCACGCCGCTGCATTCCGAGCCTTCCTCCAGCGCCAGTTCCAGACTCTTGAGCTGGCCCTGAATACGCCGAACCCGGTTCAGGAGCGGTTTCTTGTTCTCGGAGGTATGCGCCATGGGTGATCGTCCTGTATACTGGGGGTGAGTATATTGAAACCGCAGGTCCCCGCCAAATGTCGACACACACCCACGCCTTCAACGAAGGCAACCCTCTGGCGGAGAGCCGCACGCGTTGGGCGGTAGCACTGACCTCGCTGATGATGGTGGTCGAGATCGCCGGCGGTTGGTTCTACAATTCAATGGCATTGCTGGCCGATGGCTGGCACATGAGTTCCCACGCTCTTGCGCTCGGCTTGGCGGCACTCGCTTACTCGCTGGCCCGCCGGCTTGCCAACGACCATCGCTTTGCATTCGGGACCTGGAAAATCGAGATCCTGGGTGGTTTCACCAGCGCGCTGTTGCTCCTGCTCGTGGCGTTCTCGATGGCCTATCAATCGATCGAGCGTCTGTACTCACCCACTCCGATTCACTACGACCAGGCGATCGTCATTGCCTTTGTCGGTCTGGCGGTCAATCTGGTCTGCGCAAAGCTCCTGCATGCCGGCGGACATCAGCAGCATGGCCATGATCACGCGCACGATCATGGACACAGCCATAGCCACGACCACGGCGCGCACGACCTCAATCTCAGGTCGGCCTACCTCCATGTTGTGGCCGACGCAATGACCTCGGTTCTGGCCATCGTCGCGCTTTTCGGTGGAAAGCTGTGGGGGGCCGACTGGCTCGACCCCACGATGGGCATCGTCGGAGCCGTGCTGGTCGGCACCTGGGCCATTGGCCTGCTGAAGTCCACCAGCCGCGTGCTGCTCGATGCGGAGATGGATGCGCCCGTGGTCGAGGAAATCCGCGAGGTGATTGCCCAAAGCCCGGTCAAGGCCTCGATCTCCGATCTGCATGTCTGGCGCGTGGCCACGGGCAAGTACGCATGCATCCTGCGGCTTTCGGTCGCTGGCCATGCGACGGCCGAGGAGTTCCACCGGCAACTGGCGGTGCATGAAGAACTGGTCCACGTCACGGTCGAGATCGCCGCAGCGTAGGGACAACCATGCCCAGCTCTGACGTCCACGGCGGTTTTCGGCCTGCGGCCGTCCAGCCTGCTGGCCACCTTCAATCTAAATCGACTATTGTCCGCTGATGTTCGCGCGCCTCGCCCCCATCCTGCTGTCGCTGTGCCTGCTGGCGGGCCTGAGCGGCTTGGGCCCGCATGTGCACCGGCATGCGCACGGGCATGATGAGGCACACAGCTACGTTGTTTCTGCGCTGGATATCGACCACGCCCAGGCCCACGCCGAGGGCAGCCAGGATGATGACAGCAACAAGCTGGGGACCCGCGTTTCCCTGGACCTGCCCCAGCTTGGACCGGCACCTAGTGCCGTTCTGTCCATCGACGTCGATGGCGTCCCAGGCTTGTTGCCCCTCCTCGCGGAGCAGCGTGTAACAGGGCCACCCCGATTCCTGCTGCCTCCCAGCCAGGCCCCTCCCCAGGCTTTCTCGACCGTTTAGCGCGCCGCGCCCTCTGAAGGACGCGGCGTACATCCGCGTTCCTGGAAGAGGATTTCACCGTGTACCTTTCCGTTGTCTGGCGTCCTGCCGCTCTTGCGGCGGCGCTCACGCTCGTCGCGCCTGTGCTGGCTGCCGAGCCCCTTTCTTTGCGCGATGCCCTGCAGCGAGCAGAAGCTTCGCATCCCGACCTGCAAGGATTTGATGCGGAGCGCTCAGGCGCCGCCGCCCGCCGCAGCCTGGCGGAGCGATCCCCCACGCCCGAGATCAGCGTCCTCCTGGAAGATGCTTTTGGTAGCGGAGCCCGCAGCGGCCTTGATCGCGCCCAGTGGACCCTGAGCTTTTCCCAGGCCTTGGAGTTGGGCGACCAGCGCTCCAGCCGTCTGGGCGCGGCCGACTCCCGGGCCGTGGCCCTGACGGCCGACCAGGAACTGCGCCGCCGCGACGCCTTGGCTGAGGTTGCCCAGCGCTTCTTCGAGGCCGCCGCCGACCGCGAGCGTCTACGTCTTGCCGAAGAGAAGGTCGATCTGGCTCGCAAAAGTCTGGCGGCCGCAGACACTCGAGTTAGCTCTGCTCGCGCTCCTGTAGCCGAGCGCGCGCGTGCCCAGGCTGCTCTTTCCCAGGCAATTCTGGAACGAGAGCACGCCGAGCACGAGGAAATGAGCGCTCGGGTCGCATTGGCGGTCTCGATGGGCTCTCCCGAGCCGGACTTTGGCGAACTCAAAGCGCCCTTGTTCGATCTGCCCCCGCTGCGCCCACTGCCGGAGTTGCGTCAACGACTGAAGCAGAGACCGTCGGCTCGGGCTCGCCTGGCCGAAGCCGCCGCGCTGGAGGCGGAACGCCAGGCTGCGTTGGCGGCTGCTGGACTGCGACCGACCTTCATCGGCGGCGCACGCCGCTATGAGGACGGCAACGATGTCGCAGCAGTCGTCGGCGTTAGCCTGCCGCTGCTTGCGGGACGTCGGGCCCGGGACGAGGCCGCGCTCATCTCCGCCCGTCAGGAACAGACACAAGCCGAAGGCCAGGCCGCTCTGCTGCGCGCCGAAGAGCAGTTGTTCGAGCGCTACCAGGAACTCGGCCATGCCAAGGAAGCCCTGCGCTTGCTCGACACCGAAGTGCTGCCTGCTCGCCAGGAGGCACTCAAGCAGACCCAGTACGCCTATGACCGAGGGCGCTATGGCTACCTCGAACTGTCGCTGGTGCTCCAGGAGCTTGCCGACGCCCGTCGCGCCCGCTTGGACACGGCCCTGCGCTATCACTCGCTGCTCGCCGAACTCGAACGCATTACCGGCGACCGTCTCATCGAAGGAAACACCCCATGAATCGCCACACGACCTGCATCCTGATCGCGCTCGGCCTGGCGCTGGGAGCCTGCAATCCGAAGTCCGCCGAACCCGCCGCTGAGCATGGAGGCGAAAAGGCCGCATCAGCGGAGTACGAACGAGGCCCCAACCGCGGCCGCATGCTGCGTGACGGTGACTTCGCCCTCGAACTCCAGATATTCGAGGACGGCGTGCCCCCCGAGTACCACGTCTACTTGTACCGGAACGGCAAGCTACTTCCGCCGACCTCGGCCAAGGTGGTCGTCGAACTGACCCGGCTGGGCAACAAGCAGAATCGCTTCGCCTTCACGCCGAAGGACGGCTATTTGATCGGCAGCGGCACGGTCACCGAGCCCCATTCCTTCAGCGTCGTGGTGACGGCAGAGGAGGGCGGTAAGGCCCATCGCTGGGCCTTCGACAGCTTTGAAGGCCGTACCACCATTTCGGCCAAGAATGCCCAGGATGCCGGCGTCCGGACCGAAGCCGCCGGTCCCGCAACGATCGCGGAGGTACTGAAGCTCACGGGCCGCGTGGTTCCCAATGCCGAGCATGTGCGCGCCGTCACCGCACGCTTTCCCGGCACGATCCAGAAGGTATCCAAGTCGGTCGGCGATACCGTGCAGGCGGGCGACCGGCTGGCGGTTGTCGAGAGCAACGACAGCCTGCAGAGCTACAACGTGACCTCGCCGATTGCCGGCGTGGTGCTGGAGCGCGATGCCAACCCTGGCGAGTTTGCGGGGAACGGCCCGCTGTTCGTGATCGCGGACTTCACCAAGCTCTGGGTCGAACTCGCGGTCTTCCCGCGCGACCTCGCCAAGCTCCGCGTCGGACAGCCCGTGACCCTGTCCGGGGTCGATGGCGGGGAAGTTCAGGCTTCCGGCCAGATCGTCCGCATCGCCCCGGCGGAGGGAGCCGGTCGCGGCACCCTGAGCGGCGTCTACACCGCGAGGGTCGCGCTGGACAACGCCACCGGCCAATGGACACCCGGCCTCTTTGCCCGCGGCGAGGTGCGCATTGGTGCGGCCGAGGTGCCCCTGGCGGTGAAGCGCAGCGGGCTGCAGGCCTTCCGTGACTTCACGGTGGTCTTCGAGCTGATCGGGGAAACCTACGAAGTGCGCATGCTCGAGCTCGGTCGACAGGACAGCACCCACGTGGAAGTCCTTGGCGGCATCGAGCCCGGCGCCCGATACGTTTCCGAAAACAGTTATCTGATCAAGGCCGACATCGACAAGTCCGGCGCCAGCCACGACCACTGAGATTGACCATGCTCGAACGCATACTGAGTCTTTCCATCAGGCAGCGCATCCCAGTGCTGCTCATCGTCCTGGCCATGGCATTGTTCGGCATCTGGAGCTACCAGAAGCTTCCGATCGACGCCGTTCCGGACATCACCAACGTTCAGGTCCAGATCAATACGGAAGCTCCGGGCTATACGCCGCTGGAAGCCGAGCAGCGCGTCACCTTCCCGCTGGAGACCTCGATGGCGGGGCTCGCGCGGCTCAAGTACACGCGATCCTTGTCCCGCTATGGCCTGTCGCAGGTCACGGTGATCTTCGAGGAAGGAACGGATCCCTTCTTTGCCCGTCAGCAAGTCGCCGAACGCCTGCAGGGGGTCTCTGGCCAGTTGCCTCCCGGCATCGAGCCGTCGATGGGGCCCGCAGCGACCGGCCTCGGCGAGATCTTTATGTACACCGTCGATGCCGCGCCTGGTGCGCGCAATGCAGATGGCTCGCCGCTGACGGCGACCGACCTGCGTCAGGCGCAGGACTGGATCGTGCGGCCCCAGTTGCTGCGGGTCGCAGGCGTCGCTGACGTCAATTCCATCGGCGGCTACGAGCGGCAGTACCTGGTACAGCCGGATCCGGCCACGCTGCTGGGCTACGGCGTCAGTCTCGAAGAACTGTCTGCGGCCCTGGAGCGGAACAACGCCAACGCCGGCGCCGGTTACATCGAGCGTTTCGGCCAGCAGATGCTGCTGCGTATCCCCGGTCAGGTGGGCGCCGGCGACGCCGCCCTGGATGACCTCCGGAGCATCGTCATCAAGACGGTCCGCGATGCGCCTGTGCGCGTCGGCGATGTCGCCAGCGTGACGACGGGCGGCGAACTGAGGACCGGTGCCGCCACGCAGAACGGGCATGAGGTCGTTCTGGGCACCGTGCTGATGCGTGTCGGCGAGAACAGCCGAACCGTGGCCAGCGCCGTGGCGGCCAAGATCGAGGAGATCCAATCGTCACTGCCGCCGGGCGTTCAGGTCGTTACGGCCTATGACCGCACCTGGCTGGTCGACAAGACGCTCAAGACGGTGCAGAAGAATTTGGTCGAAGGCGCGCTGCTGGTGATCGTGGTGCTGTTCCTGCTGCTGGGCAACATCCGGGCGGCGCTGCTGACCGCCATGGTCATCCCGGTGACGATGTTGCTGACCATCACTGGAATGGTGAAGGCGGGTGTCTCGGCGAACCTGATGAGCCTGGGCGCCCTGGACTTCGGCCTGATCGTCGACGGCGCGGTGATCATCGTCGAGAACTGCCTGCGGCGATTGTCCCTGGAGGCGGCCCCCGGACGGGAAATGCCGCTCAAGGAGCGGCTGCAGATCGTTTACGAGGCGACCAGTGAGGTGATTCGCCCGGCGTTGTTCGGTGTGTTCATCATCACGGCCGTCTACCTGCCGATCTTTGCCCTCAGCGGGGTCGAAGGAAAGATGTTCCACCCCATGGCCCAGACCGTGGTCATGGCCCTGGTCGCTGCCATGGTGCTATCGGTCACGGCGGTTCCCGCGGCCGTCGCGCTGCTGGTGCCCGCGCCCAAGCCGCACTCGGAAACCCGCTTTTCGCGGTTCGCCGAGCGGGTCTACGTGCCGTTGCTCGACGCCAGCCTGCGGGCGCGTGTCGCCGTGGCGGGCGCGGCCGCTGCGCTGGTGCTGGTGATGGGCTTTGCGGCCTCGCGCATGGGGTCGGAGTTCCTGCCGAACCTGGACGAGGGTGATATCGCCATGCATGCCCTGCGCATCCCGGGCACCAGCCTGTCGCAGGCGGTGGGTATGCAGGCCCAGCTGGAATCTGCCGTGAAGCAGTTGCCGGAGGTCGAGCGCATCGTCGCCAAGATCGGCACGGCGGACATCGCCACGGATCCGATGCCGCCGTCGGTCGCCGACAACTTCATCATCCTGAAGGACCGCAGCGAGTGGCCGGATCCGCGCAAGCCGAAGGCTCAGGTTGTCGCCGAACTGGAAGCCGTGGTGCGTCCGATTCCCGGCAACAACTACGAGTTCACGCAGCCAATCCAGATGCGCTTCAACGAGCTGCTGTCCGGCGTGCGAGCGGACGTTGCCGTGAAGGTCTACGGCGATGACCTGGAGGCGCTGGCCGGCATCGGCAAGCAGATACAGGGGATCGTCGGGGGGGTTCGAGGCGCCGAGGACGTGTCGCTGGAGCAGGTCACCGGCCTCCCGGTGTTGAGCGTGCAGCCCCGGCGCGGGGCTCTGGCGCGCTACGGTCTGGATGTCGCCGCCCTGCAATCGGTCGTGGCGTCGGCCTACGGCGGCGAAACAGTGGGCCTGGTCTTCAATGGTGACCGCCGCCATCCGCTGGTGATCCGCCTGCAGGAAGAGCTTCGCAAGGATATCGATGCCCTCGAACGTCTCCCGGTGCCGCTTCCGGCGGGTGGCTATGTCCCGCTCGGAGAGGTGGCCGAGCTGGAACTGGCACCAGGCCCCAACCAGGTGAACCGCGAGAATGGCAAGCGCAGGGTCGTCGTGACCGCCAATGTCCGTGATCGGGACCTGGGCGGATTCATCGCCGAGCTTCAAGCCGCGGTGGCCCGCGACGCGGAGCTGCCGCCGGGCTACTGGATCTCCTATGGCGGCACTTTCGAGCAGCTGCAGTCGGCCAGCCAACGCCTGGCGATCGTCGTACCGATCACGCTGGCCTTGATCGTCGGCCTGCTGTGGCTGGCCTTCGGGTCGATGCGCGATGCGCTGCTGATCTTCACGGGTGTGCCCTTGGCGCTGACCGGTGGCGTTGCCGCGCTGATGCTGCGCGACATTCCGTTGTCGATCTCGGCGGGTGTCGGATTTATCGCACTCTCTGGGGTCGCGGTGCTCAACGGCCTGGTCATGGTCAGCTTCATCCGCAGCCTGCGCGAGAATGGCGTGGATCTGGACGAGGCAATCCGCGAGGGCGCCCGCACCCGTCTGCGCCCGGTGCTCATGACGGCCCTCGTGGCGGCCCTGGGCTTCGTGCCCATGGCCTTCAATACCGGCATCGGCTCCGAGGTCCAGCGCCCGCTGGCGACGGTCGTCATCGGCGGCATTATCAGCTCCACGCTGCTGACGCTACTGGTGTTGCCGGCGCTCTACCGCCTGGCTCATCGCAGGGAGGCAGGGCCGGCGACCCATCCTGGGAGAGTGGCCCATGTTTGAGGTTCTGCGGCACCGGACCTACCGGCGCCTGTTCCTGGCGCAGGTCGTGGCGCTGGTGGGTACCGGCCTGGCGACGGTGGCCCTGGGGCTGCTGGCCTTCCGGCTGGCGGGCGAAAATGCGGGGGCGGTGCTCGGCACCGCCCTCGCCATCAAGATGGTCGCCTACGTGTTGGTTGCCCCAATCGCCGGGGCCTACGCCGCACGGTTTCCGCGAAAGAAACTGCTGGTCACGCTCGACGTGGTCCGGTTTCTAGTCGTGCTGATGCTGCCCTGGGTGGATCAGATCTGGCAGATCTACCTGCTGATCTTCGTGCTCCAGAGCGCGTCGGCCGCCTTCACCCCGACCTTCCAGGCCACCATCCCGGATGTGCTGCCCAAGGAGGAGGACTACACCAAGGCCTTGTCCCTGGCACGGCTGGCTTATGACCTGGAGACCTTGCTGAGCCCGGCCCTGGCGGCGGTGCTGCTGACGGTCATCACCGACCAGGGCTTGTTCATGGGGACCGCTGTCGGGTTCCTGGGATCGGCGCTGCTGGTGCTTTCGGTGGTCTTGCCGCGGCCGGCGGCTAAGACTGCGGCGACCAGCATCACCCGCAAGCTCACCCAGGGCATGCGCATCTTCCTCGCCACGCCGCGCCTGCGCGGCCTGCTGGCCTTGAACCTCGCGGCGGCTGCCGGCGGCGCGATGGTCATCGTCAACACCGTGGTGATCGTGCGGGGCGAACTGCAGAAGTCGGAGCACGCCGTGGCCCTGGCACTGGCCGCTTTCGGCGCGGGGTCGATGATCATGGCCTTTGCGCTGCCGCGATTGCTGGAGCGCTATCGGGATCGCAGCGTGATGCTGGCGGCGGCCGGGAGCGTGACGGTTCTGCTGGCTGTCCTGGCCATGGCCTGGTCGCTGGCGGAGCGCGCGCACTGGTGGCTCCTGCTGGGAGGCTGGGCACTGCTGGGAAGCAGCTATGCGGCCCTGGTCACCCCGGGTGGGCGTCTGCTGAAGCGCTCATCCAGGGAGGAGGATCGGCCGGCACTATTCTCCGCACAATTCTCCTTGTCCCATGTCTGCTGGCTCGTCACCTATCCGCTGGTGGGATGGCTGGGAGCCCAGGCGGGGATCGGGGTGACCCTATGGACCATGGCGGCGATCGCCGCGATAGGCTGGATCGCGGCGGCACGGTTCTGGTCCGCCGACGACAGCGAAGTGCCGGTGCACCGGCATGACGATCTGCCGTCAGACCACCCGCATCTTTCCGAGGGCAAGCATAGCGACCAAGGCCATAGCCATCCTTTCGTGATCGATGAAGTGCATCGGAGGTGGCCGTCCTGAGACCACTGGAGCGCGAGAGAAGCGGCCGGTCGGCCGCTGACGCCAAGACGTTGGGGAGCTACACCACAGCAACATTGACCAACAGCACTCGGCCCCGCCGCTGCGCCCCATGACAACCGAATCAGGTTTCCACCAGCCAACAGGAGAGTTCTGTAGATAGTATTCACTGAAAAGGTGCCATCAAAGGCGGGGAAGGGAACTTGGCTAGAATCCGATATGTCCAGATCAGGAACTTCCGCTCGATCAAATCCCTGGACTGGACACCAGGGCCGGGCATCAACTGCCTTATCGGCCCCGGCGATGCCGGCAAGTCGACGGTGCTCGACGCCATTGAAGCCTGCCTCTCACCGCGTCGTGTAATCACCTTCGCGGATACGGATTTTTACGGGCTCGACGTCACGCAACCGATCGAAATCACGGTCACCCTCGGCGAGCTGTCCGATGAGCTGAAGGACATCGATCTCTATGGCGACTACCTGCGTGGATTCGATGAAGTGGTCGATGTCGTGGACGAACCCCACAGTAGTCTTGAAACCGTCCTCTCCCTCCAGCTGAAAGTTAACACGGATCTGGACCCCACTTGGCGGCTTTACTCTGACAGGACCGCCACGATCGATCCGGTGAGAAATCTCCCCTGGAAAGCCCGACTCGAGTTGAGCCCGATCCGGTTGGGCGGGCATCCCAATTCGAATCTCTCCTGGGCTCGTGGCTCCGTGCTCAACAAGCTCTCGGAGGAGCGGGCGGACATGGGCGCGGAACTGGTCAAGGCCGCCCGAGATGCCAGGTCCAGCTTTGGCGAGGCCGCCGCCACGCAGCTGAAGTCGACACTCCAGACCGTGACGGCCACCGCCCAATATCTGGGCATCCCCATCGGGGGGGAGGCGAAGGCGCTGCTGGACGTCCACTCTGTCTCGTTCGCCGAGGGGGCGATTTCGCTACACACGGCTGCGGGGGTTCCCCTCCGTAGCCTTGGAACCGGCTCCAATCGGCTGTTGCTGGCCGGCTTGCACCGGACCGCAGCGGCCCGCGCCAGCGTCGTTTTGGCGGATGAAGTGGAGTACGGATTGGAGCCCCATCGGCTCACACGCTTGCTGCATTCCCTCGGGTCAAAAGAAGCGCCGCCGCCGCTGCAGGTCTTCATGACGACGCACTCCCCGGTGGTCGTTCGTGAACTGAGCGGAATTCAGCTGCACGTACTGCGTAATCTCGGTACCCAGCACCGTGCTTTCGAGGTGGGGGATACTGACGATATTCAAAGCACGGTTCGATGTGACCCCGAGGCTTTCCTGGCACATACGGTTTACGTCTGCGAGGGGGCCAGCGAAATCGGCCTCCTCCGGGGACTGGACCTGTACTTCACTTCAAACCATGGAACCTCTCTACTGGCGAGGGGCGCTGCATTCGTAAATGCTGCAGGCGGTAGCCCCGAGTTGTGCCTCAAACGCGCCGCAGCCATTCGGAAGCTGGGCTACACGACGGTGGCCTTCATCGACAACGATAAGCCCGCAGCGCCGGCTGACCTCGAAGCCTTCAGGCAGCTAGGAGGCATCGTGGCGACTTGGCCTCCAGGCCTTGCCCTCGAGGACGTGCTGTTCCGGACGTTCCCGGCGCAGACGATCAGCGAAATGATCGATTGGGCAGTGGAGGAACTTGGCCTGGAGCGGGTGAACCAGACGTTGACGAAGGCCGCCGGCGGGAAGCCTACAACCATTGACGAAATCCGCGAGGGCTTCCGGATTCTCGGGGAGTATTCGCCAGATGCTCGCGCGTTGCTGGGGGCTGCGGCCAGGACACGCAAGCAGGGATGGTTCAAGTCCATCAGCAAGATGGAGGCGATCGCCAGGCAGTTCCTCGGCCCGCGCTGGGATACCTCGCCCGTGTTTAAAGCTTTGATTGATCATCTCTGGCAGGCGCCGGGCTGATCGCGTGCTCGCCGCTCAATTGCTCGACGTCCCTCGCGGTAGCATCACCGCACCTGCCGGCTGCGGCAAAACGCAACTGATCGCCGACATGCTGAAGTACCAAGCACCGGGAAAGCCGGCATTGGTGCTGACGCACACCAACGCCGGCAGGGCAGCGCTGGAAATCCGCATCAAAAAGGCTGGCGTCCCTGGCGGCGCCGCACGGGTCTCGACTATCGACAGCTGGGCCATCGGCTTGGCTCGCAAGTTTCCTCGTCGCTGTGGATTGCCACTGCAGGTGGTCAACGTCGAGAACCCCCGGACCGACTACGTCACGATCCGCAATGCCGTTGCCACCATGCTCGCTGCCGGGCACCTCGACGATGCCCTCAAGGCCACTTATTCCCGGCTGCTGGTCGATGAATACCAGGATTGCGGCCTCGAACAGCACGCCATCGTGACCGCGGTGGCGAAGTCACTGAAGACCATCGTCCTCGGAGATCCTCTGCAGGCGATCTTCCGGTTCGGGGGTCCCATCGTCGATTGGATTCAGCATGTTCATACCGCCTTCCCCCCGGTCGCCGAGCTGGACACTCCCTGGCGATGGATCAACGCCGGGACCGAACAGCTGGGCCAATGGCTGCTATCACTCCGGCCGGCCCTGATCGCGCGACAGCCCATTGATTTTCGGACAGCGCCGGCGGAAGTGACCTGGGTGCCCCTCAGCGGGGACTCCAACCACATGCACCAGCAGCGCATGGCTGCCGCGCAGACGCTCGCAGACGCCCGCGATGCCTGCGTTCTGGTCATCGGTGAGGCTGCAAATCCCAGAGGTCAACGACTCATCGCGTCCGGAACTCCGGGCGCCGTGACTGTTGAGGCCGTGGACCTGCGGGACCTCACGCAGTTCGGCCGCGACTTCGACCCGGCGGACCAGAACTCGGCCACCACGCTGGTGAAGTTCGCGGCCGACATGATGACGAACCTGTCCCAGGCTGAACTGCTGCGGCGGGTGGGGTCGCACCTCACGGGCAGGGCAAAAACGAAGCCGACGATCCTGGAACAGGCGGTGCTGGACTATGCGGCGGCACCTTCGTTCGGGAGCGCGGCAAGCACCCTGCGCCGCTTGGCGGACGGCCCTCGTGTCCGGATCTTTCGACCCGAGGCATTCCGGCCCTGTGTGGCGGCCATGGATGCGGCCCATCAGGGCAGGTTGTCATTCTACGAGGCGGTGGTTCGTGCCCGTGAACGGAATCGCTTCCTGGGCCGCGCGGTCCGCGGTCGATCGGTGGGCAGCACCCTGCTACTCAAGGGGCTGGAGGCTGACGTCAGCGTGGTTCTGTATCCCGAAGGCATGGATGGCCCCCACCTCTACGTCGCACTCACCCGAGGCGCACGACGTCTGGTCGTGTGCTCCCGATCGCCCGTTATCACGCCTGCCGTCGCCTCATGAGCGACCCAGCCAACGATCGGCAGTTCAAGAGACGGAATCACTTTGTCCCTCGGAGCTATTTGAAGCAATGGGCTGGAGATGACGGTCGGCTCTGGGTCTACCGGCTGTTGGTGCCCCATGAGCGGGTGCCCCTCTGGAAGCCCGCGAGCCCGAAGGCCGTCACCGTCCACGACCACCTTTACACCAAGGTTGTTTCAGGAACCGAGTCCGACGAGATCGAGCGCTGGCTGGACGCCGAGTTCGAGGGTCCCGCCGAACGCGTACTCGATAAAGTTTCCCGAGAGGAACGTCTCACGGCTGACGACTGGCACCGGTTGGTCCGCTTTCTGGCGGCCCAGGACGTGCGAACGCCCGCGCGGCTGATGGAATCGATCAAGCGCTGGCAGGCGCAGCTGCCGGGCATGCTGGAAGACGTGATGCGCGAAGCGGTTGCCAAGATGGAGGCCGCTCAAAAGCAGGGAAAGCGTTTGGAAGTGGAACCGCGCGAGGACAGCGAGCTTCTGGGCGGCAAGCTGACGACCTCGATTGCTGCCGGCGCCGGCATGGGCACGATGCGTTACGAGATGATCGCCGGGCGCAACCTCTGGCTGTTTCATATCAAGCATTTGCTGACACGCACCGCCCAGCATTTGCATCGGCATCGCTGGACGATCCTACGCGCGCCTCCGGGCATGGAGTGGCCGACCAGCGATGATCCGGTGATTCGCCTGAACTTCAACAACTCCGAAAACTACGACTTTGGCGGAGGGTGGGGCAGCAAAGGTACTGAGATCTTCATGCCGCTCAACCCTCGGCATCTGATGTATACGCACATCGGAGAGCAGCCTCCGGAGAAGTGGTCTGTCGTCCCGGACGATCTGATGGATTGGTTCCTTCGCTTCATCGTGGAGCATGCCCATCGACACGTTCTGGCTCGCACTCCCGACCACCGGCTACCGGTGATCCGGCCTCGAAAGGTCGATCCCGAGCAGCATCGGCATGAAGAAGAGCAGTGGCGTTTATGGCATCAGGAGCAAACTGCGGCGGAGACCCGCCTGCACCCGGGTCGCTGACGGGTTGGCCGGTTGATCAGCCGACCGCCGGCGCAGGGTCCGGTTCTCCGAGCAGCTGCGCCGCGTAATCGGCGATGGCCTGTTCGTCGCTTTCGACAAGGCACCCGAACTCCTGAGCCAGGTTGACCTGATTGGAATTCAGCAGCCGTGCCAGGGGCCCGTCGGTGAAGAAGGCATCGCAGTAGCCCACGGCGGGGGCGGCGTGGGTAAAGTCATAAATGTCATTTCCCGAGAGCTTCTGCCCACGGTTCCAGCGGACTGCGGCGTAGCACTTGGCCTTGATGTAGGGGGTTGGCAGTCGAAGCCCGACCTGTAACGGCGCTGCGGTGATGGCGTTGGCCACGATGCTGAAGCCGTGCTGCGCATGCCGCTCCCACTCGAGGATTGGCAGGGATTCTGACGAAATCGCAGCAAATTTATCTTAAGTGTATGTTATTAATCGAAAACTTTCAACGTCCAATCCATAGGGTCCCAGGGGCGATCGTAGTCCACAACATAGTCGCCGAACCGGTTGATATGCCAAGTTCGATAGGGGGAAAGGAAGCCGACCATATCGGCAGTGACCTCCACCCCCTCCGCCCTCAGTTCGCGGATCACTCGCGTCATGTGCTGGACGTTGTAGAGACAGACCATGTTCGCCACCAGGTGGCTGTACTTGATCATCTTCCGCTGCTCGTGAGCGACGTTTTCCTGAATGATGCCCTCGCTGCCGAAGAACACCCACTGGATGAAGTTGTTGAAGGCCTCGCTCTTGTTGGTGGCCGCGCTGATCAGCTTGCGGAAGTCAGGGTTGTCGATGAACCTCAGGAGGAACTTGGTGCGGATGACCTTTCCAAGCTCCCGGAACGCCATGGCCAACCGGCTCTGATTCTTGTTGCCGAAGCGTCGCAGGATCGTTGAAGCCGTGATCTTGCCGAGCTTGATCGACACCGCCACGCGGAGCATCTCATTGTAGTGGGCCTGAATTAGCTTCCAGTTGATCGTCCCCGTAAACAGATCGTCGATGTGCCTGTACTTCGCCCCTGTGGAAGGCCTGTAGAAGTTTAGCTTCTTGATACCCCTGATTCGGGGCATCAGCCGAATGCCCAGCAGATGAGAGATGCCAAAAATCGCCAGGTTCTGAGCGTGCGTATCGCCGTGGACGGTATCGGGCTTTAGATCGGACTCGTTCTCGACCATGGCGTCGAGAAGGTACACGCCTTCATACGCTCCGCAGGGAAAAAACCTGCTGAAGAAGGCGATGTACCGATCGGATACGTGGTAGTAGCCGATGCCGCCGTAGCCCCCATAGCGGATGTGATACTCGGAGACTGCGTTCTGCTCATAGAGGTCCCACTTCATGCCATCCGCGGATGCGGTTTTGCCGCTGCCCCAGTATTCGGGCAGATCGTACTTGGCAAAGGCATTGGTAACCTCGACTGTCGCCTTATCGAGTGCTTCCTCCGTCACGTATTTGAGATTGAGCCAACTGATCTGCCGGCGGCTGATCCCCTTGACCGATCTGCTGGTCTGGACGGCTCCGAGGTTACAGCCATAGCAGAACAACGAGGTGACAAAGCGCTTTGGAAGGTCTTCAATCCGGGTTTCCGTGCCTGCCAAGTGCTTGAAGTGGCGATGCAGGTTCAGCCAGCGCTCCACGTCGATCAGCACATCCAGAATGCTGACTGGGAGCAAGCGATCCCGAATCATGAGATCGAGCTTTTCCGCGGCGGCCGGCTGCATGGTCTTCTTCAGATTGCGCAGCGACAAATTCCCATCGACGATCGAAGCGTGCGTGTTGTGCTTGAATCGCTTATCAACCTCCGTCGCAAGCTCCGCGAGCTCTGTGCGCAGCCGGGCCACCGCTTCGGCCGCATCGACGTCGATGCCCGCCATTTCGCCGTATTCAGGCAGCTCGTTTTCGACGGTATCCATATCCGCCAACTGCTCGCGATAGTCGTCGTACTTCTCGCCGCTCTGGATGAACAGGTCGCCGTTGCCCAAGTCTTCGCGAATCCGCGAGATGACGCTGAGCTCGAAGGCCTTGCGATGAACGATATCGCCAGCCGAAGTCGACCCCGTGCCGTCATCAAACACCAGCTGCCGCCATGCATTGCT
Organism: Solimonas sp. SE-A11; assembly: GCF_030345715.1. GTDB lineage: Bacteria > Pseudomonadota > Gammaproteobacteria > Nevskiales > Nevskiaceae > Solimonas_A. The sequence goes on from NZ_JAUASX010000012.1 coordinate 69,182, forward strand.
CATCCAGCCCAGGTCAGCTTTAGCGTTGAGCCCCAATTCTGACAGCGAGACATGCTCGACTCGGGAATGCCTGAGGCGATGAAGCGCTTCCATCAGCTTCTCCATCCCCCGGCTTTCGTTCGTCGATTTCGGCTTGATCACCTCCAGGCAGTTCAGAAAGAGGGATCTGGATCCCGGGTATCGATTGAGCATGAAGGGCAGGTAATTCGAGCCCGAGAACGCGAGATGCTCTTCACACAGTTCCAGGAGCATCGCAGCGTCACTTCCAATGCTGTTCTCGATAGCCTGCAGCCTTTTCACCGCGCTGGCATCGGTCTGGTAGGCCTTCAAGGTGCCGTGGAATCGCTCGACCAAGAGGTCGATCGCCTTGGCGCGTTCGATCTGGTACTGGCGGAGTCGACGCTCGGCAGAGGCCCGGAGCCTGTCGTGCAAACGGATGAACAGATCGGCGGCGTCATCCAGAGCCCGCGCATGGCAGGACCGAATGAAGATGACGGCCAGCGCGTACCGCTTGCGGGGAACCAGCTCGAGCATTTCGGTGGCATTCTGGGCTCGCGCCAGCACGCGATAGTGCTTGAGCTTGCTGACCGGTATATCGGCGACCGCCGGAAGACCGACCGAAAGTTGCTGCACCTGGCGGACGTGATCGAGATAGTCGCGCACGGCATTGTTCGTCGGACGCTTGGGCTCCTGTTTCAACGCGTTCCAGGCGGACGTGCTCGAGCCGGCAGTCTCGAACAAGGCATCGATCTTCTTGCGAAGCTGCGAGGACAGTTGGTCGGCAAGGGAGCCATAGTGCAGGGTCTCGACCTTTTCGCGGGCGCGGCGTGCCATGCGCTCCAAGGTCGTGAATCCGGGCAACTCATACTGATAGTGGATGAGCTCCTCAAGCAGCACATTGATGATGTCTGTGAGGTGATGCTGAGTCAGCGCCGCCGTCGCGGCGCGCTCGATCATCCAATCCTCATCGTCGAGCGGACGAATGTCCAAACGCTTACGGAGGAGATTGAGATTGCGATGGCGGACGCCGCCATCATCGGCCATCCTGATTTCATCGCCTGTCAGGGGACGCTTGAAATCACTCGCAAGGGTGACGTGATCCAGGTATGGCCGAGGAACATCTTTTAGCCGCGGGAAGAATCCCAGGCGCTGGGCGCATTTGAGCAGCACCAGAAGTGCGACGCGCTTGGTGGCGGAATTGGCGCTCTTCTTTGCCCAAGCCTTCTCGTCGTCGGAAGGGATGTAATGGTCGTTGAGCTCCCGGGGCCGTGGCTCTGGAAGCAATCGCGGGTATGCGGTTTCCTCGACCGTGGCCACCGAGAGGGGAGGGAGCTTAGCTCCAGACTCGGCTGGTGTCGCGGTGGCGGATCACTGCATCGACCTCGCAATCTCGATCATTCCCGACGCTGCGAATCCGCTCGAGCAGCGCTTGCGCCGCCTGATCAATCGAACCGCCCGTGGGGGGCAGGGTGAGCTCGATGAACGAGCCATCGGCCTGCAATCGACGCGGGCGGTAATCCTTCAAGCACCACCGCTCGATGAGCCGAAGCGCTGCCTGGCTTCTGGCCGGCGAATCACCACGGTCAGAAACGCAAATCTTCAATTCGACGCGCAATCCGCGCTTCGCGCGGCCCCGCTGTGCCCGTTCGGCTTCCCAGGCCTCCACCAGACGAAGCGCCAGGGGCGCGGCCCGCAGTGGGGCGACTGCCTGAGAAGACCTCTGATTTTGTCGCATTGCCGTTCCCCTGGTGCCGGTTCGAAGCTTGCCAACATGATTATTGTAACGTATATCAAAAGCCCGGGAAAGCCCTTTTTTGCAAGGAAAATGATTCAGAACCCTCATAGTTGCGGCCGACGCCTGATGGCGTCGGGAAGACATGCCCGATGGCGCCCGCCACTCGACGGCGCGGGCATCACGCGGAGAGCCGCGCATGGCTAGGCGTGGCGGACGTCGAGCGGGTGCCGGAAGGCCGGCCGGCTCGGGGCGATATCACGGGGAAGAAACGCGGGTCATGCGAGTGCCGACCTCGCTGGTCGATTCCATGCTGGCCCAGCTTCAGGAGTATTCCCGTGGGACGCACGCCCAGGCCGGACGACAGGGTGCGCGGGGACGAAGATCGTCGGCCCAAGGAATCGAGTTAAACCCCGTGCGGGAGATGGCAACAAGCGCACTGGAGGGTGGGGTTGCCGGCGACGGCCCCTGCGACCCACTGTCCCCTGATCCCGGCTCTACCTTCGTGTACACGGTCCGCGGAGATGCGATGGACCGAGCGGGAATCCTCGATGGCGACCGCGTACTGGTGGATCGTCGGTTGAAGCCGGCTCCCGGCGATATCGTGCTCGCTGTGCTGGAGCATCAGGACCTGACCGTCCACCGCTTCATGGCTAGACGACGAACCGCTTTGCTTGAACCCGACTCGACGAACTCAGAGCATCGAAGTCGACCGTTGCAGCCCGACCGGGGAGATTCGATCTGGGGAGTGGTGACAGGTGTGGTACGGCAATTCGGAAACTATCGATTTCCCGAACGCCGGAGTTGAGAACCGTCGTGAAACCGCGCGAGGACGCCTCGGCGAGTAGTTGATCACTATGATTCGTCGAGGCCTTGCCGAAAATTCAGTCCAACGAGATTCGTCACCCAGAGATAACCATCAAGGCGTGGCCAATGGAGGTAGTAGCCTGCTGCAGACACCCTGATCATACTCATGTCGGCCACCCGGGCACCGCTCAAAGGGAGCAGCAAGCGTCGCGGGGCCGACAACTCCACGCCGGAATCCAGCATGACGATGAGGCGCCGTCGTCGCCGGTCGAAATAGGCGTAGGTTGCACGTAAGGCCAGGCCGCGTCGCGCCGCACGACGTTCCGCGAGTCGATAGGCCCGGATCGAGATTTTCGCCATTGAGCTATCGGCGCCGTTTGCGGGAGGCGGGTGGCACAGGGGCGCGAGGCCGGTTGGCCCTCACGGCAGCGGCCGTCAGGCGACGATAGCGGGCGACGCTCATCATGACGCCGATCGGAATGCCTCGCCGGCAGATCAGGATGTCCGCGCAGCGCGACAAGGCCAGATAATGCCCCCAGCGGCGCCGCATCTGGGTCACGGATACCGCGACAAGCCTCCGCCGCGGCATGCTCAGTGTCCGCGCCGCCGCAGCGCGGCCGCAATGAGGCGTTCCGATTGTTCCGCCCAGAGCGTGTCCGAAAGCTCGTTTGCCAGAATCTGGTCCGAAACGTCAATGCCATACACCCGCTCCTCCATGGGAGGAACCAGCAAAGTTGAGAAAGCGGCCTTGCCCAAGTGCAAGTCTCCGACCCTGGCGATTACGACAATTTCCCGCGTGAGCGGCAGTCCGAATATGGCCCACGCGACCTCGGGGTATTCCTTGTCGGTCGTGCCGTTGACGTAGTCGATGACTTGACCATGGACGAGGGCCTCGATGACCCGGCTGGCCACCTCCTCGGGAGATTCGGGTGTGGTCATCCTTCGCTCCTCTGGCTGCGTCGGTAGGCTTTGGATTCGCGGAACGTGGGCGCATGGGTGCTGAGAAACACCCTCATGGATTCCCGATACCGTAGGGCGTTTGCCGGCAACTCCAGCGCGAGCTCTTGCGCAATGGCAAGCGCGTACTTGATCTGCGGGACCGTCGGAGGGATGAGGTGGGCATCGAGGCTCGCCGCAATCATATCGGCGGCGCGCCGGGCAAGTTCCGGGGGATCAATCTCCGCCCCGTCTGCCAAGCTGATAATGCGATAGAGACGTTCCTCGACGTGCGCCTCAAACGGCAGCACGAGAGAGAAATCGAAGTCTCCATAAACCAGTCGGAACACCGGGTAGCCCTCAGTCCTGTCGTGAACTCAAGAAGCACGACCTAAAAGGGGCCGTGCCGCTCTCGCAAATTCGGACTGTCCGCTGGGCGTCGAGAGATCAGCATCGAAGCCCTATTCCGGCTGTAAGCGGGCCAATTGCTCGGCTTGCTCTTGCGGATTAGCGGGGCTCGATATCCCCTAAGCTTCTCAGACTATGCTCTGCAAATCAACAGCCTGCGCTGCATTTTCATGAGTATACTCGGTGGAACAGGACCCCGCGGGGCTGCATCGTCCCCGGGATGGTGGCCTCTCCCAAAAAGAAGAAACGGCACCCCGTGGCCATGGCCTTCGGGGTGGCCCTCCGCGCGAGCCGGATCCAGGCCGGGCGATCCCAGGAGGCCTTGAGCATGGCTTGCGGCCTGGACAAGACCTATGTGGGTGTCCTGGAGCGCGGCGGCAACCAGCCGACGCTGGGCACCATCTTCCTGCTCGCCGACGAGCTGGAGGTCACCGCCGAGTCGCTGGAGGTCACCGCCGAGTCGATGGTCACCGCCACGCGCAAGGCCATGAACCTGGCGCTGATCAGCCGGCCCAAACGGGAGACGACCGCCCGCGGCGGCGCAACTGCCGCGAAGTCGGAGCGTCATAAAGCCTCCGGATCAGGTCGCAGTCCCGACCCAAAAGGCCGAGGTCGGACTCTAGGTAAAGTACGCCCAAAACCCGCACATAAGACCTGATCGTGACCGACGGGTCTCCCCGTTCAATCCGGGCCAGAGTCCGGCTGGAAATGCCGGCTCGAATTGCCAAGACCTCCGCTGACATGCGGCGCCTGAGCCGAGCGCGCTGCAGGCGTTCCCCGAATTCGGTCATACGGCCCTGCTGGGACGGCAGCAGGCGCTTGCTGGATCGCGGCATGACGGTTCTCCGAATGCACGGGAAGTGGGCCGGGTCTTTTATGTCCCGTTGCGGCAGTCCTGCTCTGCGCCGCGCGCAGCCTGAGGGATGCCAGCCGCCTCTGAGCCACGCGGCGCGACCTCCAGAAATTTGCACCAGTCGAAGTCGACATGTCAGGCGTTGTCGAAGCAGTCGCCGACCGAGCCCATCGAAGGTCGCACGCCGGCCTGGCAGCCCTGGTCCGAGTGATGGATCACCTTCCGCGGACGGCGCTGCCAGAGCGCCATGTTGAGCGCATCCAGGATCAGTTCGGTACGCAGGTGGTTGGCCATCGCCCAGCCCACGATGCGGCGCGTGCACACGTCCAGGACCACGGCCAGGAACAGGAAGCCGGCCAGCGTCGGCACGTAGGTGATGTCGGCCACCCACAGCTGGTCCGGCCACTGGGCGCTGAAATTCCGGTCGACCAGGTCCGGGGGCGACAGGTACAGGCCGACGATGTCTTCGAGCTTCTCGACAAAATCCGGATCACGCGAGACTTTGAACGTTTCGACCCGATGCGGCTTGAGACCGTGAGCCTGCCAGATCCGCAGGACGCTGCTGTCGCTGATGCCCGCCTGCTCGGCGAGACTGCGCATACTCCAGTGGGTCGCTGCGGCAGTCGTGGTCGTGGTCAGGCGCAAAATCTCGCCGGCATCAGCTCCAAGAGCAGGCTCGCCGAGGAGGGCAGGGCTGCCCGGTGCAGCCCCACCGCTTTGGCGCGCTTGCCAAACTCGGCTGCTCAGCTCACTTGCCGGCCGCGCCCTTCCCAGTACGGCTTGCGCAGCTCGATCTTCAGAATCTTTCCGGCGCCGCTGACGGGTAGTGGCTCGCCGCGGAACGACACGCTGCGCGGCAGCTTGTAGCCGGCGATGCGCTGCCGGCAATGCTCGATGACCTGTTCGGCGGTCAGCGAGACGCCCGGCTTGGGTACGACCACGGCATGTACCGCCTCTCCCCACTGCTCGCTCGGCACGCCAATCACCGCGCATTCCTGAACGCCGGGGAGCTCGTAGATCGCGCCCTCGACCTCGACGCTGAACACGTTCTCGCCGCCCGAGATGATCATGTCCTTGGCACGGTCCACGATGAATACGAAACCGTCCTCGTCCATGTAGCCGATATCGCCGGTATGCAGCCAGCCGTTACGCAAGGTCTGTGCGGTCTGTTCCTTGAGCTCCCAGTAGCCCTGCATGACGTTCATGCCGCGCGCGCAGATCTCACCGACCTGACCGCGCGGCAGTTCGCGGTCCTGGCCATCCACGATGATCACTTCTACGCCATAGGCGGGGCGCCCGGCACTGGTGAGTTTGGTTCCGCCCTCGACATGAAAGCGCGGTTCCAGGAAGGTGATGACCGGCGCAGCCTCGGTCTGCCCGTAGCCCTGTGCCAGCTCGATACCGGGCAACAGGACCATCGCCTTCTTCAGCACTGCCTCGGGCATCGGCGAGGCCCCGTACATGAGCCGCCTGAAGCTGGAGAGGTCATAGTCGGCGATGCGGCCGGAATTCACCAGCAGGTTGATCATCGTCGGCACCAGTATCGAATGCGTCACCCGATGCCTGGCGATCGTCTCCAGCACGGCGTCGACATCGAAGCGCGGCACGGCGACGTGGGTGCCGGCGCCCATTGTCACCGCAAAGGTGCTCGCCATGTCGGCAAGGTGGAACATCGGCGCCGCATGTAGGTAAACCGAGCGGTCGTCATAACCCAGAGCCGGCAGCACGTTGAGCGCGTTGTAGACGATGTTGTCATGCGAGAGCATGACGCCCTTGGACTTACCGGTCGTTCCGCCGGTATAGAACAGGCCGGCAAGATCGTCCCCACCAGCATTGGCGTCCGGCACAGGGGCGCTCTGCACGAGCAGCCGCTCGTACTCAAGGCAGCCCTCGGGGCAGGGCCCGTCGCCGATGAAGATCACGTGCCGGACCGCCGTGAGCAGCGGACGCAAGGCCGACAGTATCCTGGAAAATGCGTCGTCGATAAACAATACCACGCTCCCGGAATCTTCCAGCGTGTATGCGATCTCGGGTGGAGCGAGCCGGATGTTGACCGGGTTGCAGGCGGCCCCGGCCCAGGCCACGCCGTAGATGTATTCGAGGTAGCGGTCGCTGTTGAGTGACAGGATCGCGACGCGATCCGCGCGTCTGACCTCCAACTCCTTGAGCGCGCCTGCCAGGCGCGCGACGCGCTCTTGGAAGTGCTTCCAGGTCTGACGGCGCTCGCCGAAGATCGTGGCGGTGCCCTTGGCGTTGATCTGGACCGCCCGGCGCAGGGTTTGAGTAATGAACACGACCGCTCCTCAATGTTGTGGGGTTGTCTGAATAACCTAACGAATGTTAGATTGTCATGCAGCCAAGCGCAAGCACACTTGCTTGTGCGAGGTTTCTGGCAAGCTGCTGCGCGTCTTGGCCGGCGGCGTGCCGCGCAAGGTGCAAGTATTGTTATCAACCGATCCACGCGCGTTCCCAGAAGTAGCTGGCGGTGAAATGCGCCGCCTCGGCATTGTCCCTCGCCATCGCGGCGGTGCCGCCGCGGCGCACGCCGCGCTGGTGCAGGCGCGTGGGCGATGCGCCACGCCGCCTCGTCGAGTTCGCGGAAGCTCAGTTCGCCGTCGGCGGCGATGACGGCGGGCTTGTCGGGGTATGCGCGACGTTGCGCAGCAGCAGGTCGATGACGGCCATGGGGGCTCTCCTCGTTTCGTGGGCTGCGGCGGTGCAGTGCTAGCGCTTTTCGGAAACCGGTCCGCCGGGTTCGAATTCGCTGACGCGGTAGCCGGCCTCGATCGGAATCCGCAGACGTGGACCCTGCGCGGTAGCCACCAGCTCGGGGAGGACGCGGACGACCGGCTGTGCGCGGGCGGCGGCAAAGGCATCGGCGACGCCGTAGCTGTAGCCCAGGCGCTGCAGGTTGAGCCGCGTCGGCGCGACGATAGTGCGCTGGCCCGCGTCGGCCTGCGCCAGCGCATCGACCGGCCGGATCCAGACCGAGTCCACCAGCTCGCGGCCGTCGTGGCGCGCCAGCTGGCGCGCCGGCGGCGAGGCCAGGAAGAAGCGCGTGTCGAAACGCTTGGGCATCATCACCGGGGTGACCCAGTGCGCAAAGTCCACCAGCGACTCGCAGGTCAGTTCCAGGTCCTCCGCCCGTAGCATCTCACCGATGCCCAGCTCGGCACGGTCGAGCGGGCCGCGGTAGTGGGCGAGGCGTTCCAGTCGTTCCGGGCCGACGACGTCGGGGCTACCGCGCTCCCGCGCGAGCAGCAGTCCGCATTCCTCGAAGGCTTCGCGCAGCGCCGTGATGCGCAGCGTCGCCTGCTCCTCGTCCAGGCCCGCCAGCCCGCTGGCGTACTCGCGCGCAAGCGGCTCGCGGTCGCCGGGCGCGAGCTTGCCGCCGGGGAAGACGAGCGCGCCCGAGGCGAAGTCGATCTCGTGATGGCGCACCACCATGAAGACTTCCAGTCCCTGCGCGCCGTCGCGCAGCAGCAGGAGCGTGGCGGCCGGCCTGGCCGCAACCGGTGTGGAGGGGGAGGGTGTGGTCATGATGGCTCCACTCGGGTGGATCGGATTCCCGTCAGTGATTGCCCAGGATGCAGGTAGGTGGCGCCGCTGGACGGCGTGCCGCCGGTGCCGTGGACCAGCGCCCTGCGTGCGTTCGCCACCCGGTGCTCGCCGCATTCGCCGCGCAACTGGCGCACCGCTTCGATCAGCAGGGAGATGCCGTATATCCTTGGGGGTGGGCGTAGGGCAGACCGCCGCCGTGGGTGTTGAGCGCAATGCGCTCGCCGGACGCCGGGCGCTGTTCGGGCACGAAGGCCGCGCCCGGCCGCTATGGCAATCGCGGCGTGCGCCACGTGGGCCTCAACGGCCGAGCTGCCGATGTTGATGCCGTCCATGAAGCGCGGTGCAATGCCGAAGTACTCGGCCATGGTCGGCGTGATCAGCTGGCCCGGTACCGGCACGCCCCACATGCCGGTGTTCCACACGGGAGGCATTGTCGGCATAGCGCGGATTGCGCGTCCATTCGGGCCGGTCGATCAGCGCGCACAGGCGCGTAAAGGCGGCGTAGTTGATCACCGAGAGGGTGAACCAGCGACCGTCCGCGGCGCGGAAATGGCGGCTGGGTGCGACGATCGGCGGATTGATCTCGCGCGTCACCTGTCCGTCCAGCGTCGCCTCGGCGATCTTGCTGCCCAGGAAGTTGAGCATGGTGTCGATCAGGGCCGGCTCCAGCTTCTGGCCGCGGCCGCTCTTCTGGTGCTCCAGCAGGGCGGCCATCGCGCCCGGGGCGCCGCACATGCCCGAGGCCACGTCGAGCTTGAGCAGGTAGGGGCTGTCGCTGCCGCAAGCGGTGAGGGTGTAATGGATCAGGCGCGGTTTGAGCGGCGCAAGGTCCTCGAAATGCAGCCGCGCGCGCTCGGCGAAATCCGGCCGGAAGCTGTGGATCAGCACGTCGGCGCCCGCCACCAGGCGCTTCTGCACCTCGCGCCCGCGCGGCTGGCGCAGATCCAGCGCCAGCGACTCCTTGCCACGGTTGGTCTGCAGAAACAGCGCCGCCGTGTCGCCGCAGAACGGCGGGCCGAAGCTGCTGCCTCCTGGCCGGCAGCGCCTCAAGCTTGACGACGCGCGCGCCGTAGTGCGCCAGCGCCATCACGGCGTAGGGGCGGGAGATCAGCCGCGACAGGTCCAGGACGGTTATGCCTTCCAGCGTCGTCATGCGGGCGACTTCGGCAGGAAGCAGACGGTCTCGGTGAAGTCCGCCACCTCCTCGTCGCGCTGGTTGATGACGCGGTGGCGGATGTCGAGCAGGGTATAGCCGCGGCGGGTCTTCGGCCGCCGCCGCGCCGCGCCGACGACGTGAATGCTGCCGAACTCGCCGGAGGGGATCGCCGGCGCATTGTCCGGCCCGGCGGTGCTCATGGCCGTCGTGCTCATCGTCAGAGCCTTCAGCGGCCCTTCCACTGCGGTTTGCGCTTCTCGGCGAAGGCCTTGGGCCCTTCAATGGCGTCTTCGCTGGGATAGACGTGACGCTCGTAGTAATCCCAGGCCGCCTGCAGGCCGGGTTCGCAACCCAGCGTGGTGGCGTCCTTGAGCGCCTTCTTGCCCGCCATGACCGAACGCGGCGCCGCATCGGCGATCTTGCGCGCCAGCTCCCGCGCGCGTGCCTGGACGGCCGCGTCGCTGTCCTCCAGGTAATTGAGGAAGCCGACCGCGTAGAGGCGCTCGGCCGGCAGCATCTCGCCGGTGAGTACGGTTTCCATCAGCTGCGCCTGCGGCATCATCCACAGCAGCGGCACCGCCCAAGGCGAGCCGCGGCCGATCTTGACCTCGGTAATGCCGCCGCGCGTGCCGGCCAGGCCCACGCGCAGGTCGCAATTGAGCGCGAGCATCATGCCTCCGGCCGGGAAGTGGCCGTTGATCGCAGCGATCAGCGGTTTGCGCACCTTGCCGATGCCGTCGTTGCGCAGGTCGGCGAAGAACTCGAGGATGTCCTTGCCGGTTTCGATTTTCAGGCGTGCCGCCTCGCGCAGGTCCATGCCGGCGCAAAAGGTACCGCAGTAGCTGCTGGTGAGGATGGCCACCCGCACCCCGGGATCGGCGTCGATGCGCTTCCAGGTGTCGGCCAAGATGTGCGTGACCTGCGGCGAGAGCGCGTTGCGGCGCTCGGGGCGGTTGAGGGTCACGGTCGCGATGCCATCCTCGACCGAGTAGAGAAGCTCCTGGTGTTCAGTCATGCGAAGTCTCCTGAGAATCATTCGCCGCGGGCGGCGATAGAGTCATGCAACCGCCGCTAGCGGGCAACGGACAAGGCCCCCGCGGCGCCGGGTAGGGTGGTCGTGTGCCGGCGAGGACGCGTGCCGCGGACAGGCCGGTATGCGATTGCGCGCTCACGGCGCGGGCACTCGGCTGAGCACGGTGGAGGCCCAGGACAGTCCGACACCGAAGCCGGACAGCGCCACGTGGCGGTCCTCTGGCAGCAGATGATCGGCCAGCACGATTGGGATCGACGAGCTGACGGTGTTGCCGTACTCCGCGGCATGGAATCGCGTGCGGTCGGCGAGTCCCAGCGCTTCGCCGATGTTCTCCACGATCACGCGGCTGCCCTGGTGGAGTACCACGCGGTCGATCTGCTGCGGGCTCAGGCCGTTGATGTCGAGCGCACGGCGCAGGCTGCCGGGAACCACGCTCATGGAGAACTGTAGAACGGCGCGACCATCCATGAACAGGCGGCCGCTCGCGGCATCCACCTTCAGCGAGCCGGCGTAGCGTCCCTCGGTGCCGAAATCGAAGCGTCCGAGGCGCCACGTCGGCCTGTCGTTCAGCAGCGTGGCGGCCGCGCCGTCGCCGAACAGCAACGCCGTGCGCTTGTCGTCAGGGTCCACTATCTTGGAGTAAGGATCTGCGGTGATCAGCAGTCCATGTCGCAGGCCGTTGGACTGCATGAAGCTTCTCACGATCGACAGGCCGTAAACGTAACCGGAACAGCCCAGGCCGATATCGAAGACGGCGCAGTCGGGCGCCAGGCCGAGCCGCGCATGCACCAGGGCGGAGCAATGCGGCAGGCCGCGGCCGTCGGGATTCTGCGTGACCACGACCAGACAGTCGACCTGTTCGCGTTCTACCGCGCCGCGGGCGAACAGCGCCTCGGCGGCGGCCGCGGCCAGGTCCGAAGTGTCCTGATCCGCCGCGCGGCGCGAGGTCTGCTGCACGCCGATGCGGCGTTCCAGGGTGGCGAGCGGCACGCCCAGCCGCTCGGCGTGCGCCGCATTCCTGATCCGTTGGGGCGGCAGCACGTAAGCGATGTCCGCGATGCCGATCATGGCTTGGCTCGGGCCGCGGACCTGCGTGGCTTACGATGATTCACGGACCTTGCCTCTGCCGGTTTGTGCGCCATTCAGTAGCTCTTGGGCAGGCCGAGCACATGCTCGCCGATGTAGTTCATCAGCATCTCGTTGTTGATGGGCGCGATCTCCATCAGCCGCACCATGGGCCAGAGGGTCACCACGTCGTAGTCGCGGTCGAAGGCGTAGCCGCCGTGGGTCTGGATCGACGCTTCCACCGCCGCCACCGCCGCGCGCGAAGCCAGCAGCTTGGCCATGTTGGCATGCGCACCGGCGTCCTCGCCCGCGTCGAAGCGCTCGGCAGCGGAGTAGGTCATCAGCCGCGCGGCTTCCAGCTCTGCCTTGGCCAAGGCCATGCGGTGCTGGAGCGCCTGGTAGCTACCGATCGGCTTGCCGAAGGGCTTGCGCTCCATCGCGTAGGCAACCGCCTTCTTCAGCGCGTAATCACCCATGCCGAGCGCGGCCGCGGCGGCGAGCAGGCGCTCGGAATTGAGCCCCTCGAACATCAGCTTGGCCCCCTTGCCCGCTTCCCCGATCAGCGCATCGGCGGGCAGGTGCACGTTGTCGAAGAACACCATGTACTGACGCTCCGCGGTCTCGACCTGGATGTTCAACTGCTGAAGGGTGATGCCCGGGGTTTTCATGTCGACCACGAACAGCGACATGCCCTCGGTGCGGTGCTGGAGCTCCGATGCCTTCTGTGTGCGCGCGATCACCAGCATGATGTCGGCGTCGCGGGCGCCGGAGATGAAGACCTTCTGCCCATTGAGCACCCAGCCTTCGCCGTCGCGCGTGGCCAGCGTGCTCATGTTGAAGCTGTTGGTGCCGGCGTTGGGTTCGGTGATGGCGAAGCACAGCTTAATCGAGCCGTCGCAGGTCGGCGTCACGAACTTCTTGATCTGCTCCGGCGTGCCGTGTCTCACAATGGGTACGCGGCCCAGGCCAGTGACGACGAGGAACAGAGTCGGTACGCCGCTCAGCGCCAGCGCTTCGGCCAGCGCGACGATCTCCACGACGCCGCCGCCGGAGCCGCCGAACTTCTCGGGTACGGACAGGCCGAGCAGGCCGTATTCGCCCATGGCTCTCCACATCTCATCGGGGAAGCGGTCTTGTTCGATGCACCGGCGAATATAGGTGCGCGGGTATTGCTCGGAGATGCCGTGCGTGGCCTCCTGCACCTGACGGATGCGGCTGGCGAGGGACTCGGCCGGGATGGAAAGCTCGTTCATGGTTTCTTCGTCTTCGTAGTAGGGGACGGGAGGAAATCGTCGTGCTACAGCGGTAGCCGGGCGCAGACGCTGGCTTGCACGTACAGACTGCGCGCTGTGCCGAGCGTAATCTCAAGGTCGATCAGCCCCAGTCCGGCCTCGCGATAACAGCGCAGGATCCGTCCCTCGGCGCTGCCTGTGATGATGATTGACTTGTTGCCGATCTCGAGATTCATGACGTACGTGCTCCCTCGCACTTTGATGGGCGAATCGTCAGCACGGCTTCGGTGCGGACAAAAACTGACGGGACACTTGACTCTGCGTTAGTTTAGTTTAGGATTCTATCAAATGATAGTTAGAAGATGTGCTATTTCAACGCAGCGGTCGACGGCCCTGCGAGTCGTGTAACATTCTGTGCTGTGCAAGGCAAAAATTTTTCCGCTACGTGATGGCAACTGTGAAAAAAAGAAAGAGCGCCGCAATCCGGGTCCGTGATTCAGCCGCTGAGTTGACGAGGGAACAGGTACTCAAGGCGGCAGCCGGCCTCTTCAAGAGGCAAGGTTACGCGGCGACCACTCTCCGGCAGATCGCAGATGATGCAGGAATCCAGGCTGGCAGCGTCTACTACCATTTCGAGTCGAAGGACAGGATTCTTGTCGAGATTCTGGACTTGGGGATCGATCTGGTTCATCAAACCGTGCTCGATCGGCTCAAGGCCTTGCCTGAAGACGCCTCGGGCCGGGAGCGATTTGCCGCCGCGCTGGAGGGGCATCTCACGGGACTCCTCCAGCACGGCGAATATACGTCGGCCAGCATCCGGATATATGGCCAGTTGCCGGCGGATCTCCGGCGTCCGAACCAAGCGCGCAGACGCAGGTACAGTGCCCTCTGGGACCGGCTGTTGGCCGAAGCGCAGGCGCGTGGCGAGATCCGGACCGGAGCCAATCTGCACCTGACGCGATTGATCGTGCTGGGGACGATCAACTGGACGGTGGAGTGGTTCGATCCAGGCCAGGGGACGCTGAACGATGTTGTACGGCAGATGGTGAGCATACTGTCGGACGGCTTATTTGCGCCCGTTGCACCGCCTGCACCGCAGGCACGGGTCAGGTCGGCACGCTGATCGACGAACGCCGGGTGTCCGGCGGACGTGTATGCGGACCGGACGTCCAGTGCACGCGGACCCGATACCGAATCTCAAAACCAAGTTAGGAAGCCGATGAAAGCGCTCGTCAGTGTCAAACGCGTCGTGGACTACAACGTCCGCATCCAGATCAAGTCCGACGGATTGGGCGTGGTCACCGACGGCGTCAAGCACTCCATGAATCCCTTCGATGAGATCGCGATGGAAGAAGCGGTGCACCTGAAGGAGAAGGGCAAGGTCACCGAAATTGTCGCCGTGACAATCGGCGGCGCCAGGAGCGAAGAGACCCTGCGCTCCGCGCTGGCCTTCGGCGCCGACCGTGCGATCCACATCAAGGAAGAAGGCGAAGTTCAGCCGCTGACAGCGGCCAAGGCGCTCGCCGCCGCGATGAAGAAGGAAGGTGCGCAGCTATTCCTTTGCGGCAAGCAGGCGATCGACGACGACGCCAACCAGACCGGCCAGATGGTCGCCTCGCTGCTCGACATCGCGCAGGCAACTTTTGCGTCGAAGGTCGAAGTTGACGGCAACAAGGCGACGGTGACGCGTGAAGTCGACACCGGACTGGAGACGCTCGAAGTCGACCTTCCGGCGGTCATCACGACCGACTTGCGCCTCAATCAGCCGCGCTATCTCAAGCTGCCAGACATCATGAAGGCAAGAAGAAGCCGATCGAGACGGTTGCGCTCGGTGACCTGGGCGTCACCGTCGGCGCCGGCTTCAAGACCGCCAAGACCGTACCGCCGCCGAGCCGCTCGAAGGGCGTGATGGTCAAGACCGTCGACGAACTCTTCGATGCCCTCAAGAACAAGGGCCTGCTCTAAGAGTTTGCTGAAAAACTCCGCAAGAATTCTGTTGTCTGAGGGGCGTACATCAGAGGGTGGAGCATGGGATGCGCGGAGCGGACATCAAGCAGGTGGAGATGCTGGTAGCGTTTTCACTGGAGGATCGGGTACCTGCGGCACATCCTCTGCGCACCATACGCCGGCTGGTGGATGAATCGCTGTCGGCGATGAGCGGCGTGCTGACGACGATGTACTCGCACACGGGACGGCCGTCGATTCCCCCGGAGCGTCTGATTCGCTCGCTGCTGCTGCAGGTGCTGTACTCGATCCGCAGCGAGCGGCAGCTGGTAGAGCAGCTGGACTACAACCTGCTGTACCGCTGGTTTGTCGGCATTGGCCTGGACGAGCCGGTGTGGGATGCCACGAGCTACACCCGCAACCGCCAGCGCTTGATTGACGCGGACGCCGGACGCGCCCTGATGGCGGCGATCCTGGGCCAGGCCCGCGAGCGCCAGCTGCTGTCGGACGAGCACTTCAGCGTGGACGGAACGCTGATTGAAGCCTGGGCCAGCCAGAAGAGCTTTCAGCGCAAGGACGGCGAGCCCCCGGCGGATGGCGGGAGCAACTTTCGCGGTCAGTCACGCACCAACGACACCCATGCCTCGGTGACCGATCCGCAGGCGCAGTCCTACCGCAAGTCACAGGGCCAGGAGGCGCGGCTGGCCTACCTGGGCCACGCCCTGATGGACAACCGACATGGCCTGGCCGTGGATGGCTGTGCGACCCAGGCCACTGGCACCGCAGAACGTGATGCCGCCGCGCAGATGATCGACTGGATCAAGACCGGCGGTGAGATTACCTTGGGCGCCGACAAGGGCTATGACACCGAGGCCTTTGTCGAGCGCCTGACACGAGGCCGGGTCAAGCCGCATATTGCCCAGAACACCACGAACCGGCGCTCGGCGGTGCCGGAGGCTGTGGCTCAAACCGAAGGCTACGCCAAGAGCCTCAACGCGCGTCCTCGCATCGAGGACATCTTCGGCTGGCTCAAGCGCATTGGCGGCATGAAGAAGGTGAAGCTGCGTGGTACCGCCAAGGTCCACAGCCTGTTTACCTTCGCGCTGGCGGCTTACAACCTGGTCCGGCTGCGAACGCTGATGATGCCGCAGCCGAGCTGCGTCTGATGATCGGAAATCAGCGCCCAACGGGCGCGTAGAACCTCAGAACAAGTCCCAAAATGTCTCGAAAATGATCAAGCCCACGACGCGCGTCGAAAATTGCGTGGGTTTTTCAGCGAACTCCTAAGAGCGCGCACGCTTCAAGGATTAGACAGACATGAGCAAGATTCTGATTGTCGCGGAGCATGCCGAGGGCAAGCTCAATAACGGTGTCGCCAAAACCGTGGCTGCGGCCAAGGGCATCGGCGGCGAGATTCACGTCGTCGTGTTCGCCGCCGACGCGGCGGCGGTTGCCGGACAGGCCGCGCAGCTCGATGGCGTCGCCAAGGTGCTGACCGTCAACAACGCTGCTAACGCCTACCCGCTGGCTGCGATCCTCGCGCCGCAGGTCGCCGAAGTCGCCAAGAATGGCTACACGCATGTGTTGTTCCCCGGCACTACTTTCGGCAAGGATCTCGCACCGCGCGTCGCTGCCAAGCTTGACGTGCAGCAGATCAGCGACATCATGGCCACGCACAGTCCTACCAGTTTCGAGCGGCCGATTTACGCTGGCAACGCGATCACGACGGTCGAAGCGCCGACGGGTACGGTCGTCGCGACGGTGCGTTTGGCCTCGTTCCAGGCTGTCGGCAGCGGCGGCGCCGCCGCCATCGAAACCGTCAGCGTCAATCCCGCGCTGCCGAGTCACACGCGCTTCCTGAAGCTCGAGGCGCAGAAGTCCGAGCGTCCCGACCTGCAGTCGGCGGGCCGTGTCGTCTCCGGCGGCCGCGCGCTAGGCAGCTCCGAGAACTTCAAGGTGATCTATGAGTTGGCCGACAAGATCGGCGCGGCGGTCGGCGCGTCGCGCGCCGCGGTCGACTCGGGCTACGTGCCCAACGACATGCAGGTCGGCCAGACCGGCAAGATAATAGCGCCGGAGTTGTACTTCGCGATCGGCATCTCGGGTGCGATACAGCATCTCGCCGGCATCAAGGACGCGCGTACGATTGTGGCGATCAACAAGGACCCGGAAGCGCCGATCTTCGAAGTCGCCGACTTCGGCCTCGTCGGCGACCTGTTCCAGGTCGTGCCGGAGCTATCGCAGAAGCTCTGATCCGGCCGACCCGCGGCGGATTCCGGTCCGCCGCGGGTGGGCGCGCGTTCAGTAGGCAAGCTGGCGCGCGGCCAGGTCCTTCATGATCTCAGTCGCGCCGCCCCCGATGGACAGAACCTTGGTCTCGCGGAAGATGCGTTCGACCTTGGTGCCGCGCAAGTAGCCAGCGCCGCCGAGGATCTGCACCGCCTCGCCGGCGACGCGTTCCAGCATGCCGGTGGCGAGATTCTTCAGCAGACAGATCTCGGCCACCGACGTGTAGCCTTGGAGCACCTGCCAGCACAGCAGATCGAGCTGGGCCTTGACCGCGTCGAGCTGCATCTTCATGTCCACCAGCTTGTGGCGGATCACCTGCCGGGCGACCAGCGGCTCGCCGAAGGTCTGCCGGTGGCGCGCATATGCCAGCGACTCTTCGTAGCAGACCTGCCCGAAGGCCCAGGCCTGGGCGGCCAGCATCAGCCGCTCGTTGTTGAAGTTGTGCATGATGGCCTTGAAGCCGCGGTTCTCCTCTCCGATGATGTTTTGCGCCGGCACCCGGCAGTCCTGGAAGTAGAGGGTGGCGGTGTCGGAGCACCACCATCCCATCTTTTCCAGAGGCGTGCGCGTGAAGCCCGGCGTTCCGGCCTCCACCACGAGCAGTGACACGCCGCCCATGCCGGGGCCGCCGGTGCGCACCGCCACGGTGATGCAGTCGGCGCGCATGCCGGAGGTGATGAAGGTCTTGGAGCCGTTGACGATGTAGTGATCGCCCTCGCGCCGTGCCGTGGTGCGCAAGCTGGCCACGTCGGAACCGCCGCCGGGTTCGGTGATGGCCAGGGCCGCGATCTTGTGGCCTTCTATGACCGGCCGCAGGAACCGCTCCTTCTGCTCGTGTGTGCCCGAGGCGGCCACCGGCGGACTGCCGATGCGGTGGCTGACCAAGCTGGCCAGCAGACCGCCGGCGCCCGCGCGCGCCAGCTCTTCGGCCATGATCGATTGGTAGAACGGATCGTTGTCGCCGCTGCCGCCGTACTCCTCCGGAAAACCGATGCCCAGCACGCCGGCCTCGGCGGCCTTGCGCTGCAGCGCGCGCGGCAGTTCGCCCGCGCGCTCCCAGGCGTCGATGTAAGGCTCACACTCCTTTTGCACGAAACGCCGCAGCTGGCTGCGATAGGCTTCGTGGGCCTCGGTGAGAAACGGGTGGGGTGCCATGCAGTGTGCTTCCGGGGCCGTGCTCATGGAGCCGGCGTGGCAGCGAAGCGGCGCAAATGGTACTCGCGGCTGCCATAGAGCGTGCCGAACGCGCTGAGCTGACGGAAGTAGTGGCCCACGTCGAGCTCTTCGGTCACGCCGATGCCGCCGTGCAGCTGCACCGCTTGCTGGGCGACGAACTTGCTGGACTGCCCCAGATAGGCTTTGGCCGCCGACACGGCGCGCCGCCGGACCGCCGGCTCGGCGCTCTCGACGCGCACGCTGGACATGACCACCATCGAGCGCGACTGCTCGACTTCGACGAACATCTCCACCAAACGATGCTGCAGCGCCTGGAAGCTGCCAATCGGCGTGCCGAACTGTTTGCGCACCTTGAGGTAATTGCCGGTGCGCTCGAGCAGCGCGTTCATCGCGCCCAGCGCCTGGGCGCAGGCGGCGACGGTGGCGTGGTCGAGCGCGGCCTCCAGCGGCGCAAAGCCGGCGTCCGCCGCGCCGATGAGCGCCGTGGCCTCGAGCCGGACCCGGTCGAGCCGGATATCGGCGGCGTAGCCTCCGCCCATCACCGGGTAGGGCTTGAGCTCGACCCCGGAGGATCCGGCGTCGACGGCGAAAAGGCTAATCCCTCCCGGCTCGCTGTCGCTGCCGGACGTCCGGGCGCTGACGATCAGAGTGGCGGCGTTGGGCGCGTTGAGCACGCATTGCTTGCGTCCGCTCAGGACGTAGCCGTCGCCTTCGGCCTGCGCGCGCGTGGCGCAGCACGCCGGGTCCTCGGCGGAGCCCGGCTCGGCCCAGGCGACGGCGAGCTGCGCCTTACCCTCGGCCAGGCCAGCGAGCCGGCCCGCATCCGCGCCGCAGAAGCTCAGCAGGCGGCCCGGCAGCACCGCGCCGGCGACATAGGGCTCCAGCACCATGCCGCCGCCCAGAGCCTCGCAGATCAGTGATATGTCGAGCGCGCTGCCGCCAAGGCCGCCCGCGTCCTCAGGTAAGGGCAGACCGAGCCAGCCGAACTCCGCTATTTGCGACCACAGTGCGGGATCGCAGTGGCCGGGCAGCGGCAGCGTGGTTTTGTAGCGTTCGAAGCCGTAGCCCTTGAGGGCGAACCTGGTCGCGCTCTCGCGCAGCATCTTCTGTTCTTGAGAATAGGAAAAGTCCATGAGGTGTCCTTGTGTGTGTTTGTGCGTTTCAGAGCTGCAGCAGCAGCTTGGCCAGGACGTTCTTCTGAATTTCGTTGGTGCCGCCGTAGATCGAGCTGGCGCGTAGGAAGTTGTAGCGCTGCGTGGCGCCCGCAAACGCTGGATCCACGTCCTCGCCCGCCGAGAGCCAGGGCAGCGCGCTGAGGCCGCCAAGCTCCATCTGGGCCTCGGAGATCGCCTGCTGTAGCTCGGTGCCCTTGATCTTTAGTCCGGAGGACTCGCTGCCCGGCGGCTGCCCCTTGGACACGCGGTCGAGCGTGCGCAGATTGGTGTACTCAAGTGCGATGAGGTCGACTTCCAATGCAGCCAGACGGCGGGCCACGGCGGGATCTCGGACCAGTACCGGATCGGCGTCCACCGCTTCGCGCAGGCGTCCGAGCTGGTAGTAGCTGTCGGCGACGCCAGCGATGCTGGTGCGCTCGTGGGTGAGCAGGTACTTGGCGAGGGTCCAGCCATTACCCTCCTCGCCGACCAGGTTCTCCGCGGGAACGCGGACGTTGGTGAGGAAGACCTCGTTGAGGTGGTGGTGGCCGTCGATAGTGGTGATCGGCCGGATCTCGATGCCAGGGGTGCTCATGTCGATCAGCAGGAAGGAGATGCCCTGCTGTTTGGGCACGTCGGGATTGGTTCGGACCAGGCAGAACATGAAGTTGGCCCAGTGCGCCTGCGTGGTCCAGATCTTCTGGCCGTTGACGAGGTAGTGGTCGGCCTCGCGCGTCGCCCGGGTCTTGAGTCCGGCGAGGTCCGAGCCCGCAGCCGGCTCCGAGTAGCCCTGGCACCAGAACTCCTCGCCGCGCGCGATCGGCGGCAGGTAACGCCGCTTCTGCGCCTCGTTGCCGTAGTGCATCAGCACCGGCCCGAGCATGGACAGTCCGAAGGGGCTGGACGACGGCGCGCCGGCCAGGGCCCGTTCCGTGTCGAAGATGTACCGTTGCGTGGCGGTCCAGCCGGGGCCGCCGTACTCCTTGGTCCAAGTATAGGCGAGCCAGCCCTTGGCGCCGAGCTTGCGCTCCCAGGCGAACTGCGTCTCCCTGTGGCTGGGAATGCCGATCGACGGGCCCTCCTGCAGCGGCACGTTGTCGCGCATCCAGGCGCGGATCTCGGCGCGAAACGCCTGGTCCTCGGGGGAAAAATCAAGATTCATGGAAACTCCGTAGTGACGGGGGAATGTCGGGGGGCTTCAGCCGCCGGTGGGCAGCTTGCGGCGCAGGAATTCGATGACTGCGTTGCTGAAGACGTCGTTGCGTTCACCGGCGACCATGTGTCCGGCGTCCTCGACGTCGAACAGCTCGGCATGCGGAACTAGTTGCTGCAGCTCGCGCGCGCCTTCCGGGCTGACCACGTCGCTGGACCCGCCGCGCACCAGTAGGGTGGGGACGCGGATGCGCCTGGCGGCTTGCTCGCGGCGCTCCTGCTGCACCAGCGCCTCGCCGGCGCGGGAACGCGTGGCATGATCAAGGAAGCGCGGATCCCAGTGCCAGTACCAGCGCCCGTTTTCGCGTTGCCGCAGGTTCTTGCGCAAGCCGGCGGTGCTGCGCGACTTGTGGTTCGGATTGTAGGCGGCTATCGCCTCCGCCGCTTCCTCCAGACTGGCGAAGCCGCCGACGTGCGCGCGCATGAAATCCAGCACGCGCGCCACGCCGTCGGGCTCCAGTCGCGTGGCGATGTCGACCAGCAACAGGGCGCGGGCAAAATCCGCTGGTCCCTCGCCGATCGCCAGCAGGGAGGTCAGGCCGCCCATCGAGGCGCCCACCAGCGCAGGCGGCGCGCTCAGCGAGGCGCGCACGCAGGCCAGGTCGCCGACCATTGCATCGGCGCTGTAGTCGCCGTCCGCCACCCATTGGCTGTCGCCGTGACCGCGGGCGTCCAAGGCAATCGCCAGAAAGCCGGCTTGCGCCAGCCGCAGTGCGGTGCCGGCCCAGGCGTGGCGCGTCTGGCCGCCGCCGTGTAGCAGAATGATCGGCGGCGCCTGCGCGGAGCCGGCCAGGTCGGCGACGAGGATGTTGCCGTTGTGGCCCACAAATTCGGTCGCACGCAGAGATGTTGAGGGAGTTTGATCGAGCACAGCCCGTTGCCGGTGGAAGTGAAGTATCAGAGAGGAACCGCGATGCCGGTGTAGAAGTAACCAAGTAGACGCGGGGCTTGAACGAATCCCTGCCAGCCTTCCTGGATGCGGAAGCCGCCGCGCTCCACCAGAGCGTCGATCGGGCGGTTGAGATGACATCCGCCGCCAAGCAGCTTCCAGTAGGGAGTGAGGCGATCCTGCCATCGCCGCAGGCCAGGATTGGGTGCGGCCCCGTGTTCGGCGAACAGCAACTGCCCTCCGGGTTTGAGGGCACGCCGCATCTCCGCCAGCGCTGCAATGGGATCCGGAATCGTGCACAGGCTGAAGGTGCAGACCACGCAGTCGAAGCTGCGGTCATCCACCGGAATGCGCTCGGCTGACAGCGGCAAGGCCTGAAGCTCGATGCCTTGCTCCTGCGCGCGCCGCACGGCCCTGGGATGCAGGCCCGGATCAACGCCGCAGACGCAGCTGACGCGTCCGGCTGCATAGTGCGGCAGATTGCGCCCGGTGCCCACGCCGATTTCCAGTACGCGCCCCTGCGCCCGGGGAACCAGTCGCCTGCGCTCGTCTTCGAAGGTCGGGAGGCCGCAAACCGCATCGATCAGATAGGGCAGGACGTGGCGTTCGTAGAGATTCATGCCGGCGCAGCCTCCCCAGGCGACCGTACAGCGCGCGAAGAATTGCACGTCCTGTGCATTTCTTCCGGCCCTTCCGGGCCGGTCCGAGAGATCAAATAATCACGAGTGCTCACTCCAGCCCCCGCGCGATCAGCTCCTTCATGATCTCGTTGGTGCCGCCGTAGATCTTCTGCACGCGGGCGTCGGCGTAAAAGCGCGCGATGGGGTATTCGAGCATGTAGCCGTAGCCGCCGAAGAACTGCAGGCACTCGTCGACGATCTCGCACTGCTTTTGCGTGCACCACCATTTAGCCATCGAGGCCGTCGCCGCGTCGAGCCGGCCGTCGATCAGGCGCTGGATGCAGTGGTCGATGAAGACCCGGCCGAGAGTCAGCTCGGTGTGCCGCTCGGCGAGCCGAAAGCGCGTGTTTTGGAACTCGAGCAGGTGCTTGCCGAATGCCTTGCGCTCGCGCACGTAAGCCAGAGTGTGCTCCAGGGCCGCCTCGGCCGCGGCGATAGCGCCGACGCCGATGATCAGGCGCTCGCGTGGCAGCTGGTTCATCAGCTGGTAGAAGCCCTGGCCCTCACGGCCGCCCAGCACGTTTTCGGCCGGTACCTGCAGATCCTCGAAGAACAGCTCGGCGGTATCCTGCCCTTTCTGGCCGATCTTGTGCAGCAGCCGGCCACGGCGGAAGCCAGGCTGCTCGGCTGGTTGTTCAACCACCAGCAGCGAGATGCCCTTGGCGGCTTCGGCCGGATTGGTCTTGCAGACGATGATCAGCAGGCCGCAGTGATGACCGTTGGAGATGAAGGTTTTCGCCCCGTTGACCACGTAGGTCTCGCCCTTGCGCTCGGCGCGCGTGCGCACCGCCTGCAGATCCGAGCCGGTGCCCGGCTCGGTCATGGCGATGGCCCCAACCCATTCGCCGGAGGCAAGCCTGGGGAGCCAGCGCCGCTTCTGCTCGGGTGTGGCGCAGCCGGCGATGTAGTGACTGACGATCTCGTGGACGCCCTTGGCCCAGCTAGTATTGCCGGCACGGGCCTGCTCCTGCAGTATCACCGCCTCATGGGCGAAGCTGCCGTCCGCGCCGCCGTACTCCTCGGGCACGTCGGTGCACAGCAGGCCGGCTGCGCCAGCCTTGGTCCACAGCGCGCGGTCGACGTATTGTTGCTCGTTCCACTGTTCCTCGAACGGTGTGATTTCGGTGGCGATGAACTTGCGGACGTTGTCGCGGAAAAGCGCAAGCTCTTCGTTCATCCAGGGTGCTTGATCCGATGTCATGGTGCCCATGCCGCTCACATTGAGAAGCCGCCGCCGCAGACCAGCACTTGTCCGCTGACGTAGTTGGACTCCGGGATGCAGAACAGGTACACCGAGCCTGCCGCCTCAGTCGGCGTACCGGCGCGGCCAAGCGGCACGGTGGCTTCCATCGTCTTGAGCAGGTCGGGATTGACGCCGACCTTGATCTTGCGACCTTCAACGTCAATGCTCGCATCGCTGCCGGCCGCAGCCTCGGTCAGGCGTGTCTTGATGAGGCCGAAGGCCACACAGTTGACGTTGACCTTGTAGCGGCCCCATTCCTTGGACATCGCCTTGGTCAGGCCGATGATCGCCGCCTTGCCGGCGGAATAATTGGCCTGGCCTGCGTTGCCGCCAGTGCCGGCGATCGACGAAATGTTGACGACCTTGCGGAACACCTCGCGCCCTTCCATGGCTTCCTTCTTGGTCTGCACGCGCAGGTACTCGGACGCGGCGCGCAGAATCTGGAACGGAGCGGTCACGTGCACGTCCATGATGGCGTGCCACTGCTCGTCGGTCATCTTGTGGATGACGTTGTCCCAGGTGTAGCCGGCGTTGTTGACGATGATGTCGAGTCCGTCCAGTTGCTCGATGGCGGTGTTGACGAAGCGCTCGGCGAAGCCCTTTTCGGTCACGCTGCCGGAGCAGGCGACGGCCTTTCGGCCCATCGCGCGGATTGCAGCGACGGTTTCCTCGGCGGGCCCTGCATCGAGATCGTTGACGACCAGGTTGGCGCCTTCCGAGGCGAGCTTGAGCGCTATTTCACGGCCGATACCACGGCCAGATCCGGTGACCAGAGCCACCTTGCCTTCGAGTTTCATGATTTCTGATTCCTGTCTGAAATTGGGACGGGTTACTTCAGCGCGACCAGCGCGTCGCCGGAGAGCTTCAGCTCACCCCTGTCATCGACGACGCCAATCTCGAGCTTTACGACCTGTTCGCCATTGCGTTCTAGTTTCTCCACCACCTTGCCGCCGCAGGTGAGCTTGGCGCCGATCGGTGTGATCGCCGAGAAGCGAACCGCGTAATGCCGAAGCTGCGTCTGCGGCGCCCAGTTGGTGAGGAAGCGCCCGAGGTAGGCCATCGACAGCATGCCGTGCGCGAATACGTCCGGCATTCCGGCGGTCTTGGCAAAATCCAGATCGATGTGGATCGGGTTGTGATCGCCCGAGGCGCCAGCAAACAAGGCCAGTGTGGTGCGCGTGATGCGCGGCAGCTTCAGCGTCGGCAGATCGTCGCCGACCTTGACCTGATCGAACGTGGGGACGCTCATGCCGAATTCTCCTTATGGTTGCGGGCCACGATGACGCTGCGGGCTTCCATTACCTTGACGCCGTTCCGGTCGGTGATGACGGAGTCCTTCACGATGAATTCGAGTGCGCCGCCTTTCTTGTGGTAGATGTCGGCAATGCGCGAGTCCACTTTCAGCACGTCGCCGGCACAAACCTGCGCGTGGTAAGTGAAACTCTGTTCGCCGTGCAGGATGTTGCCGATGGGTACGCCAAGTTCGTCGAGCAGCGTGAACATGATCCCGGCATCCAGGTCCGCGGCCATGAGGAAGGTCGGCGGCACCGGCAGGCTGCGGTAGCCCGCCGCCTTGGCCGCAGCCTCATCGAGGTATTCGGGCCGGGTTTCACCGGTGGCCTTGGCGAAGAAGCGCAGGCGCCCCTTCTCCGCCTCGAAAGTGGTGCTCGGCAACTGGCGGCCGATGTGCTTGGTATCGATCATGGAGGCCCTCCCTTTCAGACCTGGTACATCGTCACGACGCAGGCGCCACCCAGGCCCAGGTTGTGCTGCAGCGCCGTGCGAGCACCCTTGACCTGGCGCGCCTCGGCCGTGCCGCGCAGGTGCTGGACCAGCTCGGTGCACTGGGCCAGGCCGGTGGCACCCAGCGGATGGCCCTTGGACAGCAGGCCGCCGGAGGGATTGGTCACGACGCGACCGCCGTAGGTGTTGTCGCCGTCGTTCACCATCTTCTCGGCGCCGCCATCCGGCGCCAGGCGCAGGGCCTCGTAGGTGAGCAGTTCATTGGTCGCGAAACAGTCGTGCAGCTCGACGACGCTGACGTCCTTGGGATCAACGCCGGAGGCGGCGTAGACCTGGTCGCCGGCGGCGCGCGCCATGTCGAAACCGACGAGCTGCATCATGTTGCGCGCCTCGAAGGTCTCCGGCGTGTCGGTGGTCATGGCCTGCGCAACGATCTTCACGCGCGAGTCCAGACCATGCTGCTTGGCGAACTTCTCCGAGCAGACGATTGCGGCCGCCGCGCCGCAGGTGGGCGGGCAGGCCATCAGGCGCGTCATCGGCCCGATCAGGACCGGCGAGGCCATGACTTCCTCTACCGTTACTTCCTTGCGGAACAGGGCTACGGGGTTGTTCATGGCGTGGCGGCTGGCCTTGGCGCGAATCTTCGCGAAGGTCTCGGCCTTGGTACCGTATTTTTCCATGTGTGCCATGCCGGCGCCGCCGAAGTAGCGGATTGCGAGCGGCACGTCCGGCTGGCCGACCAGTTCGTCGCAAACCGTGTCGAAGGGCTGGAAGGGGCTCGGCCGGTCATGGAAGTACGAACCCAGCGCGCCCGGTTTCATCTGCTCGAAGCCGAGCGCGATCACGCAGTCCGCTGCGCCGCTCTGCACGGCCTGGCGCGCAAGAAACAGCGCAGTGGATCCCGTCGAGCAGTTGTTGTTGACGTTGATCACCGGGATGCCGGTCATGCCCACCGGGTACAGCGCACGCTGCCCGCAGGTGGAATCGCCGTACACATAGCCGACGTAGGCCTGCTGCACGAGCTTGTAATCGACGCCCGCATCGGCCAGCGCGCGGCGGGCCGCTTCGGAGCCCATGTCGTAATACGGTTCGGAAGTGCCCGGCTTGGTGAAGGGCACCATGCCCACGCCGGCAACAACGACGGTTTGACTCATTAGGTTAAGCTCCAAGGGGTTGAGTTGGACGAGGATGACGCGAAGAAAGGAGACCTCTATGCCGAGGCCAATGGCGGAACCATGAAGGGGGGAGGCTCCGCGAAACAAGACTCAGGCGAACCAGCGCAATGTCAGGGCAATCAGGCGCTTCACGCGCGCGGTGTAGGGCGGGTAGAACAGCTTCACCAGCCCAATCCGCGTGTCCGCGATCGCCCGCGCGTGCGAGAACGAGCGAAAGCCGTATTCGCCATGCGTGCTGCCCAGTCCGGAATTGTTGACGCCGCCGAAAGGCAGCAGGGGGTGGAGGGCATGCACGACGGTGTTGTTGGTGCAGACGCCTCCCGAGGAAGTCCGGTCGAGGACTCGGCGGACGCGCGTGCGATCCCGGCACCAGACGTACAGCGCCAGCGGCTTTTCACCGGCATTGATGCGGTCGATGACCTCGTCGAGTTCGCCGAACCGGATCACCGGCAGCAGGGGGCCGAAAATCTCCTCCCGCAGGATCGCGGCGTCCGCGGGTACCCGCTCGAGGATGGTCGGCGAGATGTAGCAATGCTCTTCGCGCACGTCGCCGCCAGCGACGACGGTGGCGCCGCGTTCGCGTGCATCATCCAGCAGCCGGCGAACGCGCGAGGTGTGGCGTGCATTGACGATGCGGGCAAGGTCGGGCGAGCGGAAACGCGCCTCGTCGTCCTGTCCGAATACCTCGGTGAGACGTTCGCGCAGAAGATCCACAAACTCGTCAGCGACTGATTGGTGCACGAACAGGTGGTCGGGAGCGATGCACGTCTGGCCGTTGTTCATGAACTTGGACCAGCACACGTTTTGAGCAGCGGCCTTCAGATCGGCGCTGGCATCGACGATGGTCGGGCTCTTGCCGCCGAGTTCCAACGTAACGCTAGTCAGATGCTTGGACGCGGCGGCCATCACCACCTTGCCCAGGGTCGGAGCGCCGGTAAAGAAGATGTGGTCGAACGGCAGATCTAGCAGGGCCTTGGCGACTTCGGCGTCGCCTTGGAACAGGGCCACCTCGTCGACGGCGAAAGTCCGGTCGACGATCTTCTGCATGACCGACGACAGGTTTGGCGTCATCTCCGAGGGCTTGATGATGGCCGTGTTTCCGGCGGCCAGCGCCAGCACCAGTGGGCAGAAGGTCAGGTTCACCGGGTAGTTCCACGGCGAAATGATCAGGCAGCGCCCGCGCGGCTGGTACTCAATGCGTCCCCGGGTCCCGGCCATCAGCGGCGAGAAGCCGGCACGCGTGGGCTTCATCCAGCGCCTGAGCTTGCGAATGGCCATGTTGGCTTCCGAGACGACGGTGAACAGCTCGGTCAGGTCCACCTCCACCTCGGGCTTGCGGAAGTCTGCCGCGGCGGCGCGGCGTATATCGTCGGCCGCCGCCTGCACGGCGTCACGCAGCTTGCGGATGCGGGCAATGCGCTCCTCCGCGGTCGATTCACGCCATCTCAGTGCGGTGGCGCGCTGGGATTCGAAGACGCGATGGATCGGTATGGCTTCCGGGATTGCCGCGGGCTCTGCGATGCGAATAGGGCTGAGTGCTTTCATGATCGCCGCTCCTCAACGAGAAATTTTTCAGACTGCAGCACGGGGTATCGGAATATGTATCAGCCCGGGCGAAGTTGTCAACCAAACGTTTGTTATGTAATTGATCCTCCTTGAAGGGAGGTGTCGGGCCTGCGTACTCCAGGTCCATGTCCGCAGCCGGTCGTTTCGCGGTCTCTATGGCCGGCTATGTACGTTCTCCGCTGGATCGACCAGCAGGGAAAGTGGGCCGGGTTTCTGGGTCGGGTGGAGTCCCTGGTGGACTGGGGGGCGCTTCGAGCCGTACTTGAAAGGGTTGTACGGCAAGACCGGCAAGCCCTCGCACCCGCCGCTGATGGCCTTCAAGATGCTGCTGTTACAGCAGCGAGCTGATACGTGCGGGCATCACCTCGGCCCAGCCACATGACAGCACCCAGATCGACGCACTGCTGAGCCAGGATCTTTGCCGACTGAAAGCAGCGTCGCGCCTGCGGTGGGGACGCTATGTCGGCTTGGCGCGCAACACCTTGCACCTACACTGCCGTGGCGCACAATCTTAGACGCTGGCAGTTCCTGGCGCAGGCGTAGTGCGTCCACAGGGCGGGAATCGAGCCGATTCCCGCCTTTCGGGCATTCTGGCGCCTTCCGAAGTCATGAAAAACCCCCGCCCGCCGTGCCCTCGCTCCGCAGAGGATGGTTATGCAGGGGTTTTCTTAATAAGTCAGTCCGCGGCGCTGCGGACCCAGCGCAGCAGGCCCACGCCCCAGTCGGCGATCCGGGCGGCCGCGGCGTAGGCCCAGGCCTTGACGTGTGACCACAGCGACCCCTGCGCCTGTTCATTTTTTAGCGTGTTGTGGCCCAACTCGGTCAGGTAGGCGTGGATCAGCCGGGACTCCTCGGGCGTCATCATGCCGGCGAAGGAAACCATGCCGCGGTCGCGCTGGGCGCCGCCGAGTACGATGGCATCGAAGCTCCGGTGCGTTTCCGCGTCCATGTAGCGCAGATCGGCCAGATTGGGGTGGCTGATGCCGCCGGGCCCGTGACAGTACACGCAGTAGTGGTGGTAGAGCTTCGCGCCCTGCGCGATCTCGTCCTTGGAGGCGGTCTGCGACGGTGGTTGGGGCAGGCGCCGCGGGCGCTCCACCGGCGGCAGCTGCGCTTGGCCGCCGAGCTTGAAGGTCATCAACCGGCCTTCCGTCGACGGCTGGTCGCGGGTGTTGCTGGCAAAGCCGAAGGACAGACCGAAGGAGCCACCCCAGCCGACCAGCACCGAGACATACTGCTCGCCGTCCACCTTGTAGGTCACTGGTGAGCCGATCACGCCCTGCTGGACGTCGTAGTGCCACAGGCGCTTGCCGCTGGCCGCGTCATAGGCGTCGAGATAGCCGTGGCCGGTGCCCTCGAACACGAGATCCTTGCCGGTGCACAGAGCGCCGGAGTTCCAGGGGCTATCGCTGTTGTGGCGCCACACTTCGCGCTGGCGCACCGGGTCCCAGGCGAGCAGGAAGCCCTGGGCGGTGCTCGCGCCCACCTTGCGGACCAGATCCGACGGCATCCATGCCGGAACGGTGACGTCCTTCATGACCTCCATGCCGACGTTCCAGAAATTCGGGTTGTACACGAAGGACTTATCCTGCCGGTACATCATGGCCAGCTCGCGCGCCGGGATGTAGACATAGCCGGTGTCGGGATGAAAGCACATCGGCTGCCAGTTGTGCCCGCCCATCGGCGAGGGGAACTGGTAGACGCCGCGTTCCTCGTAGCTGTTGTCGGTTTCGACCGGGCGGCCGGTCTTCAGGTCCACGCGCTCGGCCCAGGACACGTGCACGTAGTTCTCCGCCGACAGCAGCTCGCCGCTGCCGCGGTCGATCACATAGAAGAAGCCATTCTTGGGCGCCTGCATCAGCACCTTGCGCGGCTGGCCGGCGATTTCCAGATCGGCCAAGATGATGTGCTGAGTGGCGGTGTAGTCCCAGCCGTCGCCCGGCGTGGTCTGGTAGTGCCAGACGTAGTCGCCGGTCTCGGGTCGCAGCGCGACGATCGAGGAAAGGAACAGGTTGTCGCCGCCGGAGGGGCTGCGGAGGTGCTTGTTCCACGGCGCGCCGTTGCCCACGCCGATGTAGAGCAGATCGAGCTCCGGATCGTAGGCCATGGAGTCCCAGACCGTGCCGCCGCCGCCGATTTCCCAATACTTGCCGCCGGTGGTGTCCCAGGTGGCTGCGGCCTTTTTCAGAATGGGATGCTCGTAGGGCTTGGATGGATCGCCGGGCACCGTGTAAAAGCGCCAGGCCAGCGCGCCGCTTTCGGCGTCGTAGGCGCTGACATAGCCGCGCACGCCGTACTCGCCGCCGCCATTGCCGATCAGTACCTTGCCTTTTACCACGCGCGGCGCGCCGGTGATCGTGTACGGCCGCTCCAGATCCACGGTCAGCCTGTCCCAGACGATCTCGCCGGTGGCCGCATCGAGCGCGACCAGGCGGCCGTCGATGGTGCCGACGTAGACCTTGCCGTTCCACATCGCCATGCCGCGGTTGACCACGTCGCAGCAGGCGAAGCGGCCGCGCTCGCGATCGACTTGGAGGTCGTTCTTCCACAGCAGCTGTCCGCTGCGGGCGTCGACTGCGTAGGCGGTGCTCCATTCGCCGGTGAAGTAGAGCACGCCGTCCACTACCAGCGGCGTCGCCTCCAGGCCGCGCTTGGAGCCCAAATCGAGGTGCCAGGCGAGCCCCAGCCGGTCGACGTTGTCGGCGCGGATCTGGTCGAGCGGGCTGTAGCGCTGCTCGGACTGGGTGCGGCCGTGCTGGATCCAGTTGGCCACTTCGGCGTCGGCCGCAGCCAGGCGCTCGGCACCGACGGCGGTGCCGGTACCGGCAGCCCTGGCGCCAGTGACTGCGGACAGCGTGGCAAGAAAGACGGCTAGTCCCAGAAGTCGGCGGATCCGGCTTAAGTTGGTCTGTAGCTTGGGCATGATTGTGACTCTCGATCTGATTGTTGAACGTCTCTGAAAGTAGTACGCGCCGGGTCATGCGAGCGCCGATCCTGCGGGCCGGCGCTCGCGGGCATCACTCGACGATGCGCAATTCCACTCGGCGGTTGAGTTCGCGGCCCTCGTCAGTCTCGTTGTCGGCGACCGGGGCGGCTTCTCCATAACCGGCAGCCTGCAGACGCTCCGGCGCAATCCCCCGGCCGACCAGATAGTCGACGACACTTTGTGCGCGGCGTTCGGACAGCTCATGGTTGTACGCGTCGGATCCGCGGGCGTCGGTGTGACCGCCGACTTCGACCCGGATCTGTGGCGCGTCCGTCAGCTCGGATGCGACCTGATCGAGCAGGGTCTTGGCGTTGACGGTGAGCGTGGCCTTGTCGAACTCGAAGTTGACACCATGCAGCACGAGGGTTTGCCCCGGCTGGCATCCGGCCAGCTCCACGCCCTCCGCGCCGCTCTCGCAGGCCGGCGGGGGCGGTGGTGGGCAGCCCTGCGCATCGACGCTGGTGCCGGGCGGCGTGTCGGGACACTGGTCGGCCGGGTCGGCGACGCCGTCGCCATCGGCGTCGGCGACTTCGACCGGTTCGACGACCGCGACCGGCTCGGGTTCGGGCGGCGGCAGCAGCTTTGCCGCCGGCCCCAGAGGAATGAGCAGGCCCAGATTGAACAGGCCCTCGTTGAGCGCGTTGTTGAAGCTGTCCGCGGTCTGATCGCCGCTGTGGACGTCAGTGCGCAGGGCCGCCTCGGCGCGCACCGAGATGCCGCTGGCGATGAAGTCGAAGGGGCCCACGAGATAGCCCAAGCCCAGCGTGATCAGCGCCGAGTCGTACTCCGGGTCCGCGCCCGGATGATCCTCGAAGCGCCCGTAACCCAGACCCAGCAGGCCGTAGTAGTTACCCATGGACGGGAACAGCATGCCGCGCAGCCCGCCTCCGACCAAGGTGGCGGGGTCGCCTCCCTGGTCAGGATCGTAGCTGCTGTAGACGGCTTCGAGTTCGATGCCAAACTGCGATCGGAACATCTTGCCGACGACCAGGGTACCGCCGAGGCTGTCTTCGGTGCCGCGGTCTGAGTCGGCGAGCGTGTAGGACGCCATCGGCGAAACGTAGAAGCGGTTGTCGATGGCCGCCGATGCCGTCTTGTCGTGATCCTGTGCCGCCGACGCACCGGGCAGGGCGGCCCCCAGGCACGCGGCCAGCAACACCAGTAACTGCTGTTTGCGAATCATCATTGCTCCTCCTTCTGCTTGTACCTGCGCATGGGATCGTTCCCGTGCGCTCCAAGGGATGTGCTGCTCACGGCGGCGCACCGGCCATCGCGGCGGGCATGCCAATGGGTCCTGCTTGTTCATGGACTGCTTCATTGCCTGAATTGCGGCGCACGCTTTTCCAGCATCGCCTCGATACCCTCGCGGTGTTCGGGACTCTTGGCCGCGAGCACGAAGTGCGAGGAGATCTGGTCGAGATGGCTCAGGAAGTCCATGCGCAGCCCCTGTTAGGCGGCTCGTTTGGTGAGCCGCATGGCCGTGGCCGGGCCGTCGGCGAACCGCTGCGCCAGCATGCATGCCTCGGACGCCAACGCGTCCGCCGGGGCGACGCGGTTGAACAGCCCTAGCTCCAGTCCGCGATGCGCGTCGACGAATTCCCCTGTCAGCAGCATCTCCAGCCCCTCGGCAGACCGATCAGCCAGGCACTGCCGTCTCCCGGCACCAAGCCGATCCGGTTGTAGCTCGCCACTACGCGCGCGTCGTCATCGGCGATGCGCAGGTCGCACTGCAAGGCCATGTCGATCCCGGCGCCGGCGGCCACGCCCAGCGCCGCGGCGACCACCGGCTTGTTCAGCTGTATCAGCCGAATCCGATGCTCGCTCGACCGTAGGTTGTACTTGTGGATCGCCGGCGGGCCGCCCAGCTCTCGCTTCATGTGCGGCGGCCGCCACTCGAATCAAAATTCATTGCCTGGCGTCTCCTCACAAGGCGCACCGTGCAGCGCGGTCGTCCGCCCACGGACTCCAGGTCTCTCACCGCCTGTCTGGCCGCACAGTCGGAAGCTCCTCCTATGTTCAGCAACCTATCAAACGTTTGAAAGACTTTCAAGTCCGCCGAAGATGGGTACGGCGCGGAATCGAGCGATCGGGACACGCTAGGCCGGAGCCGCCGACGTCCCCCCGCGTTCAGTAGCGGGCAGCTTTGGAATCCGAGGTTAATGTAACTGCCTTTGCGGCCAACTGCTTTGCGTAGCTGGCGGGCGTCAGCCCGCCGAGTGCTTTCTTGGGTCGTTCTTCGTTGTATTCCTTGGCCCATGCGCGGATAACCGCTCGTGCGTGATTGAGGCTGACGAACCAGTGCTCGTTGAGGCACTCGTCGCGTAGCCGCCCGTTGAAGGATTCGATGTAGGCGTTCTGATTCGGCTTGCCTGGATCGATCAGCCGCAGTGCGATGCCGTGGCGATGAGCCCAGGTCAGCATCGCCCGGCCGGTGAACTCCTTGCCGTTGTCGGTCCGGATGATCGATGGCCTGCCGCGGATCGCGCAGACTTCGTCCAGCAGTCTGACCAGATGGTCGCCGCCTATGCTGAGCTCGGGGATGACAGCGACTGCTTCGTGCGTGGCGTCGTCGACAATGGCCAGGCACTTGAGCGCGCGGCCAGAGGCGATGCGATCGAAGACAAAGTCCATCGACCAGACCTCATTAGCTGCGCCAGGTCGAATCAACGGCTGCCGATCGCCCGGCTGGATCTTCTTCCGTCGCCGTCGACGAACTTGCAGTTTCTCCAAGGCGTACAGTCGCTCGACGCGTTTATGGTTGATCAGATGCCCTGCCTGGCGAAGCTTCAGGTAGATCATCTCGGATCCATAGCGCTTGTGTCGCTGCGCCAAAGTAACGATCTGCTCTCGCAGCTCGACATTCCGGTCCGGGGCCGGGCAGTAGCGCAAAGCACTCGCGCTCATGCCCACGCAATGCGCGCCGTTCCGTCATCCCGCGGTCTTTCATGATCCGCACCACTTCTCGACGAGCGGATGCGGTCACCGTTTTTTTCGAAGCACCTCGCGGGTCACCTCGATCTCCAGCAGAGATTCCGCAAGCAGCTTCTTCAGCCGCGTGTTCTCCGCTTCCAGTGCCTTGAGCCGCTTCGCGTCAGCCACGTCCATACCGCCGAACTTGCTGCGCCACAGGTAGTAGCTGGCGTCCGAGAATCCGTGCGTCGGCACAGATCCTTCACCGAAACGCCCGAGTCGGCTTCCTTCAGAAAACCGATGATCTGCTCTTCTGTAAATCGCTTCTTCACGTCCAATCTCCGTCGTTAGGGGATTGGATTCCAAACCGCGCCGCTACTCAACTACGGGGAGACGTCGCCGCCACCAAGGGCGGTGCACCGCTGTGATTGCGCAAAGGAGGATCGATGCCCAAAACCCGGACAAGACCCGCCTGTTTGAGTTCGGCCGCCACACGGTGACTCGACGTCGGCACTGCGGGCTGGGCAGGCTTGAACCCTTCACTTTCCTAGGGTTCGTCTTCGTCTGCGTCAAGGCCCGGCGCGGAGCTTTCCAGCTCCAGCGCAAATCCCGGGGTGACCGCATGAGGGCCGCGCTTCAGGAGATCAAGTTCGAACTGCGGGAACGCATGCACGACTCCATTCCCTCACAAGGACGGTGGCTCAGAGCGGTGGTCGCAGGCTACTTTGCGTACCACGCGGTCCCCACAAACTCTCGGGCACTTGAGACATTCCGCTACCACGTCACGGACCTCTGGCGGCGCGCGCTTCGGCGCCGCAGCCAGAAGTACTGCACGACTTGGGAGCGGATGACGAAGCCGCTGCAGAATGGCTGCCGCCACCCGTATCCTCCACCCGCTGCCGGCCGGCGTTTCGCCGTCAATAACCCAAGGCCGGAACCAGTGCGTGAATTGCGCGCTGGAATTTGTGCGGGAGCGCTCAGCAACGAGCGCCCCTACCGCTATCGCGCGCCGAAGGCCAAGCGGCCTTTCTGGAGAAGCGCAAGCCACGCTGGCCCTCGCTGGGCTGAGGCGCGCGGCCGGCCCCCGGGCGGTAGCCGGCGGCTACGTCGCCAGTTTTGACGCTTGCCCGGTCTACTGCGGCTTCGCCGTCAGTTTGACCATCAACTTGGAATAGCCCCGCACGAAGTTAGACTGCACCCGTTCGGGCTCGTCCATGACTTCGATCTGGTCGAAGCGCTTAAGCAGTTCCTCCCACAGGATACGCAGTTGCAACTCGGCCAGGCGGTTGCCCATGCAGCGGTGGATCCCATAGCCGAAGGAGAGATGGTGGCGTGCTCCCTCCCGATCGATGATCAATCGATCGGGATCCTCGAACTTGCGCTCGTCGCGGTTGCCGGAGGCGAACCACATCAGTACGCGATCGCCCTTCTTGATGGTCTGTCCGTGCAGTTCCACGTCCTGCGTGGCGACCCGGCGCATATGTGCCAGAGGGGTTTGCCAGCGGATGATTTCAGACACCATGTTCGGAATCAACTTCGGATTCGCCTTCAGTTTGGCGAATTCCTCCGGGAACTGGTTCAGGGCCAGCACGCCGCCGCTCATGGAGTTGCGCGTGGTGTCATTGCCACCCACGATCAGTAGTGCCAGATTGCCGATAAACTCCATCGGACGATTAATCATGTCCTGCGTGTCTTCGCTGCTCTGCAGCAGGCTGATCAAATCGAAACTGGGCGCTTTGCCCGACGCGCGCCGTGCCTCCTTGTCGCGCCAAAGTTTGGAGAACGACCAAGCCATTTCAGCAGCAGCGTCAAACATGTTCTCTTCATCGGCAAATTCGCCGCCGGTCGCCGCTGCCGTGCCGGCCAATCGATCCGACCAATCAATCAGCTTGTGACGTTCCTCGTAAGGGAAATCCAGCAGTGTGGCCAGCATGCGGCCCGTCAACTCCTTCGATACCGTCGGCACCCAGTTGAAGGCCTTATCCAGGGGGAGGTTGTCGAGCACCTCCCCAGTGCGTTCGCGGATCAGCCCTTCCATTTCCTTCAGGTTCTGCGGCGCCACCACGCCTTGGACAGACCGGCGCTGCACGTCATGCTTGGGCGGGTCCATCGCGATGAACATTGCTACCGGCAGTCCTTCCGGGAAGTCGCCGATGACGATGAGCGGTTCTGACGAGAACAGTTCATGGCTCTTGTCCACAAACAGGATTTCCTCGTAGCGCGTCACCGACCAGAACGGACCGAAGGGGCTGTTCTTCTGGTAGTGCACGGGAGCCTCGTCACGCAGCCGCTTGAAATAGGCGCGCCACTGATCTTGACGGTACAGAAATGGGTTGCTGAGGTCGATGTCCTGGAGCGCCAGGGTGTTGACATCGGGAACGGGCGCTTCAACGAAGTTGGGTGCGGTCCGCCGCGGACCGATGATCTTCTTCTTCACCCTCACCAACATCTTCAGTGCCTGAATCTGCAAGTGCATCGGCACTACTCTGGATGTGGCGTTGACCAGCTTGGTCTGCGCTACATCGATTGCCTGCAATCGTGTTGACATGGCGTCCTCCTTGCTTACATCTGAAATTCAGGCAGGCGAACGGTTATGCCGTCCATCGCCTCAGTGGTTCGAACCTGGCAGCCCAGACGCGAGGTTTCCGTTCGCTCCGGGGTCATGGACAGCATCTGCTCTTCGTCCTGACCAGGCGCGCCGGTCTTGTTGAACCACTCCTTGGCGACGATGATGTGACAGGTGCCACAAGCACACTCTCCGCCGCAGTCTCCATCAATGCCGGGAATCGCGTTGTCCACGGCGACTTGCATCACGGAGGCCCCGGCTTCGAAGTCAACGACATGTTCGGTTTGGTCGTGAGCGATAAAAGTTATCTTGCCCAATCTCTCTCTCCTTCAGACGATTTTGTTCTTGGATCTTGAGTGAATGCCTCGGCGGCGGTGAGGTCATTTTTTGACAGAACAGGGTCATTTCCGGACAATGCTCGGATTCCAAGGGGGCGTATGGCGACGACGCACCAGACAAATGACTCGCAAAATCCCGAAGCCGATATTCCGTCGAACTACTCACGGCTGATCGCCCGTGAACTTGGCTTGCTGGCGCGGCAACTGCCCGGACTGTTGCGCGGCACCGGGCTCGACGTTGCGCAGTTCCTGAGCGAGGACAGTCTGCTCACCGCGGCGCAGCAGTTTCGGATTCTGCGCAACGCGCTCGACTTGTCCGGCAAGCCGGAGTTCGGATTGCGGCTGGGCGCGCGTCTGACCCCGGCAACCCACGGTGCGATGGGGTTTGTCGCTTGTAGCAGCCCTGACCTGATCACCGCGCTACAGGCGATTCACACATTCCTTCCCACGCGCGCGAACTTCATCCAACTGGATTTGCAGCAGGTTGAGGAGCGTCTGGAATGCGTGGTGAACGTCCAGGGGCCCGTGGACAAGGCTATCCATCGCTGCCTCGCGGATATGGCGGTCAAGGCACTATTAGAATTCGGCGAGTTCATAGTCGGCCGGCCCTTGCATGAGGCCCAAATATGCTTCGCTCATCAGGCGCCCGAAGACCATACGATCTATTCGGACTATTTGTCCGGACAGATTCGCTTTGGCTGCGATCAGTTGAAGCTCATACTGCCTATGGCGCTGTGCCGGAAACCGAACGCCTCTGCCAATCATGAAAACTATCGCCTGGCCTTTCAGCAGTGCGAGTCTATGCTGGCGCGACTGCAGTTCCGTCAGCCGAGCTATCGGACCCGGGTCAAGAAAATGATGCTGTCCCGCCCGCCCGGAACGCTCAGTGAAGACGAAGCGGCGGCCTCTCTATTCATGAGCAAACGCACACTGGCGCGCAAGCTTAAACAAGAGCACAGCGGCTTCCGACAAATTCGCGACGAGATTCTATCCCAGCAGGCGGTCGGCTACTTGTGTGATAGCCAATTGTCAATCGAGGCCATCGCCGCGCTATTGAATTATCACGACACCGCAAATTTCAGGCGTGCCTTCAAGCGCTGGTTCGCGCAGCCGCCCGAGCTACACAGACAATGCGCTGGTTTGCAAGCCAGGCGTCCTTCTGGCCGGGCATCTCGGGACCCGACGATCACCGAAACGTAGCGCCGGGGTCCGCCGCCGCTGTGCATCGACATCGGGGTGCGCCATCCGCTCAAAGGCTGGGCTGGCAAGGACATAGCCCCTGACCGACGCACTGAGCAAAGCTCGGTGTGATGTTGTCGGACTGAAGCTCCCTTTAAGAGTGGCGATGCCGTTGCGGTGATCTCGAAGGCCTGGTCGTGCGCCCCCAGAAATGGCAGCACTGACCGGCCTCGCCGTTCACGGTTCCCGTCGGCGCGTCACTGTGGCGCCTGCCGTGCAAGTCGGCGAAAGCGCAGTCTGCGCCTGGACCATTCGACGTCGTGATCTGACAGGCAAGACGCGAGCTAGTCAGTAACGCCTTCGGACAACTCCAGCATCGAGCGCTCGGTATCGCTGATCTCCGGCAGTTTGTCCGCCACTGATCCATCGAGGTAGCGGTGGCAGGGCGCGCATGTGCAGGCGCCCCCGCAATCGCCGTCGATGCCGCTGCGAGATCGCCAGGCTCGCACTCGCCTGGGACCCGAAGTGATGAAACGGCTGGCCGAGCGAGTACTGCGCCCGCTGGCCGGGCCGGGCGCCCTAAGCGCTTGGTACAGCGGGCTTCGCGTCATGGCCTTGGATGGCAGTTGCATGGACGTGGCCGACGAAGCGGCCAATGCGGAGGTTTTTCGGTTACCCCGCGGCCTCGCGCGGCCAGAGCGCTTTTCCGCAGGCGCGCGTGCTGGGCTTGGTGGAATGCAGCACTCACGCCGTGGTGGTCGCTGACATCGCGCCATACCGTCACAGCGAGCAGGCCATGGCCGCACGATTGCTGCCCGCCAAACTCGACCGCGACATGCTGGTGCTGGCCGATCGCAACTTCTACAGCTTCAAGCTCTGGCAGCTCGCAGACGCCAGCGGCGCCAAGCTGGCCTGGCGGATCAAGTCCAACCCCCAGTTGCCGGCGCAACAAGCCCTTCCCGATGGCTCATACCTGAGCATGGTCTTCGACAGCGACGATCGTGCTCGCCGCTCAGGACAGTGGGTGCGCGCGATTGACTATGCGCTGCAGGAATCGGCCACACCGACGCAAGAAAACTATCGGCTGGTGACCAATCTGCTGGATACTGCCGCAGCGCCGGCCATGGAACTGGCGGCGCTATACCACGAGCGCTGGGAGATCGAGAGTGTCTTTGCGAATTCAAGTACCACCTGCGTGCCAACAGCGCGGTGCTGCGCAGCAAGACCACCGAACTCGTCGAGCAGGAACTGTGGGGTCTGCTGCTGACCTACTTCGCGATTCGTCAGCTCATGGCGCAAGCCGCTTGGCCACGCGGGCTTGATCCGGACCGATTGAGCTTTACCCATAAACGCACTTAATCACGCTGTAATCCTCCACTGTTGGTCGCCCCTGGTGTATAAAACAAATGCTAGGTAGTCTCGACCTATAACTCTTTAATTTCATGTTGGCGGCAAACAGCCGGAACACAATTGATCCACATGATTATCCCTGACCCTCGGCCCGGATCCTGCTGCGAACCTGGCTACTGTGAAGATCCTGGCATCGTTTCTACGAGGAAATCCCATGCCGATCAATCGGGTGTAATTTCAGGAAGGGCTTGTCGTTGGGTGAGTTGATGACGCGCTACGGAACGGTCGAGCAATGCGAGGCGACGCTGATGCAATCGCGCTGGCCGCAGGGCTTCATCTGTCCGGAATCCGCTGCTGCCATCAGACGACGGTCACCGCCGGCGATCTTCGCGGCAACCAAGCTGCCGTTGACGCGGTGGCTTCTGGCGATGCACTTGCTGACGTCGGTCAAGAACAACATCTTGGCGTTGGACTTGATGCGACTGGGCGTGCGCTACACCACCGACTGGCGCATCAAGCACCAGTTGATGGCGGTGACGGCCGTGCGCGAGGGGCGGCGTGTGCTCAAGGCCCGCATCGATATCGACGACACTTATCTTGGCGGCGAGCATCCAGGAGCACCGCGAGGTCGGGCCACATCGCTACTTGGCCGAGGTCGCGTACCGCTTCAACTGTCGCGTCGATCTGTCCGTCATGCTCGTGCGCCGGCTCCGCGCTGCAGCAGTCACCGCGCCGTGGCCCGAGCAGAGGCTCAGGCTTACCGAGGTTAATCACGTTGATCCACGTCATCGCTGATTCAGCCAGCTTGTCGTACGGGCGGTCCGCGAAGGGGGTCGGTGGCGGTCGGCCGCTCTTGCGGTCGGTTCGGCAGAGTTGTAGTCAGCTAGCCTCGAGCAAGCGTTCTGTAAGCGATTTTTTCATTGCGAACATTGATCCCGCTCAGGCCGGGTTAGGGCAATCAGCAAACAACGAGAGTCGAAGCATGAGGACAATCCGGGAGATGCCCTTACAATTGGATGTGCGAGCGGGGCTAGTGTCGGGCGCTGGCGGGCGATCGGTACGGGCCGCGTTGGCGGGCGTGGCCTTGCTGATTGCGGCCTGCGCCGGCGAGCGTGCGCCGCACGAGCCGCCGCCATCCCGGTCGTTTTCCGTACCAACAGCGGTCGTAGCGGCGCAGCGGCTGCCGCTGTTGCACACCGGCACCGGCTCCGTGGTGTCTGACCAGCGTGTGGACATCGGTTCGCGTGTCGCCGCCTACATCCGGGCAATCGAGGTCCGCGAGGGACAGCGCGTGACCAAGGGTCAGCTGCTCGCCACTTTGGAAGCGCGGGACATCGAGGCCGCCATCCTCACCGTGGGGGCGGCACTCGAGCAGGCTCGGGCCGCACAGGACGACGCGCAGCGCGACTTCGACGACGCGCAAACCCTGCACGACCGTGGTGCCGTCTCCGGTGCCCAGCTGCGCAAGGCGCGGCTGCACCTGCAGATGGCCAACGAGGCGCTGATTGCGGCCGAGGCCGAGCGCGAGCGCGCGCAGTCCGAACGGCAGTACGTCCGCATCCTGAGTCCGATTGACGGGCTAGTCGTCACGCGGCACCGGCGTGCCGGCGACATGGCGGCGCCTGGGGGGGCGCTGCTGACGGTGGAGTCGGAATCGATCCTGCTGTTCGAGACGCAGGTAGCCGAGCGGACCATCGGCGCGATTCAGATCGGCGATGCCGTGCAGGTGAGCATTGACGCCCTTGGCACGAGTCTTCAGGGCGAGGTCCAGCGCCGCGTGCCTTCGGGCGACCCGGTCACCCGCCGCTTCGAGGTGAAGGTCCGGCTGCCGGGCGCCGAGGGGCTGCTGCCCGGCATGTTCGGGCGCGCCCTGTTCACGGTCGGCACGCGCGAGGCCGTCGTTGTGCCGATCCAGGCTGTGGTGGAGCGCGGCGGGCTCCGCGGGGTGTACGTGGTCAGCGAAGGCGAGCGCGTGCGCTTCCGTTGGCTGCGCACCGAGGATGCGAGCGGGCAAGGCCTCGTCGTCAGCGCCGGACTGGACCCCGGCGAGCGCATCGTGGTCGCGCCGCCGCAGCAGATGCGCGAAGGCGATCTCGTCACCGCCGCGGCGGAGGCTTCGTGAGGGCCTTGGTGCGGCCGCGCGCGCCAGGATGCGCCGGTGTCTGAGCCCACATTGAACCTTGCCGGCCGGCTGGCCGCGGCCTCGGTCGATTCCAAGCTCACGCCGCTGTTCGTGGTGGCCGTGTTCCTAATCGGCATCCTATCGGCACTGATAACGCCGCGTGAGGAAAATCCCCAGATTGTCGTGCCCGGCGCCATGGTCAGCTGGCAGCTCCCGGGAAGCACGGCCGCGGAGGTCGAACGGCTGATCGTGGCGCCGATGGAGGCGCGACTGCGCGAAATCGCCGGCGTGGAGCACAGCTTCGCCACCGCCGCGCCGGGCATGGGGCAGATCCAGCTGCAGTTCTACGTCGGCGTCAACGAAGACGACGCGATCAGCCGCGTGCGCCAGCGCGTGGCCGCCTTTCGCGACATCCTGCCGCCGGCAACGCTGGAGCCCACGGTGCGCCAGCTCGACGTGGACGACGTGCCCATCGTCACCGTCTCGCTGGCTTCCGCGCGCTACGACGACTACGCGCTGCGCCGGATCGCCGAGCGCATGGCCGAACGGCTGAGCACGCTGCGGGAGGTGTCGGTGGTCGAGGTTCATGGCGGTCGCACTCGCGAGATCCGCCTCGACCTCGACCCGGCACGCATGCAGGCCTATGGCCTGACGCTGCGGGAAGGCATCGCCAGCCTGCAGGCCAGCAACCTGTCCGCGGTCGTCGGCAACTCGGTGCGGGAAGGCCACAGCCGCAGTGTGCAGCTCAAGGGCCAGCTGGGCTCGCTGGACGAGGTCCGCAGCCTGCCCTTGGGAACCCACGGCGGCCGGCTCATTTACGTCGAGGACATCGGCGAGGTCGTCGACGGGCCGGCCGCGCACCCGGAACGGCTCACGCGCCTGGCCTTCGGCCCTGCCGATTCGCGCCACGCACAGCGCGAGCTGCATGGAGAACTGGCCTCGGTGACGATCTCCATCGCCAAGAAGCCGAACAGCAATGCCGTTGTCGTCGCCCGCGAGGTGCTCGACCTGGTGGGGCGCATGCAGGCGCGTTTCGTGCCGTCGGAGGTGGTCGTCGTGACTACCCGCAATGACGGCGAGGAGGCCAACCACACCGTCAACAAGCTGATCTTCGACCTGGCCATCGCGATCGGCGCGGTGCTGCTCGTGCTGGTGCCGATCCTGGGCCTGCGTCAAGCGCTGATCGTCTGCCTGGTCGTGCCGCTGGTGCTGAGCCTGACGCTGGCGGCGGACATGGTCGTGGGCGTCACGATCAACCGCATTTCGCTATTCGCGCTGATCCTGGCCCTGGGCATGCTGGTCGACGATGCCATCGTGGTGATGGAAAACATCCACCGCCATTACGAGCAGGGCGTGCAGGACCGGCGGCGCGCTGCGGTGCTGGCGACTCACGAGATCGGCAAGCCGACGACCACGGCGACGATCACCATCGTGCTCGTTTTCTCTTCGCTGCAGCTGCTGACCGGCATGAACGGGGCTTATTTCGCCTCCATCTCGTTCAACGTCGCCGCGGCGATCGCCTTCTCGCTGCTGGTCGCATACACCGTGGTGCCCTGGGCCTGCGTGCGCTGGCTGCCGCAGCACGCCGGCGGCGCGCAGGTTGACCCGGCGCAGGGCGGCGTCCTGCAGCAGCGGTATCAGCGGCTGGTCGGTCCGCTGATCCGCAGCGCAGGCCCGCGACGCTGGGCGGTGCGCGCGGTCCTTGCCGCCCTGCTGGCGTCCGCGATGATGCCGACCTGGCAGTTTCTGCGCCCCGGCGGATCCGGGGGGCCGGTGTCTGCGGGTGGCGTCGCGCTATCGCTCATGCCCAAGGAGGACAAGAACAGCTTCGCGATCACCCTGGACTTGCCGGAAACCGCGGCGGTCGAGCAGACCGATCGCGTCGCCCGCGAGTTCGGCGATGTCATCCGATACCACCCGGAGGTCGGGCATTATTTGACCTATGTCGGTCTGCCCGGTGTGGTCGATTTTTCGGCCCAGGTCAGCGGAGGTGGCCAACGCGGTGCGCCGAACCAAGCGGAAATCCGGGTCAACCTGATCGACAAGTCGCTGCGCCGCAAGACCTCTATGCAGATCGTGGAGGAGCTGCGGGAGGCGACGGCGCCCCTGCGTGCGCGGTATCCGCAGTTGGACCTGCGCTTCATGGAGGCGCCGCCGGGCCCGCCGACCCGGGCTGTGGTGCTGGCGAATATCCACGGCGAGGACCAAGACACGCTGCGTGAACTGGCCGCTGCGGTGAAGACGCGCTTCCGCCAGACCTGGGGCATGGTGGATGTGTTCGATACTGTGGCCGTGGACGGCGAGCAGATCGACCTGGTCGTGGACAAGGAAAAGGCCCTGCTTTCGGGGGTGACTACGGCGGATGTCGAGCAGACCGTGCGCGCGGTGATGGACGGCATGGTGGTGTCGCAGGCCCACGTCCCGGGCGAGCACAATC
The DNA here is from genome assembly GCF_030345715.1 of Solimonas sp. SE-A11. GTDB lineage: Bacteria > Pseudomonadota > Gammaproteobacteria > Nevskiales > Nevskiaceae > Solimonas_A. The sequence continues at coordinate 112,924 of NZ_JAUASX010000012.1, forward strand.
CGGTTCCGATCCGCCTGCGCGTGCCGCGGGAGCACGAGGTAGACCCGCACAGATTCGACCGCGTGGCGGTACGCAACGCGCAGGGCGGGACAGTGCCGCTTTCCGAACTGGTCCGCGTGGTCCGCCGGCCGCGGGAGCATCCCATTCTGCGAAAGGACAACGAGCGCGTGACCTATGTCGGCGGCAATGTGGTCGCCGCCACGGCGCCGGCCTTTGCCATCATGGACATGGAGCCTGAGTTCGACGGACTGGCTGCGCCTGGCGTGCGGCTGCGCACCGGTAATCTGACGCTGTTCGACCAAGTGCCGGACACGATCGACGGCTACGAGTTGCTCTGGGATGGCGAGATGCGCCTGACGCTAGACACGGTGCGCGAGATGGGCGCAATCACCGGCGTGGTACTGATCCTGATCTACTTGCTGATGGTCGGCATCTATCGTTCTTTCTCGCTGCCGCTGATGGCGATGATGGCGATTCCGTTCGGCCTGATCGGCATCTTCCCCGGCCACTGGCTGCTGGGGATTCCCTTCAGCATGGCCTCGATGATCGGGGTCGTCGCACTTGCCGGCGTGGTGATCCGCAACTCCCTGCTTATCATCGACTTCGTCCACGACTACCAGCGCCGCGGGCACACTCTCGAGGAGGCGGTGAAGCTGGCGGGCGGCGTGCGCCTGCGGCCGATCGGGCTGACCGCCTCGACGGTGATCCTCGGTACGCTGGTGCTGTACCGGGACCCGATGTTCGCGGGCCTCGCCACTTCGCTGATCTTCGGCACGATCGCCTCGACGGTGCTGACCCTGCTATTGCTGCCGCCGCTGTACTACCGCATGGCGCTCAAGCACCCGGAATGGGGACCCGACGCCTCAGCCGGCGGATAGACAAAACAGGCTGCGCGCGTTGTTGGACTCCGCACTACGGATAATCCTATACTTGCGAGATCAAACCGTGTTTCCGATGGAGAGTTGCCCGATGTCTCAAGCCCAGTTCGACGTCATCATTCTCGGTGCAGGGCTGTCCGGGATTGGCGCCGCCTGTCACCTTAAGTCCAGTATTCCCGGCATTGAGCTGGCCATTATCGAGCGCCGCGAACGCGTGGGGGGTACTTGGGACCTGTTCAAGTACCCCGGCATCCGTTCCGATTCAGACATGGTCACCTTGGGCTACGATTTCCGCCCGTGGACCGACACCAGGCTGCTGGCCGACGGCCCCTCGATCCGCCAGTACATTGAGGATACCGCCGACGAGTACGGCGTGCGTCGCGATATCCGCTTCGGGCACAAGGTCACCCGGGCCAGCTGGTCCAGCAAAGACAACTTCTGGACCGTGACTGCGGTCAAGGAGAACTCGCCGCAGTCCGAAGAAGTCAGCTTCACGGCGCGGTTTGTCTACGGCTGCACCGGGTATTACAAGTACGAGGCCGGCTACACGCCGCCGCTGTACGGCGTTGAGCGGTTCAAGGGTGACGTCATTCATCCGCAGCACTGGCCGGAGAACTACGACTACAGCGGCAAACGCGTGATCGTCATCGGCAGCGGCGCTACCGCCGTGACCCTGGTTCCGGCGATGACCGACAAGGCGGCGCACGTGACCATGCTGCAGCGCTCGCCCGCCTATGTGGTCTCGGTTCCGGAGCGCGACCTGATCACAGAGAACCTGCGCCGCGTCCTGCCCGAGGCACTGACCTATCGGCTGGCCCGCGTGCGCAATGTGGTGCTGCAGCGCGCCGTGTTCGACGTCTGCCGACGGGCGCCCAAAGCCATGCGTCGGGTGCTGCTGTCAGCCGTGCGCAGGCAGCTGGGGCCCAACGGCGACATGAGCCATTTCGAGCCGCGCTACAACCCCTGGGACGAAAGAATGTGCGCCGTGCCTCGGGGCGACCTTTTCCAGGCGCTGCGCGAGGGCAAGGCCTCGGTCGTCACCGATCACATCGACAGCTTCACCGAAACCGGCATCCGGCTGAAATCCGGGCGCGAGCTTGCGGCTGACCTGGTCATCACCGCCACCGGTCTGGACCTGCAGCTGCTGGGGGGGGCCGAGTACCACATCGACGGGCGGGTGCTGAACCTGCACGACACCCTGATGTACAAGGGCATCATGCTTGAAGGCGTGCCGAACTTCGCGCTGGTGTTCGGCTATACCAATGCGTCCTGGACCCTCAAGGCAAACATCGCCAATGCCTTCGTCTCGCGGGTTCTTCGGGAGATGCGCCGGCTGGGCGCCGAGCGCGTCGTGCCCGAGGACGATGAGGGCTGCGTGGCCGAGGAGAACTTCCTCAACCTCAACTCCGGCTACATCCGTCGCGCCAACGACCGGCTGCCGCGGCAGGGCACCAAGCAGCCATGGCAGAACCTGCAGAACTACCTGCTCGACGTGCCGGCCCTGCGCTACGGCAACCTGCACGACGGCTATCTGCGCTTCTACCGCGGCAACCGCCGCGTGTCGCCGTCGGCGGTCCAGCGCGTGGCTTGTCTGCTGGCCGCGTAAGCCGCCGTCACACGCCCGACCGGACGGCCGCCCGTGCGCGCCGTCCGGTATTGTTTTCCAAGGTCGCAGTGGACGTGCAGTCGGCAAATAGATCGAGTTGGCATTGCTTGATGCGGTTTTCCATCTCGCCCCGCGCGCAGTAAAGATCCTCGTAGAGTGCGCGGGCCACCCAGTCCTGGCGGCTGAGCGAGGTCACCACGAAGCGCAGGTTGGTCTTGCCGGGCAGCACTTCGGCCTTGGCCACGACGCTCCGCGTGGCGCTCCAGGATTTGCGGGTGCGGTAAGTCAGTTCCTGGAAGACCCGCGCCGAGCGGCCGGTCGCCTGGTGTTGCTCGTTGGCCTGCTGCATCGACACGCTGATCGCCCGCGTCAGACGCGCGTTGCGCGCCAGACCCAGGATGTAGTCCGCCCGGTTGGTCTCGCACCAGTGCATCAGGGCGTGCGGATCTGGCCGATCCGCTCGGCTTCCTCCAGCGTCCCCGCGGCGCCGTCCTGATCGGCGGTGCGCAGCTTGGCGCACAGCAGCTGCCGGACGCAGAAGATCTACAGCGGCAGGTAGCAGTAGCTGTCGTACTAGCCGCGAAAGAAGCGACCTTCCCGCTCGCCAGGCAGCGGATCGTAGGTGGCGTCCAAGTCCAGCACGATGCGATCCGGCGCCGCGTGGTACGACTCCAGAAACAGGCGCGGCCGCCGTGGTCCCCCACAAGTCACCGACGTCGACAGCCAGCGCATGCTGCTGAGTGTCGACCAAGGTAAGGGACAAGGATCGCTACGCGATGCTGTCGCCAATCCTGCTGGAGCGGCTGCGCGCTTGGTGGAAGCCGGCCCGCGCCAAGAAAAGATGCGGGACGGCGGTCGGCTGTTTCCCGGCATGAATCCGGTCAATCCGCTTTCACCCCGCCAACTCAATCGCGTGGTGTGCGTCGCCGTAATGGAAGTTGGCCTCGACAAGGGCGTGTCCATGCATACACTGCGACACAGTTTCGCTACCCACCTGCTGGAGCCGGATGAGGATGTCCGCAAGATCCAGGTGGCGCTCGGCCACAAAACGCTGGAGACGTTACACGCACATCGACCGAAGTGCTGCGCGCCGTCATCAGTCCACTGGAGAGCTCCCTACCGCCTGCGTAAACGGTGGCGCGTCCCGAGCGAGGTCGCGGATATCTTCCTCACCTACGGGCCGCAGTGGCGCCGGACGCAACGCGGTCACCTGAGCCTGGGGCAACTCAAAGTCATGTCTGCTGTCGAGCAGTGTCGCAGCGCGGCGCTCAAGGTCATCGACCAACTGCTGCACGGCGATGAAGAGATCGTTTTGGGTAATCGGGACTATAGGAGCAAGACTCGCGGCTGGATGCACTGCGTCGGGCCCTGCTTGGGCGGCTTAGGCGGCACCGAGAAGCCCGGTCCGTTCTCGGCAATGAACAGGCTCCTGCCGCGGTGGTGCGGCTCGGCCCTGGGGCCGGTCTTGACCAGCAACGCGAAGCGGTTGCCGCGCGCGCCGTTGGTGATCCAGGTCTTGGTGCTGTTGACGACGTAGTGCTCGCCGTTGCGGCGTGCGAGGGTGCGGATGGCCTGCAGGTTGCGGCCGCAATCGGGCTCGGTCAGCACGATGCCGCCGCGCAGCTCGCCGCGGGCGAAGCGCGGCAGCAGTTCGGCGCGCTGTTCCGGCGTGCCGTGGCGCAGCACCGCCGCGGCCATGCTCAGGTGCGAATTGACCGCGCCGACTAGCAACATCCATTCGGCGGCGATGCCTCGATCAGCCGCGTGTAGCTGCGCACCGGCATTCCTAGCCCGCCGTAGTCCTGAGGGATGATCGCGCCCCATCTCGCGCATCTGCTCGACGAGGGCTTCCGGGTATTCGTCGGCGTGCTCCAGGCGGATCGCCACCGGCCACACCTCGGCGCGCAGGAAGCGCTCGACCGCGTCGATCAGCGGCTGGTCTTCGCTCGCATCGACGGCCTAGCCCATCGCGCGCGCCTCACATGCGGTAGACGCCGTAGCGCGGTTGCGCGACCGGCACGTTGGCGGCGCAGGACAGCGCGATGCCGAGCGCGTTGCGCGTGTCCAGCGGGTCGAGCACGCCGTCGTCCTGCACGCGCGCCGAGAACCACAGCGCGCTGGTCTCGCGCTCGGATTTCTCGCGCGTGCGCCGGCGCAGCTCGGCGACTTCCTCGTCGCTGGCATCCGGCCGCTCGCGGCGCAGCTGGCGGAGCTTGACGTCGGCCAGGGTGTTGCCGGCCTGCTCCGGGCCCATCACGCCCATGCGCGCTTGCGGCCAGGAGAAGATCAGGCGCGGGTCCCAGGACCGCCCGCACATGCCGTAGTAGCCGGCGCCGAAGGCGCCGCTGGTGACGACGGTGAACTTGGGCACCTCCGAGCCGGCCTGCGCCATCAGCATCTTGGCGCCGTCCTTGGTGATGCCGCGCTCTTCGTAGGTCCGGCCGATCATGTAGCCGGTGGTGTTCTGCAGGAAGATCATCGGCGTGCCGATCTGGTTGCACAGCTGGATGAAGTGCGCGGCCTTGAGCGAGCTGTCCGAGAACAGCACGCCGTTGTTGCCGAGGATGCCGACCTTGCAGCCCCAGAGCCGCGCCCAGCCGCAGACCAGGGTCACGCCGTAGCCTGGCTGGTACTCCTGGAAGCGGCTGCCGTCGACGAGGCGCGCGATGACCTCGCGGATGTCGAACTGCACCTTGTAATCGACCGGGAGAATGCCGTAGAGCTCGCGCGGATCGTAGTAGGGCGCTTCCGCATCGGCCCAGTCGAAGTGCTTGCGCGGCTGCGAAAAGCCGGCGACCAGCTCGCGTGCCAGCGCGATGCCCTCTGCCTCGCTGTCCACCGCATAGTCCGCGGTGCCGGAGACGGTGGTGTGCATGTCGGCGCCGCCCAGGGCCTCGACCGTGACTTCCTCGCCGGTGGCCGCCTTGACCAGCGGCGGCCCGCCGAGGAACACCGCGCCGGTGCCGCGGACCATGATGGTGTGCTCGCACAGCGCCGGCACGTAGGCGCCGCCGGCGGTGCAATGCCCGAGCACCACGGCCACCTGCGGCACGCCCAGCTTGGACAGGATGCACTGGTGGCGGAACACGCGGCCGCCCATGACGTAGACGCCGGAGAGATCCTCCAGATAGCCGCCGGCGCTGTCGCAGAGGTGCACCACCGGCAGCCGGTTCTCGATGGCGATTTCCAGCGCGCGCACGATCTTGGGCGCCGACAGCGGATACCAGGCGCCGCCCTTGTTGCTGGAATCGTCGGCGTGGATCATGACCTCGCGGCCGCTGACCACGCCGATGCCGCTGATCACGTTGGCCCCCGGAGCCTCGCCGTTGAACTGATCGTAGGCGGCGATGCTCGACAGTTCGAGAAACGGCGCGCCGGGATCGAGCAGCAGGTCCAGGCGCTCGCGCACCAGCAGCTTGTTCTGGCGCCGCAGGCGCTCGATGTCGCGTTGCGGCCGCTCGTGGCGCACGCGCTCCTGCAGCGCCTTGAAGTCGGCGACGACGGCCTGCATGCGCGCGGCGTTGTCGCGAAAAGCCGGCGCCTTGGGGTCGATCGCAGTCTGGATGCGTCTCATGTCGTGGCCTCGAAACTCACCAGCGTGAACTTGAGCGTCACTTGGTCACCCGGCGCGCAGTGCACGGCGGCGATGCGCCCGTCATGCGGCGCGCGGATGGTCACCTCCAGCTTCATGCTCTCCATCACCACCAGATCCTGGCCGGCCTTGACCTCGGCGCCGGGCTGCACGAGCACGGAGACAATGGTGCCGGGCATCGGCGCCTGCGCGCCGTCGCCGCCATGACGGCCGGCGGCAGTCAGCGCGTCCAGCGGGTCCACCGCATCGAGGACGTGGGTGCGACCGCGCAGGCGGACCCAGATGCGATCGCCGTGCCGCGCGATCAGGGCCTCCGCCTGCTCGTCGCCGGCGCCGAGCCGATAGCGCGCCGCGCCCAGCGGCTGCAGCGCGCAGAGTAGCGGCCCGCCCTGCGTTTCCAGGATCAGGCCTTCGGCGCCGCGCAGGAGACTGCAAGCGTGCTCGGTGTCGCCAAGCCGGAAGATCTTTTTCATCGGCGGAAGAAGGTTTTCAGTTGCGCCACGCGCCCATCTGCGCGTAGAGGCGTGGCATATCCGCGGCCGCGGCCACCATGTGGCCATCGGACAGCGCGGCGGCGGCCAGCAGCAGCGCGATCGGCGGGGTTTCAGCGGCGCCGCCGAGTTCGGCGGCCTGCTCCTCGAGAAAGGCGGTGCTGTAGTCGCCGGCCGCGAACTGCGGATGCGCGAGGATGCGGTCCAGATAATCGAGATTCGTGGCCACGCCCAGGCAGGCCGTGTCCGCGAGTGCCTGGCGCGCGCGCGCCAGGGCCTGGCTGCGGCTGCGGCCGTGGACGATGAGCTTGGCGAGCAGGGAATCGAAGTCGCTGCCGACGCGCTGGCCTTCGACCACGCCGCTGTCCACGCGCACGCCGGGCCCGGCCGGCTCGCGTAGCACCAGCAGGCTGCCGGTGGCGGGCATGAAGCCCTGCGCCGGGTCCTCGGCGCACAGCCGCAGCTCGATGGCATGGCCCTGAAAGCCGATGTCGGCCTGGGCGTAGCCCAGGGGCTCGCCGGCGGCCACGCGCAGCTGCTCGGCCACCAGGTCGAAGCCGGTCACGCACTCAGTCACCGGATGCTCGACCTGCAGGCGTGTGTTCATCTCCAGGAAGTAGAACTGGCCGTCGGCGCCGAAGATGAACTCCACGGTGCCGGCGCCGACGTAGCCCGCCGCGCGAGCGATGCCGACCGCGACCTCGCAGATGCGCGCGCGTGTGCCGGCGTCCAGGGCCGGCGAGGGCGTCTCCTCGATGATCTTCTGGAAGCGTCGCTGCACCGAGCACTCGCGCTCGCCGAAATGCACGACGCTGCCGTGCTGGTCGCCGAGCACCTGCACTTCGATATGGCGCGGCCGTTCGACGTAGCGCTCGACGAACAACCGGCCGTCGCCGAAGTAGCGCTCGCCCTCGCGCCGCGCGGCCGCGAGCTCGGCTTCCAGCACCTCGGCGCTGCGCACGATGCGCATGCCCTTGCCGCCGCCGCCGGCCGCCGGCTTGATCAGAATCGGCAGGCCCACGGCCAGCGCGCGCCGCGCGAAACTGCCCGGGTCGTCGGCCTCGATGGCGCTCGGCGCCACCGGAAAGCCGCGCTCCGCGACGAAACGGCGCGCGCTGATCTTGTCGCCCATGAGCTCGGTGACTTCGGGCGGCGGGCCGACGAAGCTGATGCCGGCCGCATCCAGCGCGCGCGCCAGCGCCGGGTTCTCGGAGAGAAAGCCATAGCCCGGGTGTACCGCATCCGCGCCCCAGCGGCGCGCGGCGCCGACGATCTGCGCCACGTCCAGATAGGCCGCGACCGGGGTTGCGCCTTCGATCGGGACGACGGCGTCGGCCAGCTGCGGTGCTAGGCCGCCGTCCTCGGCCGCATGGCGCACGACGGCGCATTCGATGCCCTGGGCCTTGGCCGTACGCAGAATGCGCGCGGCGATCTCGCCGCGGTTGGCCACCAGCAGCCGGCGGATCGGAGCAGCAGTCATTCCGGCACTTCCAGGGTCGCCGGCACCGGTACCGGGAAGTCGAGCAGTATCTGCGCGTAGGCCTTGCCCTGCGGGTCCATGCGCAGCGAGGCGATGCCGCCGCCGCCGAGCGCGCGTTCCAGCAGGAAATTGAGCCCGTTCAGGCCCGGCCACTCGTAGCGGTGCACCGGCCCCTGGGCGAGATGGGCGAACCACCGGGCGACGGCCTCTTCCGACAGCGCCGCGCGAATCCAGGGCAGGTACTCGGGGCGGCGCGCCAGGATGCCGATGTTGGCGCTGTCGCCCTTGTCGCCGCTGCGGCCCCAGGCCAGGCGCAGCAGCGGCAGGCTGCGCGTGCCGGCGGCCAGCGCGTCAGCTGGCGGCGGCGCGGGCACCTCCTTCGGCGGCAGGGCCTGCAGCGCGGTTCCGCTCATCTGCGGGCAGGCGATGGGCTGGCCGTCGACTTCGACACTGACCGGAATGCGCGCCTTGGGCCAGAGCAGGGAGTACAGGCGGATCACCGGCGTGACCTTGGGCCGGCCGCCGGAGAAGCCGGTGATGGCCGGCGCGCTGGCCAGGGCCATCGGCGCCATTTCGCGCGAGAAGATCTCCAGCGCGTTCTTGTCCGGGTGGCGGGCGGCGATCTTGACGAACACTTCGCGCGTTTGCACTCGCGCATGCGGGCCGTAGGTCGCCTCGGCGCCGATGGCCTCGATGCTGGTCTCCGTGAAGTCGCCCAGTCCGCGCTCGGCGAACAGGCGCCGGCAGCGTGCCAGCAAGGCCTCGCCGGTGCGCTGCGCCTTGGCCGGCGCCTCGATGCCGCCGATCATGAACTGCGCGGTCGCGCGAAAGCCGTCGGCATAGGTGGCGCTGACCTTGCAGTGCTCGCTGGGCGCCCGGCCGCGCGCACCGCTCACGCGCACGCGGTTCTCGCCGATCGCCTCCAGCCGAATGCGGCTGAAATCGCAGCTCACGTCCGGCAGCAGGTAGTTGCGCGGATCGCCGATCTCGTAGACCACCTGCTCGCCGACCGTCGAAGGCACGATCAGGCCGCCGGTGCCGGGCGGCTTTTCGATGACGAAGCTGCCGTCGGGCGCGCAGTCGGCGATGGGAAAGCCCATGTGGTCCCAACCCTGCACCGAGCGCCAGTCGGTGTAGTTGCCGCCGGTGCACTGGGTGCCGCATTCGATGATGTGGCCGGCCAGCGAGCCCTGGGCGAGGCGGTCGTAGTCGGTCGCGCTCCAGCCGAAGGCCTGGATCAGCGGGCCGAGCACCACGGCGCTGTCCACGCAGCGGCCGGTGACGACGATGTCGGCGCCGGCGTCCAGCGCGGCGGCGATCGGAAAGGCCCCGAGATAGGCATTGGCGCTGGCCAGGCGCGCCGGCAGCGGCGCGCCGCTGAACATCTCGCGCACGCCGGCCTCGCGCATCGCCTCGATCTGCGGCAGCAGATCGTCGCCGGTGACCGCGGCGATCTTGAGGTTCAGGCCCTCGGCTTCGGCGGCCTTGGCCAGCGCTTCGCGGCAGGCGCCCGGATTCACGCCGCCGGCATTGCTGACCACGCGGATGCCGCGCGACTTGAGCTCGCGCAGCAGCGGCCGCAGCGTCGTGACGAAGTCGGGCGCGTAGCCGGCCTGGGGGTCCTTGGCCTTGGCACGCGTGAGCAGCGACATGGTGATCTCGGCCAGGTAGTCGAACACCAGGACGTCGATGTTGCCGCCGTGCACCAGCTGGGCGGCGGCATACTCGGTGTCGCCCCAGAACCCGGAGGCGCAGCCGATACGCAGGGAAGCTCGTGTCATGTTCGGATCCGGTACAAAGAAAGCGGGGACTATTGCCGCGGCCAGAACACGCGCCAGATGCCCTTGGCACTGGCGCAGATCTCGCCGCGCTCGTTGAGCAGCTCGCCTTCGGCGAAGGCGGTGCCGCGGCCGGCGCGCAGCACGCGGCCGATGGCCTTGAACGAATTACCCTGGGCGGGCGCGAGGTAGGTGATGTCGAGATTCATCGTCACCTGCGAATAGGCTGCCAGGGACAGACCGGCGGCTTCCAGGACCGGCAGCTGGGCCGAGACGATGGCATAGCCCAGCGCGCCATCGAACATATAGGAAATCACCCCGCCGTTGATCGCGTCCGGCGGCCCGCCGGCGCCGCGCTGGGCCGACGTGGGCGATCTCAGGTAAAGCGCCACCTCGCCTGGTGCGATCTCCTCGACAGTCAGGCCCTGGGCCTGCATGAAAGGGCTTTCGTTCCAGCGTTCCTTGAGCAGATAGGGCGCGATGGTGACCGGCAGATCGTTGGCCATGAAGTAGGGTCGTGGAAGGAGGATAGGGTACTTGTGCGGCTTCAGTGGAGCGCGGCAGACCGAGGACGTACTCGCCGATGTAGGTGAGGATCATCTCGTTGTTGACCGGCGCCACGCGCATCAGGCGGGCCAAGGGCCAGAGCGTTACCACGTCGTATTCCTGGTCGAAGCCATGCCGCCGTGGGCCGGCAGGGCCTGCGTGCGGCCTCGTTCACCATCAGCCGTGCCGCCACGAGCTGCGTCTTGGCGCGCGCCATCGGGTGCTGCAGGTCCTGGTAGCTGCCGATCGGCTGTCCGAACGGCGGGCGTTCGCGTCTATAGGACACCTCCTTGTCCAGGGCGCGGTTGCCCAGGCCCACGGAACTGCCGAGCACGAAGAACAGCGAGATGATGCCGGCGCGGGCGGTGATCTCGTTGAGCACCATCAGCTCGGAGAGGCCGCCGCCGCTGCCGCCGTACTCCTCGGGAACGGAGACGCCGAGCAGGCCGGTTTCGGCCATCGCCTCCCACAGCTCGGTGGGGAAGCGGCCCTCGCGGGCGCACTGCAGCCAGTAGTCGCGGGTGATGCGGCGGGTAAGACCTTCCGCGGCTTCGCGCACGGCGGTGACGCTGTCTTCGCTCATTGGGGTTCCTCCAGAAAAGCTGTGGTGTGTGCGCTTTCAGGCCGGCTCGAACTGCGGAATGCGAAAGCCGCCCGCGCGGGTTTCGAAACAGAGCTTCACCGCCATGCCGATGTGCACCGACTCCGGTGTGCAGTGCAGGATGTTGGCCATCATGCGCGGGCCTTCCTGCAGCTCGACGATGGCGAGCACGTAGGGGCAGTCGTCCTTGAACGCCGCGTAAGGCGGCTGGTAGACGATGCTGTAGCTGTACACCGTGCCGCGGCCGCTGGCCTTTTCCCAGACCGGGTCCGCGGAGTAGTCGAACGGGCTCCAGCGGCGCGGATACAGAAAGGCCTTGCCGGTGCCGCGGCAGCGCTGGATCAGCAGCTCGCCGCGCTGCGCCGCTTCCCAGTAGGGCCGGCTGTCGGGGGAAATTTCCGGGACGGGTTTGCCGTTCATGACTGGTTCGAGAGGATCAGGGTGGCGTGCTCGGACATCATGCCGCCGTAGCAGTGGACGATGCCGGTACGGGCTTGCGGCAGCTGGCGCTCCCCGGCCATGCCCATCAGCTGGCGTGCGGCTTCGACGATCATGGTCTGCCCCGAGGCGTCGCCGACGTGGCCGAAGGACATCAGCCCGCCGTAGGTGTTGACCGGGAAATCGCCGCCGGGCGCGGTGCGGCCGCCTGCGAAGAAGCGCCCGCCTTGGCCCTTGCGGCAGAGGCCCAGATCCTCGGCGTAGATGATCGGATTGATGCTGAAGGAGTCGTAGAGCTGGGCGAAGTCCATGTCCTGCGGCCCCAGCCCCGCCATGCGGTAGGCGCGGCCGGCGGTGTCCTGCGAGCCCAGCGTGGTCAGGCTCGAGGCCTGGCTGATGCTGGCATGGGTGTGCTTTTCACCGAAGCCGATCAGATAGCAGGGCTTGGGGTGATAGCGCCGCGCGAGCTGCGGCGCCACCACCAGCACCGCCGAGCCGCCCTCGCTGGGCACCGAGCAATCGTAGAGGTTGAAGGGGTAGGCGATCGGTCGCGAGGACAGCACCTTGTCGATGCTCAAGGGGCCCTGCGGCGCCATCAGGGCATCCGGGTGCTTGAGTGCCCAGGCGCGCTGCGACACGGCGACCTCGGCCAGCTGTTCGCGCGTGGTGCCGAACTCGTGCATGTGGCGCACCGCGGCCAGCGCGAAGATCGGCGGGATGTAGGTGCCGTAGGGGTATTCGAACTCCGGGTGGCTGATGAGCTTGCTCATCAGCTCGGAAATGCCGCTGCCGACGTTGGGAAAGCGGCCCGCGCCCAGGCACAGCACCGAGTCGCACAGACCCTGGCCGATCGCCAGCGCGGCGCGGATCAGCATCAATGCGTAGGTGCCGCCGCCGGCGTTGATAGCTTCGCTGAAGACCGGCTGCAGACCCAGTTCCTCGGCGAGCTTCTCGTGCGCGAACACGTCGACCTGGGTCGCCGCCATGCCGACCGGCGCCGACAGCAGGCCCTGGATGTCCTGCGGCCGGATCTGCCACTCGCGCAGGAACTGGCCGAGCACCTGGCGGTACATCTCCATGCCGTCGTACTGGGGATAGCGTCCCGGCTTCATCTCCGAGACCGCGACGATTGCGGCGAGCGGTTTCATCTGGGCTGGTCTTTTAGCGATAGCGGCCGACGATGGAGATGCCGACGACGTTCTGGTGCGGAAAGCCGCCCAGATTATGCGTCAGGCCGTAGCGCGGGTTCTTGAGCTGGCGTTCGCCGGCGCGGCCCTGCAGCTGCAGGTACATCTCGTAGACCATGCGAATGCCGGAGGCGCCGATGGGATGGCCGAAGCACTTGAGCCCGCCGTCGATCTGGCAGGGAATCTTGCCGTCGGCGTTGTAAAAGCCGTCCATCACGTCCTTGATGGCGCCGCCGTCCGCGGACAGACCCAGGTCTTCCATCGTCACCAGCTCGGTGATCGAGAAACAGTCGTGGACCTCGAACATCGACAGCTCTTCGCGCGGCTTCTTGATGCCGGCCTCGGCGTAGGCGCGCTGCGCCGCCTTGCGCGTCGTCAGAATGTAGGAGCCGTCCCAGTCGTTGTAGCCGCCTTCGGCGCCGTTGGACAGCGCCAGCTGCAGCGCTTTGACCGTGACCATCTGGTCCGCATGCTTGCCCAGCGAGCGCGCGATCTCCGGCGTGGTGACGATGGCGCAGGCCGAGCCGTCGGAAACACCGCAGCAGTCGAACAGGCCCAGCGGCTCGGCGATCATCGGCGCGCCCATGATCACGTCGCAGCTGACCGGCTTGCGCAGATGCGCCTTGGGGTTCTTGGCGCCGTTGGCGTGGCTTTTCGCCGAGATTTCGGCCAGCGCGCGCTTGAGCGTGTCGCGCGGTACGTTGTAGCGCGCCATGTAGGCGCTGGCGACCTGGGCGAAGACGCCCGGCGCCGACAGATTGGGCCACCACAGCGGCGGCAGCGAGCCGATCTCCAGCCCGGGCAGGCCGCCGTAGCCGGTGTCCTTGAGCTTCTCGACGCCAATCGCCAGCGCGATGTCGCAGGCGCCGGCGGCGACCGCGTAGACCGCGCCGCGGAAGGCCTCGGTGCCGGTGGCGCAGTAGTTCTCGACGCGCGTGACCGGGATGTTGTCGAGCCGCAAGGTCAGCGAGGCCGGGGTGGCCGACTTGCCGATATTGACCTCGTCCATGCACGAGCCCAGCCAGGCCGCGCCGATCTGCCGCGGTTCGATGCCGGCGTCGGCCAGGGCCTCGGAGAAGGCCTCTTCCATCAGCTCCTCGGCGCCCATGTCCCAGCGCTCGCCGAAACGCGAGCAGCCCATGCCGAGAATCGCCACCTTGTCACGAATGCCTTCGGCCATCTCAGGCCTCCTTGGCGGTCGCCAGCGGCGCCGCTTTCCAGAAGTAACGGATCATGCCGCGCTGCGGGTCGCGACCGCGGACGCGGAACACCATGCGCACCGGCTGCCCGACCGAGACCTGCCCTAGGTCCCAGTCGGTGATGTCGGCCATGAAGCGGCCGCCGCGCTCGAATTCGATCATGCCGTAGTGGGCGGGCGGCTCCGGCGTGTAGGTGAGCCAGTCCGAGGCCCAGGTCTTGATGCGTGCCGGCTCGTCGGCGTAGCGATAGGGGGCCATCTCGCCGGCATGATGGCAGCTGGGATTGACGCAGCGCAGCGCGGCCGGGAACTGCGGCGTGCCGCATTTGCGGCACCGCCCGCCGACCAGGCCCAGCAGCATGCGCCGCTTGCGGTACATCGCCGACAGGGCGGTCTGCGGATTGGCCTCGGCGCGCAGGCCTTTTTCCAGGGTCACGACCTCGTTGAACGCCTGGAACTTGGCGTAATCCGTCTCTTCCTTGCGCCGGGCCAGGCTGGCCGCAAGCGCGCTGCGCGGGGCAAGCTGCGCGATTGCCGGCGTGACGCGGAAGGCCAGCAGGTCGCAGCCTTGGCCGAAACTGACCACGACCAGCGTCTGGCCGGGCTTGGCTGTCTCCAGCGCGGCGGCGAGCATCAGCGGCGCATGCGCGGCGCCGGACTGTCCCACTGTGGCGTGCAGACCGTCGGCGACCGCCGCGTCAGCGATGCCGAGCCGCTTGGCGAGCTCGGCGGCAAGCTTGGGCGCCGGCTCGGCCAGCACGAACCGGTCCACGGCGCGGGCCGCGATGCCGAGCTTGGCCAGCCCGGCACGGATCGCATCCGGCAACCATTTCTGGAAGGCTTCGTCGCGCAGCCATCGCTCCTCCCAGTGGTAGTCGAAGAGCTGGCCGGCGGCGCGGTAGTGATCGACGAAATCGGTCGAGACGCTGTGGCTGCCCAGGTGCTCGGCGATCACGCCGCTGCTGCCGAGCGTGAAGGCCGCCGCGGCGTCGCCGTACATCAGCTCCTGCACGCTGCCGGCGCGCGCGCGCCGGTGTTCCGCCGCGACGGCGAGCACCTCGCCGCCGCGTACGGCCGCGACGCGGTCCAGCCCGGCGAGCAGGGCTGCCGTGCCGGCCTTGAGCGAGCCGGCGAAGTCGGCCGTGGCGACCGCCTCCGGCAGGTCCAGGGCCGCGGCCACCACGCCGGCGTTCTGGCGGTCGGCGAACGGATGCGTGGTCGAGCCGAAGTAGACCGCGCCGAGCTCGACCTGGCGGCCGGCCAGGGCGTGGCGCGCGGCTTCCACCGCCATAGTCAGGCTGTCCTCGTCCCAGCCCGCCATCGCGCGCTCGCCACGCGCCTGCGCCGCCAGCCCCGGATTGGCCCAGGCATTGGCCTTGGCAGCCACCGCCCGGTTGAGGCGTCCACGGGGTACGTAGGCGCCGAAAGAAGTGATCCCGATCATGGCGTCTCCAGCAAGAGCCCTCGAGCGAGGGCTCGAATCGCGACGGAAATGTCTAACTAACAATTGTTAGTGTTGCAGCTATGACGGCGGCGCGCAAGCCCCGCTGTGGGACCTGTGCCCGAGAGCTTCGAATGCGGCACGTTAGCGAAGGCCGGCATGATGTGCGTTTGCCGCACCTGACCAAGAAGCCAAACACGGCTCCGACCGCAATCTGGATCCACTAGTTCCTGCTGGAAAACGGGGCGCAGCAATGTTTCGAACTCGTCCGCCGTTAGCCGCCGATTTACTGCGTGAGCATTATTCTCGAGGTCCAGCGCCTCGGCGACGTAGCGGTGGGCGTGCCGCAGATCGCGGGCATCGTCTCGATTACTTTGGCGGGGACGGCCCGCTTCACCGCCCGAAACTGCCGCGTGCCCACGGCACCGATGACAAAGGGGTAAAAAAGCTCTGCACGCGTTTTGCTTCTGAATCGCAATAATTCTGTAAGCGTCCGGTCTCCACCGCCTTGACTCAAGTCGGCCCGTCGTAGACCTCGTTGATGAAAATCTGATGCTCGTAGGCACCCTCGATCGCCTTGTCGAGACGGATGAGGAGTTGAGCAAGGGATTCGCCCTTGCGCCGGACCAGCATTGCGAGCTGTTGATCCTCGTCGGCGGCGGTGGCGACGCAGGGATGATTCTCGATGCGGCCCAGCGTGATGTCGCAATAGCCGGTGCCGACCAACCCCTCGATGTACTTCAGGTGAGGCAGGACGTCTGGTTCGCTCAGGCTGCGCTTATTTGCTGGCACTTCAACGCCTCGGCGACATTCCACGGCAGTAGCGCCTCGACGCGGTTGATTGGGTGATCGGCGATACGGTCCAGGACATGGCGCAGGTAGGCTTCCGGGTCGAGGTCATTGAGCTTGGCCGTCCCGATCAGCGTGTAGATCGCCGCGGCGCGCTCGCCGCCGCTGTCGGCGCCGCAGAATAGATAGTTCTTGCGGTTATGGGAAGCTTTCCATAAGCGCAATTATGCGAAGCGCCGAATTATGCGAAGTTCGGCCCGGCACTGTCCCCGCCGCTCTCGGTCGAGGATCGGCGCGGGCCAAGGTTGCTTCGCATAATTACAGGGCCTGGAGAAAGCGCCTTAGCGCGTCCGGAGGCTGATACCTCGCCGACTTCACATTGAGTGGCGCGAGGCGAGCCAGGGCACGTTCCTTCATTGCGAGATCTGCCTCCACGTACAGGTGCGTCGTTGCCGGGCTTTCGTGTCCAAGCCAGAGCGCGATCACGCTCACGTCCACGCCTGACTGCAGTAGGTGCATCGCTGTCGTGTGTCGGATGGTGTGCGGCGAGATGGCCAGCTTGGAATGCTCCGGACGGCGAGCGGTCGCCGCTTCAACGGCGAGGTGCAGCCGCTGGGACACATTGGCCCGGGTCATCGCATGGCCCTGTCGGGTGGGCAGCAACGGCGATTCCTTCGGCGGATCACCGTTGAGGTGCAGCCACGCCTTCAGCTCCCGGGCAGTTTCTTTCCAGAGGGGAACAGAGCGTTGCTTGCGTCCCTTGCCGTGCAGGTGAACACAAGGGGCCGCACCGAGGATCGCATGGCCGACGCGGATGCCGATCACTTCCGAGACGCGTGCGCCGGTGTTGTAGAGCAGCGTCAGCATCAGGCGATCGCGATGGCCCAACCAAGTCCCTGGCGGAACGTCGATGACCGCGCGAATTTGCTCGCGCGTCAGAAAGCCGAGCATGGGTCGGTCGAAGCGCTTCATCGGAACCGACAGCGCCTGCTCTGCAAGATGCAGGCTGGAGATATCCCGACGGGCGACGAATTTCATGAAGGACCGGATCGCGGCCAGTCGGGCATTGCGGCTTCTCACAGAGTTACCGCGATCCCTTTCGAGTGAGTCGAGGAATTCAGCCAGGAATGGCCGATTCACGTCCGCGAGCTGCAGTGCGGTGGGCACCTTGCCAAGTCGCCGCTCGGCAAAATCAAGCAGCAAGGTGATGGCATCGCGGTAGGACGCGACCGTAAGGGGACTCAGGGCACGCTGCTGTGTCAGGTAGTCCGTGAAGAACTCTTGTACCAGAGAGGCAAACGATATCGCGGTCTCCCTACGCATGGTCCACCTCCTGGCCCGAGGCGAAGCGCTCGAACCGGGCACCGATCACTTCCATGAGATCCGGCACACCCGAGAGGTACCAGTAGGTGTCGGAGATCTTGGCGTGGCCAAGGTAGGTGCAGAGCAGCAACATCCCTTGGTCGATCGGCGATCCGCCTTCATGCCACTGCTTCACCCGGCGCACGGCGAACGTATGGCGAAGATCATGGATGCGGGGGCGAGGATGCCCACCACGTGCTTCCCATCCCAATTGCGTCCTCAGGCGCTCGAAAACGCTATGAACGGTCCGCGTGGGCAAAGCGTGACCGGTCATCGAGGTGAAGAAAGGCGAGTCGGGATTCCGAATGGCGCTGCGCCTGCACACCGAGTCGAACGCACGCAATTCTCGCAATACGCTGGGGTGGAGCGGCAAGCGCCGCGACTTCGCGAACTTGGTCTGCCTGATCGTCAGCGCACCTTCATCGAGATCGACGTCCATCTTTCGCAGATTCAGCGCTTCCGACAGCCTGAGATTCTATGGTTTGGTGTCAACTCTGAGTGGCGAGTCGATCCAGGCTGAAGACGGTGTTGTGGTGGATCATGGACCAAGCGGCGCGAGCGATTTTGCGGGCGATGATGACCAGCGCTGCGGTGGTTGACAGGCCGCGAGCGCGATAGCGCTCGTAGTAGGGTTTCCAGGTGTTGGTTTTCGCTCCGGACATCGCTGCGGTAAACAGCAAACGTCGCAGTTCACCGGGGCCGCGCTTGGACAAGCGTCGGCGCCCGATTCTCTTGCCGGAATCACGGGGGCGTGGATCCAGTCCTGTGAAGGCGACGAAGGCGTCAGCGTTCTTGAACGGTATCCGTAACAGCGCTTGCATCAGGCCGGCTCCCACCAGCGGGCCGACGCCGACGATAGTTTGGAGTCTCGACAAGGCTTGCGCGCGATCCGGACACTGCGCGATCAGATGCTCACGATGGGCATCCAACGCAGCGATCAACTGATCCAGGCGCTGCAAAGTTGCGCGCAGCTCGACACGGCCCACCGGCAGATCGGTTCCGGTGGCCCGCAAAGCCCCCCGCAGCACGACCAGCTTGGACCGACGCAGCAACAGGCGATCAAGCTGTCGCTGCGTCGGCGTCGGAGGGATGTAAGCATGCAGCTCAGCATGCTCTCTGGCCACATAGCGGGCCAGCATTTCGGCATCCACCCGATCGGTCTTGGCCCGACGACCCAGACCCTGGGCGTAGCAGTGCGTGTCCTTGGGGTTGAGCACGAACACCGTCAGGCCTTGAGCATGGGCCAGATCAGCCAGCAGGCCGTGATAGCGGCCCGTAGCCTCCAGCCCGAGCCGACTACCAGGGGGCAGCGTTTTCAACCAGCCTCGCAACGCGCCACGTTGGTTAGGCAGGGTCTGAACCGGAAAAGCGGCTTCCTCACAGGCCACCACCACCGTGTCCTTGGCCACATCCACACCGATATGCAGGGTTTGCATGACTCACCTCCCGGGAGTAGCGTTCTAGATCACCGGGGTGGAACCGCACCTGCGTTAGCTTGCACACCATCGGCGGTCCAGGCCGCTCGATTCCTCATCGACGCTTTAGGTGCGGGTGGGAGATTCCTCAGGCCGTCTGTCCGTCAGCTAACAGCAGATGCGCAGTCGATGTCCCTCCACCCCGGTGCCTTCAGATTGCGCCGAAGACACCTCAAGAACCATACAAGCCCAGTCGAAGCGATCAGGCCGAATAATGCCTCGTAGGTAATCGGGCGCAGACCACCCGATGGACCGAGGCCGCGGGCCGCTCGGAGGAGATCGATGACCTCCTTCTCGGTGTAGATGTGTGGAGCGAGGCGGCGGTGGCCACGCCCCAAGGCGGACTGGTCCGGCACGACGGAGTCAGGCTCGAACTGCCGGTAGTGTTTTACGAACGGACGAAGGACCTCCAGGCGCCTTGCCGCGGTTATAGAAGTCGTGCGACGCATGTGCTCTCGTGCCCAGGCGAATTGCAGGTCCAGCGTCAGCGGCCCGCGATGAGCTCGTGCATCGGCGAATCGGCCGAAGCGCAGAAGCTGTCCCCCTGCACTGCCGAGCTCAAAGCCAAGGCTGCGCCGCTCGTCGAGATAGCGCTGCACGGCCGCCTGAATCGAAGTGCTCGTGCTCATGAGGCGCTCCCCGGCCACGGCAAGGCAACTGCCGATAGCCGCGGTATATCGACCTTGGCGTAGATGAGCGACGTGTCGAGCGCGCGGTGTCGAAGCATGTCCGCCACCTCCTTGAGCGTGCCGCCGCCATCAAGGAGGCGCTTGGCCAGCGTGTGCCGAAGCATGTGCACTCGGGTATGTCGGATTCCGCAGCGCCGATAGGCTTCGCGAACCGCACGCCGAACGACGCCAGGGCCGATCGGCTTCTCGACCGGCGCGACGTGCCGAACGAACACAAGGCGGCTGTCGCATTGAGGCCGCTCACGATGCAGGTAGGCGGCAATCGCGAGCCCGGTGGGCGCAGGCAACGGCAGGACGTCGACGCGGCGTGCCTTGCTGCGCCCGATTCGGATCGTGCCGCCATCCCAATCGATTTCTTCCAGGCCGATCCCGACAACCTCGCTCGCCCTCAAACCCAGATCGACAACGCATCGGACCATCGCATGCGCACGAAGGGCAGACGAAATGTCCGACGGCGTGGCCCGGGTCAACTGAGCGACCTCGATCGGTGACAGCGTTTCCGGCAGCGAGGCCAAGCGCCAACTGGCCGGCGAGGCGATGACTGGAAGTAGGTACTCAACCCGATCGCCGCAGGCGCCGCGAAATCGAACGTAGCTACGAAGCGTGCTGGCGAGAACCTTGGCGCTGGCAGGGTTCCAGGCCTGCAGCTTCCGATGGAAAAACGCGCGAACCTTTTCGGGCGTAACCTCCATCGATCCGGTGCACCCCGGGCCGGCGAGCTCCTCGAGGAATGGACGGAGGATGTGGAGACGCTGTACTCGGGTATTTGCCGCCAGCCCCTTCTCTTGCAACAGGTACTCGTCGAAAAGGTGTAGCTCTTCGTCAACCACGTCGACGCCGATGGGCGCCAATACACCGGCGTCGCGCAGTACCACGATCAGGTGTCGAAGCGCTGCTCGAATTTCGTGACGGGAACGCTGGACCGGCGGCGGGCAAGTGCATCGAGGGAGATAATCGTCCAAGAAGAGACGGATGTCATCGGCCGACAGCGTGGTCCTGGCGAGTCGGCGCCGGCCATTCCACCTCACAAAGTGTGCGACTCCAGCCACGTAGGCCCGCACCGTCCGCGCTGCATACCCTTGGTCGAGAAGCCTTTGACAATAGACTGCCGGCCGGGCACCACCACGGACTTCCCTTGTTGCACGATCGATCAATTGCCATGCGTGCTGCCACCACTACCCCGGTGGATGCGGTGCGCGTACAACCTGCTCGTTCGCGCACCGCCGTCGACCTTCCTCGTTATTATGGCTAGTCGGTATCCACGACGGCGTTTCGAGGCCTGCTCGGTGTTCACTCACGTTGCGGCCCGCATGGCCCGCTGGCCTCCTAACGAGGCCTTTTCAGGCAGTGCTTCAACCCATTTGTTACCTCCTGAGTCGCTCCCTGTGCTTCCGGGTGGAGCTTTCCCGGGTCGGGCTTTCACCGACGGATCAACCGTGCCTTTTCAAGGCACACACAACAGCAGCGCCGAGCGCTCGATCCGCGCGATCGTCCTCGGCCGGCGCAACTATCTCTTCGCCGGGGCCGACACGGGCGGCGAGCGCGCCGCCAACATCTACAGCCTGATCGGAACCTGTCTGCTCAACGGCATCGAGCCTTATGCTTACCTGCGGCATGTGCTCGAGTGCATCGCCGATTACCCAATCAACCGCGTCGAGGCGCTACTGCCATGGCACGTCGCCGACCAGCTCAATCCGCCTCTGCGCCAAGCAGCATGACGAGCTCGCCTGCGCTTGTGAACATCGATGCTGTGATGGTCGGCGGCGGCCAGGTCATGCTCGGCAGCATGAAGCCGGTGGATGATGTCGCCGTCGCCCACGACGGACACAGCACGCTTGCCATGCTGCGCCGACGTCCCGGCGAAACCGTGATGCAACTGCTGGAGCGGCTCGACGCCGCGATCGGGATCTTTCAGGCCGGCGGCGCACGAGTCGACGAGATCAACAAGGCTTCGGCCAAGGAACGCTACGAACCATGCGCTGGAAGCGGGGCACGATCGTCGCAAGCGTGACGCACTTCCTCGATGAGCGAGGAAGGATCGCAGCACCCAATGCGGCGACGCGTCGGCTTGCGGAACATCTCGGGGGCATCGTCGTGCTGGCGACCGCCACTTTCCGCAGCCCTCAAGACGGTGAGCCTGGGAGCGTCCGGTGTCGCGCTCGGCCGCAGCGCCGTCCGTGTCCTGGTTACATCCAGACCGACATCCTGCCGCTCCAACCTGACAAGACCGACGGCCGGCACGAGATCGTCTGGTGGTGCAAACACTGCGGATCGAACGGCCTCATCCGCGACTGGGAGGGATGCTTCTGGGACTTGAGCGACTCGCCGTCCAAGCAGCATGAACTCCGCACGATCCTCGGCGACTGACGTCAAGACGGCCTCGAGCTAATGTGGTGTCCGAGAAATAACTGGAGATTTGATCTTTTTCCGCGTTCTCGGCGCCGTGCAGCCGGGTTTGATCTGTTCCAGCGTCTGGCGGCACCCGGATAGTTTGGCCTGAATCGATTCGACTGTGGCGGTCCAGACGAAGGGCTTGGGGTCTTCGTTCCAGGCTTCGAGAAACTGGGCGATAGCGATCTGCAAATCGGCGACGCTGCTGAAAGAGCCGCGTCGCACGGCCTTGGAGGTAAGTTCGCCAAACCAGCGCTCGACCAGATTGAGCCAGCTGGAGCTGGTCGGAACGAAGTGGCAGACGAATCGCGGGTGCCGCTTCATCCAGGCCTGCACGCTGGGGTGCTTGTGCGTGCCGTAGTTGTCCAGCACCAGATGCAAGGGAACGTCGCCGGGAAATTCCGAGTCGATGCGTCGAAGGAATTTCAGGAATTCTTGGTGGCGATGCCGGCTAAAGCACTCGCCCACGACCTTGCCCTGCAGTACTTCGAGAGCGGCAAACAGGCAGGTCGTACCGTTGCGCTTGTAGTCATGGGTCATCGTCCCCAGCCGACCTTTCTTCATCGGCAAGCCAGGCTGGGTGCGGTCCAGCGCCTGAATCTGGGTTTTCTCGTCCACGCACAGCACCAACGCCTGATCGGGCGGATTCAGATACAGCCCCACCACATCCGTGAGCTTCTCCAGAAACCGGGGATCACGCGAGAGCTTGAAGGTCTTGATTCGGTGAGGCTTGAGCTGGTGACTGCGCCAGATGGTGCTCACCGTGGATTTGCTCACGCCCTGGGCCTCTGCCATCGTCCGGCAACTCCACTGTGTCATCCCGTCCGGAACCGTCGAAGTAGTGGCCTGCACGATCGCCTTGATCTTGCGTGGCGAATACGTGGCTTTGCGTCCACGTCCCGGGGCGATCTCCCACAATCCCTCCGGCCCTTTCGCGATGAATCGGCTCCGCCACAGCGACACGGTCTTTACGTCGATCTGGCTCGTCCCCGCGATCTGCAGATTCGTTTCACCGGCAGCGGCTGCCAGGACAATCCGGCAGCGCAGCGCCACCTGCTGCGGCGTGCCATGCGCCGAAACCCATTGCTCCAGCTGTGTGCGCTGCGCTTTTTCCAGAGATACAACGGGGCTGATCCGGGGCATGCGCAAGCATACCGGGGCCCGGAGAATAACACCATCTATTTGCTGGACACTACACTAACGCTTACGCGGATCGAGCCCTACTACCCGGTTGCCGGCAAAGCTGACCTGCCGGACGAGCAACACGGATATCTGCCGGACCGGGTGACGCCTGCTGTCCACTGCCGGGCGCATAAGGCGTTGGCGCAGCCACTGCAGGGCGCGTCGCCACAGCTCCGGCGCGCCTGTTGGGCGACCTCGCGAATCATGGTCTCCACCGAAGCGCCAGGGTTGGTGCACTTCCAGCGCGACGCGCGAGGGCTCCAGGCGGGCGAACAGCTCCTCGGGCTTGGGCCGGCGCGCGGTGAGCGTATCGCAGGAAATGATGGCCATGCGCTCGGCATTGCGTGGATTCACGCCCTGCCAGCCGTGATAGGGCAATTGGATGCCGACGAAACGGATCGGCTCGAACATCATGCAGATCGCCGCCAGCTTCGTGCCGTACATCCGATCAGGGCCGCGACAAGCGGCATCGATGCGTACTACAGGCGGTTTACCTTTTGCCGGCGATCACGGCGGGCCAATCCCGCGCCGGCGAATAGCCCGTCATAGGAAGCTGCCGCGGGGCATCCACCAGAGTCCGGCATTCTGCCGGCGTAGCGGGGGCTTTTCGACTTCACCGCCGTTTCCCCATTGAGGCGTGGCGTTGTTTGCGGCCGCCGTCGAGGAAGGCCTGTATTTGAGCGTGCAGTCGGCGTTCGTGCAGGATGGAGAAGACCGAATTGATCGAGGGGATCACCACCTCGATGAGCTTGCGAATCTCCAGCGGTGACATGTAATCGATCCGGCGCCGGAAAAGTTCCAACTCGCAGCTCACCGCCGAATCGACCAAGTCTACGATATACGCCATGTCCGCAGGACCGAACCCGCGCTGCTCCGAAAGGCCGGCCTCCTTCATCCGCAGCCACAGACGGGCAATTTCCACGTCCGAAATGGTGGCGCCGCCGGAACCGGCGAAGCTGACCATGCGCAGGTCCTTCAGCTCTTTTGGCGTCATGCCGATTTCTGCCGCAAGCCGGCCCGCATCCTCACTGACCACCAAATCCCGATGCTCGGTGGCGAGCTGACGCCGCATTTCCCCGAGCGCTTCCATCTGCTGCGTGGTAAACCCGATTTCCTCAGCGGAGCCTTGCACCAGGCTCTTGATGACCTTGAGTGGTAGAAACCGCTCGCTCTGTAGCTTGCCGATCAGAGAGAGCATCTCGACGTGGCGTTCCGTGTACCAGCCTACGTTCCGCGAGGTCTTGACCGGCGGCGGCAGCAGCCCCTGAGCGACATAAAAGCGGATGGTTTCTCGGCTGACGCCGGAAATCTTCGACAGATCCTTGATCTTGTAGGGTGCTTTTGCTGGGGCGAGAGTCTTTCTTCGAGCCATATTAGGGCGTGTGGAAGGGATGTGCTGCACAGGACAGCCCGCTGTGGCTGGAAGCCGCTGCTGGATTGAACATCTACGACGGCGGGCGTGCCACCGTCGCGAGCCAAGTATAAGCCGCATCGAGTGAAGGGATTACGCCCCAGATTGGTCCGAGGCAGCTGCAAGAATAAGTAGTACGACTACTCACTATTGACTATGAACGTGGAATGGCCTACGTTTCGTTCATTGCAGCCCCAAGGTTGAGGCTGCACTCACGAGACGCGGCGTTCCATCGCGATTTGTTTCCAGAATTGGAAGAGGAGTCCGAACATGAATACCATCGATACACTGCCTTCGAGCAATGCGTATGCGGCGCCCAGGGCGCCATGGGCCAGGATGTTTCTGGTCCTTTCGGGGCTGCTGTCGGTCTACACGGCCTACCGGATCTACCAGCACACCACGGCATTCACCGTGGGGCTGGATTATTTCTCCGAGGACTTCCAGAAGTACTGGATGACGCTGCTGTATATCCAGTTGCCGGTGCTGTTTGCGCTGGGCGCGGGCATTGTGGGCTGGATCTGGCATACGCGAGACCGCAATCTGGACCGGCTGGCGCCCGCCGAGGAGCTGCGTCGCTACTTCGTGCTCCTAGGGCAACTGATGGTGTTCGGCATTATCGCCTACCTCACCGCATCGCCGGTCACCGAGGCTGATGCAGCCTGGCATCAGGTCACGGTGCGCGACACCGACTTCACGCCGACGCACATCATGCTGTTCTACTTCGGGATACCGGTGTTCATCACGGGCGCGGTGGTGGCCTTCGTATATGCACGAACGAGGCTACCGCAGTTTGCCAAGCGCCTGTCGCTGCCGTTCGCGCTGGTTGTGGCCGGGCCGGTAATGATCATGCCGAACGTAGGTTTCAACGAGTGGGGACACACATTCTTCTATGCCGAGGAGCTGTTCGCGGCGCCGATACACTGGGGATTCGTGCTGCTCGGATGGGCTACGTTTGCGGCCGGCGGACTGCTGGTGCAAATCCTGTCGCGGATCGTCGAGCTGACCAAAGTGGCCGGATCGCACCCCGTGATTGAAGCGATGCAGGGCCCAGAAGGGAAGCAAGTTACCCGACGCAACGAGTCGGTCAAGGCAGAGCCCGCCGTGGCGGCCTGATGGAAGGGACGCGGCGAGAGTCGCGCAAATACGCCCGGAGCGGATGTCCGGGCGTATTTAGGTTCCTTCAAGCCAGCACAGCGCTAGCAAAAGTACACGCGGGGAGCCAGTCGGCCAGGCCCCGTGGCAAATCAAACTGGTCGCCTGAGGCGTTCATTAGACACGGCGACGTGTGAGGAGACATTAATGAAGGTGGATAAAATGCCGCTACCCCCGGCGCAGACAGAACTGCGTGCTACGGAGGTGGGGCTGACCAGCGCGGCCGAGCAGCACAGGGCCTACGTGCAGGCGGACCTGCTAATCATCCCGCTGATTGTGATGCTCTTCATGGGTATTTTCAGCTTCCACTTCGCACTGCTTGTGGGAGACTGGGATTACTGGGTTGACTGGCGCGACCGCCGTTGGTGGCCTTTGGTCACGCCGCTGGCGCTGACGGTGCTGCCGGGGGTCTTCGGCTATTTGCTCTGGGAAAAACTGAGACTGCCGCTAGGCGCCTCACTCACAATCCTATGCCTGACCCTGGCGGCCTGGATCAGCCGGTACCTCAACTTCCATTTGTTTGCAGACTTTCCGATGAACTTCGTCTGGCCTTCAACCTACATAGGCCTGGGATTGATCATTGACTGCTTGTTGCTGCTGACGCGCAGCTTCTTCTGGACAGGGCTGTTCGGCGGTTTCGCGTTCGGCCTGCTGGTCTATCCGCTGAACTGGCCGCTGCTCGCCCCTTTCCAGGTTCCGGTGGAGTTGCACGGAACGATGCTGACAGTGGCCGATCTGATGGGCTACGAGTACATCCGCACAGCCATACCTGAATATGTGCGAATCATCGAGGAATCGACGCTGCGCACATTCGGCGAGGCCGTGACGCCGCTGACGGCGGTGTTCGCGGGCTTCCTCAATATCATGAACTACTGGTTCTGGCTGTGGATCGGCTATCTCGGTTCCAAGGCCATATGGATCCGGAAAATC
Organism: Solimonas sp. SE-A11; assembly: GCF_030345715.1. Lineage (GTDB taxonomy): Bacteria > Pseudomonadota > Gammaproteobacteria > Nevskiales > Nevskiaceae > Solimonas_A. The sequence goes on from NZ_JAUASX010000012.1 coordinate 139,541, forward strand.
GTCTGAGGGCGCGCGGATGAGAACATTAAAAACGCTATTGGTTGTCTGGCTGGGCCTGACCGCTCTTCTCCTGAGCCACGTACCCGCCGCATTTGCGCACGGCGAGCGTGCGCAAATGCCGCAGCTGCGCATGCGCGCGGTGCACTGGATCGATGTTCAGGTTTCGACGGCGAAGCTGGGCGTCAACGACATCGTCAAGATCAGCGGCAAATTCATGCCTTCTGAGTACTGGCCGCATCACGTCAACTCGATCGAGGACACCGCCTACCTCAACATAGGTGTTCCGGGGCCGTCCTTCGTCAGGCTGGATTCGCGCGTCAACGGCGTACCCATGATCCGCTCGACATCGTTTCGCAGGGGCGAGCTTTATGATTTCGAGATCGTGCTCAAAGCACGCAGACCAGGGCGGTACCACGTTCATACGGTCATCAACGTCGAAGGAACCGGCCCGATCATAGGTCCCGGAACCTGGGTAGAGGTCACAGGCGACCCGGCGGCCTTCGAGAACACGGCCACCACGCTGCTGGGGCAGACGATAGATCTGGAAAACTACGGATTCGGCAATGTGAAGTGGTGGTCCGCCCTATGGTTTGCCATGGGATTGGCTTGGTTCGTGTACTGGTTGACCAAATGCCCGATTGCCATTCCGCGCTTCAAACGCGCGTCCGAACTGGGTCCTGACGCCGACCAGATGATTACGCCGATGGATCGGCGCATGGGCGGCATCTTCCTGGCGCTGACCCTGACGCTGATCGCCGGCGGCTACGTGTATGCGCAGGAGAAGTGGCCGATTACCACGCCGCTGCAGACCGGCAAGATTGATGTGCCACCGCTTGAGCAGCCCACCAGTCCGGTAAGCGTCCGCCTCATAGAGGCACGCTATCGAATTCCCGGGCGTAGCTTCCGCCTGGAACTGGAGGTCAGCAACAAGGGCGACAGCCCAGTCAACGTCGGCGAGTTCGCGGCCGGAAATCTGCGCTTCATCAATGCCCGGATACTGAATGTGCAGCCCCGGGATGAGCATGACCTCGTGGCACCGGATGCCCTGCGCGTGGAGGGTGCGCCGGTCGCACCCGGCGAGACACGGCGGGTGGTCTTGTATGCCGACGATGCCATGTGGGAGACCGAACGCATGACGACGATGATTGCTTCTCCTGACGCGGTCGTTGCCGGATTGCTGTTCTTCTTTGACGGGCGTGGTCGTCGGTATATGGTGGAGTTCGGCGGTCCGATGATTCCCGACTTCGGCATGGTCAAGACGTGATGGCAACGACGCGTGGACGTCTTTGCGCGCTGGTGACGATGCTCTCGATGCTGGTCCACTCGGCATCGGCACAGGCGCATGGCGGAGTGTCGATGGAAGACGACCGGTGCATCATGAAGATCGGGCCGTTGCGAGCGCACTTCACGGGGTATCAGCCGGAAAAGCGGGCCACGCAGGAATTCTGTGAGGACATCCCGGAAACCGGGCGCGCCATCATCGTGATCGACTACGTGAGTCCGGTTCTGAGGAACCAGACCGTCGAGTTCCGCGTGCTCAGGGACAGCAAGAACCTGCAGGCGCGAGGGCGTTACGAGGATCTGGGCAGCCCGCGAGAGATCGAAGCGGCCACGGTGGTCCACGTTCCCGCGCAGGTCTATCCGCGCGGCACGCTGAACTTCGAGCACCGTTTCGACGAACCCGGCTGGTACATCGGCATGATCGAGGTCACCGATCCAGCGACCGGCCAGGTGCTTCACTCGGTGTTTCCCTTTCGCGTGGGAATGCGGAGCTTGTGGCGCTACGCTCCCGTGTTCCTGTTATTGGTGGGCGCAGCGGCTCTCGCATACTGGCTGACAGGCCGGAATAAAATGGCTCCGGAGCGGTTGGGATGAAGTGTATGGAGAGGTGCCGGCGGGCGCTGCTGCTCGCCGCGCTGTGGCTGCACGCCCCGCTAGCGTTCGCCCACGCTGCGCTGGTTAGCTCCGAGCCTGGGCGACGCGCGGTGCTTACGACGCCGCCTTCGCAGATACGGCTGTGCTTTAACGAGAATGTGGAGGCGAAGTTCTCGCAGGTGACGCTGTCGCGCGCCGGCGAGGACGGCAGCCTTGCGCTCGGCCGCATCGCGCTCGACACGGGGTCCGCCAACTGTCTGCAGGTACCGATCAAATCTCCGCTGACGAATGGAAACTACACGGTCCGGTATCGGGTACTTTCGGTCGATGGACACGTGGTGGACTACGGATATGGTTTTCGGCTGAACGCGCCCTGGTAGCGCAGTGTGATTGAGCTTCTGTCGGCGGTTTCGAGGCTGTTCGCACTGGGCGGAGCGACTTGGATCGTGGGCTCCGCCATGTTTCGCCACGTCTGCATTGCGCAGGCTCAGTGGCGGCAGCGGGTGCCCTGGAAGCTGACGCTTGCCGCTGCACTGGCCGTGGTCCTGGGGCATGCCGGCCTGCTGTCGGCGCAGCTGCTGGCGCTGGCGGAGCTGGGCACTGGCGGAGCGCACGACTTCGTCATCGGGACGCGGGCCGGCATGGTCTGGTTGATGCGCGCCGCACTGGGCGGCCTGCTGCTTGCCACCGCTGCAGCACTGGCCACTGCACGGGGGGGCGAGGGCGGCCACGTGGCCTGCGCTGCGCTGGCGGCAGGCTATCTGACGCTCGCGCCCTGGGGCGGTCATGCGGCGGCAGCAGAAGTGCCTTGGCAGGTCCTCGTCCCCAATGTGGTCCACATCCTTGCGGTTGCGGCCTGGCTCGGCGCGCTGCCTTCATGGCTGCTGGCGGCGAGGGCCTATGCGAGCCAGCCAGACAGCGCGCTGCCGACGGAGGCGCTCGCAGGCATACTGACGCGCTTCTCGCGCCTGGCGATGGTGCTGATGCTGGTCATTGTGCTCAGCGGCGTCTGGCTCGGCACCCGCTATATCGAAAACGCGGGCGACCTGCTGGGAACGCGCTACGGATATCTGGTTCTCGGCAAGCTGGGTCTGCTCGCGCTTGCACTGGCCTTCGCCAACCGTCTGCGCAGCCGATTCCTGCCGGCGCTGCGTGAAGCGGGCGAGATCGCCGACCAGCGCCGGCGCGCAGGCGAGGCCGCGCGGCAGGTCACGCTCGAGCTGGCGGCGGCGTCGGGGGTGCTCGCCTGCGCGGCGTGGCTGGCGCAGACCACGCCGGCGCTGCACGAGCCTGATCCCTATTGGTGGCTGCCGTTCCGCTGGTCGCTGGAAGCGACCTGGGCCGAGCCCGGTTTGCGCCCATGGATCACCGGCGGTCTGCTGGTTATGGCCCTCGGCGCCGCAGCGGCGCTGCAGGGCCGCCGGCCGGGTTGGAGACGGCCGGGCGCAGCCGGCTTCGTCGCCGGCGCCGGGACACTGTGCTGGGCGCTGGCCGTGCCGGCGTATCCCAGCACCTACAAGCGCTCGCAGGTGCCTTATCTCACCGTCTCCGTCGCCAGCGGCCGCGCCTTGTACGGCGAACATTGCGCCGCCTGCCACGGGGCCGGCGGCCGCGGCGACGGCCCTGCCGGCGCCAACCTGCCGCGCCCGCCGGCCGATCTGAGCGAGCCCCATACGGCGCTGCATACGGCCGGCGACATGTACTGGTGGCTCACGCATGGAATCCCGGAAAGCGGCATGCCGCCCTTGGGCGATCGGTTGTCCGACGACGAACGCTGGGACCTGATCAATTTCCTGCGCGCGTTTTCGGAAGGCTTTCAGAGCCGGGTGGTGGGCCCGCAGACCGTGCCCGGACAAGCCTGGCTGGGCGCCATCAATTTCTACCTGCACGGCGTGCCGGGAAAGGCCGAGCTCAAGGCCTATCGCGAGACCCACAACGTGCTGCTCGCCTTTCTCGGTGGCCCGCAGGCACAGGAACGGGCCCAGGTGCTGGCGGCGGGTTCCGCGGCGCTGCGCTCACGCCGCACCCAAGTGCTGGCCATTCCGCTGGGCGCAACGGAGCTGCCGGCCAATCTGCCCTTTCCCGTGCTCAGACCGGGCGCAGCGGAGCTGTGGGCCGCCTACGAGCTGCTGACGCGCACCGTTTCCGACCGCGGCGCGCCGGACCGGCTGGGCATGGCCTGGAGCCACGCGGAGTTTCTCATCGACCGCTTCGGTTACGTCCGTGCCCGCTGGATCGCCGACGAACGTCCGGAGGCGGGCTGGGCGCAGCTCGAACACCTCTATCCCGAACTGGAGCGGCTCAACGCCGAACCCCGGCTGCGACCGCCGCCCGACGACCACGTCCACTGACCCCCACCGGAGTCCTGAATCATGAAACCCCACGCCCTAATGCTTCTGACTACACTGTCCGCCGGTCTTCCCCTAGTTCTGCACGCGGCGGCAGAGGGAACGCACGCCCACCACGCCCACCACGCTCAGCCGTCTGAAGGCGCTGCCGTGGCGGCGGACGAAGTGCCGCCGCTGCGCATCATCTTGCCCGAAAACGGCGCAAAGGTCGGAACGCAGCTTGCCGTGGTGTTCGAGACGCCGGGTGATCTGGGCCGGCTCACCATGAGCGCGCCTGTGATCGGGACGCACCTGCACATCGAAACCGAGGGCGTGTCGCTGATGCCGACGGCCGACCAGCTGATTGCGCTGGGCGGCGGACGCTACCTCTTCGTCTTTGACCTGCCCGTTGCGCCCGGTGAGCGCAGGCTGCGGGTCTATTGGTCGGACGGCATGCACCGCACCATCGATGCCAGCATGCAGACGGTCAAGCTGACAGTGGAGGCGGCGCACGGGCGGCCGAAGTGAGGCCACGGCCACGGCCCGATCGCGGCGTTCAGGGTCCGAACGCTGCGATACCGGTTTACGCACGGCCCAGGATCAGCGCGTGGATATAGTGCGTGCCTTCGTAGGTGTTCATTGCTTCCAGGTTGAGCATGTGCCGGATGACGTGGTACCCGCCCGAGATGCCATTGCCGCCGTGCAGGTCGCGGACGAGGCGCACGATATCCTTTGCCTTGCGGTGAAGTATTTCCCAAGTTGGCGCAGCAGAAGGAGAGTCGGATCGAAGGGGGCGCCTGATGCCTGATCACGTTCACATGCCCGAACTGCCCAGTGAACGTGCATCCCGGATCATCAGAGCACAATGCCCAGCAGCCCGCCAAGCTGGGCGGCGAGGGCACGGAGCACCGGGGCGAGCAAGGCGATCACAGCGTCCAGAAAGATGCCCAGGGGGCCGAGGCCGTCGGCCAGTGCTTCGAGCAGATGGGTGACGGAATCGATCAGCAGCTGCGCGAAGGCCTGCGTGTCTCCGCTGCCCAGGGCATTGAGCGAGGCCGTCACATCGAGCAGCAGCCCTGCGACCGGCATGAGCACCGCATCGCCCAGACCGCCGGGCAGAACGGAAAGGGTGTTGGCCAGGCTAGCGACCACGCCGGCCAGCGTTTGCGTGACGTAGCCGAGGTCTTCTGCAATCTGACCCGGGTCGAGCACACTCGGCAATGCCTGCGAGCCCAGCAGCAGAATTTTCTGGAGCTCGACGAGGGTGCCGAGCAGGCCTTGCAGGACCTGCTGCTCGGCCAGCGGCGTAGTTGCGCCCAGGCTCGCCGACAACACCAGTTCGGCCACCGCCGCGGTGACGCACAGGAGCTCGTGGTAAACCGGGGCGAGCAGGCTAGGGTCGCCGCCGCTGCGCAGCGCCGCAAGCGACCCTGCGCCGGTGGCCAGCGCGTCCACCAGATCCAGGGCCTGGGTCACCAGCGACGCCAGCTGCCCGGCATAAGCCGCGCCACCCGGCTGATCGGCCAGTTCCTTGTTCAGGCGGTCCGCGAGCCCGGTCTGCAGGTTGTCCAATGGTCCGCTCGCGCCGGTGCACCCGATCTCGGCGGAATACAGCGGCGTTTCGGAGGACGGGGATTCCGTGTCGGACGAAGAGGCTCCGTCGCAGGCAGCAAGCGCTGCGCAGCAGGACAGGATGACGCTCCCGAGGAAGGGCTTGAGTGATGCGGTTTTTTTTGGGCTACGGGACATCTGAAAATTCACAAAGACACTCCATGTGAGTGAGACGGGGGAAAATGGGATGTAAGTCACGCGCCTGCTCCGTGGCGGGTCGCGCACGAAGCGCGCCGTCGCAAACGGGCCCGGTGTCCATGCCGGGCGCTGTCCTACGAGGCTGCTTGCGCCGAAGCCGCCCTCCGGACTGAACCGAGCATCATGACGCCGCAGATCATCAGGGCCATGCCCAGCACCTGCACCGCCGTGATGGCCTCGCCGAGCGCGACGGCGGCCAGCGCCAGAGCGTGCTGGCCGGGGACCGATCATGCCGGCCTGTACCGCGGCACTTGCGCCGTAAAGCATCGCGCTCAGTGCGATCAATGATGCGCCGAAAGCCTGGCTCCGACCCCAGACCACGGCGTGCAGGTCGTGGGGCAAACGCCAGCACAGTGCCGCCGCAGGCCAATGCCAGCCACTGTGCGCAGACGCGGCGGCACTGAAGCACGATGCCGATCAGCAGCACGAAGCTCAGCGTGAGGAACAGGAACATGCGTTACAGGCCGGCGCTGACGTACTGCAGACCGATCAGGTCGAGCATTCTGGCGACGTAATAGTCGAGAAGGCCCGGACCGGCGATCCCCAGCCAGTCCGTGTGACTCGGGCGCGGCGTATGGCTGCGAGTCCACAGGGCCACCGCAGCGAGCAGCGGCAGCACGGCGCGCATTCTCAGCGTGAGCACATCGATTGCATCGACGCCGTACCGATACGGCAGCTTGACCAGCACGATCTTGCCGGACAGCAGCACCGTACCAAGCGCGGCCAAGGCGACGCCGCCTCGATAGCCGGGCGCTGCAAGGCTCGCAACGGAGGAAGGATTCATGGCAAAAAAATTCCGGGCCGCGTCGATCGGGTCCGGCGGCGCAGAGGCGTGCAAAGACGGGTTGATACGCGAAGCTCTGCATAATAATATCGAACGATAGTTAGGTAAAGTCTTGGAAGGCCGGTTCGGGCCATGCCGCCGATGCGGTCGGGCCGACCGCAGTTTCTGTACAGGCGCACATAGGGAGGTTTCCGCCATGCCGGCTTCCACTCCCCGCAGCCGGTCCCTCGTCGTCGAGGGTGTGCGCACACCCCGTGTCTCGAGGCCAGTGGCCCGGCCGCCGACGCGTCGCTTTGCCGGAGGCTTCGGTAAAATCAGCATCGCGACCGAAGCCATGCATCACACGGTCGACGGCCGTGTGCTCATGGCGACGAGTACGACATGATCATGCGCCACTTCCGCCGGCTGGCGATTGTCGGCGACAGCGCCTACCAGTTCCTCATGCGCGCCAACCGCTGGATCAATTTCGTGCGCGAGCGTTACGGCATGCCGTACTGGCCGTTCTCTACCTATGCTAAACACTAGGTCAAGCGCTCCGTGAACTTCGTCTCGGAGTTCGAGGGCGCGCGACTGCCAGCAGTACGGGCCTCGACGGCGTCATCTTCGATCACATCCACCATGCCGAGCCCGTACGCTGCAGGTGATCGAGCATCACAATTGCGCTACTGGGTGGAGAGCTGCACGCGCTGGGCGAGAGTCAGGACAGCCACAACGCACTCCGCTGGACGAGGATCCGGACACCACGGCCGGCTCGTCGATTGCGACTGCGACTGCGACTTCGCTGTCGCGGCGGCAAGCGGCCGACCGGGCCCGCGTCCCTGCTCTGAAGCCCCGCGCCATTTGCTATCGGCCGCGATTCGCGGATAAGCTCCCGAACGTTTGTTAGATGAACGCTGCGGCCGGCGAGAGATCGGACGGCCCCTTCTACCCAGGAGCACCTTTGGAATTCCAGCCCGACCAGCAGCGACTCAGCATAGAGGACGCGGTGTGCACACTGTGCACGCGCTTCGATGTGGCGTACTGGCTGGAGAAAGACTGGCACGGCGGCTTTCCGCACGATTTCCACCTCGCGATGGCGAAGGCCGGCTGGCTCGGGATCACTGAGGACGGCGTCTTCGGGCTGCAGTCGGGCGTGCTCTTCGGCAGTGAGGCGCAGAAGCAGCGCTTTCCGCCGTCGCTGGTGCGTGGCGGCGAAAAGGCCTGCTTCGGCGTCCCCGAGCCGGACGTCGGGTTCAATTGGACCCACCTGAAAGTCCGCGTGGAGCGGGTCAGGGGCGACTACGTGCTGCACGGCCGAAAGGTCTGGATCTCCGCCGCGCAGGTCGCAGACCGCGTCCTGATTCTCACGCACACCATGCCCATTGAGCAGTGCAGCACGCCCGCGCCGGGCATGACCCTGTTCTACGCGCCGCTGGATCGCCGCTACGTGGACGTGCGCGAGATCGACAACATGGGCCGCAGGTGCGTGGAATCCAACGAGCTCGCCATCGACGGCCTGCCGGTGCCCTACGAGGGCCGCGACGGTGAGGAGCGCCGCGGTGCTCAAGGCCGCAGGCTACGCCGCGGAGCGGATCGCCTCGGTGCAGGTTCGCTTCACCGCGCCGGTCTATCCCGGCGATGTGCTGAGTACCGACATCTGGCAGGACGGCGAGATCTGGTCCTTCCGCAGCCGCGTCCCCGCGCGCGATGCGTTGGTACTCGGCAACGGGCGTGCCGTGGTGCGCCCGTCTGAACGCATTGTTCTCATCGACCTAGGAGTCACGCATGTTCCCAGCCGACCCCGCCGCGCAGATCGCGGCACTAATCAAGATGTTTCCGCAGATCGCCTTCCAGAAGCTGCTCGGCATCGAGGTGGTGGAAGCGGCGCCCGATCGCGCGGTGGTGCAGCTCGCGCACCGCGCCGAGCTCTGCGGCGGCGGCAACGCGCTGCACGGAGGTGTGATCTCCAGCCTGATCGACTTGACCGGCGCGCTCGCCGCCTGGAGTGGCCACGATCCGACCCGAGGCATGAAGGCCTCCACGGTCACGCTCACCGTCAACTACATCAGCGCAGCGCTAGGCGCGCCGATCCGCGCCACCGGCGTCGTCCGACGGCGTGGCAAGGAGCTGATTTTCTGTGACGTGGAGATCGTCGAGGACACCGCGGCCGCCCGCCTCGTGGCCACCGGCTCGATGGTTTACCGCATCGTTTAAACATCGAACATTCAGCCGGAGCACAGCACATGAATTACAGCGATTTTCAGTCGCTGAAGTTCGAGCGCCGTCCCAACGGAGTGCTGATCATCATCATCAACCGCCCTGAGGTTATGAACGCGACCAACGCGCGCCTGCACTGGGAGCTGACCAAGATCTGGGCTGTCGTCCACGATGATCCGAAGACCAAGGTCGCCGTAATCACCGGCGCCGGCGACCGCGCCTTCTCGGCCGGCGGCGACCTGGAGTGGATCACCAACATGGTCGGCAACCCCAGGGAACTCTCGGTGGTGATGCAGGAAGCGGCGGATGTCGTCTACAGCATCATGAACTGCGAGAAGATCGTCATCTCGGCGATCAACGGCGTGGCCGTCGGCGCCGGACTGGCCGTGGCCTTGCTCGCCGACATCAGCATCATGGCGGAAGAAGCCAAGATCACCGACGGCCACGTCAAGCTCGGCGTCGGCGCCGGCGACCACGCCGCCATCATCTGGCCGCTGCTCTGTGGCATGGCCAAGGCCAAGTACTACCTGCTTACCGCCGAATTTATCGACGGCAAGGAAGCCGAACGCATAGGCCTGGTGAGCCGCAGCGTACCGCGCGCCCACCTCTTGGAGACGGCGCTGGCCGTGGCCGACAAGCTGGCGGCCGGCAGCCAGCCGGCGATCCGCCTGACCAAGCGCTCGCTCAACGGGTGGATGAATATGGCACGGCCGATCTTCGAGAGTTCGCTGGCCATGGAGATGCTCTGCTTCCTGGGTGCGGATGCGCCCGAAGGGGTAAAGGCCATGCGCGAGAAGCGCGCGCCCCAGTTCCCGTCGGCGAAGTAGACCGCATGGACTTCCGACTGGCCGAAGACCAACGCGCACTGCAGGACGCAGCGCGCAGATTCGCCCGGGGTGAACTCGAGACGCTGGCGCGGAAGCAGAAGGCGCGTCACGAGGCGGTACCAGACGACTGCCTCTGGCGCTATGCGGAAATGGATTTCCTGGACATCAGCGTCGCGACGCAGTACAGCGACCTGGGCCCGGGCAATCTGGAAGCGCTGATCGTCATCGAGGAGTTCGCCCAGGTTTCGGCAACGGTCGCATTCCTGGTGTTCGAGAGCAGTGCCGGGCCGGTGCGCGCGATCGAGCACTTCGCGCCGGAGAGCCTGCGCCAGCGGGTCATTCCGCGGGTCTGCCGGGGCGAGCTGGCGGTGGCGGTGGCGATGAGCGAGCCGGATGCCGGCTCGGCCCTGACGGATCTCAGGACCACTGCGCGCGCCGACGGCGACAGCGTTCTCGTCCGTCAACGGACTGAATCGCTGGTACTCCGGCGGCAGGCATTCCGGCGGCCACGTGGTCTACGCGCGCCTGTCGGATGCCCCCCGGTGCCGCGGGCATCGGCGCAGTCTACGTCGAGAAAACCATGGCCGGAGTGAGCTTCGGCGCAGGCGAGACGTTGAGGGCCTTCCGTGGCATTCCCAGCGCCGACATCTTTCTAGACCGGGTGCGGGTGCCGCTGGACAATGTCATCGTGCCGGCCAGCGGCTGCCGCGCCGCGCCGCGCCGAACGCCGAGCAGGGCTTGCCGTCGATGCTGGAATCCAGTCTCGCCAAGTGCTTCGCCAACCAGATGGTGCGCGAGGTCTGCGGCCACGGCGTGCAACTCATGGGCGCCTACGGCTATTCCGGCAGTATCCGCTGGAGCAGCGCCTGCGGGATGGATGGGCTGTGCATCCCCGGAGGCGCATCGATATCCAGAAGACGAACATCGCCTCGACCCTGGTCGGGCGTCGCTTCAATCAACGCGGTTGAAAACACGGTTCCCCATTGCCCGGGACCGCTCGAGCGCCTGCTCGATATCCCGGGCTTTCTTGAATCTGGCAGGGAAGGACGACATGGATTTTGAACTGAGCAGCGAGCAGCGGATGATTCTCGAGTACGGCGACCGCATCGCCCAGCGGTTCGACCGCCGCTACTGGATGGGCTACGCGGAAAAGCACGAGCCGCCGAAGGAGTTGTTCGAGCAGATTGCGGCGGACGGATTTCTGGGGCTGATGGTTCCGGAGGCCTATGGCGGCGGCGGGCAGGGCATGCTGGAAATGGCCTTGTTCATGGAGGGGCTGTCGAACAACGGCATTCCGCTGTTGAGCCTGGTGATCAATTCCACGATGTCACTGGCGCTGATCGCGATGCACGGGACCGAGGAACAGAAGCAGAAGTACCTGCCCGCGGCCTGTCGCGGCGAGATCAAGTTCTGCTTCGCCATCACAGAGCCCGACGCCGGGTCCAACACGATCGAGATCACCACGCTGGCGCGGCGCGAAGGCCGCGGGTTCCGGCTCAAGGGTCAGAAGACCTTCATCACCGACGCCGACTCTGCCGACTACGCGTTGGTCGTCGCCCGCTCGCGCCCGCACAGTGAGGTGGCGCGCAAGACAGACGGCTTCACCCTGTTCATCCTCGACATGCGGCGCCCAGGCGTGAGCAAGACGGCGATTCCGGTGAGCATCCCGATGCCCGAGTCGCAGTGGCAGTTGTTTTTCGACGATGTCGAGTTGGAGGAGGGCGATGCCCTGGGCACCGTCGACGACGGCTTCCGTATCCTGTTCGACACGCTCAACCCGGAACGCATCATTCTCTCCGCGCTCTGCGTGGGCATCGGCCGCTATGCCCTGCGCCGCGCGGTCGGCTATGCAAGCGAGCGGAAGGTCTTCAACAAGGTGCCGATCGGCGCCTACCAAGGCCTCCAGCACCCGCTGGCTGCGGCACATGCCGAGGTCGAGCTGGCCGGGCTGATGACGCACAAGGCGGCCTGGGCCTTCGACCGGCGTCTTCCAGCTGGAGAGTATGCCAACATGGCCAAATACGCAGCGGCCGAAGCCGGCATCCACGCGGTCGATGTCGCGATCCAGTGCTTCGGCGGCAACGGCTTCACCAAGGAGTACGGCATGTTTGATCTGTACCCCATGGTGCGCCTGCTGCGCACCGCGCCGCTCAACCGCGAAATGGTGCTCAACTACATTGGCGAGAAGGTCATGGGCCTTCCGCGCTCTTACTAGGAAACACATTTGCGATGACGCTATTTCAAAGGCTTGCGTATGGCGCTTTTATCCCTCCGGGTCGAGAACGACCGATGGAAATCTACTGATGGTCTGCCCGCAGAGGCCGGAGCGCTCGGACGCCTTGCGCGACCTCAAGGTGCTCGATCAGCCGCGGGTGCTGGGTGCCCCGTACTGCACGCAGATCCTGTCCGATTATGGCGCCGACGTAATCAAGGTCGAGCCGCCGACCGGCGACGAAACGCGCACCTGGCGACCGCCCTTCGTCGAGGGCACCGCCTCGTATTTCATCGGCGTCAACCGCAACAAGCGCGGCCTCGCGCTCGATCTGTCGAGCGCCGAGGGCCGCGAGATCGTGCTGCGCGTGCTGGCCGGGGCCGACGTCCTGGGCATTGGCAACGACGGGCAGTTCCGCAAGTTCTGTGAGTTCGTCGGCGCCCCGGGGCTGGCGGCCGATCCCCGCTACGCAAGCAATGGCGAGCGCCATCGCAACCGCGACAGCCTGTGCGCGTCCATCGAAGCGCTACTGGCCGATCGCGAGGCCGCCACGCTATGTCAGGCGCTGCTCAAGGCCGGCGTGCCGGCCGGCCTCATTCACTCGCTGTCCGAGGTGCTGAAGCATCCGCACACCGAGCATCGCCGCATGTTGGTCGAGATCGGTGCGGGCCAGCGGGGTCTGGGCGTTCCCGTCAAATTGTCAGGCACGCCGAGGCAGGCGCATACGCCTGCCCCGGCGATCGGGCAGCACAACTACGAAGTGCTGGAGACCGACGCGCTCGTCGAGGCCGGCGTCGCCGTGCGCGCGGCGGGCGCCCACCCTGGGGAGAGGTCATGAATCTGGCTGCACTGTGGGCTGAGCTGCAGGCGAATCTGTGGATCTACCTTGCCATCCCGCTGGTCGCCGGGCTGGTGGGTTACGTGACCAAAGCGCTGGCCGTGCAAATGATCTTCCGGCCGCTGAAATTCGTCGGTATCCCGCCCTGGCTGGGATGGCAGGGCATCCTGCCGCGCAAGGCGGAGAAGATTGCCGCGCACTCGGCAGACCTGATGGCCGCGCGCCTGCTCGATTCCAACGAGCTGTTCCAGCGGCTGGACCCGGACCGGATGATGCTGGAGCTGCAGAAGCCGCTGATGGCGGCGGCCGAGTCCCTGATTCGCGAGATTGGCGACACCTATGCGCCCGGCATCTGGACGCGCATGCCGCTGTCGTGGCGCCGCCGCGTAATCGAACGTTTCCAGAGCGAGATTCCCGGCATGGTGGCCGAGCTCTGGAACCAGGCCTCCGGGAATGTCACCGAGTACTTCGACATACGCCGGCTGGTGACTGAGAACCTGGTTCGCGACAAGGCCAAGCTGAACGAGATTTTCTGGCGCGTCGGCGGGCCGGAATTGCGCTTCTTCCGCAACATCGGCTTCTGGTTCGGCTTGGGCATCGGCCTGGTGCAGCTGGCGTGCTGGATCACCTGGCACGAGCCGCTGCTGATGCCGCTTTTCGGCGGCATGATCGGCTTCATCAGCGACTGGATCGCCCTGCAGATGCTGTTCCGGCCGCTGAGGCCCAAGACGTTTCTCGGGTTCACGCTGCAGGGCAAGTTCCTCGTGCGCCAGGACGAAGTGGCCCGCGAGTATGCGAGCTTGATGGCCAACGAGCTGCTGACGCCGGCACACATGATCGAGGAACTGCTGCGCGGGCCGGCTCTGGACCGCATCGTCGAGCTTGCCCACCGGCGCGTGCGCGAGGCGATCGACAGGCGGCTGGGCTGGGCCCAACCCGTGGTGGTCCTGGCGCTGGGCCACGAGCGCTACGAGGAAATGCGCAAGCTGGTGGCCCAGCGTCTCATCGACCTGATCCCGGTGGCGTCGCAGACGGTTGAGCGCTACGCGCTGGACGCGCTGGACATCAACTCGACGATTCTCTCCCGCATGAGCCGGCTGTCGCCGGAAGAGTTCGAGTCCGTACTGCGCCCGGCGTTCAAGGAGAACGAAATGGTCGTCGTGATTGCCGGCGCCATCCTCGGGGCGCTGATCGGAGAACTTCAGGTATTTTTCATGCTCGGCGGACACTGAAGAAAGCGGCCCCGCGCGCGATCTTCAACCGGGCCCCGCGCGGCCAGTCGCACAAGAGGAGATTCACCATGAACGCGTCGGCGAACATCAGCCGCACGTCCCACTTCACGGGCTGGCGTGGGCGCGGCGCGGTCTGTCCCATCCCGCCTTGCGACCACTCTGTGTCCGTGTGAACTCGGTGCATCAGGGCATCGTGCGCACCGACATGGGCGCCGGCGACATCTCCGGGATGGCCCGGCTCGGCCTGGTGCCGAATGCGACCGCTGCCGAGGGCCTAGGGCACGTTAACACTAACGCAGGGCCTCGACGACGAGCACGAAGCAGAGAAACGCCATGAACATCAGGTCGAGCTTGTCGAAGCGACTGAAGATGCGGCGAAAACCCTTGAGCCGCCGGAATAGACGCTCGACTTCGTTGCGACGGCGATACCAAGTCTTGCTGTAGGTCCAAGGCTCAACGCGCAGTGGGTGTGGCGGCGCGATGGGGATCAGGCCGAGATCCAGAGCGAGTTGGCGGGTCTCATTGCCGTCGTACGCGCGGTCCATCAGCAAACGACAGTGCTGCGGCAATGCTGGAACCGTGCGAAGAAGTTCGCGCCCCGCTGGGGCGTCACCAGCCTGGCCGGCAATCAGGGAGAACGCGATGGCGCATCGAGCATCCGCGGCAACCATATGAATCTTGGTGGTCCATCCGCCGCGCGACCGACCAATGGCCTGGGGTCCGTTTTTTATAAAGCGCCAGTACCATCGGGATGCACCTTGACGATGGTGCTGTCCAAGCTGACCGCCTCGATCTTGATCCGGATCAACTGCTGATGCTGCATCTGCTCGAACAGCCAATCCAGTACGCCAGCCTTTACCCAGCGATTCATGCGCGTGTAGATCGTATGCCAGTTGCCAAATCGCTTCGGCAACCCGCGCCATTTACAGCCATGCTCGGCGACGTAAAGGATCGCGTTCACCACCTGCAAGTTGCTGACGCGCACATTGCCTCGCTGCAGGGGCAGGAACGACTCAGTTCGACTGTACTGCTCGGCGGAAATCTCCATGCCGGCAGTATGTCAGTTAGTGTTAACAGGCCCTAGGAGTTTGCTGAAAAACTCCGCAAGAATTCTGTTGTCTGAGGGGCGTACATCAGAGGGTGGAGCATGGGATGCGCGGAGCGGACATCAAGCAGGTGGAGATGCTGGTAGCGTTTTCACTGGAG